>AP019701.1:3909397-5339096 GCA_006738865.1 Allostella sp. ATCC 35155
GCAGCGCCGGCGTCAGTCGTCGACGCACCGCGATGCGATCGGCGAGCGGCAGCAGGGCGCCGCTGACCGAGAGCCAGCGGACGTCCGGCAGAGCCGGCGCCGGCTGGTCGCCCAGGTCGTCGAGGATGGCGCGAAGATGGCTCGGCGTCATCGTGAGGCCGGTGACGCGCTCGGCCCGCAACAGGTCGAGCAGTGCCGGCACCCCGGACGGCAACGGACGCAGCAGGACGACGCCGCCCGCCTCCAGCGTGCGGATCGCCGAGAGGCGAGCCAGGGCGTATGCGAGGTTCATGACCGGAAGATGGCGGTCCGACGGCACCGCCCCGACGACCAGCCCGATCACCCGCGACCGTTCGATCAGATCGCAATGCGAAACGGCGGCGAGCTTGGCCGGCCCGGTCGTCCCGGAGGACACCAGGATCTGGGCGGGATGCCCGCCGCCGGGATGCCGCGCGTGCGCGACGTCGCCCACGGACGGCAGATCCTCCGGCCGGAACACGGGACAGGCATACGTGTCAGGGCGCGCGTCATCGTCCAGCACGGCGACGGCACCGGAGCGGCGGATCAGCGCCCGGCGGTCCGACGGCAGCGCCTGCGGGTCGAGCGCCAGTGCGATGCGGCCCCCGAGCATGATCCCCAGGGTTGTCAGAAGCGTCGTGTCCTGGCGCCGCCCTGCGACGGCGACGATCGCACCGGCCGGAACTGCCTGCAGCGTCAGTCCGGCAGCGATCCCGGCGAGACGCGCGCCCAGTTCGCCGAACGTCAGCGTCCGGTCGGGGAGCGACAGGGCCGGCGCGTCCGGCCGGCGTATCGCATGACCGAGAATCCCATCGAGATAGTTGGCCATGCCGCCTTGCTAGCATGGCCGCGCCCGAACGAAAAAGGGCGCCGCCGAGCCCTGCCCGGCGGCGCCCCTCTCCGTCCGGCCGGCGGTCAGACCGGCGCGTACTGGGCGACGAACTTGGTGTTGAGGTAGGCGTCGAGCCCTTCGCTGCCGCCCTCGGAACCGTGACCGGAATCCTTGACGCCGCCGAACGGGGTCTCCGGCGTCGAGATGGCCAGGCTGTTGAGGCCGACCATGCCGCTTTCCAGCGCGTCGGCGACCGCGGTCGCGGTCTTCTCGGACGACGTGAAGGCATAGGCGGCGAGGCCGTAGTCGAGCCTGTTCGCCCGCTCCACCACTTCGTCGAAGCTCTTGAAGGACACGATCGGCGCGACCGGGCCGAACGGCTCCTCGTTCATGATCCGCGCATCCTCGGGCACGTCGGACAGCACCGTCGGCTCGAAGAAGAAGCCCTTGTTGCCCGAGCGGCTGCCGCCGGTCTGCAGCTTGGCCCCGCGCTCGACCGCGTCGCGCACGAAGCCCTCGATGGCATCGACGCGCCGGGCGTTGGCGAGCGGCCCCATCTTGGTGTCGGCATCGAGCCCGTCGCCGATCTTCAGGCCGCGCGCGACCTCGGCGAAGGTCTCGACGAAGGTCTTGTACTTGCTCTCATGCACGAAGAAGCGGGTCGGCGAGACGCAGACCTGGCCGGCATTGCGGTACTTGCCGCCGGCCGCAACCGCCGCGACCTTGGCCGCGTCGACGTCGTCGAAGACGATGACCGGCGAATGGCCGCCGAGCTCCATGGTCGAGCGCTTGGCGCCCTTGGCGGCCTGGGCCATCAGGAGCTTGCCGACCGCGGTCGAGCCGGTGAACGAGATCTTGCGCACGACGGGCGAGCCGATGACCTGCTCGGAAACCTTGGCCGGCACGCCGAAGATGAGGTTGAGCACACCCTTGGGCAGCCCCGCCTCGTCCAGCGCCCGGGCGATCTCGACGCAGGTCGCCGGCGTCTCCTCCGACGGCTTGATGACCAGCGAGCAGCCGGCCGCGAGCGCGCCCGCGATCTTGCGCATCGGCGTCAGGGCCGGGAAGTTCCAGGGCGTGAAGGCGGCGGCGACGCCGACCGGCTCGCGCAGGACCATCTGGCGCGAGCCCGGCGCGCGGCCGGGGATGATGCGGCCGTAGGCGCGGCGGCCTTCCTCGGCGTACCAGTCCATGATGTCGGCCGACACCAGGACCTCGATCTTGGCCTCGGCCAGCACCTTGCCCTGCTCGGTCGTCATGCCGCGGGCGATCGCGTCGGCGCGCTCGCGCAGCGTCTGGGCCGCCTTGCGCAGGATGGCCGAGCGGTCGTAGGCGGACGTCCTGCGCCATACGTCGAAGCCGCGCTTGGCCGCCGCCAGCGCTTCCTCGATGTCGGCGGGCGAGGCATGGGTGACCTGGCCCATCGCCAGTCCGGTGGCGGGATTGATGATCTCCTCGCCGCCGCCGGTGCCGTCGCGCCAAGCGCCGTCGATGAAGAGCTGGATGTTCTGCATGGGGAAGCGCCTTTCGGTGCTGGTGGGAATTCCGGATGAAGGCGGGGCGGGGCGTCCGTCGACCGGACGGGGCCTCCCGGCTCAGTCGCGACGGACCAGCCGGAAGAGCGTCTTCGCCTCCGCGTAGTAGTACATACGGTCGGCGGCCGTCGGATAGTAGGGGCTGGGGCCGTCGTAGGGCGAAAATCCGTCGAAGCCGAAGCGGCGCATCGCGACCGAGAAGCCGGCCCGTCGGAAGGCCTCGGCATAGTCGTCGAGGGAGCGGTCCTGGGTCCGGACGTTGGTCGTCGCCGGGATGTGCTCCCGCCAGAGCGGCCACAGCCGGTTGCCGGTGTGGCAGCCGGTCACGGCATAGTAGACGCCGCCCGGCCGCAGCGCCGCCAGGACGCTGCGGGCATGGGCGTCGATGTCCGGCACGAGATAGACGACCTCGTGGCTGAACGCGACGTCGAAGCGCCCGGCATGGGCGTCGAGGCCGGAGACGAGATCGTAGGCGAGTGGCAGGTCGCCCTTCAGTGCCTCGGCCCGCGCCACCGATTCCGCCGCGATGTCGACGCCGAGGCCGAACCGGAACGGGCGGATCGCGTGCAGCAGGCGCAGGAAGCCGCCCTGGTTGCAGCCGAAGTCCAGCACCTCGGCATGCGTCAGGTCGCGTTCCGGCACGAGGTCGATGAGGTGTCGCCAGACCGGCGCATGGGCCGGCCCCATCGCGTTCTCGCGCGTGCTGTCCCGGTGCCAGGTGGGAATCGTCCCGGTGTCGTCCGCAGCCATCTCGCCTCCAATTGCGAACAGATCGCAACTGAACGTATCCGGAACGCGAGGGCGTCGCAATGGCCATCGCGACACCCGCGCGGGCCGCGTAGCATGGCGACAGACGATCCGAAGGATGGAGGAACCCGCCCCGTGACCGACGCTCCTGCCGCCATTGCCCTCGCCCCCCTGTGGGACGCCCGCTTCGGCGAGGCCGCCCCGGCCGACCTGCCGGAGACGGTGCCGCCCGCCCTCGCCCGCATTCTCTCCCGCCGGACGATGCGGCGGCTGAAGCCGGACCCGGTGCCGGATGGGCTGCTCTCGGTGCTGCTGGCCTGCGCGCAGTCGGCGCCGGCCAAGTCCGACCTCCAGCAATATTCGATCCTGGTCGTGCGCGACCCGGCGAAGCGGCGGGAGATCGCGTCCTGGCTGCCGGCCCAGCCCTGGGTCGCCGAGGCGCCCGTGTTCCTCGTCTTCCTCGGCGACATGCGGCGCGGGCGGCAGCTGGGCGAACTGCGCGGCAAGCCCAACGCCAACGACAATGTCGACAGTTTCATGAATGCGGCCGTGGACGCCGCGCTCGCCATGGAGACGTTCCTGCTGGCGGCGGAGGCGGCGGGCCTCGGCTGCTGCTGCATCAGCATGGTGCGCAACCACATCGATGCGCTCGCGGAACTGCTGGGGCTGCCGGACGGGGTCTTCCCGATCGCCGGCTTCTGCCTCGGCTGGCCGGCGGCGGAGGGACGGGTCTCGATGCGCCTGCCGCCGGCGGCCGTCGTCCATGTCGACCGCTACGACGACACCCGCCTGCCGGAGGTGATCGAGGCGTACGACCGCCGTCGCCACGCCCGGGCTCCGGTGGCACCCGGCTCGCAGCGCCAGACCGAGCGCTACGGCGTCGCCGAATACTGCCCCTGGTCGGAGAACGTGGCCCGGCAACTATCGGTCCCCGAGCGCGCCGGCTTCCGCGACTTCCTCGCGCGGCACGCGATCCGGCTGGGGTGAGCCGGCGCTGGACGGCGTGATGGTGGCGTAGCACGATCCGGATGGCCCGCCGCGAGGTGCCGAATGAAGAACCGCCTGCTCCCGTTCGCGACCCTGGTCGCCGCTAGCCTCCTGGCACCGGTCCGGGTCGGGCTCGCCGACGATGCCGGCCTGACGGACGCGGCGCGCGCGGTCGGCAGCCGCCTCTTCGCGACGCATTGCGCATCCTGCCACGGTGCCGACGGCAGCGGCGGGCCGGGGGTGACCAGCCTGCGCATCGGCGTATGGCGCTGGGGCGGCGAGCCCGAGACGATCGCCGAGACGATCCGCGTCGGCATCAACGCGACCCATCCCGACACGCGGATGTCGTCGATGGCGCCGTTCGGCCCGCGCGGGCTGCTGACGCGGCCGGAGGCGGAGAGCATCGTCGCCTATGTCCGCACCCTGTCGGACCCGGCGGCGGCGCGCGACGCCCCGAAGGCGCGCATCGACGAGGGCCGGACGCTCTTCGCGTCGGACTGCGCCTCCTGCCACGGCGCGGACGGCAAGGGGCGCCGGATGGTCGGCGGCCCCGACCTCACCGACGCCCACTGGACCCATGGCGGCGACCCTGCCGCGATCATGGCGAGCGTCTGGGACGGCCGGAAGGGCGAGATGCCGGGCTTCGAGGACCGTCTCGGGCCGGCGGAACGAAAGGCGCTGACGCTCCATGTCCTCGATCTCCGCTAGCAAGCACCGGTATTTCGGCGAGGCGATCGGCGTTCACGCGAGCAACCGGCCGACGGCGCCGGCAATCGTCTCGGACGCGGGCACCATCGACTTCTCCACGTTCGATCGGGCGATCCGCGCCCAGGGCGACGCCTTTCGCCGCGCCGGCATCGGCCGTGGCGCGCGCGTCGCGCTGGCGATGCGCGACGATCCGGCGCACATCGTGGCGCTGTTCGCCCTGCAGCGCCTGGCGGCCGTGCCGTTCATCACCGACGTTGGCGACCCGCCCGGCATTCGGGACGCACTGGCGGTCGCGGCCGGCGCCGTCATCGCGGTCGGCACACCGGACGACAATGCCGGCTGGGCGGTGCCGTTCGTGGCGATCGGTGCCGGCGGCGACCCCGCCGCGGAGTTGCCGCCGCCACCGGAGCCCGACGACTTCTGCGGCTTTCGCCGCTCGTCGGGCACCACGGCCGGCGTACCGCGCCTGACGCCCGTCACCCATCGCTACGAGCTGTCGCAGCTGGAGTTCCTGCGGTCGACGATCCTGTGGGCAACCGGCGACCGCTACCTGTCGATCGTCTCGATGGCCTTCGAACTCGGCCGGGTCAGCGTGCAGCATGCCCTCCTCTGCGGATCGGCGGTCGTGCTGCCGCCGCCGCTGGGCAGCGTCGACGACCTCGTCGCCGCCGTGCGGCGGCTGGGGGGGACATGGACCTCGATCACCCCGACCCATCTCCGCCACCTGCTGGACCGGGCAGGACCGCGGCCGCTCCTGCCCGGGCTCGCGCTGCTGACGACCAGCGCCGCGCTCACCGAGGGCGAGCGCGTGCGGGTGATGGCCGAGGTGTCTCCCGCACTCTATGTCCTCTATGCCACCAACGAGGTCGGGCTGATCGCCGTCGCCACGCCCGACGACCTGCGCCGCGTTCCCGGAACGGCCGGGCGGCCGATCGCCGCGATCGCGGTCGAGGTCGTGGACGATGGCGGGTGGCCCGTTCCGACCGGCGCGGTCGGCGAGGTGCGGGCGTGCCATCCCGCCTATCCCGATGCCTACGCGTCGAGCGAGCCCGGCGCTTCCAGCCGCTTCGCCGGGGGATGGTTCTATCCGGGCGATCTCGGCTGCTTCGACGCGGAAGGCCACCTCTTCCTCAAGGGGCCCACCGACGACGTCATCAACGTCGGCGGCCGCAAGGTCTATCCGAGCGAAATCGTCGAATGCCTGGCGACCCACGCCGCGGTCGCGGAGGCTGCCGCCGTCGGCATTCCGGAACGCCGTTTCGGGGCGGTGCCGGTCGCAGCCGTCGTCCTGCTCGCGCCCGCGTCGGAGGACGAGTTGCTTGAGCACTGTCGCGCATTCCTCCCGCGCGGGCACTCGCCGGCCCGGGTGATCGCGTTCGACGCGCTACCGAAGACGGCAGGGGCGAAACTGGACCGGGCGGCGCTGCGGAGGCTGCTCGTCGCGCGCGTCGCGCGGTGACGCCATCGGGCAGATACGATCAGCCCATCGACCGGAAGTGCCGCAGCATCCGCTCGGCATCGGGCTCCATGCCGGTGAAGAGGCGGAAGGCACCGGCCGCCTGAAACACCGCCATGCCACCGCCGTCGAGGGTTCGCAGCCCCCGCCGCCGCGCCTCGCGCAGCAGCGCGGTCTCCAGCGGAAAATACACGATCTCCGCCAGCCACTGGCGGGGATCGAGGCAGTCGGGGTCGAGCGGCAGGCCGGGATGATCGGCCATGCCGGTCGGCGTCGCATGGACGATGCCGTCCACCGTTGCGACGGCCGGAGCGTCGGCGACCACGATGGTGCGGGCGGGAAAGCGCGCGGACAGCCCGGATGCGAGCCGTCCGGCCCGCGCGTGGTCGAGGTCACAGACCAGCAGCCGCTCGGTCCCCAGCATCATCAGCGCATGCGCGACCGCCACCCCGGCGCCGCCGGCGCCGAGCAGCAGCACTTGGTGCAGCGCCGCCCCGGGCAACCCGCGGCGCATGTTCTCGGCAAAGCCCCACCAGTCGGTGTTGTGGCCGACCCGCCAGCCGTCCCGGAACAGCACCGTGTTCACCGCCCCCAGGGCCTCGGCCTCGGCGGACAGTTCGTCGAGATGGTCCAGCACCTGCTGCTTGCAGGGATGGGTGATGTTGAGGCCGGCATAGCCCTCGCCCGCGGCCGTCTGCAGCAGGCGCTGCAGCGCCGCGGCGCCGCCGTCGATCCCATCGAGATCGAACAGATCGTATGCCAGCGCCAGGCCGTGGGCGACCGCCTCGGCCCGATGCAGGGCCGGCGATCGCGACGCCTGGATGCCGGCGCCGATCAGCCCGACACGCACGGTCCGGGTCCGCGTGTCCTGCATCGGTGTTTGGGATGGTTGGAGCGCAGCCACGATGTACGAACCGGTGCGTACAACATGGGACGCGTGGAATCCAGCCCGCGCGGAGGGTCAGCAGCGATCGCGAAGCGCGCCTCCCGGCGCGGCCCACCGCAGGATCGTCTCGACCACCACTTCGCGGCGTCGGGCCAGCTCCTCCGGAGCGGCCATGTCCCGGCCGAAGATCGTGCCGAAGGTATGGCGGTTCGACACGTTGAAGAAGCAGAGGGCGCTGATCGACATGTGGAGGTCGACCGGGTCGACGTCGGCGCGCACCACACCGGACCGCACGCCGCGCTCGCAGATGTCGCGCAGCACATTGATCGCCGTGCTGTTGAGCTGGCGGATCGTCTCCGACTGCTTGATGTGGCGGCCGTGGTGGATGTTCTCGACCATCACGACCCGGATGAAGTCGGCGTTGGCGTTCTCGTAGTCGAAGGTGAAGCGGACGAGCGCCGCCAGCGCGTCGAGCGGCGGCAGGTGCTGCAGGTCGAGCGTGCCCTCGTCCGCCCGGATGCGCCGGTAGGCCTCCTCCAGGACGGCGAGATAGAGCCCCTCCTTGCTGCCGAAGTAATAGTAGATCATGCGCTTGCTCGTGCGCGTCTGCGCCGCGAGCTCGTCGATGCGCGCCCCGCTCAAGCCGTTGGTGGCGAACTCCCGCAGCGCCACCTCCAGGATGTCGCGCCGGGTGCGCTCGGGATTGTTGGTCCGGGGCCGGGGCGCCCGGCCGCTGTCGCTCATCGGCCTGTCCTGGACATCGGCAATGCGTCCGACCGCCGCTTAGCCCGAGCGACGGTCCCGGGCAAGCCGCGATGCTCTCCGATTGACACTAACGAACGAGTTCGTACATTTCGCGGCCAATGATCGCCGTCCGCGGGCCCCCGCCCGCGCAGGCGGCCATCCCGGGGGAATCGCGATGACAGCAGGCCGGCGGGCAGCCGCATCCGGGGCCGCCGATGCCAGCGGCCTGCGCTGCGCCGTGGAGGCCGGCGACCTGCTCGGGGAAACGCCCATCTGGTGCCCGCGGACCCGTGCCCTCTGGTGGATCGATATCGAGCGCCCCTGCCTGCACCGCTTCGATCCCGCTACGGCCGAACATCGCGCGCGGCCCGTCCAGGCGACCTGGCTCGGCTCTCTGGCCCTCCGCCGGGCCGGCGGCTTCCTCGTCGCGACCGGATCGTCGCTCGCGGCCCTCGATCCCGACACCGGACGGCTCGCGCACTTCGCCGCGATCGAGGACGAGGCCATCGGCAACCGACTGAATGACGGGCGGGCCGATGCCGCCGGCCGGTTCTGGATCGGCAGCATGGACCTCGCCCTGCATCGCCCCCAGGCCGCCTTCTACTGCGTCCACCCGGATGGGCGCGTGGTCCGCCAGCATGACGGGGTCATCGTCACCAACACGGTCGCGATCACGCCGGACCAGCGCACGCTCTACGTCTCGGACACCCGCCGCTTCGTGGTCTGGGCCTACGATCTCGACGCCGAGGCCGGCACGCTCTCGCGTCGCCGCGTACACATCGATCATACCGCGACCGGTGACCGCCCCGACGGCGCCTGCGTCGATGCCGACGGCTGCCTCTGGATCGCCATGTTCGGTGGCGGGCGGATCGTGCGCCACGCACCGGACGGGCGGGTCGACCGGGTGATCCCCCTGCCGGTGACGAACCCGACCTGCCTTGCCTTCGGCGGAGACGACTACCGCACCCTGTACGTCACCACCGCCCGCAAGTTCCTCGGCGACGCGACGCTCGCGGTCGAACCCTGGGCGGGTGCCCTGCTGGCGCTGGAGCCGGGCCCGCGCGGCCTGCCGGAGGCGATGTTCGCCGGATGACGCCCCGCCCCCGTCCGGCACGGGGCAACGACACGAGAATGGGAGGACAGTTCATGCAGCAGAATCGGAGCTTCTGGAACGCCGCGGCCGCCGGGCTGATGCTCGCCGGCCTTGCAGCCGCCCCCGCTGCCCTGGCGCAGACGACGCTGAAGCTGGCGCACGTCAATCCCGCCGACTGGCGCGTGTCCCAGAAGGGCGCCGCCGGCGACGTCTTCAAGAACCTGGTCGAGGCAGAATCGGGCGGCCGTTTCCGGGTCCAGCTCTATCCGGCCAGCCAGCTCGGCGGCGAGGTCGAGCTGGTCGCGCAGGTGCAGGCCGGTGCGCTGGAGCTGACCATGGCGTCCGGCGTCTTCGGCAACTACTGCAAGGAGGCTGCGGTCCTCGACCTGCCGTTCCTCTTCCCCTCGGCCGTGGTCGCCTGGCGCACGCTCGACGGACCGTTCGGGCGCAAGCTCGCCGACCATTGCCTGAAGAAGACCGGAATGCGCATCCTCGCCTACGGCGAGATCGGCTTCCGCAACTTCACCAACTCGGTGCGCGAGATCCGGACCCCGGCCGACCTCAAGGGCCTCAAGATCCGGGTGCAGCAGCTGCCGCTCTATGTCGAGATGATGAAGGGCCTGGGCGCGATCCCCACGCCGGTCGCCTGGCCGGAGACGCCGGGGGCCCTGCGGACCAAGGTGGTGGACGGTCAGGAGAACCCGGTCGCCATCATCCTCTCCAACAAGTTCCACGAGATGCAGCAGTTCATGACGCTGGACCAGCATGTCTACGGAACGGACTTCCTGCTGATCAACGAAGCCCTCTTCCGCAAGCAGTCCGCCGAGGACCAGGCGATGCTGCGGCGCAACGCCGTCATCGCCCAGGATGTCGGGCGGGGCATCCAGCAGCTGACCTCCGCGGCCGGCGTCGCCGAACTGACGCGGCTCGGCATGAAGATCTACAAGCCGACCGCCGCCGAGCTGGAACAGTTCCGGGCCGCCGCCCAGCCACCCGTGCTGGCCTGGCTGAAGACCGCGGTCGAGCCCGGCTGGGTCGAGGCGGCACAGCAGGCCGTGGCCGCGGTGGAAGCCGAACTCAAGGTCGACTGAGGCAGGTCGCGGGCGATGTTCTGGCGCATCTACGACAGGGTCACCACCGGCGCGCTGGCCCTGGCCGGGTTCGCCATGTTCGCGCTCGCGATCGGCAATGCCGGCATGCGGTACTTCCTCCACCAGCCCTTGATCTGGGGGGAGGAAGTATCGCGCTACGCCATGGTCTGGGGAACGATGATCGGGATCGCGCTGGCCTATCGGGCCGGCCAGCACGTCGCCCTGACCCTGCTCGTCGACAGCCTGCCGCGGGCCTGGGTCATGGCGCTGCGGCTGGCGAGCCACCTGCTCTCGCTGGGCACCGCCTGGGTTCTGTGGCGGGCCGGATCGGTGCTGGTCGAACGCCTCGGCTTCATGGATGCGCCGTCCAGCGGGATCGCGATGGCGTGGGTCTATGCCGCCATGCCGACGGCCGCAGTGCTGCTGACGATCGAGGCGCTGCGCCTCCTGGTGACCGACGCGCGGGGCCTCGTCGCGGGCCGGCGGCCGTGACCGGTCCGGCCGTCGCACTCCTCGTCGGGCTGCTGCTGATCGGCCTGCCGATCTCCTTCTCCATCGTGCTGGTCTGCGGCGTGGTCGCCTTCGAGCGCGGCCTGCCGGACATGCTGATCGCGCAGCGGCTGTTCAACGGCCTCGATTCCTTCCCGATCATGGCGGTGCCGCTCTTCATCCTCGCCGGCGAGCTGATGAACGAGAGCGGCATCACCCAGCGCATCATCCGCCTCTCGTCGGCCTTCGTCGGCCATGTGCGGACGGGACTGGGCCAGGTCGCGATCCTGTCGTCCGTCATCTTCGCCGGCATCTCCGGATCGGCGGTCGCCGACGCCTCGGCGCTCGGGCGCGTCTTCATCCCCGAGATGGAACGCGAGGGCTACCCGCGGGACGGCGCGGCCGCGCTGATCGCCGCGGCGGCGGTGATCGGCCCGATCATCCCGCCGAGCATCCCGATGATCATCTATGCGCTGATCGTCGGCGAATCGGTCGCCGCCCTCTTCCTCGCCGGCGTCGTGCCGGGCCTCCTGCTCGGCCTGGCATTGGCGGTCATCGTCCGGGTCCGCCTGCGCGACGAGGCGCCGCCGACGCGGGTCCGGGCCGGTCGGCGCGAACTGGCGGTCGCCCTGCGCCAGGGCATCGTGCCCTTGCTGATGCCGGTGATCATCCTCGCCACCATCCTCGGCGGCGTCGTGACACCGACCGAGGCCGCCGCGGTCGCCGTCCTCTACGCGCTCGTCGTTGGCATGTTCGTGCTGCGCACCGTCAGCATCGGCGCGCTGGTGCGGGTGCTGGCATCGAGCATGCTGCTGTCCGCGGTGATCCTTTTCATCATCGCGGCCGCCAATCTGCTGAACTGGATCCTGACGACCGACCAGGTGCCGCAGCGCTTCGCGGCCTTCGTGCTGGGTGAGGCGAACGATCCGATCCTGTTCCTGCTGCTGGTGACGGCGCTGCTGCTGATCGTCGGCTGCCTGATCGAGGGCATGGCGGCGATGATCGTGCTGGTTCCGATCCTCGCGCCGATCGCCAGCCAGCTCGGCATCGACCCGATCCATTTCGCGATGGTGGTCGTGCTCAATCTCATGATCGGGCTGATCACGCCGCCGATGGGCCTCTGCCTCTTCGTCGTCGACGGCATCGCCAAGGTCGGTCTGCCGCGCCTCGTGCGCCGGATCGTGCCGTTCCTGATCGCGGAGATCCTCGTCCTGCTCCTGGTCGTGCTCGTCCCGCAGATTTCGACCGCGCTGCCGCGCGGGCTGGGCTACGGCTGAACCGCAAACGGCACGAGCCCCGCGTGCCGGTCCAGGCGCGCGGGGCTCGCTCCGTCCGAGCCGATCGGGTCCGTATCAGCTCGTCCGAAGGGTGCAGGCGCTACGACGCCGGTGGTGGGTCATGACCTCCCCGCCTGCGCTCTCGATCGTCAGCGTCACGTCGCCCATGCGGTAGGTCAGCGGCGCGATCGCGCCATGGCTGACGGCGATCGGCGCGGCCAGCGGGGCGCCGTACTTGCGCAAGGCCGCCTCGTGCAGCCGGCGGACCTGCTCGTAGCTGGCCGCCACCCGGTAGGACACGGCGACCACGGCACCGCGGCAGAGCGTGAGATCGGCGCGCGGCGCGGCGCCGACGGGATTGAGCACCCGCACGTCGTCGGTGAAATGGGCCATCAGCGCCGCTTCCTCGGCGAGTGCCGACTGCGGTCGCGCTTCCGTCGCCGCGAATGCACCGAGGCCGGTGGCAATGGCGAGGAGGAAGGCCGAGGCGCGAAGGGCGGACTGCAGGGGGCGGGACATGGGCTTGGCTTCCGGGAGGGGGTGGTCGGGAACCGTTCACCCCCTCCGTCGCAGCCGCCTGCCGCGAGGTTCACCGAAATTTTGCGGACCGCTACGCGCCGTCGAGCACCTGCCGCACCGTGGCCGCCAGGACCTCCCGCCGATAGGGCTTGCTCATCAGCGGCAGCGCCGCGTCGCGGGCGCCGTCCCGGACACCGGCATCGGCATAGCCCGAGGTCAGCAGCACGCGCAGTCCGGGGCGCAGGCGCCGTGCCTCCGTGGCCAGCCGGAGCCCGTTCATCCCCCCCGGCATGACGACATCGGTGAAGAGCAGATCGACCTCGGCACCGGTGACGAGGATGTCGAGTGCCTGCGGACCCGACGATACCGGGGTCACCCGGTATCCGAGTTCGCGCAGCTGGCTCGTCGCATGGTCGCGGACGAGCGGATCGTCCTCGACCAGCAGGACCGCCTCCGACCCGCCCACGACGTCCTGGCGTGGCCCCCGCCCCTCGCTCGCCACCCCGGCCGACGCGCGCGGCAGGAACATCCGCACCGTGGTGCCTTCACCGGGGCGGGTGTCGATGCGCACCTGTCCGCGCGACTGGCGGACGAAGCCGTAGACCATGCTGAGGCCGAGGCCGCTGCCCTTGCCGACCTCCTTCGTCGTGAAGAACGGATCGAAGGCGCGGGCCGCAATGTCGGGCGGCATCCCGGTGCCGGAATCGCCGACCGCGATCTCCACCATGCCCGGCTCCTCGGCGTCGGCGTCCCGCAGCGCCAGCGTCAGCGTGCCGCCGTCCGGCATGGCGTCGCGCGCGTTGAGCGCGAGGTTGAGCAGCGCCACCTCCAGCTGACCCGGATCGACCTGGGCCGGCGGCAGCCCGCAGGGCACCTCCACCCGGATGTCGATGTCGGCGCTGAGCGTGCGGCGAAGCAACCCTTCCATGCCCGCGACGAGCCGGCGCAGGTCGATCGCCCGGGGCGCCAGCGCCTGCTGGCGCGCGAAGGCGAGCAGCCGCTGGGTCAGCTCGGCCGCACGCTCGCCGGCGGTCGCCGACATCTGAGCCAGTTGCTGTAGCGCCGGCCGGTCGGCCAAGCCGTCGGTCAGCACCTCCGAGTTGCCGATGATGACGGTCAGCAGATTGTTGAAATCGTGTGCGACGCCGCCCGTCAGCTGGCCCACCGCCTCCAGCTTCTGCGACTGGCGCAGCCGCTCCTCGAACTCGCGCCGCTCCGAGACGTCGAGGATGCTGCCCAGCATGCGCAGCGCCTTGCCGTCCGGGCCGCGGATGATGGAGGCGCGGTCGACCACGACGGCATGGGAGCCGTCGGCCCGGGCGTAGCGGTATTCGTCCTGCCAGGAAGCGGCGTCGCCCGCGATCGCCCGCTCTATGCCGACCTGCACCCGGTCGCGGTCCTCCGGATGGACACGGGCGAGGCGCTCGTCGAGCCCGCGCCCGCCGGCGGAGGGAACCAGGCCGAACCGCTCGCCGAGGCTGTCGTTCCACCAGATTCGGCCGGTGGCGATGTCCCAGTCCCAGATCACGTCGTTGGTCGCCTGGGCGACCAGACGGAAGCGCTCCTGGCTGAGGCGAGCCGCCTCCTCCATCTGCTTGCGCCGCGTCACGTCGCGCTCGATGGCGACCCAGTGGGTGAACCAGCCGGTATCGTCGGCGATCGGCACGATGTCGAGCTCGAGCCAGATCTCCTGTCCGCTCTTGGTGTAGTTGATCACCTCGGAACGGATCGGCCGCCAGCGGCCCAGGGCGTCGGCGATGCGGTCGAGTTCGCCACGCTGGGTCCGCGGGCCCTGCAGGATGCGCGGCGTCGCCCCGATCGCCTCGGCGCGCGAGAAGCCGGTGCGCGAGACGAAGGCGTCGTTGACGTAGACGATGCGAGGGCCGTCGGGCGCGTCGATCGGCCGGGCCTCGGTGATGATGACGATGTCGTTGATGCGGCCGATCGCCGTCTCCAGCAGGCGGAGCTGCTCCAGGCTGCGGCGCTGCGCCGCGACCAGCCGGCAGCGATCGATCGCGAGCACGACCGGCCGCGCGATCGCCTGCGCCACCGCCAGCGCCGAAGCCGGAAAGCCGCTGCCGTCGGGGTCCGCGCGCACGACCGCCAGCGCGCCCGCGACCTCGCCGCGGCCGGTCAGCAGCGGGATGCCGAGAACGGCGACGGGGCCGGGGGGGCCAGCCATCGGTCCGAGGGCGGGGTCGTCGCCCTGCATCGGCAGCACGACCGGCTCGCCCGCGGCGGCGATGCGTGCGCCCAGCGGCGACGCCGCGGCGCCCGCCTCGCTGCGTGCGCCGCGCATCGCCACCGGTCCCGGCGGGCCGCCCCCTTCGGGGCAGAGCCAGGCCACGCCGCGATCGGCCCTCGCCACGCCCATCACGGCGTCCAGCGCCACCTCCGCCAGCCGATCCGGCTCGTCGGCCTCGAGAAAGCCGCGGGCCGCCGCCGTGAAGCCGTTCAGGGTCGTCCGCATTCCCGCGAAGGCGCGGTCGAGTTCGGCCAGCTCGGTGATGTGCGTCGGCAGCGGCGGTCGATCGCCGAAATCCAGGCGGGCGGCCGCCTCCGCCTCGCGCGCGAAGGTCGCGACCGGCCGGGCCAAGCGGCGCGCCATGAGCCAGGCCGCCACCGCCCCCGGCAGCATGGCGAGCCCGAGCACCACGATCAGGCGGCGGCGCACCGTCGTGGCATCGGGCGCCAGCTGGTCGGCCGGCGCCGCCATCACGAAAGTCAGGCCACGGCCGGCGAGCGGGGCCGCGCGCAGGTGCCAGCGGCGGTCGCCGATGTCCTGGCTGTCGCCGAAGGCCCGCTCACCGCCGCGGACCCGGTCGGCGAGGATCGGCAGGATGGGCGATCCGACCTCGGCCGCGGTCGGCAGCGCGATCTGGACGGGCTCCGTCGCGTCGACCGAGCGCGACGACACGATGCGCTCGAGGCGGGCCGGATCGGAATAGGCGAGGACGCGTCCGGACGCATCCAGCACCGCCGATTCGGTGCCTTCCGCCGGATGTCCGCGCGGCAGGCGCGCCGACAGATCCCAGAGCGACACGTCGACCCCGGCGACGGCGCCGCTTGCCGCGCGGCGAGCCGCCGTCACGCCCGGCTCCAGCGTCGTGAAGAAGATGTAGGGGGCGGTGAGGACGGTCCGATCGGCCCGCGCCTCCTCGAACCAGGGCCGGACCCGGGGATCGAAGGCATAGTCCACCCGGTCGCGGCGCTCGATCAGGCGGAAGTCGACATCGCGGAACTCGAACCACTGGCCGGTCCGGTCGATGCGCTGGACCATCCATGCGGTCTGCGCAGGCACGTCGAGACGGACGGCCTGGGCGCCGATCGGGCGGAGCAGGACGAAGTCGCCGTTCGGATAGCCGACATAGGCGGCCGAAAGGCCGGGCGCCATGCGCAGGGCCAGCACCAGGGGCCGCAGATCCTCGGGCCGGTCCCCGGGCATCGCGGCGGCGATCGGATCGGCCGCCAGCGCCTCGGCGGTCGCGCTGGCGCGAAGCTCGAGCCGCTGCAGCCCGTCGACGGCGCGGTCGGCGGCGCCGCCGAACACCGCCGAGACGACGCCGTTGACCAGCACACCCGAGCGCTGCGCGGCGATGAGGCCGAGCGCGAGGACGATGAGGCCCAGCACGGCCAGGAACACGGCCGTGATGTGGAGGTGGAGCGGAGCGATCCACCCCGCTCGGGGCCATCGCGGCTTCGGCCCATCCTCCGGCATGTCCGTGACCTCCACCCGCTGTCCGCCGCCGCGCCCGGCCGCCTCCCCGGCCGCCGGGCGCAGCGCGGTTCGCCAGGATGCTCTATCGCCGGGCGAGCGCCCCCTCGCGCAGCGCCGTCAGCGTGGTGCGCGTGGTGATGACGTCCGGATCGGTCTTGACCTCGATCACCGCAAGCTTGCCGGAATCGCAGGCGCGCTGGAAGGCCGCGGCGAAGTCGGCGGTGCGCTCGACCGTCTCGCCGTGGGCGCCATAGGCGCGGGCGAGGGCCGCGAAGTCCGGATTGGTCAGTTCGGTGCCGTGGACGCGGGTCGGGAAGTCCCGCTCCTGGTGCATGCGGATGGTGCCGTACATGTTGTTGTTGAGGATGACCAGGATCGGCGTCGCGCCGTACTGGATCGCCGTCGCGATCTCCTGCCCCGACATCATGAACGCGCCGTCCCCGGCGAAGCCGACGACGCGGCGATCGGGATGGCGCAGCGCGGCGGCGACCGCCGCCGGCACCGCATAGCCCATCGCGCCCGAGGTCGGGCCGAGGAACCGGCCGGGCCGGCCGAACTGCAGGAAGCGCTGCGGCCAGCCGCTGGCGTTGCCGGCGTCGGCGGTGACGATGGCGTCCCGCGGCAGCATCGCGCGGAGCGCGACCATGGCCTCGCCGACATCCATGGGGCCGGCATGCGGGCCCGGCACGAGCTGCGCCTCGTAGGCGGCACGGGCGGCCCGCCGCCAGTCCGCCCAGGCCGAGCCGTCGACCGGCGCCAGTCCGGCGAGCGCGGCGGCGAAGTTGCCGACGCCGGCCTGGATGCCCAGCGCCGGGCGGAAGACGCGGCCCAGTTCCTCCGCCGACGGATGGACATGGACGAGGGTCTGGCGCGGCTCGGGCGAGGAGAGCAGCTCGTAGCCCTGGGTCGTGATCTCGCCGAGACGCGCCCCGACGGCGATCAGCAGGTCACAATCCTTGGCGAGCTTGACCAGATCCTTGGCCGCACCCGTCCCCAGATCGCCGACATAGTTCGGGCTGGCATTGTCGACGACATCGAAGCGGCGGAAGGAGCAGGCGACCGGCAGGCCGTTCGCCTCGGCGAAGGCCTGGATCTGCGCCCCCGATTGGTCGGTCCAGTCGCCCCCGCCGACCAGCAGCAGCGGGCGCCGGGCGGCCGCCAGCATCTCGCGCAGGCGGCGCAGGTCGTCCGGCCCGGGATGGGCCTTGGCCGCAGCGGCGGGACCCGGCACCGGGACGTCGGCCAGGTCGCGCAGCATGTCCTCCGGCAGGGCGAGGACCGCCGGGCCGGGGCGCCCGGACTGGGCGATATGGAATGCGCGGCTGACATATTCCGGCACGCGGTCGGCCGTCTCGATCTGGCCGACCCACTTGGCCAGCGGGCCGTACATGCGGCGGAAATCGACCTCCTGGAAGGCCTCCCGTTCCCACTGTTCGCGCGCCACCTGGCCGATCAGCACGACCATCGGCGTCGAATCCTGGTGGGCCGTGTGGACGCCGATCGAGGCGTTGCAGGCACCCGGCCCGCGGGTCACGATCAGCACGCCCGGCTTGCCGGTCAGCTTGCCGTAGGCCTCGGCCATGAAGGCCGCGCCGCCTTCCTGGCGGCAGGTGATGCAGCGGATCTCGTCGCGGGCGTCGTAGAGCGCATCCAGGACGGCAAGGAAGCTCTCGCCCGCCACCTGGAACACGGTGTCGACGCCGTTCGCCCGCAGCGTGTCGACCAGCAATTGCCCTCCGGTGCGGGCGTTGGCGCGCGTCATTCCTTCGTCTCCCTCGGATCGCGATATCCGGGCAGTTAGCGGTCCGGCCGGTCGCAAGTCAACGCCGCGGCCAGCCCTGCGGCGCGCATCGCCATGGCGGCGGGATCGGCGGACCGCGGCCAGGCCGAGACCCGTGCGCCGATCGCCCGCAGGATCGCCGCCGCGGCGATCGTGCCCCGGTCCCGGTCGTCGAGGAGGATCGCCGCGTCCGCCCGGCCATGGCCGAAGCCGGCCGCCCGCAGGGCCGAGGGCGGAACGGCGACGACGATCGCCTGGACCTGCGGATCGTCGACGAGGCGGTGGACGCGCTCCGGCCGGCCCGGGCCGGGATCGGCGAGCGGCAGCCCGGCCGCCGTCAGCCCGCGTCCGTTCGCCAGGCCGACCGCGAGGCCGCGCCGGGCGAAGGCGTCCGCCACCGCCACCGACGCGCCGTCGGCCACCGCCACCGACGCGCCGTCGGCCTGCGCCACCGACGCGCCGTCGGCCGCCTCGCCGCCGAGGACCGCCACGATCGGGATGCGCGCGGCCTGTGGCATCAGATGCGCGGCGAACGCCGCCGACGGGTCGGACCCGCCGTCGCCGTGCAGCATGTGCGGCAGCAGCCCCGGCTGCCGGTTCACCTCGCAGATGCCGCCGCCCGCCACGCGCCAGGAGCGCGCGATGTCGGGACAGACGAAGTCGATGCCGGCGACGTCCAGGCCGAACGCCGCCGCCGCCTGACAGGCCGCCTTGCGGTTGTCGGGATGAACGATCCGGGTGACGTCGATCGGCGTGCTGCCGCCGCCATGGTTGCCGGTCGCACACAGGGCGACCGCCTGCCCCACGGGCGGCACCGCATCGAAGTCCAGTCCCTGGCGCGCCAGCAGGCGCGCGGCCTCCGCATCGCAGCGGATCGGCAGCAGACCGGCCCCCGGTCCGCCGCGCCGGGGATCGGCATTCGCGGCATCGACCAGCATGCGGACGCTGCGCCGGCCGTCGCCGACGACGGCGGCCGGCCGGCGCAGCGTCGCCGCCACCAAGCGCCCGGCGATCACCAGCAGCCGGTGGTCGGCGCCGGGCAGCATCGCCTCGACGACGACCCCGGATCCGTGCGCCGCCGCCGCCCGGAACGCGGCCCGAACCTCCCCGCGCGCAACCAGCCCCACGGCCACGGCAAGGCCGCCGCTGCCGCCCGCGGGCTTCAGCACGACGGGGTAGCCGATCGCCTCGGCCGCCATGACGGCGGTGTCGCAATCGCCGACCAGGGCCTGGCGCGGGACCGGCAATCCGAGCCTGGAAAGCACGGCATGGGCCCGATGCTTGCGCTCCACCAGCATGGCGCCGACGCGGGCGGTTCGCGGCGTGACGCTGATGTGGTGGACCCGGCTGCGCCACCCCTCTCCCACCCGTCCGGAGCCCGGGATCGGCCCGGGGCGGCCGGCATGACCGTGCCGGTCGAGGGCCCGCGCCGCCCAGCGCTGGTCGAGTTCCGCCATGCGGTCGCCGGCGCGGGCACGCAGTGCGGCGACCGCTGCCGCGGCAGCGGTCGCATCGCCGCCATTGGCCGCGGCGAGGACGGCCGTCGCCGCCGCGACCAGAGCCGGCGGATCGACCGAGCGGTCCGCCTCGACCAGAGCCCACTCGCCGTCCTCCGCCGGAAGGACCGCGGCCGCCCGGTCGTCGCCGCAATCCAGCAGGGCCGAGAGCACCCGCGCGAGGGCGGCGGCGGTGGCGCTGCCGGCGACCTGCGCCCGCAGAAACGCTGCCGCGAGATGCGGATCGATCGCCTGGAGGACCTCGCAGACCCGGTCGTCGCCGATCGGAAACCCGCGCATATCCACGCGCACCGCGATCGCCGCGGCCGTTCCCAGCCGGCCGCCGGGCGCAAGCCGCCGGACTTCGCGGACGTCGATCGCGTGCTCCATCGAGCGGACGAGGGTCAATCCGTGCGCTGCAGGCTGAGTGCGATCGCCGTCCCGGCCGCGGACGCGGCATCGGCTGCGCGCCAGGCGAGCCCGGCCGCCGCCGCCGCACCGTCCAGGTCGGCGACGGGCGCGCCGACGATGCCCCGGCGCAGATTCGGCAGCAGCGGCAGGATGTCGGCCGCCCCCATCGGCGCCGCGAGGACCAGGACGTCGAGGGCGGGGTGAGCCAGCGCGCATCCGCCGGGCGGGAGTTCGATCACCGCCGCCTCGACCGCGCCATGGTCGACGAGCAGGTCGAGCCCCGCCGCGCCGCGCCGGTCGTCGCTCATCAGCCGCAGTCCGTCGACGGACAGGCCCGACCGCGTGGCGAGCCCGACCGTCCGCCCGGCCGCGGCGAAGCCAGCGGCGATCTCCTCCGCCAGCGCCGCCGCACCGATGCCGATCGTGGCGACGAGCGGAATCCGCCCGTCGCCCGCCGCAGGAAACAGATGGTCGAGATAGAGCGCGGCGAAGGAATCCGGGTCCGCGGCGATGCTCGCCGCCGGCATCAGGCCCGCGTCCAGCGCGGTCAGCATCGCGCCGGTTTCGGTGAAGGGGCGATCCGGCCGGGCGCCGGTCAGCTCGACCACCGCCAGCTCGATGTCGCAGACCGCGGCCGCGCGCTCGACCAGCAGGCGGTCGAGCGGGTGCGGCACCTCCCCTCCCGCCACGGCCGGCCGCCAGGCGCCGTCGACGATCAGGTGGCGGCCGACCGGTCCGGGAACCGCGGCGGAGACGACGGCGCCGCGCGGCGTGTGGCGGCCGAACGCCGCGGCGACCGCGTCCGCGCCCGCCACGGGCGGGCTCGGCGCGACCATCGGCGGCGCCTGGATCGGTCGCAGGACGACGGGGCGGCCGATCTTGGCGGCTGCGGCCGTCGCCGCCTGGACCGACTGGGCCGGCGCGGTCTCGGGCACCGGAAGGCCGGCCTGGAGCCATGTCCGGTAGGTCAGCCAGCGGCTGCGGCAGAGCTGTCCCGCGAGGAACGGCGTCCGGTCGCTGGCGATGCCGTCGAGGCGGCAGAGCCGGGCGCCTTCGCCGAGGTGGACGAGACCGCCGCCGACATGTCTCGGCGTCAGGCCCCGCCGCGCGGCGAGCGCGAGCACGGCCCGAAGTGTCGGCAATTGCCAGGGGGGCGGATAGTCCACCGCAGCGTCGGTCATGGTCGCCGGGCTCCTTCTTGCGCGCGCCTGGCCAGGTCGGCGAGACGGTCGGCCGCCATCTGCAGGAACCGCTCGCGTTCCGTCGCAGGCAGCGCGGTGACGGCAGCGCCGAGACGCGCCAGGACCGCCTCGGCCCGCCGCTGCGTCGCGGGCTCGCCTTCGACGAGGATCGCCATGTCGACGCGGCCGTGGCCGAGCCCGCGACGATCGAGGATCTCGGCTGGAACGGCCATCACGACGGCGGCGACGGCCGGATCGTCGACCAGCCGCGCGATGCGGGTCGGATCCTGCGGGCCGGGATCACGCAGCGGCAGACCCGCCGCAATCAGCACGGTGCCCGTTGCCAGTCCGGTCGGGACGCCCAGGGCTGCCAGCCGCGCGGCCATGCCCTCGGCCACCCGGTCCGCTCCGGCCTCGCCCACGGCGAGGAGGACCGGCACCGGCGGCCGCCCGCCCAGCCAATGCCCGACGAACGCCTCGATCGCGGCGTCCGATCCGCCATCGGCCGCGAGATGGATGAGGCCGCCCGGCGAGCGGTTGACTTCGCAGATGCCGCCGCCCGTCTCGCGCCAGGACCGGCGAATGTCGGGCAGCAGGAAATCGATCCCCGCGACATCCAGCCCGAGGAGCCGGGCCGCCTGCAGCGCGGCCCGGCGATTGTCCGGATGGGCGACGGCCGCGACCTCGCGCGTGGTGCCGCCGCGATCCCAGTTGGCCACGCCCTGCAGCGGGACGCGCCGCCCGGCAGCCGGCACGCTGTCCCAGGACAGCCCGGCGCGCGCCAGCAGCGCTTCGGTTTCCGCATCGCAGCGCAAGGGCATCAAGGTGGCGTCGGCGCCGCGCCGACGCGGATCGGCGTCGACAGCCATGCGCAGTTCGGCCAGGCTGCGAACGCCGTCGCCCTGCACCGACGCGGCCTCCTTGCGGACGACCGACACCACCGCCCCGGCGATGACGAGAAACCGATGGTCGTCCCCCGGCAGCAGGGTCTCCACCACAACCGGCCGCGAGACCGCGGCGGCACGGACGAATGCCGGACCGACCTCTTCCGGCATCGTCACTCCGACCGACACGCCGTTCCCGCCACTCGCGCCGATCGGCTTCACGACCACCGGGAAGCCGAGCCGACCGGCGGACGCCACCGCCTCGGACCGCGTGGTGGCGAGTTCCTGGCGGGCCGCCGGCAGGCCGAACCGCCGCAGCAGGGTGCCGCAGCGGGCCTTGTCCTCACTCCAGGTCGCGGCCAGCCAGCCCGTGTCGCCGGTGACGAGCCCGCGCGCATCGCGGCGTCCGATTCCGGCGCCCACGCGCAGCCCCTTGCCCATCGGCCCGGCGCGCCAGCCGACGTCACGGGCCGTCAACGCCCGCCGCAGGACGCTCCAGGTGGAACGCGCCAGGGCCTGCGCGTGGCCGGCCAGCCAGGCGCGGGTGGCCGGCGACACGGGCGGCGGCACGGCCGACGACAGGTGGACCAGCAATTCGCGGGGCACGTCCCTTGGCGGGCGCGCCGCCTCCCCTTCCTCGACCAGGACCAGCCACTCACCGGGTGTCGTCCCGGTCGCCTCGATCGCCATGGCGAGCGGGCGCCCGCAGGCGTTGGCCGCCGCCCACAGGGCCGCGAAGGCACCCGCTGCGGGATCGGCCGCTGGCGGCAGCGCGACCGCCGCGAACGCCTCCGCGAACTCGGGCGGCAGCGAGGACAGCAACCGCGCGACTGCCGCCCGGTCGACGCGCGTGCCGGGCGGCACGCCCAGCACGAAGGCGTCGCAGGGGCGCCGGCCGAGCGCATTGCCGGCCGCCAGGCGGCCGTGCCGGACGATCCTGGCCGGCAGCTGCGGAAGCGGCTCGTTCACGTCGGTGCGCGGTGCAGCGCGACGATCCGGGCGAGCAGACCGTCGTCGATCGCCGCAGGAAGGGCGGCGGGCGGGACGAGGACGGCGCCGATGCCGGCCAGGATGTCGCCCGCCGCGCACGGGCCGTCGTCGGGGAGGATGGCGAGGTCGGCGCGTCCATGCCCGAAGCCTTCCGCGACGACGGCCGCAGGGTCGACCACCGCCACGATCGCATCGACCGCGGGATCATCGATGAGACGCGCCACCCGCAGGGGCGAGCCCGGGCCGGGGTCGGCCAACGGCAGGCCGGCGGCCTCGAAGCGCCGCGTCGTCGCGAGGCCGATCGCAAGGCCGCGGCCGGCAAGGCGGTCCGCCATGGCGAGCGCCGGCGCGTCGCGCTCCCGTCCCCCGAGGAAGACGACGATCGGGACAGTCATCGGGCGCCCGTCCGAGACATGCGCAGCAAAGCGCGTGAGCGCAGCCGCGACGCGGCCCTCGGCGATGCTGTGGGTGCGGAACCCCGGCGCCCGGTTGACCTCGCAGATGCCACCGCCGGTGCCGCGCCACGACAGCGCGATGTCCGGAACGATCATGTCGATGCCGGCGACGTCGAGCCCGATGACAGCCGCGGCCTGGCATGCCGCCTCGCGGTTGTCGGGATGAATGTCGCCGACCGTTCGGGCGATCGCCCCTCTGGACATGTGACCGTGCCAGTGCAGGGTCGCGCTCTCGCCGGCCGCGAGGATGGTGTCGCCGTCCCGGCCGCAGCGGCGCAGGTACGCCAGCATCTCGTCCGTGAGCCGAAGCGGCCGCACCGCGGCGCGCGGGCCCTGGCGGGGCGGAGCCGCATCGGCCGCCGCGACCAGTTCCCGGATCGTCCGCCGGCCGTCGCCGACCACGGTCCCCGGCGCGTTCCGGATCGCGCCCGCAACCTCGCCACGAATGACGAGCAGACGGTAGGCGTGGCCGACCAGCTGGGTTTCCACGACGATCGCTGCCGATCGACGCCGCGCGTCGGCGAACGCCGCCGCCACCGCCCCGGGCGTGGAGAGCCCGATCGCGACGCCGCGGCCGTTGCTGCAATCGACCGGCTTGACGACGACGGGATAACCCAGGCGTTCCGCCGCCGCGCACGCGGCAGCCGCGTCGGCGACCCGGACTTGTCGCGCCACCGGCAGCCCGGCCGCGGCGAGGCGTGCGCTGGCCTCGTCCTTGCGCTCCGCCAGCGTGCCGCCGGGCAGCGTCGTGTGCGGCGACACCCCGCCGCGCAGCCGCCGCCGCCGCCGCCCTTCCCCGACCATTCCGATCGGATGGTCCAGGCAGCGACGCCAGCCGATGCCGTCGGCGGCCAGGGCTTCGATCAGGAGGTTGCGCTGGTTGCGATCGTAGCGATCGAGGCGCGAGCCGAGCATCGCCTCGATCCGCGCGCGCAGCGCCGGCAGGACGGGCTGGCGGCGGAGCGCATGGCGCAGCAGGTCCGCGGCCACGTCGAACAGCTCCCGCGGGGCGCCGTCCACGCCCTCGGCCAGGCAGATGCTCCAGGCATCGCGTCCGGGTGCGGCCGCTGCCCGCGTCACGGCAACCGGCAGATCCCGGCCGTTGGCCAGAAACGCCACCAGGACCGCCGCCAGCGCTGCCGCAAGCGGGTCCGCGTCGGGCGGCAGGCGCGCCAGGCGGTACTCGTCGCCGAGATCGGGCGCGACATCCGCCATCAACCGTCCGACGGCGCCGGGATCGCAGACGGTACCGGCAGGCGCATCGAACACTACGGCGAGCGCGGGGCGGTCGCCCAGGACATTGCCGGCCGCCAGCCGGACGGCCGACAGGATCCGCAGCCCCGGACCGGACCGGGAGACCGGCGCCAGCGCCGGATTCCCGCGCAACTCGGCCGCGGGCGGCGCAGCCTCCGATCCTGCTTCGATGTTGCCCATTCGCGCCGATCGCCCCCCTGGAGCGACCGGCACAATCGCCGGGCCGACGCACGGCTGTCAACGCGAGTCCACGCGGCTCGGCGGCGCGCAAATCCGCTTGCCCGGCGCCCGCGGACAGCGGTCTACTGCGGCGGTTCGCGACCGGCGGGCGAGCAACTGCCGCCGACTCCGGGGCCGCCCCCGGGGCGGACCGGCGGACCGTCCGGTCGCGCCGATTGGAGGCATCATGACGATGGTATCGGAACGGCCGGCCCGGTGGCTCGCCGCCCTTCTTCTCGCGGGCGCTGCCGCCCTTCCCGCCACTCCGGCCCTGGCACAGCAGAAGGTGCTGCGGGTCACCATGCATGCCGACGTGCGCACGCTGGATCCCATCTGGACGACCCAGGTGATCGCCGGCATCCACGGGCTGATGATCTACGACACCCTGTTCTCGACCGACTTCAACCTGCGCACCCAGCCGCAGATGGTCGAGAAGTGGACGGTGAGCGACGACAAGAAGACCTACACCTTCACGCTGCGCGAGGGCCTGCGCTTCAGCGACGGCACCCCGGTCGGACCGAAGGACGCCATCGCCTCGGTCAGGCGGTGGGCGGCGCGCGACGGCGGCGGCCGGCAGCTGATGGCCTATACCGACGCCATCAACCCGATCGACGCCCGCAGCTTCGAGTGGAAGCTGAAGGAGCCCTACGGCCTCATCATCGACCTGCTCGGCAAGCCGGACACCAGCATTCCCTTCATCATGCGGGAGAAGGAGGCGCTGACCGATCCGATGAAGCAGATCGACGAGATCGTCGGCTCCGGTCCCTTCCTCTTCAAGCGCGACGAGTGGGTGCCGGGCTCGAAGACGGTCTACGTCAAGAATCCGAACTACGTCCCGCGCAAGGAACCGGCCTCGGGCCATGCCGGCGGCAAGGTGGTGAAGGTCGACCGGGTCGAGATGATCTGGATGCCGGACCCGCAGACGGCGCAGTCCGCGCTGGTCGCCGGCGAGATCGACTATCTGGAGAACCCGCAGCCCGACTTCCTGCCGATCCTGGAATCGACGCCCGGCGTGAAGCTGGTGACGCACCCGGCGCAGGGCACGCTCGGCATCATGCAGCTGAACCACCTGCACCCGCCCTTCAACAACGTGAAGGCGCGGCAGGCGATGTTCCACATCATCAACAACCAGGACTATCTGGACACCATCGCCGCCGACAAGAAGCTGCAGAAGCCGTGCTTCTCGTATTTCGGCTGCGGCACGCCGATGGAAACGGACGCCGGTTCGGAGCCCTACAAGGCCCCGAAGGACTACCGGAAGGCCGAGCAGCTGTTCAAGGAAGCGGGCTACAAGGGTGAGCCGATCACCATCCTGCACGCCACCGACCACGCCTACATCAACCCGGCCAACCTGGTGATGATCCAGCAGCTGCGGAAGGCGGGCTTCCTCAAGCTCGACGTCCAGGCCATGGACTGGGGCACCGTCGTCTCCCGCCGGACCAAGAAGGAGCCGCCGGCGCAGGGCGGCTGGAACATCTTCATCACCGGCTCGTCCGCGCTCGGCGCCTCGACGCCGCTGACCAATACGCCGCTGCCGATGGGCTGCGAGCGCGCCTGGTTCGGCTGGCCCTGTGACGCGGAGTTCGAGAAGCTGCGCAACAGCTGGGCGCTCGGCGCCGACGTCGCGGCGCGCAAGCAGATCGCCGTCGAGGTCAGCAAGGCCGCCTACCAGAAGGTGCCCTACATTTCCTTCGGCCAGTGGACGAGCCCCGTCGCCTATCGCGAAGACCGCATCAGCGGCGTCCTCTCGGTGCCGTCGGTGCCGCCGATGTGGAACATCGAGAAGAAGTAGCTCCGGCATAGCCGCCCCGAGGGCGCCGGCCGGGCGAACGCCCGGCCGGCGCTTTTAACTTGCGGTCGACGCCCCGCGTCCCTTTCATTGCCGGCCGCGCTCGCCCCCCGATCGCGGATTCCTGATCGTTTGAACAAAGGAGATGACATGACCGACCGCTCGAACCGCATCCGGCATCCGGCCGCGGCGGCGATCCTCGCTGCCGCGGCATCGGCGGTGGCATTGACGGCCATGCCGATGATCGCGACTGCCCAGGAGAAGGTGCTGCGGGCGACCATGCATGCCGACGTGCGCGCGCTGGACCCGGTGTGGACGACGCAGACCATCGCGACGATCCACGGCAACATGATCTACGACCAACTCTTCAACCTCGACACCAATCTGATGCCGCAGCCGCAGATGGTGGAGAAGTACACCGTCAGCGAGGATCGCAAGACCTACACCTTCACGCTGCGCGACGGCCTGAAGTTCCATGACGGCACCCCCGTCACGACCAAGGACGTGCTGCCCTCCATCAGCCGCTGGGCCGCCCGCCGCAACGCCGGCAAGATCCTGATGGGCTTCACCGAATCCATCACGGCCAAGGACGACAAGACCTTCGAGTGGAAGCTGAAGGAGCCGTTCGGCCTCGTCGTCGATACGCTGGCCCTGACCGGCTCGGTCTTCGTGATGCGCGAGAAGGAGGCCAAGACGGACCCCTTCAAGCAGATCGAGGAAGCGATCGGCTCGGGTCCGTTCAAGTTCAAGCGCGACGAGTGGGTGCCCGGCTCGAAGACGGTCTACACGAAGTTCACGGACTATGTGCCGCGCAAGGAGCCGCCCTCGGGCCATGCCGGCGGCAAGGTGGCCAAGGTCGACCGCGTCGAGTTCGTGTGGATGCCCGACCCGCAGACGGCGCAGTCCGCGCTGGTCGCCGGCGAGATCGACTATCTGGAGAACCCGCAGCCCGACTTCCTGCCGATCCTGGAATCGACGCCCGGCGTGAAGCTGGCGACGCATCCGGCCCAGGGCACGATGGGCATCATCCAGCTCAACCACCTGCACCCGCCCTTCAACAACGTGAAGGCGCGGCAGGCGATGTTCCACATCATCAAGATGCAGGATTTCCTCGACACCATCGTCGCCGACAAGAAGCTGCAGAAGCCCTGCTTCTCGTACTTCGGCTGCGGCGTGCCCATGGAGACGGACGCCGGCTCGGAGGTCTACAAGGCGGCGCCCGACTACAAGAAGGCCGAGCAGCTGTTCAAGGAGGCGGGCTACAAGGGTGAGCCCATCACCATCCTCCACGCCACCGACCACCAGTACATCAATCCGGCCAACCAGGTGATGATCTCCCAGCTGCGCAAGGCGGGCTTCCTCAAGCTCGACGTGCAGGCGATGGACTGGGGCTCGGTCGTCGCCCGGCGGACCAAGAAGGAGCCGCCGGCGCAGGGCGGCTGGAACATCTTCATCACCGGCACCACGGTGCTGAGTTCCTCCTCGCCGATCACCCATACGTCCCTGGCCATGGCCTGCGAGAAGGCCTGGTTCGGCTGGCCGTGCGATCAGAAGCTGGAGGATCTTCGCCGGGACTGGAGCCTTGCTCCGGACGTGGCGGCGCGCAAGCCGATCGCCGTCGAGATCTCGAAGCGGGCGTACGAGCAGGTTCCCTACATCTCGTTCGCGCAGTGGGTGAACCCCGTGGCATACCGCGAGGATCGCATCTCCGGCGTCGTCGCGGTGCCGTCGGTGCCGCCGATGTGGAACATCGAAAAGAAGTAGATTCGGCATCTTGACGCCGGCAGCGCCGGCCGGGCAGACGCCCGGCCGGCGCTTTTTGCTTGCGGTCGACACCCGCCATTCTCTCTACTGTTCGGCGCATCCCAGCCCTGCCCGACAACGGACGGGGGCCAAATCATTTGAACAGATGGAGATGACATGACTGACCGCTCGAACCGCTTCCGGCATCCGGCCGCGGCGGCGATCCTCGCCACCGCCGCATCCGCGGTGGCGCTGACGGCCATGCCGATGGTCGCGGCCGCCCAGGAGAAGGTGCTGCGCGCGACGATGCACGCCGACGTGCGGGCGCTGGACCCCGTCTGGACGACGCAGACCATCGCGTCGATCCACGGCAACATGATTTACGACCAGCTCTTCAACCTCGACACCGATCTGATGCCGCAGCCGCAGATGGTGGAGAAGTTCACGGTCAGCGAGGACCGCAAGACCTACACCTTCACTTTGCGCGACGGCCTGAAGTTCCATGACGGCACCCCCGTCACGACCAAGGACGTGCTGCCGTCGATCCATCGCTGGGCCGCCCGCCGCAGTTCCGGCAAGGTTCTGATGGGCTTCACCGAATCCATCACGGCCAAGGACGACAAGACCTTCGAGTGGAAGCTGAACGCGCCGTTCGGGTTCCTCATCGACACGCTGGCCCTGACCGGCTCCGTCTATGTGATGCGCGAGAAGGAGGCCAAAACGGACCCCTTCAAGCAGATCGAGGAATCGGTCGGCTCCGGCGCATTCATGTTCAAGCGCGACGAGTGGGTTCCCGGCTCCAAGACCGTCTACACGAAGTTCCAGGACTATGTGCCGCGCAAGGAGCCGCCCTCGGGCCATGCCGGCGGCAAGGTGGCCAAGGTCGACCGCGTCGAGTTCGTCTGGCTGCCCGACCCGCAGACGGCGCAGGCCGCGCTCGTCGCCGGCGAGATCGACTATCTGGAGAACCCGCAGCCCGACTTCCTGCCGATCCTGGAATCGACGCCCGGCGTACATCTGGTCCGGCACAAGGCCCAGGGCACGATGGGCATCATCCAGCTCAACCACCTGCACCCGCCCTTCAACAACGTGAAGGCGCGGCAGGCGATGTACCACATCATCAAGGCGCAGGATTTCCTCGACACCATCGTCGCCGACAAGAAGCTGCAGAACCCCTGCTTCTCCTACTTCGGCTGCGGCGTGCCCATGGAGACGGACGCGGGTTCCGACGCCTACAAGGCTCCGCCCGACTACAAGAAGGCCGAGCAGCTGTTCAAGGAGGCGGGCTACAAGGGTGAGCCGATCACCATCCTGCACGCCACCGACCACGCCTACATCAACCCGGCCAACCAGGTGATGATCCAGCAGCTGCGCAAGTCGGGCTTCCTCAAGCTCGACGTGCAGGCGATGGACTGGGGCTCGGTCGTCGCCCGGCGCGCGAAGAAGGAGCCGCCGGCGCAGGGTGGCTGGAACATCTTCGTGACCGGAACCACGGTGCTCGGCTCGTCCTCGCCCATCACCCACGTCTCGCTCGGAATGGGCTGCGAGAAGGCGTGGTTCGGCTGGCCGTGCGACGCCAAGATGGAGGAGTTGCGGCAGCAGTGGGGCCTCGCGCCCGATCTCGCCAGCCGCAAGACGATCGCGATCGACATCTCCAAGCGCGCCTACGACCAGGTGCCCTATGTCTCGTTCGCGCAGTGGGGACAGCCCGTCGCCTATCGCGAGGACCAGATCTCGGGCGTGATCCCGGTGGCGTCGGTGCCGCCGATGTGGAACATCGAAAAGAAGTAGGACGGCTCCAAACCGTCATCTCCGGGAAGCCCCGCGCGCAAGCGCGGGGCTTTTTCCGTTGGAGCCCGCAGACACGCGGCACCTATGCTCGGCCGCCCGATCGCCCTATGTATCTGGGGTAACCCACCAGACCGGGATGGCTAGCGGCAAGATGCGGAGCGGCCGCCGACTGATATTTGCGTTGCTGGCGCTCGTGACCGCCGGCGGAGCCGTGTTCGTGGCCGAACAGCTGCGCGGACCGGCCAGTTCCGCCGCGCCGGGCGACGCGCGCGCCCCGCGCATCCTGCCGGCCGTCGAGACGGCCACCGCGACGACGGGCATGGTCGTCGACGACATCGCCGTCGTCGGATCGCTGCAGCCGTCCGAATCGGTCGTCATCCAGCCCGAGATATCCGGGCGCATCATCCGGTTCGGCTTCACGGACGGCGCCCGCGTCAAGAAGGGCGACGTGCTGGTCGAACTCGACCCGGCGATCCTCCGCGCCGAGCAGGCCAAGGCGCGCTCCGACCTCGTGCTGGCCCGGACCAACAGCGAGCGCGCCAACCAGCTGGCGACCCAGGGCACCGGCACGCTGCGCGCCCGCGACGAGGCGCTGGCCGTGCTGCAGGCTGCCCAGGCGAATATCGAACTCGCCCAGACCCGGCTGGAACGGACCGAGATCCGCGCGCCCTTCGCCGGCATGATCGGACTGCGGCAGTTCAGCGTCGGCGCCTATGTCACGCCCGGCGACCGCATCGTCGAGCTGGCCGCGACCGATCCGGTGCGCGTCGACTTCCGCGTCTCCGAACTCTCCCTCTCCAGCATCCGGACCGGGCAGCGCATCGCGGTCACCGCCGATGCGCGGCCGGGCCGCACGTTCGACGGCGAGATCTACGCCATCCATCCGATCGTCGACGAGAACGGCCGCGCCCTGCGCGTGCGGGCATCCCTGCCGAACGGCGACGGAGCTTTGCAGCCCGGCCTCTTCGTCCGCATCCGGGTGGTCGTCGAGGAGCGCCCGGACGCCGTCCTGGTGCCGGAGTCGGCCGTCTTCCCCGTCGAGCAGAAGAAATACGTCTACCGTCTCGAAGGCGGCCGTGCCGTGCTCACCGAAGTGCAGCTCGGGCGTCGCCAGCCGGGCCTGGTGGAGATCGCCCGCGGCCTCTCGGCTGGGCAGACCGTCGTGACCGCCGGACACCAGCGCCTCAGCGACGGCGTCGCGGTCGAGGTGGTGGGCCGCACCGGGCGGAGCGGCAGCGGCCAGAGCTGATGGATTTCCGCTTCTTCGTCGAGCGCCCGGTCTTTGCGACCGTGATGAGCCTGATCGTCCTGCTGGTCGGCGTCGTCTCCTACCTGCAGCTCACCGTCCGGGAATATCCCAACATCGACGAGCCGATCGTCTCGGTCCGGACCAACTATCTCGGCGCCTCGGCCCAGATCATCGAGACCCAGGTGACCCAGGTGCTGGAGGATTCGATCGCCGGCATCGAGGGCATCGAGACCATCACCTCCTCCAGCCAGCCCGAACTCAGCAACATCACCGTCCGCTTCCGCCTCGGAGTCGATCCCGACGTCGCCGCGAGCGACGTCCGCGACCGCGTCGGACGGGTCCGCGGTCGCCTGCCGGACGAGATCGAGGAGCCGATCATCGCCAAGGTCGAGGCCGACGCCCAGGCCATCATCTACATCGCCTTCACCAGCGACCGGCAGCCGACCATCGAGATCAGCGACTATGCCGACCGCTTCGTGAAGGATCAGCTGCAGACGCTGCCCGGCGTGTCCGAGGTCCGCATCTTCGGCGAGCGCCGCTACGCCATGCGGATCTGGGTCGATCGCGCCCGCCTCGCCGCCTACGACCTGACGGTGCAGGATGTCGAGGCAGCGTTGGCGCAGCAGAATGTCGAGATCCCGTCCGGCCGGATCGAGAGCCTCGACCGCGAGTTCACCGTCCTGTCGCGCACCGGCCTGTCGAAGCCGGACGAGTTCGAGCGAATCGTCGTCAAGGACGCGGGCGGCTTTCCGGTCCGCATCCGCGACATCGGCCGGGTGGAGCTGGGCCCGACCGACGAACGCCGCACGACCCGCTTCGACGGCCGCACCTCCATCATCCTCGGCATCGTCAAGCAGGCGACCGCCAACCCGCTCGACGTCTCCCACGGCCTGCGCCGGATGATGCCCGAGCTGGTCGCCTCGCTGCCGGCGGGGATGAACGCGACCATATCCTACGACCGCTCGGTGTTCATCGACCGCTCGATCGCGGCCGTCTACACGACGGTGCTGGAGGCGATCGCCCTCGTCGTCCTGGTGATCCTGCTCTTCCTGCGCTCGCTGCGGGCGACCCTGATTCCGCTGGTCACCATTCCCGTCTCGCTGATCGGCGCCTGCACGCTGCTCTACGCCTTCGGCTTCTCGATCAACACGCTGACGCTGCTCGCCATGGTCCTGGCGATCGGGCTGGTCGTCGACGACGCGATCGTCGTGCTGGAGAACATCCACCGCCATGTCGAGGCGGGGATGCGGCCGATGGCGGCGGCCGTCCAGGGCATCCGCGAGATCAGCGGGCCGGTCATCGCGATGACGCTGACCCTGGCCGCGGTCTATGCCCCGGTCGCCTTCACGCCCGGCCGCACCGGACGCCTCTTCACCGAATTCGCGCTGGCGCTCGCCGGCGCGGTCGTCGTGTCGGGCTTCGTCGCCCTGACGCTGACGCCGATGATGTCCTCCAAGCTGCTGCGCGGCCATGAGCGCCACGGCCGCCTCTACCTGCTGCTGGAACGCGTTTTCCAGGCCATGACCGCCGGCTACCGGCGGTCGCTGATGCTGGGCCTGCGGCTGCGGCCGCTCGTGGTGGTCCTCGGCCTGGCGGTCGCCGGGTCGGCCGCGTTCCTGTTCGGCCAGCTGCGCTCGGAACTGTCGCCGACCGAGGATCGCGGCGTCATCTTCACCGGCGGAACGGCTCCGGAAGGCGCCACCATCGACTTCACCAGCCGCTACGGCCTGCAGCTCGAGAAGATCCTGTCCGAGGTGCCGGAGATCGCCCACCATTTCGTCATCGCGGGCTCGCGCGCGGTCAACGAACTCATCTCCTTCTCGACCCTGAAGCCATGGGAGGAGCGCGAGCGGCGCCAGCAGGACCTGACCGCCGAGATGCAGCCGCGTCTGCAGGCGATCGCCGGCGTCCGCGCCTCCGCCAACAATCCCGGCTCGTTCGGCCAGAGCGCGCGCAACAAGCCGATCGAGTTCGTCATCCAGACGTCCGACAGCTACGGCCAGCTCAAGACCTATGTCGACCGCCTGCTGGCCGAGGCCGAGCAATGGCCGGGCTTCGTCAACATCGACAGCGACCTGCGCCTCGACAAGCCGCAGATCGAGGTCGCGGTCGACCGCGACCGGGTGACCGACGTGGGAGCGGGCGTCGCCACCGTCGGCCGCACGCTGGAAAGCCTGCTCGGCGGACGGCAGGTGACGCGGTTCAACCAGAACGGCGAGCAGTACGACGTCATCGTCCAGGTCGAGCCGGACGGCCGGCGCACCAGCGACGACCTGCGCGACATCTATGTCCGCCGCCATGGCGGCCGCATGATCCAGCTCTCCAACCTGGTGACCGTGACGGAGACCGTCTCGCCCAAGGAACTGAACCGCTTCAACCAGCTCCGCGCCGCGACCATCACCGCCAACCTCGCCCCCGGCTACACGATGGGCGAGGGGCTCACCATCCTCGAGCGCATCGTGCGCGAGCAACTGCCGCCCGACGTGCGCTTCGACTATGGCGGCCAGTCCCGCGCCTTCAAGGAGGCCGGCAGCAGCCTCGTGGTCGTCTTCGCGCTGGCGCTGGTGTTCATCTATCTCGTGCTGTCCGCGCAGTTCGAGAGCTTCGTCGATCCCTTCATCATCATGCTGACGGTGCCCCTGTCGATGACGGGCGCCCTCTTCGCCATGTGGATGACCGGCGGCACGCTCAACGTCTACAGCCAGATCGGGCTGGTGACACTGATCGGCCTCATCACCAAGCACGGCATCCTCATCGTCGAGTTCGCCAACCAGCTGCGCGACCGCGGCATCGACAAGGCGGCCGCCGTCGCCGAGGCGGCCAGCCTGCGCCTGCGGCCCATCCTCATGACGACCGGCGCAATGGTCCTGGGCGCGGTGCCGCTCGCGCTGGCTGCCGGCGCCGGCGCCGAAGGACGGCAGGCGATCGGCTGGGTCATCGTCGGCGGGCTGAGCATCGGCACCCCCCTGACGCTCTACGTCGTGCCCGTCGCCTACCTCTACCTGTCGCGGCGGGGACGGCGCAGCGAGGCGGCCGCCGGGGCCGTACCGTCGGCCGCAGAATAGTCGTTGCGTTCGGGGACACCGCATATCTACGCTCCGGCGCCTACCACCTCCCGCACCATGGAGACATCGATGAGAGCGACGCTCGCCGCAGCGTTTCTGGCCACCACTGCGCTCGCCGGCATGCTCGCCCCGGCCCAGGCGCAGAAGGTGATCCGCGCCACCATGCATGCCGACGTCCGGACGCTCGATCCGATCTGGACCACCCAGACGATCGCGTCCATTCACGGCAACATGATCTTCGACCGGCTGTTCGCGAGCGACGCGGACCTGCAGCCGCAGCCGCAGATGGTCGACAAGTGGACCGTCAGCGAGGACAAGAAGGTCTATACCTTCACCCTGCGCGACGGGCTAAAGTTCCACGACGGCACGCCGGTGACGACGAAGGACGTCATCGCCTCGATGAAGCGCTGGGGCGTGCGCGACGGCGCCGGCAAGATCCTCTTCGGCTACACCGAGGATCTGGTCGCCAAGGACGACAAGACCTTCGAGTGGCGCCTGAAGGAGCCCTACGGCCTCGTCCTCGACACCCTGGCCAAGACCGGCACCAGCCTGCCCGCGATCATGCGCGAGAAGGAGGCGATGACCGATCCCTTCCAGCAGGTGAAGGAGATGGTCGGCTCCGGCCCGTTCATGTTCAAGGCGGACGAGTGGGTGCCCGGCTCCAAGACCGTCTACAGCAAGTTCCAGGACTATGTGCCGCGCAAGGAGGCGCCCTCGGGCCATGCCGGCGGCAAGGTGGTGAAGGTCGACCGCGTCGAGTTCGTCTGGATGCCGGATCCGCAGACCCAGCAGTCCGCGCTCGTCGCCGGCGAGATCGACTTCCTCGAGGCGCCGCAGGTCGACTTCCTGCCGATCCTCGCGGCGACGCCGGACATCAAGCTGTTCAACCATCCGGCGTCCGGCTCGATGGGCATCATCCAGCTGAACCACCTGCACCCGCCCTTCAACAACGTGAAGGCGCGGCAGGCGATGTACCACATCATCAACATGCCGGACTTCCTCAACACCTTCATCCCGGACAAGAAGCTGCAGCGGCTCTGCTACTCCTACTTCGGCTGCGGCACGCCGACCGAGACGGATGCGGGCTCGGAACCCTACAAGGCACCGAAGGACTACAAGAAGGCCGAGCAACTGTTCAAGGAGGCGGGCTACAAGGGCGAGCCCATCACCATCCTCCACGCCACCGACCACTGGTACATCAACCCGGCCAACCTGGTGATGATCCAGCAGCTGCGGAAGGCGGGCTTCCTCAAGCTCGACGTCCAGGCCATGGACTGGGGCTCGGTCGTCGCGCGGCGGGCGAAGAAGGAGCCGCCGGCGCAGGGCGGCTGGAACATCTTCATCACCGGCACCTCGATCGTGACTTCGGCCAACCCGATGACCCACACCTCGATCGGCATGGGCTGCGACAAGGCGTGGTTCGGCTGGCCCTGCGACGCCAAGTTCGAGCAGCTGCGGCGTGACTGGGCGGCGGCACCCGACCTGGCCGGCCGCAAGTCGATCGCGGTCGAGCTGTCGAAGCGCGCCTACGACCAGGTGCCCTATATCTCGTTCGCGCAGTGGAGCAATCCCTCGGCCTATCGCACCGACAAGCTGTCGGGCGTGGTGCCGGCGCCGGGCTATCCGGTGATGTGGAACATCGAGAAGAAGTAGAACCCGCAAGGCTCCGCCCCCGCGGCCGTCGGCTGCGGGGGCGCGACGCCCTCCTCCGGACCGGATCGGTCGATTGCGCAAGCGCTACGTCTTCGCCCACGAGGACCGACCCGGGCTCGCTTGGCGGGACCGTTTTACCGCCGGCAGGCAAGAGGCCGAGCGGTGGTATCGGGGCGACGGCCTGGGTGAACCGCCCTCGGCCGCGGAGTGTCGGGCGGCGCTCGCCCGCCACATGCCGGAACTGCTGCCGCGCTACGACGACGCCTGCGGACTGGTCGGCGACGACCCGTTCGCCCACCGCATCCTCAGCCACTTCCGTCCGCCGCCGGTGGACGGCGGCTGCAGCCAGGCGGTCTGGCTCGGCGAGGACGGGCCGGCGCTGGTGCGCAACTACGACTATGCACTCCCCATCGTCACCGGCCGCTTCGAATCCTCCCGCTGGTTCGGCCGCGAGGTGATCGCCGCCGCCCAGCGCCCCTGGGGCGGCTGCCTCGACGGCATGAACGCCGACGGCCTGGTCGCCAGCCTGACGGCCGGCGGCCGCCGGGGCCACGGCCGCGGCTTCTCCGTCATCCTGATGTTGCGCTATGTGCTCGAGACCTGTGCCCGCGTCGACGAGGCCGTCCGCGCGCTGTGCCGCATCCCGATCGCCCAGTCCCAGAACGTCGTGCTGCTCGACGCGGCGGGCGACCACGCCCTGGTCCATCTCGGGCCGGACCGCGAGGCCGCCGTCGTGCGCGCCCGCATCTGCACCAATCACCAGGAGCAGGTGGGCGACCCGGCCTCCCCTGCCGAAGCGGATTCCCTGCGCCGCCACCAGGCCGTCGCAGCGCAGCTCGCCGACCCCGCCATGACGCTCGACCGGCTACAGGCAGCGTTTCTGGAGCCCCCGGTCTTCTCCCGCCGAGCGGCGTCCGCGACCGCCTATACCGCCGTCTACCGCCCGGCCGAGCGTCGCGTCGACTACATCTGGCCCGGAACGTGCTGGAGGCAGGCCATGGGCCGCTTCAGGACAGGAGAATATGTGCATGACCACGGCGCGCTCGACCCGCCGTAGCCGGAGAATGGAAGTCCGGATCGGCAAGGGCCGCCCGACCACGCCGGAGGCAGCGTCCGAGGGTCCGCCCGCGATGCCTCGATTCCCGGCAGCATGATGGCCGATTGCTCATACCGCGGCCGGAACCGGCACGGCGGGAACATCGAGAAGAATTGATCGGGCGAGACGGACGGCCGCAGGCGCAGGGACTTGCGCTGTGCGCGCGGCCGGGGCTCTAATCGGCCCGCATGAACGAGAAGCGGGTGCCCGGCGCAGGCGCCCCACGGTTCGGCGGGATGGCGAACGGGTACGTCGGGAGGAGCAGCGGCCTGCGGAGGGCCGCGGCACAAGAAGACAATGAAGCGGTATGGAGCCGGCTCGCGCACCCGCGGGCGAGGGCGATATCGTGTGCCCGGAAAGCGCCCCGAACCCACGGAGCCGATTGGGTTTTTCGGCGCCGTGGCATGGTTTTCGCTGTTCAAGCGATAGTCTGTTCCGCTAGAGGATGCCATCGCCTCCGGGCGATGAAAAAAGCAGCAAACCGTCCCCGCCACCGAGAGCGCTCGATGCCATGAAGGTCGTTCGATGACCGCCTACATCATTCGCCGCCTGATCGCGACGATCCCCGTCATGGTGGTCGTCGCCCTGTTCGTGTTCCTGCTCCTGCACCTGACGCCCGGCGACCCGGCCGCGATCATCGCAGGCGACGACGCGACGCCGTCCGAAATCGAGGGCGTGCGCCGCCGCCTCGGACTGGACCTGCCCATCTGGGAGCAGTTCCTCATATACGCCTGGAACCTGCTGCGCGGCGATCTCGGCACGTCGATCTTCTCCAACCTGCCGGTGACCACCCTGGTGGCGCAGCGCCTGGAGCCGACGCTGGTCCTCGGCGCCTCGACGCTGATGGTCGCCGTGGTCTGCGCCATCCCGCTCGGCGTTCTCGCTGCCTGGAAGGCGCGCACGCTCGTCGACCGCATCGTGATGGGCTTCTCCGTCCTCGGCTTCGCGGTCCCGGTGTTCCTCGTCGGCTACATCCTCATCTACGTCTTCTCGATCGAGCTGCGCTGGCTGCCCGTCCAGGGCTATCGTCCGCTGTCCCAGGGCGTCGACCAGACCTTCCGCTCCGTGCTGCTGCCGGCGATCGCGCTCGGCACCACCTACATGGCGCTGATCGCGCGCATCACGCGCGCCTCGATGCTCGAGGTGCTGTCGGAGGATTATATCCGGACCGCGCACGCCAAGGGCGCCACGACCAAGTCGGTCCTGCTGCGCCATGCGCTGAAGAACGCGGCGGTGCCGATCGTCACCGTCATCGGCCTCGGCATGGCGGCATTGATCTCGGGCGTCGTGATCACCGAGACGGTGTTCAACATTCCCGGGCTCGGGCGCCTGACCGTGGATGCGATCCTCAAGCGCGACTACCCGATCATCCAGGGGCTGATCATCATCTTTGCCGGCACCAAGGTGCTGATCAACCTGATGATCGACATCAGCTACACCTTCTTCGACCCCCGCATCCGCTACTAGGGAGGCAGGACCGATGGCCACCACCACCGTCGCGGCCGCCCCGCGCATGCGATCGCGCAAGGGCCCGATCGCCTGGGTGCGGCGCAATCCGACGATCACCGTCGGCGCGATCATTCTCGCCACCCTCGTCGTCCTGGCGTTCATCGCGCCGCTGATCGCCGAGGATCCGCTCTCCTTCGAGCCGACCAACCGCCTCAAGCGGCCGTCGGAAACCTTCTGGTTCGGCACCGACCAGTTCGGGCGCGACGTCTACAGCCGCGTCGTCTACGGCACCCGGATCTCGCTCGCCGTCGGCATCAGCGTCGCCATCCTGGCGACCGTGGTCGGGCTCACGATCGGCGTGCTGTGCGGCTTCTACAAGCGGGTCGACGCCATCGTCATGCGCATCATGGACGGGCTCATGTCGATCCCGTCGATCCTGCTCGCGATCGCGCTGATCACGCTGATGAAGGCGAGCCTGACCATCGTCATCATCGCGATCACCATCCCCGAGGTGCCGCGCGTCGTCCGGCTCGTGCGCTCGGTCGTGCTCTCGGTGCGCGAGATGCCCTACATCGAGGCGGCGGTCGCCTCGGGCACCCGCAACCTCGTCATCATGTGGCGGCACATCCTGCCGAACACGCTGGCCCCGCTGATCGTGCAGGCGACCTATGTCTGCGCCTCGGCGATCCTGACAGAGGCGGGTCTTTCCTTCCTCGGCGCCGGCACCCCGCCGGAGATCCCGTCCTGGGGCAACATCATCTCGCAGGGCCGCACCTTCTTCCAGATCTCGCCCTGGATCATCTTCTTCCCCGGCGTCTGCCTGGCGATCACGGTGCTCGCGATCAACCTGGTCGGCGACGGCCTGCGCGACACGCTCGATCCGCGCATCGCCCGCCGCATGTGACGAGGACAGGAACCGACAACCGATGACCACTCCCGTCCTCTCCGTATCCAACCTCACCACCTCCTTCCTGACCGAAGGGCAGTGGCGCGCGGTCGTGCGCAACGTCTCCTTCGATGTCGCCCCGCGCGAGACGGTGGCGATCGTCGGCGAATCCGGCTCCGGCAAGAGCGTCACCGCGCTGTCGATCATGCGCCTCGTTCCCGAGATGACCGGGCGGATCGAAGGCAAGGTCACGCTGGCCGGAACCGAGCTGACGAGCCTGCCCGAGCACCGCATGAAGAAGATCCGCGGCAACGACGTCGCGATGATCTTCCAGGAGCCGATGACCAGCCTCAATCCGGTGCTGACCATCGGCTTCCAGATCGCCGAGGCGCTGATCGGCCACCAGGGCATGTCGCGCCGGGAGGCGGAGGCGGAGACCGTCCGCCTCCTCGAGAAGGTGCGGATTCCCGCCGCCAAATCGCGGTTCCACGAGTATCCGCACCGCTTCTCGGGCGGCATGCGCCAGCGCGTGATGATCGCCATGGCGCTCGCCTGCAAGCCGAAGCTGCTGATCGCGGACGAACCGACCACCGCGCTCGACGTCACCATCCAGGCCCAGATCCTCGACCTCATCAAGGTCCTGCAGGACGAGGAGGGCATGTCCGTCCTCTTCATCACCCACGACATGGGCGTGGTCGCCGAGATCGCCGACCGCACCATCGTCATGTACGACGGCGAGCAGGTCGAGAAGGGCCAGACCGAGGACATCTTCGCCCGGCCGGAGCACCCCTATACCCGGGCGCTGCTGTCGGCGGTGCCGCGACTGGGCTCGATGGAGGGCCACAAGCGCCCGATGCGCTTCCCCGTGGTCGACATCAAGACGGGGCTTTCGGACGTGCCGACCGAGGTGCCGGACACGGTCGCCGCCGCCGAGCGCCCGATCCTCGAGGTCTCGAACCTGACGACCCGCTTCGACATCCGCTCCGGCGTGTTCAGCACGGTGTCGGGCCGGGTCCATGCAGTCGAGAACGTCTCGTTCAGTCTGCTCGCCGGCGAGACCCTGGCCGTCGTCGGCGAGTCCGGCTGCGGCAAGTCGACGACGGGCCGGTCGATCCTGCGGCTGGTCGAGCCGAACAGCGGGTCCGTGGTCATCGACGGCCAGGACGTGATCGGCATGGACCAGAATGCGCTGCGCGAGGCGCGCAAGCGCATGCAGATCATCTTCCAGGATCCGTTCGCCAGCCTGAACCCGCGCATCCGCGTCGGCGAGGCGATCGCCGAGCCGCTGATGGCGCACCGCATGTGCTCCCCCTCCGAAGCGCGGGACCGCGTCGCCGACCTGCTGAACCGGGTCGGCCTGCAGCCCGACATGGCGGTGCGCTATCCGCACGAGTTCTCGGGCGGCCAGCGCCAGCGCATCTGCATCGCCCGCGCGCTGTCGGTGGGGCCGAAGCTGATCGTCGCCGACGAGGCCGTCTCGGCGCTCGACGTCTCGATCAAGGCCCAGGTCATCAACCTGATGCTCGATCTGCAGGTGAGCCTGCGGCTGGCCTATCTCTTCATCTCGCACGACATCGCCGTGGTCGAGCGCGTCGCCCACCGGGTGGCCGTGATGTATCTCGGCGAGATCGTCGAGATCGGCCCGCGCGAGGCGGTCTTCGGCAATCCGCAGCACCCCTACACGCGCAAGCTGATGGCGGCCGTGCCGATCCCGGACCCGGCGCGCCGCGGCACCAAGCGCGCGATCTCCAACGACGAGATCCGCAGCCCGGTCCGCGCGCCGGACTATGTACCGCCGGTGCGCCAGTACCGCGAGGTCTCGCCCGGCCATGTCATCCAGATCTGGGGGCCGGAGTGGGAGGATAGCTCCGCCCCCTCCTCGCGGGCGGCCTGACCGGCGCCATGAACGGTGAAACCGGCGGCTGGCCCTGCTGGGCCAGCCCCGCCGATGCCGGCTGGAGCGCAGCCGGCATCGGCGAGGCCATCGCCTATTCCCGGACCATCGACACCGCGGCGCTGATGCTGGTGGTGGGTGGCCGCGTCGTCTTCGCCGAGGGGCGCGTCGCCGACCGCTTCAACATCCACTCGATCCGCAAGAGCCTGCTCTCGGCCCTCATCGGCATCCACGAGGCCGAGGGCCGGATCGACCTGGAGGCGACGCTCGCCGCGCTCGGGATCGACGACCGCCAGGGACTGACCGAGCGCGAGAAGCTGGCGACCGTCCTCGACCTCCTCTGCGCCCGCTCGGGCGTCTATCACCCGAGCGGCTACGAATCGCCCTGGATGCTCTCGATCAAGCCGGCCCGCCACAGCGCCGGACCGGGCACCACCTGGTGCTACAACAACTGGGACTTCAACGCGCTCGGCACGATCTTCCGGCAATGCACCGGGGCGGACATCCATGCCGACTTCCACGCGCGCATCGGCGCCCCGATCGGCATGGAGGACTACAGCCCCGGCGAGCACGGCTCCTATATCGACCTGCCCGATTCGCTGCATCCGGCCTATCCCTCCCGGATGACCGCCCGCGACCTCGCGCGCTTCGGCCAGCTCTTTCTGGAGAATGGCTGCCATGCCGGCCGCCGCATCCTGCCCGAGGGCTGGGTCGAGGCCAGCACCGCCCCCGTCTCGGAGGCCGGGCATTCCGGCGCCTACGGCTACATGTGGTGGGTGGCGCGCGCGGGCATCTTCTATCCGCACGCCCGGGTGCCGGACGGCACCTATGCCGCCAAGGGCGCCGGCGGGCACGTCGTCCTGGTGATGCCGACGCTCGACGCCGTCCTGGTGCACCGCGTCGACACCGACCAGCCCGGCCGCGAGGTCACGCGCGGCCAGTTCGGCCGCCTGCTCCGCCTGCTGCTGAAGGCGGCCCCCAGAGCCTGATCCCAGGTCGGTCGCGCGGTGACGCATGGCGTCGGCCAGATGCCGTGCGTCCCTCGACTTCGCTCGGGATGAGAAGATGGTTTTCTAGTTAGAACAAAAACTTAACTCATCCCGAGCGAAGTCGAGGGACGCAACGGTGTCCGCCACCCGTCGTTCCATGTTCACCGACTTGGTATGATCGGGTTTCCGGCCGGCCGGCGGCGCCTTCGGGCACTGCCGGCCGGCCGCTTCGGCCCTACACCGCGGCGATGACCGCGATCTCGACCCGCAGCTGCGGCGTCGCCAGCTTGGCCTCGACGGTGGCGCGGGCCGGCGTGTTGCCGGGCGAGACCCAGGCGTCCCACACCTTGTTCATCTCGTGGAAGGTGGCAATGTCCGGCAGCCAGATGTTGGCGGACAGCAGCTTCGACTTGTCGCTGCCGGCCTCGGCCAGGATCGCATCGATCTTCTTCAGCACCTGCTCGGTCTGGCCGGCCACGCCGACGCTGGTGTCGTCGGCCGTCTGGCCCGCGACGTAGACGGTGTCGCCATGGACGACGCCGGCGCTCATGCGGGGACCGGACTTGATGCGCTTGATGCTCATGGGAGATTGCCTCTCGTTTTCGTACGAACTCATGCCGCCGCGGTGTAGGGCGGGGCCGGATCGTACTCCATCCGGCGCTGGACGTGGCGTGCGAAGGCGGGGTCGTAGAGCTGTCCGACCAGCCACAGCGACATGTCGATGCCGGCCGAAACCCCGGCCGAGGTGACGAGATTGCCGTCGCGGACGAAGCGGACATCATCCAGCACCGTGGCGTCGCCGCGCTTGCGCAGGGTCTCGACGAAGCCCCAATGCGTCGTCACCCGCCGGCCGCGCGCCGGCCCCGCCTCGACCAGCAGCAGCGATCCGGTGCAGACGCTGGTGACCCAGCGGCAGCCCGGCGCCACCGCCGCAATCCAGTCGATCATCGCGCGGTTGGAGACCTCGTGGCGCGTGCCCTGCCCGCCCGGAACCAGCAGCAGGTCGATGCGCGGGGCGTCGGCGAAGCTGTGGTCGGCGACGACCCGCATGCCCTTGGCGCAGCGCACGATGCCGCCACGCTCCGAGACGGTGAAGGGCTTCAGCTCCGGCCGCTCCCGCGCCGCCATGCCGAAGACCTCCCACGGCCCCACGAAATCCAGCTCCTCCGCATCCTCGAAGAGGACGATCCCGACATTGGTTTCCATGTTCCGCCGGCTCCCGCGATGGTAGGCAGCCGGAGGTTCAGGCACCGACCCCGCTGCCGGCCGATGGTACCAGTTCGAGGAAGGCCCGCACCACGGCGACGCGCCGCCGGTCGGTCCGGCACACGACATACTCCCGCGTTTCGAGCAGCGGATCGTCGACCGGCACCATCGCCAGCCGCGCGTCGGCGCCGAACTCGGCCTCCGAGACGACGCCGAGCCCGATGCCGGCCGCGACCGCCTCGCGCACCGCCTCGCGGCTCTCGATCTCCATGACGATGCGCGGCGCGATGCCGGCGGCCGCCAGCCGCGTCTCGAACAGGCGGCGCGTCACCGACCCCGCCTCGCGCAGGACCATCGGTTGGCCGGCCAGTTCCTGCGGGCGGATCGGGCCGCCGCCCGCCCAGGGATGCTCCCGCGGGACGACGATCACGACGCGGTGCCGGCCGCAGGGGACCGCATGGAGGCGCGGATCGTCCGGAATGTCGGCCAGGATCGCGAGGTCGGCCGCGAAATGCATCAGATCCTCGCGCACCGTCTCGGCATTGCCGATGCTGAGCACCGCCTGCACCCCGGGATAGCGACGGTGGAAGGCCGCGAGCAGCGGCGCGACATGGTAGGGGCTGTCGGCCGCGACCCGCAGGCGCCCCGTGCGCAGCGTCCGGGCATCGTCGATCAGTTCCGTCGCGGCCGCCTCTGCATCCGCCAGACGCTGCGTCACGTCGAGCAGGCGGCGCCCGAAATCGGTCAGCGCGATGCGCCGCCCCAGCCGGTCGAACAGCGCGGCACCGCAATGGTCCTCGATCGTCTTCACCTGGGCCGAGAGGGTCGGCTGCGTGACGCCGAGGCGCGCCGCGGCGCGCGTGAAGCTGCCCTCGACGGCGACGGCATGGAAGGCACGGAGCTGGGTCGGAAACATAGATTTCGTCTATGTGTCATATTGAGAGTGCGGATTGGATTTATAGTTTTCGGCTGCGCATATTCCAAGCCGATCCCGTATCCGGAGCCCCGCTCGCCATGACCGACCCGACCAAGGTGCCGCTCCTCCTCACGCCCGGACCGCTGACCACGTCGGAGACGACCAAGCGCGCCATGCTGCGCGACTGGGGCTCGCGCGACGGCCGCTTCGTGGAAATGAACGCCCGCATCCGTTCGCGCCTCGTCGAGCTCGCCAACGGCGGCGACCGCTTCGTCGCCATCCCGCTGCAAGGCAGCGGCACCTTCGCGGTCGAGGCGATGCTGGGCACCATGCTGCCGAAGGACGGCCGCATCCTGCTGGCCATCAACGGCGCCTACGGCCACCGCATGGCCCGCATCGTCGAGATGCTCGGCCGCAGTGCCGTCGAATACGAGACGGCCGAGGACACCCCGATCGACGCCGGCGAGATCGGCCGCCGTCTCGACGCCGACCCGACCATCACCCATGTCGCCGTCGTCCAGTGCGAGACGACCTCGGGCGTGCTCAATCCCGTCGCCGCCATCGCCGGGGAGGTCGCCCGGCGCGGCCGGCGCCTGCTGATCGACGCGATGAGCGCCTTCGGGGCGCTGCCGCTCGACCTCGCCCGGGTCGCGTGCGACGCCGTCGCCGCCTCCTCCAACAAGTGCCTGGAGGGCGTACCGGGAATGGGCTTCGTCATCGCGCGCCGGGAGGCGATGGCGGAGTGCGAGGGCAACGCGCACGCGCTCAGCCTCGATCTCTTCGACCAGTGGCGCTTCATGGAGCGGGCCGGCCAGTGGCGCTTCACGCCGCCGACCCACGTCATCGCCGCCTTCGACCAGGCGCTGACCGAGCATGCCGCCGAGGGCGGCGTGGAAGGCCGCGGCAACCGCTACCGCGAGAACTGCCGCATCCTGGTCGACGGCATGCGCGCCATGGGCTTCGAGACGCTGCTGCCGGACGCCCTGCAGGCGCCGATCATCGTCACCTTCCACATGCCGTCCGATCCCAGCTTCGCCTTCCAGGCCTTCTACGACCGGCTGCGCGAGCGCGGCTTCGTCATCTATCCCGGCAAGCTCACGGTCGCGGACAGCTTCCGCATCGGCTGCATCGGCCGGCTGATGCCGTCCGACATGCAGGATGCGCTGGCCGCGATCGCCGCGACCCTGGCCGAGATGGGCGTCACCAATTGCGGCCCGCTGCCGGTGGCGCGGCGCGCCGTCGGCTGAGAGGAAACCCGCACATGGACGGCATCTCCCGCGACCTGTCGGTCGAGGTGAACGGGCGCCGCTATCGCGCGCCGGCCCAGCCGACCGTCATCGTCTGCATCGACGGATCGGAGCCCGACTACACGACCGAGGCGATGCGCGCCGGCGTCATGCCCTTCCTGGAGAAGGCCCTGGCGACGGGCGCCGATCTGCGCGCCGACTGCGTCGTGCCGAGCTTCACCAACCCCAACAACCTGTCGATCGTCACCGGCCGGCCGCCGGCGGTGCACGGCATCGCCGGCAACTACTTCCTGAACCCCGAGACGGGCCGGGAAGTGATGATGAACGACCCGGAGTTCCTGCGCACCGGCACCATCCTCGCCGCCTTCGCCGACGCCGGCCTCAAGGTCGCGGTCGTGACGGCCAAGGACAAGCTGCGCACCCTGCTCGGCCACAAGATGAAGGGCATCTGCTTCTCGGCCGAGAAGGCGGACCAGGCGACCGAGGCCGAGAACGGCATCACCGACCTGCTGGCCTTCGTCGACCGGCCGTTGCCCTCGGTCTATTCCGCCGACCTGTCCGAGTTCGTCTTCGCCGCCGGCGTCCGCCTGCTGGAGACCCGGCGGCCGGACATTATGTACCTGTCGACGACCGACTACATCCAGCACAAGCACGCGCCCGGCACGCCCGTCGCCAACGAATTCTACGCCATGATCGACCGCCATCTGGCGGCGATGGACCGGCTCGGCGCCGTCATCGCGCTGACGGCCGACCACGGCATGAACGCCAAGTTCGGGCCGGACGGCGCGCCGCAGGTGATCTACCTCCAGTCCGTGCTCGACGGCCTGCTGGGCGAGGGATCGGCGCGGGTCATCCTGCCGATCACCGACCCCTATGTCGTCCATCACGGCGCGCTGGGCTCGTTCGCCACCGCCTACCTGCCGGCCGGCACGGACGCTGCCATGGTCGCCGCCAAGCTGTCGGCGCTGCCCGGCATGGAACTGGTGCTGGACGGCGATGCCGCCGCCGCCCGCTTCGAGCTGCCGCGCGAGCGCATCGGCGACCTCGTCGCGGTGTCGGAACGCCACTGGGTGCTCGGCACCAGCGCCGACAAGCACGACCTCTCCGGCCTCGACGCGCCGCTGCGCTCCCACGGCGGCATCAGCGAGCAGCAGGTGCCGCTGATGGTCACCCGTGCCGTCGCCGGCCTCGACGGCCGCGCCCTGCGCAACTTCGACATCTTCGACGTCGCCCTCAACCATCTGGCCGGTGCCGCATGACCGCCCTTCCCAAGGCCTTCGAGTCCGAAGGACAGCGTCACGAGACCCTCCGCATCGGCGGACAGCGGGTCGACAATCCGCGCCGCATCGCCGTCCACTACCCGTGGGACGGGCGGGTCGTCGGCTCGGTGCCGAAGGCGACCCCGGCCGACGTCGCCCGCGCCTTCCAGATCGCCGGCGCCTACAAGGCCACACTGACCCGGCACGAGCGCGGCGCCATCCTGCAGCGCACCGCCAAGCTGCTGGTCGAGCGCACCGCCGAGGTCAGCGACCTCATCACGCTCGAATCCGGTCTTTCGAAGAAGGATTCCGTCTACGAGGTCGGCCGCGCCCACGACGTCTTCATGCTGGCGGGGCAGGCCGCGCTCAACGACGACGGCCAGATATTCTCCTGCGACATCAGCCCGCACGGCAAGAAGCGCCGCATCTACACCCAGCGCGACCCTCTGCGCGCGATCTCGGCGATCACGCCCTTCAACCATCCGCTGAATCAGGTCGCGCACAAGATCGCGCCCTCGATCGCGACCAACAACAAGATGGTCCTGAAGCCGTCGGAGAAGACCCCGCTCACGGCCTTCCTCCTGGCGGACGTGCTCTACGAGGCCGGCCTGCCGCCGGAGATGTTCCAGGTCGTGACCGGCGACCCACGCGAGATCGGCGACGCCCTGATCAAGTGCCCGGAGATCGACCTCGTCACCTTCACGGGCGGCGTCCGGGTCGGCAAGTGGATCGCCGACAATCTCGGCTATCGCCGCGTCGTCCTGGAACTCGGCGGCAACGACCCGCTGATCGTGATGGAGGATGCCGACCTCGAGGAGGCGACGACGCTCGCCGCCGCCGGCTCCTACAAGAACTCCGGCCAGCGCTGCACCGCCGTCAAGCGCATGCTCGTCCATGAGAGCCTGGCCGACGCCTTCGCCGAGCGGCTCGTCGCCAAGACCCGGGCCATCCGGTACGGCGACCCGATGGACCCGGCGACCGACATGGGCACCGTCATCGACGAGGAGGCTGCCATCCGCATCGAGGAGCGGGTGACGGACGCGATCGGCCGCGGCGCCCGCCTGCTGTGCGGCCATGAGCGGCGGGGCGCGCTCTATGCGCCGACGGTCGTCGACCATGTTCCGCGCGAGGCGCCGCTGGTGATGGAGGAGACGTTCGGCCCCGTCTCGCCGATCCTGCGCTTCCGCGACATCGACGACGCCATCCGCCTCTCCAACTCGACCGCCTATGGGCTGTCCTCGGGCGTCGTCACCAACCGCCTCGACTACATCACCCGCTTCGTGCGGGAACTCGACGTCGGCACGGTCAATGTGCGCGAGGTGCCGGGCTACCGCATCGAATCCTCGCCCTTCGGCGGCATCAAGGATTCGGGCCTCGGCTACAAGGAAGGCGTGCTGGAGGCGATGAAGGCCTTCACCAACGTCAAGACCTACTCCCTGCCCTGGGGTTGAGCTACCCGTCCAGTTCCCGGTAGCGGCGGAAGATCCCTTCCTCGTTGAAGGGAATCCGCCGCGGGCTGGCGAGATAGGCGGCGATGCGCGGGCGCGCCGCGACGGCCCGGGCGAGCGCCGCCACCCGCGGGCACTCGGCGAGCACCCGCCGGGCAGCCTTCGGAAAGGCGTATTCCAGCCCGGCCACGACCTGGAAGAGCGACAGGTCCGCATAGGACAGGCGGTCGCCGACGAGGTGGCCCGGCCCCGCCGGGTTGCTCCAGCACCCGCTCGAACCAGCCGAGGAACTTCGGCAGGCGCTCCTGCCGGAAGGCCTCGGCGCGTCGCATCGCGGGCTCCTTCTGATCGGCGTAGTAGAGGCCGACCGCGATCGGGTGGTGGGTGTCGTGCACCTCGGCGACGAGATCGGCGATGGTGAGCTGCAGCTGCTGCGTCCAGACCCGGTCTGCCGGAAGCCGCGACACCAGCCCGTGCCGCGGCCCGAGATAGGCCAGGATGAGCGCCGTCTGCGCGATGACGCGGCGCCCGTGGCGCAATGCCGGCAGCGCGAAGGGCGGCCGCGGCGCCCCACCGTCATCGAGCAGCGCCATCGTCCGCTCCATGCCGCCCTCGCCCTCGCGCGCGACATCGACATAGGTCGCACCCGCCTCCTCCAGCGCAAGGCGGACGAATTCGCCGCGCCCTTGGATCTCCGGCCAGTAGTGGAGTTTATAGGTCATCGGACTGTCCCTTCGGTCCGGCCGCCGGGCGGGAACCGCGGGGCTCCGAGCCACGTTGGCATCACTCGTCTTGAACGCGAAATCGGGAGGGAGCGTGCCATGATCGACGAGGCACAGATCATCGGGCTGGCCGCCGAGCGGGGATTCCCCCGGGTCAGCCTCTTCCTGGCCACGCCGCGGGGTGTGCCCGACCGGCGCCAGGGCCCGGTGCAGCTCGGCAATCTCCTGCGCGAGGCCGGCCGCCGGCTGCGCGAGGGGGGCGCCGATGCCCGCCTCGCCGACGGCATCGTCGAACGCATCTCGGCCGAAACCGGTGACTCGTTCTGGCAGCAGGCGGAGGACGGGCTCGCGATCTTCGCTTCGACCGACGCCGTGACGATCGTGCGCGCCAGGGTCGCGTTTCCGCCGCAAGCGCATGTCGGCGAGCAGTTCGTCGTCCGGCCGCTGCTGCCGCTCCTGATGCGCGACGGCACCTTCTTCGTCCTCGCTGCCTCGACCGATCGGGTCGCGCTCTGGCGCGGCACCCGCTTCGGGATGGACCCTGTCGAGGATGACCGCATCCCGGCCTCGGCCGCCGTGGTCACCGGGCCGGCCGAGATCGAGAACGCGACGGGGTTCCACGCGGCCTCGCGCGGTGCGGCGGCGATCCGGGTGCATGCCCTGGGCGAAAGCCCGACCGATGTCGCCGAGGATCTGATCGACGAGTTCGCACGGCGCACGGGCAAGGCGGTCGGGACGGTCCTGGCCGGCCTCGGCGCGCCGCTGGTGCTCGCGGCGGACGACCGCATGCTCGGCAAGCTCCGCCGGTCCCTCGACCGGGTCGACCTGGTCGAGGAAGGCATCCGCGAACACCCCGGCTCGATGGACGAAGCCACCCTCCACGGCCGCGCCTATGCGCTGGTCCGCGACCGGCTCGATGCCGACCGGCGCGCGCTGGTCGAGCGCCTGGAGGCGCGCCTCGCCACCGGCTCCGGCGCATCCGACCGCATCGACCAGATCCTGACGGCAGCCTCCGAGGGCCGGGTCGACGCGCTGCTGGTCGCGGCCGACCCCGCCGATCCCGCCGCGCTCGGCTGGGCACCGGGACAGGCGCCGCCGCCCGAGGAGCAACTGGCGCAGCTCGACCGCGCCATCCTCGAAACCCTGTCCCACGGCGGCCGGGTGCTGACCCGCCCGGTCGACCGCGCGGAGGACTTTCCTGCCGCAGCGGCCCTCTACCGCTACTGATCGCGCGCGCCCCGCGCCCTGCCGATCAGCCGCGGTTCGACATCGCGCCGCCGGGGCCGAGATGGTAGTGCGAGAGCGTTCGGTCCTCGTGGGCCATGCGCCAGGACAGGAGGCGGCCGGCATAGGCCAGCATCTCGCCCTGGCGGGCCGGGTCGCCGGCGATGTCGGCCAGTTCGCCGGGGTCCTGCTCGAGGTCGAAGAAGAGCGGCGGCAGGCCGGCGAAATGGACGTACTTGCGGCGGTGGTCGCGATGCACGAGGAGGCCGCAGCGGTCGGGATCGAGCCCGAGCACCTGCTCGAAATGGCCGCCGCGGACATCGCGGAAGTCGTAGCCCCAGTGGACGCAGTCGCGCCAGTCCGCTGGGGTGCCGCCGGCCAGGAAGGCGCCCAGCCCGCGCCCGTCGCAGGCGGGCGGCACCGGCAGGCCGATCCAGTCGAGGATGGTGGGCATGACGTCGACGGCCTCGGTAAACGCCTCGACGACGCGGCCGCGGCCGGCATCGGCGCCGGCCCGGGGGTCGCGCACGATGAGCGGGATGTGGAACGCCGGGTCGTGATAGCCGTCCTTGCCGAGCAGCCAGTGGTCGCCGAGATGCTCCCCATGGTCGGCCGTCAGCACGATCAGCGTGTCGTCGTAGGCGCCGGACGCCTTGAGATCGGCGATGACCCGGCCGAGAGCGGCGTCGGCCAGGGAAACCAGCCCATAGTAGGTGGCGCGCAGCTGGGCCAGCGCGGCCTCGTCCATCCCCGCCATCGGCACCGGCTGGACGACCGGCAGGTTGCCGGCCCATTGCCGCGCGATCTGGGCCGCGAGCCAGGGATGCTGCCGGCCCTCTGCGTCGCGGTCGGCGGCGCGCACCGCCGCAGGCACGGTCGCGGGATCGACCAGCGCGTCGAACGGCGCCGGCGCGATGTAGGGCGGGTGCGGGCGGATGAAGGAGAGGTGGAGGAACCAGGGCCGGTCGTGCCGGACCGCCAGCCAGTCGCGGGCGCGGTCGGCGAGGAAAAAGGTGATCTCGTCCTCCACCGGCATGGCCATCGGCGCCCGCGTCGGCGCCTCGCCGGGGCGGACGCGGGCGGGATCGGGCAGGTAGAGATCGGTCAGCCGCTCCGGCACCGGGTAGCCCTTGGCGCGCAGCCAGGCCGCCCAGGGCTCGAGCGATTCGGTCAGCAGCAGCTCCGCATCGAAGCCGGGCAGCACCCCTTCATAGGTCGCCAGCACCGGGTCGGCCGGGTCGAGGCCGCGCGGGTCGGCGCTGGTGTCGGTGTAGCCGAAGAGCGTCGGGGCATAGCCCGCCTTGCGCGCCTCCTGGCCGAGGGTCGCGTGGCGGCGGTCGAGCGGCGTGCCGTTGCGCAGCGAGCGATGATTGTGGAGATAGAGGCCCGTCATCAGCGACGCGCGCGCCGGGCCGCAGGGTGCGGCCTGCGTGAAATGGTTGCCGAAGAGGACGCCGTCGGCGGCCAGCGCATCGACGGTCGGCGTCCGGACGCAAGGGTGCCCGAGCGCGCCGATGCAGTCGGCCCGCCACTGGTCGAAGGTCACCAGCAGCACATTGCCCCGCGGGGCCCGCGATTCCGCCATGCGATCGTTCCTGCCGTCCCTTGCCGAAAGCCGCGCAGCGAGTAGCACGGGACGCCCCGCCGTCGTAGTCTGGTTGCGCGATTGCCGCCGCCCCGAGGAGTTGCCGCCCCGTGCCTGCCTATCTGTTCGAGAACTGCCACCTCTATGACGGCCTCGGCGACACGATGCGCGAGGGCATGCATGTCCTGACCGACGGGACGCGCATCGTCGAAGTGTCCGACCGGCCGATCAAGACTGCGCAAGCCCACCGCATCAAGGTCGAGGGCCGGACGCTGATGCCGGGCCTGATCGACGCCCATGTCCACATCACCGCGACGGTGACCAACCTCGGCACGCTGACCGGGCAGCCGCCCAGCCTGATCGCCGCCGGCTCCGCGCGGATCGCCTACGAGATGCTGATGCGCGGCTTCACGACGGTGCGGGACGCCGCCGGCGCCGACTGGGGCCATGCCGAGGCGATCGAGACCGGGCTGTTCCACGGGCCCCGCCTCTTCTTCGCCGGCCAGGCGCTGAGCCAGACCGGTGGCCACGCCGATTTCCGGCCGCGCACCCTCATCGCCGACGGCTGCGCCTGCGGCCAGGCCTTCCCCTCGCTGGGCCGCATCGCCGACGGTCCGACCGAGGTTCGCCGCGCCGCCCGCGACGAGCTGCGCAAGGGCGCGACCCAGATCAAGATCATGGCCGGCGGCGGCGTCGCCTCGCCGTCCGACCCGATCCAGAACACGCAGTATTCCGCCGAGGAGATGCGGATCATCGTCGAGGAGGCGGAGGCCTGGCACACCTACGTCATGGCCCACGCCTATACCGGACAGGCGATCCGCCGCGCCGTCACCGCGGGCATCCGCACCATCGAACACGGCAACCTGATCGACGAGGAGGCCGCCCGCCTGATGGCCGAGAAGAAGGCCTTCCTGGTCCCGACGCTCGCCACCTACGACGCGCTCGGGCGCTATGGCCGCGAACTCGGCTTCCCCGAGGTCAGCCTGGCGAAGCTGACCGAGGTGCAGGCCGCCGGCCTGCGCTCGATCGAGATCGCCAAGGCGGCCGGCGTTGCGATCGGGCATGGCAGCGACCTGCTCGGCGCCATGCACGTCCACCAGCTGTCGGAGTTCTCGATCCGCAAGGAAGTGCTGTCGCCGGCCGAACTGCTGGCCTCCGCGACGCGCATCAACGCCGAAATCCTGATGAAGCCGAAGGAGTTGGGCTGCGTCGCCCCCGGCGCCCTGGCCGACCTGCTGGTCGTCGATGGCGACCCACTGGCCGACATCGGCGTCCTGACCCAGCCCGAGAAGCGCCTGCTGATGGTCATGAAGGCGGGCACCATCTACAAGGATACGCCCTCTCTCCACTGAGGTTCTTGCGCATATCAATGCGTTGGGCGACATTGCTCATCCAATCTGAGCAATTCGGGGTCGATTGTGGGGGTGTCGGAGGATCTGCAGGGAATGGCGCGGCGCTGGTGCCGGCTCGCCACGGCGCTGGCGTTGGCCGGGCTGGTGGGGGCCTGCGGCAGTTCCGCGCCCGACCGGCCCCGGGCGGTTCGTGCCCCCTCGCCGCCGCCGGTCGCCGGCGAGATCTGCCTGCAGGAGCTGGCCGCCCGCGGCGTGATCTTCAAGGCGCTGCCCCAGACCGTCTCGTCCGGCAGGTGCACGCTCGTGAACGGGGTCCGCCTCGAGGGCATGTCGGCCGCCCTGAACCGGCCGGTCACGCTGGGCTGCCCGACCGCGCGCGTGGTCGACCGCTGGATGGAAGAGGTGGTCCAGCCGGCGGCCCGCCGCCACCTGCGGAGCCGCGTCAGCGTCGTTCACCAGGCCGGCGGCTATGTCTGCCGCAACTCCCGCAACGGCCGGCTCAGCGAGCATGCGCGGGGTCGGGCGATCGACATCTGGGGCTTCGTCCTCGCCGACGGCTCGAAGGCCCTCGTCCGCGACCATTGGCGCGGTGCAGGCGCCCGCAGCCGCTTCCTGCAGGAGGTCGGACAGAAGTCCTGCAACCTGTTCCATGTCGTGCTGGGGCCGGGGGCCGATGCGGACCACCATGACCATCTCCACCTCGATCTCGGCGAGTGGAAGCTCTGTCAGGTCTAGGCGGTACCGCGGAAAGAGTGACCCCGCCGGACCAGGAGGCTGAGACCGGCGGGGCCGAGATCTGACGCGTCTGGGGGGCAAAGCACGTCAGCTCTGACACGGAAGATGGGGGATTCCCGGCCGCGATTCCATGGGTGGCGCATGAAATCGTCGTAACCTCCCAGGAATGGCCGCGGCCGCGCTACTTGCGCCGGGATTGCGCTTCCTCGGCCGGCGGACGCGGCAGCACCACCGTCTCCGACGTCGTGCCCGACATCTTCTGGCCGGTCTCCTGGGCGACGCGGCCGATCGGCCAGAGCGCCGGCCCGGTCGGCTCGAGCAGGACGTAGCTGCGGCCATTCACGACGATCTTGGCCTCGTCGCCCGCCGACGGGATGTCGACCGCCAGCAGCGCGTGCTCCGGCGGCAGCACCATCGCGATCGAGCGGTCCGGCAACAGCGACATCAGGATGGCCGCCAGCGCCGCCGACTTGACGTCGCAATCGCCGCGGTTGAGGTCGAAGAACGCAGCCGGCATGACGAAGCCGCCCTGGCTGCGCCGGTCCGGCACGGCATAGGGGACCGACTGCACGAAGGCCAGCGCCAGCGCGATCCGCTCGCGCTCATCCTCGGTCTGCGCGGCGATCGCGTCGGCCACCGGCTTCAGATCGGCGACCGCACGCGGCACGATGCGCGCAAAGTCGGGCCGCACCTCGATTCCGCTGGCGTCGCGTACGTTGAAGAAGGCGGCGTAGGTCTCCGAGGTGGCGCTTTCGGCCCGCCGCTCGACCTCGGCCTCGACGGCCGGGGTCGCCCGGTTGGGCGGCAGCTTGACCTCGTAATGCACCGACAGGCTGCCCTTGCTGCGCTCGACCGTGACCTCGATCGTGCCGCCCAGCGGGCGCACATAGGCCTCGATCGACTGCGCCACGCGACGCTTCAGGGAATTCGCCACTTCCGGGCTGTCGATCGGCCGATACTCGCGATGCCCGCGCACGACCGCCTTCTCCGGCAGTCGGAAGCGCAAGGTCTGCTCTCGGCCATCGGCATCGTAGAAGCGATAGCTGTACTCGATCGCCCCCTTGTCGAGCTGGCGCGCGAAGCCGAGCTGCTTCGCATCCGCTCCGGACGCGCTCAGCAACAGGGCGGCGATCAGTACCGGGGCGGCAATGCCCCGGGGACGAACCGGCATTCCAATCCTCGTCGATGGCGGCCGGACGGCACGATAGCCGAGGCCGACGGCGTTTGGAACGCCTGTCGTCCCTTCGGCGGGACTGCGGTAAGGTCGGGCTCCGCCCGATGCCGTCCCAGGCACCCCGTTCCGCCCCACCCGGACAGGTCCGATGCAGCTTTCCCGATTCCCCCGCCTCCGCTTCGCCCATCTGCCGACGCCGCTCGAGCGGCTCGACCGCCTCAGCCGGCTCCTCGACGGCCCCACCATCTGGATCAAGCGCGACGACTGCACCGGCCTCGGGCTCGGCGGCAACAAGACGCGCAAGCTCGAGTACCTGATGGCCGACGCGCTGGCCCAGGGTGCGGACACGGTGCTGACCGTGGGCGCGGTACAGTCGAACCATGCACGCCAGACCGCGGCCGCGGCCGCCCGCCTCGGCCTCGCCTGCCACCTCGTGCTGGAGGCGCGGATCGGCGACGCCGACCAGGCCTATACCCAGAACGGCAACATCCTGCTCGACCGCCTGCTCGGCGCACGGCTGCACGAATATCCGTCCGGCACCGACATGGCCGACGCCATGGCGGAGGTCGCCGATCAGGTGCGCCGGGCGGGCGGCCGCCCCTACGCCATCCCCGGTGGCGGCTCGAACCCGGTCGGCGCGCTTGGCTACGTCAATTTCGCGCTGGAACTGATGGCCCAGGCGACCGAGCAGGGCGTCGCCTTCGACCATCTGATCCACGCGACCGGCAGTTCCGGCACCCAGGCCGGCATCGTCGTCGGACTGGAAGGGCTGCGCGCGGGCATCCCGGTCACCGGCATCACCGTGCGCCGGGAGCGTGCCGACCAGGAGGAGCAGGTGATGGCGCTGGTCGAGGCGACCGCCGACCATGTCGGCCTCAAGGGTGCGGTCGCGCGCAGCGCGGTGGTCGCCAACTCCGACTATGTCGGCCCCGGCTACGGCAAGCCGACGCCGGGGATGCTGGCGGCGCTGCGGACGCTGGCCCGCGAGGAGGGCATCCTGCTCGACCCGGTCTACTCCGGGAAGGCGATGGACGGTCTGATCGATCTGGTCCGCCGCGGCACCTTCCGGCGCGGCCAGAACATCCTCTTCGTCCATACCGGCGGGCAGCCGGCGCTCTTCGCCTACCAGCCGACGCTCGACCGGGCGATCAACGAATGAGCGCCGGGCAACGAATGAGCGCCGAGGGGATGAGCATGCCGGCCGCCGCGGCAGCTGTGCCGGACGCCCGCGGCGCCAACCTGTGGCGGGCCGACCCGACGCTGCGCCAGCTCCTGGCGCTGCACCTGCCCGGGCCGCTTGCGGCCCATCTCGCCCCCCATCTCGACCGGCTGGGCGGGCTCGCCGGCGACGCGCTCGACGCGCTCGCCGGCACCGCCGACCGCAACCCGCCGCAGTTGCACCATCGCGACCGCCAGGGCCGCGACCGGCAATGGATCGAGAAGCACCCCGCCTACCGGGAGATGGAGCGGCTGGCCTTCGCCGAATACGGGCTGGCGGCGATGACGCACCGGCCGGGCGTGCTGGGCTGGAACGCGCCGCTGCCGCCGATCGCCAAGTACGCGCTGACTTATCTCTTCGTGCAGGCGGAGTTCGGGCTGTGCTGCCCGGTCAGCATGACCGACAGCCTGACCGCGACCCTCGTCCGCCACGGCGACCCGGTGCTGGTCGCCCGCTACCTGCCCGGCCTGACCGCGACCGACCTCGACCACCTGACCCAGGGGGCGATGTTCATGACCGAGCAGGCCGGCGGCTCGGATGTCGGGCGGATCGAGACGGTCGCGCGGCGGGACGGCGACGGCTGGCGCCTCTGGGGCGAGAAGTGGTTCTGCTCCAACGCCGATGCCGGCCTCGCCATGGTGCTGGCCCGGCCGGCGGACGCCGAGCCGGGGCTGAAGGGCCTGTCGCTCTTCCTGATGCCGCGGCTCGCCGCGGACGGCAGCCCCAACCGCTATCGCATCGTCCGCCTGAAGGAGAAGCTCGGCACCCGCGACATGGCGTCGGGCGAGATCCGGCTCGAAGGGGCCGAGGCGCACCTCGTCGGCAGCCTCGGCCGCGGCTTCGTCCAGATGGCCGACATGATCAACCTCTCGCGCCTGTCGAACGGCGTGCGTGCCGCCGGCATGATGCGCCGCGCGCTCTTCGAGGCGCTGCACGTCGCGCGCAACCGCATCGCCTTCGGCCGGCCCGTCATCGAGCTGCCGCTGATGCGCCGCCAACTCCTGAAGCTCATGGTCCCGGCCGAGGCGGCGCGCAGCATGGTCTTCGCCACGGCCGCCGCAATGCAGGCCGCCGACGCCGGCGATGCCGCCGCGGCCCGGCGCCTGCGCATCCTGACCCCGCTCATCAAGTTCCGCGCCTGCCGCGACGCCCGCCGCGTCACGGGCGACGCGATGGAGGTGCGCGGCGGCTGCGGCTATGTCGAGGAATGGTCGGACGCGCGCCTCGTGCGCGACGCCCATCTCGGCTCGATCTGGGAGGGCACCAGCAACGTCGTCGCGCTCGACGTCATCCGCGCCATCCGCCGCAGCGACGCCGCCGCGGCGCTGGGCGAGGATCTGCGCCGGCGCCTCGCCACCGTACCCCCCGCACTGGCCGAACCGCTCGGCCGCGCGCTGGGCCGGGCGCTGTCCTTCGCCGACGCGGTGGCCCGCGGCGCTGACGACCGCGACGCCCGCCAAGCCGCCACCGGCCTCTACTACGCGACCGCGGCCGTGCTGATGGCCGAGGAAGGCGCCCTACTGTCGACCGGAACGGAACCGGACGCCCGCCGCCTCGTCCTCGCCCGCCTCGCGCTCGAACACCGCCTCAGCCCCCGCGACCCCTTCACCCCCGCCTTCGACGACGAGCCCGCCGCGCGGCTATTGCTGGACGAGCGCGCGGTGGCGCCGGCGGAGGCTGCCGCCGCGCTGGCGTAGGACAATCCCGGTCGAGACTTCAGACGACTCAAGCATTCGGATGGACCGACGATCATTCGGTCCCAACTACCGGGGCGGGCGATCACAACGGAAGGCTTCCAGCTCGTCGACTCCTCACAGCAATGCGCTTCTGCCACTATACTATTGCGCCATGACGTCGACACCGTAAAGCTGTCGGCCATCCGCCTCCGCTGCCTCTACCGACGACGAGTGACTGGACCTGACATACCGTCTTCATCGGGTTGCAAGACGGACAATCGTGGCGGAAGGTGGCGACTAGAGGCAGAGAGCCGACAGACAGATCTCCGTTGGGCGTTCAGGCAGCGAAGTGCCTGTGCCCAACGTGGCAGGGGGTGGGGATGCCGTTCACGCAGGCGCGTTTTGGGGCCAAGATCCGGGAGCTTAGGGAGCATCGTCAGTTGACGATCACTTCCGTCGCTCAGGATATTGGCATCGCGCCTGCCCGCCTGACCGATCTGGAGGCTGGGCTAGGAATGCCGACCGGCGACGAGGTGCTCTACCTGGCTGGACGCTTCCGATGCGATTTTGCATGGCTCATCGAGGACGGGTCGAACAACCCCGACGATGGGCTGGAAGTTCTCTTTCGGAATGAGGATGGCACCCTCACATCCTCCGACCGGGATGCAATCGCGGAATTCGTCCACTTATGCAAGGCTCAGGAATTGCTTGATGCAGTCTTGAGACGGAAGGCCAACGCTAAGCCCTCATTTCGCTTCATCCCGAGTGGCGGCCACTACATAGCACAAGGCATTGCGTGTGCGCGATCGTATCGTCGACACTTGGGGCTCGGGGATGATGAGATCGTAACAAATCCTTTCGACACTCTCCGCGCGGATGGGCTGAGAGTTTTTCGTCGAGCGATGCCGGCAGACTCAACGATCGCCGGACTGTACCTGATGCATCCAACTGCAGGATCGTGCTTGTTGGTTAACTACCGACAGGATCTTTATCGGCAACGCTTCAGCGTCATGCATGAGGCTGGCCATGCGTTCATGGATCATGCAAGGCCGTACAATATATCGAAGCATGGAGATCTGGAGAGCAGGCAACTGTCTGAGCTTCGAGCTAACACGTTTGCATCGACGTTCTTAATGCCGGACGAGTTACTTAGAAAACTGGGATCGAAAAGCAGATGGGACGACACTGACCACGTATTGAAGACAGCAGATCGTCTATGGGTTACTGTTCCGGCCCTCCTATCTGCATTAAAACGATCCAAGATAATAGACGACGAAACGCGCAACCGACTCCGCGCAGCTCAACTTAGGCTTCCAGAGAAGCGGGAATCTGAACTGGTTGGCGACTATTCTCCTTCTGAACTAGAACGAAAATCTCGGTTGATGGCTCGAGGTTTGCACATTAATTTCGTCCTTGACTGCATGGAAGCCCTGACAAGAGGTGATCTGTCCATTGGACGGGTATCGGAACTGTTGCTGGTTTTACCAGAGGATGTGTATGAGATTGCGTCTCTATTCAGAGTGACTATCCGCCAATGATTGACCCCCCACCTTTTCAGGCCATCAGCACTTATCCCAAAACAAACTCGATCGACTCTTGTTCCGTTTCGAATCTATTCGGGTCCAAGCTCCTGGTAAGCGTTTCTAGAGCCCGGGGGATGGGCTTTGTAGTTGCAGAGTATGTCGTCCAGGAGTGCTCCCGCGCTGCGCACAGCCGCACTACCCCGGCCAACACGCGAGCACTGGAGCACCTCGATGCTGTACTCAAGCAGGGTGATTTTGCGCAGCGAGTCGAACTGTCAGTGGATGACCTTAGAGAGGTCGCCCGACTTGAGGGCATTAAGAGGCTGGGAATTGGAGAACTCGCAGCTATCGTCGTAGCACGGAAGCTTCGCTGCGGGTTTGTCTCCGACGACCGGGCCGCGCGCCGGTTCGCGACTGACTTTCTAGATCCCGAACACATTCGCACTATTTCACATCTCGTTGGACACCTTGTGTATTTGACCCATCTCGGGGATGGGGATGTGGCGACTATCATTGCCGACAACAAAGCGCTTCGGGCGGATCGCGGATGCATAGCACCTTACATTCAGGCTTGCGTCACGGCTGCGCTGCAATTTCGACTAGTTGACCGGCAGGATGTGCAGAGAGGGTAATGGGCTGACAGTGAATCGCTCCAGTTAGATGCGCGGTCTTTGGATATGCAATGCGGCCTTTACAGCCAAATGGAAGGATCCAGCCCAAGGCCGCCGCCGCTCTCGCCTAACCATCCGCCTCGACAACCCCCAGCTTCCGCAGTGCCGCCGCCTCGCGCAGCAGCGCCGCGGCGCGGCCGGCGGGCAGCAGGGGCGCCATCTCCCGGACCGTGGCCGGGCCGGCGGCGAGACGGTCGAGGATGGCACGGCGCTCGGCGGGAGTGAGGAACAGCCGGTCGTCCTGCGGCAGGCCGGCCCATTGCCGCCGCGCCGCCGCATCGACGCCCGCGACGAGGCGCAGGCGGGTCGTTGCGGTGAGGTGCTCGGTCGGGTAGTGGGCGAAGGCGACCCAGGGGTCGGGACGGGCGCCGCGCGGCGGCGGCGCCTCGGGCTTTGCGGCGCGCCGTCGTGCGCCGAGTTCGTCCCAGAGGTCGAGATAGCGGCGCACGATGCCGGGCCAGTCGTAGGCCTGCGCCCGCTCGCGCCCGGCCGTGCCCATGCGGCGGCGGAGGTCGGGATCGTCGGCGAGGCGGCCGATGCGGTCGGCGGCGACGGCGGCATCGACCGCGACCGTGGCGGCGACCGCGCCGAGGAAGGCCCCCTGGTTCAGGCGGCCGGCCTCGTGCGCATGGATGAAGGCCTCGCCGCCGGCGCCGGCCGGCATCGCCGTCGGCACCAGGAAGCCGTCGACGCCCTCGCGCACCGTCTCGCGATAGCCGTCCCAGTCGCTGGCGACGACCGGCAGGCCGGCCGCCATCGCCTCCAGCGGCGTCAGGCCGAACGTCTCCTGCACATTGTCGACGAGGGAGACGAAGATGTCGGCGGCCGACCAGATGCCGCGCCGCACCACCGGGTCGCTGCCGTCGACCACCCGCTGCGGCACCGAGGGGCAGAGCGCCGCGGCCCCTTCCGTGAACTGCGCCCGGTCGGCCTCGCCGGCGAACCAGCCGGCCAGCACCAGCACGAGGCGGCGGCCGGGGCGAGCCTGCGCCGCCGCTTCGGCCGCCAGCCACATCGGCAGCGGGTTGGCCTTGCGGGCAGCGCTGAGGCGGCCGACGAAGAGCAGGACCACATCCTCCTCGGCAAGGCCGAGTTCGGCCCGCCAGCGCGTGCGTTCGTCGGCCGAGGCCGCCATGGCGGCGGCGTCGACGCCGAGCGGGATCACCGGCAGCAGCGGTTCGGGCGGTGCGGCCGCCGCGCCCAGGCGCCAGGCGAGATAGTCGCGCTCGCCCGCCATCACCGCCGCGACGGTCGCGCGCACCGCCTGCGACGGGCAGACCAGCGCGTCCCAGGGCATCACCGGCGCCGTCACCAGCGCCGCCAGCGCCTCGAAGGCGGCGAGCGAGGCGACGGCGTGGGCCACGCCGGTCAGCGACCAGGCATGGGCGCCGCGGCGGTGGCGCTCCCATGCCGCCTGGGCGAGCGAGGGGTTCGGCAGGTGCAGCAGGCCGGCGCGCTCCGCCGTCGTCGGACGCACGCGATCGGGCGCGCCCAGCGCCCGCAGCACGGCCGCGACCTGGTCCGCCCCGGCACCGCTCGCCGTCACGACCGGCAGCGCCGGACGGCCGGAATGCCGCGCGAGCGCCGCCAGGAAGGCCGAGGACGCCACCGTGGCGCCGAAGGGCTTGCCCGCCCCCGGCACCTCGTAGAGCTGCGGATGGAAGAGGATGGCGGCGTCGGCCGCCGTCATGCCGCCCTGGCCGACTTGGCCGCCACGGTCGCATCGAGCGGCGGGAAGCGGTCCGGCGTCAGGGCGGCGACGTCGAGGCGCGGCGCCCGGCCGGTGGCGAGGTCGGCGATGATGTCGCCGGTCACGACCGAGAGGCAGATGCCGTCGCCCTCGTGCCCGGTCGCGACCAGGAGGTTGGGGATGCGGCCGCTGCGGCCGACGATCGGCAGCTTGTCGGGCACGTAGGGGCGCAGGCCCGCGAAGGAGCGCAGCATCGGCACGCGCGCCAGCGCCGGCAGGCGGCGCACCGCCTCGCGCACGATGGCCGCCACGCCCTCGGGCGTCGTCCGCCGGTCATAGCCGACGAAGGCGCGGGTCGAGCCGATGATGCACTGGCCAAGGGCGTTCACCTCGAGACAGAAGCCATGGCCGATGCGGACCAGCGGGTCGGACGAGCGCAGGGCGGCGTCCGGGTCGGCCTTGGCGAGGAGGTAGTTGGCCGACATCAGGTAGTGGGTGGCGATGCCCGGCGTCCGCGCCGTCACCACCAGCTCGCCGCGGCGCGGGATCACCGGCAGGTCGAGCCCGAGCATGCGGCCGAGGTCGCCCGACCAGACGCCGGCGGCGAAGACGAACTGCTCCGCCCGCACCCGCCCGCGGCTGGTGTCGACGGAAAGGATGCGGTCGCCCGCCATCTCGAAGCCGGTCGGCTCGGCCTCCCACAGGGTCGCGGCACCCCGGTCGACGGCGCGCGCCACTTGGCCCAGCGCCATCAGGTAGGGGCTGACGATCGCCTCGCCCGGGCAGCGGAAGGCGCCGTGGAGGGCCGGCGAGAGGTTCGGCTCGAGCGCCAGCATCGCCGCGCGGTCGAGATGGTGCATGTCGAAGCCGTAGGAGCGCACGCCCGCCGCCCGCTCCTCCAGCTGGTCCAGGGTCACGGGGTCCTCGACCAGCAGCAGGCCGCCGCAGGTGCGGTAGTCGACGTCGCGGCCGATGTCGGCGACGACTTCGGGGTAGAGCCGCTTGCTCTCGGCCGCCATCGCCATGACGAGGCCGGGCTTCTTGGAGGAGATCGAGACATAGCCGTCGCAGGCGCCGGACGTGCCGGCGGTCGGCATCGCCCGGTCGATCAGCACCACCCGCCGGCCCCGCCTGGCGAGGTGCCAGGCGCAGGCGGCGCCGACGATCCCGGCGCCCAGGATGGCGATCTCGGCTTCGACGGCCGGTTGCGTCATGGATCGGCTCTCCTCGCTCCGCGCTGCGCCATCGGTAGCGCCGAAGATGCTGGCACGGCAAGCGCTTGCGCAGGGCAAGGGGCCATCTATGCTGGCCGGGCGACCCAACCCCAGGCTGACCTGCGCCTTGTACCCGTCCTCCCCTGCACCCGCTGCACCGCCGACGCGCTTCCGCCGGCTCGACCCTGACGGCCGCCTCGTCCCCTTGACCGTCGACGGCCAAGCACTCGAGCTGCCCGAAGGCATGCCGCTCGCCGCCGCCCTGCTGACGCACGGCTTCGACGCTTTCCACCGCTCGGTGCGGCGCGCGGAGCCGCGCGGCCCCTGGTGCCTGATGGGCACCTGCCTGCAATGCATCGCGACCGTCGACGGCCGGCCCCAGGTCCGCACCTGCCGCACCCCCGTCGCGGCGGGCATGGTGGTGACGCTGGGATCATGAGACCGCCCGCCGAGACGATCGTCGTCGGCGCCGGACCGGCGGGCGCCGCGGCGGCGCTGGCGCTGGCCGAGGCCGACCTGGCCGTAACCCTGCTCGACGACAATACCCGCGCCGGCGGCCAGGTGTTCCGCACCGGCGGCCGGACCCGCCGCGGCCCCGGCTGGGATCCGCGTGGGGCGGAACTGCGCGCGCGCATCGCGGCGTCGCCGGCCATCGACCATCGGCCGGACCATGAGGTGGTCGCCATCCATGCCGACCGCTCCCTCTGGGTCCGCGACGCCGACGGGCGGGTCGTCCGCATGGCGCCGCGGATGCTGCTGGCGGCGCCGGGCGCGGTCGAGATCGCCGTGCCGGTGCCGGGCTGGCAGCGGCCGGGCGTCTTCGGCCTGGGCGGGCTGCAACTGCTGCTGAAGGGCGCCGGCACGGTGCCGACGGGCCCGGTGGTCCTGGCCGGCGCGGGGCCCCTGCTGTACCTGCTGGCGGCGCAGTTTCGCGCCGCGCGCGTGCCGGTCGCGGCCGTAATCGACGCCGCCGCGCGGCCCGGCTTCTCGACCCTGCTCGGCCTCGCGGCGCAGCCGTCGCTGCTGGCGGCCGGCATCGGCCATCGCTGGCGCCTGCTGTGGGGCGGCATCCCGGTGCTGCGGCGCCATGCGGTGACCGCGGTCGATGGCGACCGCAGCGGCGTCACCGCCGTCGAGGTCGCCCGCGTCGACGAGAACTGGCGCCCCCTGCCGGGCGGGCGCCGCCGCATCGCTGCCCGCACGCTCGGCCTCGGCTTCGGCGTGCGTCCCAACATCGAGCTGACGCGCCTCGCCGGCGCCGAGCACGGCTGGGACACCGGCCTCGGCGGCTGGTTCCCGAAACGGACCGACGCGCTGGAGACGACGGTGCCGGGCCTCTTCGCCGCCGGCGACGGGGCCGGCGTGCTGGGCGTCGACAATGCGCTCGACGAGGGGATCATCGCTGCGGCGGCCATCGCGCGGCGCCTCGACCGCGGCGGCATCCTCGACTGGCGGGCCGCGGCCGCCGCCGGGCGTCGGCAGCGCCGCCGCGTCTTCCGCGAGGCGCTGGCCGACTGGTCGGCCCTGCGTCCCGGCATCTTCGCCGCCGCCGACGCCGAAACCGTCGTCTGCCGCTGCGAGGACGTGACGGCGGGCGAGATCGCCGAGGCCGTGCGCCTCGGCTATCGCGCGCCGGGCCCGCTCAAGATGGCGACACGGGCGGGGATGGGCCTCTGCCAGGGCCGGGTCTGTGCCACGGCCGTGCAGCACCTGCTGGCCGAAGCGGCCGGCATCGACCCCGGCGCCGTGCCGCCGCCCAGCGTCCGCGCGCCCCTGCGCCCGGTGCCGCTGGACGGTTTCACGGAGATGGCGGCGGACTGAGCGGCGCGGCCGCCGCCGCTACGCCGCGATCGCCAACGGCGCGAAGCCGCGGCGGCGGGTGAGCGGCAGGGTGCGGCCGGCCGTCTCCTCCGCCAGCACGGCGCGCAGGCGGTTGCGGTCGCCGGCGCGGGCGGCGGCGTCGGCCAGCATCTGGCGGAAGATGTCGCGCTGGGCGTGGCTGCCGCCGAGCCGCCACAACTCGTTGCGGATGGGCCAGAGCAGGTCGACCACCCGGCCCCAGTCGCCCTGGCGATGGGCGAGCGCGGCCGCTGCCGTCGGCCCGGTGACGGCGGCATGGATGGCCGCCAGCGTGCCCTCGCCCTCCCCCGCGGCCGCAAGATCGGCGACGAGCCGGCCCGCCGCATCGCCGCGGCCGGTCGCGGCCAGGGCCAGCATCCAGTGCGGCTGGGTGAAGGCGGACAGCGTGTCACCCGCCCGCGCCTCGGCCTTGTCGGCGAGTTCGGCCCAGCGGTCGCCGACCGCGACCCCCGCGCGCTCCAGCCGCCACAGCATGGCGGCCGCGTTCTGGACGTCGATGTAGAGGTCGGGCATGGCGCGGGTCAGCGGCGAGGCCGGGTTGCGGAAGCGCCCGTCATAGAGCGCGAGCACCGTGTCGAATTCGCCCAACTCCCAATGGTAGAGGGCGCAGTGCCACCACAGATGATGGACGATCGCCGCTGCCCCCTCCCAATGGCCCTGGAGCCCGTCGAGCCAGGCGATGCCGTCCCGATGTCGCCCTTCCATCTCCATGACATGGGCGACGGCATGCGTGCCCCAGAGGTCGCGCGGATCGATCTCGACGGCCGCCCGGCCGGCCGCCTCGGCCTCGCGATACTCGCCGCACTCCTCGCGCGCGAAGGCCTCGCAGGACAGCACGGTGCCCCAGCCCGGCAGGTCGGCCGCCCAGCCCGGCTTGGCATGCAGGACCGAGCGGCGCATCGCGTCCACCTCGCCCAGCCAGAAATAGTTGAAGTGGGAGAGGCGCAGGGCGAGCACGTCGGTCGGATGCTCGGCGAGGATCGCCTCCCAGGCATGCAGCGTCCGCCACAGCCGGCCGGCCGTCCATGCCTCCAGCGCCTCGAGGTGCAGCCGCTCGCGGCCGGTCAGCCGCGCCTCCGCCTTGCGCGCCTCGGCAAGCGCCGCCGCGGCCGCTGGCACGAAGGCGCGGTTGAAGGCGAGCATGGCGAGATAGCCGCGCAGCAGGTGGGCCATGGCGAAGCCGGGATCGGCCGCCAGTGCCGCCTCGACATGGCGCGCGGCATCGGTGCGGTAGCCGAGATAGGAGGCGATGGCGGCGTCGTAGGCGCGGGCCGCCTCGGGCTGGTCCGTCGTGAGCGCGAGGCCGCGCGCATCCTGCTGCATGGTCGTTCCTCCTGGTCCTGGGGCTCTGCGGCAGTCTAGCGACGCCGCCGGCGATTGACAGGGGCCGCGGGCCCGGTCCTATGGTCGCCGATGCACCCCATCCGGTTCTTCTTCCGACGTGCGGAACTGCAGCCCGACGCACCGGCGCTGGAGGACGCGTCGGGCAACCTCACCTACCGCGCGCTGGCCGAACGCGTCGCCGCGCTGGCCGCGGGCCTGCAGGCGATCGACCCCTCGCCCGGCAGCCGCGTCGGCCTGTCGGCCTACAACAGCGCCGACCATGTGACGGCGCTGCTCGCCACCATGGCGGCCGGCAAGGTCTGGGTGCCGCTCTATCCCAGGAACGGCCGGCAGGAGCTCGACCGCATGGTCGGCTTCACCGAGCCGTCCATCCTGGTCGCCGACCGCGAGTGCCGCGACGGCTTCGACCCGCAGGGCGCGCGCCTCGTCACCATCGACCCCGCCAGCGGCGCCGCCGACACGCTGGAAGGGCTGGTCGCCGCCCATTCCGGCCGCGAGCCCGCGCCGAACGACCTGCCGCTCGACGCGACCCAGGCGATCAAGTTCACCGGCGGGTCGACCGGCGCGCCCAAGGGGGTGATGCAGCCCTATCGCTCCTGGACGGCGAACGCGCTGACGCAGATCCATCACTACGGCCTCGGGGCCGGCGACCGCTATCTCGCGGCCGCGCCGATCACCCATGGCACCTCGACCTACATCGTGCCGACGCTGGCGGCGGGCGGGCGGATCGCCGTCGTCGACCGGCAGCGTCCGGCCGAACTGCTGGAGTGCTTCCGCCGCTACGGCACGACGCTGACCTTCCTGCCGCCGACCCTCATCTACATGCTGATGGAGGCGCCGGACGACGCGCCCTGCCCCAGCCTGCGCAACCTCGTCTATGGCGGCGGACCGATGCGGCCCGAGCGCATCGCCGCCGCGCAGGCGCGCTTTGGGCCGGTCCTCGCCACCTCCTACGGCCAGACCGAGGCGCCGCAGATCATCACCGTCGTGCCGCCGGCCGAACTGATGGCCGAGGAGAACCGGCCGACCGTCGGCCGCGCCAGCCTGATGACCGAGGTCGCGATCCTCGATGCCGACGGCCGGCGCCTGCCCCGGGGCGAGACGGGCGAGGTCTCGGCCCGCGGCGACCTCGTGATGAGCGGCTATTGGCGCAACCCGGAGAAGACGGCCGAGACGCTGGTCGGCGGCTGGCTGCGCACCGGCGACCTGGGGGCGTTCGACGCCCGCGGTTATCTGACGCTGAAGGGGCGTTCGCGCGAAGTCGTCATCACCGGCGGCTTCAACGTCTATCCGATCGACGTCGAGGCCGCCCTCGGGCGCCATCCGGACGTGCTGGACGTCGCCGTGTTCGGCGTCGAGGACGCCAAGTGGGGCGAGGCGGTCCATGCCGCGGTCCAGCTCCGCCCCGGCGCGGCGGCCGGGCCGGCCGACCTCCTCGCCTTCGCGCGCGAGGCGGTCGGGCCGGTCAAGGCACCGAAGGTGGTCCATCTCTATCCCGAACTGCCCAAGAACGCCTTCGGCAAGATCCTGAAGCCGCAGCTCCAGCGCGAGGCGGCAGCGCGGCCCGAGGCCGGGTGACCGCGATCCGCAACCTCGCCGCGGCGGCGGCCCTCCTCGCCGCGACCGCCGCCGCGGCCGAGCCGCCGGCCGTCGGCACCCGCATCCTCTGGCAGGACATGGACGCGGCCCTGCCCGGCCCGACCTGGACCGTCACCGCCGCCGGCCCGGACATGGTCGAGGTGGCCGAGACGGATGCCGGCACGCTGCGCCGCATCCGCATCGCGGCCGGCCTCTTCCCCGCGCGCACCGCCGACGGTGCCGCCACCCGCTTCGACCGGACCCGGCTGGCCGCCCTGCCGCCGCTGGAGCCGGGTCGCGTCGTCACCTTCGATGCGGTCGAGGATGGTCCGGCCGGCAGCGCCCGCTGGTTCGTCCATGTCGCGGTCGCCGAGCGCCGCATCGAGGCGACGCCCGCGGGCGCGCACCCGGCGCTCGCGATCGAGCATCACCGCCGCGGCACCGGCCCAGACGGCCGACCGCTCGAGACGGTGACCGAGTGGGCCGTCGCCCCCGCCCTCGGCCTGCCCGTCGCCATCCGCACCTGGCGCCTCGCCGAGGGCCGCGCCATCCTCGTCGGCGACCGCCGCGCGCTGGCCGTTCTGCCGCCCTGATGATCAGGCGCAGCTTGGGGGCTTGCCTCCGCGTTCCCCCCCGTGTATCAGTCCCCGCCTTCCCGGGGCCGCCGTAGCTCAGTGGTAGAGCACACCCTTGGTAAGGGTGGGGTCGTGATTTCGATTATCACCGGCGGCACCATTCTTCGCGTTGATATCGCTGGGGTTTCGGGCCGTTCGGCCACCCCGCACCGGGAACAAAAGACGACAGAAAACTCCAAGAGCGACCACGGAAGTAGGAAACCATTCCCTCTCCGTTCGCGCGAGCGGGAGGGCATGGCGCCATGACGCGCCATTTCATCCTCATCCTCGTCGCTCCATTGGCCGCTGCTTCAGCCGATCTCGGGCGACCCTTCAAAATCTCTTTCTGCGGCCGTCTGGCGACAATCGCCAGCTTCCGGTAGAACCACCATCAGGAAGCCATTACCAATGGCTGAAACGGTGGCGCCGAGGAGCCGTGTGAGCATGATCCAGAGGTTGATGTTTGCCATCGGTGCGAGCGCCGCCATGACGGTTGCCGCATCCGGAGCCTCCGCCCAGGTCCCGACGGAAGTCCTGTTCTTCAACTACTCGAATCAGCCCGTGCTGATGGACATGAACGGCGAGGTCCGACGCGAGATTCGCGCCGGCGGATCCGACTCCCACACTTCCTACTTCTCCAAGAACACGTTCGACAGCGGGGAGCGCGTCTACCGGCTGCGCTTCTTTTCCCTGAGCGGCGTCACGCTGTGCGACACGCACATCCGCCTCTATGCCACCAGCAGCATGACCGTGTCCGAGTGCTCGGTGCAGTCCCAGGTTTCGGGGGCGGGAAAGCAGTGCGATTCGAGCAATACGATGCACGGCAACACCAAGTGCCGGGCGCAGTTTTCCGTCGACGACTGATCGACGGGAGGTGATCGGCGCACGATCCTGCCGGATCGAACCGGTAGGCGCGAGGTCGTCGCCATCGTTGACCCGGATGCCTGCGAACACGGCAAAGCTGATCCGGTCGAAGATCGAGCAGTTCGCCGCCGATCCAGCATCGCTGGCAAACAACGTCAAAGCGCTGAAGGGCGATATGGCCGGAATTCGCCTGCGCGTGGGAGACTGGCGCATCCTCATGGATGACCACGGCAATGTGCTGGCGATCGTCTCTATCGGGCCTCGTGGCGAAGTCTATGAGTGAGGAAGGAACGATGGGCCAAGTTCAGTTCATCGACACGCCGAGCGGCCGGCTCGCCGTTCTGTCCGAGGAAGACTATCGACTTCTGGCCGAGGCCGCCGAGGACAATGCCGACGCCGCCGCCATTGCCGACTTCCGTCGCAGACTGGCCGCCGGCGAGGAAGAACTGATTCCGGCGGAGTTCGTCAATCGCATGCTGGATGGGGAGAACCCCATCCGGGTCTGGCGAGACTGCCGCGGCATGACCGCCAGTCAGCTCGCCGAGAATGTCGGCATCTCCCAGGACTTCCTGAGCCAGCTCGAGAATGGCAAGCGCGATCCCTCGGTGGTGGTGCTGAAGGCGATTGCTGCGGCCCTGCGTGTCGATCTCGACGACGTCGCCCCCTGATACGGACGACCTCGCCCCGGCGGGATCTCCGCCAACTGGCCGTGATCGCCGGCCCCATGTATCTCTACCGGCCATGATCGCCCCGGCCGACCTCAACGTCATCGACCCCATCATCGAACAGGCGGCTCGGCAGCCGGAAGCGACCGCGATCGTGCAGGCGGAGGGAACCGTCGACTTCGCCGGATTCGCCGGCGCGCTGGCGGGCGTCGCCGCCGGCCTCGAAGCGGCGGGCGTGCCGCGCGGGGCAGTCGTCGCCGTCATCGCGGGCGAGGCCTACGAATCGTTCCGGGCAATGCTGGGTGTCATGCTGGGCGGGCGTGTCCTGCTGGCGCTCGACCGTGACATGACGGCGGGGGAGGTACAGCGGCTGGTCGCCGTCACCGGTGCCGCCGCACTGATCGCCGACGACAGGGGCGACGCGCCGCCGGGCGTGCGCGTCCTGCGCCTGGCGGACCTGCCCCGCTGCGGCGACCCGGCCCGGGAGCGCGCGCCGGGCGGCGAACGAGTGGCCCAGATCGTCGTCTCGTCCGGCACCACCGGGCCGTCCAAGGCGGCGCCGGCCACGCACCGGGAACTCGCGCTGCGCATCGCCGACCGCGCGCGGGAGAGCGGCATCGACGCCACCACCTGCCACCGGCCGGTGATCGGCATGGGCTTCGTCCTGGGGCGCTATCCGGCCATGCGCACGCTCAATGCCGGTGGCCGCGTCATCTTCCGGCCGCTCGGCGCCTCCGTGCCGGAGTTGGTGGCCAGCTTCGCCGCGGACGGCGTGACCTATCTGGCGCTGACGCCGAGCCATGTGTCCTCTCTCCTCGAGGCGCTGCCGCCCGGCGACGGGCCGGCCCTGCCCACGGTGCGGACGCTGACGGTGGCGTCGGCAGCACTTCCAAAGGCGACGCGTCGCGCGGTGCTGGACCGGCTGACGCCCAACCTCCACATCGCCTATGCCAGCAACGAGGTCGGACCCATCACCCATGCCCAGCCGGAGGCGCTGGCCGGCCGGCTCATGACCGTCGGGCGCGCGCTGGCGGGCGTCGCCATCGAAATCGTCGACGAGGCGGGGCGCCCCCTGCCGACGGGGGAGATCGGCGAGATCCGGGTGCAGACACCGAGCATGACCCGCGCCTATATCGGCGACGATGCCGCCGGGCGCGCGATCCGCGACGGCTGGTTCCACATGGGCGACACCGGCCACCTCGACGAGGGCGGCTATCTCTATCTCCACGGCCGGACCGACGACCGCATCAACTGCGGCGGGCGCAAGCTCTATGCCTTCGAGATCGAGGACGCCCTGCTGGCCCATCCCGCCGTCGCCGAGGCGGCGGCGACGGGCGTGCCGAGCAAGCGGCACCAGGAAGTCCCGGTCGCGGCCGTCGTGCTGCGCCACCCGGCGCGCGTCGTCGAACTGGTCGCGCATTGCCGGACCCGGCTGGAGCCGTGGAAGATGCCGCGCCGCCTGCGCATCCTTCCCGAGCTGCCGCGGACGCCGAACCGCAAGGTCTCCCGCGTCGAGCTTCGCCGCATCCTGACCGCCCCGCCGGAACGGCGCCGCAAGGAGACGTCATGACCCGCCTGCCGACCATCGGCCGCCGCGGCCTGCTCGCCGGCCTGCTGGCCGCTCCGCTGCTGCCGCGACCGGCCGCGGCCGGAGACTGGCAGCCGGACCGCCCGATCCGGGTCTTTCGCGGCTTCGCCCCCGGCAGCATGGGCGATGCCGTCATGCACCGCATCGCGGACGGCCTGGCGCCAAGGCTCGGCCAGCCGGTGGTGATCGAGAGCCGGGCCGGTGCCGGCGGCAACATCGCCATGGACGCCCTGGCGAAGTCGGCACCCGACGGGCATACCCTGGCGCTGTCACCGATGGGACCGGTCGTCACCAACCCGATCCTGATGGGCGCCCGCATGCCCTACGACGCGGAGCGGGCCTTCACTCCCCTCTTCCGCATCTCCGAGCAGCCCCTCGTGGCCATCGTGCATGCGTCCGTGCCGGCGACGGGGGCGGACTTCATCGCCTGGCTGCGCCGGAATCCCGACACGGCGTTCGGCTCCGTCGGGATCGGCTCGACGCACCATCTGGTCGGGGCGACGCTGTCGCACACGCTCGGCCTGCATCTGCGCCATGTCCCCTACCGGGGCTCGTCGCTGGCCATGACCGACCTGGTGGCCGGCCGCATCCCGCTCAGCTTCGACGTGCTCGGCGGCGCGGCCGGCGCCATCCGCGACGGTCAGGTGCAGGCCGTGGCCGTCACCACCGAACGGCGATCGCCGCTCTTCCCGGACGTGCCGACCTTTGCCGAGATCGGCCTGCCGCAGGTCACAACCTCGTCCTGGTTCGGGCTGTTCGCCCCGGCGGGCCTGCCGCCCGACGTCGCGCGGCGGCTGACGGATGCCCTCAATGCCGTCATCCGCGAGCCGGTCTTCGTCGAATGGCTGACCGGCCTCGGCGCGACGCCGGTCGGCGGCGATTCCGCCGCATTCTCCGCCTTTCTCACAGCGGAGCGGATACGCTGGCGCGCCCTGATCGAGGCGGCCGGAATCACCCGGGACTGACCGCAACTGCGCCGCCGCAGGGAGATGCCCCGCGCGGCCGACCGGTCGCTGCCCGGGGCTCCCCCCGCCTCGCCCGACGACCGGACGGAACAAGGCGCCGACGCCGTCCGTTCTCGACGCGAAGCCGCCGGACCGATATCAGGTCACCATCCGGCCAGAGCCAAGGACGCCCCCTTGAACGCGAACCCTGCACCCGACTTCGCCGCCGCCTTCTCCGGCGCCCGCGTCATCATCACGGGCGGCCTCGGCTTCATCGGCTCCAACCTGGCACGCCGGCTCGCCGGCCTGGGTGCGCAGGTGACGGCGATCGACAGCCTCATCCCGGAATATGGCGGCCACCTCTTCAACGTCGCCGGGATCGAGGACCGCATCCGCGTCAACATCTCCGACGTGCGCGACATGCACGCGCTGCGCTACCTCGTGCAGGGCGGCGACTATCTCTTCAACCTGGCGGGGCAGACGAGCCACCTCGATTCGATGCACGACCCGCAGACGGACCTGGCGATCAACGGCACCGCCCAGCTGTCGCTGCTGGAGACCTGCCGCAAGCACGCGCCCGCCATCCGCATCGTCTTCGCGAGCACCCGCCAGATCTACGGCAAGCCCGACTACCTGCCGGTCGACGAAAAGCACCTGCTGCGCCCGGTCGACGTCAACGGCATCAACAAGATGGCGGGCGAGTGGTACCATATTCTCTACAACAACGTGTACGGCCTGAAGGCGGCGGCGCTGCGCCTGACCAACACCTACGGCCCGCGGATGCGCGTCAAGGACGCACGCCAGACCTTCCTCGGCATCTGGATCAAGATGGTCCTCGAAGGCGCCCCGATCGAGGTCTGGGGCGGCGAGCAGCTGCGCGACTTCACCTATGTCGACGACTGCGTCGAGGCGATGCTGCTGGCGGCGGTGACACCGGCTATGGAGGGCCAGGCGCTGAACATCGGCGGCGACGGCGTCATCAGCCTGAAGGACCTGGCGGAGATGCTGGTGCGGGTCGCCGGGCAGGGCTCGGCCACGGTGAAGCCCTTCCCGGCCGAGCGCAAGCGCATCGACATCGGCGACTACTATGCCGACGATCGCCGGCTGCGCGAGGCGACCGGCTGGACGCCGCAGGTCTCGATGGAGGAAGGTCTGCGCCGCACCGTCGCCTATTATCGCGAACACCTCGACCGCTATCTCTGACCCCCTCCCTCCGCTCCTTCCAGCCCGGCGAGACCCCTCGATGGCAAGCCCGATCCCGCAGACCGACCCCAAGGCCGGCTATCTCGAACTCCAGGCGGACATCGACGCCGCCGTCGCCCGCGTGCTCGCGGGCGGCTGGTACATCCTCGGCAAGGAGGTCTCGGCCTTCGAGGCGGAGTTCGCCGCCTGGAACGGCAACGCCCACGGCATCGGCGTCGCCAACGGCACCGACGCGCTGGTGCTGGCGCTGCGCGGCCTCGGCATCGGCGCGGGCGACATGGTCGCCACCGTCTCGCACACCGCGGTCGCCACCGTCGCGGCGATCGAACTCACCGGCGCGACACCGATCCTGATCGACATCGAGGCCGACAGCTACTGCATGGACCCGGCCGCGCTGGAGGCCGCCTTCGCCCGCGAGGGCGGGCGGATCAAGGCCGTCGTCCCGGTCCATCTCTACGGCCACCCGGCCGACATCGACGCCATCGCGGCGCTGGCGCGCAACCACGGCGCCAAGGTGCTGGAGGACTGCTCGCAGGCCCATGGCGCGGCGATCGGCGGCCGCAAGGTCGGCACGTTCGGCGAGATCGCGGCCTACAGCCTCTATCCGACCAAGAACCTGGGGGCCCTCGGCGACGGCGGCGTCGTCACGACCGACGACGCGACCCTGGCGCAGCGCATCCGCGAGCTGCGCGAATATGGCTGGCGCGACCGCTACATCAGCGCCACCGCCGGCATGAACAGCCGGCTCGACGAGCTGCAGGCGGCGATCCTGCGCGCCAAGTTGCCCCATCTCGACCACGACAACGGCCGCCGCCGTGCGGTCGCGGCGCATTACGATTCCGCGCTGGCGAACTCGGGGCTGCGCCTGCCGGCGGTGCGCGCCGGCACCACCCACGTCTACCACCAGTATGTCGTCCGGGCGGCCGACCGCGAGGGGCTGCGGGCGCGCCTGCGCGAAGGCGGGATCGCGACCAACGTGCACTATCCGGCACCGGTCCATCTGCAGCCCGCCTACCAGGGTCGCACGCCGGTCGGGCCGGCCGGCATGGCCGCGACCGAAGCGGCGCAGGGCGAGATCCTGAGCCTGCCGATGTTCCCGCAACTCGCCCGGGCGGACGCCGAGCGGGTGACGGAAGCGATCCTGGCCGCCCTGCGCGCCTGACGGGATGGAACAGCGCCTCAGCCTCGTGACCCTCGGCGTGCGCGACCTCGAACGGTCGCGCGCCTTCTACGAGCGGCTGGGCTGGGTGCGCAGCGGGCGATCGGCCGCGGACGTCGCATTCTTCCAGGCGGGCGGCATGGTGCTGGCCCTCTGGTCGAGGGCCGCGCTCGCCGCCGACGCCGGCCTCGCCGACGACGGCAGGGGCTTTGCCGGCATCACGCTCTCGCACAACGTCCGCACGCGCGAGGAGGTCGACACCGTCCTGGCGGAGGCGGTGGCGGCCGGCGCCCGCCCGCTGCGCGCCGCGCGGGACATGGATTGGGGCGGCCGCGCCGGCCATTTCGCAGACCCGGACGGGTTCGTCTGGGAAATCGCCTGGAACCCCGGCTTCCCGATCGCCGCAGACGGTTCGATCCTGCTGCCGGACTGACCGGCCGGCCCGCCCCGGTCAGGCCGCGGCGATGACCTCGATCTCGACCAGCCAGCCGGGATCGAGCGTGCCGACGACGATGGCGGTCGTCGGCACCCGCCGACCGCCGAGCGCGGCGATCCGCGCCCGCTGGTTCGCCCCGACATAGGCGGCATCCCGCAGGTAGCTCGTCACCCGGACGATGTTGTCCACCGTCATGTCGGCCGCCGCCAGGATGTGGCGAATGTTCGCCCAGACGAGATCGAGTTGCGTCTCCAATGTTGCCGCCGGCCGCCCGCCGGGGTCGAGGCCCATGGTCCCGGCGACGTAGAGGGTGCGCGCGGCGCCGCGGACCTCCATCGCGTGGACATAGTCGGTGGCCGGATAGATGCCGTCGGACGGGTTGATCGCGGTCGCTTGCATGGATGAATATCCTTTCGTCGAAGCGCGATATCAGCGACGAATATTCGCCCTCAAGCGGGAACGGACGGCATGATCGCAAAAGCAGAGGACATTCGGGCGAACGGCCGACCGACCCGCGCACTCGATGCGATCGACCGAAGGATCTTGGCCGCCCTGGAGGCCGACGCGCGCCTCACCTACGCCGAGATCGGCGCGCGGGCCGGCCTGTCGGCGCCGGCGGCGCACGAGCGGGTGAAGCAACTGCGCGCGGCGGGCGTCATCGCCGGCACGGCGGCGCGGCTCGATCCCGTCGCCGTCGGCAAGCCGTTCCTCGCCTTCGTCCATGTCGATGCCGACGGCTGGGGCAAGAGCCGCCGGATGATGACGCTGCAGCGGTTCCCCGAGGTCGAGGAGATGCATTCGGTCGCCGGCGACACCTGCGTCATCCTCAAGGTGCGCACGGCGAGCGCGCGGGCGATGGAGGAGTTCCTGGCCCAGCTCTACATCCTGCCCGGCGTGCGCGGCACGAAGAGCTACGTCGTGCTGTCGACCTATCTCGAACGCCCGGTGCAGGCGGGCGTCACCGCCGAATGGCCGGAGGTGCCGCTGCCGCCGGACTGACGTCCGTCGGCGATCAGGGCCGAACCCTCGACCGTCGCCCGCGCCTTCATCCGCCACGCGCGGCGGTTCATCGCGTAGCCGGGAAGTCTCTGGAACGCGCGACGGCCACGTCCGTGCGGCGGCTCAGGATCGGACCGTTTCCGCCGTATGGCAGCAGGGAATCACTGCGGCAGCCCCTTCTCGTCATGGAGAAGATCGCCATGCGGCGTAGTGCGAAACGGCTCGCGCACCAATGGACCGCACTCCTTGGCGATGGCGATGAGGCGAGCGGCAACGCCTCGACCATCGCGCTTCCGCACCCTGGACAGGCGCTCTTCGAGCGCCTTGGTCACGGCCTCGGTCAGCCCCTCCCCCGTCAGCGACGATAGTTCCCGCGCCAGACGCTCGGCCTTCGGATCGCGGATGCTGATGCCTATGAAGCAGCTCGTACTGCGCGGAATTGTCGATGTCCACCCTACCCCCGGAACAGGATCGCGATGCCGGAGCAGATGAGGACGATGCCGGCGACCTGCGGCCAGCCGAGCGCCTCGCCGTAAAGGAAGTAGCCGAGGACGACGACGAGCGCGTAGCTGATGGAGACCGACGGGAAGGCGATCGAGACGGGAATCGTCTGCAGGGCGGCCATGTAGAGGAAGGCCGCCATCCCGTAGAGGCCGAGGCCGACGATCGACTGCCAGCGGAAGAGCTGCTCGACGAAGCCGCCCGCGCCGCCCGCCCCCGCCTTGAGCAGCAGCTGGCCCGCGACACCGACCAGGATGGCCGCGGCCAGCGCGAGATAGTGGCCGGTCGAGGGCCCCGCGAGGGCGGTCATCGGCCGTCCTCCGCGCCGGACCCGCCGCGATAGACGGTGCGCACGATCCCCTGCGGCTTGCGGTTGACGGTCAGGAACAGGCGGCCGAGATACTCGCCGATCATGCCCAGCATCACGAGCTGGACGCCCGATACCAGCAGGACCGCCACCATCAGCGAGGCCCAGCCGGCCGGCGGTTCGTTGAACAGCGCCTCGATCAGGACGATGATGCCGACCAGGCCGCCGAGCGTGCCGAGGCCGAGGCCGAGCATCGTCGCCACGCGCAGCGGCATGACCGAGAAGTTGAGGAACATGTTCATCCACAGCCGCACCAGCCGGCGCAGCGTGTAGTTGCTGCGGCCGACCGCGCGCGGCAGGTGGCGGACCTGGATTCGGCCGATGCGCTTGGTCACCTGCAGCAGCAGACCGTCGACATAGGGGAACGGCCCGTCATAGCGACCGATCGCCTCCGCGGCGAACGCGCTCATGCAGCGGAAGCTGGAGAGATAGAGCCCCTTCGGCTTGTCGAGCAGCTTGTCGGCGCACCAGTTGGTGAAGCGGCTGCCGAGGTTGCGCCAGAGCGCATGCTCCTTGGTCTCGTAGTAGGTGTAGACGACGTCGAGGTCGTTCGCCTGGGCGTGATCGAGGATGCGCAGCACCTCCTCGGGCGGGTTCTGCAGGTCGTCGTCCATGGTGATGACGTAGCGGCCGCTGGCGTGGCGCAGGCCGGTCATCACCGCGTTGTGCTCGCCATAGTTCCGGGCATGGTCGACGACGACGAGCGGCACGCGCGCCGTCGCCAGCAGCGACCGGCAGACGGCGAGGCTGTCGTCCGGGCTGCCGTCGTTGACGAGCACGATCTCGAGACCGCCCGGCACGGGCAGCGCCGACAGGGCCTCGACCAGTTCGCCGACGGAGGCCGCACCGTTGTAGACGGGCACGACGATGGAGAGGGTGCAGCCGGCAGCGACCTCGCGATCGGTGGCCGGCGTCGCGGATGCGGTCATGCGTCAGGGTCCTCGGGACATACGGGTCATGAAGGATTGCGGGCGACCGCCAGCACGGAGCCGCCGAACGGCAGCCGGCGCCCGGCGGCGATCCAGCGGCGCTCCAGGCCGACGATCGCGGCGAACAGCCGCTCGACCGGGGCCGGCGCCAGGCCGACGTCGCTGGTGGCGGTGCCGCCGGGCCACAGCTTGCGGCGCGCCACCATCAGCGGGAAGAGGATCGTGTTCCAATAGCCGACCCGGACGTCGCCGAAGCCCGCGGTCGCCAGCGCCGCGGCGAGGCCCGACGCATGATAGCGGCGGGCATTGTCGACGGCACGGTCATGGTCGCTGAAGAGCCAGCCATAGGCGGGCAGGTTGAGGATGCAGACGCCGCCCGGCGCGAGGCAGCGGCGGATCTCTGCCAGCGCCACGGCCTCGTCGACGCCCGCATGGCACAGCACGTCGGCACTGACGACCGCGCCCAGGCTGCCATCGGCGAAGGGCAGGCGGTCGATCGAGCCGAGCACGACCGGCCCCGGCCAGCGGCCGGCGGTGGCGCGACAGGCGGCCGGATCACGGTCGAGGCCGATGAAGCGGGTGCCCGGCATGTGGCGCGATAGGCGGCGCAGCAGCCCGCCCGTGCCGCAGCCGGCATCGAGCACCGGCCCCGGCAGCGCGCCGGCGGCGGCCAGGTGCCCGGCCAGGATGCCGTGCAGGCCGTGGAACCACCACATCCCGTCCTCGGCGGCGGCCAGCTTCTCGACTTCGCGTACGTCCAAGTCCGTGGCTTCCCGGCTGCCGCATCCCCCGCATCGGGCCCGCGTCCGCAGCGCGCGGGAGCCTAGGCGCAGGGACGGAATGCGACAAGAACGGCGGCAGGCCGCACCTATTCCTGCCGACCGGCCCGGACTGCTTGTGGGCGGCGCCTGTGTGGGGGGCGGCTTGTCGCGGGACACCCGCTCCCGTACACCACCCCGGCTCGGGTCGGGGCAGGATCGGCGGACCAGGATCTGTGGGCAAGGAGCGGAGCATGACCGAGCGGACGGTGCTGGTGACCGGCGGGGCCGGCTATGTCGGCAGCCATGCGGCCAAGGCGCTGGCGCGGGCCGGCTACCGGCCGGTCGTGTTCGACGATCTCAGCCGGGGCTTTCGCAAGGCGGTGCGCTGGGGGCCGCTGGTCGAGGCCGATCTCGCCGACCGCGCCGCACTCGCCGCCGCCTTCGCCGAGTGGCGGCCGGTGGCGGTGATGCATTTCGCCGCACTCGCCTATGTCGGCGAATCGATGTCGGATCCCGGCCTCTACTACCGCGCCAACGTCGCCAACACGCTGAACCTGCTCGATGCGATGGTCGCGGCGGACGTCCGGCGCATCGTCTTCTCCTCGACCTGCGCCACCTACGGCGACCCGATCCGGGTGCCGATCACGGAGGACCATCCGCAGCGGCCGGTCAATCCCTATGGCGAGACGAAGCTGGCGGTCGAGCGGATGCTGCACTGGTTCGGCGCCTGCCACGGGATCGGCTGGGGGGCACTGCGCTATTTCAACGCCGCCGGGGCCGACCCCGACGGCGAGATCGGCGAGAATCACGAGCCCGAGACGCACCTCATCCCGCTGGCGATCGACGCCGCTCGCGGCGGGCCGCCCTTGCGGGTCTTCGGCACCGACTATCCGACGCCCGACGGCACCGCCGTCCGGGACTATATCCATGTCAGCGATCTGGCGGCCGCCCATGTCCTCAGCCTCGGGCGCCTGCTGGAGGCCGGCGGCAGCCACGCCCTTAACCTCGGGACCGGCACCGGGCACTCGGTCCGGTCGGTGATCGAGGCGGTCGCGCGCCGCACCAACCGGCCCGTGCCGGCCGAAATGGCGCCGCGCCGCCCGGGCGATCCTCCGGCGCTCGTCGCGGACCCGTCCGAGGCACGGAAACTGCTTGGCTGGCAGCCCGCATGCTCGGACATGACCACGATCGTGGACACCGCCTGGCGATGGCATTCGGCGGCGCCGAACGCCTGAACGAAGCGATTCCGGATCGGGGGCAGCCGGGCGGCAGCCGTCATCGAAATGTCGCCAAAATAGGCAGTGACGCCGGCTTGTGCGGCAACTGCCTTTTCCTATATCACCGCGCGGACCGCAGCGCCTGCAGCAGCGCGGTCCTTCCCAAAACCCGGGCGCGCCGGCAACGGCCCCACGCCCCCGTTTCGTCCCGTCGGTCGGAGCATCGGATGGTGTGGCGTTCTTCGAGTTCGCGCGACCGCCCCCGGTGCGCGCCCGCGACAGACCGTCGCGGCAATTTTCCGGGACTAACCTTCTTCGGCCTTCCGTTATCCCGTCGTCGGCCGGCACCCCCCGGCCTCCTCCCCGTCAAAGTGGGCTGACCCAAGTCATGCGCCTGCAGAACCTCGGCATCCTGGCGATCCTCGCCCTCGCCACGACCGCCTTCTGGGTTGCGTTCAACCAGCCGCGCGAGGAAGCCGGCTGGAACGGCCGCATCACCGGCATCTCCTACAGCCCCTATCGGACCGGCCAGAATCCGAATGGCGGTCCGCATCCGACGCCGGAGCAGATCGACGAGGATCTGAAGCTGATGTCGGAACGGGTGGACCGGGTCCGCGTCTACACGACGCAGGACGGCCACAACGTCGTGCCCGCGCTCGCCCAGAAGTACGACATGACCGTCACGCTGGGCGCCTGGGTCGACAACCGCAAGGAGCGCAGCGAGCGCGAGGTGCGCGACGTGGTGCGGCTGGCACGCACCCACCGCAACGTCGACCGGGTGATCGTCGGCAACGAGGCGCTGCTGCGCAACGAACTGACGGTGCCGGAGCTCATCCAGTACATCCGGCGCGTGCGCGACCAGGTCGAGATGCCGGTGTCCACCGCCGAGACCTGGGACGTCTGGCTCGCCAATCCCGAGCTAGCCCAGGCGGTCGACTTCATCGCCGTCCAGATCCTGCCCTACTGGGACGGGACCGAGATCGGCCAGGCGGTCGAGTCCGTCTTCCAGCGCTATCAGCAGCTTCGCCGCACCTTCCCCGACAAGAAGATCGTGCTCTCGGAAGTGGGCTGGCCAAGCGATGGCCGCATGCGGCTCGAGTCCGTGCCGAGCCGGGTGAATCAGGCGAGCTTCATCCGCCAGTTCCTCGCCCGGGCCGACGACTGGGGCCTCGACTACTACGTCATCGAAGCCTTCGACCAGCCGTGGAAGCACTCCACCGAAGGCGGCGTCGGTGCCTACTGGGGCATCTGGAACGCCGACCGGACGCCGAAGTTCGCCTTCCAGGGCACACTGCAGGAGCGGCCGAGCTGGCCGCTGCTCGCCGGACTGTCGGTGGCGGTGGGCGCCCTCTTCTCGCTGCTCTTCTTCCGACGCGCCGGCAACCTCCGCTTCTCCGGCCGGTTCGCCTACGCCGCCATCCTGCAGTCGCTCGCGGGCGGTGCGGTCTGGGTCGGCTTCGTCACCGCGACCAAGTACCTGACGCCGTCGGCGATGTTCGTCTGGGGCGTGATGGTGCTCTCGATGCTGCTGCTGGCGATCATCCTGCTGGCCGAGGGCCGCGAGATGATCGACGCGCTGTGGTCGAAGGCGATGCGGCGCGGCTTCCGCCCGCTCAAGGTCGATGCCGAGCGCCAGCACTGGCCCAAGGTCTCGATCCACCTGCCGATCTACAACGAGCCGCCGCAGATGGTGATGCAGACCATCGACAGCCTGCTGCGGCTGGACTACCCGGCGCTCGAGATCGTCGTCGTCGACAACAACACCAGGGACGAGGACGTCTGGCGCCCGGTCGAGGCCTACTGCGCCGACAAGACCGACCGGGTGAAGTTCCTGCACATCCCGCATTGCCCGGGCTTCAAGGCCCAGGCGCTGAACATCGCGCTCGCCAACACGAGCCCGGATGCGGAGATCGTCGGCGTCGTCGACAGCGACTATCTGGTCCAGGCCGACTGGCTGAAGAGCCTCGTCCCCTACTTCGACCGCCAGGAGGTCGGCTTCGTCCAGGCGCCGCAGGACCATCGCGACGCCCACCTCAGCCCCTTCAAGCGCATGATCAACTGGGAATATGCCGGCTTCTTCAACATCGGCATGGTCCAGCGCAACGAGGACAATGCGATCATCCAGCACGGCACCATGACGCTGATCCGCCGCCAGGCGCTGGTCGAGACCGGCCAATGGGGCGAGTGGTGCATCGTCGAGGACGCCGAGCTGGGCCTGCGGCTGCTGGAGGCCGGCTGGGAGTCGGTCTACGTCAACCACTCCTTCGGCCACGGCCTGTCGCCCGACTCCTTCTCCGGCTTCAAGCGGCAGCGCTTCCGCTGGGCCTACGGCGCCGTCCAGATCCTGAAGCGGCACTGGCGCGCACTCCTGCCCTGGGACAAGTCGACCAAGCTCACTCCCGCCCAGCGCTACCACTTCGTCATGGGCTGGCTGCCCTGGTTCGCCGATGCCCTCAGCGTCGTGCTCGCGGTGATGGGCCTCGTCTGGACCGCCGGCCTGCTGATCGCCCCCTCGTACTTCGACTTCCCGCTCACCATCTTCCTGGCGCCGACCATCGCGGTCTTCGCCTTCAAGCTGATCCGCTTCTTCTGGCTCTACAGCGCCAAGGTGCAGTGCGACGTCGGCGACTGCCTGCGGGCGGGCGTGGCCGGCCTGGCGCTGACCTACACGATCGGCTACGCGATGCTGGCCGGCCTCTTCACGAAGAAGCTGCCCTTCCACCGCACGCCGAAGATGGAGGACAAGCCCGCGCTGGTGCAGGCGCTGGCGATGGCCCGGACCGAGGCGGTCATGCTGACGCTGCTGGTCCTGGGTGGGCTCGCCATCGGCCTGCGCTTCGGCACGCTCGACCGCGAGGCCTGGGTGTGGTCGGCGACCCTGTTCGTCCAGGCGACGCCCTATGCGGCGGCCGTCTACACCGCGGTCCGCGACGCCCTGCCCAAGGTCGCCATCTTCGGGCGGCTGCGGAAGCCGGCGCTGCCGAACCCCGGCGATCCGACTTCGGCCGACGCCCACCCGTAGCAGGCGCGGCACGACCGATGCGGCAAGGGGCCGTCCCGCAAGGGACGGCCCCTTCTTCTTTGCCGGCCGCCACCGATGCCCCCCAATGCAAAAGGCCCGCGGCGTTTCCGGCCGCGGGCCTCGTCGGGGAGCTGCAGGCCTCGTGCCCGGGTCAGGCGGGCCTGCTGAGTTGACTGATCTCGTCCTTGATTCGGAGCTTCTGACGCTTCAGGTCGGCCAGTATGGCCTCGTCGGGACAGGGTCGGTGAATCTCGTCGTCGAGCTTCTGTTCGAGATGGTAATGCTGACGGCGAAGCGCCTCGATCCGATCAAGAGTAGCCATCGTCACCTCCGGCTGTGGTCAGTCACAACTGTGACATATGGGAGCTTACGCCCCAACTTGAAGCCCGCCAAGACCGCTGAACCATCCGCAACGGACCGACCTAACCCCTTGACTTATAGGCAGGTGTTACAGGTCCCGGTCACCGCGGCGGCAATCAGCGCTGGCGGTGGGGCCGTCTCGGCCGCGCCCAGCCGGTCAAGGCAGAGGACGAGGTTGGCCGCCACTACCGGCTCGCGCGGCACCCCTTCGACGGCCGTGCCGCCCAGCCGGAGCTGCTCCAGGGCTGACTGCTGCAGGCGCTCGGCCTCCAGTTCCAGCGCCTTGGCGCGGCGACGCAGTTCGGCGGCCGCGGCCGCGCCGATCGCCCCGAGATCGCCGCGCATCGCCCGGCGCGCAGCCCGCAGCGGCCGCACCACGCCGTCGCGCCATGGCGCCGTCGCCGCCTCGGCAGCGGCGAGGTCGGCAGGCGCGAGCCGCCGGCCGCCGGCGCCCCGCCAGGCCGCCCACAGCAGGATGTTGACGTCCGCGCCGAGCCCGTCCTGCTGTGCCAGGCACCACTCCGCCACGCCGGGTGCGGCATAGACGCGCAGGGAGAACTGCCACAGCCCCTCGGGCTCGCTCATACCGCCGGCGCCCCCGGCCGGTCGCCGAAGCAGATGCCGAGCCCGCGCGCGGTGGCGACGATCGCGCCGTCGGGATCGACCGCCTGGTAATGCTCGATCGCGTGCTGGATCGGCACGTCCCCGACCTGCCGGTTGATCCAGGCGACCATACGGTCGAAGCGCCCTTCCGCCACCAGCTGGACCGCCTGCACGCCGAGCGCCGACGCCAGCAGCCGGTCGCCCGAGGTGGGCTGGCCGCCGCGCTGGACGTGGCCCAGCACGGTGACCCGGACCTCGGCGCCGGTGTCGCGGGTCAGGCGCTCGGCGACGTAGTGCCCGATGCCGCCATAGGAGCCGCGGTCCTGACGCACCGGCCGGCCCTCCTCGGTCAGCACCGCCTCGGCTACGACGACGAGGGCGAAGTTGCGGCCGGTGGCATGAATCTGCCGCAGGTGGTCGGCGATGGGCGCGAACTCGTAGGGGATTTCCGGGATCAGGATGACGTCGGCCCCCCCGGCGATCCCGGTCGCGAGCGCGATATGGCCGGCGTCGCGCCCCATCACCTCCAGGATCATGACACGGCTGTGGCTCGCCGCCGTCGGCTGCAGCCGGTCGAGCGCCTCGGTCGCGACGGCCACCGCCGTCTGATAGCCGATCGCGGTCTCGGTCAGGCCGATGTCGTTGTCGATCGTCTTGGGGATGCCGATCAGGGGGATGTCGCCCTGGCGGGCGAGGCGCCGCAGGATCGCCATGCTGCCGTCGCCGCCGATACCGATGAGGGCATCGAGGTCGAGCAGGCGATAGCCCTCGATCACCTCCTCCGAGCGGTCGATGCGGCTGCCGTCGGCCATCGGATAGTCGAACGGGTCGCCCTGGTTGGTGGTGCCGAGGATGGTGCCGCCCATCCGCATCATGATCGTGTCGGTGGCTGCCGGACCGAGCTCGTCGGCCATGGGCGGGCGGGCCATCAGGCCGCGCGTGCCCTGGCGGATACCGACGACGGTCCACCCGCGCTGCCGCGCCGCCAGCACGACCGCCCGGATCACCGCGTTGAGGCCGGCGCAGTCGCCGCCGCTGGTCAGGATGCCGATCCGCTTCGCCGTCATCGTCCTTCTCCGCTAGTATGATCGGGAAATGTGCCATGCGCGGGCATGACGGTGGGGATGGAACTGGACCTGGAGCTGATCCGGCAGAAGCTGGAAGTCGTGAAGAGCGAGCATCGCGACCTTGACGACGTGATCGAGCGGCTGGGCGAGCAGGCGCCGGTCGACCAGTTGCGCATCCAGCGCCTGAAGAAGCGCAAGCTGGCCCTGAAGGACCAGATGGCCAAGCTCGAAAGCATGCTGCTGCCCGACATCATCGCGTGATCGGGGCCGGCGACGGCAGCCGAGCCTTGCCGGCGCGCCGCAGCCCCCTATAATCCGCGGCTTTTCGCGGATCGGACATCATGGAACGGGTCCCTCCTCTCGTCGGCATCATCATGGGCAGCACGTCAGACTGGGAGACGATGCGCCACGCGTCCGAAACGCTGGAGGCGCTGGGGGTTCCCCACGAAACCCGCGTGGTCTCGGCCCACCGCACGCCCGAGCGGCTGCACCAGTATGCCCGCACCGCCCGCGACCGCGGCCTCAAGGTGATCATCGCCGGCGCCGGCGGCGCCGCCCACCTGCCGGGCATGGCCGCCGCCATGACGCCGCTGCCGGTCTTCGGCGTGCCGGTCGAAAGCCACGCGCTGAAGGGCATGGACAGCCTGTTGTCGATCGTCCAGATGCCGGCCGGCGTTCCGGTCGGCACGCTGGCGATCGGCCGTGCCGGCGCCGTCAACGCCGCCCTGCTCGCCGCCGCCGTGCTCGCCCTCTCCGACCCCGCCCTCGCCCAGGCGCTCGACGGCTGGCGCATGCGGCAGACGGCGGGCGTGCCGGAAGTGCCGGTGAAGAGCGGCGACGCATGACGCGGCCGATCCCGCCCGGCTCGACCATCGGCATTCTCGGCGGCGGCCAGCTCGGGCGGATGCTGGCGCTGGCCGCCGCCCAGCTCGGCTATCGCACGCACGTCTTCGTGCCGGACGCGGACTCCCCAACGAGCCAGGTCGCGGCCGCCGCCACCGTCGCCCGCTATGACGACCTCGACGCCCTCACGCGCTTTGCCGCCGCGGTCGACGTCGTCACCTACGAGTTCGAGAACGTCCCGGCCGCCACGGCCGAGCACCTGGCGGCCCTGAAGCCGCTGCACCCCTCGCCGCGGGTTCTGGCGATCGCGCAGGACCGGCTGGCGGAGAAGCGCTTCCTCAACGGCATCGGCGTGCCGACGGCCCCGTTCCGGCCGGTTTCGACGCCGGCGGAACTGGACGCGGCGCTGGTCGAACTCGGCCGGCCGGCCGTCCTCAAGACCGTCCGCCTCGGCTATGACGGCAAGGGCCAGGCGATGATCCGGGCCGATTCCGACCCCGCCGCGGCATTCGCCGTGCTGCGCGGCGCCGAGGGCATCCTCGAAGGCTTCGTCGATTTCCGAATGGAGGCGTCGGTTGTCGTCGCCCGCGCCGAGAGCGGGGAAACCGCCCCCTTCGTCCCGGTCGAGAACCGCCACGTCCACCACATCCTCGACACCACCATCGCCCCGGCCGACATCCCGCCGGCGCTCGCCGAGGAGGCCGTCGAAACGGCGCGCCGCATCGCCCGCGCGCTCGACCTCGTCGGCCTCATCGGGGTCGAGATGTTCGTCACCCGCGACGACCGCATCCTGGTCAACGAGCTGGCGCCGCGGCCGCACAATTCCGGCCACTGGACGATGGACGCCTGCCGGACGAGCCAGTTCGAGCAGCATGTCCGCGCGGTCTGCGGCCTGCCGCTCGGCTCGCCCGAGCGGCACAGCGACGCGGTGATGAAGAACCTGATCGGCGACGAGGTGGATGGGTGGCTGGAGGCGCTGGCCGACCCCACCGCCAAGCTGCATCTCTACGGCAAGGCCGAGGCGCGGCCCGGCCGCAAGATGGGCCACGTCAACCGGCTCTATCCCCGCAAGGGGTGAGGCCGTTCAGCGCCCGAGGAAGCGGCGCCCCCGCTGCCCCGGCCCGGCGCGCAGGAAGCGCCGCGGGTCGGGCAGCCGCCGCAGCAGCGCCTCCGCCTGCTGGCGCAGCCTGGGGATGCGCATGACGTCGGCGATGCGCCGGTCGAGGAAGGCCCAGCTGTCCGCGTGCCCGGCCGAGCGGTCGTTCATCCAGTAGACGAGGGTCGAGGAATAGACCCCGGCCAGCAGCGCCCGTCGCGTGTACCAGGAGGCGTCGGTCGAGTTGTCGCCGACGGCGTACCAGATCGCATCGACCGTGCGCCACAGCAGCCGCGCGCCGGTCGGCGCCATGTGCGGCAGCGACAGGACGGCCGCTCCGCGCCGCACCGCCTCGCGATAGGGGGCCAGCACCTCGATGCGTGCGCGCACCGCCGCGGCGATGCGGTCGCGGATCTTCATGGCGTCGAGCGGCAGGTCTTCGAGATGGGCCAGCATCTGCCGGTCGGCCCACTCGCTGAAGGCGACCAGCAGCTCGTTCTCCCCGCCCGGCAGCAGGGCGGCCGCCTCGGCATGGTCCATTCCGCATTCGCGGGCGCCGGCCCGGATCGCTGTCATCGACCAGCCGTCGAAGGCGGCGTTGGCCGCCGCCGCCAGCACCAGCGCCTCGCGCCGATCGGTCATCGTCATCGCCGCGCCTCCGGTTCGGGCGGATACTTCGCCATCTCCTCGTTGAAGCCGAAGAGCGAGAAGTCGGTCATCCGCGCGGGGTAGAGAATGCCGTCGAGATGGTCGAACTCGTGCTGCACCAGGCCGGCGTGATAGCCGGAGACGACGCGCTCGACCGTGCGGCCGTCGAGGTCGGTCCCGACATAGCGGATGCGCCGCCAGCGCGGCACCGCGCCGCGCAGCCCGGGGACCGAGAGGCACCCCTCCCAGCGCAGCATCTTCTCCTCGCCGAGCGGCTCGATCACCGGGTTGACCAGCGCCTGCATCGGCGCCGCCACGTCTTCGGAGTCGCCGGTCAGGCGCTCGGCCCGCACCCGGAAGATCACGACGCGCAGCGGCACATGGACCTGCGGCGCGGCCAGTCCGGCGCCGCCGATATCCTCCAGCGTGTCGACCATGTCGGCGACGAGCGCCCGGACGGCGGGCGCCGTCGGATCGGGGACGGGGTCGGCCACCCGGCGCAGCACCGGATGACCCATGCGAGCGATCTTGAGGATGGCCATCGGCGGAATATGGCCGCTCAATCCTCCGCCAGCAATGCCAGCAGGCGGTTCAGCCGGGCGCGCGTCTTGGCCTGATAGGCCGGCACGTCGCGCTGGCGCCAGTCATAGAAGCCGCGACCGGTCTTCACGCCGAGGTCGCCGGCGCGGAACTTGTCCTGCACGACCGGGCTCGGCGTCGCGGAATGGCAGAGGTGCGGCACGATCGCGGCCTGCGCCAGGGCGTGGGTGTCGAGGCCCGAGAGATCCTTCTGCTCGATCAGGCCGGTGATGCACATGCGCGGGCCCAGCATCTCCTTGGCCGCGATGTCGATCTCGGCCGCGGTGCAGACGCCCTGCTCGATCAAGTAGTAGGCCTCGTGCAGGATGGCGTGCTGCAGCCGATTGATGAGGAGGCCCGGCAGCGCCTGCCCGAGCGGCAGCGCGCGCTGGCCGCAGCGCGCGACGGCGGCCGCCACCGCCGTCATCACCGCCGGATCGGTCTGGCGGATGGCGGCCAGCTCGACGATCGGGATGATGTCGGCCGGCTGGAAATAGTGCAGCCCCGCATAGCGCCCGGGATGGACCAGCTTGTCGGCCAGTTCCTGCACCGGCAGGCCGGAGGTGTTGGTGACGAGGATCGGCCGTCCGCCATAGGCCGCCTCGACCCTGGCATTGAAGGCGATCTTGGGCGCCATCTCCTCGACGATCGTCTCGACGATCAGGTCGGGCGGTTGCGCCGGCAGGTCGCCGACGACGGCGACCCCGGCGGGCACGCCCGTCGCCTTCTCCGGCGCGCGGGTGAGGATGGCGGTGGAATGGCCGCCGCGCGCGAAGGCGGCGGCGATGCCGCGTCCCATCGTGCCGAGGCCGGCGACGAGGACGGATCGAATTTCGCTCATGGGGCGCGACCCTAGCCTGATCGGGCGGCCGGCGTCACGCCCCTGCAAGCATCGGCATGAACCGGACACGCGGGCCATGCGACGGAGGGGCAATCCCAGCGCGAGAGGACCCGATGCAGCGCCTGTCGATTCTGCTCTTCACCTCCACCTGCTTGCTCCTCGCCACGGCAATCGTCCTCGTCGCCTGCGAGGTCGCGGCCAATCCCCGCCTCTGAGGTGCTATAGGTTCGGCCTCCCGCCCCCTCCGGAGGCCGAAATCCCGTGCTGATTCCCAAGACGACGCGCCGGCGATCGGGGCCGGGCGGCATGGACGCCGCCGCGGCCGAGGCGCTGGCGCTCCGCGCGCTGGCCTGGATCGCCGCCGACGACGACCGCCTGATGCGCTTCCTCGCGCTCGCCGGCATCGGCCTCGACGAGGTCCGCGCCCGCGCCGCGAGCCCGGCCTTCCTCGGCGGCGTCCTCGACTGCCTGCTCGGGGACGAGGGCTGGGTCGTGGAATTCGCCCGCGAGGCCGGCATCGAGCCCGCCATGCCGGCGGCCGCGCGGCGATTGCTGCCGGGCGCCGGCGGGGAGTTCTCGCCGTGACCGCCGTCCTGCCCCAGGTTCCGGCGGGCCGGGCGGCCGCAAGCCGGGCCGGGCTCGTCGCCTGGTCGCTCTACGACTTCGCCAACTCCGCCTTTCCGACCGTCGTCGTCACCTTCGTCTTCTCGGCCTATTTCGTGCGGGCCGTCGCCGCCGACGTCGAGGCGGGGACGGCGGCCTGGGGCCAGGCGATGGCCGTCGCCGGGCTCTCGACCGCCATCCTCGGCCCCGTCCTGGGCGCCGTCGCCGACCGCGCCGGCCGGCGCAAGCCCTGGGTCTTCGTCTTTTCGCTCGCCTGCATCCTGGCCGCGGGCGGGCTGTGGTTCGTGCGGCCCGATCCCGGCTATGTGCCGCTGGCGCTGGTCCTGGCCGTCGTCGCCGTCATCGCCTTCGAGGTCGCGACCGTCTTCTACAATGCGATGCTGCCGGACCTCGTCCCGGCCGGCCATATCGGGCGCTGGTCCGGCTGGGCCTGGGGCATCGGCTATCTCGGCGGGCTGCTCTGCCTCGTGGTCGCGCTCTTCGGGCTCGTCATGACGCCGACCCCGATCTTCGGCCTCGACAAGGCGGCGTCGGAGCATGTCCGAGCGGCCGCTCCGCTGACCGCGATCTGGTTCGCCGTCTTCGCCCTGCCCTTCTTCGTGCTGACCCCGGACCGGCCGGCGACCGGCGTCGCGCCGATCGCCGCCGCGCGGGCCGGCCTCGCCCGCATCTGGCACACGATCCGCCACCTCGGCCGCGAGCGGAACATCGCGCGCTTCCTCATCTCCCGCCTGTTCTACACCGACGCCCTCAACACGCTCTTCGCCTTCGGCGGCATCTATGCCGCGGGCACCTTCGGCATGGGCTTCGACGAGGTCATCCTCTTCGGCATCGCGCTCAACGTCACCGCCGGCCTCGGTGCGGCCGCCTTCGCCTGGATCGACGACCGCATCGGGCCCAAGCCCACCATCCTCGCCGCCATCGCCGGCCTCATGCTGTCCGGCACGGCGGTGCTGCTGGTCGACGAGAAGATGTGGTTCTGGGTCTTCGGCCTGACGCTCGGCATCTTCGTCGGCCCCGCCCAGGCGGCCAGCCGCTCGCTCATGGCCCACCTCGCCCCCCCGGAGCGGGAGAGCGAGATGTTCGGGCTCTTCGCACTGTCCGGCAAGGCGACCTCGTTCATCGGCCCGGCGACGCTGGCCTGGGCGACCCTCGCCTTCGACAGCCAGCGCGCCGGCATGGCGACGATCATCGTCTTCTTCGCCATCGGCTTCGCCATCCTGCTCGGCGTCGAGGGCCGCCGCAGGCCCTAGCGAAGGTGCGCCACCCTCCCCATATCTCTTTAGAATCGTTCTAAAGGAGGGTCCAACATGCGAAACACCCGGATCGATCTCGCCCCGGAGATCCGCGAGAAGTCCATCGAGCTGCTGAACGCGCGGCTCGCGGACGCGATCGACCTCAAGCTGCAGGCCAAGCAGGCGCACTGGAACGTCAAGGGCCGCAACTTCATCGCCGTCCACGAGCTGTTCGACGCCATCGCCGGCCGCGTCGACGCGCAGGTCGACGAGTTGGCGGAGCGGGTGACGGCGCTGGGCGGCGTCGCCGAAGGCACGCTGCAGGCGGTGTCCGGCCGCACGGCGCTCGCGGCCTATCCCGTGCGGACGGCGCCCGGCGACCATGTCGCGCGCCTCGCCGACGCGCTGGCGGTCTACGGCAAGGGCGCGCGCGCCGCGATCGACACCGCGACGGAGGCCGGAGACGCCGTCAGCGCCGATCTCTTCACCGGCATCGCACGCGCCGTCGACAAGGATCTCTGGTTCCTCGAGGCGCACCTCGAGGGCTAATCCCGCAGCCGGTTACGCCGCCCGCACCCAGACGGCGCTGTCATGGAAGACGGCGCCGCCCTGGGGCGGGCCCGGATCGGCGCCGACCAGCGTGTTGATGCCGTTGCCTTCCTCGAAGGCGGCGTTCGGCCAGATCCCCTCCACCACGATCACGCCGCGCTGCTGCCCGCCGCCGGCCCGGGCATGCAGCACCACGGTGCCGCGCCGGTTGCCGAGGCGGATGCGTGCACCGTCGGCCAGCCCCAGCTGCGCCAGGTCGTCGGGATGGATCCGCGCCGTCGGCCGCCCCTCGCGCTTTCGGGAGGTCGGCGTCTCGGTGAAGGACGAGTTGAGGAACGAGCGGGCGGGCGGCGCCAGCATGCGGAACGGGTGCTCCTCGCTCGCCGCCTCGAACAGGGCCGTCTGGTCCGGCAGGGGCGGCAGCTTGCGCCAGTCGGGCCCGATCGCCTGCCAGTCGGCGCGGAAATGGAAGCGGCCGTCGGCATGGGGGAAGCCGTCGAGGAAATGCGCCCTCTCGAAGGAAGGCTGACGATCGGTCCAGCCGTCCTTCTCCAGGATTTCCGCGGCGGACGGATAGCCCGAGGCGGCCAGCGTCGCCTCCATCATCTCCCATTCCGTCATGGCGAAGCCGGGATGGTCCGCTCCCAGCCGCCGCGCCAGTTCGCGCAGGACCCAGTGATTGGGCTTCGCCTCGGCCAGCGGCTCGATCACCGCCCGCGTGACGTGGAAGAAGCTGGTGCCGCTGGTCTGGTAGAAATCGTCGTGCTCGAGGAAGGTCGTCGCCGGCAGGACGATGTCGGCCATCGCCGCCGTCTCGGTCAGGAACTGCTCGTGGACGCAGGTGAAGAGATCCTCGCGCAGGAAGCCGGCACGGACCTTCGTCGTATCCGGCGCGACCATCACCGGGTTGGTGTTCTGGATGAAGAGCGCCGTCACCGGCGGCCCGTCGCCGAGCGCATCCCGGTCGCCGGTCAGGATCGGGCCGATGCGCGACTGGTCGAGGATGCGGATCCGGGGGTCGAGCCGGTCGAGGCCCTCGATCAACGTCTTGTCGATGCCGTAGAGCTGGCCGTTGGAATAGAGCGCGCCGCCGCCGGGATACTGCCAGGCGCCGGTGATCGCCGGCAGGCAGGTGACGGCATGGACGCTGGAAGCGCCGGCACGCGACCGCGCGAAGCCGTAGCCGACCCGGATATAGCTGCGCTGCGTCTCGCCATAGAGGCGCGCGAAGGCGCGGATCTCCGCCGCCGGCACGCCGCAGATCGCCTCGGCCCATTCCGGCGTCCGCGTCTCCAGGTGGCGTTCCAGATCCTCCGGGCAGTCGGTGTAGCGCGCCATGTAGGCCCGGTCGGCAAAGCCCTCGCGAAAGAGAACGTGCATGACGGCGCAGGCGAGCGCGGCGTCGGTGCCGGGCCGCACGCAGAGGAAATGGTCGGCCACCTCTGCCGTCGGCGTGCGGTAGACGTCGATGACGACGATCTTCGCGCCGCGCTCCTTGCGGGCGCGGGTGGCGTGGGCCATGACGTTGACCTGGGTCGAGACCGGATTGCCGCCCCAGATGACGACGAGGTCGCTGTCGCCGATCTCGCGCCCGTCGACGCCGCGCTTCGCCCCGACGCCAGCGACCCAGCCGGAATCGGCCAGCGTCGTGCAGATCGTGCTGAACTGTCGCGAATAGCCCATGGCGTGGCGCAGCCGGTTGATGCCGTCGCGCTGCACCAGCCCCATGGTGCCGGCATAGTAGTAGGGCCAGACCGTCTCGGGCCCGTGACGGTCGGCCGCCCGCTTCAGGGCATCGGCCACCGTATCCAGCGCCTCGTCCCAGGAGATCGGCGCGTAGGAGGCCGCGCCGACGCCGCGCGGCCCGATGCGCTTCAGCGGCTGCGTCAGCCGGTCGGGATGATGGACCCGCTCCGCATAGCGGCCGACCTTGGCGCAGACGACGCCGGCCGTATAGGGGTTCTGCGCGCCGCGCACCCGGCCGATGGTGCGCGCGTCGAGACGCTCCACCTCGAGCGCGCAGGTGGACGGGCAGTCGTGCGGACAGGCGCTGCGGACGATGTCGAGCGGCACGGGCGAAAACTCCGGATGTCTTGCCTGCGACACTAGCGCCGGCGCGCGCGCCCGCCTACTCCCCCGGCACCTACTCCCACGGCACCTACTCCCACGGCGCCGGGTCCGGGCGCGTGCCTCGGGCCATCAGGTCGCTGGAGTCCCAGGTCAGGACGACCAGCAGCGTCCACTGGATCTTGTGGGCGAAGCCGTGCTCCGGGCCGGCCGACTTCACCAGCGCGCCATTGTGGGCGTCGTAGGCGGTGGCCGCCAGCTTGGCCACGCCCTGGGCCATGTCCTTCTTGAAGAGCGCGATCTCCGGCAGGTTGACGTCGCCGCTCAGCGGGATCGGCACGCCGAAGCTGGGGACCCCGATCAGCGCGTCCCGGTCGTCGACGGACAGCGCCCCCGCCCGCATCTCGACCACCGTGTCGGCCTTGTCGCGCGAGGAGGCCAGGCGGGCGCCGCGGCGCAACAGACCGTCGCGCATGGCTCCCAGCGCGTACTTGCCGTCGAACCCTTCGAGATTGCCGGGGTCGACATAGACCGCACCGTCCGCCGGCAACGCGTCGGCGAGCCGTTCGACGGCCCGGTCGACCGCGGTCGAGATGAGAAGCTGCTCGGTCGCGGTCCGTGCCGGCGGCACCAGCCGCTCGGTCGAGCAGCCGGCCAGCAGCCCGGGCAGAAGCGCGCCGACGACGGCGCTCCCGCGCAACCATGCTCGGCACGTCACGAAAAAACCTCCCGCTGCCTCGGCCTGCCCCCGCCGCGCACCTTGTCGCTGCGAAGTTTGACGGGGTCATGGCAGACGGAAGGAGGCTTTGGGCCACGCGCGACCGAAGGGCTCCAGCCTCGCCGCCGGCGCGAGACGGCACGGGGCCTCGCCCCGCGCCGCCCCGTCCGATGCGACGGTCAGATGAACACGAAATCCTGCGGTCGGAATTCCTCGGGGAACTGGTTGCGGATCACCAGCGTGTTGCCGTTGCCGAGATCGAATCCGGTGCCCCCGCCCCCGGCGTCGTAGGCCCGCGCCATCAGGTCGGAGAAGTCGAAGATCCCCGATCCGTTGATGTTCCGCTCCATGACCACGCGGTCGGCATCCTCGAAGATGAAGTCCGAGATCTCGTCATAGGCGGAGTTGCTGAAGATGACGAAGTCGTCGGCACCGAAGCCGCCATAAAGTGTGTCGTCCCAGGTGCCGCCGTCGAGCGTGTCGGCGCCGGCGCCACCGTTCAGGACATCGAAGCCCGGTCCGCCGAAGAGGTAGTCGCGGCCCAGGCCGCCATAGAGGTTGTCGTCGCCGAGGTCGCCGCGGATGTCGTCGTCGCCGTCCTCGCCATGGACGTCGTCATGGTCCTGGCCGCCGAACATGGTGTCGTTGCCGAACCCGCCATAGACGAGGTCGTTGCCGATATTGCCGTTGACGTGCCAGTCGCTGCCGTCGTCGCCGAAGACGACGTCGTTGTCCTGGCCGCCGCGCACGAAGTCGGCGCCGAAGCTGCCATATACGGTGTCGGCCCCGGTGTTTCCGTTCAGCGCATCGTCGCCGCCATCACCGAACAGCAGGTCGCTGCCGTCGCCGCCGAAGCCGTGGTCGTTCCCCTCGCCGCCGACCAGCGTGTCGTTGCCCGAACCGAAGAAGTCGACATTGCTGCCGCCGAACATGGTGTCGGCACCGGGGCCGCCGAAGATGAGGTCGGGGCCGGAATTCCCCATCAGGAAATCCTGGTCCCAGCCGCCGTCGATGGTGTCGGCTCCGCCCTCGCCGCGAATGAGGTCGTTGGCCTCGAAGCCGGGCATCGAATCGTCGCCATTCGTGCCGATGAGGGTGTCGGCGCCGGGGCCGCCGGGGATATAGGCCATGAATGCTGCTCCTGCCTTGCAGTATGGGATTGCCTGCCAAACGAGCAAGATGGCGGGACGTTCCCGGCCTCACCCGCCGAGGGGCAGCCGCACCGCCAGGATCGCCTCGCACACGCGGTCGAGATCTTGCGCGACGAAGCGGCAGAGACCCTGCATTTCCGCCGTCGCCTCCAGCAGGTCCGGGACCATCACGACCGCCATGCCGGCGGCGGCCGCCGACCGCACCCCGTTGTGCGAGTCCTCGAGCGCGAGGCAGCGCTGCGGCGGAACCCCCAGCCGTTCGGCGGCGAGCAGGAAGGGATCGGGCGCCGGCTTGCCCCGCGCATAGTCACCATGGGCGACCACCGCGTCGAAGCGGCCGGCGATGCCGTGCGCCGCCAGATTGCGCCGGACGTCGGCGTGATGGGAGGAGGTCGCGATGGCGCGCGGCAGCCGCAGTTCGTCGAGCAGGTCCAGCAGGCGCCCGACGCCCGGCTTCAGGGCCAACCGGGCTTCGACGATCGCCTCGAACTGCCGGACCCATTCCGCCTGGAAGGCGTCGACCGCGAAGCCAGCGCCGTAGTGGTCGAGGAGCGCCGCGCGGTTGGCCATCCACGGCCGCCCGACCAGGCTGAGGAACAGCAGGTCGGGCAGCTCGTGGCCCCAGGCCGCGGCGGCGGCGAGCGCCGCCTCGCGATAGAGGGTCTCGGTGTCGAAGAGCAGGCCGTCCATGTCGAAGACGACCGCGGCCGGCATCCGCGCCAGGGCCATCGCCGGGCGCGCCCTCAGGCGACCTCGATCCAGGTTCCGGCGCGGGCCGAGCGCTCGACCTGCTCCAGCACCGCCACGCCGTTGATCGCATCGGCGTCGGTGACCGGATAGGAACCGCGGCCGGCGAGCAGGTCGGCGAAGCACTCCAGCTCCGCGCGCTCCTTGTCCATCGGCGCATAGCTCCGCACCTCCGGCTTGGCGCCGACGCGGGTCGCGACGAGCTCGGTCTCGCCCCGCATCTCGGCCGCGCCCTTGGTGCCGTAGACCTGGATGCGCCAGTTCTGGACCGTGGCCGGCGAGGTGACGAGCGTGCCGGCCGCGCCGGACGCGAAGCGCAGCAGCATCGCGGTGGTGTCGTCGATCGCGATCGGCAGCGCCCGCCGCCAGCTGAGCGCCGAGACCGCTGCGACCGGACCCAGCAGGCCGATCAGCGCATCGACCATGTGGATGCCAAGCGCAGTCATGCCACCGGCCGGGCTTTCCGTCGGCGAGGCGCGCCAGCCTTCCGGCGCATAGGCGAAGCCGCCCGAGCCGGTCACCGCGCCCTCGACCTGCAGCACCGTGCCGAGCTCACCGTCCGCGATCAGCCGGGCGAGATCGGCATAGCCCGGAAGAAAGCGCCGGTTGTGGCCGACCGCGATCTCGACCCCGGCCTCGCGGCAGGCGGCGATGGCTTCGGCCGCACTGTCGCGGGTCAGCGTGAAGGGCTTGTCGCAGAAGACGTGCTTGCCGGCGGCGGCCGCGGCCTTCACCTGCTCGGCATGCTGGGTGTGCGGCGTCGCCAGCACCACCGCCTCGACCTTGGGGTCGGCGAGCACCGCCGCATAGTCGGCCAGCATCGCAAATCCGCGCTCCCTGGCGAAGGCCTCGGCCTTGGCCGGGGTGCGCGTCGTGCCGGCCACGAAGCGGATCTTCTCGCTGCCCTGGACCGAGTTGACCAGCACCTGCCCCCATCGGCCGAGGCCGACCACCGCTGCGTTCACCATGGCATTTCCCCCTCGTCGAAACGTGATGGGGCGAGGATAGACGGGTGCCGGAGTGCGGGCTACGACAGGATCGCGAAGTCCGCGGCGTCGAGAACGGCCGGTGCGGTGTCGAGGATCAGCAGCGCGTTGCCGCCGCCGAGGTCGAGCAGTGACCCCTCGGCATGGACCGAAATGCGTGCCAGCAGTTCGCCGGCATCGCGCACACCCGAACCGTTGACGTTCTCCACGACCAGGATGCGGTCGATCCCCGGTTCGAAGTCGACGATGCGATCGAAGCCGACGGCATGGCCGAAGACCAGCCGGTCCGAACCTTCCCCCCCATACAGCACGTCGTCGCCGAGATCGCCGAACAGCGTGTCCGCGCCGCCCCCGCCATCGAGGACATCGTTGCCCTGGCCGCCGCGCACGACATCGTCGCCGGTGCCGCCGGCCACATAGTCGTCGCCGAGGTTGCCGTTGACGTGCCAGTCGCCGCCGTCGTCCCCGAACACCAGGTCGTCGCCCTGGCCGCCACGGACGAAGTCCGCCCCCGGGCCGCCATAGACGACGTCGTCGCCCGTGTTGCCGTTGACATCGTCGTCGCCTTCCCCGCCCAGCACGCTGTCCGACCCGTCGCCGGCGATGATCTGGTCCGCGCCGTCGCCGCCGACGAGCGTGTCGTCGCCGGAATCGGCGATGCCGGTGTCCTGTCCCCCGAAGATGGTGTCGTCGCCGGCCCCGCCATCGACGAAATCGTTGTCCGGTCCGGCCAGGACATAGTCCGCCCCGCCGGCCGACAGGATCGAATCCCCGTCCGGGCCGCCGAGGATCCAGTCGTCGCCGTCGCCGCCGACGAAGGTGTCCTGCCCCGTCCAACCCTGAAGGTTCGAGCCGAGCGCGCTGCCGAAGAGGAGGTCGTCGCCGGCATCGCCGAAGATGATGACCCCGTCGGCATCCTGCTCGGTCTCCGAGCCGGCCCAGATCGTGTCCGCCCCCTCGCCGCCGCCGAGCTGGTCGTAGCCGGGGCCGCCCGCGATGCGGTCGTCGCCGTCGCGTCCCTCGATGGAGTCGTCACCGTCTCCGCCGAACAGGGTGTCGTTGCCGCCGAGCCCGTCGATGCTGTCCTCGCCGTCGCCGCCCGCCAGGGAGTCGGCGCCATCGGTGCCAGTGATCACGGCCATACCAGCCTCTCCATCGGTTGCCTGACGCTCTGACGCGGGCACTATCGCAGAGGTTCAACAGGAGGCGGAGTGTTGACGCCGGACGGGTACGGGCGGCGGGGGTGGGCGCGGACGCCGGAGGCGCTATCATGCCGCCCATGCTGCAGCCCGCCCGCGACTATGCGGCGCTGGCCGGCGGGTTCCGCTGGTCCGTGCCCGACCGCTTCAACATCGGCGCCGACGTCGTCGACCGCCATGCCGCGGCCGACCCGACGCGCCCGGCCCTGATCTGGGAGGACGAGGCCGGCCGGGTCGGGCGCCTGACCTTCGGCGAGGTCGCCCGCCTCTCGAACCGGCTCGCCAACGTCTTCGCCGGCCTCGGCCTCGTTCGCGGCGACCGGGTCGGCATCCTGCTCGCCCAGGGGCCGGAGACGGCGCTGGCCCACGTCGCCGCCTACAAGGCCGGCCTGGTCGCGGTGCCGCTCTTCACCCTGTTCGGGCCCGAAGCGCTGGAGTTCCGGCTCGGCGACTGCGGCGCCGGCCTCGTCGTCACCGATCTGGAGAACGCGGCCAAACTTGGTCCACTCCGCGACCGCCTGCCGGCACTGCGGCACGTCGTCACCATCGACGGCGGGGATCTCGCCTTCTGGCCGCTGCTGGAGCGGGCGGCCGACCGCTTCGCCGCGACCGACACGGCGGCCGACGACCCGGCGCTCATCATCTACACCTCCGGCACCACCGGGCCGCCCAAGGGCGCCCTCCATGCCCACCGCGTCCTGCTCGGCCACCTGCCGGGGGTCGAGTTGCCGCACGAGTTCTTTCCGCAGCCGGGCGATCTCTTCTGGACGCCGGCCGACTGGGCCTGGATCGGCGGCCTGCTCGACGTGCTGCTGCCCGCCTGGCACCACGGCGTGCCCGTGCTCGCCCATCGCGCCCGCCGCTTCGACCCGGAGGCGGCGCTGGCGCTGATGGCGCGACACGGGGTGCGCAACGTCTTCTTCCCGCCGACCGCCCTGAAGCTGCTGCGCCAGTCGGGCGGCCGCCCGCCGGCAGGGTTGCGCCTGCGCTCGGTCGGCTCCGGCGGCGAGACGCTGGGGACGGAACTGCTCGACTGGGCACGCGCGACGCTGGGGGTCACGGTCAACGAGTTCTACGGCCAGACCGAATGCAACCTCGTGGTCGCCAACTGCGCCGGCCTCTTCCCGGTGCGGCCCGGCTCGATGGGCCGGCCCGTTCCGGGGCACGACGTCGCCATCGTCGACGCCACAGGCACGCCCCTGCCGCCGGGGGAGACCGGCAACATCGCGATCCGCCGCCCCGATCCGGTGATGTTCCTCGGCTACTGGAACAATCCCGCCGCGACGGTGGCCAAATTCGCGGGCGACTGGATGCTGACGGGCGACCTCGGCCGCGCCGACGGGGACGGCTGGCTCTACTATGTCGGCCGCGACGACGACGTGATCACCTCGGCCGGCTACCGCATCGGCCCCGGCGAAATCGAGGACTGCCTGCTCGGCCACCCCGCGGTCGCCATGGCGGCCGTCGTCGGCGTGCCCGATCCGGTGCGCACCGAGGCGATCATGGCCTGGCTGGTGCTGAAGGACGGCCACGCTCCGTCGGACGCACTGGCCGACGAGATCCGCCGGTGGGTGCGCACGCGGCTCGCCGCCCACGAATATCCGCGGCACGTCGCCTTCGTCGAGGCGCTGCCCATGACCGCCACGGGCAAGATCGTGCGCCGCGAACTGCGCCGCCGCGCAGCCGAGGAATCGCGGGGAGCCGCGAACTAGCCGCCCAGCAGGCCGAACAGCCGCTCCACCGCCGCGGCGATCGGCTCCGGCAGCGATGCCTCGCCGGTCGCCGCCGGCAGCAGGACGGCGGCAAGCAGCATCAGCGATGCGCCGGCGGCGCCCAGCATCAGGAGGAACCGGGTGGTCGCGCCGTCCGCGCGCGCGTCGGTATTGCCAGTGCTGCTCTTCATCCCGTGCCTCCGCGCTCCCGTCGCCCCCGCCGACGGCCGCCCCGCAGGTCGGTCGCACCGAGCTGCGGGCAGGTTCTGTTGCATCATCCGGTCCACCGGTGACAACGATCGCGACGAACGCTCGTTCGATCCAGCCGCCGCTCCAGGGCGGATTGTCGCGGCCGGCCGGGATCGCTACCAATGGGGCAGCAGGCAGCGGCACGAAGGCCGCGCCCCGATCCAGGAGGAACCGCTTGTCCGACGCCCGTCCCGCCGCTCCGGCCTCGCCCCTGCTCGACCCCGCCTCGCTGACGGCGATGCTGCGTCCGCGCTCGGTCGCGATCGTCGGGGCCAGCAACGACCCGACGCGGATCGGCGGCCGGCCCCTGCGCTACTATCGCGAGAACGGCTTTCCCGGCGCGGTCTATCCGATCAACCCCAACCGGGACGAGATCCAGGGCCTGAAGGCCTATCCCGACATCGCCAGCCTGCCCGAGGCACCGGACCTGGTCCTGGTGGCGATCCCGGCGGCGGCCGTCGTCGCGACGGCCGAGCAGGCCGCCGCCAAGGGTGCCCGCGCGATGGTCATCTTCTCCTCCGGCTTCGCCGAGATGGAGGACGGGGACGGACCGGCGATGCAGCGGCGCCTCGGCGAGATCGCGCGCGAGAGCGGCATGCGGATCGCCGGGCCGAACTGCCTCGGCGTCTTCAATGCCGCCATCGGGCACTACTGCACCTTCACCGCCTCCTTCGATCTCGGCGGCTTCCCGCAGGAGGGCGGCATCGCGATCGTCAGCCAGTCCGGCGCCTATGGCAGCCACATGGCGACCCTGGCGCGCGAGAAGGGCCTCGGCACCACCTACTGGATGACGACCGGCAACGAGTGCGACGTACAGGTTGCCGACTGCATCGCCTTCCTCGCCGACCAGCCCGACGTCGACGTCATCGGCTGCTACATCGAGGGCGTGCTGGATGCCGGCCGCCTGACCGCCGCGCTGGACTATGCGCACGCGCGGCGCAAGCCGGTGGTCGTCATGAAGGTCGGCCGCTCGGACGTCGGCGCGGCGGCGGCGCAGTCGCATACCGCCTCCCTGGCCGGCGCCGACCGCGTCTATGACAGCGTCTTCCGCCGCTACGGCGCGCTGCGCGTCGAGACGACCGAGGAGATGCTGGACGTCGCCTATGCCTGCACCCGGCGGACCTTCCCGACGGGTCGCAAGCTCGGCATCGTCACCATCTCGGGCGGCGGCGGCGTCGTCCTGGCCGACGCGGCGACCGCCGCCGGGCTCGAGGTGCCCGCCATGCCGGCCGACGCCCAGCGGCGGCTGAAGGAGATCCTGCCCTTCGCGGCGGTGCGCAACCCGGTCGACATCACCGCCCAGGCATTCAACGACATGAGCCTGGTGACGAAGAACGTCGAGATGATGCTGGCCGAGGGCGGCTACGACCTGATCGTCAACTTCTTCACCTCGGTCCCGCGCTCCAAGGTCATCAATGCACGCCTGCGGCCGGCGATGCAGGAGGCGGCGCGCAAGTTCCCCGGGCGGCTGCAGGTCATGTGCATGATCTCGACGCCCGAGATGACGAAGGAGTACGAGGCCGACGGCTACCTCGTCTTCGAGGATCCGCATCGCGCGGTGAAAGCGCTGGCGGCGCTGTGCAGCTTCGGCGAGGCCTTCGCCCGGCCGCCGCGCGCAGCGCCCCCCGACCTGCCGGCGGGCGCCCTGCCCGCCCCCGCGGGCGTGGTCGACGAGCGCGAGGCCAAGCGCATCCTCGGCGCAGCCGGCATCCCCGTCGTCGAGGACCGGCTGGCCCGCACGGCCGCGGAGGCCGCGGCCGCGGCCCGCGCCTTCGGCGGGCCCGTCGTCCTCAAGATCTCCTCGCCCGACATCCTGCACAAGACCGAGGTCGGCGGCGTCGCCGTCGGCCTCGCCGACCCCGATGCGGCGGCGGCAGCCTTCGCGGCCATGACGGCCCGCGTCGCCGCCGCCCGGCCAGCGGCGCACATCGACGGTGCGCTGGTCAGCCCGATGATCGCCGACGGGGTCGAGTGCATCATGGGGGTCAGCGTCGACCCCGCCTTCGGGCCGGTCGTGCTGTTCGGCCTCGGCGGCATCTTCGTCGAGGTGCTGAAGGACGTGACGCTGCGCGTCGCACCCTTCTCTCCCGCCGAGGCGGCGGAGATGATCCGCGAGGTCAAGGGCTTCCCACTGCTCGACGGGGCCCGCGGCAAGCCCAAGGCCGACGTCGCGGCGCTGGCCGAGGCGCTCTCGCGCCTCTCGGTCTTCGCCGCCGCCAACTCCGACCGCATCGACAGCATCGACGTCAACCCGATCCTGGTGCGCCCCGCCGGCCAGGGCGTGGTTGCGGTCGATGCCCTCTTCGTTCCCCGCCAGTCCTGACGGAGCCCACCCAATGATCCTCGTCGGCCGCTATCTCTCGCCCTTCGTGCGCCGCGTCGCCATCACGCTCGACCTCTACGGCATGCCGTTCGAGCATCGCCCGCTCTCGACCATGACCGACCTGGAAGCGATCAAGACGCTGAACCCGGTCGGCCGGGTGCCGGTGCTGACCCTCGACGACGGCGAGAGCCTGGTCGATTCGGCGGCGATCCTCGATCATCTGGACGAGGTCGCCGGCCCGGCCCGCGCGCTCGTGCCGCCCGCCGGCCCGGAGCGGCGGCGCGTCCTCAACCGGCTGGCGGTCGTCGTCGGCACGATGGAGAAGGCGGTCGGCTACGTCTACGAAACCCGGCGCCGGCCGGCCGAGCGCCAGCACCAGCCCTGGATCGACACCCTGAAGGGCCAGGTCGCGGGCGGCCTCGCGGCGCTGGAGGCAGCCGACCCGCAGCCCTGGCTCGCCGGCCTGTCGATGACCCAGGCCGACGTCTCGGCGGCGGTGCTGGTCGATTTCCTGCGCGCGATGGCGCCGGAGCTGCTGCCGGCCGGGTCGCACCCCAAGCTGGAAGCCCTGGCGGCCCGCCTCGCCACCACCCCCGCCTTCCAGAAGGCCGCGGTTCCGACCTGAGGGTACGGGCCGTCGGCGCGGGGAACGTCGCGACGATGCTGCGCTCGCCGGAGGTGGCGCTGCTGACGATGGCGGAGGCGCCATTCCGGCGCCGCGCCGGCTTGCCGGCGGAGGCCGTCGCGATCCCGGCGCCGCCGGCCCTGCCCCCGCCGGGCCCCCCGGCCGTGGCGCGCGGCGGCTTCGGCCTGCTCGGCGACCGGCTCGGCCTCGACGAGCTGACGCTGACGTCCGAGCCGCAGTAGGGCGTCAGGACGGCAGGGCGACGGCGGCGGGGCTGACGGCGCGTTCCGGGCGCGGCGCCGGCCGCTCCGGCAGGTCGAGGTCGTTCTCGATCATGGCGAAGGCGAGCGCGGCCGCGGCCGCCACCAGCGGCGTGACGCCGGCCGGGCGCACCAGCCAGCGGGCGAGCCGCACCGCCAGTTCCACCCGCTCGGCCTGGACGGCTGCGAAGAGTGCGAGGACCACCCGCTCGTCGGGCGTCACCTGCTGGCCGCAGACGGGGTGGTGGACGATGGCGCGGCGGGCGTGGCCGGCGATGGCCGCGACCGACCGGTCGAGCGCGCGGATGGCGGGGCCGGCATCGTCGGCCGGGAAGGTCCGCCCGAACTCGCGCATCACCATCGGCCGGTGCCCAGCGCCCGACACCCAGGCGCGGAAGGACCAGAGCAGCAGTCGTTCGCCCTGGGTCAGCGTGTCCACCGCCGGCCCAGGGATCGGTTTGGTCGTCGCCATCGCATTCGCCTCCATGTTCGGGCCTGGCCGCCGACCCTAGGCGATAGTGCGACTGATTTGCAATAACATGACGTCCAACCCTTGCTCCGACATGCGCCGCATGAGAACATATCAGGAACTTGTCAGGAGAATCGGATGGCACCTCGCCTCTATTCCGGCCCGCTCAGCATGTTCGGCGCCAAGGCCGAGATCGCGCTGCACGAGAAGGGGGTGCCGTTCGAGCTCGTCATGGTGCCCTTCGACATGGAGCGCCTCTACGAGCCGAAGCACCCCGAGGTCGCGCGCATCAACCCCAAGCGCCAGGTGCCGGTGCTGGTCGACGGCGGGCTGGAGCTCTTCGATTCGACGCAGATCTTCGAGTATCTGGAGGATCGCTGGCCGGCTCCACCGCTCTGGCCCGGCGATGTGGCGGACCGCGCCCGCGCCCGCCAGATCGAGCATCTCTCGGACGAGGTCTATTTCCCGCCGGTCGTCCGCCTGATGGGGCTGCAGTCGGCGCCGCACGACCCGGCCGCGGTCGCCGCAAGGGAGGCATGCGCCGCCTTCTATCGCCGCATGGAGACGACCCTCGGCCGCGCTGACTGGCTCGCCGGCCCCTACGGCTATGCCGACATCGCCTTCTTCATGGCCCAGCTGTTCGGCGCCCGCATGGGCGTGCCGATGACCGACGCCACCCCCGCCCTGCTGCGCTGGCGCACCCACATGGCCGCACGCCCCGCCGTGCGCCGCGTCGCCGTACCGATGGCGAAGTATCTCCTGTCCGTGGACCGCCCGCTGCCGCCGTTCCTGGAGGCGATGGTGGAGGCGGTCTGAGAGCCGGCGTCCCGGTTAGCAGGAGACCTTCACGCCGCCTTCGGCAACGGCCGCGCCCGCTCGACCCGTTCGCGCTGCTCGGGCGTGTTCATCACGGTCCAGAGATCGTTGCGTCGCTGCGTATTGAGCCAGAAGTCCGCGCTGTTGCCGAACACCCGCGCCAGGATCAGGGCGGTCGCCGCGGTGACCGCCCGGCGATTGCCGCACAACTCGTTGACGTGCTTGCGCGGCACCCCCATCGCCTCGGCCAAGGCCGCCTGCGTGAGCCCCATTGGACGCATAAACTCCTCCGTCAGGATTTCTCCGACCGTCGCCGGCTTGCGCTTGGTGGTCCACATAGCGGCTTCTCCGTCATCGATAGCTGTGATCGTGTCGAACCCGAAGAAACCGCCTCACAGCTTCTCGGCGTGGTTGCCTCGCGGCAACCGCGAGTCCCGACCGGTCGCCCGTGTCGCGTGCTGTGTCGGTTGCCGCGTCGTTCCCTCAGGCGGCTTGGCGCAGGCGATCCATCTCGCGAGCGAAGGCCGTGCGGATCGCGGCGGCCTCGGCTTCCGGCAGCCATCGGGTCATGTTCGGCACCACCGCGCTCCACATCCGCGCGTCCCGCTCGGAAAGGGGCATCGTCTCGGCAGCGCGCAGGGTGCCGAGAAGCCCGTCCAGCCGTCCCCGGATCGTCTCGGGATCAGGCGTCGTGGCACGCTGCGGCACGGACATGCGTCCGTCGCCGAACAGACTGCCCTGAGCGTCAGTCATCAATGGGTTCCTTCTGAGTGGGCCACATCGCTTCCCGCGTGAGTGGCGCGTCCAAAGCGTCGAAGAGGATGGTATCCGCCTGCCCGAACAGGTCAACGAGATCGGCAATCCGCCCGCAGACGTCCCGGAAGGCATCGAACAGCGCCAGGTCCACGGTCTGACCTTCACGGCCGTCCAGCCAGCGCCGCAGGACGGGATAGCGGCTGACCTCGAATCCCCACAGGGTGGCGGGCAGGCCCTCCACCCGACCCGATCCGTCCGCGCAGAGGGTCAGGCAGGGACCGTCCGGCTCGCCTGCGTCCAGCACGGTGCCGGGACTCGGCACGGTGGCGAGCTGGACGAAAGCCGGATCGCCCGCGGCGGCGGGGGCCTGGGCGAATGTCTGGATGGCGCGGATCCGTGCGCCGAGCCCGGCGGCGCGCTGAAACACGCCGTGGTCGGCCGGGAACGGGACGTGCGGGAACGTGTCCTCCAGATCTTCGGCAAAGCGCAGGGTATAGGACCGTGCCGAGAGGAGGCAGAGGATCGCGTCGAAGACCTCTTCCGGAGCGATCGTCGCGCCGTAGAGCGCGGTCAGACCGGCCAGCAATCCGGATGAAAGGTTGAAGCCCGCCGATGCGGGGCGGCGGTCATGGAGCGGAAAGGCGTAGCCGCCATTGTTGCCTCGTATGGCGTGGTAATCCGGCAGAAGACTGTGGCACCAAACAGCGGGACCGGCATTGGTGCCGCCGGGAAGGGCATAGAAACCAACGTTGTCGGCACCCCAAACCCTCTGCAGCTCAGGCCCGGGGCGGTTGAGAAGGCGCAAGTCGTTGTAGAACCAACGCAGGTCGCAGGGCCGATAAGCCAACCGTCTCAGAAGTGCCGGATCATGGGGCGGAAGACCGGATTGAACCAGAAATTCATCCACCTTCCGAACAAGCCTATCTCGGTCTGCATCAACGAAGATCGGATCCCTGCCGCTTTTCATGCCGGACTTGCTGAACCCGAAGCACTCCCGCAGGCTCGGCCATTCGCCGTTGCCGAACGGATGCGGACGGAAGTCTTCCAGACCCTTGCGGGGCACCGGCACGGCATTGGGCAGCCGTCCGGCATCCGATCCGTCTGCAAGCCAGTGCAGTTTGGCCGGGCGGCCGAATACGCCCTCGGCCCAGGCGTCGAGATAGCGCACCTCGGCGGGCCGGCCCGCGCGCGATCCATCGGCGACGGCGATGGTGATGGCGACGCCGACCTGAATGTCGAACACGTTCATGTCGCCTTCGATGCCTGCGCGGGCACCGCGCCGCCCGGGTTCCGCAACGTGTGGTGCAGCCGGTAGTGCGCGACGGCGTATGGGCCGACCAGCAGTTCCAGACCGAACAGACGGCTCGCCAGATCCCGCAGCTCCAATGCGGCCCGGCCAGCACCACCCGACGCCGCGCCATCGCGGACCCGTTCCGCCACGCCCAGCAGGAAGGTTCCGGTCCCCGTGGCCGGGTCGAGGATGGTCAACGCCGGGTCGCGAAGACCGGTCAGGCCCAGATCGTCGCGCGCCACGCGGTCCAGTGCGCCGACCATGAAGCGGACCACCTCCACGGGCGTGAAGTAGACCCCGTGGCGGTCCCGAGCTTCGGGGTCGAAGACCGACAGGAAGTCCTCGTAGAAGTAAAGGATCGGGTCCGGACGACCGCGCCGCACGGCCAGGATCGCAGGGTCGAAGCTGTTCACCGTGTCGAGCAGAACATCGAAGCCAATACCGACCACGTCGAGAATCTCCGCCTGCGTGAGGACGCGCAGCGCCGTGCGCATCAGCGGATGTTCCGGTGGCATGTGCTGGTAGGCGGTCGTATCGACCGGGCGGCCCCCGCCCTCGCGGACGAGAAGCAGGCCGAAGGCAAGCGTCTGGGCGAAAGCCGCCGAGAACAGCAAGTCGAAGTCCCGCGCCGGGTATCCCCCTGCCTCGGGATGGGCATAGAGAACCGTCTGGAACTCCGCATGGGCATCGAGAAGCGGATCGGTCGCTATGCCGCCAGCCCGCAGTTCGGCCAGCCGGTCCCGCACGATGCCCCGCACCAGGCGCGAGGAATGCGCCAAGAGCGCGGCCAGATGCCTCGCGTCCCGCGCGGCAGGCTGCTGGCCCGCGCCTGCCGCAAGTCGCTCCACGAGGGCGATCAGCGCGGAGGGATCAATCCCGCGGATCAGACGCTCGGCCGCGGGATCGGATTGCGCGGGATCGAGCGCCCGCTCCGGCACGATCTGTGCGGTGCCCCGTTCCTCGTCGCCCTCGAACAGGAACAGGTCGATGAAGTTGGACGTGCTCCAGCAGCGCAGCTCCTTCAATCGCTCGAACTGGCGCTTGTCATGCGGAATGCGCCAGCGAGCTGGGTTGGCGGACTTGTCGAGGGCCTTCAGCTCCACGAAGGCGCGCGGCGGCGCACCTGTGCGCACCAGGGCGATGTCCGGCCGGCCAAGGCCAGGGTTTGCAAACTCCGGCACTACGACCAGACCGGGGCCGCCCGGAACCCCGGTCAGAAGCCGCTCCAGAAGCTCCTGAAAGGCCGGGGCCAGCGCCGGTTCGGACACGGCCGGATGTGCCCGGCGCAGGTCGCGGATGCGCTGTGCGTAGTCCAGAAGGTGGTCGATCACCGGCATGGCGGCTCACCGTCCAGGAAGCGGGTGAAGGAACCCTGTCGGCTGCCGGTCCTCCATGAACAGCTCCCGACGTTTGGCCATGTTGCGCCAGTGGTCGGCGTTCGTCTTGGCCCTGGCCATCCTTGCTTGGCTGATGCGACAGACGATCACCCATCCCCCTCCGCCAGCGACAGCAGCGAGGCGTTGCCGCCGGCGGCCGTGGTGTCGACGGAGAGCGTGCGCTCGGTCGCGAAGCGCGGGAGGTAGTGCGGGCCGCCGGCCTTGGGGCCGGTGCCCGACAGGCCCTCGCCGCCGAAGGGCTGCACGCCGACGACCGCGCCGACCATGTTGCGGTTGACGTAGGTATTGCCCACGCCGAGCCGGCGAGTGACGTGGCGCACCGTCTCGTCGATGCGGCTGTGGATACCGAGCGTCAGGCCGTAGCCGGTGGCCCGGATGGCGTCCAGCACCTGGTCGAGGCGGCCGGCCTGCCAGCGCACCACATGCAGGATCGGCCCGAAGACCTCGCCTTCCAGCCGCGACAGGGCGTCGATCTCGTAGGCGGCGGGGCCGAAGAAGGTGCCGCGCTCGGTCCCGGCCGGCAGCGGCATCTCGGCCACCACCTTGCCCTCCCGCCGCATGCGCCCGGCATGGCGCTGCAGCATCGCCTGGGCGTCGGCGTCGATGACCGGGCCGATGTCGGTCGCGAGCAGGGCCGGGTCGCCGATCCGCAGCTCGGCCATCGCGCCCTTGAGCATCGCCAGGGTGCGGTCGGCCGCATCGTCCTGGACGAATAGGACGCGCAGGGCCGAGCAGCGCTGGCCGGCGCTGTTGAAGGCCGAGGTCAGGATGTCCTGCACCACCTGCTCGGGCAGGGCCGAGCTGTCGACGATGAGTGCGTTCTGGCCGCCCGTCTCGGCGATGAGCGGCGCGATCGGGCCCGGCCGGTCGGCGAGCACGCGGTTGATCGCGCGTGCGGTCTCGGTCGATCCGGTGAAGGCGACGCCCGACACGCGCGGGTCGGCGACCAGCCGGGCGCCGACCGTCGCGCCGTCGCCGGGCAGGAACTGCAGCACGTCGCCCGGAATGCCGGCCCGGTGCAGGAGGGCCACCGCCGCCGCCCCGATCAGCGGCGTCTGCTCCGCCGGCTTGGCGAGCACGGCGTTGCCGGCCGCCAGCGCGGCCGCGATCTGGCCGGTGAAGATGGCGAGCGGAAAGTTCCACGGGCTGATGCAGGCGAAGGTGCCGCGGCCGGCGAGCCGCAGCTCGTTGCGCTCTCCCGTCGGGCCGGGCAGGCGGCGCACCCGGAAGTCCCTGCGCGCCCGCGCGGCGTAGTAGCGCAGGAAATCGACCGCCTCGCGCAGCTCCGACAGCGCGTCCGGCACCGTCCGCCCGCCCTCGCGCACGACGAGCGCCATCAGCCGCGGCCCCTCGGCCTCGTAGAGCGCGGCCGCGCGATCCAGCAGGGCCGCCCGCTCGCCGGCCGCCAGCGCGTCCCAGTCGGGCGCGGCCCGCGCCGCCCGCGCCACCGCCTGGTCGACCGTCTCGGCCGTCGCCTCGACGACGGAGCCGACGACAACGGTGCGGTCGGCCGGGCTCGCAACCGGGCGCGACGGCCCGTCGGCCGGGCGGCCGCCGACCAGCGGCGCGGCAGCGGCGGGGACGCGCGCGGCCTCGGCCATGTGGTCGGCCAGCGCCTGGGCGGCGACCGGATCGGCGAGGTCGATGCCGGCGCTGTTCTTCCGTTCCGCGCCATAGAGGTCGGCCGGCAGCGCAATGCCGGGGTGCGGCTTGACCGGCAGGCGGGCCAGCCGCGCCACCGGATCGGCCACGATCTCCTCGATCGGCGCTTTCTCGTCGACCAGCCGGTTCACGAAGGAGGTGTTGGCGCCGTTCTCCAGCAGGCGGCGGACGAGATATGCCAGGAGATCCTCGTGGCTGCCGACGGGCGCGTAGACCCGGGCCGGCCGGTCCAGCTTGTCCTTGCCCACGACCTCGCCGTAGAGCGCCTCGCCCATGCCGTGCAGGCGCTGGAACTCCCAGTCGGTGCGGTTGCCGGCCAGTTCCAGCACCGTCGCCACGGTATGGGCGTTGTGGGTGGCGAACTGCGGGTAGAAGGCCGAGGCATCGGCCAGCAGGCGCCGGGCGCAGGCGATGTAGGAGACGTCGGTCGCGACCTTGCGGGTGAAGACGGGATAGCCCGGAAGCCCGCGCTCCTGGCTGCGCTTGATCTCGCTGTCCCAGTAGGCGCCCTTGACGAGGCGCACCATGAGGCGGCGGCGCGAACGGCGCGCGAGATCGGCGAGCCACTCGAGCAGCGGCAGCGCGCGCTTCTGATAGGCCTGGACCGCCAGCCCGAACCCGTCCCAGCCGGCGAGCGCGGGATCGGTCGCCACGCCCTCGATGACGTCGAGCGAAAGGTCGAGGCGGTCCGCCTCCTCCGCGTCCACGGTGAAGCCGATGCCGACCGCCTTGGCCTGGCGCGCCAGTTCGGCGACCCGCGGCGTCAGCTCGGCATGGACGCGCGAGCTTTGCGCGAACTCGAAGCGCGGATGCAGCGCCGACAGCTTGATCGAGATGCCGGGCGCCTCGACCGGCCCCCGCCCCTTCGCCTCGGCGCCGATCGCGGCGATGGCGGCGGCATAGGAACGGAAATAGCGCTCGGCGTCGGCCGCCGTCCGCGCCGCCTCCCCCAGCATGTCGTAGGAATGGCGATAGCCCGCCTGCTCGGCCGGCCGCGCGCGGGCCAGGGCCTCGGCGATGGTCCGCCCCATGACGAACTGGCGGCCGAGGATGCGCATGGCCGCAGTCACCGCCTCGCGGATCACCGGCTCGCCGGCGCGGCCGACCAGCCGCTTCAGGATGCCGGCATGGCCCGGCCGCTCGTCGGAGCGGACGATCCGCCCGGTCAGCATCAGCGCCCAGGTCGAGGCGTTGACGAAGGCCGAGTCGCTGGCTCCGAGATGGCGCTGCCAGTCGGCGCCGCCGATCTTGTCGCGGATCAGGCGGTCGACCGTCTCCGAATCGGGGATGCGCAGCAGGGCCTCGGCGAGGCACATCAGGACGATGCCCTCCTGGCTCGACAGCTCGTACTCGTGCAGGAAGGCGTCGAGCCCGCCCTTGCCGTGCCGGCTGCCGCGCACCGCCTCGACGAGCTGCCGGGCCCGGGCCGCGACACGGTCCCGGCCGTCGGCCGGCAGGGTCGCGGCGGCCAGCAGGCCCTCGACCACCGCCGTCTCGTCGGCCCGGGTGGCGGCGCGAAGCGCGGCGCGCAGGGAGTCGGCGGCGGGAAGCGGCGCGGCGAAGAGCATCGATCTGTCTCCTGGGCCCCCGATCGGGGCGGACGGCAATCGGCGGGACGATCCCGCCCGCAGGGGCTCGCCGTCAAGCGCCCGGGCACGGCCGTTGCACGGCCACCCCGGCCGGGGCTATTAGGTTCCGTCAACGGACATGGAACGCATGGTTCCGAGCCTCGACATCGTCATCGTCAACTGGAACTCGGGCAGGCAGCTTCGGCGCTGCCTGGAGTCGATCGCGACCTCCGCCCCGGGCCGGTATCACATCGGGCGCGTCATCGTGTCCGACAACGGGTCCGTCGACGGCTCGCTGGACCGGCTCGACGATATCGGCCTGCCGCTGGCCGTGCTGCGCAACGGCAACAATCTCGGCTTCGGCGCCGCCTGCAACCGTGCGGTCGACATGGGTGTCGGCCGCTACCTGCTGCTGCTCAACCCGGACACGCGGCTGGAGCCCGACACGCTCGCCCGGTCGGTCGCCCACTTGGCCGATCATCCCGAGATCGGCATCCTCGGCGTCCGCCTCGTCGATGCCGCCGGCCACACCCACCGCAGCTGCGCGCGATTTCCGCATGTGCGGCACTTCGCGCACAAGGTGCTGGGCCTGGACCGGACCCTACCCAACCTGTTCCACGGCCACCTGATGGAGGAGTGGGATCACCGCGACAGCCGCGTCGTCGACCAGGTCATGGGCGCGTTCTTCCTGATGCCGCGCGCGCTCTACGAACAGCTGGGCGGCTTCGACGAACGGTTCTTCCTCTATTTCGAGGATGTCGACTTCGCCCTGCGCGCACGCGCGCTCGGCCGGCCCTGCTATTTCCTGGCCGAGGCCGCCGCCTACCACAAGGGGGGCGGCACGTCGGAACAGGTGAAGCCCGAGCGCATCTTCTATTGCCTGCGCAGCCGCATCATCTATGCGCGCAAGCATTTCGGCTGGCCGCGCGCGGCCGCGCTGACCGCCGTCACGATCCTGGCCGAGCCCCTGTCCCGGCTGGCGCTCGCTGCGCTCCGCGGCTCGCCGTCGGTCGTGATGGACACGCTGCGCGCCTATCGCCTGCTCTATGGCGACCTGCCGCGCATCCTCAACACCCCTTCCAGCGGCCTCCTCGATGCGGGTCTTGCTTCTCGCCCGGTACGGCCCGCTGGGCGCCACTAGCCGCCAGCGGCACCGGATCTTCCTTCCCGCGCTCGCGGACGCCGGCATCCGGGTGACGACCGACACGCTGCTCGACGACGGCTACCTGCGCCGCCTCCACGCCGGCGAGCCGGCGCGGCCGGCCGCGATCCTGGCCGCCTATGGCCGGCGCGTGCTGCGTCTGGCACGGGCCCGGCGCTGGGACGCGGTCTGGGTCGAGAAGGAGATCCTGCCCTGGCTGCCGCCCATAGCCGAAGCCTGGCTACGCTGGCGGCGGGTGCCGATGGTGGTCGACTATGACGATGCTTGGTTCCACCGCTACGACGCACATCCGCGGCCGCTGGTGCGCCGGCTGCTGGGCGGCAAGATCGCGGCCGTGATGCGCAGCGCCACCACCGTCGTCGCCGGCAACGGCTACATCGCCGACCATGCGCGTGCGGCCGGCGCGGCGCACGTCGAGATCCTGCCCACCGTGGTCGACACCGATGCGATCCGGCCGATCGAGCCGGCCGCCGACCGGCCGCCGACCATCGGCTGGATCGGCACCCCCGCCAACGCGCGCTACCTCGACCCGATCCGCCCTGCGCTGGCCGCCGCCTGCCGGGAGGCCGGCGCGCGCCTGCTGCTGGTGGGGGCCGGCGGACCGGCGGAGCTGGGCGGGCTGCCCGGCGAGGCGCGGCCCTGGGACGAAGCGCGCGAGGCGGCGGACCTCGCAGACATGGACATCGGCATCATGCCCCTGCCCGACACGCCCTTCGAACGCGGCAAGTGCGGCTACAAGCTGATCCAGTACATGGCGGCCGGGCGGCCGGCAGTCGCCTCGCCGGTCGGCGTCAACGGCACCATCGTCGCGGACGGGCGGACCGGCTTCCTGCCGACGACGGTCGAAGGCTGGACGGACGCCCTGCTGGCGCTGGCCCGCGACCCCACCCTGCGCCGCCGCATGGGCGGGGCCGGCCGCGAGCGCGCCGTCATCCACTACTCGCTCGCCGCCTGGGCGCCGCACCAGGCGCGCATCCTGCGCGAGGCTGCGGAGGGGCGATGACCCGGCCGACCCTGCTCTACCTCGTGACCGAGGACTGGTTCTTCTGGTCGCACCGCACCCCGATCGCCCGCGCCGCCCGCGACGCCGGGTTCCGCGTCGTCGTCGCCACCCGCGAGGCCGAGCACGGCGACCGCATCCGCGCCGAGGGCTTCGAGCTGGTCCCGATCAAGTTGCGCCGCACCTCGCTGAACCCGCTGGCGGAGCTGGCAGCGGTCGCCGACCTCGAAGCGATCTATCGCCGCGAGAAGCCGGCGATCGTCCATCAGGTGGCGGTCAAGCCCGTCGTCTACGGCACCTGGGCGGCGCGGCGGGCCGGCGTTCCGGCGATCATCAACGCGCTCGACGGGCTGGGCTTCGTCTATGCCTCGCGGCGTCCGGCAGCGCGGCTGCTGCGGCCGCCGGTGGGGCTGCTGCTGCGCTGGGCATTGAACCGGCCCAACGTCCATGTCCATCTCCAGAACGAGGACGACCGGGCGACGCTGCGGCGCGCCGGCGTCCTCGGTCACGACCGCGTCTCGATCATCCGTGGTGCCGGCATCGACCTCGAGCATTTCGCGCCGCTGCCCGAGCCGGACGGTCCCTTCACCGTCGGCATGGCCGCGCGGATGAACCACGAGAAGGGCGTCGGCGACCTCGTCGAGGCGGCGCGCCGGGCGACACGCGCGGGGACCCCCGTCCGCATCGTCCTCGCCGGCGCGCCGGACCGGGGCAACCCGACCGCCATCCCGGAGAGCGCGCTGCGCGCCTGGGCGGCGGAGGGGCTGGTCGACTGGTGGGGCTTCCAGGCCGACGTGCGCAAGGTGTGGGCCGCCGCCCATGTGGCGGCGCTGCCGTCCTCCGGCGAGGGGCTGCCGAAGGCGCTGCTGGAGGCGGCGGCCTGCCAGCGACCGCTGCTCGCCACCGATGTCGCCGGCAACCGCGAGGTGACCCTGCCCGGCGAAACCGGCCTGCGCGTCGCCTACCAGGACGTCGCCGGGCTGACCGAGGCCCTCGTCCGCTTCGCCCGCGATTCCGGCGAACGCCGGCGGATGGGGCTGCAGGCCCGCCGCCTCGCCGAGACCGCCTTCAGCGAGGCGGTGGTGGTGGGCCAGACCCTCGACCTCTATCGCCGCCTGGCGCCACCGGGTGCGACCTGACGCCCCGCTGGGGGCTACCCGCCGCCACGATCGGGCTCGCTGCTTGACGGGCAGTTGCTGGACATGCTCGACCTGTCGGCCGGAAATGGGCGGCTGACGCCCGAACAAGCGAACGGGGAGCTCCGCATGGCAACGCAGATCCTGGTGCCGGTCCACACCCATCTCGACGGCAATGCCGAGACGCTGGCCGATCATGCGGTCGCGGTCGCCCGGCACCGGAAGGCGGAACTGCACGCCCTCGTCCTCGACGCCGACTTCCCGGCGCTGTCGAGCCCGCTCGGCAACCTGCTGATCGACGTCCCGGCACTGGTTGGCGAGGCCAAGGCGAAGGCGCACCAGCGCGGCGTCGCCGTCGCTGCCGCGCTGGCGCGCGAAGCCGGCAAGCATGACGTGCCGCTGCGGACGACGCGCATCGAATGCTACCCGATGGCCGCGAGCGAGATCGTCACCCGCCTCGCGCGTTATCACGACCTCACCCTCGTCGGCATCGGGACGCGCGATGCCTGGCCGCAGGCGACCGCCGAGGCGGCGACCTTCGGATCGGGCAAGCCCGTTCTCCTCGTCCCCGAGGAACGGCCCGTCGCGCCGGCCGGGACCGTCGTGATCGCCTGGGACGGCAGCCGGGTCGCGGCCCGGGCGGTTGCCGATGCCGCGCCGTTCCTGGCGCTGGCGACCCGGGTCGTCGTCGCCTCCGTCATCGACGAGAAGGCGCTCGCGGACGGCGATGCCGCCGAGCGGCTGGTCGACCATCTCGCCCGCCATGGCGTCGCGGCGACGGTCGCGCGCATCCGCGCCGAGGGCAGTCCGATCGCCGCCGCGCTGCAGGAGCACGCCGCCGGCATCGACGCCGGCCTGCTGGTGATGGGCGGGTTCGGCCATTCCCGGATGCGCGACTTCGTCCTGGGCGGCGCGACCAGCGGCGTGCTCAAGGATCCGCGCCTGCCCATCCTCCTCTCGCACTGATCCGGGGGCAAGCCCACTCCATGGCCGGGGACGCACCCACCACGGGCGACGTGACGGTCGGCTCCTTCGCCGCCGCGGCGCGGGCCGCGACCGGCATCGCCGTCGTCATCGACGTCTTCCGGGCCTTCACCACGGCGGCGGTGGCGCTCGCCAACGGCGCCCGGCGCATCGTCATGGTCGACGACCTCGACGAGGCGCTGGCGCTGCGCGTCCGCGGTCTCGGCAGCCGCTGCCTCGGCGAGCGCGGCGGCCTGCGGCCGCCGGGCTTCGACTTCGGCAACTCGCCGGCCGAGATCACCGGCATCCGCTTCGACGGCGAGACGCTGATCCAGACGACCTCGAACGGCACGCGCGGCGTCGTCGCCGCGGCGGGCGCGCGGCATGTCTATGCCGGCGCGCTGGTATCGGCGGAGGCGACGGTGCGGGTGATCCGGGCGCTGGGGCCGCTGCCGGTCGCGCTCGTCGCGATGGGCGATCATGACCGGGAGCGCGCCGACGAGGACGAACTCTGCGCCCTCTACCTGCGCTCCCGGCTGGCGGGGCGCACGCCCGACCGCGACGCCCTGGCGCGCATCGTGGCGACGATGGCACTGCGCGCGGACGGGGTCCGTCTGGACGAAGCCGACGTCGCCGCCTGCATCGCGGTCGACCGCGTGCCGTTCGCGGTGCGCGTCTCGGCCGAAGGGGGGCTGCTGTTCGCGACGGCGGAGACGCCGCCCGCCTGATCAAGGCAGAACGGGGACGTGTCAGCCGGTGACGGCGCCGGGGGCGAACTTCTCGTGATGTCCGCGATAGATCGCCGGCCGCGGCCGATCGAGGCCCGGCGGCACGTCGATCGGCTTCTTCCAGACCACGACCACATCCTGGTGATGGCCCCAGCCGCGCTCGTGATATCCCAGCAGCGTCGCGTCCCGGCGACGCTCGACAAGCCGCATCACCCAGGACGGCAGCGCGATCGAGATGCCGTATTCGGGCTGGTGCGGATAGTCGCGGTAACCGAAGCCGTGCTCGGCCACCTCGGCCGCGATCGCCTGGAAGCGATCCTCGTCGATGTAGGGATAGGTGCGGTGGTAGTCGAGCGACCAGCGCCCGTGGTTGGTGAACACCAGCAGCCCCTCCGGCGCCAGCCGGTCGATGAACCAGTCGACGAACGCGGCATAGCGGCGGGCGTCGAGATGGGTCAGGAGCGAGCCGCACCAGACGAGATCGAACGGCTCGGCGAGCGGGATCGCGGCGGGCTCGATCTCGGAATGGACGGGCACGGCGCCGAAGGTGCGGGCGCAGAATTCGACGCCGCCGCGGTCGAGGTCGCAGGCGGCGATGCGCGCCGCGGGGAAGGCCGCGCGCAGCATCCGAAGTACCCGGCCGTGGCCGCACGGCAGGTCGAGGATCGAGGCGAGTTCGGTCTTCTCCGCCAGGATCATCGCCCGCACGATCGCCCGCAGCGCCGCCTCGCCGACGCGGAAATACTGGTCCTGCCAGCTCTTCTCGCCGATCCGCGCCATCGCCGCGTCGTCGAAGCGCAGGACCATCTGGTCGTCGGGCGAAACCGTGGTGACGAGCCGCTTCCGGTAGTCACGCAGCAGATCGAGCGGCGTCCTTGCGCCGAACAGGGCCATGGGGGCTCCGGATTGGGGGCGAGCCGGCGGACCCTACAGGCCCGGCGCCGGGCGGCGCAACCCGACGGCGGTCAGTCCCGCCCGCCCGGCGGCGGCCCCGGCGGCCCGTCCGGACGGTCGCGCGGCGGCCGCGGCGGACGCTCCCGCTGGTCCAGCAGTTCGCGGCGCTGGGATGCCGGCAGCCGTCCCGCCGCTTCGACCAGCGAGTCCTGGGCCAGCCGCGCCAGTTCGCCGCTGGCTTCCCGCAATGCCCCGAAGGCGCGCCGGGCGGCGTCGGGGTCGTAGGGGTCGGCGGCCAGCGCCTCCTGCACCGCGCGCCGGGCTGCCCGCAGCTCCTGCCGCTCCTGCCGGATCTCGGTCCGACGGGCGCGGAAGCTGTCGCGGACCGTTTCGCGCGCCTCCTGCGGCAATCCGTCGGTCAGTCCGCGAAAGCCGATCGGTGCCCCTGGGCCAGGCCCGTGGTCACGGGCGTAGCGGCCGACGAGCGCGCTGACCAGGAAGACATTGAGGGCCAGCGAGACCAGCAGGAAGCCGGGCACCAGCCAGCGGCGCCAGCCGGCTCGCCACCCGGTGCTCGGCGACGCGAGATCGCTCACAGTTCGATCTCCAGATCCGAGCCGATGAGCAAGGGCGTGACGTCGACCACCTGGACATCGCCGACCAGCGTCTCCTCCGTCCAGCCCGCAGCGAATCCGATCGCCGCGATCAGCGCGAAGGCGGCCGCCATCGCCCGCGGCCGGCGGCTCCAGGTCGTCCCGCGCGCGGCAACCGCCGGCGGCTCCTGCGGGATCGCGGCCGTGGCCGCCAGGATGCGGCGGGCGAGATCGGATGGGGGCGCGACGGCGGGTTCCGACGCGATCATCCGGTCCAGCGCCCGGTCGAGCCGGTCTTCCGGGGCGGCCTCGGGACGGCGGCGGATTTCCTCTGTCATGCTCCTTCCTCCAGCGCGTCGACGAGCACGGGCTTCAACCGCTCCTTGAGCGCACGCCGCGCCCGCACGAGCAGCGATTCGACCGCGCCCACGCTCGTATTCAGGATGGCCGCTGTCTCGCCGTTTCCCAAGCCCTCGAAATAGCTCAGCACGACCGCGGCCCGCTGATTCTCGGGCAGAGTGGCCAGCGCCTCCGCCAGATGCGACTGCACCTCGTCGCGATGGCGCTGCCGGAAGGCGTCCGGCCGGTCGTCCTCGGGCTCGCCCGCCGCCTCGAGCGGCAGCGGGACGACCTTGCGCTTGCGGTCGATGCACAGGTTCATGGTGATGCGGTAGAGCCAGGTGGTGAGCCGCGCCCCTTCCGGGCGCCAGCGGGGGGCTTGCGTCCAGACACGCAGGAAGACCTCCTGCGCCACGTCCTCGGCCTCGGCCGCGTCGGCGAGGAAGCGCCGGGCGACGGCATGGACCCGGCCGAGATGGCGCTCGAGCAGGCCCGCATAGGCGAGGCGGTCGCCCCGGCCCGTGCGCGCCATCAGCTCTTCGTCCGATTCGTCCGCATCCGCCATCGCCCGAGCATAGACCACCCTGGCCGGAGCATCCGCCCCGCCGAACGGCCAGGGCGCCGCGACGGTCCCGGCCAGGGTGGTCATCCGAGTGCGTCCGGCTCAGCTGCCGGCCGGCTCAGCGGCCCCGGCCGGGGCCGCGGCGGGGCAGCTCGTCGGCGGTCACGAAGCCGTCGCCGTTGCGGTCCAGCCGCCCGAAGACCGCCTCGCGCTGTGCCGCCCGCTCGGCGGGATCGATGACGCCGTTGCCGTCCTTGTCGAGGGTCTCGAAGATCTTGGCCCGGCGCGCCTCGGCACGCTCGGCCGACACGCGGTGATGGCCATGCCGGCCCATCCCCATGCCCATGCCGAGGCCCGGGAACTCCATGAACTCCTCGCGGCTGATGGTGCCGTTGCTGTCCTTGTCGATGGCCCGGAACATCGCGGCCCGCTGCTCCTCCCGGCGCTCGGCCCGGTCGCCGTCCCTGGCATCGTCCTTGGCGCCGTCCCGCTTGCCCTCGTGGCGCCGGCCGTCGCGCTGCGGGCCGCGCTTCATGAAATCTTCACGGGAGATGCTGGCGTCGGGCGCCAGCGCGTGCCGGCCCTTCGGCTGGAAGGCCATGAACTCGGCCTTCGAGACCTTGCCGTCGCCGTCGCTGTCCATGGCCTTGATCATGCCGACCTGGCGCTGCGCCGGTCGGCCGTCGCCGCCCTGGGTCTGGGCCGCGGCGACCGTGCCGACGGTGGCGAGGCCGATCGCGAGGGCAACCGCGGAAACCTGGAACTTCATCGCTCGTCCTTTCGGGGGGTGGGGACCGACGGGCTCTGCTCTCCCGTCGGTCCCTTCCACGCACCGCCCGAAGGAATCCTGCGCGGGCTATTGCGCCTTTCGCTCGATGCTCGCCGGCGAGATGAGCTGGGCGAAGGCGCGGCACCAGATCACGACCGATCCCTGCGCGGCGAGGTCGAGGTCGGCCGGAATGCGGTAGGTCTGGCTGCCCTTGAAGGCCGCGAGCCCGCCGAGATCGACGAAGGCGGCGCGGACATCGTCCTTGGCGCGCGGCGCCGCATGCGCGACGAGGTAGACGCGGTAGTCGGGGCCGGGGCCGACCTCGAAATCCTTCTCCAGGTGGACGATCCGCCCGCCGTCGGGATCCCGGAGGATGGAGACCGATCCGCGCCCCCAGTGGATCGGGTCCGAGGGATCCGCGTGGATGAAGGTGCCGGTGCCGAGAACCGTGTGCGCCGCGCGGTTCGCGACCTCCTGGGTCGCGACCGGCGGCGGGAAGATGTAGGGGAAGAAGAAGATACCGGCCGCGAAGCCCCCCGCTCCGCCCAGCACCAAGCCGACGAGAAGGCCGATCAGCAGTCTGCGCATGGTCCCGCCCCCGTTTGACCCGCCACTATAGCCTGGAGCCGGCGGCGGCGAAAATGGTCACCGCAGCAGCACCCAGGGGTTCATCAAAACGCCATCAATATGTAATCTTTGCCGCAGATAACGAGGGGACCGGTTTACGGCCCCCAATCCCCCTCGGGAGGAACTGAACATGCTTGCCCGTCTTGCCCTTGCCGCCGCCGCGGCGCTCGCTCTGCCGGCGTTGCCGGCCCTTGCCCAGGAAAACTGCCCGCGCGGCCAGCTCGACCAGCGCTTCTGCGACCGCGACGGCGATATGGTCGCCGACGCACCGACCGACGCAAGCCGCCTGCTCGATCCGCCGACGCTGATCTTCGCCTACACGCCCGTCGAAGACCCCGAGGTCTACCGCAAGGTGTGGGACGGCTTCCTCGCGCACATGGCCAAGGTCACCGGCAAGCGCGTCCAGTTCTTCCCGGTGCAGTCGAACGCCGCCCAGATCGAAGCGATGCGCGCCGGACGCCTGCACGTCGCCGGGTTCAACACCGGCTCCAATCCGATCGCCGTCAACTGCGCCGGCTTCGTCCCGTTCGCGATGATGGCGTCGAAGAAGGACGAGTTCGGCTACGAGATGGAGCTGATCGTCCAGGCCGACGGACCGATCAAGGAAGTGCAGGACCTGAAGGGCCGGACGCTCGCCTTCACCTCGCCGACCTCGAACTCGGGCTTCAAGGCGCCCTCCGCGCTGCTGAAGAGCGATTTCGGTCTGGAAGCCAACAAGGACTTCAAGACAGCCTTCTCCGGCAAGCACGACAACTCGATCCTGGGCGTCGCCAACAAGGACTACGATGCCGCCGCGATCGCCAACTCCGTCAAGACGCGGATGATCGCCCGCAAGGTCGTCGATGCTTCCAAGCTGCGCGTCATCTTCCGTTCCGAGACCTTCCCGACGACCGGCTACGGCCATGTCTACAACCTCAAGCCGGAACTGGCGGCCAAGGTCAAGGAAGCGTTCTTCACCTTCGACTGGGAAGGCACCGACCTGCTGAAGGAGTTCCAGAAGAGCCAGCCGCCGCAGGAGAAGTTCGTGCCGATCACCTTCAAGAAGGACTGGGCGGTGATCCGCAAGTTCGACGAACTGACCGGCGTGAAGTACGAGTGCCGGGGCAGCTGATCGGGCGCATGGAAGAGAGGACCGCGCGGTGCTGGTGATCGAGGGGCTCGCGAAGCAATACCCGACCGGGGACCGCGCGCTGAAGGGGGTGTCGCTGACGGTGCCGAAGGGCCAGATCATGGCCCTGATCGGCCCGTCCGGCGCCGGCAAGAGCACGCTGATCCGTTGCGTCAACCGCCTGGTGGAACCGACCGCCGGGCGGGTGACGCTCGACGGGCAGCCGATCACCGGCCTCTCGCGCCGCGGCCTGCGCCAGGCGCGGCGAAAGATGGGCATGATCTTCCAGGAGTTCGCGCTGGTCGAACGCCTGACGGTGATGGAGAACGTGCTGTCCGGCCGGCTCGGCTATGTCGGCTTCTGGCGCAGCTGGTTCCGGCGATTCCCCGAGGCCGACGTCGCCGCCGCCTTCGCCCTGCTGGACCGGGTCGGCCTCGCCGGCTTCGAGGACAAGCGGGCCGACGCGCTCTCCGGCGGCCAGCGGCAGCGCGTCGGCATCGCCCGCGCCCTGCTGCAGCATCCGAGCCTGCTGCTGGTCGACGAACCGACGGCCAGCCTCGACCCGAAGACGTCGCGCCAGATCATGCGCCTGCTGCAGGAACTCTGCCGCGAGCGCGGGCTGGCCGCCATCATCAACATCCACGACGTCGCGCTCGCCCAGATGTTCGCCGAGCGCATCGTCGGCCTGCGGTCCGGGGAGATCGTCTATGACGGCCCACCGGACGACGTGTCCGCCGACATCCTGACCCGCATCTACGGCGAGGAGGACTGGTCGCAGACCATCCGCCTGCCGGATGAGGACGGCGAGCCGGAAATGCCGCATGCGGATGCCGGCGCGGTGAACCGCGAACGTCTGGCCGGCCTGACGTGACGACCGCCGCGATCGACCGGGCGCGGCGCTGGCGGCCGCCGCCGCTGATCGCCAACCCCGTCCTGCGCTGGGCGCTGCTGCTCGGCGCGGTCGTCTATCTCGCGCTGGCCGTCAGCGGCATCCCGGTCAACTGGGAACGGGTCTCCGAGGGCCTCGAGCGCGGCGGCCGCTTCCTCGCCGGCTTCCTCTATCCCGACTTCTCGAGCCGCTTCGGCGAGATCTTCGAAGGCTTCGTCGAAAGCCTCGTCATGACGGTGGTGGCGACGGTTCTGGGACTGCTCGTCTCGATCCCGGTGGCGCTCGGCGCCGCCCGCAACCTCGCGCCGCTGCCCGTCTACTATTTCTGCCGCGGCCTCATCGCCCTGTCGCGGACCTTCCAGGAGATCATCGTCGCCATCCTCTTCGTGGCGATGTTCGGCTTCGGCCCGTTCGCCGGCGTGCTGACGCTGGTGTTCGGCACGGTCGGCTTCCTCTCCAAGCTGCTGGCCGAGGACATCGAGGACATCGACCGGTCCCAGGTCGAGGCGATCCGCGCCACCGGCGGCTCCTGGTTCCAGCTGCTGAACTACGGCGTCCAGCCGCAGGTGATGCCGCGCCTGATCGGCCTGTCCCTCTACCGGCTCGACATCAACTTCCGCGAATCGGCGGTGATCGGCATCGTCGGCGCCGGCGGCATCGGGGCGACCCTCAACACGGCCTTCGATCGCTACGAGTACGACGTCGCGGCCGCGATCCTGCTCGTCATCATCGTAATCGTCATGATCGCCGAGTATTCCTCGTCGGCCATCCGCCGCTGGGTGCAGTGATGCCCGTCTCCGTCCGATCCGGCACCAAGGTCTGGCAGCGGCGCGACCGCAACACGCAGCTCGCGGTCTGGTTCGGCTGGCTGGTCGCAACCGCGCTCGTGGTGCTGTCGTGGGAGGTCATCAGCGAGCGGACCATGTGGATGTTCGTCGAGGACGCCCACATCCAGGCCGCCGACCTGCTGGGCCGCATGGTGCCGCCGCGCTGGTCCTACATGGACCGGCTGTGGCAGCCGTTGTGGGACACGCTCAACATCGCGACGCTGGGTACCCTCATCGCCATCGTCCTCGGCGTCCCGCTCGCGTTCCTCGCGGCGCGCAACACCACGCCCAGCGTCCTCTTCGTGCGGCCGCTGGCGCTGCTGGTGATCGTCGCCTCGCGCTCGATCAACTCGCTGATCTGGGCGCTGCTGCTGGTTTCGATCATCGGGCCCGGCGTGCTCGCGGGGGTCATCGCGATCGCGCTGCGCTCGGTCGGCTTCATCGGCAAGCTGCTCTACGAGGCGCTCGAGGAGATCGACGAGGGCGCAGTGGAGGCGATCGAGTCGACCGGGGCGTCGCGGCCCCAGGTGATCGGCTATGCGATGGTGCCGCAGGTCGCACCGGCCTTCGCCGGGATCTCGGTCTTCCGCTGGGACATCAACATTCGCGAATCGACGGTGCTCGGGCTGGTCGGCGCCGGCGGCATCGGCCTGCAGCTCGAAGCCTCCATCAGCCAGCTCGCCTGGCGCGAGGCCTCGGTCATCTTCCTGGTGATCCTGGTGACGGTGCTGGCCAGCGAGTGGCTGTCCGCCCGCATCCGCCACGCCATCATCTGAGCTCGGCCCCTTTCCCGGAGCGGCGCGGCCCGGGAAATTCCGCTTGCAAATCAGGGCCGTTGGCCGACATTGCAGATTGTTACCGATTTATGACGGACGGATGACCCGGCCGTCTCCGGACCAGGATCGCGCGCGCATTGGCCACCACCGTCATCATCAATCTTCTCGGCGGCGTCGCCCTGCTGCTGTGGGGACTCCGCATGGTCCGCACCGGCGTCATGCGCGCCTTCGGCGCCGACCTCCGGCGCATGCTGGGACGCGCCATGAGCAGCCGGCTGCGCTCGTTCGGCACCGGGCTCGGCGTCACCGCGCTGTTGCAGAGCAGCACCGCGACGGCGCTCATGGTCGCGTCCTTCGCCGAGCGCGGCCTCGTCGCCACCGTGCCGGCGCTGGCCGTGATGCTGGGCGCCGACGTCGGCACCGCGCTCGTCGCCGTGCTGCTGTCGATCGACGTCTCCTGGCTTTCGCCGCTGCTGATCTTCCTCGGCGTCTTCGGCTTCACCAGCGCCAGCACCTCGATGCGGCGCGATCTCGGCCGGGCTGCGGTCGGGCTGGGGCTGATGCTGCTGGCACTCAGCCTCATCGTCCATTCCTCGGACCCGATCCGCGAGTCCGCGACCCTGAAGGCGATCCTCGCCGGCCTCGGCCAGGAGCCGGTGCTGGCCGTCCTCTTCGGCGCGCTACTGACTTGGCTTGCCCATTCCAGCCTCGCGACCATCCTGCTGGTGACGTCGCTGGCCGTCAGCGGCCTGCTGCCGCTGCCGCTGGCGCTCGCCATCGTGCTGGGGGTCAATGCCGGCGCCGCCATCCCGGCCCTGGTCGCCACCTGGCGGGGCGAGATCGGCGCGCGGCGCGTCGCCCGCGGCAACGCCGCCTTCCGCTGGATCGGCGTCGCCCTGGTGCTGCCCGTGCTGCCGCTGGCGGCCGACCTCGCCCCGCTGGTCGGCGGCGGCGTCGGGCGTCAGGTGATCGCCTTCCACCTCGCCTTCAACCTCGTGATCGCGATCCTGTTCCTGCCCTTCCTCGCGCCGATCGGGTCGCTGATCGAGCGGCTGCTGCCGACGCCGGACCAGCCGGTCGACCCTTCGCTGCCCCGCCACCTCGACCAGGCGGCCCTGGAGAGCCCGCCCGTCGCCATCGCCGCCGCCCAGCGCGAGACGCTGCGCATGGGCGACGCCCTGGAAGGCATGCTGCGCGACGCCATGACGGTGTTCCGGCAGGACGACCGCAAGCTGGTGGCCGACGTCAGCCGCCGCGACGACGTCATCGACGGGCTGCATGAGGGGATCAAGCGCTACCTGACCCAGATCAGCCGCGAAGTGATGGGGCCATCCGACGGCAAGCGCGTGATGGAGATCATCGTCTTCGCCACCAACCTCGAGCATGTCGGCGACATCATCGACAAGAACCTGATGGAGCTGGCCCAGAAGAAGATCAAGAACCACCTCGCCTTCTCGAGCGAGGGCCTGGCGGAGATATCCGAGCTGCATGGCCGCGTGGTCGGGACGCTGCAGCTGTCGCTCGCGGCCTTCGTCGCCGGCGACGTCAGCATCGCCCGCCGCCTGATCGCCGAGAAGACGATGTTCCGCGAGGCGGAGCGCAAGGCGGCCGAGCGGCATCTCCAGCGGCTCCAGAGCGGCCGGGTCGAGAGCATCGAGACGAGTTCCCTGCATCTCGACGTGCTGCGCGACCTCAAGCGCATCCATTCCCACCTGATCGCCGTCGCCTATCCGATCCTGGAGGAAGCCGGGGAATTGCGGCCGAGCCGGCTCACCACCGCCTGATCGCCCCTTGCGGCGGGCCCCCCGCCATGGCACCTACCGCTGCCGCGTGTTGGGTGGGGAAGGACGTGCCATGCCCGTGTGGGATCCGAGCCAGTATCTGAAGTTCGCCGACCACCGGCTGCGCCCGGCGCTCGACCTGCTCGCCCGCATCCCCGCCGAACGGCCCGGCACCGTCGTCGACCTCGGCTGCGGCGCCGGCAACGTCACCCGGCACCTGCGCCGGCGCTGGCCGGAGGCGCGGATCATCGGCGTCGACAACAGCCCCCAGATGATGGTGAAGGCGCGGGCCGCCATGCCCGACGTCGCGTGGATCGAGGCCGACATCGCGACCTGGGAGCCGGAGGGGCCGGTCGACGTCATCTATTCCAATGCCGCGCTGCACTGGCTGGCCGACCACAACAGCCTCTTCCCGAAGCTGATGGGCTGGCTCGCCCCCGAGGGCGTGCTGGCGGTGCAGATGCCGCGCAACTATGAGGCGGCGTCGCATACGCGCATTCTCGACGCCGCGCTCGCCGGGCCGTGGCGACCGGTGCTGGAGCCGCTGCTCCGGCCCTCTCCCGTGGCGGCGCCCGAGGCCTATTATCGCTTCCTGGCGGCCCATGCCGAGCACCCGGACATCTGGGAAACGGTCTACATGCAGGTGCTGACGGGCGAGAATCCGGTCGTCGAGTTCACCAAGGGCTCGGCCCTGAAGCCGCTGCTCGATGCGCTCGACGAACCGCACCGCAGCGCGTTCGAGGCCGCCTACGCCGAGATGATCGCATCGGCCTACCTGCCGGAGAAGGACGGGCGGACGCTATTCCCGTTCCGCCGTCTGTTCATGGTCGTCCAGAAATGACGGATCGGCGGCCCTGACCGGGCCGCCTCCGCGAAGGCGAACGCAATGGATCTCTGGGTGCCGGTCACGGTGGCGGCCGCCTTGCTGCAATGCCTGCGCACGGCCCAGCAGAAGGTGCTGAAGGGGCGGCTGTCGACCAACGGCGTCAACTACGCCCGCTACGTCTACGGTGCGCCCATCGCGGCCTGCGCCTTCGCGAGCTACCTGTGGCTCGCCGGGGCCGAGCTGCCGACGCCGGACGGCCGGTTCCTCTTCTTCTGCCTGCTCGGCGGGGTGGCGCAGATCGTCGCGACCAGCTTCCTCATCCTGTCCTTCACGATGCGCAACTTCGCCGCCGGCACGACCTACTCCAAGACCGAGACGGTGCAGACCGCGCTGCTGGCGACGATCTTCCTGGCCGAGCCGCTGACGCTGGGCGGCTGGGTCGCCATCGTCATCGGGCTGGCCGGCGTCCTCACTTTGTCGGTGCCGCCGGGTGCCGCCGGCTGGCGCCAGGCCCTGCTCGGCATCACCGACCGGGCCGCTCTCTACGGGCTGGCGTCCGGCGGCTTGTTCGGCGTCTCGGCCATCGGGATTCGCGGCGCCTCGCTCTCGCTCGGCGACGGCGACTTCGTCGTCCGCTCGCTGATGACCCTGGCGTCGGTCACCGCCCTGCAGACCGTCCTGATGACCGCCTACCTGCAGGCGGTCGAGCGCGGGGAGGTGATGCGCGTGCTGCGCGCCTGGCGGCACGCGGCCCCGGTCGGCATCATGAGCGTGCTGGGGTCGGCCGGCTGGTTCACCGCGATGACCCTGCAGAACGTCGCCTATGTCCGCGCCCTCGGGCAGATCGAACTCGTCTTCACCGTGCTGGTCTCGCGCTTCGGCTTCCGCGAGGCGCCCAGCTGGCGCGAGCTGGCCGGCATCGCGCTGGTGGCGACCGGGGTGGTCGCGCTTCTCCTGCTGCACTGAGGTGCCGGGGCCGGATGGCCCCGGCCCTTATGTCCGATCAGGGTGCCTTGGCCGCGATCACCTCGACCTCGACCAGGAAGGCCGGGCTCGCCAGCGCGCTGATGATCGCCAGCGTCGATGCCGGCTTGCAGGCGCCGAGATGGCGGTTGCGCGCCTCCCGGAAGGCGCCCAGATGGTCCGGCGAGACGAGCAGGACGTTGAGCTTGACCACGTCCTCCATCGCCATGCCGGCTCCGGCCAGCACGGCCTTGATGTTCTCGAACACGCGGTCGGTCTGGGCGCCGACATCCGGCGGCACGGTGCCGTCCGGGTTCGTCCCGACCTGGCCGGCCACGAAGAGCAGACGGGCGCCGGGTGCGATCTCGACCCCGTGGCTGTAGTTGCCGGCGGGCGCCGCCACGCCGGGCGGATTGAAGGCTCGATTCATCGTGGATCACTCCCTGGGGGCAAGGGGGCACCGGGGGCGCCCCGTCGCCCGCCAGTATGCACCGGACAGGCCCCCTGCCTTCAATCGCCCCCTGCCTTCAATCACCGCCGGCCCGCTTGCGCGCAGGCGTCTGCGGACGGCGCTCCTGCTCCAGGAGGGCCGTCTTGCGCTCCACCCCCCAACGGTAGCCCGAAACCGCGCCGTCGCCGCGCACGACGCGGTGACACGGCACGACCAGGGCCGCAGGATTGGTCGCGCAGGCGCGCGCCACGGCTCGGACCGCAGCCGGCTGGCCGATGCGCCGCGCGACTTCGCCGTAACTGGCCGTCTCGCCCGGGGGGATGCGCTGGAGTTCCTGCCAGACCCGCCGCTGGAAGGCGGTGCCGCGCAGGTCGAGGGGCAGTTCCGGATGCGGCAGGCGGCCGTCGAGATAGGCGACGACCGAGCCCAGGATCTCCGCCAGCGCCGGTGCGTCGTCCACGAGGTCGGCGCCCGGGAACTCGGCCGCCAGGACGCGGGCGAGGTCGCCTGGGTCGTCCCCCAGCGCAACGAAGCAGACGCCGCGCTCGGTCGCCGCCGCCAGCACCTGGCCCAGGGGGCCTTGCGCCACGGCATAGGCGATGCGCTCGCCCGTGCCGCCGCGGCGATAGCGGCCCGGCGTCATCCCGAGTTCGCGCGCGGCCCGCTCGTAGACGCGGCTCGACGATCCGTAGCCGGCCCCGAAGGCCGCGCCCGCGATCCCCTCCCCGGCCCGCAGATCCTCGCGGAACCGCCGGATGCGCACGACGTCGCCGTACTCCTTGGGCGAGAGGCCGAGAAACTGGCGCATCAACCGCTGCAGATGGAAGGGGCTGACGGCAAGCTCCGCCCCGAGTTCCGAGAGGCCGGGCGGCGCGTCCTCGGCCGCCTCGATCAGACGGCAGGCGCGGCGCACGAGCGCGACCCGCTCGTCGCCGCTTTCCGCCGCCTCGGGGCGGCAGCGGCGGCACGGCCGCAGGCCGGCGGCGCGCGCCGCCTCCGGGATGGCGAAAAAGGCGACGTTCTCGCGCCGCGGGCGCCGGCTCGGGCAGCCGGGCCGGCAGAACACGCCGGTCGTGCGCACGCCATAGACGAACCGGCCGGCGGCCGACGCGTCGCGCGCCACGACCGCCGCCCAGCAGTCCGTCTCGTCCAGTCTCATCGCTTCCATGGCAGGGCTCCCGAAGGTTGATGCCCCTACCTAGTCGCCGGGCGGCCGGCCCGATATCCGGAGCTTGCGCCCGCGCTCAGTCGCGGCGGAAGCGCACCAGGCTCCAGTAGCCGAAGAGGTTGACCCGCTCTTCCGAGACGAAGGTGAGCGGCGTCACCGAGATCAGCTCGTCCAGCGACATCGGCCGGAACCCGATGGTGTTCGAGGCCGGCGCCAACGCGCGCTCGACCACCGCCATCGGCCCGCGCCCGGTCCAGAAGTGATTGAGGACGACCGCCTCGCCACCCGGCCGCAGCACCCGCCGCACCTCGACCATCAGCCGGTCGGGATGCGGCACGACCGAGGCGACGTGCATGAGCACGATCGAGTCGAAGGACTGGGCCGGAAACTCCATCGCCTCGGCATCCATGACCCGGAGATCCTCGACGTCCGCGAGGCCGTACCGCTCGACACGCCGGCGCGCGCGCTCCAGCATCTTGTCCGAGACGTCGATCCCGACGACGCGGGACGACCGGTAGAGCGGCAGCGAAAGGCCGGTGCCGACACCGACCTCAAGGACGCGGAGCCCTGGTGCCCGCTCCGCCGCGACGACGGCGCGGCGTCGTCCTGGGTTGAGAACCGGACCGAATATCCCGTCATAGACGCGGGCATAGCGGTCGTAGGTCCGTCGGATCGCGTCCGGGTCGAGGTGACGCCGGGCGATCTCTTCCGCCCAAACCTTGATCTTCATGAAGACGGGCCCGTTCCCCCAATCGTCGACGGCATTGGCCGACTCACACATCCTAGCGCGGAATTGCCGCCGGTTCGACCGGACCCTACTCGACCCAGGCGATGCGCAGCGTGTTGGTCGAGCCGGGCGTTCCGAAGGGAACCCCCGCGGTGATGACGAGCCGGTCGCCGGACCTGGCGACCCCCTCCTGCACCGCGATCCGGCGGGACCGTTCCACCATGTCGGTGAAGTTGCGGATGTCCCGCGTCAGGACCCAGTGCACTCCCCACAACACGGCCAGCCGGCGCGCGGTTCCGAGGCTGGCGGTGAGGCCGAGGATGGGTACGGTCGGCCGCTCCCGCGCCGCCCGCATCGTGGTCGAGCCGGAGGTCGTAAAGGTGCATATGGCGGCCGCCCCGATCGTGTGCGCGACCTGCGCGGCGGCGGCGGTGATGGCATCGGCCGCGGTGTGCTCCGGCGGCGAATGCTCGGCGTCCATGATCGGGCGATAGAGGGGATCCTGCTCCACCCGGGCGATGATCCGGTCCATGATCCCGACCGCCTCCATGGGATAGGAGCCGGCCGCCGTCTCCGCCGACAGCATCACCGCGTCGGCCCCGTCATAGACCGCCGTCGCCACGTCGGAGGCCTCGGCCCGTGTCGGTGCCGGCGAATGGACCATGGATTCGAGCATCTGCGTGGCGACCACCACCGGCTTGCCCGCTGCCCGGCAGGCGCGCACGATGCGCTTCTGCAGGCCGGGCACGTCCTCGGGCGGCATCTCGACACCGAGATCACCGCGCGCCACCATCATGGCGTCGGTCAGGTCGAGAATCTCCTGCAGCCGCTCGATCGCCTGCGGCTTCTCCAGCTTGACCATCACCGCCGCGCGGCCTTCGATCAGCTTGCGCGCCTCGGCCACGTCCTCCGGCCGCTGTACGAACGACAGCGCGATCCAGTCCGCGCCCAGTTCCAGGCCGAAATTGAGGTCGCGCCGATCCTTGTCGGTCAGTGCCGACACCGGCAGCACGGCATTTGGGACGTTGACGCCCTTGCGGTTGCTGAGGGGTCCGCCGGTGATCACCCGCGTGTCGGCGGCCTTGCCGCGCATCTTCTCGACGCGCAGCCGGATCCGCCCGTCGTCGAGCAGCAGGTCGGTGCCCGGCGACATCGCCTCGAAGATCTCCGGATGCGGCAGCGGTGCGCGCGTCTCGTCGCCCGGCCGGTCGGTGAGGTCGAGGCGGAAGGCCTGCCCGGCCTTCAGCATGACCTTGCCGTCGGCGAAGGTGCCGACGCGCAGTTTCGGGCCCTGCAGGTCGACGAGGATCCCGATCGGTCGCTTCCGCTCCTGCTCGATGGCGCGGATGATGTCGTAGCGGACCCGGTGCTCCTCATGGGTGCCGTGGCTGAAATTGAGGCGAAACACGTCGACGCCGGCATCGAACAGGGCGCCGATGACCTCCACCGAGCCGCTCGCCGGGCCCAGCGTCGCCACGATCTTGGTGCTGCGAGTGCGGCGCATGGTTCCTCCCACTTCCGGTTCCGAGGGACGTCGACGATACACGCCGCCTATGACGGAGGCACCACCAGGATGGCCCGGAAATCGTTCACGTTGGTGAGCGTCGGCCCCGTCCGGACGAGGTCGCCCAGGGTGGAGAAGAACCCGTACCCGTCATTGTTCCCCAGCGCGGCCCGCGCCTCGACCCCGGCCGCCCGGGCCCGCGCCACGCTGTCCGGCCGCAGGATCGCGCCGGCGTTGTCCTCCGTGCCGTCGATCCCGTCGGTGTCGCCCGCGAGCGCATGGATGCCGGGCTGTCCCTCGAGCGCCACCGCCAGCGCCAGCAGGAACTCGACGTTGCGACCGCCGCGCCCCTTGCCGCGCACCGTCACCGTCGTCTCGCCGCCGGACAGCAGCACCGCCGGCGCCGGCAACGGCTGGCCGCGCCGCTGGACTTGCCGGGCGATGGCGGCATGGACCAGCGCGACGTCGCGCGCCTCGCCCTCGATGGCATCCCCCAGCACGATCGGGGTGATGCCGGCGGCCCGCGCACGTTCGGCCGCGGCGTCCAGCGCCATCTGCGGCGTCGCGATCAGGGTGAAGCTGGTATTGGCGAAGACCGCGTCGCCCGGCTTCGGCGTCTCGTCGGCGGCCGCGTCGAGGCGGGCGGCAATGGCGGCCGGCGGGCTGATTCCATACTTCGCCAGCACGGCGCGCGCGTCGGCATAGGTGGTCGGATCGGGCACGGTCGGCCCCGAAGCGATGACCGCCGGGTCGTCGTTCGGCACGTCGGAGATCGCGAGCGCGACGAGCCGGGCCGGCGCGGCCGCCTGGGCAAGGCGCCCGCCCTTGATGGCCGAGAGGTGCTTGCGGACGGTATTGATCTCCCCGATCGTCGCGCCCGAGCGCAGGAGATCACTGGTGAGCGCGCGCTTGTCGGCGAGCGTGATGCCGCCGGCCGGCAGCCCCAGCAGCGCCGACCCCCCGCCGGAGACGAGGCACAGCACGAGGTCGTCGGGCCCCAGCCCGCGCACCATGTCCAGGATCTCGGCGGCCGCCCGCGTCCCGGCCTCGTCCGGCATCGGGTGCGAGGCCTCGACGACGCGGATGCGGCTGCACGGGACGCCATGACCGTAGCGGGTGACGACCAGCCCCTCCAGCGGCCCCGGCCAATGATCCTCGACCGCCCGCGCCATGCTCGCGGCCGCCTTGCCGGCACCGACGACGACGGTGCGGCCGCGCGGCGCCGGCGGCAGGAAGCGCGGCACGACGGTCGCCGGGTCGGCCGCGCGGAGGGCGGCGTCGAAGAGGTCGCGGAGCAGCGGGACGGGGTCGGTCGCAAGGGTCATGCGGTCGGATCTCTCATGCGGCGGGGCGGGGCGTTCGGGCCAGGGCGTTCGGGCCAGGGCGTTCGGGTCAGGGCGTTCGGGTCAGGGCGTTCGGGCCAGGGCGTTCGGGCCAGACTATGGGCGCCGCGCCGGATCGGCAATCGGCGGTCGCGGCGGGCGCAGTCCCCGCGCCGCCACCGCGATGCCGGCCAGCACCGCGACCCCGCCCAGCCATTGCGGCCAGCCCAGCCCCTCGCCGAGCCACATCCAGGCGAACAGCGCCGCCAAGACCGGTTCGAGCAGCAGGGCCAGCGCCGAGAAGCCGGCCGGCAGATGCGCCAGGGCGTAGGCGATGAGACCCTGCCCCAGGGCGTGCGAGAGGAGGCCGAGCGCCACCAGGACCGCCCAGCCGGCCAGCGTCGCCGGCCAGAAACCCTCGCCCGACAGCCATGCGACCGGCAGCAGCACCGCCGCCGTCGCGAGCGAGGTCCACAGCATGATGCCGGCGGCGCCGAGCCGCGCCCGCAGGCAGCGCACCGCCAGGAGATAACTCGAGAGGCAGACCGCCGTCGCGATCCCCAGCAGGTCGCCGAGCGCCCGGTCGCCGCCGATCCGCAGACTCTCGCCGAGCAGGCAGAAGGCGCCGGCGAAGGCCAGCGCGAGGCCGGAGAGGAAGCGCATCCCCGGGCGCTCGCCGAACATCAGCCAGGCGCCGGCGGCGACGAACACCGGCGCGAAGTTGGCAAAGAGCGTGGCGTTGGCGACGCTGGTGAAGCGGATCGACCAGTGCCAGAAGGCAAGATCGCCGGCGAAGAAGAGGCCCGCGGCCGCGAGCCGCCAGCGGTCGGCCGGCCGGATCGCCCGCGGCGCCCGCCCGGCCCCCGCGACCAGGCCCGGTCCCGCTACCAGAACCGCCAGGAAGGGCACGGCGAGGGCCGCGCGCCAGAAGGCGGTGACGGTCGGCCCGACCTCCGAGATCCGCACCAGGATCGGCGACAGGGCGATGCAGGCCGCGCCGACCGCCAGCGCCAGCAGCGCGAGGCGCAGGGCGGAGGGGGAGCCGGAGATGAGCGGGGGGCGAGGCACGGGACGCCCGATCTTATAGCCCAATGGCGGGGGCATTCACGAACCGAACGGCGACGCCTATAACACGCCGCCGCCCGGACCATTCCTTGCTTTCCGTCCCGCCATGAACCTGCCCTCGCCGCCTTCTGCCACCGTCCCCCTGCTCGGCCCCGACGATCCGCCCGCCTGGCGGGCCGTCAACGCCGACGGACGGGCGCCGGTGCTGCTGGTCTGCGACCATGCCGGCAACCGGATTCCGGCCGCGCTCGGCACCCTCGGCCTGCCGCCAGGGGAACTCGAACGCCATATCGCCTGGGATATCGGTGCCGCCGCGGTGACGGAGCATCTCGCGACGCTGCTCGACGCGCCGGCGCTGCTGTCGGGCTATTCGCGCCTCGTCCTCGACTGCAACCGGCATCCGGGCGGCGTCGGCTCGATCCCCGCAGCCAGCGACGGCATCGCGGTTCCCGGAAACGCCAACCTCTCCGAAACCGACCGGCTCGCGCGGGTGGAGGCGTTGTTCGCGCCCTACCAGGCGGCGATCGCCGCCCGCCTCGCCGCCTTCGCGGCCGCGGCGACCGTCCCGGCCCTGATCTCGATCCACAGCTTCACGCCGGCGATGAACGGCCGGCAGCGGCCCTGGCAAATCGGCATCCTGTGGGACGAGGATCCCAGGGTGGCGCAGCCCCTGCTGGCCGCGCTCGCCGCCGAATCCGGGATCACCGTCGGGGACAACGAACCCTATTCGGCGCGCGACCCGCACGGCTATACAACGGACGTGCACGGGACGCGGGCCGGGCTGCCGCATGTCCTGATCGAGATCCGGCAAGATCTGATCGCCGATGCGGCCGGGCAGCGCGAATGGGCGGGGCGGATCGCGGCGGCCTTGAAACCGATCCTCGTCGACCCGAAGCTCTACGCCGTCCGGAAACCCCGAAGCAGCAGAGGGAGCGAAGCAATGGACGATACGACCCGCACCGAGCTGGAGGCCGCGGCCTTCCGCCGGCTGGTGCAGCATCTGCGCGAACGCACGGACGTGCAGAACATCGACCTGATGAATCTCGCCGGATTCTGCCGCAACTGCCTGTCGAAATGGTATCGGGCGGCGGCCGAGGAGCGCGGCGTGGCGATCACCGACCCCGCCGCGCGCGAGGTCGTCTACGGCATGCCCTACGACGAATGGAAGTCGAAGCACCAGAAGGAGGCCAGCGTGGAGCAGAAGCAGGCGTTCGACCAGGCGCACAAGGCCCACTGATGGCGCGCGCAGCCGAACTGCACCGGGAACGGGGCGAGAAGACCGAGAGCGTGGTGACGGCCGGGGTCACGGCCGACCAGCTGCGTTCCTTCGTCGAGCGCATCGAGCGCCTCGAGGAAGAAAAGAAGGCCCTGGCCGAAGACATCAAGGAAGTCTATGCCGAAGCCAAATCCGAAGGCTTCGACACCAAGATCATGCGCCAGGTCATCCGCATTCGGAAGATGAACGAGGCCGACCTGCAGGAGCAGGAGGAGCTGATCGACGTCTACAAGCGCGCGCTCGGCATGCTGCCGGACGTCGAGGACTGAACGGAAATGCGGGCATGAGCGATGAGCCCGCCGGAGCGGCCGACGCGGCGGACACACCGCGGACCGAGCCGCTCGGGCGGGGCCGGCACCGGCGCTTCGTCGACATCGTCGGGCCGCTGCTCGGGCTGGTCGACGAGAACGGCGACACCGTCGCGGCCGACCGGCAGGCCGAACGCTTCGAAGCGTCCTGGGAGCGGCGGCGGCGGCGCACCCTGCTGGCGATCAGCGCCCAGGCGCGGCGTCAGCTTTCCGGGCGGATCGGCAACGGTCGGCCGACCGCGATGTGGCTGGACCGCTTCCTCGATTCCGCCGCCGACGCCCATGATTCCACCATCCAGGCGGTCTTCGCGCGGATGCTGGCGACCGAATGCCTGCGGCCCGGCACGGTCTCGCTCGCCGGCCTCGCCCAGCTCCGCGCCATGGATGCGTCCGACCTCGCCCATTTCGGCAAGCTCGCGCAGTTCGCGATCGGCAACTTCGTCGTCCGGCTGAAGGAGAGCTTCTACGAGAAGTACGCCCTCGACGGCGAGGACCTCTTCCAGTTCGAGGAGGCGGGGCTGCTGCGGCCGGGCAGCGGCCACGTCAAGCAGTTCCCCAGTCAGATCGACGACCGGTTCCAGACCCATCTCCTGCTCTCCGACCGGGTCCTGCGGGTGTCCGCGGCCGAGCCCGACCGCAAGCTCGTCCTGCCCTGCTACCGGCTGACTGCCGCCGGGACGGACATCGCCGAGGCGATGGACCTGCCGGTCGTCAACGACTACATCACCCAGATCGTCGAGCTGCTGGAGCAGCGCGGCTATACCGTCGCTCATGCCAGCATCGTCGAGCGCGGCGACCGCAACACGGTCGCGCGCCACAGCCGCTTCTCCGAGGTCGTGTCCTTCGATCGCGCCCGCAAGGGCCGCCGCCGGTAACGGCTCAGCCGGGCGCCGACGGCACGGCATCCAGCAGCTCGCGCAGCCGGGCCCAGTCCACGGGCTTGGTCAGGACATCGGTGAAGCCGGCGCTGCGGAAAGTGGCGACATGCTCCGGCAGCACGTCGGCGGTGAGGGCGAACACCGGGATGCCGCGCTGCCCGCCCTCCTGGGCCCGCAGCCGTGCGACCGCCGTCGGGCCGTCCAGGACCGGCATGTTGACGTCCATCAGGACCGCATCGAACGTGGCTTCGGCGAGCCGGTCGAGGGCCGCCTGTCCGTCGCCGACAACGGTCGTCTCGAACTCCCAGCGCCGCAGCATGGTGTCGATCAGCATCTGGTTGATCGGATCATCCTCAGCGACGAGGATGCGCCGGTGCCGGGATCGGCCGGCCGGCGTCGCGGCGTCGGGCCGCGGCGGGAGCGGCGACGGCGGATTCGCATCTGCCTGGGCGAGGCGCAGCGGCAGGCGGAACCAGAACGTCGATCCGTGTCCCGGCCGGCTCGAGACTCCGATCGCCCCGCCCATCGCTTCGACGAGGCGCTTGGAGATCGCCAGCCCGAGCCCGGTGCCGCCGAACCGCCGGTTGGTCGAGACGTCGGCCTGCGAGAAGGGCTCGAACAGGCGCTGCATCTCCTCCGAGGACATGCCGATCCCGGAATCCTCGATCGTCCAGCGCAGGAACCGCTCTCCGCCCGCCATCTCGACGCGCAGCCCGACCGCAACCTTTCCCTGTTCGGTGAACTTGACCGCGTTGCCGATGAGGTTGGTGAGGATCTGGTTCGCCTTTTCCGGATCGCCCAGCACGAGTTCGGGCACGTCGGGCGCGATCTCCCAGGCCAGGGTCAACCCCTTGGCCCGCGCCCCGGCATCGAAGGTCGTCACCGCGTCGGCCACGAGGCGAGCCGGCGCCATCGGAACCTGCAGGATTTCGACCCTCCCCGCCTCGATACGGGAGAAGTCGAGCAGCTGATCGAGCAGCGCCAGGAGACGGTCGATCGAGCGCCGCATGACGTCGAGAAACCGGTTCTGCTCGGGATCGAGGCGGGTGTCGGCCATCAGGTCGGCCATGCCGCGGATGCCGGTGAAGGGCGTACGCAGCTCGTGGCTGATCATCGCCAGGAACTGAGATTTGGCGCGGCTCGCATCCTCCGCACGCTGCCGCGCGACGTGCAGGTCCTCGGTCAGCCGCGTGAGTTCGACCGTCTGCCGCTGCAGGTGGTCGCGCACTTCCGTCAGCTGCTGCTCGCGCTGCTTGAGGAGGGTGATGTCGGTGCGCAGGCCGACGAGCAGGCCATGCGGCGTCACGTTCTGGGTGAAGAGGATCCAGCGCCCGTCGCGCAGCTGCCGCTCGATCCCCTCCACCGTCCCGGTCCGGAACATGCGGTAGATGTTCTCGGTCGCTTCCTCGACGCCTTCCCCGGGATGGACATAGTCACCCGACTCGGCCGCCCGGCGGACCAGGTCGCGTAGGGATGCGCCAGGCAGCATCGCCGGCCCGATGCTGGGGAACATCGCCCGGATGCGTCGGTTCGACAGCAGGATGCGATCGTCGGCGTCGCACAGGATGAAGCCCTGGTCGATGCTCTCGATGGCATCCATCAGCCGGGTCTCGGCCTGCTTCTGCTCGGTGATGTCGGTGTGGATCCCGACGACGCCGCCCTCGGCGGTCGGCCGCTCGCTGACGAGGACCCAGCGACCACCGGGCAGCTGCTGCTCGAAGGTGCGCGGCCCGTTGCGCCAGTTGGCCAGCCGGCGGGCCATGACGCGCTCAACCTCCTCCGCCGGCATCGCCGTGCGGCGCCACTCCGCCCCCGCCGCGAAGTTTTCCTGAAAGGTGCGACCGATCAACGGCCTGTCCTTCAGATAGGGATATAGCTCGAGGAAATGCGCGTTGTGCAGGACGATCCGGTCGTCGCGGTCGAAGAGGACGAAGGCGTCGCGCAGGCTCTCGATCGCGTCGCGCAGGCGCGCCTCGGCGCGATGCGCCTCGGTCTCGTCCTGGCGCACGCCGAGGATGATGCGGGTGGCTCCGTCCGGGCCTGCGACCGCTAGCTTGATCGTGCGCACGCGCCGCGGTCCGGCGGCGGACATCAGGTTCTCGACCTTGGACAGCACGCGACCCGTCTCCAGGATCTCGCGATCTTCGGCCAGCCGCGCGCGCGCAACCTCCTCGGACACGAGCTCGAAATCCGTCCGGCCCAGAAGTTCCTCGCGCGGCCGGCCGACGAACTCCTCGCCGGCCCGGTTGATCAGGATGTAGCGCAGGCTCGGCGCCTCCTTGCAGAAGACCACCGCCGGCAGGCTGTCGAGGATGGCATTGAGAAAACGGTTGGCGGCCGCGGCCGATTCCTCGATGCGCCGGCGCTCGGTCTCGTCCTCCGATACGCCCAGCAGCCAGCGCGGCTCGCCGGATTCGTCGGGAATGGCGACCTTGTGGGTCCGCAGGATGCGGTCTCCGGCGGGCGTCGTCACCGTCTCGTTGGCGATGGTCAACGGCTCACCGCTCGCCAGCACGGTGCGGTCGTTGGACTGGAAGGCCGCGGCCTGGTCGGGCGGATAGAGATCGAAATCCGTCTTCCCCGCTACGACCTCCGGCTCCTGGCCGGCGAGGGCGGCAGCCGCGCGGTTGGCGAAGACGTAGCGCAGGTCCGTCGCGTCCTTGCAGAAGAGCGGCAGCGGCACGTGGTCGATGACCGACTGCAGGAACTCGCGCGAGCGCCGCAGTTCCGTCTCCATCGACTTCTGGGCGCTGATGTCGAACGCGGTGCCGAGAATCCGGACGACCCGGCCGTCCGCCGCGAAGATCGGCATCAGGGAGGTCGCCCACCAGCGCCCCTGCCGCATCAGCACGAGGTGCTCGTCGTAGCGGACCGGACCTCGGGCCTCGACGCAACGCCGGTACTTGTCGCACACGCGATCGGCCACATCGGCCGGCAGAACCTCGTGCGGACGCTTCCCCGCCAGCATCTCGAGCGTCACGCCGCTGGATTCGGTGTGCGCCTCGTTCAGCCCGACATATCGGAATCCGCCGTCCGGATCGACGTCGACGACGAACGCGGCGCAGCCGATCTCCTCCAGCACCGCCAGCATCTGGCTGTCCGAGAACGTATCAAGCACGGCCGCCAGCATCCTCCCCCGATGAAACGCTTTCGGCAGAGAATGAAGCCGTCCGCGGACGCGGCATAGCGGAATCCCGGCGGACGTTGCGCCGCCCCGTCCCGCTACTCCGCGGCGGCGGCCGGCGCCGTCGGATCGCGCAGCGCCGCCAGCAGCATCGCCTCGCTGCGCTTGGCGGCCTTGAGGTTCGCCTCCTTGACGTGGCCGAAGCCGCGGATGCGGTCCGGGATCTGGGCGATGTCGACGGCCAGACGATGCGTGTCGTGGCCGAGGCGCGCCAGCACCTCCTCGATCGCCGCCTCGTAGTCGGCGATTAGCCGGCGCTCCGCCCGGCGCTCCTCGGTCCGGCCGAAGGGATCGAAGGCGGTACCGCGCAGCCGCTTCATCCGGGCGAGCAGGCCGAAGGCGGCCATCATCCAGGGGCCATACGCCCGCTTCTTCAGATGTCCCTGCTCGTCCCGCGCCGCGAACAGCGGCGGCGCCAAGTGGAATTTGAGCCTGAAGTCGCCTTCGAACTGCTCCTCCAGCCGGCGCCGGAACGTCCCGTCGGTATAGAGGCGCGCCACCTCGTACTCGTCCTTGTAGGCGAGCAGCTTGTAGTAGTTGCGGGCGACCGCCTCGGCCAAGCCGGTCACGCCCTGCGCCTGCGCCGCCTCGGCCGCCGCGACGCGCCGGACGAGCCGCTCGTAGCGGTCGGCATAGGCCGCGTCCTGATAGGCCGTCAGTTGCTCGCGCCGGCGCGCCACGATCTCGTCCAGCGTCTGCGCCGCCGCCGGGCGGGCGGCCGCAGGCGTGGCGATCCGGTCCACCGTCGCCCGGTCATGGGCCGCGCGACGGCCCCAGCGGAACGCCTCGCGGTTGAACGAGATCGCGACGCCGTTGAGCTCGATCGCCCGCTCGATGGCTTCGGCCGAAACCGGAATCAGCCCCTTCTGATAGGCAAAGCCCAGCATGAAGAGGTTGGCGGCGATGGAATCGCCGAGCAGCGCCGTGGCGATGCGGGTGGCATCGACGAAATCGGTGCGGTCGACACCGACGGCGTCGCGGATCTGATCCTCCAGCCGGTCCGCCGGGAAGCGGAAGTCGGGATTGCGGGTGAATTCGCCGGTCACGACCGCCGCGCTGTTGACGACGGCCCGGGTGGCGCCGGGGCGGATCTTGCCCATGGCGTCGCCGCTGGCCGCCACCACCATGTCGCAGGCGAGCACGAGGTCGGCCGCACCCGCCGCGATGCGGGTCGCGTGCAGGTCCTCCGGCCGTGCGGCGATGCGGACGTGGCTGAACACCGCGCCGCCCTTTTGCGCCAGGCCCGTCATGTCCAGGGTCGAACACCCCTTGCCCTCGATATGGGCGGCCATGCCGAGCAGTGCGCCGATGGTGACGACGCCGGTGCCGCCGACGCCGGTCACGAGGATGCCGTAGGGCCGCTCGGTCGGCGGCAGCGCCGGCTCCGGCGGATCGGCCGATACGGCGACCGGTCCCGGCGCCGCCTTTCGCCGCCGGAGACTGCCACCCTCGACTGTGACGAAGCTCGGGCAGAACCCCTTCACGCAGGAGAGGTCCTTGTTGCAGTTCGACTGGTCGATGGCGCGCTTGCGGCCGAACTCGGTCTCGACCGGCACCACCGACAGGCAGTTCGACTTGACCGAGCAGTCGCCGCAGCCCTCGCACACCATGTCGTTGATGAAGGCGCGGCGCGGCGGATCGACCATGGTCCCGCGCTTGCGGCGGCGCCGCTTCTCTGCCGCGCAGGTCTGGTCGTAGACGAGCACCGAGACCCCGGGCCACTCGCGCAGCTCGCGCTGCACCGCGTCGAGATCGTCGCGATGATGGATGGTGACGCCGGGGGCGAACCCGACGCCGAGGGGATACTTGTCCGGCTCGTCGGTGACGACGGCGATGCGGCGCACGCCCTCGGCATGAACCTGTCGGGTGATCGCCGGAACGTTGAGGTCACCGTCATGGCGCTGGCCGCCCGTCATCGCGACGGCATCGTTGAACAGGATCTTGTAGGTGATCGTCGTCTTCGAGGCGACGGCGAAGCGGATCGCCAGATATCCCGAGTGGAAGTAGGTGCCGTCGCCGATATTGGCGAAGATGTGCTTCGTGTTGCTGAAGGGCGCCTGCCCGACCCAGGAGGCGCCCTCGCCGCCCATCTGGGTGAAGGTCTCGGTATCGCGGTCCATCCAGACCGCCATGTAGTGGCAGCCGATGCCGGCGACGGCGCGGCTGCCCTCGGGCACGCGGGTCGAGGTGTTGTGCGGGCAGCCCGAGCAGAAATAGGGCGTGCGGACCAGCGCCGGCTTCGTCGCGGCCGCCTGCCGTTCCTGCTGCTCGATCAGCGCGAGGCGGGCCTTGATCGCGTCGCTCGTGTAGAAGCGCGCGATCCGCTCCGCGATGACGCGGGCGATGCCGCTCGGCACGAGCTCGTTCTGGGAGGGCAGGATCGGCCGGCCGTCGGGGTCGCGCTTGCCGCTGATGACCGGACGCCGGTCCGCGGGCACATGGTAGAGCGCGTCCTTGAGCTGGGTCTCGATGAGGGCGCGCTTCTCCTCGACGACCAGGACCTCCTCCAGCCCCTCGGCGAAGGCGCGGATGCCCTCGGCCTCGAGCGGAAAGACCATGGCGACCTTGTAGAGGCTGAGGCCGATCTCGGCCGCCTTGGCCTCGTCGATGCCGAGATCCTCCAGCGCCTGGCGAACGTCGAGATAGGACTTGCCGGTGGTGACGATGCCCAAGCGCCGTCGCGGCCCGTCCCAGATGGTGCGGTCGAGGCGGTTCGCCCGGGCATAGGCGAGCGCGGCCGGCACCTTATAGAGATGGAGGCGCTTCTCCTGCTCCAGCGGCTCGTCGGGCCAGCGCACGTTGAGACCGCCCACGGGCATCTCGAAGTTTGTCGGCAGCGCCGTGACGAGGCGCGCGGGGTCGACATGGACCGAGGCCGAGCTGTCGACCGTCTCGGCCACGGTCTTGAAGCCGACCCAGCAGCCGGAATAGCGCGACATCGCCCAGCCGTGCAGGCCGAGGTCGAGGAATTCCTGCACCCCGGCCGGATTGAGGACCGGGACATAGGCATCCATCAGCGCGAATTCGCTCTGGTGCGCCAGGGTCGAGGACTTGCAGGTATGGTCGTCGCCCGCCAGCAGCAGGACGCCGCCATGGGGCGAGGTGCCGGCCGAGTTGCCGTGCTTGAAGACGTCGCCCGAGCGGTCGACGCCCGGCCCCTTGCCGTACCACATGGCGAAGACGCCGTCGTACTTCGCATCGGGAAAGAGGTTCAGCTGCTGGCTGCCGAGAATCGCGGTCGCGGCCAGGTCCTCGTTCACGCCGGGCTGGAAGCGGATATGGCTCTTCTCGACGAAGCGCCTGGCCGAGGCCAGCGCCTGGTCGAGCCCGCCCAGCGGCGAGCCGCGATAGCCCGAGATGAAGCAGGCGGTGTTGTGGCCGGCAGCGAGGTCGCGCTGCCGCTGCATCATCGGCAGGCGGACCAGGGCCTGCGTGCCGGTCAGGAAGATGCGCCCGGATTCGAGCGCGTACTTGTCGTCGAGCGTTACGGCCGCCAACGCCATCGGGAATTCCTCCGGGAGAGCCGGTCAGGGGCTTTGGGCCAAGGTAGCGGCGGGGGACCGAAGCGACAATGCGCCACGCCCGACAAATCGCCCGCCCGCCCGCCGGCAGCTCGCGTGGAATTTGCCGCTGACGGCGCCGTCGCAACCTGTATGTTCGCCGCCGATGACCGTCCTCGTCACCGGTGCCGCCGGCTTCATCGGCTTCCACGTCGCCGCCGCCCTGCTCGATGCCGGCCGGCCGGTGGTCGGCATCGACAATCTCGACCCCTATTACGACGTCGCATTGAAGGAGGCGCGGCTGGCGCTGCTCCTCGCCCGGCCGGGCTTCACCTTCGTCCGCGGCGACCTCGCCGAGCCGGCGACGATGGAGGGGGTCGTGGCCGACCATCCGGGGATCACGGGCATCGTCCATCTCGCGGCGCAGGCCGGCGTCCGCTATTCGCTCGAGAACCCGCGCGCCTACGTCCGGGCCAACGTGTCGGGCCACCTGGAAATGCTGGAGGCGGCCCGTCGCCTGCCGGCGCTGACGCGCATGGTCTATGCCAGCACCTCCTCGGTCTATGGCGACAACGCCAAGCGCCCCTACGCGGTGACGGACCCCGTCGAGCGACCGGTCTCCCTCTACGCCGCGACCAAGCGCGCCGACGAACTGATGTCCAGGGTCTATGCCCACCTCTACGGCATCCCCCTGGTCGGCCTGCGCTTCTTCACCGTCTACGGGCCCTGGGGCCGGCCGGACATGGCCTATTTCCTCTTCGCCCGCGCGATCCTGGAGGGGCGGCCGATCCGCCTCTTCGGCAATGGCGAGCTGCTACGCGACTTCACTTACATCGACGACATCGTCGCCGGGGTGCTGGCGGCCCTCGACCGGCCGCTCGACTGGGGCGACGAGCCGCCGCACCGGCTCTTCAACCTCGGCAACAACCGGCCGGAGCCAGTGACGCGGCTGGTCGCGCTACTCGAGGCCGCGCTCGGCCGCAAGGCGATCGTCGAGCCGACGGGGATGCAGCCCGGCGACGTCGCGGCGACGGCCGCCGACATCGCCGAATCGACGCGGGACCTGGGGTTCGCGCCACGCACGCCCCTCGAGGTCGGCATCCCGGCCTTCGTCGAATGGCTGCGTGGCCGCAATACTGCATGAGGCGACGGCGATGCCTCTGACGATGTTCGAGAAGATCTGGCGTTCGCACCGGGTGGCCGAGGAGGACGGGCTCGCCCTCCTCTACATCGACCGCCACTTCCTGCAGGACGGGCCGCGGCGGAAGTTCGAAGTGCTGGAGGAAGCCGGCGTCGGCGTCCGCCGGCCCGACCTCACCTTCGCCACCGTCGATCATTATGTCGCGACCGACGGCACGCCGCCGGAGGCACTGCCGGAGGGGCGCCGGCGCGGCATCGCCGACATCGGGCGCGATGCCGCCCGGCACGGCATCGCCCTCTACGGCCAGGACGATCCACGCCAGGGGATCGTCCATGTCGTCGGCCCGGAACGGGGGATCAGCCTGCCCGGCACCACCATCGTCTGCAACGATTCCCACACGCCCACCCATGGCGGCGTCGGCGCCCTCGCCTTCGGCATCGGCTCGACCGAATGCGGGCATGTGCTGGCGACCCAGACCCTGTGGATGAAGAAGCCGCGCACGATGCGCGTCTGCGTGACCGGACGGCTGCCCGAGGGTGTCGGCGCCAAGGACATGGCGCTCGCCGTCGTCGGCCGGCTCGGCGCAGCCGGCGCGGCGGGGCATGTCGTCGAGTTCGCCGGCAGCGCCGTGGCTGCCCTTTCGGTCGAGGGCCGGCTGACGCTCTGCAACCTCTCGACGGAGTGCGGCGCCCGCAGCGCCATGGTGGCACCGGACGAGACGACCTTCGCCTATCTGGCCGGCCGCCCTCACACCCCCGCCGGTCTCGCCTGGGAGCGCGCCGTCGGACGCTGGCGGATGCTGCCGAGCGATCCCGGCGCCGCGTTCGACCGCGAGGTCGCGATCGACGCGGCCGAGATCGCACCGACCGTGAGCTGGGGCATCAGCCCCGATCAGGTGCTGCCGATCTCAGGCCGCGTGCCCGACCCCGACATGGCACCCGACGAGGGGCGGCGGACCGCCTGGCGGCGGGCGCTCGACTACATGGACCTGAAGCCCGGCACGCCGCTCGACGGCATCCCGGTCGACCGTGTCTTCATCGGCTCCTGCACCAACGGTCGGATCGAGGATCTGCGCGCGGCCGCCCGCCTCGTCGCCGGCCGCCGCGCCGCGGTGCCGGCCTGGGTGGTGCCGGGCTCGGCCGCCGTCCGCTCCGAAGCCGAGGCCGAGGGGCTCGACCGCGTCTTCCGCGACGCCGGCTTCGAATGGCGCCAGCCGGGCTGCTCGATGTGCGTCGCCCAGAACGGCGACCTCGTCACCCCCGGCGAGCGCTGCGCCTCGACGACCAACCGCAACTTCATCGGCCGCCAGGGTCCCGGCTCTCGCACCCATCTCGTCAGCCCGGCGACGGCCGCGGCCGCGGCCGTGACCGGCCGCCTCACCGACCATCGCCGGCTGGCGCGGGGCTGACATGCGCAGCTTTCACCGCCTCTCGGCCACCGCGGCGGCCCTGCCCGAGGCCGACATCGACACCGACCGGATCATTCCGGCCCGCTTCATCGACCGCCGGCCGCAGGACGGGCTCGCCGACTGCCTCTTCCACGATCTCCGCTTCGCGGCCGACGGCTCGGAGCGGCCCGAGTTCGCGCTCAACCGGCCTGGCTGGCGCGACGCCGGCATCCTGGTGACCGGCCCGAACTTCGGCTGCGGCTCGTCGCGCGAGCATGCGATCTTCGCGCTCCTGGATTGGGGGGTCCGGGTCGTGATCGGCCCCTCGCCGGCGGAGATATTCGCCAACAACGCCTTCGAGAACGGGCTGCTCATGGTCGCGCCGGAGCGGGCGGCCGTCCTCGAGCTGCTTGGCCGGCTGGAGACGGCGCCCGCGACGACGGTGACCGTCGACCTCGAACGGCAGGTGGTCGAGTGGGACAATCGCTCGGTCCCCTTCGCCATCGATCCGCGGCGGCGGCGCTGCCTGCTCGCCGGCCTCGACACGCTGGCGCTGACGCTCGCCATGACCGAGCGCATCACCGCGTTCGAGGCGGCACGCGGCGAAGCCTGAGCGGAGGGCGGCCGGCCCTGCCCTCCGCCGCCGGCGTCACTTGCGGCGCGGATCCTCGGCCGGGTTGACGTAGGTGACGCCCCATGGCCCGACGCTGTGGATCTGCACCACCGTCTCCCGGTCGGTCCAGGCGAAGTGCGGCGTGCCAGGCTGCATCACGGCGAAGCCGCCCGGCGTCAGCGCCTTGGTCCTGGCCCGGTCGAACGTCTCGCCCATGCCCATGTTGAAAGTGCCGGAGAGGACGGTGACATGCTCGATCACCGGATGGTGGTGCGCCGGCAGGCGATAATTGGCCGGGAAGCGGATGCGCGCGGTGAGCGGGCCCGCCGCGTTGAGCGGCCCTTCGATGACCGCGATTCTGGCCCCCGGCGGCAGCGAGGGCACGTCCACCCAGGTGAGTTCCTCCGGGAGGATCATGACGTGCCCGGTGCCCGCATGCTGGGCCGCGGCCGGCGCGGCCGCCGCCAGCAGAATGCCGGCGGCGGCCGCAAGGGAAAGTGGCTTCATCGCAACCTCCTCAGCGCCGGGTGACGACGACTTCGAGATACTCGCTCGGCACGACCATGGTGGTGTCGCCCGACCGGTTGAACCGGTCGACGAGGGCCAGCAGATCGGTCGTCAGCGCCGCCTGGGCCGGCGCCTCCAGCGCGGCGAAGGCCTTCAGCACCGGCCCGTACCAGGTGCGGAACACCTCGAGCCACTGCTCCGGCGAGAGGTAGCGGAAGGCGAAGTTCCGGCGCGCGACGGCGATATCGGCCGCGCCCGCCCCGAACAGCTCGGCCAGGCGCGCCTCCGTGCCCCAGAGCGCCGGCGAGCGGACGCCCGACGGCGGCGGCAGGTGACCGGCCATGGTGCGGAAGAGTTGGCCGATGAAGCCTTCGGGCGTCCAGTTGGCGAGCCCGATGCGGCCGCCCGGACGGCAGACGCGCAGCATCTCGGCCGCCGCCTTGTCCTGGTCGGGCGTGAACATGACCCCGAACGTGGAGAGGACGGCGTCGAAGCTCGCATCGGCGAAGGGCAGCGCCTCGGCATCGGCCTGACGGAACTCGACCGCCAGGCGCTCGGCCTGGGCCCGCTCCCGCCCGCGTTCGAGCAGGGCCGGGACATAGTCGGTCGAGACGACGGCGCAGCCCCGCCGCGCGGCGGCGAGCGTCGCATTGCCGTTGCCGGCGGCGACGTCGAGGACCGTCCAGCCGGAGCGGAGGTCTGCGGCCTCGCACAGCTGCTCGCCGACGATCTGCAGCGTCGTTCCCACGACGGCGTAGTCGCCCGATGACCATGCGCCCTGCTGGCGCGCCTTGAGCGCGACGAGATCGACCGCCGGAACGGCCGCCTCGGGCTGTCCGGCAAGCGTGGTGGCGTTCATCCCATACTCCATTGGATGGTGTTGCGAACGCCACGGACGATGCCTGTTCAGCCGCTCGGCATGTATGTACAGTGGTCTACAAGTATCCGGTAACTGTACTGGTCCCACGGCCAGGACAGAACCGGTCGGGATGCAGATACAGATGATCGCCCTGACAATAGATACCCAATCCAAACGACCGCTGGTGGAACAGATCGTCGACGAAGTGCGCCGGCATGTCGACGATCGTCGCGTCCGGCCGGGTACGCGCCTGCCGTCCATTCGCCGCTTCGCCGACGCCCACGGGGTCAGCCGGTTCACGGCCGTCGAGGCCTATGACCGGCTGGTCGCGCTGGGCTATCTGGAGGCTCGGCGCGGCTCGGGCTTCTACACGACGCCGCCGCGCGAAAGCCTCGCGAGCGACGCCCCCGCCCCGGGGCAGGAGCACAACGAGGCCCTGGTCTCGCTGATCCGCCGCCTGCTCCAGGCGGGCGACGGCCTCGTCCTCGCCGGGGGCGCCTGGCTGCCGAACGCGTGGATGGACGAACTCGGCCTGCGGCGCGCGCTCACCACCGTCGCCCGGCGACCCGGATCCCATGTCCTCGAATACGGCAACCCGCTCGGCTACGGGCCGCTGCGCGAGCAGCTGTCGCTGATGCTGTCCGAGCGCGGCATCGCCGCCGCGCCCGGCCAGATCGTCCTGACGCAGGGGACGAGCCAGGCGCTCGACCTCGTCATCCGCCGCTTCGTCCGCCCGGGGGAGACGGTGCTGGTCGACGACCCCGGCTACTACAATCTCTTCGGCAGCCTGCGCCTCGCCGGCGCCCGGCTCGCCGGCGTGCCGCGCCTCGCGGACGGGCCGGACACGGCCATGCTGGAACGGCTGGCGAGCGAGCACCGCCCGCGCGTCTACTTCACCCAGTCGATCCTGCAGAACCCGACCGGCACCGTGATGGCCGCCCACAGCGCCTTCCGCGTGCTGCAGCTGGCCGAGCGCTACGATTTCATGGTCGTCGAGGACGACATCTTCTGCGACCTCCACGATCGCGCGGTGCCGCGGCTGGCGGCGCTCGACCAGCTCAACCGCGTGGTCTATGTCCGCAGCTTCTCCAAGACCCTGTCCGGCGCCCTGCGCGTCGGCTTCGCCGCCGCCCGCCAGCCGGTCGCCGACCAGCTCGCCGACGTCAAGATGCTGTCCAGCATCACCAGCTCCCAGTTCGCCGAGCGGGTGCTCTACGCGGTCCTGCTCGACGGCCACTACCGCAAGTATCTGGGACGCCTCCTGAAACGCCTCGACGAGGCGCGGCTGGCCGCGATCCACGCCTTCGACCAGCTCGGCCTCGAGATGTTCGCCGAGCCCGAGGGCGGGCTGTTCCTGTGGGCCCGCTTCCCCCATGTCGAGAACGCGATGGACCTGGTCACCCCGGCGCGGGAGCGCGGCATCGTCATCGCGCCGGGCACCGTCTTCCGGCCGGACCTGCAATCCAGCCCCTGGATGCGCTTCAACGTCACCGTCTGCCAGGAACCACGGCTGCTCGCATGGCTGGAGGAGGTGGCGGCAGGTGCGGCCGTTCCGCTGGCGCAGGCGGCAGAGTGAAAGGTCATGCTTGACCCGGTCGATGAGAAACGACCGGCTGTCGATACCGTTGCGTCCCTCGACTTCGCTCGGGATGAGGGATATTCTTGATAGAAAATACATGAATTTGCTCATCCCGAGCGAAGTCGAGGGACGCACGCCGCTGGCCGGCTCCATGAGTAGCCAGTAGCTAGAAACTGGAGTCAGATGCCGACCTGCTGGTCCTCCGGCAGGCCGTGCGCCGCCTCGAAGGCGCGTACCTCGTCGATGCCGAGGAGCTGGACGTAGTCCGCAAAGCCGGCGAGCGGTACCGGCATGCCGCGCGGGTCGCCGGTCAGCCGGATGTGCCGCAGCGCGGCGCGGATCGCGGGAATTGCGGCGAAGAGGGCCTGCCCCGGATAGATCGCGAGCGCGAAGCCGAGCCGCGTCAGCTCGGCCGTGTCGAGGATCGGCGTCCTGCCGCTGGCGGACGCGTTGTACATCGTCCGTGCCGGCAGCCGGCCGATCGTCGCAAGCTGCTCCAGGCTGGTCGGGGCCTCGACGAAGAGGATGTCGGCCCCGGCCTCGCCATAGAGCGCCACCCGGTCGAGCGCCGCCTGGAAGCCCTCGATCGCGAGCGCATCGGTGCGGGCGATGACGAGGAAGTCCCGGTCGCGCCGGGCATCGACGGCCGCCTTGACCTTGGCCGCCATCTCGGCCGCCGGGATCACCCGCTTGCCGGCCAGATGGCCGCAGCGCTTGGGCCAGACCTGGTCCTCCATCTGGATCGCCGCCACGCCAGCGCGCTCGTAGTCGCGGACGGTGCGGCGGACATTGACCGGGCCGCCATAGCCGGTGTCGGCGTCGGCGATCACCGGCAGGTCGACGGCGTCGGCGATCCGGCCGGCATTGTCGACCATCTCGCTCATCGTCAGGAGGCCGACGTCGGGCATCCCGAGCCGGACCGCCGTGGTCGCGTCCCCCGACATGTAGACGGCCTCGAAGCCCGCCTCGGCGACGAGGCGGGCGGAGAGCGCATCGGGCACGCCGGGCGCGGCCAGGACCTCGGGCCGGTCGAGCAGCTCGACCAGGCGCCGGCCGGGTCCGGCCATCAGGCCGATGCCGCCGTCAGCGCCTGGCTCTGCCAGGGCACGAGGTCGAGATCGTCGCGCAGGCAGGCCTTGAGGTGCCCCTTCCCGACCTCGCGCAGCGGCGGCACCTCCTGGGCGCAGCGTGGCAGCGCATAGCGGCAGCGGGTGCGGAAGGCACAGCCGGACGGGGGGTTGATCGGGCTCGGAATGTCGCCCGCCAGCACGATTCGCTTGCGCCGGATCGTCGGGTCCGGCACCGGGGCCGCCGAGAACAGCGCCTCGGTGTAGGGATGGCGCGGATCGCTGAAGAGCGTGCGGGTGTCGGCGATCTCGACGAGCTTGCCGAGATACATGACCGCCACCCGGTCCGAGACGTGCCCGACCACCGCCAGGTCGTGGGCGATGAAGAGGATGGTGAGCCCGAGCTGCGCCCGCACGTCGAGGAGCAGCTTCACGACCTGGGCCTGGATCGAGACATCCAGCGCCGAGACCGGCTCGTCGGCCACCAGCAGTTCCGGCCGCAGCATGAGCGCGCGCGCGATGCCGATGCGCTGGCGCTGGCCGCCGGAGAACTCGTGCGGGAAGCGCTCGCCGGAATTGCGCGGCAGGCCGACCATCGCCAGCGCATCCTCGACCCGGCTTGCCCGCTCGGCCGCCTTCATGCCCGGCTCGTGGATGGCGAGCGGCGCCCCGATGATGCGGTCCACCCGCATGCGCGGGTTGAGGGAGGAGAAGGGATCCTGGAAGACCAGCTGCATCTGCCGCCGGAACGGCCGCAGCTGGCCGCGCTTCAGGTGGGTGATGTCGTTGCCGAGAAAGCGGATCGTGCCGTCGGTCGGCGTGTCGAGGCGCAGCACCGTGCGCCCGACCGTCGTCTTGCCCGACCCGGACTCGCCGACAAGGCCGAGAACCTCGCCCTTGGCGACGGCGAAGGACACGCCGTCGACCGCGCGGACCTTGTCGCGGCTGCGGCTGAAGAGGCCCGAGCTGATCGGGAAGTGCTTGACGAGGCCATCGACCTCGAGCACCGGCTGGGCTTGGCTGCTCATGCGGGAACCCCGGCTGCGACGTCGCGCCAGCGGGCGCAGCGGACGGAATGTTCAGGATCGGCGGGCTCCAGACCCGGCACCGCCGTGTCGCAGAGGCTCGGCCGGAAATGCGCGCACCGCGGATGGAAGGCGCAGCCGGCCGGCATCGCGGTCGGGTCCGGCACGTTGCCGGGGATCGCCTCCAGCTCCTCGTGCGCGCCGCTCATCATGTCGAGGCGGGGGACCGATCGCAGCAGGCCCTGGGTGTAGGGCATCAGCGGCCGCCCGAAGAGCGGCACCACGCCCGCCTCCTCGACGATGCGGCCGGCATACATGACGAGCACCCGGTCGGCCACTTCCGCCACCACGCCGAGATTGTGGGTGATGAAGACGATCGACATGCCCGTCTGGCGCTGCAGGCCCTGCAGCAGCTCCAGGATCTGCGCCTGGATGGTGACGTCGAGGGCCGTCGTCGGCTCGTCGGCGATCAGCAGGTTCGGCTTGCAGGCCAGCGCGACCGCGATCATCGCCCGCTGCCGCATCCCGCCGGACAGCTGGTGTGGGAAGTTGCGGATGCGGCGCTGCGGCTCCGGGATGCCGACGAGGTCGAGCAGTTCGACCGCCTCGGCGAGTGCCGCCTTCCGCGACACGCGGCGATGGAAGACGATGCCCTCGGCGACCTGGGCACCGATCGTGTGGACCGGGTTGAGCGACGTCATGGGCTCCTGGAAGACCATGGCGATCTCGGTGCCGCGGATCTCCCGGATCTCGTCCTCGCTGACGGCGAGAAGGTCGACGGTGTCGCCGCTCCGCCGGCGCAGGCGGATGCTGCCGCCGACCCGGTTGCCGCCGGCGCGCTGGATGAGGCGCATGATGGCGAGGCTGGTGACGCTCTTGCCCGAGCCGGATTCGCCGACCAGCGCCAGCGTCTCGCCGGGCCGGACGTCGAAGCTGACCCCGTTCACCGCGGCGACCTTTCCGGTCTGGCCGCGGAACTCGACGGTGAGGTCGCGGACCTCGAGCAGCGGCGGGCCGTCGGCGGATGCGGTCGTCGGTTGCGGGGTCATGTCAGGTCGCTGCGCGGGTCGAGCGCGTCGCGCAGCCCGTCGCCCAGGAAGTTGAAGCTCGCCACCGCCAGGGTGATCATCAGGCCGGGCAGCAGGGCCAGCCACGGTGCGGTCGTCAGGTACTGCTGCGCCTTCTCCAGCATGTTGCCCCAACTCGCGACCGGCGGCTGGATGCCGTAGCCGAGATAGCTGACATAGGATTCGAGCAGGATGCCACGGGCGATGATCAGCGTCGCCGCAACGACGATCGGCGCCACCGCGTTGGGCAGCAGTTCCTTGAACATGATCCAGCGGTCGGGGGCGCCCATCGCCTCGGCCGCGACGGCGAAATCGCGCTCGCGCAGCGCCCGGATCTGGCCCTGGACGACGCGCGCCACCTCCATCCAGGCCGTCAGGGCGATGATGAGGGTGATGGTCAGGATGCTGGGGCTGACCAGGGCGGCCAGCGTCAGCAGCAGGAAGATCGTCGGAAAGCACAGCACCGCATCGACGAAGCGCATCAGCGCACTGCCGATCGCCCCGCCGTAGAAACCGGCGATGGTGCCGACGATCGTGCCGACGGTGACCGCGATCACCATGGCCGCGAAGCCGATCGTCAGCGAGATCCGCCCCGCCATCAGCAGGCGGGCCAGCAGGTCGCGGCCGAGTTCGTCGGTGCCCAGGATGTGGACCGTGGCGAAGGGCTCGCGAAAGCGCGCCCGCATGTTGAGCTGGAACTGATCGAACGGCACGAGGCTCGGCCCGATGGCGCAGGCCATCACCAGCAGGACGATGACGACGAGCCCGAACATCGCCAGCCGGTGACGGGTGAAGCGTCGCAACGTGCGGTAGCGGGTCGAGCGACGCAGGGTCTGCCCCCCATGCGGGGCGATGGCCGTGTCGGCAGTCATTGCAGGCGGATCCTCGGGTCGGCCACCACATAGAGTATGTCGGCCAGCAGGTTGCCGATGATGACGAGGATGGCGGTGAAGGTGAGCAGCCCCATCACCACCGGATAGTCGCGATAGCCGATCGAATCGAGGAAGAGGCGCCCCATCCCGGGCCAGGTGAAGACGGTCTCGGTGACCAGGGCGCCGCTCAGCAGCGTCGGCACTTCCAGCCCGGCGATGGTGATCATCGGCAGCAGCGCGTTGCGCAGCACGTGGCGGACGAGCACGATCCGCTCGGACAGGCCCTTGGCGCGGGCGGTGCGGACATAGTCCTGGTTGATCACGTCGAGCATGGAGGAGCGCATGAAGCGGCTCCAGATCGCCGTCGTGACCAGCCCCAGGACCATCGACGGTCCGATCAGATGGTGCACGAACACGATGAAGGACTCGTTGCCGACCGGCGAGATGTTCCCCGGCGGCAGCCAGCCGAGCTTGACCGAGAAGACGTAGATGACGACGAGGCCGAACCAGAAGGTCGGGATCGACAGCGCCACCATGGCACCGATCGTCACGAACTGGTCGAAGAAGGAATAGCGCCGGACCGCGCCGACGACGCCGACGAAGCCGCCGACGATCACGGCGATCAGCGTCGCGGTGATCATGAGCTGCAGGGTGGCGCCGAGGCGCGAGCCGATGACGTAGAGGACCGGGCTCTGGTCGCGGTAGGAGCGCCCCCAGTCGCCCGTCAGGAGCCGCCCGAACCATTCCAGGTACTGCACCGGCAGGGGCCGGTTCAGCCCCATCTGCTCGGCCAGCCGGGTGAGATCCTCGTCCGACATGCCGGGGGTGTTGGCGAACTGCGACAGCGGGCCGCCCGGCGTGAGGTGCAGCAGCGCGAACCCGATCATCGAGACGATCCACAGCAGGATCAGGCTCTGGATGAGCCGGCGCGTGAGGAAGCTGCTCATGCCGTTCCTCGCGATTCCGCCGGAACCGCCCCTGGCCGGTGCCGCATCGTCACGAAGCCCGGCGACGGGACCGGAGGGGGCCGATCGACCCGAAGGCCGGAATGCGGCGTGCGTCGGTGTATCGCGTCATGAACTCTGCTCCTGGACGAACCTGGCCCGCCGATGCCGTCGCGCGGCACCTCACCCGGCGCCCGCCATGCGGCGGTCGCGCGCCTCCTGCCAGCCGCGCGCGCTGACGAACGTGCCCGAAGGCTTGTCGGGCCTGAGGAGGGTGTTCTCCCGCCGGCGGGTTTCCTGCGCCGCGGCCATCTCGGCGATGTAGCGCGACGGGAACTCCATGAAGGGACGGCGATTTTGCAGCCAGTTCGTGGTGTCGCCGTCGGTCAGGAAGATCTGGTGCGCCGGCCGCTGCGGCCAGGAATCGACCCGCAGCCAGAGGCGCAGCAGGTGGCGACGGCGGCCGACATCGGGATCGTCCTCGTAGTCGGTCCGAGCATGCATGATGTTGCGGTTGTTGAGGAACTGGATGTCCCCCTGCTCGAAGTTCATGTCGAGGAAGAACTCGTCGGAGCGCGCGACCCGCTGCAGCTCGTCATAAGCCTCGATCTCGACGTCCGACAGGGTCACCCCGCTCTCCTGGACGGCGTAGCGCAGATTGCCGGAATCGAGCACGCCCATCAGGCGGCCGTCCGCTTGCGTGAACACCGGAATGCGCTCGGCGCTGAGCGGCGGCGTCACCGCATACTTGGCGTCCATCTCATGGTGCCGGTTGTAGTAGCCGCGATAGAGCACCCGGGCGAGGTCGGGCCGGGTCTCCAGCAGCCGGTCATGCACCGCCGACAGGCTGACGATGCGGCTGGCGCCGCCGGATCGGGCGCGGCGCAGGCACATCAGCGAGACGATATCGCAGGCGGAGGTGTCGATGTGGAAATGCTGGCCGCCGCCGGCGGCATAGCCGCGGACCTTCTCGACGATGTCGCTGACGTCGATGACGCTGCCGAGCAGCTGCCCGAACCAGGACTGCGCCACCGGCCGGCCGAGATGGACCCCGAGGCCGACATAGATGCGCGCCATCTCGTCGGCCGAGTAGCGCTCCCGCGGGAAGCCGCGCATGAGGACGACGCCCCGGCCGTCGAGCAGATCGCCGCGCAGCCGCTCCATCGTCGCGCCCATCGCGGGCAGCGGGAAGGTCTCGGGCGTGATGTCGGGGATGTCGCGCTCGCCGCAGGCACGCAGCGCCGCATCGATCTCCGCCACCTCGTCCGCGGTGAAGCGGTGCATCATCTCGGCCCGATAGTCGATCTCCGAGCCCTTCCAGGCGGCCGCCCCCCCGATCTTCGTCATTTCCACGGCAGTCACTCCGTCGTCGCTCCTGCGTCCGTGCGGATCCGGAGCATTGCTACGCACAGGGTATGCCATCCGGAGCCGTCATGCACCGGGCGCAGGCCGGCCATGCTCCGACGCCCGGTCACACGATCAGCGGCGCACACGATCAGCCGGCCGCGCGATCGCGCTCGGCGTGCCAGCCGCGTGCGCTCGCCGACCGGCCGGCGGTCGCCAGGGGCGGCAGCACCGTCTTCTCGCGCCGCCGCCGTTCCTGCATCTCGGTCATCTCCGCCAGCCAGCGGCTGGGCAGCTCCATGAAGGGGCGGCGGTTCTGCGCCTGCCAGTGGGCGCAGTCGGCATCGCTGAGGAAGACCTGGTGCGGCGGACGCTGCGGCCATGCGTCGACCCGCAGCCACATGCGCAGGAGATGGCGGCGTTTCGCCACGTCCGGATGATCCTCGTAGGCGGTGCGCGCGTGCATGATGACGCGATTGTTGAGGAACTGGATGTCCCCTGCCTCGAAGTTCATGTCGAGGAAGAACTCCTCCGACCGGGCAAGGCGCTGCATCTCGTCATAGGCCTCGATATCGAGGTCGGACATGGTGATGCCGCCCTGCTGCACGGCGTAGCGCAGGCTGCCCGAATCGATGACGGTGGTGAGCCGCCCGTCGCGCTGGGTGAACACCGGGATGCGCTCGGCGCTCTGCGGCGGGAACAGCGAGTGCGCCGCGTCCATCTCGTGGTTGCGGAAATAATAGCCGCGATAGAGCACCTCGAGCAGGTCGGGTCGCGTATCGAGCATGCGGTTGTGGATCGCCGAGACGCTGACGATGCGGCTGGCGCCGCCCGACTGCGCGCCGCGCAGGCACATCAGCGAGACGATGTCGCAGGCCGAGCTGTCGATGTGGAAATGCTGGGCGCCGCCGGCGTTGTAGCCGCGGACCTTCTCGACCACGTCGGAGATGTCGATCACGCTGCCGAGCAGCTGGCCCTGCCAGGACTGCGCCACCGGCTGGCCGAGGTGGGAACCGAGCCCGACATAGATGCGCGCCATCTCGTCGGCGCTGTAGCGCTCGCGCGGGAAGCCCCGCATCAGCAGGACGCCGCGTCCGTCATGGAGTTCGTCGCGAAAGGCCAGCATGCGCGGCCCGAATGTCGGCAGCGGGAAGGTCTCGGGCGTGATGTCGGGAAGGTCGCGCTCGCCGCAGGCGCGGAGCGCCGCATCGATCTCGGCCACCTCCGCATCCGCGAAGCGGTGCATCATCTCCGCCCGGTAGTCGATCTCCGAGCCCTTCCAGGCGGCCCGGCTGGTGATCCTGTCCATGGCCATCGAAACGTGATCCTTCGCGCGGGGGATACAGTCGGTCCGGCGACGAGAGTGCACCCCACGGCCACCCCGTTCAAGCGATCAGATCGGGGCCGGGCTCGGTCCCGGACCCGCTCAATCGTAGAGGCCCTGCAGGGTGGCGCCATAGACTTCGCGGATGCGGTGCCGCCGGATCTTGAAGGTCGGGGTCAGCAGCCCGTTCGGGACGGAGAACGGTTCGGACAGCAGCTGCCAGCGACGGATGCGCTCGATCGCCGGCAGGCCGGCATTGACCCGCCCTACCGCCTCCGCCACGGCCCGGCGGAACGCCTCGTCGTCGATCAGAAGCTGCAGATCCTTGGGCTTGCCGTGCTCGCCCGCCCATTCCTTGGCCCGGTCCTCGTCGGGCACCAGCAGGGCGACGAGATAGGGCCGGCGGTCGCCATGGACGATCGCCTGGGCGATCAGCGGCTCCAGGGTCAGCAGGCCCTCGATCCGCTGCGGCGCGATCATGTCGCCGCCGGCGTTCTTGATGAAGTCCTTCTTGCGATCGGTGATGACCAGATAGCCGTCCGCCTCCAGGTGGCCGACGTCGCCGGTGTGCAGCCAGCCATCGACGACCGTGCGCGCCGTCGCCTCCGGATCCTGCCAGTAGCCCTTCATCACGTTGGCGCCGCGGACCAGGATCTCGCCGTCCTCTGCGATGCGGATCTCGACCCCGTGCAGCGCCGGCCCGACCGTGTGCAGGCGCGGCGCGGTCGGGGTGTTGACCGCGATGACCGGCCCGGCCTCGGTCTGGCCGTAGCCCTGGAGCAGGCGCAGGCCGAGCGCGGTGAAGAACATGCCGATGTCCGGGTTGAGCGGCGCGCCGCCCGACACCAGCGCCTTGAGGCGCCCGCCGAAGCGCCCCCGGACCTTGTCGCGCACCAGCCGGTCGACGACGGCATCCAGCAGCCATTCCCACCATGTCAGCCGGTCCGCGACCTTCTTCCGGCCGAGGTCGAGGGCGAGCTGGAAGAGCCGCTGCTTCTTCGGGCTTTCGCGCGCGACGCCGCGGCGGATGCGCTCGTAGAGCGTCTCGTAAAGACGCGGCACTGCCGTCATCAGCGTCGGATGGGCGTCCGCCATGTCGGCCGCCAGCGTGTCCGCCGCTTGCGCGAACCAGATCTGCGCCCCGATCGAGATCGGGAACATGGTGCCGGCCGTGTGCTCGTAGGAATGCGACATCGGCAGGAACGAGAGAAAGACCTCGTTCGCCACCCCCAGTGTCAGCAGCGCGCGCCACGCCCCCTCTGCGTTGGCGAGGATGTTGCCGTGGGTCTGCATCACCCCCTTGGGCACGCCGCCCGTGCCGGAGGTGTAGATGATGCAGGCGACATCGTCGCGCCCGAGCCGGGCGACGCGGCCCGCGACATCGTCGCCGAGGCGCTCACCACGGTCGAGCAGATCCTGCCAGGCGACGACCGGGACCGGTGACTGGAGCTGCGCGTCGGGCGGCTGGATCGCGACCAGGAAGCGCAGGTCCGACACCTGGGCTGCGGCGGCCGCCACCCGCTGCAGCAGCGCCGGGGTCGACACGATCGCGGCCCGCGCGCCGCTGTTGGCCAGGATGTGGACATGGTCGGCCACGGTGTTGGTGACATAGGCCGGCACGGTGACGGCGCCGGCCGCCATGATCGCGAAATCGGCGATCACCCATTCCGGCCGGTTCTCCGCAACCAGGAGCACCCGGTCGCCGGACCGCACGCCCTCGGCCGCCAGGGCGCGCGCCATGGCGACGATCCGGACGACCGTGGAACGATAGTCGAGCGGCTGCCAGCTGCCGTCGCGCTTGGCGACGAGGAAGGGCTGCGTCGCGCGCCTGCCGGCCATGTCGAAGAGCATGGCCGGCAGGCTGTGCCAGCGTTCGAAGTCCATCGGTCCCCGTTTCCCCCTGCCCGGCGGCTGGCGTGGGTCCGCCGCGCACCCTATATGGCCTGTTGCGACGAACCTTCGACCATCAGGACGAACCATGGCAAGCAATGCAGCGCCGGCCTCCACGGACGCGCTTCCCGAGTGGGATCTGAGCGACCTCTACCCGGCGCCGGACGCCCCCGCGCTCCAGGCCGACCTCGCCCGCGCCGCCGCCGACGCCAAGTCGTTCCGTGCCCGGTTCGAGGGTCGGCTCGCGGCGCTCGACGGGGCCGGGCTCGGCGGCGCCCTGGCCGCCTACGAGACGCTGCAGGATCTGCTCGGCCGCATCATGAGCTATGCCCAGCTCGTGCATTCCCGGGCGATGTCCGACGAAACGGTCGGCCGCTTCTACCAGACGATGCAGGAGCAGGTGACGGAGATCACCTCGGAGCTGATCTTCTTCACCCTGGAGCTGAACCGCATCGCGGAGGCCGACCTCGCGGTCAAGCTGCGCGATCCCGCGCTCGCCCGCTACGCCCCCTGGATCCACGACACCCGCGCCTTTCGTCCCCACCAGCTCTCCGACGAGGCCGAGCGGCTCCTGCACGACAAGTCGGTCGCCGGCCGGTCGGCCTGGGTGCGCCTCTACGACGAGACCACGGCCGCGCTGCGCTTCCCGCTCGGCGACCAGCAGCTGACCATGGCCGAGGTGCTGCACCGCATGTCGGATCCCGATCCCGCCGTGCGCCGCGAGGCCGCCATCGGCCTCGGCCAGGTCCTGGGCGACAATGCGCGGCTCTTCGCGCTCGTCACCAACACGCTGGCCAAGGACAAGGAGGTCGAGGATCGCTGGCGCAGGTTCGAGCGCCCGATCTCCGCCCGCAACCTCTCCAACTTCGTCGAGGACGAGGTGGTGGACGCGCTGATCGCGGCCGTCCGCGAATCCTACCCGACGCTGACGCACCGCTATTACGCGCTGAAGGCGCGCTGGTTCGGCCGGGACCAGCTCGACCATTGGGACCGCAATGCGCCCCTGCCGGAAGACGACGACCGGGAAATCCCCTGGTCGGAGGCGCGCGACACGGTGCTCGGCGCCTACCGCGCCTTCTCGCCCGAGATGGCGGCGATCGGGCAGCGCTTCTTCGACCGGCCGTGGATCGACGCGCCGGTCAAGCCCGGCAAGGCGTCGGGCGCCTTCGCCCATCCGACGGTGCCGAGCGCGCATCCCTATCTGCTGCTGAACTACCAGGGCCGGACGCGGGACGTGATGACCTTGGCCCACGAGCTGGGCCACGGCGTGCACCAGGTGCTGGCCGCCGACCAGGGGCCGCTGCTGGCCGACACGCCGCTGACGCTTGCGGAAACCGCGTCGGTCTTCGGCGAGATGCTGACCTTCCGCGCGATGCTCGAGCGCGAGACCGAGCCCGGCCGGCGGCGCATCATGCTGGCGACCAAGGTCGAGGACATGCTGAACACCGCCGTGCGCCAGGTCGCGCTCTGCGAGTTCGAGCGCCGGCTGCACGACCGCCGCCGCCTGGGCGAGCTGACGGCCAAGGAGATCGGCCTCCTGTGGCGCGAGACGCAGGGCGAGAGCCTGGGGCCGGCCATCCGCCTGGGGCAGGGCTACGAATGGTACTGGGCCTACATCCCCCACTTCATCCACACGCCCTTCTACGTCTACGCCTATGCGTTCGGCGACTGCCTCGTGAACTCGCTCTATTCGGTCTATCAGGGCGCCGAGGCCGGATTTGCCGAGAAGTATCTCGACATGCTGCGCGCGGGCGGCAGCAAGCGCCATGGCGAGCTGCTGGCCCCGTTCGGGCTCGATGCGGCCGACCCGGCCTTCTGGCGTCGCGGCCTCGGCGTCGTCGAGGGCATGATCGACGAGCTGGAGCGGATGGGCTGACGGGGGCCACCGGGATGGCCACCGAGAACACGCTGGGCGGGCGGCTGCGCCGCTACGCCCAGGTCTCGACCACCGTCGGCGGCGTTGCCGCCCGGATGGCGGGCGGGCGCCTGTTCGGCATCGCCGGCGACCAGGACCGCCAGGCGGCCGACCTCCGGGCGGCGCTGGGCGGCATCAAGGGGCCGCTGATGAAGGTGGCGCAGATGCTGTCCACCATTCCGGACGCGCTGCCCGAGGCCTATGTCCGCGAGCTGCAGCAGCTCCAGGCGCACGCCCCGGCGATGGGCTGGCCGTTCGTCCGCCGACGCATGGCCTCCGAGCTGGGCGAGGACTGGCGCAGCCGGTTCGCGGATTTCGAGCGCGAGGCGGCGCGCGCCGCGTCCCTGGGGCAGGTGCACCGTGCCACCGCCCTCGATGGCACCCGCCTCGCCTGCAAGCTGCAGTACCCCGACATGGGATCGGCCGTGGAGGCCGACCTGCGCCAGCTTCGCCTGGCCTTCGCGGTCTACGGGCGATACGACCGATCGGTCGGGCTCGACCAGATCCACGCCGAGATCTCCGACCGGCTGCGCGAGGAACTCGACTATCGCCGCGAGGCGCGGCACATGGCGCTCTATGCCGGGATGCTGGAGGGCGAGGCGGGCGTCCACGTACCCGAGCCGCGGCACGAGCTGTCGACGGATCGCCTGCTGACCATGACCTGGCTCGAGGGCGGCTCGCTGGCCGCCGCCGAGGGCGCGCCGGTCGAGCGGCGGAACCGCATCGCCCGCAACCTCTTCCAGGCCTGGTACATTCCCTTCTACCGCTACGGCGTGATCCATGGCGATCCGCACCTCGGCAACTACACGCTGCGGGAGGATGACGGGCTGAACCTGCTCGACTTCGGCTGCGTGCGCATCTTCCGCCCGTCCTTCGTCGAGGGCGTGATCGACCTCTACCGGGCGCTGCGCGACGAGGACGAGGCGCTGGCCGTCCACGCCTACGAGACCTGGGGCTTCGTCAACCCCAGCCGCGACCTCATCCAGGTGATGAACCGCTGGGCGCGCTTCGTCTATTCGCCGCTGATGGTCGACCGTACCCAGCCGATCCAGGAATCGAAGAGCGGCCTCTATGGCGCGGAGGTCGCGGCCGGCGTGCACAAGGAGCTGCGGCGGATCGGCGGCGTCACCCCGCCGCGCGAGTTCGTGCTCATGGACCGCTCGGCGATCGGGCTCGGCTCGGTCTTCCTGCGGCTCGGGGCCGAACTCAACTGGCACCGCCTCTTCCATGGCCTCGTCGACGATTTCGAACGCACGACCCTGGAGACGCGCCAGCGCGCCGCCCTCGAGGCGCAGGGGCTGGACGCGCCCGCATAGCCGCGGGCCGGCGATTGACGCCGCCCGCCGCGACCCGCGATCCTGCCGCATCGACGGAACAAGGCAGATGGCGGGAGGAAGCAGATGGCGCTGATCGGTGTCGAGAGCGTGCGGCGTGTCGCGATCGTGGGGGCCGGTACGATCGGCGCGAGCTGGGCCGCCTGGTTCCTCGCCAGGGGCTATGACGTCTGCGCGACCGATCCCGCCCCGGACGGCGAAGCCTTCGCGCGCGGCTTCATCCGGCGCGCCTGGCCGACGCTGGAGCGCCTGGGCCTTGCCGCCGGCGCCGACCCGGACCGCCTGACCTTCACGACAGACGTCGAGGCATGCGTCCGCGGCGCCGACTTCGTGCAGGAGCAGGCGCCGGAGCGCGAGGCGCTGAAGCAGGAACTGCTGGCGCGGATCGACGCGGTCGTCGCGCCCGATCGCATCATCGCCTCCTCGACCTCCGGCTTCACGCCGTCGAGCCTGCAGTCGCGGATGACCCATCCGGGACGGCTGGTCGTCGGCCATCCGTTCAATCCCCCGCACCTCATCCCGCTGGTCGAGGTCGTCGGCGGCAAGGCAACCGACGAGGCCGCCATCCAGTGGGCGATCGCCTTCTACGAGCATGTCGGAAAGAAGACGATCCGCCTCCTCAAGGAGATCCCCGGCCATCTCGCCAACCGCCTGCAGAGCGCCTTGTGGCGGGAGGCCGTCCACTGCATCGCCGAGGGCGTCGCCAGCGTCGAGGACACGGACAAGGCGATCGCCCACGGCCCCGGCCTGCGCTGGGCCATCATGGGGCCGACGCTGACCTTCTCGCTCGCCGGCGGCGAAGGGGGCATGCCGCACTTCCTCGACCATCTCGGCGAGTTCATGGAGACGCGCTGGGAGGAACTCGGCCGGCCGAAGCTTACGCCGGAGGTGCGGCGCCGGCTGGTCGAAGGCGTAGCGGAAGAGGCGGCCGGTCGTTCCATTCCGGACCTTGCGCGCGACCGCGACACCAAGCTGGTCGCGATTCTCGAAGCCTTGCAGAAAGCTACAAGCGGAATTGGCGAAACCGACAAGCACTCATAAGCAACCGTTCAGAACGGCCAAATACGGCGACGCGGCGGCATTCGCAAGGACTGGCGAACACCCCGGAACTGTTCGGCGGAACTCCGGTTCTCCATGCGCAAGGTGAAGAACCGGAGATTTCCCATGAAGCGTCGTCTTATCGGCAGTGCCATCGCCACCGCCATCCTGGCGTCGGCTGGTGCCGGCATGGCCCAGACCGTGACCACCACCACGACCACCCGCAGCACGACGCTGGCACCCGAGCAGCGCACCGTCGTCCAGGAGTATGTCGTGCAGCAGCGCCGGCCGTCGGTGACGGTCGAGAATTACGAGGTTCGCCCCGGTACGGTGCTGCCGCCGACCGTGCAGTTCTACGCGGTGCCGCAGGTCGACCAGTATCGCTACTCGGTGGTCAACAACCGCCAGGTGATCGTCGATCCGCAGACCCGCCAGGTGATCGAAATCCTGAACTGACGCGAGGGGGCGGAGCCGCAGCCGGCTCCGCCCCGCTTGCGTCCTACCCTTCGAGCCGGGCGACCAACCGCTCGAAGGATTCGGTCCAGCCGCGGCGATGACGGGTCGCGGCCTCGGCATCCGCGAACCGGTCGTGGGTCAGCGTCACCTCCGTACCCTCCGCCAGAGACCGGAACTCGACGGTCACGCGCGACCGGCGCTCGGGCGTCGAGATCCAGGACCAAGTGAAGACGAGGCGCCGTTCCGGCTCGACCTCGGTGTAGACGCCGGACACCTCGTGCCGCTCGCCGCTCTCCTCGCGCAGGACGGTGCGGAACGCCCCGCCCACCCGGACATCCAGTTCGGCCGCCTCGACCTCCGTTTGATGCGGTCCCCACCACAGCGCAAGGCGGGCCGGATCCGTCCACGCCTCGTAGACGCGGGCCAGCGGCGCGCGGATGCGGCGGACGATGGTCAGGCTCGGCTCGGTCGGGAGGGGACGGTCGTTCATGGCGGCCGGGATCATAGGGTTGCGGTCCGGCATGGCGAAAGGGCTTGTCGCACCAGGATGGATCGGCGTTACCTGCGGACCCTTTGCCCGAAACCCGGGGATGCCCGATGCCCGTCCAGCCGTCCGCCGCAGCCGTCGCCCAGCTCGCCCCCACCGGCACGCTCCGCGCGGCGATCAACCTCAGCAACTTCCTGCTCGTCACCGGACGCACGCCGGCGGGCGATCCCGAGGGCGTCTCGCCGTCGATGGCCAAGGCCATCGCCGACCGGCTCGGCGTCCCGGTGTCCTACGTGCCCTTCCCGCGCCCGGGCGAGCTCGCCGACGCGATCACCGACAATGTTTGGGATATCGGCCTCATCGGCGCCGAGCCGCAGCGGGCGGAGAAGATCGCCTTCACCGCCGCCTATTGCGAGATCGCCGCGACCTACCTCGTGCCGGCCGGCTCGCCCATCCGCACCCTCGACGAGGTCGACCGCCCCGGCGTGCGCATCGCCTCGACCGCCCGCGCCGCCTACGACCTCTGGCTGGAGCGCAATATCCGCCACGCGACCGTCCTGCGCACCGAATCGCTGGATGCGGCCTGCGAGCTGTTCCTCTCCGACCGGCTGGACGTGCTCGCCGGCCTGCGGCCCCGCCTCCTCACCGACGTCGAGCGCATTCCCGGTGCGCGCATCCTCGACGGCAAGTTCATGGCGGTGCAGCAGGCGATCGGCAATGCCCGCGGCAACACCGCCGCCTCCGAATTCCTCGCCGCCTTCGTCGAGGAGGCGAAGGCGACCGGCCTCGTCGCCAGCCTGATCGAGCGCTTCGGCGCCCACGGCCTCTCGGTCGCGCCGGCGGCCGGCTAGAACAGCCGCGGATCGAGCCGAAACGGCTCCGCCGCGACGATGCGTATGTCCGCAGCCGCCGCATGGCGGTGGTTGATGACGACATTGACGTCCGGCGATCCGTCCAGCGGGACGATCGCGGACGGCACGCGCAACAGCGGTGCGTCGCGTGCCGCGTGCCAGCGATCACCCCTCGCCTGTGTCCATGCCCCCTGGCGACGCCAGTCCGGTGGCAGATCCCGAAGCGCGATCACCTCCGCCGCCAGAGCGTCCGGCGCCTCGTACCGGACCATCACGAGATCCGGCAGGAGGCGCGGATCCTCGACATGCACCAGCTTCTCGAGCAAGCAGAGCGCCGGCGAGGTTGCGCAGTAGGTGACCGGGCGACCCGCGATGTTCCAGCGGCCGTCGTGGAGGAGACCATAGCCGCCGTCGAAGGACAGCGCGTGCCGCGCCCCGGACAGGCGCCAGAGCAGCATCAGGCGGCGGCACCCCAGGCGATCTTGGCGAGGATCGTCTCGATCAGCCGACCGCCTGCCTCGGTCTCGGCAAGATCGATCGGCCGTTCGCCGTCCAGTTCCGCAAGCGGACGACGAAGCCATATGTTTGCCTTGGCGACGTCGCCGAACGTGTCCTCCGCCAATGTCTGGATGCGCAGCACACGCACCGCCCGATCCGACTCTTCGACGGTGAGCGGCTGCTGCTTCTCCGCCCGGTGGCGCCGGGTGCGCTGCGGGATCACGAGGCGCTCGATCTCCTGCTCGGACAGCCCGGCCTGGGCAAGGCCGCGCAGCGCCAGGAGCGGCAGTCGGCGGCGGACCGCGAGCGCCAGGTCGGCCTGGGAATGCACATGCTGGCCGAGCACGGGGAAGCCGCCGAGCTTGCGAACCACTTCATCGACGATCGCCGACATCTTCAGCCCCTCTGCAGCACGGCAACATGCCGAACAATATGGGGCAGATTGCCGCGAAGCAATGCCGCTCAGCCCGCCGGCGCCGGCTCGCTCGCCCCTCCCGCCTGGCGGCCGGCGAAGCGGCGGATGTGGAAGGGCTCGATCGGCGTGCTCGTGCGCCCGGTCGCGAGGAGTTCGGCCATCACCGCACCGACACCGGGGCCGAGTTGGAAGCCGTGGCCGCAGAAGCCGAAGGCGTGGAAGAGGCCCGGCGTGGTGCCGCTCTCGCCCATCACCGGGATGTCGTCCTCCAGGTAGCCCTCGACGCCGGTCCAGGTGCGGATCACCTGCACCCCGGCGAGCGCCGGCACGAACCGCAGCACCCGGCCCCACTGGGACATGGAGAGATCGGGCGTCGGCCGGGCCCGCGGCGGGTCGGTCTGGACCGGCCCGCGCAGGCCGCCGCCATAGACGACGTTGCCGCGCTTCACCTGGCGCAGATAGATGTTGGACGAGACACCCCCCAGCACCGGCTCCATGAAGTAGGGCAAGGGCTCGGTCACCGCCATCTGCGGCCCGCGCGCGACGATCGGCACGGGTTCGCCGAACGCCTCGGCGATGCGCGAGCCCCAGAAGCCGGCGCTGTTCAGCAGCACCTCGCCCCGCACCGCAAGCCCGGTCCTGGTCGTGACGCGGAAGCCGCTCGCCTCGCGCTGGATGTCGGCGACCTCGCAATGCTCGTGGATGACGGCACCAGCCCGCCTGGCGGCGCGCCCGAAGGCCGGCGCCACCAGCCGCGGGTTGGCGTGCCCGTCCTCCGGCGACAGCGAGGCGCCGACCACGTCGGGGCCCAGCCAGGGCCAGCGGCTGCGCATCGCGTTCTGGCCGAGCAGGTCGAGGTGGAGATCCCAGTCGCGCGCCTCGGCGACGTGCTTCTCGATCACCGCCATGTCGGCCTGGCTGTAGGCGACACGCAGGCCGCCGGTCGGCAGGAACTCGCAATCCTCCCCCAGCAGTTCCGGCAGCCGGCCCCAGATTTCGCGCGAGCGGTGGGATAGGGGAATCTGCGGCAGGAAGCGGCCCTGGCGGCGGACATTGCCGAAATTGACGCCGCTGGCGCCGGCGCCGACGAAGCCGCGCTCCAGCAGAACCACCGACTTGCCGTGCAGCGTGCGCAGGAAGAAGGCGGTCGCGGCGCCCATGATGCCGCCGCCGATGATGACGACGTCGTAGCGTTCCAGGCTCATGCGCCGCCCTCCTGCGTCACCAGCGGCACCGGCTTGACCGGCGCCTGGCCGCGCAGGCGCATCGCCGCGGCCGGCGCCTCGCCGGCGGTGCCGGCGAGGATCGTCGCCGCCGACAGGCCGCAGTATCGGCCCTGGCAGCGGCCCATGCCGATGCGCGACAGGGCCTTGGCGCGGTTGACCTCTTTGGCGTCGAGGCCGGTGACGGCATGGCGGGCATCCCCGACGGTCACCCCCTCGCAGCGGCACAGCACCGTCTCCGGCGGGAGGTCCGCCAGGAGGTGGTGCGGCACCGGGAACACAGTCTGCATCGCCGTGCCCCAGCGCAAGCCCCGGTCGAGCCCGCGCCGCAGCGCCTCCATGCGCCCCTCTTCGACGGGGCGGCCGAGATCCTTCAGCGCCGCCAGCGCCGCCAGTTCGCCACCCATTTCGGCGAAGTCGGCGCCGCGCACGCGGCGGCCGTCGCCGGCGAGGTAGACGCCCTTCGCGTCCGACCGGCCGTCGGCGTCGGCCTGCGGCAGCCACTGGCGGGACTGTTCCTCGTAGGCGAAGCTGCAGCCGGCGAGATCGGCCAGCTGCGTCTCGGACTGCAGGCCGTATCCGAACCCGACCGCGCCGCACTCCGTGCGCCGCTCGGCGCCCGCCGCGGTGCGCCAGACGAGCGCCGTCACCGCCGCCTCGCCCTCCGCCCGCACCGGCTCCACCCCCTCGTGGATCGGAATGCCGCGCGCGCGCAGCCAGCTTAGATAGTACAGCCCCTTGAGGAAGGCCTGCGGCACCGCCAGCAACCGGCCGAGGGCGGCGAGCTTGGTAGCGAAGCGCGTCGTGTCGAGCACCGCCGCGACCTTCGCCCCCGCCTTCGCATACTGGTAGGCGACGAGATAGAGCAGCGGGCCGGTGCCCAGGAACACGACCGGCTCGCCGATGGCGCAGCCCTGGTACTTCAGCGCGATCTGGGCGGCGCCCAGGGTATAGACGCCGGCCGTGGTCCAGCCGGGAAAGGGGATTACCCGGTCGCAGGCGCCGGTCGCCAGGACCAGCGCGTCGAAGGGAACCGCCTCGGACTGGCCGCCCGCCGCCGGCAGCGCGTGCGCGACGCCGTCGCGCAGCGTCCAGACCAGCGTTTCCGGCCGGTGGTCGATCTGCCCCGCGAGCGCGTCGAAGGCGGCGTGCAGCGCATCGGCCCGCCCGGCCTCGAAGCCGTAGACGGCGCGCGAGGGGCGGCGGAAGGCCGGCGGCTGGCGGCGATAGATCTGGCCACCGCTGCGCGCCGCCTCGTCGAGCACGGTCGGGCGCATCCCGTGGCGGACGAAGGTTTCGGCGGCGCGGGTGCCGGCCGGCCCGGCGCCGACGATGACGATGCGGGGATCGGTCATGGCTGCGCGCCGCTGCCGACCCAGCGCTCCAGCGGCGAGCGGGACAGCAGCTCCATGCCATCCTCCGCCGGGGTCGAGCAGGCGCGGACGCGGGCGCCGTCCGGCCGCCACAGCCAGCAGTCCTGGCAGGCACCCATGAGGCAGAACCCCGCCCGCGGGCGCCGCTCGAACTCGTTGTCGCGCAGCCGGCGGCGGTCCGTCAGCACGGCAGTCAGCACCGTGTCGCCGGCGAGCCCGGTCACCGTCTCCCCGTCCAACGTCAATCGCACGATCGGGCGGTCCGTCTCCGCCACCCGCATGAGCTGTCCTGCTCTCGTCACGCCCTGGCTCTCCCCGGGGCGAAGCCACCGCCGCCCGCGCCGGCAGTGTTTGCCCCCGCGGCCGGCATTGTCCATACCGATCGCGGGCTCAGTCCGGGTCGCGGTACTCCATGTTCTCCTCGACCACCGCCCAGATGTGCCGGGCCGAGGGCTCCCGGCGCTCCTCCTGGACATGGGCGAGGAGGCCGCCACAGCGCGACACCAGCGCAACGCCGCGGAACATGTCCGCCGGCAGCCCGATCTCCAGCAGCAGCGCGGCCACGGCGCCCGTCGCGTTGATCGTCTGGTGCCGGCCGGCCGCCGCGTCGAGCGCGATGTTGAGCCGCTCGAGGAGGGCGATGTGGTGACCGGCTACACCCTGTTCGCGCGCGAAGGCGAAGAGCCTGGGCGTGCGCGGGTCGTCGGGCTTGTGGAAGGGATGACCGAATCCGGGCAACCGCTTGCCGGCGGCGCGATGCTCGGCGACGACGCCACGGCAGAACGCGTCGGCGTCGCCGCCCGCCGCGATCCCGCGCGAGAGGATCGCCGCGCACCCTTCCATGGTGCCGACGAAGACGTCGCCCACCACCGTCAGCCCGGCCGCCACCGCCACCTGCATCTGGTTCGGCACGCTGTCGGTCACCAGCCGCGCGATGAGCGAGGAGGGCGTGATGCCGTGCTCCATCAGCGTCACCAGGCAGGCATCGAGGATCCGTGCCTCGCCGGCTGCCGGAAAGCGCCCGGCTAGGTTGAAATAGAGCATCTCGGTGAAGCCGTAGCGGCCGATCACCTCCTCCACCAGGTCGAGGCCGCGCACGGTGATCGACGCGGCGTCGGAGGTGGCGATCCAGGTCTTCATGCGGGGCTCGGCCATGGCGTTCCTCCTTCGGATCAGACGCGGCGCGCCTGCCCCGCCCAGTAGCGCTCGCGCACGTCCCGCTTCAGCACCTTGCCGACCGGGCTGCGCGGCAGGACCTCCCAGAAATCGACCGACTTCGGCGCCTTCATCCCGCCGAGCCGCTCGCGGCAGAGCTGGACGAGTTCGCCCTCGCTCGCCGACATGCCGGCACGCAGCTCGACGACCGCCTTGACCGCCTCGCCCCACTTCTCGTCCGGAACGCCGATGACCGCGCAGTCCTTCACCGCGGGGTGGGACCAGACGACCTGCTCGATCTCGCTCGGGAAGATGTTGAAGCCGCCGCTGATGATGACGTCGCGCTCGCGGTCGACGATGTAGAAATAGCCGTCCTCGTCGCGATAGCCGACGTCGCCCGTGTGGTGCCAGCCGAAGCGGGACGCCTTCGCCGTCGCCTCCGGGTTCTTGTAGTAGCCCTTCATCACGAGGTTCGAGCGGATGACCAGTTCCCCGCGCTCGCCGGCCGGCAGCAGGCGCCCCTCGGAATCCATGATCTCGACCTGGACGAAGGGCGTTGGGCGGCCGCAGCTCCACAGGCGCCGGGCCAGCACCGGATCGTCCGACAGGACATGCTCGGCCGGCGGCAGGATGGTGCAGAAGAAGGGCGCCTCCGCCTGCCCGTAGGCCTGGGCCATGACCGGCCCGAAGGCGGCCACGGCCTGTCGCAGCTTGTCGACCGACATCGGCGCGCCGGCATAGATGATGTGGCGCAGCGAGGAATAGTCGTGCCGGGCGAGCGCCGGGCTGTCGAGCAGCATGTAGATCATGGTCGGCGTCAGGAACATCGTCGTGACGCGATGGCGTTCGATGCACTCGAGGATGGTCGCCGGGTCGGCGCGCGGCAGGATGATGGTGTGCCCGCCATGGATCATGGCGGCGAAGGCCAGCGTGCCCGAGGCGTGGCTCATCGGGGCAGCCGCCAGATGTACCGGCCGCGGGCCGGGCGGCAGGGTCGAGAAGAGGCAGGCGAAGAGGGTCTCGTAGTTCTGGTTGGTGATCATCACGCCCTTGGAGGGGCCGGTGGTCCCGCCGGTGCTGCGGATCGCGACCACCGTGTCCGGTCCCTGGGCGATGTCCATCGGATCGTCCGGGAAGCCGGCCGCCCAGCGGTCGAGGCCGGGAGCGAGCGGCGTCGGGCCGTCGATCGCCACCATCCCGCGGAGCGGCTGTGCCAGCCCCGGCAGCACCGCCGCGACCTCGTCCTCCAGCGCGGAATGGTGGAAGAGGAAGGTCGCGTCGTTGCTGGCCAGCGCGTGCGCGATCTCGGGCTGGGCGTAGCGGGCGTTGAGCGGCAGCCAGACCGCCCCCGCCCGCAGGATGCCCAGCACCGGCTCGAACGCGCCGAGGCAGTTCGGCGTCAGCGTCGCGACGACGTCGCCCGGTCCGACGCCGGCTGCCCGGAGGCCGTGCGCGATGCGGTGCGAGGCCGAACGGACCTCGCGATAGCTCCGGCTGTGCTGCCGGTCCGAGAAGCAGGGGCCGTCCGGCGCGATGGCCGCGCCGCGGTCGAAGAAATCGATGAGACGCACGGCCCCGCTGCCCTCACTTGCCCGCCGCCAGCGCCTCGGAGAACATCTTCAGCGCCTCCGAGCCCGGCTTGCCACGCCGATCGAGGCCTGCCGCCCAGTCGCGCCGGGCTTGCTGGTAGACCTCGTCGAGAACCTTCTGGTCCTCCGGACCGATCCGCGAGATCGTCATGCCCTGCTGCTTGAAGGTCTCGTAGCTCTTGGCGACGTCGGCGTCGGTCATCTTGCAGACGCGGCGGGTGGTGGCGTCGCCGACCTCCATGATCGCCTTCTGGACGTCGGCCGGCAGCTTCTTCCAGCGCGCCTCGTTGATGGCATAGGTCGTGGCGATCCCGGCGAGCGATGCACCGGACGTCACGCTCTTGATCAGCCCCTCGAGCTTGTAGGAGGTGACGGTCGGTACCGGGAAGACGATGCCGTCGACGGTGCCGCGCGACAGGGATTCGCGAATCTCGGGCGCCGTCAGGCGAACCGGGACGGCTCCCAGGTTGCGCAGGGTGATGTCGAGCGCGCCGCCGACCGACCGGATCTTGCGGCCCTTCATGTCCTCCAGCCGGATCGCGCCCTCCTTCGACATGAACAGTTCGTAGGGCGGATTGACGTAGCTGAACACGACCCGCACACCGCTGGGCTGGAACTCGTTCTTTGCGAGCCATCCGTCCCGCGCCGACTTCCAGAAGGCGAGCGTGCCCTCGCAGGAGGAGGCGAAGCTGCCCGGCAGGTCGACGACCCCGGACAGGGGCAGCTTGTCGGAGATGTAGGCCGGGACGATGAGCGCGATGTCGACGACGCCGCTCTGCGTCAGGGCCAGCATGTCCTTGGCCTTCCCGACCTGCTCGGCCGGGAAGTACTCGAACTTGACCCGGCCGTTCGTCGCCTTGGTGACCTCCTCCATGAAGTAGTGGGTGCCGTACTTCGCGAGGAAGTGGGTTGGCGGCAGGTTGTCCGCCAGCCGCAGGGTGATCGGGTCGGCCGCGAGCGCAGCGCCCGCCGCCAGCATCGCCGAGGCCGCCAAGGCGGCACCGCAGTAGCGCATCGTTTCTTCCCTTCTGTTCACATATATGAACGTTATTCCTTTATTCGCATGATGATGGCGAGCGGCGGCGCTGCTTGTCAACCGGCGGCCGATGGCCCAGCACCTGCGACAGCCCCCGGGCGGCCTCGATCGCGGCGGTGCGGTAGAGCCGGCTGTTCTGGCGGATGCGTTCACCGAGGGAGGCGACCGCCAGCGCCGCCACGACACGCCCCTCGCCGTCGAACACCGGCGCGGCGACCGCGGCGCCGCCATCGGTGATCTCGGCGATCGACTGGGACCAGCCCTCGCGCCGCACCCGATCGAGGCGCCGGCGGATCTCCGCCGGGTCGGTCGCCGTGCTCGGCGTGTACGCACGGAAGTCCGTCGTGCGGAGATAGCGCTCGCGCCACTCCTCGCCCTGGAAGGCGAGCAGGGCGCGCCCGGCAGCCGAGCAGTAGAGCGGGCGCTCCTCGCCGATTCGGGCGATGAACCGCACCTGGTTCGTGCTCTCGATCTGGTCGATGTAGCTGGCGAGCGGGGCATCCTCCTTGAGCACCGCCAGGATCACCGTCTCTCCGGTCGCTTCCCACAGGCTGCGCATGAAGGGCCGCGCGAGCGTCGGCAGGCGCCGCCGCGCCATCACCGCGGCGGCGAGGCCGTACATCGCCGGGCCGAGGAAGTGCCGGTCCCCCTCGCGACTGGCGAAGCCCTGCGCCGCCAGCGCGCGCAGCAGCACCAGCAGGCTGCTCTTCGGCGCCTGCAGTTCCCTGGCCAACTCCGACAGGGTCGCCCCGTTCTCGGCTGCCGCCAGATGCGCCACGATCTGCATCACCCGGGTCAGGGACCGGGGGCCCGACGCTTCGCCCGCTTCACGCTCCATCCGCACCTCGTCATGGCTGCCGGCGATTCGGCTTGACGCTCGAATCCACCACTCGCAAGATAATTTACATAAGTGCATATCGTTCAGAAATATGAACGATGGACCAAGGGAGGGAGCGATGGACGGACCCGCGCGCGGCGGAGCCGGGGCGCTTCTCGGCCGGGCCGACCGGGCGATCGCCGCCGTCGAGCGCGTCTGGAGGCTGGCGGCCTCGGCGGCGCTGGCGGCGATCATGCTGATCGTCGCAGCGGACGTGCTGCTGCGTTACGCCTTCAATTCGCCCCTCTCCTGGGCTTTCGACCTCATCTCGCTCTACCTGATGGCGGCGCTCTTCTTCCTGGCCCTGGCCGATACCCAGCGCCACCATGGCCATGTGGCGGTCGACATCGTCCAGTATCGGCTGTCGGACCGCACGCGCCATCTCTGCCAGGCCGCGGCGCTGGCGGCGACGGCCGCCGCGTTCGCGGTGATCTTGGTGCTCGGTGCCGGAAAGGCGTGGGAGGCCTGGGCCGCCGGCGACGTGCTGGAGGGCGCGTTCGCGTGGCCGACCTGGATCGCCGCGGCGCTGGTGCCGCTGGGCGTCGCGCTGCTGCTCGCCCGGCTGCTGCTGTCGACGATCGGCCACGGGCTCTCGGCCCTGACCGGACGATCCCTGATCGCCCTGCCGCCGCTGTCCGGCCGGGACGAGATGGGCGGATGCTGACGCTCGCCACCCTCGGGCTGCTGGGCGTCCTGCTCGGCATCGGCGCCCCGGTCGCCTTCGCGATGCTGGTGACGGGGACGGTCGGCCTCTACACGATCGGCGGCCTGCCGATGGTGCTCGGCATCCTGCAGACCGCGCCCCTCAGCACCGTCAGCTCGTACGAGCTGATCTCGGTCCCGATGTTCATCCTGATGGCCGAGTTCGTCATCGTTTCGGGCATCGCCGACAGCCTGTTCCTGGCGGCGGCCGCCTGGGTCGGCCGGCTTCCGGGCGGGCTCGCCATGGCCACCGCGCTCGCCGGCGCGGGCTTCGGCGCCATCTCCGGTTCGAGCACGGCCTCGGCGGCGACGCTGTCGGCCACTTCGATCCCGGCGATGCTGCGGCAGGGATACGAGCCCCGCCTCGCCTGCGGCGTGGTCGCGATCTCGGGCACGCTCGCGATGCTGATCCCGCCCAGCGTGGCACTCATCATCTATGGCCTGATCGCGGACGTCAGCATCGGCCATCTCCTGATCGGCGGCGTGCTGCCCGGCATTCTCGTGACCGCCGCCATCATGCTGACCATCCTCGCGCTGGTCTGGCAGGATCCGGCACGCGCACCGCCGGGCGAGCGCCTCAGCCTGCGCGAGAAGTTCGTCGCGCTCCGCGTGGTCGGACCCATGCTGATCCTGCTGATGGCGGTGACGGGGATCATCTACACCGGCGTGGCGACGCCGACGGAGGCGGCGGGCATCGGCGCCTTCGGCGCCTTCGTGCTGGCGCTGCGGTCCGGCCGGCTGAACCGGAACGCGCTGGCGCACGCACTGAAGCGGGCGGCGCACGCGACCTGCATGATCCTGATGATCATCATGGGCGCGCATGTCTTCGGCTACTTCTTCACCTTCACCCAGACGACGCAGGATCTGGTGCGCTGGGTCGCCGACCTCGGGCTCTCGCCCTACCTGGTCATCGCGCTGCTGATCGTCGGCTATCTCGTCCTCGGCTGCCTGATGGACCAGATCGCGATCCTGATCCTGACGGTGCCGGTGGTGCTGCCGCTCGTCGTCAGCCTCGGCTTCGACCCGGTGTGGTTCGGCGTCCTCGTCATCGTCACGGCCGAGGTCGGCATGGTGACGCCGCCGGTCGGACTGAACGTCTTCGTGGTCGCCCGCTATGCCCGCCGGCCGCTCGGCGAGATCTTCGCCGGCATCTGGCCGCACGTCTTCGCCCACCTGATCGTGATCGCCCTGCTCGTCGCCTTCCCGCAGATCGTCCTGTGGCTGCCCTCGCACATGCAATGACCGCCCTCCGCCGCAATCTTCCGGGCCCGCTCGCGGGCGCCCGCATCCTCGACCTGACGACAGTCCTGGCCGGGCCCTTCGCCACCCATCTCCTCGCCGACCAGGGCGCCGACGTCGTCAAGGTCGAGGCCCCCGGCGGCGACATCACCCGCACCGTCGGCCGCTCGCACGAGCCCGGCATGGCCTCGATCTTCCAGCACATCAACAAGAACAAGCGCAGCCTCGTGCTCGACCTGAAGCGGCCGGAAGGGCGCGCGGCGCTGCTGCGGCTGGCGGCGGATTGCGACGCGTTCGTCTTCAACATGCGCGCCGATGCGATGGACCGGCTCGGTCTCGGCCCGACCGCCCTGCGCGCCGCCAACCCCCGCATGGTCTATTGCGGCTTCGCCGGATACGGCCGGGCCGGCGCCTATGCCGGCCGCCCCGCCTATGACGACCTGATCCAGGGCCTGACCGCGATCCCGGACCTCGTGGCGCGCGCCGGCGGCGGCGAGCCGCGCTATGTCCCGATGTCGATGGCCGACCGCATCGTCGGCCTCTATGGCGCCAATGCGCTTCTCATGGCCCTCTTCCGGCAGGCGCGCACCGGCGAGGGCAGCGCCGTCGAAGTGCCGATGTTCGAGGCGATGGCCCACTTCGTCCTGGTCGAGCACATGTTCTATCGCAGCTTCGAGCCCGCCCTGGGCGCCGCCGCCAACCCGCGCGGGCTCGATCCGAACCGCAAGCCCCTGCCGACCCGCGACGGGCACGTCTGCCTGCTGCCCTACAGCGACCGCCAGTGGCACGACCTGTTCGGCCTGCTCGGCCGGCCCGACATGCAGGCAGACCCGCGCTTCGCGACCTTCTCCGGCCGGCTCGAGCACGTCCGCGAGCTCTACGCCTTCCTCGCCGCGGCCGCGCGCGAGGAGACGACGGCCCACTGGCTGGAGCGGTTCGCCGCGGCGGACATCCCGGCCGCGCCGATGAACAGCCTCGAGGAACTGCTGGACGACCCGCACCTTGCCGAAGCCGGGTTCTGGCAGCCCCTGGAAAAGGCCGACGGCACCCGCTTCATCCACATGGATTCGCCGCTCGGCTGGCAGGAATGGCCGCGCGGAACGCTCGCGCTCGAACCTGCGCCGCTCCTCGGCCAGCACAGCGTGGAGATCCTGGCCGAGGCCGGATTTTCGCCCGAGGAGATCGCCGCCCTCGCCCGGGATGGCGTGACCCGGGTGGCGGCATGAGCCGCCCGCTCTGCCGCGTCGCCGAGGACGGCGCCGTCCTGACGCTGACGCTCGACCGTCCCGACCGGCGCAACGCCCTCGACGAACCCCTCCTCCTCGAGCTGGTCGCGGCGCTGGAGGCGGCCGCCCCGCCGCGGGTGCTGGTCCTGACCGGGGCCGGGAACGCGTTTTGCGCCGGCGCCGACCTCGGGCCGCTCAAGGGCATCACCGATCCGGAGGAACGGCGCCGCGCCTTCGCGCCGCACGCCGTCCGCATCTCCGAACTGATCGGCCGGGTGATGCTGCTGCTCGCCGATCCGGGACGCATCAGCATCGCCGCCGTCAACGGGCCGGCCGTGGGCGGCGGCTGGATCCTCGCCATGGGGTGCGACTTCCGCATCGCCGCCGACGGCGCCCGGTTCTGGTTTCCCGAGATCGAGCTCGGGCGCGCGATCGGCGAGGCCTCCAACGACCTGCTGACCGCCTATGCCGGGCCGGCGCTGGCGCGCGAGATCATCATGCTGGCGCGGCGCTACGAGGCGGCCGAACTGCTGGCGCTGCGGCTGCTCAACCAGGTGGTGCCGGCGGGCGACCTGGCCGCGAGCGCGGCCGCCATGGCGGGGCGCCTCGCGGGCATGGCGCCGGACGCCCTCGCCACCGTCAAGCGGCGGATCGTGGCCGCCGGTCTCGCCGGCGCCCTCGCCAAGCCGTGGGGCCGCTGACGCTCATGCGCCGCGCCGCCGCCGGCCCGACATCGTCGACAGCACCAGCAGGAACGAGACGGCGGTCATCAGGGTGCTGATGGCGGCGATGGTCGGGTCGATCTCGTCGCGCAGCGCGGTGAACATGCGCTTGGTCAGCGGCTGGTACTGCCCGCCCGAGACGAAGAGGCCAACGATCGTCTCGTCGATCGCCGAGATGAAGGCGAAGACCGCGCCGGCGAGGACGCTCGGTCGGATCTGCGGCAAGGTGACGGCGAGGAAGCTGCGCAGCCGGTTCATGCCGAGGCTGCGCGCCACCATCTCCTGCGTCGGGTCGAAGCCGCGCAGGCCCGCCACCACCGAGGTCACGACATAGGGCAGGCCGAGCATGACGTTGGCCAGCACCAGCCCCGGGATCGTCGCGATCAGGCCGAGCTTGACGTAGACGAAGAAGATGCCGACCGCGACGATGATGATCGGCACCATCAGGGGCAGCATCAGCAGGAGGTGCACCGCCCGCATCAGGCGCAGGCGGGAATGGACGATCGCATAGGCCGCAGCGACGCCCATCGGGGTCGCGATGAGGACGGTCGCGGCCCCGACGATCAGGCTGACCTGGGTCGCCTGCATCCAGTTGCGGCTGCCGAAATATTCGAAGTACCAGCGCAGCGACCAGGAGGGCGGGGGAAAGGTGAGGAAGCGCGTGCCCGAGAAGGACATCGGCACGATGATCAGCACCGGGATCATCAGGTAGGCCAGGACCAGCACGACGAAGACGCCGAGCGCCAGCCGACCGGGCGAGAGCCGCCTCATTTCTGCCCCAGCAGCCGGTCGAGCGGCAGGAACCGGCCGACCACGAAGAAGACCGCGAGCACGGCCAGCAGCAGCACCCCGGCGACGGCGCTGGCCGCGCCCCACTGGTTGTAGAGCTCGACGTTCCGGCTGACGACCATCGAGACCATGATCGTGCGGCCGCCGCCCAGCAGCTCCGGCGTGATGTAGAAGCCGAGGCACAGCACGAAGACGAGCGTCAGGCCGGCCACCACGCCCGGCAGCGACAGCGGCAGGAAGACCCGCCGGAAGACGTGCATCGGGCCGCCGCCGAGGCTGGCGCCGGCCAGGATCAGCTCGTCAGGAATCTTCTTCATCGCCGCATAGAGCGGCAGGACCATGAAGGGCAGCAGGATATGGACCATGGCGACGACGGTCCCGAACTCGTTGTGGACGAGGGCCAGCGGCTCGCCGACGAGGTCGAGCCCGGTCAGCAGCTGGTTGACGAGCCCCGTGCGCTGCAGCAGGACGAGCCACGCATAGGTGCGGACGAGGACGCTGGTCCAGAAGGGCAGCACCACGCACAGGAGGATCAGCACGTCCCACGGCCGCGCCAGCCGGGCGGCGGCATAGGCGACCGGATAGCCCAGCAGCAGGGTCCCCGCCGTCACCACCAGCGCGATGCGGAAGGTCAGCGCGAAGCTGCGCCAGTAGACGTCCTCGACGAAGATCCGGCGGTAGTGCTCGATCGTGAAGCCGCCGTCATAGACCGACAGGCCGAGGAACCAGCCGACCGGCACGACGACCAGCGCCAGCACGACCAGCAGCGCCGGCGAGGCGAGCAGGAGCATCAGCCCCTGCTCGCGCTGCCGGTGCCGCCGTGCGGGATCTCCGGTCCGCAGCACGGGAAGTCTGCCCTACTTCTGCACGAATGAGAGCCAGCGCTTCTCCGCCGCTTCGCCCGCCGGCGAGGACCACCAGGCGTAGGACATCAGCGCCTGGCGGCTGGCATTGGCGGGCGCGCTCGGCAGCTGGCCCACGCGCTCGGCCGGAATGACCTTGGTGTCGAAGGCCTTGGGGTTGGCCGGACCGTAGTCGATGTGGAGCGGCAGGTTCGCCTGCAGCACCGGCTCGACCGCCTCGTTCACGAACTTGACTGCCGTCGAGAGGTTCGGCGCGCCCTTGAGGATGCACAGCGAAGTGCTCTGCAGGATGCCCTGGTTGTAGGTGTAGGTGACCTTGGCGCCCTCCTTGACCAGGGCGCTGACCCGCCCGTTCCAGGCCATCACCATGTCGACCTCGCCGTCGTTGAGCAGCTGGGCCGACTGCGCGCCGGAGGTCCACCAGACGGTGATGTGCGGCTTGATCTCCTCGAGCTTCTTGAAGGCGCGGTCGACGTCGAGCGGATAGAGCTTGTCGGGCGCCACGCCGTCGGCCATCAGGGCCGCCTCCAGCGTCGCCAGCGGATGGTTGCGCAGCGAACGCCGGCCGGGGAACTTCTTGACGTCCCAGAAGTCGGCCCAGGTCTTGGGCGCGGCCGCCGCGTCGGGATACTTCTTCAGCCCATAGGCGAGCACGCTCGAATAGAACTCGTAGGCGACCGACCAGGGGCTGCGGTACTGCTCCGGCATGGCCGCCGCGTTCGGCATCTTCGAGAAATCGAGCTTCTCGACGATCCCCTGCTCGCCGCCGCGCAGGCAGAAGCCGGTCGCGACGTCGACGACGTCCCAGATCGGCTTGCCGCTCGCGACCTGCGAGCGCATCAGCGGCCAGGCATCGGGCACGCTGTCCTGGTTGATGGTGATGCCCAGCCGCTTGGCCGCGGGATCGAGGATCGCGATCGTCTGCGCCTTCTGGTAGGCGCCGCCCTGGGAGACGAAGGTGATCTGCTCGGCCCAGGCGGGCGTCGTCCAGGCGACGAGCGCCGCAGCCGAGCACGCCGCGAGCGGACGGAGAACGCTAGCCATGTGGCAACCTCCTGTTCGCGGTCGATGCCCCGGGCATCACCGACCGATCGTGTCTAGGAACTGATACCAGCCGGCGACGAGGCGCACGGCCGGCTCCCGGAGGGAATGGAAGGGCACGGGCCCGAGGCGCGCGGCGTCGAGCAGGCCCATCTCGGGCTGCTCGCCCTGGGCGAAGCGGGCGAGGTAGCGGCCCATCAGGCTGGCCATGGCGACGCCGGCGCCGTTGTAGCCGGCGGCGAAGAGGATGCGGTCGTCGAGCCGGCCGACATGAGGCACGGCATCCATGGTCATCGCCACCAGGCCCGACCAGCGAAAGGCGACCGGCACGTCCGCCAGCGCGGGGAAGATACCGACCATCGCGCGCTCCAGCGCGCGGAAGGCGGCGGGGCTGTCGTCCTTGCCGAAGGCGCCGCGGCCGCCGAAGACCACCCGGTCGTCGACCATGCGGAACCAGCGCATCATCCGCCGCGTCTCGCCGCAGGTCCGCCGCGTCGGCATGATGGCGGCGGCGAGATTGTGCGACAGCGGTTCGGTCGCGACGATGGCGCTGCGGAAGGGCACCAGCCGGCGGCGCAGCGCGTCCGTCGCGGCCCCTCGCCAGGAATAGCCGTTCGTCGCCAGGATCGCCTGGCGCGCCCGCACGGTGCCGGACGGGGTGTCGACCAGGACGCCGGCGCCGTCCTGCCGGATGGCGAGCGCGGGCGTGGCGCCATGGACGGGAATGCCGGCGCGCCGGGCGGCATCCGCCAGCCCGCGCAGATAGTTGAGCGGATGGAGTCCGCCCGATCCGGTCTCGCGCACGCCGCCGACGAAGGCGCCGGAACCGGTCTCCTCCGCGACCTCCGCCGCCGAGAGCGCCGTCGCCGAGCCGTCGCCGAGTTCGTGCCGCTGCCACTCGGCCTCGGCGAGCGCATGGGCGAGCGCGGCCGCGCTGTGCGCCGCCTTGACGCGGCCCGTGCGCACGAAGCCGGCATCGGCGATGCCGTGGGTCGCGATCAGTTCCTCCACGAGGTCGACGGCCTCGTGCCCGAGCGCGTGCATCCGCGCCGCGACCGCCATGCCGTGGCGGGCGGCGATATCGGGGAAGGACAGCCGGAACTTGGAGGAGACGACACCGCCATTGCGGCCGCTGGCGCCCCAGCCCGGCTGCTCCGCCTCGATGACGACGGGCGCGATGCCCGCCTCGGCGAGGTGGAGCGCCGCGGACAGCCCGGTATAGCCCGCCCCGACGACCACTGCGTCGGCCTGCACATCGCGGTCGAGCGGCGGGCAGTCGGGCGCGGGCCGCGCGGTCGCCGCCCACAGCGAGGCGGCGGCCGGAGCCGGCATCCAGGCGGCGGGCGTCATCGCTTCGGCGTCCCTACTCCGCCTCCACCGCGTCGGCGAGCGCCGCGAGGGTGGCGAAGTGGAAATCGGGCCGGGTGATCGTCGCAACCGCCGGCGTGCCGCCGAAGCCGGCGATGCCCTGGCGCCGCTCGATCCAGCACACCTTGTAGCCGAGCTGGCGCGCGACGCCGATGTCGTGGTGCTGGCTCTGGGCGACATGCAGGATCTCGTCCTGCCGGTAGCCATGGGCGGACTGGCGGCCGCGGTTGAAGTCGAAGAAGCGCGGGTTGGGCTTGGCGCACCCGGCCTCGTCGGCCGTCACGCTGTCGTGGAACGGATTGCCCAGGGTCTGCGAATAGAAGGAGAAGGCGCTGCGGTCGGCATTGGTCATGGCGACGAGCCGGAAGCGCCGGCGCAGCCGGCGCAGCGCGTCGACCGAATCGGCGAAGGCCGGCCAGCGCAGCACCGCCATCTGGAACTCGTCGGCGGCCGCGTCGTCCGCTCGCAGGCCGAGTTCGCGGGCGAGGTGCAGATAGACGAGGCCCATCACCTCGCTCGAGCGCTCGTAGTGGGCGTCGCGACCGCGCTTGTAGGCCTCGAAGATGGTGTCGTCGTCGAGGTCCGCCTCACTGCGGCCGGAGATGCGCCGGATCGATTCGAGGACCCCGCGCTCGAAGTCGATCAGGGTGCCGACGACGTCGAAGGTAAGCAGCTTGAAGTCGCGGTAGGACATGGGGCGAGGCTCGTCTGGAGGTTGCACTGGGATCAGCCCTCGGTCCGCGGCACGACGATCGTGTCCTCGGGATGGAGGGAAAGGGCGATGGGCTGGCCGACGCCCGGGATGCGGCGGACGGCCTCGAAGTGGCTCGGCTGCCGCAGGCTGAGGCCGGTGCCGTCGGCGAGCCGGAGGAAGACCCGGAGGCTCTCGCCCTGGTAGACGGTGTCGACCACGGTGCCGGAGAGCCGGTTGCGGCCGTCGGCCGGCCCCTCTTCGAGCAGCAGCTTCTCGGTCTGGACCGCCAGCACGAGATCGGCCCCCGCCGGCACGGGCCGGGCGGTGACAAGCGCGGTCCCGGCCAGCGAGACGGTCCGGTCGTCGATGCGCGCCACCGGCAGCAGGGTCGCCTCGCCGATGAAGCCGGCGACGAAGGAATCGGCCGGATGGTCGTGCAGCCGGTCCGGCCGGTCGATCTGGACGAGGCGGCCGTTGCGCAGGATGGCGACGCGGTCGCTCATCGTCAGCGCCTCGCGCTGGTCGTGGGTGACGTAGATGATGGTGGCACCGAGCCGGCGGTGGAGCTGGCGCAGCTCGATCTGCATCGCCTCGCGCAGCTGCTTGTCGAGGGCCGACAGCGGCTCGTCCATCAGGATGAGGCGCGGTTCGAAGACCATGGCTCTGGCGAGCGCCACCCGCTGCCGCTGGCCGCCCGAGAGCTGGTGGATGCCGCGATCCTCGTAGCCGGTGAGGTCGACCATCGCGAGCGTGCGGCGCACCCGCTCGCCCCAGCTCGACCGCGGCTGGCGCCGGGCCCGCAGCGGGAAGGCGACGTTCTCGCCGACGCTCATGTGCGGAAAGAGCGCGTAGTTCTGGAAGACGATGCCGACATCGCGCTTGTGCGGCGGCGTCCAGGTGACGTCGCGCCCGCCGAAGCGGATGGAGCCGCCGGACGGCTGCACGAAGCCGCCGAGAATGCCGAGGAGGGTCGTCTTGCCGGATCCGGAGGGCCCGAGCAGCGACACGAACTCGCCGGGAGCGACGTCGAGGCTGACGCGGTCGAGGGCGACGACGGGGCCATAGGCCTTGCTCGCCTCGGAAATCTCGACCCGCTCGCCGACGGCCTCCGCCATCCCTGCCCTCCGCATTGTAGTCGGGCGCTTCATGATCGGGGATCATGCGACCCGATGTCTCGGACGCGAGAAGTGAAGCAGTTGCGGCGGATATCACCAATTGCCGAATTGTCAGTCGCAACATAACCTCATGACATGCCTGACGTGCGCCGGATGCTGTCGTCCAGCAACGCCCTCTTCGTCTTCGAGGCGGCCGCGCGCAGCGGCAGCTTCACCCGCGCCGCGGCCGAGCTGAACGTGACCCAGCCGGCGGTCAGCCGCATGATCGCCCGCTTCGAGGACCATCTGGGGGTGCGCCTGTTCGACCGCGCCGCCGGCGGGGCGGTGCTGACCGAGGAGGGCGACCTGCTCTACCGGCGGGTGGCCGAGGGCTTCCGCAGCATCGAGGCCGGCCTGCGCGACCTGGAACAGCGTCGCGGCGGCAGCGAGACGGTGACGCTGTCCGTCTCCTCGGCCTTCACCACCCATTGGCTCATGCCGCGGATCGACCGCTTCCAGCGCCGTTTCCCGTCGGTCGACCTCCGCTTCCAACTCATCGCCGGATCGCTGCGCGGCCCGGTCGAGAATGTCGATCTCGGGATGCGCTTCGTCGCGGCGGCGGATGCCGTCTCGCCCGACGCCTTCGTCATGCGCGAGCTGATGCTGCCGGTGTGCAGCCCCGCCTACCGCGCCGGCGGCCGCGAGGATGAGGGCGATACCCTGATCCAGCTGACCGACGCGCCCGGCGACTGGCCTGCGCTCTATCCCGGATTCGAGACCGGGCGGCGCGGATCGGTCCGGACCATCGCCTTCTCCGACTATTCGCTGGTGGTCCAGGCCGCGCTGCTCGGCCAGGGCATCGCCTATGGCTGGCTCACCGTCGTCGCCCACGCCCTGATCGCGGGTGCCCTCGTTCCCGCCGTCGGGCGGCCGACGCAAGGGGCCCGGGTCTGCGAGCTGATCCCGCCGCGCAATCGGCCCCTGCGGCCGGTCGCGGAGGCGATCCGCGCCTGGATCGTGGCCGAGCTGCGCGCCGACATGGAGGCGCTGGAGGCGCGTCATCCCGCACTGGGACTGGTCGCCGCCGCCTATGGAGCGCCGCCGGTCCGGAATTGACGTCGGTCAATGCCGCCGGCGCCGGCCGGCAATACCAATCCCGCCATGCACGCCATCCTCGCCCGCCACGCGGCGCGCCTGACGCCGCGCTACACCAGCTATCCGACCGCCCCGCACTTCCAGGCCGACTTCCCGGAGGCGACCTATCGCGCCTGGCTGGCGGCGACGGACCCGGCCGCGCCGGTCTCGCTCTACCTCCACGTCCCCTATTGCGCGCGCATGTGCTGGTACTGCGGCTGCAACATGAAGCTCGCCGCGCGCTACGAGCCGGTGGCGGCCTATGTCGAGACGCTGCTGCGGGAGATCGACTTGGTGGCCGAGGCGCTGCCGGGCCGCCTCGCGGCCGGACACCTCCACTGGGGCGGCGGCACGCCGACCGCGCTCGCCCCGGGCGACCTCGCGCGCGTGATGCACCGCCTGGAAGAGCGATTCGCGGTCCCTGCCGATGCGGAGCGGGCGATCGAGAGCGATCCGCGCACCCTGTCGGACGCGATGATCGAGACGATCGGCCGGCTCGGCTTCACCCGCGCCAGCTTCGGGGTGCAGGAGTTCGATCCGGCGGTCCAGGCGGCCATCAACCGCATCCAGCCGCCCGAGATGGTGGCGCGCGCCGTCGGCGGACTGCGCGCGGCCGGAGTGGCCGGGATCAACTTCGACCTGATCTACGGCCTGCCGCACCAGACGACCCGCATGCTGGAGGAGACCATCCGGATCTCGGCCGAACTCGGCGCCGACCGCGTCGCCCTCTTCGGCTATGCCCATGTGCCCTGGGTCGCGCCCAACCAGCGCATGATCCCGGCCGATGCCCTGCCCGGGCCGGAGGCGCGGGCCGAGCAGGCCGCTGCCGCCGCCGAGGCGCTCGAACGCGCGGGCTATGTCGCGATCGGCATCGACCACTATGCGCGGCCGCACGACCCGCTGGCCGAGGCCGCTCGCACCGGCCGGCTGCGGCGCAACTTCCAGGGCTACACCACCGACACGGCCGAGACGCTGATCGGCCTCGGCGTCACCGCCATCGGCCGGACGCCGGCCGGCTATGTCCAGAACATCGCCGAGACCGGGGCCTGGGGCCGCGCCGTCGCGGCCGGCCACCTGCCGGTCGCCCGCGGCCGCGCGTTGGCCGGCGACGACCGGCTGCGGGCCCACGTCATCGAGCGCCTGATGTGCGACGGCCGGGTCGACTGCGCCGCCGCCGCCCGCCGCTTTGGCGCGGCGGAGGACTGGGCGACCGAGCCCCTGTCCGCGCTGGCGCCGCTCGCCGCCGAAGGCGCCATCGCCATTCATGGCGGCCATGTCGCCCTCGCGCCCTGGGCCCGGCCCCTCGCCCGCGTCGCGGCCGCCGCCTTCGACCGTTATCTCGGCAGCGGCGGCGGCCGGCACGCCGCCAGCGTCTGAGACGCCCTCAGCCGACCCTGGAATAGTCGAGGCCGCGCGCCAGCCAGCAGCCGACCGTGACGCCGTCGACGCGCCCGCCGGCATCGCGGCGGAAGGCCAGCGTCCAGTCGCCGGGCGGCGTATGGTCGAGCGCGCGCCAGCAGGGTAGCGCCCAGAGGTCGCCGCCGATCGGCTCCAGCAGCTCCATGCGGCCCTGGCCGAGGAAACCCGAGAACCCGCCATAAAGGACGCCGCCTGCGTCGACGACCCTCAGTTCCGCATCGAGTTCGGGCGAGCGGAAGCGGCCGGCGACATCGTTTGCCGCCGATCCGGCGACGGGCACGAGGCGCGCCGAGGAATTCTCCTGCGGCCGGTCCATCCAGAGCCCGCCCTCGCCGGCCCGCAGCCGCGTCCGCCCGCCGCCAGCCGTGCCGTCCGCCTGCAGGTCGAGCCGCTCCGCGCCATGGCCGAAGCGCAGCCGCACCTGGCCGGGATCGGCGCCGTCGATGCGGACCGACAGCCCGGTCTCCGGCTCGACATAGGCGCCGAGCCACGCGGGCGCCGGGAGGGTCGCGTCGGGCTTGGGCCGGTCCCGGCCGAGGGCGGCGGCGGCGAGGTCGAGCGCGGCGGCCGAGGCGTCGGAGAGATGGTTGAAGAGCACGACGACCGAGAGCCGCTCGCCGGCGAAATGGAGGCGGTGGCTGCGCCAGCCGCGCAGGGCGCCGCCATGGCCCGTCGCTTCCAGCCCGAACTCCTGCGAGCGCCCGAGGCCGAAGCCGTAATTCGCGGGGGCGCCGCCGGCGAAGGTCACCGGCGCCGACAGCCGGGCATAGATCGAGCCGGCATCGTCCCGCGTGGCGTCGATGTGCCGCTCCCAGGCGATCATGTCGTCGAGCGTGGCGCCGAGGCCGGCATCGCCGGTCCAGAGGATGCGATTCTCGGCCGCGCGGAAACCGCCCGCCTGCGTGCCCTCGTAGCCTTCGCCGCCGTCGGGCAGCGCGCGGGTGTCGGCGGCCAGCACCGTTCCCGCCATGCCGGCCGGCGCCAGCACCCGCTCGCGCAGCAGCTCGGCGAACGAGCGGCCGGTGCGCGCCTCCAGAATGTCCGAGAGCAGACGGAAGTTCTGGTTGCAGTAGGAATAGCGGGTGCCGGGCCGGAACTGCAGGGTGCGCGTGCCGGCGATCACCTGCGCCGCCTCGCGGTCGCCGAAGGGCGATTCCACCGGCGCGCCATGCAGCATGGCGACGGCCCAATAGTCGCGGAAGCCGGACTGGTTGTGGCAGAGCCGCAGCACGTCCGGCGTCGGCCCTTCCAGGTTCGGCAGCCGCGCCCGGACGTCGCCGTCGAGGACGGTCGGGTCGGGAAAGCTCTCCAGCAGCGTCGCGCAGGTGAACTGCTTGGTGATCGAGCACATCCGGAACAGGCTCGACGGCGTGAAGGGAATGCGCCGCTCGGCGTTGCTCCAGCCCCAGGCGTGGCGCACGAGCACCTCGCCGGCGCGGACGACGGCCACGGCGCCGCCGGGGCCGGGGAACTTGCGGGGCAGGGTCTGGAGGGCGCGGTCGAGGCGCTGGGAGAGCGAATCCGTCATGGCGGCAAGCCTCGCCCGAGGCCGGTCACCCGGTCAACGCCTCCTCCAGCAGGGCGAGCGCGGCGGCGGTGAAGGCGACCATGTTGCCCGTACGGTCGGCACTGCCGGTCGCCACCAGGCGGGTGCGGGCGACGGGCCCGTCGACGGCGAGGCAGCAATGGCCGGCCGCGTCGCCGTAGCGGTTCCCCTTCGGCCCGGTGGCCCCGGTCTCGGCCAGGCCCCAGTCGGCCCCGAGGCGGGCGCGGACCGTCTGCGCCAGCCGTTCCGACATGGCGATGGTGGCCGACCGGATGCCGCTCAGCGACTCCGGGGAGACGCCGAGCAGCCCCTCGCGCGCGGCGCCCGTGTAGATGATCCCGCCGCCGAGGAAGTAGGCCGACGCACCCGGCACGGAGAGCAGCGCCGCGGAGACGAGGCCGCCGGTCGAGGATTCCGAAACGGCCAAGGTCTGGCGACGCGCGATCAGCAGCCGCGCGACGCGCTCCGCGGCCGCGGTGTCGATGGTGATGGACGGCATGGTTCTCCTCCCGCTCGGCACAGCCTAGCAGCCCGGGCCGCCGGGGTCGCGAAGGAACGGCCCGCCCTCAGATCCGCTCCCACAGGCCGGTCTCCTCGTCGAGGCGGGCCTGCTCCAGCCCGCGGAAGTCGCCGCGGGAGACGACGCCGACGACCCGGTGGCCGTCGACCACCGGCAGGTGCCGGAAGCCGCCATCCTGCATCGCCCGCAGGGCTTCGATCGCCGTGCATTGCGGGGGAATGGTGGCCGGATCGCGGGTCATGACGTCGGCCAGCCGGGTGTCGGAGGGCGACCGGCCCTCGGCCAGCACCCGCGCCACCGCATCCCGCCCGGTGAAGATGCCGAGGAGGCGGCCGGCGGCATCCGTCACCAGCACCGCGCCCACCCGGCGGTCGCGCATGTGCTGGCAGGCGCTGGCGACGCTGGACTGCTGCCGCAGCACCAGCGGGTCCTGGTCGCGCACCATGTCGCTCAAATGTCGCATCGTCATCGGACCGCCTTCCAGCTGTCATCGAAGCTTCAGACTATGCTCCCCGCGAGCCACCGCCCTTGACCCAGGTCAACGTCGGAAAGGGCGGGCGGTTGACGTGGGTCAAGGCCGCCATGCCGCCGAAGGGTCAAACTGCCGGTCGATCCAAGTCCGCCAGGAGAGGCCGCGTCATGCAGGTGAGGGATGTGATGACCCCGCGCGTCGTCAGCGTCGAGCCGACGGCGTCGATCGAGACCGCCGCCCGGCTGATGCTGGCGCGCCACATCAGCGGCCTGCCGGTGGTCGAGAAGGACGGCACTCTCGTGGGCATGGTGACCGAAGGCGACTTCCTGCGCCGGGCCGAGATCGGCACCGAACAGCGGCGGTCCGGCTGGCTCGCCTTCCTCGCCGGCTCGGGCCGGATGGCGGCCGACTATGTCCAGACCCACAGCCGGCGTGTGGAGGAAGTGATGACCCGCGGCGCCATCACCGTCTCGCCGGAGGACACGCTGGAAGCGGCCGTCGAGACCATGGTGCGGCGGCGGATCAAGCGCCTGCCGGTCCTGGAGAACGGGCGGCTGATCGGAATCGTGGCGCGGTCGGACGTCCTGCGCGCCTTCGCGCGCCGGTCGCCGATCCATCGCGGTCCCCATGTGGGCGACGAGGAACTGCGCGCCGCGGTCATGGCCGAACTCGGCCGCGAGTCCTGGGCCCGCAACGGGCTGATCCGCGTCGAGGTCGAGAACGGCACCGTCGAACTCAACGGCACCATCCTCGACGAGCGGCAGCGCGCAGCCGCGCGCGTCGCCGCGGAGAACGTGCCGGGCGTGCGCCAGGTGATCGACAAGCTGGTCTGGATCGAGCCGATGTCGGGCATGGTCGTCCTGCCCCCGGAGGACGAGCCCCCTCCCCGCGACCGGCGGACCTGAGACCGTGGCGAATGGCGATCCCGCGCAGCGCCAGCGCAACGTGCTGGCCTGGTACGTCCTGGCGGCGATCGCCGGCGTCCTGCTGCTGCAGTCGGTCTGGTCGGGCTACACCCAGGTCGAGGCGATCCCGTTCAGCCGGTTCGAGCAGCTCGTCGCCGCGGGCCGCGTGGCCGAGGTCGAGATCGGCGACGAGGCGATCCGGGGCCGCCTGAAGGAGCCGCTGCCGAGCGGGCGCACCGCCTTCGTCACGGTCCGGGTCGATCCGGCCCTGGCCGAGCGGCTGACCGCACAGGGCGTCGTCGTCACCGGCGCGCCCGGCGGCGGTATCCTCCAGGGTATCTTGTCCTGGGTGCTGCCGGCGCTCGCCTTCTACTTCATCTGGATTTTCATCTTCCGGCGGGTCGCCGAGCGGCAGGGCTTCGGCGGACTGATGTCGGTCGGCAAGTCGCACGCCAAGGTCTATGTCGAGAAGGACACGAAGGTGACCTTCGCCGACGTCGCCGGGGTCGACGAGGCGAAGTTCGAGCTGCAGGAGATCGTCGCCTTCCTCAAGGATCCGGCTTCGTTCGGCCGGCTCGGCGCGCGCGCGCCCAAGGGCACGCTGCTGGTCGGCCCGCCCGGCACCGGCAAGACGCTGCTGGCCCGCGCGGTGGCCGGCGAGGCCGGCGTGCCCTTCTTCTCGATCTCCGGCTCGGAGTTCGTCGAGATGTTCGTGGGCGTCGGTGCCGCGCGCGTCCGCGACCTCTTCGAGCAGGCGCGCAAGGCGGCACCCTGCATCATCTTCATCGACGAGCTGGATGCGCTGGGGCGCAGCCGCACGGCCGCCGGCGGCATGGGCGGCCATGACGAGAAGGAACAGACGCTGAACCAGCTGCTCGCCGAGCTGGACGGCTTCGACCCGAGCGCCGGCGTGATCCTGCTGGCCGCCACCAACCGGCCGGAAATCCTCGACCAGGCGCTGCTGCGCGCCGGGCGCTTCGACCGGCAGGTCCTGGTCGATCGCCCGTCGCTGAAGGGACGGCGCGACATCCTCGACGTGCATGTCCGCCGCATCCGCCTCGCCCGCGACGTCGACCTCGACCAAGTGGCCGGACTGACGACCGGCTTCACCGGCGCCGACCTCGCCAATCTCGTCAACGAGGCGGCGATCGTCGCCACCCGGCGCCAAGCCGCCGCGGTCGACCTCACCGACTTCACGGCCGCGATCGAGCGCATCGTCGCCGGCATCGAGAAGCGCAGCCGCATCCTGTCGCCGGCCGAGCGGCGGCGGGTCGCCTATCACGAGATGGGCCATGCGCTGGTGGCGGCGACCCTGCCGGGGGTCGACCCGGTGCAGAAGGTTTCGATCGTGCCGCGCGGGGTCGGCGCGCTGGGCTACACGATGCAGCGGCCGACCGAGGACCGCTTCCTGCTGACCGCGACCGAGCTCGAGAACCGCATCGCCGTCCTGATGGGCGGCCGCGTCGCCGAGCGGCTGGTCTTCCGCGGCGATCCTTCGACCGGGGCGGCCGACGACCTGGAGCGCGCGACCGAGATCGCGATCGAGATGGTGACGCGCTACGGCATGGACGCGACGCTCGGCCAGCGGACCTATGCCCGTCGTGCCAACCCGTTTCTCGCGGCATCGGGCGACCCGGGCGTCGTCGCGTCCGAGGCGACCGCGCGCGAGATCGATCTTGCCGTCCGCGACCTCGTCGAGGCCGCCGACGGGCGTGCCCGCGCCATCCTCGAACGCCGCCGCCCCGATCTCGAGGCGGGGGTCGAGGCCCTGCTGCGCCGCGAGACGCTGACCGCGGACGAGTTCCCGGCGCTACGGCCGCCGGCGCCGGTGCCGGCGGCCGCAGGCTGATCTCCACCGCGCCCGACCCGGAGATCGCCATGCTGGCCATGCTGCTCGACTTGCCCGGTACCCCCCTGCGGCTGGCGGAACTGCCCGACCCCGAGCCCGCGGCCGGCGAGGTGCGCATCCGCGTCGCCGCCTGCGGCGTCTGCCGCACCGATCTGCATGTCGTCGACGGCGACCTGCCGCCGGGCCCGCTGCCGATCATCCCGGGCCACGAGATCGTCGGCCGGATCGACCGGATCGGCCCCGGGGTCGCGGACCTCGCGATCGGCCAGCGGGTCGGCGTCGGCTGGCTCGGCCGGGCCTGCGAGCGATGTTCCTATTGCCTCGAGGGGCGGGAGAACCTCTGCGATGCCCCGCTCTTCACCGGCTACACGCGCCATGGCGGCTTTGCCACCCATGCGGTGGCGGACGCCCGCTACACCTTCCCCCTCGGCGAAGCGGGTGACGATGCCGCGACCGCGCCGCTGCTCTGCGCCGGCCTGATCGGCTGGCGCTCGCTGCAGATGGCGGGCGACGGACGGCGGCTCGGCATCTACGGTTTCGGCGCGGCCGGGCACATCGTGCTCCAGGTCGCCCGCTGGCAGGGCAAGGAGGTCTATGTCTTCACCCGGCCCGACGACCGCGAGAGCCGCGACTTCGCCCTCCGGCTGGGCGCCGCCTGGGCCGGCCCGTCCGACCGGCCGGCGCCCGTGCCGCTCGATGCCGCCATCCTCTATGCCCCCGTCGGCGCGCTGGTGCCCGCGGCGCTGCGGGCCGTGCGCAAGGGCGGCCGCGTCGTCTGCGCCGGCATCCATATGAGCGACATCCCGTCCTTCCCCTATCGCCAGCTCTGGGAGGAGCGCGAAATCCGCTCGGTCGCCAATCTGACGCGCGCCGACGCCCGGGGATTCCTCGAGATCGCGCCGCGTGCCGGCGTCGAGACGGCGGTGACGGTCTATCCGCTGGCGGCCGCGAACGCGGCGCTGGACGACCTCCGCGCCGGACGGGTCCAGGGCGCTGCCGTCCTGCGACCTTAGCCGGCGCGCACATTCTTGACCTGCGTCAACGACGGCGGCGGCCGCGGCCGCGCATCCTGCGCCGACCACAGGGAGGCAAGCCGATGCGCGCACGCGACGTCATGACCATGCCCGTCCATGCCGTCACGCCCTCGACCAGCGTTCTCGACGTCGCCCGCCTCCTCGGCGAGCGGCGGATCGGCGGCGCACCGGTCGTCGATGCGGGCGGGCGCATCGTCGGCATCGTCAGCGAGAGCGACCTGACGCGCCGGCCGGAAATCGGCACCGAGCGGCGGCGCTCATGGCTGGCGCGCTTTCTCGCCGAGCCGGAGACGCTGGCCGCCGACTATGTCCGCACGCAGGGAACGACCGCCGAGACGGTGATGACGCGCAACGTCGTGACGGCCGCACCGGAGACGCCGCTCGCCGAGGTGGCGGAGACGATGGAGCGGCGCGCCATCAAGCGCTTGCCCGTGGTCGACCATGGCCGGCTCGTCGGAATCGTCAGCCGGGCCGACCTCGTCCGCGCAATCGTCGCCCATGGCGCCCCGGCCGCCGCCAAGGAACCGCAGCGCCACGCGGACGATGCGGCGCTGCGCGAACAGCTCCTGGAGACGCTGCGCCGTCAGCCCTGGGCCGGCGGCCCGACCTTCAACATCATGGTCGAGGACGGGATCGTCCATATCTGGGGCTTCGTGCGCAGCGACGAGGAGCGCCGCGCCGTCGCCGTGGCAGCCGGCGGCCTGCCCGGCGTCCGCGGCGTCGAGAACCGGCTGACGATCGCGCATTGGGATATCGGGATCTAGACAGCGCCGGCTGCACTGCCATGAGCCGCCCCGAAGCCGGGCCCGAGGCCTGGACCGTCATCCTGGACGAACCCGATGCCGGCCTGCATGTCGAATGGCGGCGCGCGCCGCCGCGGCGCCTCCACGGCCCGCCCCTGTTCCGCACGGACTGCAACACCCCCGTCCTTTCCGAGGACGGCCGGGTGCTGGCCTTCCCCGCCGGCTTCCGACCGATCGGCCATAGCTTGCGGCGGACCGGCAGCGTCCCGCTGCGCTTCGATCCGCCTTCGGACCCGGTCCGGATCCTCGCCGATCCGCACCCGGAAGCCGGGCTGTGGATCGAGTCCGTCTGGCGCGCGCCCGACGGCCTGCTCTACGGCTGGTACCATCGCGAGCGCCGGGGCCCCTGCGCGGAGCCGCTCAACGTCTACAGTGTCGGGACGATCCGCTCGACCGACGACGGCCGGACCTGGAGCCATGTCGGACTGCTGGTCGAGCCGCGACCCGAGGAGATCGACTGCACCTTCGACAATGGCTGGTTCGCCGGCGGGTATGGCGATTTCTGCGTGATGCCGGACCGCTCCGGCCGGTACTTCCTGCTGCACCTGACCAGCTACCACGCCGACCCGGACCGGCAGGGCATCGTGGTTGCCCGCTATCCCGTCGCCGACCGGGACCGCCCGGACGTGGCGCTCGAATGGTGGACCGCCTCCGGCTGGCGTCGCCGCGAGGCGGGCACGCCGCTGCCGCTGATCCGGCCCGTTCGGGGTTGGCGCCACCGCGATCCCGACGCGCATTGGGGCCCGGCAGTCCATTGGAACGCCGACATCGCCTGCTGGGTCATGCTGCTCAACCACACCCGCGACGGCGCCTGGAATCTGGTCCAGCGGAGCATCGACGTCGCCTTCAACCGCGACGCCGGCGACCCGTCCGGCTGGACCGCGCCGCGACCCCTCGTCGCCGGTGGCATCTGGTATCCCCAGGCCATCTGCCCCGACGGCAGCGAACGCGAAGGCAAGGGCGCGCTTCGCTTCTTCGTCTCCGGCTTCTCGCTCTGGGAAATCCGGTTCCGGCCCGGCCCGGCCGCGACACCCGCGCGCCGGGTGGAGATCTCCGAGGACGAGATCGCCGAGGGCTTCGGGCCACGGCAACCGGACGGCGGGTTCGGCTGCTGAGCCGCACCCGTTTCAGCGCGGATCCTCGCCGAACCCCTGGCGGATGCGCTCGATGGTCGGCCAGCGCGGCGGGCTCGGCCGGATGCGCGGCGGCCGACTGTCGCGGACGAAGACGCGGCCGTCGGACGCCGGCTCCAGGCGCAGCGTGCGTTCGTAGAGCGCCTCCAGTTCGGCGCGATGCGAGGCGACGATGAGGGTCACTCCGGGAATGTCCGAGAGCAGCGTCGCGACCAGGGCCCGTTCGGCCTCGGTCTCGAGCACCTCCCCCGGCTCTTCCAGGCATATCCATCGCGGCCGCCGCAGCAGGAGCCGGGCGAAGCCCAGCCGCTGACGCTCGGACGGGTCGAGCTGGCGCGTCCAGTCCTGGTCGGTCGCCAGTTCGGACGCCAGGTGGGCCAGGCCGACGCGCGCCAGGGCGGCGGTGCAGGCGGCGTCCGAGGGGGCCAGCGCCTCGTCAGGATAGGCGAGGACGGCGCGCAGCGTATCGGCCGGCAGATGCAGGGTGGCCGGCAGGAAGCTTACCGCGGCATCGTCCGGCAGCTCGACCCGGCCGCCCCCCCAGGGCCAGACGCCGGCGACGACCTTGAACAGCGTCCGCGCCAGCCTGGGATCGCCCAGGATCAGGACATGCTCGCCCGGCTCCACGACGGCGGAGATGCCGCGGAACAGCACCGCGCCGGAAGCATCGGCAATGGTGACGTCGCGGAACGCCAGCGCGCTGCCGCCGGTCGCGACCACCTCGATCGCGTGGTTCGGCTCGCGCGCCTCGCGCTCGATCGCCGCCAGCGTCTCGCGCAGGGTCAGGATGCGCTCCATCGAGGCGACCGCCTCGGCCAGCCGCGGGAAATTGTCGATCGGCCAGGACAGCGCGGCCGTCACCTGCTGGAAGGCCTGCGCCGTCTGCATGAGGCCGCCCAGGGTCATCTCCGCCGCCAGGTAGCGGGGGGCGGCGATGAGGATCGGGAACACCGCCGCCAGGGTGCTGTATGCCGACGAGAACAGGGTCAGGCCGCGCAGGCCCCGGGTCTGGTAGCGCCAGGAGTCGATGATCGCCCGGAAGAGGCGGGCGAGCCGGCGGCGCTCGTCCGGCTCGGCTGCCAGCAGGGCGATCGACTCCGCCTCCTCGCGGTCGCGCACCAGGCCGAAGCGGAAGTTCGCCTCCGCCGTCTGGCGCTGGTCCGTGGCCTGAACCAGCGGCCGCCCCAGCAGGAACGCGACGAACACCCCGACGCCGGAATAGAGCAGCGCCAGCCAGACGAAATAGCCGGGCAGCTCGAAGCTGGAGCCGGCGGCCGCGACCGTGACGACCCCCGACAGGCCCCACAGGATCGAGACGAACCCGACGAGCAGCAGCAGGCAGTAGAAGAGCGAGTGGGCGAGATCGGGCAGCGATTCCGTGACGAGCCGGATGTCCTCGGCGATCCGCGCATCGGGGTTCGTGGGGGCGCCCGGCAGCAGGGCAAGCTGGTGCTGCCGGCCGCGGTCGAGCCAGGCATCCGCGACGCGGGCCGTCAGCCAGTCCCGCCAGTCGATCTGCAGGCGCCGGCGCGCCTCGAGATGCAGGACGTTGACCACCATGGTGCCGGCGACGAGCGCGAGGAAGACCAGGGACTGCGCCAGCACCTGATCGCCGTCGCGCCGCTCCAGTGCATCGAACAGGTCCGCGTTCCAGAGGTTGAGGCGGATCGCCAGGACGACCTGAAGAACGGTCAGCACCAGCAGGGCCGCCGTCAGCAGGCGTGCCCGGCGCAGGGACCAGTAGCCGCCGCCGAGGCGCGCGAACCGGCCCAGCGTCCGCCCGATCGGCTCGGAGGCCGTGACCGGCGGGGCGCGGGCCGCATGGTCCGCGGGCGGCGGATCGGACATCGCCCGGTCAGACGAAGGTCCCGCCTCCGCGGGCGGCCCGGATCAGATCGGCATACCAGCGTGCGGATGCCTTCGGGCTCCGCACCTGGGTCGCATAGTCGACATGGACGATGCCGAAGCGCTGGCCATATCCCGACCCCCATTCGAAATTGTCGAGCAGCGACCAGACGAAGTAGCCGCGGACGTCGGCCCCGGCATCGATCGCGTCGCCCACCGCCCCGATATAGGCCGAGAGGTAGGCGATCCGGTCGGGGTCGGCGATCTCGCCGGCCGCATCGGGCTCGTCCGTCGCGCCATAGCCGTTTTCGGTGACGTAGACCGGCAGGCGATAGCGCCGGGCCACGTCCAGCATGGTGTCGCGGAACGCCTCCGCGTCGATCACCCAGCCGACGCCGGTCTGTTCGGCGGTGGCCGGCGGGCCGGTCCAGGCGAAGCCCAGTTCGGCCGACGGGTCCGCCAGCATGTAGATCGGCGAATAGTGGTTGAGCCCGAACCAGTCGGTCGGGCGGCAGATGCGCGCCATGTCGCCCGGCCGGTTCCAGCGGTCGAGCACCTCGGCAAGCTCGGCCGGATACACCCCGAGAATCTGCGGATCGGGAAAGGCGCGGTTCCAGTAGAGGTCCATCCGTCTGGCCGCATCGGCGTCGCCCGGCGCGGGGCCGCCCGGACGGCAGGGTTGCCGGTTGTGGATGGCGCCGATGCTGGCGCCGGGCACGAGGTCGCGCAGCACGTCGACCGCGGCGCCGTGGGCGAGATTGACGTGGTGCATGGCCGCGAAGTAGGCGTCGCGGCTGCGCAGTCCCGGCGCCTGCCAGTCCATGACGTAGCCGAAGAGCGCGAAGACCCCGGGCTCGTTGAAGGTCGCATAGCGCTTCACCCGGTCGCCGAGCCGCCGCGCGACGAGGACCGCGTAGTCGGCGAACCAGCCGGCACTGTCCCGGTTCTGCCAGCCGCCGCGCTCCTCCAGCGCCTGCGGCAGATCCCAATGATAGAGGCAGATCCAGGGATCGATATGCGCCTCCAGCAGACGGTCGACGAGGCGGTCGTAGAAATCGAGCCCGGCCGCGTTGGCCGCCCCCCGCCCGGCGGGAAGGACCCGCGGCCAGGAGATGGAGAAGCGGTACGCGTCGAGACCGAGACGCCCCATCAGCGCGACGTCCTCGGCATAGCGATGATAATGGTCGCAGGCGATATCGCCGGCATCGCCAGCGGCGATCCGGCCGGGCTCCCGCACGCGCGTGTCCCAGATGCTCGGCCCCTTGCCGTCCGCGGCCGCCGCGCCCTCGATCTGATAGGCCGAGGTCGATGCGCCCCAGATGAATCCTGGCGGCCATCCCCTGCCGACCGCAGGGTTGCCCGTACGCTCCTCGGCTCCCGTGCCCATGCGTGCTTCCCCGCATTCCTGTCCCACGCCGGGCGGTCGGCGCAGGCTACGGGTACTCCCGGGCATTCCGGCCTGCGTTGAGCGGGATCAATGCCGAAGCCGGGAACTTGGCCTCCGCCGAACCGGGCGGCCGGACTGCCTGCAATTGTGGCAGAGCGCTTCGGGCGATATGGTGTCCGGGGATGATCGAACCACCGCCGGAAACCGCCGTTCCGCTTTCGCCCGGCGCACCTGCCGGGGGGGACGACCGGGCACACGCCGCCTATCTGCAGTCGATCCTGGACACCGTGCCCGACGCGATGGTGGTGATCGACGAGCGCGGCTTCATCGAGCGCTTCAACACGGCGGCCGAGCGCCAGTTCGGCTATCGCGAAGCGGAGGTCGTCGGCCAGAACGTGCGGCTCCTGATGCCCTCGCCCTATCGCGAGCAGCATGACGGCTATCTGGCCCGCTATCGCCGGACGGGCGAGCGCCGGATCATCGGCATCGGCCGGGTCGTGATGGGGATGCGCCGGGACGGCAGCACCTTTCCCATGGAGTTGGCAGTCGGCGAGATGATGGTCGGCGAGGTCCGCAAGTTCACCGGCTTCATCCGCGACCTGACCGAGCGGCAGCGCACCGAGGCCCGGCTGCAGGAGCTGCAGGAGGAGTTGCTGCACGTCGCGCGCCTGTCGACGATGGGCGCCATGGCGTCCAGCCTGGCGCACGAGCTGAACCAGCCGCTGACGGCGATCGCGAGCTTCGTGCGCGCCGGCCTGCGCTTCCTCGCCCGCCCGGGGGAGGAGAGCCTGAAGCTCGCCGGCGAGGCGATGGCGGGGGCCGGCGAACAGGCCGTGCGGGCCGGCGAGATCATCCGTCGCCTGCGCGACTTCGTCGCCAAGGGCGAGGCCGATCGCCGGCCCGAGAACGTCGCCAAGCTGGTGGAGGAGGCGAGCGCGCTGGCGCTGGTCGGGGCCAAGGAACGCAGCGTTCGTATCGACTACCGGCTCGACCCGGCGGCCCGCCTCGCCCTGGTCGACAAGGTGCAGATCCAGCAGGTCGTGCTGAACCTGGTGCGCAACGGTGTCGAGGCGATGGAAGGCGCCGCCCTGCGGCAGCTGACGGTCGGCTCCGTGCTGGAGCCCGGCCGGGAGACCGTCCGGATCTTCGTCGCCGACACCGGCAGCGGCCTGTCCCCGGAGGTTGCCGACCGCCTGTTCCAGCCCTTCGTCGGCACCAAGACGCATGGCATGGGCATCGGCCTGTCGATCTGCCGCTCGATCGTCGAGGCGCATGGCGGGCGCATCTGGTGGGAACCCAACCACCCGAACGGGTCGATCTTCGCCTTCACGGTGGACGCGATAGAGATGGAGGAGACGGCGGCCGATGAGCCATGAGGTCGAGCGGACCGTGCATATCGTCGACGACGATGCCGGAGTCCGCAGCGCGCTGACCATGCTGATGCGTTCGGCCGGCCTCGACGTCGAGACCTACGATTCGGCGGCGCGCTTCCTCGAACGGGCCGCCACCATCGTGCCGGGCTGCGTGCTGCTCGACGTCCGGATGCCGGACCTCAACGGCCTGGAACTGCAACGCCTGCTGTCCGACCGCGGGATCGCGTTGCCGATCGTGGTCATGACCGGGCATGGCGACGTCTCGACCGCCGTCCAGGCGATGAAGGCCGGCGCCGTCGACTTCGTCGAGAAGCCGTTCGACGACGACCACATCCTGCGGCTGGTGGAGGAGGCCCTGGCGCGCGGTGCCACCGACTATCGCCGCAGCCGGGAAGCCGCCGACGCCGCCATCCTGGTCGGACAGCTGACCCAGCGCGAGCGCGACGTGCTGGAGCGGCTGATCGCCGGACGATCGAACAAGCTGATCGCCTACGAGCTCGGGATCAGCCCGCGCACCGTCGAGATCTATCGCGCGAACATGATGGAGAAGCTGAAGGCGCGCACCGTTTCGGAAGCGGTCCGCGTCGCCATCCTGGCGGGCGTCCTTCCCCACCCGAATGGAGAGGGACGCTGACCAGGGTTTTCCCTTAGTTGCCGGGCCCGGTCCCGCGATGCACATGCTGCCGGAGCGATGCATCCTCATCCTCGGCGGGGACAGTCTGTGCGGGCGCAACGGAGCGATCAGGCCGATCTCATCATCATCGTCGATGACGACGAGGCCGTCCGGCGCGCATTGACGCTGCTGCTCTCCGCCTACGGATGGAACGTCGCGGCATTCCCCTCTGCGACGGCATTGATGGAAGAGGGGCTGCCCGACCATGGGCGCGCCTGCATCGTCGTCGACCAGGACATGCCCGACATGACCGGCATCGCCCTGATCTCGGCCCTGCGTCGGGCCGGCCAGGACCTGCCGGCGATCCTCGTCTCCGGTGGCATCGACGGACGACGGCACGTCGAACGGGCGGCCGCCGCCATTCCCTGCACGGTCTTCCTGCGCAAGCCGATCGATGCCGACCAGTTGCTCGGCTGCATCGGCCGCTGCCTGGGAGCGCGACCCGCATTTGAGCCAGATCAAGGCGAGAGCGACCGGCGGCTGCCATAGATCTCCCTCGAGGGCCCACCGTTCGGGGTCTCTTGGAGGAGGGATATCAAAGCCGGTGGCTGCGGAACGACCCGCCATCGCCGCCCTCCGTACTTCTACCTAAGGGCAATCCACGAATTTCCGGGCCGGGGGACGGCCGGTACACCTCCACTCGTCTGCTGAACGAGGGAGGAAGACGATGCTTGCCACGACAACCCCGATGTCGCGTCCGATGGCCGTTCTTCCTCCCGCCGCCGGCCGGTCCGCGGGGACCGCACCCACGCCCCCCGCGCCCGGCGTGCCGCGTTCCAGCCTGAGCTTCGACCGCGGCGCGACCATCGTCCGCGAGGGCAGTCCCGCCACCCACTGGTACGAGGTCGTCTCCGGCCTCGCCCGCACCTGCAAGCTGCTCGCCGACGGGCGCCGGTCGATCGGCGAGTTCCTGCTGCCTGGCGACGTCTTCGGTTTCGAGCTGGGAACCGCGCACACCGTCGACGTCGAGGCGATCTCCCCGACCTCCGTCGTCCGGCTCCCGCTGACCTGGTTCGGCGGATCGCAGGACAACATTCAATCGGCCGCGGCCCGGCTCCATCGCGTCGCCTTCGAGACCGTCGCGCGCAACAATGGGCGTCTCCTGTTGCTCGCCCGCCAGACGGCCCAGGAGCGTGTCGCCGGATTCGTCCTGGAGATGGACCGCCGGCTGCCGCGCAAGGGCAGCCGGATCGAGCTGCCCATGACCCGCCAGGACGTCGCCGACTATCTCTGCCTCACCATCGAGACGGTCTGCCGCACGCTGAGCGACCTCCGCCGCGCCGGGATCGTCGCCGTCGACGCGCAGCACGCCATCCTGATCCGCGACCGGACCGGCCTGGAGGCCGCGGCCGGGCTCTGACCGACCGATCGCCGAGCGGTGGCCTCTCAGGCCGCCGCCAGCAGGTAGGCCATGCCCGCGACGAGCGAGCCGACCATGACCAGCCGCTGGGCGCGCGCCGCATCGCCGACCCGGGTGGAAAGGCCGAGGACGGCCCCGCCGAGCAGCAGCACGAGCAACGAGGGCAGCGGCGCCGGCCGGACCAGCCAGGGCACGAAGGAGATGGCGACCGCGGCGAGCAGCGCTAAGTCGGCGATCCGCCGGGCCTTGCGCGGCCCGATGCGCAGGGGCAGCGTCGCGGCCCCGGCCGCACGGTCGCCGGCCATGTCCTCGATGTCCTTGACCAGCTCGCGCGCCAGCGTGGCAAGCCCGGCGCACAGCGCGAGGCAGGCCGTCCCGACCTCGATGCGTGCCGGATCGAGCGCGCCGAACAGCACCGTCGAAGCGACGAGATAGGCGACGACGAGGCCTTTGCCGAACCCGAGGCGCTTGGAACGGACGGCATAGAGGGCGAGCAAGGCGCAGTTGACCAGCGCCACCGCCAGGCACCAGGGCGATGCGAGCGCGGCCGTCGCCACCGCGGCCGCGAAGGCCGCGACGGCCAGACGGCCGGCGCCGGCGGGCGAGATGGCCCCGGACGGGATCGGCCGGTCCGGGCGGTTGATCCGGTCGATCGCGGCATCGTGCACATCGTTGAGGGCGTTCCCGCCGATCGTGGCCAGGCCCGCCGCCGCGGCGGCAAGCAACGCCGCTGCCCCGACATCGCGAAGGGCACCCGACAGATGCGCCCCGAGCACGGCCAGCAGCGCCGCTGCGACGGCGGCGTGGGCGCGCATGAGCGAGAGCCAGGGCACGACCGATGCCCGCAGCGAAGCCCGGCCGGTCACCGGAAGAGAAGATCGAGATAGAAGGCCGGCCGCGTCAGGGCGCGCCGCGGCAGGTCGTTGGCGATCATCGCACAGATGGTGTCGCGCACGCGGGCGCTGCGCGCCGCCCGGCGGATGGTGAACTCCAGCAGCGGTCGGACCCGACCGATCTGCTGCAGGCGGCGGCTCACCGCCAGCTCGTCTCCGACCTCCGACCAGATGGCGTCGTCGAAGGCACCGAGAGCGGCGGCGCTTGCCCCCACGCCGTCGAGCGCCGACTGCACGACGCGAACCGCACGCCTGGCCGAGAACATGGCGTTGCCGATGCCCTCGCCGGTGAAGGGATCGACCAGCCCAGCGGCGTCGCCGAGCAGGAGGAACCCGGCACCGGAGCACGGCCGGCGCCGGCTGCCGAGCGGCAGCTGCCAGCCGACGGAACGCCCGACCTGGCTGGCCGCGGCGAAGCGCGGCGCCAGGAAGGGTTCCCGCAGCAGCGCCTGGAGTGTCTCGACGAGATGGACGCCGCGGCGCTTCATCGGGGCGTCGAGCATGCCGATACCGACATTGGCCCAGCCCCCGCCCAGCGGGAAGACCCAGAGATAGCCCGGCAGCACGGCGTCGACATAGTGCAGCTCGATGCGGTCGGAGAGCCCTCCGACGTCGCGGAAGTAGGCCCGGATGCCGGTGGCGGTGTGGTCGGGGTCATGGGCATAGAGACCGGCCTGCCGCGCGACGATCGAGCGATAGCCGTCGGCACCGATCACGACCCGCCCGCGGAAATCTTCTTGCCGGCCGGTCGCGAGGTCGCGCGCCCGGACACCACATGCTGCGCCGGCCTCGTCCCGCAGCACCGCCTCCACGACGACGCCCTCGCGGCTGTCGGCGCCCGCCGCGGCCGCCGCGGCGAAGAGGCAGTGGTCGAAGTCCGTCCGGCGGACGACGAAGCCCGTGACCTTGGCGGGATCGGAGGCCTGGGAGAGGTCGATGTCGGCGCCGACATGGTCCGGGCTGCCGAAGAGGATGTGATGCACCTCGACGCCCGGCAGGCCGCGCACGGCATCGACGAGCCCGAGCTCGCGCAGGACGGTCGTCGCCTTGCCGCTGATCGCGTCGCCGCAGACCTTGTCCCGCGGGAAGCGCGCCCGATCGAGCAGCACCGTCCGCAGGCCGCTGCGGGCGGCATAGAGGGCGGCGGTCGCGCCGGCGGGGCCGCCGCCGACGATGACGAGATCGTGGATCATGGCGCCGCCGGAGCCGCCGCGGCGGCCAGCAGTTCGGCAGCGAACGCATCGAGGGCGCCGGGATCGGCCCCCGCCCGACGAACGGCCCGCGAAGCCCCGCCAGCAGCCCCGCGCCCGCGCGGCCGCCGCCGCCGGGCCCAGCACCGCCGCCAGGTTCGGCTGGCCGGCCGAGCGGTCGCCCTCCATGTCGGCAATGTCGTCGACGATCTGGTAGGCGATCCCGAGACGGCTGCCATAGCCGGCGAGGGCGCGGCGGGCCTCCGGTCCGGCGCCGCCGGCCATCGCACCCAACTCGCAGGCCGCCGCGATCAGGCAGCCGCTCTTGCGCCGGTGCAGCCGCTCGATCATGGCCGGAGCGATGGCTGGGGCACCATCGGTGCGACGCCCGGCAAGGTCGGCCACCTGTCCGCCGCACATGCCGGCCGGCCCGACGGCCCTTGCCAGGCAGGCGACCGCCGCAATTCCCATCCGGCGGTCGCACCCGCCGGCGATGTCGAAGGCCCGCGCGAGCAGGGCGACGGACGCCAGGATCGCGACCGCCTCGCCGTGACGACGATGCAGCGCCGGCTGGCCCCGCCGCTCCGCGGCATTGTCCATGGCCGGCAGATCGTCCAGCGCCAGCGAGGCCGCGTGCACCATCTCCACGGCACAGGCGAGGTCGAGCGCGTCGGACTCCGCGCCGCCGACGGCGCGGCAGGCGAGCATCGCCAGGATCGCCCGCAGCCGGCGACCGCCGGCGAGCACCGCCTCGGCCATCGCCGACCGCAGGGCCGGTTCGCCCGGCACCGCCAGCAGTTCCACCAGGCGCGCATCGATCCGCCGACGCAGGCGGAGCGGTTCCTCGGCGGCCTCCAAGGAGAGCATCGCCATGGCTCAGCACGCCCCTTCCGGCGAGAGGCGGGACAGCGTCGCGAACGCACGGTCGAGACGATCGGAGAGCGTGGCGGTGGCGAGCCGCGGGCCTCCCCCACCGGCGCCGGCGGGCTCGAACGCGAACCCGAACGGATCCCAGCGGTTGCCGAGCAGGGCGAAGCGGTAGCGCAGGTCGTGGACCGTCACGCGCTCACCATCGACCTGCCAGACGGGCGCCCGCAGAAAGGCATCGAACCCGGCCGGCAGCGCCGATCGGCGGACCGCTACGACAGCCGCCGCCCGCTCGTCGGAGACGACCGGATCCAGCGGCGTCACCACTCCCGCGACGGGCCGCACCGCATACTGGGCGTAGCCGCCCGGCCGGGCGACGATCCCGCGCCAGCACCAGGGCGACAGCGGCTCTGGCACGAGATCGACGAGCGGCGCATGGGCGGTCGCCGCGACCAAGTCGGCCGACCGCTGGCGCAGCCCGGCCGCGACGTCGACATAGGCGACGCACAGGAGCAGCGCCGCCGCCGCGACGGCAGCCCGCCGCCGCGGCGATGGCGCCAATCGGGAGAGGGCGAGCGCAAGCACCAGAATGCCGGTCAGGACGGGATCGAGGACGAAGAGCAGCCCGAACTCGAAGCGCGCGTCGGACAGCGGAAAGAGCAACGCCACGCCATAGGCGTTGAGCAGGTCGAGCAGGATGTGGAGGCCGATGCCGGTCGCGGCGAGCACGAACAGGTGGCCGCCCGGCGCCCGCGCCCCGGCCAGCCGCACCGCGACGGCCAGCCCTGCCGCCATCGCCGGCAGGAGGATCAGCGAGTGGGTGGCCGTGTGGCGCAGCAGCGGCGCGCGCGCCGGGTCGAAGAGGGCCGCGACCATGTCGATGTCGGGCAGCAGCGACCCCACGACCAGGACGGCGGCCGTGCCGGGCCGTGTGCCCGAAGGATCGGCCGCACGGGCGAGCACGAGGCCGGCCAGGGCATGCGTCGCCAAGTCCATCGCCGCTCAGCCGGCCGCGCCGCGGAGGACGACCAGGGGATCGGTCGCCGCCGCCCGCCGGGCCGGCAACAGCGCACCGAGGCACGCCGTCGCGACGGCCGCCGCCGCGGCGATGCCGTAATGCCCGACCCAGTCGAACAGGAGGAAGCGGTTGGACTGGATGATCGGCCCCTGGATCTCGACCGGAACGCGCCCGAGCAGCCAGACCGCGCCATGTCCCAGGAGGCAACCGAAGATCGCGCCGGACAGGCCCAGGATCAGCCCTTCGACCAGGAACATGCCCGTGACGAAGCGGGCGGGAAATCCCAGCGACCGCAGGATCGCGATGTCGCGGACCTTCTCCATCGTGATGGTCGAGACGATGTTGTAGACGGCCGTCCCCGACATCAGGAAGAGACCGCCGAGCGCGGTGAAGGTGACGCCGTTGAGCAGCCCGAAAAGGTCGAGGACGCTGCCATGGGTCTCCTGCCAGGGCTCGGCGCGAAAGCCGTGGTCGCGCTCGAGGCGGCGGGCGAGGCCGATCGACCGGTCGTGGTCGTCGAGCCGGACATGGATCTGGTTGACGACGTTGGGCTTGGCCTCGAGCGTCTGGGCGCGACGCAGCAGGACGAAGCCCTGGGTCTCGTCGAGCTGCGGCACCCCGGTCCGGAAGATGCCGATGACCTTCAGGCCGATGCGGTCCTGCGAGGCGCCCTGCGCGCCGACCGTGTCGCGCATCGCGACGCCGAGCCGGCGCGCCAGCCCCTCGCCGAGGATGACGCCGTCGCGGACGGTGTCGAGGTCGGCCAGGGCGCCGGCGCGGAGGTCGCGATCGAGGTTGCTGACGCGGCGGTGCAGGTCGGGCTCGATCCCGAACAGCGTCGCGGGCTCCGCCACGGTGCCGTAGCGCAGGACCACCGGTGCGCGCATCACCGGCGCGGCCGAGGCCGCCGGCTCGTCACCGAGGTCGTCCAGTATGGCGGCCACGTTCTTGATCCCGCGCACCGGAAGACGCGGGCGGACGCCGGCGACGGCCGCAAGCCCCTCCGTCGCCACCCGCTCCAGCGGCTGGGGGGCGGCAGCCCGCGGCTCGTCCTTGACGATGACGTGGGGGGCGACGTCGATCAGCTTGGCCACGAAGTCGTGCTGGAAGCCGCGCAGCAGCGCGGCGATGCCGATGAAGAACCCGGCACCGAGCGCGATCCCGGCCACGGCCGACAGGGTCTGCCGCGGCCGCTCGGCCAGATGCGCGGCCGCGATCTCGATCAGGAGCGGCATCGGCACCGGGCGGCCTCCGGGTACCTTCGACCCTAAAAGATGAAGTCGAAATTGCCGGCCTGGAGCTGTTCCGGCAGGACGCCGTCGATGCGCAGCGAGTTGCCGGCACCGAGATCGAGGACGCTGTTGCCCAGGCCGTCGGCGGCGATCCGTGCGGCCAGGACCGAAAAGCTGCTGCCGTGCGTATAGCCGATGCCGTTGATGTCCGGCTCCAGTTCGATGACCTCGTTCGCGGGATCGAAGTCGAGGATCACGTCCTGGCCGTCGCCGGTATAGATCCAGAACCGGTCGACGCCTTCGCCGCCCAGAAGCGTGTCGTTCCCGGGATCGCCGACCAGCGTGTCGTTGCCGAGATTGCCGAGCAGGAAGTCGTTGCCGCCGACGCCATACTCGAAGATGTCGCCGATCAGCAGGTCGTTGTCCTGGCCGCCGAAGACGGAGTCGCCGCCGAGCCCGCCATAGACCGTGTCGTCGCCGATGTTGCCGTTGACGTGCCAGTCGTCGCCGTCCTCGCCATAGACGAGATCCACGCCCTGCCCGCCGCGGACGAAGTCCGTACCCTGGCCGCCATGAACCGTGTCGTTGCCGAGGTTGCCGTTGACCTCGTCGTTGCCGGCATCGCCATGGACGAGATCGTTGCCGCTCATGCCGAGCACGATGTCGTCGCCGTCGTAGCCGCGCAGCGTGTCGTTGCCGAAGGCCGACACGATCGTATCGTTGCCATCGAACAGGAACGACACACCGGCATCGATGTCGTCGTCTCCGACATCCGTCTCGTCGTCGATCTCGTTCGCCTCGACGAAGGCCAGGATCTCCGGCCCCTGGAGATCGAGACCGGCCATGGTGATCCAGGGGTTCCCGCTGACCGAGACCACCACCGCGTCGATCCGAAGATCGTCGATCTCCTCCGTCAGCAGGTCGAGGTTCTCGGTCGCGAACGCGTCCACCACCGGCTGGAAGGCGCCGATCAGCGCGATCGAGCGGCCGTCGGTCAGCGAAACGGTGATCTGCGTCGCGGTGATGGACGGCTCGCCCGCGGCCTCCACTCCGTCGAGGTTGATGGCGCCCGAGATGTCCGAAGCGTCGACCGGGTAATTCTGGATCGTGACCTGCACCATGGCCTCTCTCCCCGCAATCCATGCGCCGGACCGCGCCCGCAATGGGCAGGCCGGCAGCTGGAGGAACCCTAGAATGGATCATCTACCCTAACCTTGAGGCAGATCAATCCTCGCGCGAACCGGCCTTCGTCTCCGCTACCGGCGCCCGGTCGCACCCGTCGGCACCTCGCGCAGCGGCCGGACGGCCGTTCCCGAGGTGAGCCCGACCGTCGGCTCGAGCACGATCTCCTCCTCGCCGGCGAGCCCGTCCAGGATCTCGATCCGGTCGCGGCCGCGCAGGCCCAGCCGGACGGGCCGGTACTCGGCCCGGCCTTCGCGAACCAGCCACAGGCCGGCGCCGGCGATCGCGGACCGCGGAACCAGCAGCGCGCGCTCCACCGTGCGCACGACGACGTTGACCTCGACCGTCGTCCCGAACGGCAGTCGCGCCGTCGCTTCGTCCGGATCGTCGGGCACGATGCGGATGCGGAAGGCACGCTGGTCGGAATCGCCAAGCGGCGTCCGCTCGACCACCCGCCCCGGGATGGGGGCGCCGGGATAGGCATCGGCGGTCGCGAATGCCCGCTGACCAAGTTCCACCTGGGGGAAATACTCCTCGTCGATCTGCACCACGATGCGGCGCTGGCGCGGGCTGCCGATCCAGAAGAGGGTCGTCCCGGTGTCGACCAGTTCGCCGGCGCGGCCCTCGCGGCGGATGATCCGGCCGGCGATCGGGGCCGTCACCCGCGACTGCCGCAGCCCTTCGGCGGCGACCGCGCGCTGCGCCATGGCCTGATGAAACTCGCTCTGCAGCAGATCCCAGGTCTTGCGGCTGGCCACGCCGCCGCCGACCAGCGCCCGCTGCCGCTCGATGTCGGCCTCCAGGAAGCGGATGCGCGCGTCGATCTCGGCCAGCCGGGCCCGCTGCTTCGGATCGTCGATCTGCGCCAGCAGGTCGCCTGCCACAACCTCGTCGCCCTCGTCGCGCGCCAGCAGGACGAGACGACCGGACGTCTCGGCACGGACCTTCGCCCATTCGAGCGGTTCGACCACGCCCGTGCCGTAGACGGCCGCCGAGAGCGGGCCCCAGGTCGGCGTCACCGTCCGCACCACGGGTGGTGCCAGGACGCGCGATGCGATCAGCCAGCCGAGCAGGACCGCTGCCGCCAGGAGCGTCAGCGCCATCAGATGGCGCCGGCGCGCGCCCGTGCGCGATGCCATCGCGTCAGTCCCCGACGGCGCCGGCTAGCGCGATGCGTCCGTCGACGAGATGGACCCGCCGCCCGGCCCGGGCCGCCAGATCGAGATCGTGGGTGACGACGATCACGGTTCGCCCGTCCTCGCGCGCGAGCCGTTCCAGGATCCCGAAGACCAGCCCACCATTGCGCGAGTCGAGGTTCCCGGTCGGCTCGTCGGCCAGGATGTAGTCCGGGTCGTTGGCGAGCGCGCGGGCGATTGCCGCCCGCTGCCGCTGCCCGCCCGAGAGCTGGTCGGGCCGCTTGTCGGTCTCGCGCTCCAGTTCGAGGCTGGCGAGGATCGTCGCCGCCCTGGCGCGCATCGCCGCCAGCGACGACCCGCCCTTCCGCCGCATCGGAATCAAGAGATTGTCGATGACCGAGAACTCCGGCAGCAGGAAGTGGAACTGGAAGACGAAGCCGATACGGCCGAGACGCAAGGCAGCCATCGTCGCCGCGTCCATGCTCCGCGTGTCCTGGCCGTCGATGCGGATGCTGCCGGCCGTCGGCAGATCGAGAAGACCGAGCAGGTAGAGCAGGGACGACTTGCCGGAGCCAGACGGGCCGGTGATCGCGACGAACTCGCCGTGCCCGATGGTAAGGTCGATGCCCGCGACCAGGGTGACCGGCATATCTCCGGGAAGGACGCGCTCGACGCCCGCGGCAACGATGCCGCCGCGCCGATCCACGCCCCCCGCATTCGCCCGCTCCACCAACCGCATTGCCGGCACCCGCGCCTTTCGCCGTCCGCGCGAGCCGTCGCGCCGGATAGGGAACAGCGCCGACCAGCATCGGGACACCGTGATGTGCGTCAAGGACCAGCCAGCCGGTGACGACGAGCGAAAAGTCGATATATCATATGTCGAATTGTTCCTGGACGAGGATCCATGCCCGCACCGGTCACGTCGCCTCCCACCGCCGCACCTATCGCCGGCCCGGATTCCATCGGTCGGCAACCGGCGCCGCGCATTCGCGATGCCGCCGAACTCGCCCGGATCGCGCACGAGCTGCGCCGGGAGGTGATCCGGCTCGTCGCCCCGACCGGGCAGGGATACGTCCAGCAGGGCCTGGGCGCGGCCGACCTCTTCACGGTCCTCTATTTCGCGGAACTGCGCCTCGACCCGGCCGATCCGGCCTGGGCGGACCGCGACCGGCTGCTGCTGTCGACCGCCCACAACACCGCGATCTTCTATGCCACGCTGGCCGCCCGCGGCCTCGTCGACCGCACGGCCCTGGACGAGTATTGCCGCGACGGCTCGCCTTTCGAGGTCAATGCCTCCGAGCGCCTGGGCCCGGTCATCGAGGCGACCTGCGGCTCGCTCGGCCAGGGCCTGTCGGTCGGCATCGGCATGGCGCTCGCCCGCCGCCGCGCCGGATCGGATGCCAGGGTCTATGTCGTGCTTGGCGATGGCGAGCTGCAGGAGGGGCAAGTCTGGGAAGCGGCCCTGCTGGCCGCGAGCCTGAAGCTCTCCAACCTCTGCCTCCTCATCGACGACAACGAGATGCAGGTCGAAGGGCATGTCGACCGCGTCGTCCGGCTGGCGCCGATCGCCGACAAGTGGCGCGCCTTCGGCTGGGCGACGGAGGCGGTCGACGGCCACGACCTCCCGGGCCTGATGGCCGCCCTCGACCGCGCCCGCGCTGCGAGCGAGGCGCCGACCTGCCTCGTCGTCCGTACCCTGCCGGGCAAGGGCGTTCCGGCGCTCGAAGGCATCCTCGCCCACAACCTCAAGCTGCCGGCGGACGTCGCCCGCGACGCCATGGCCGCCCTCGACCAGGGAGCACCCCGGTGACCGCCGCCCCCACCCCCGATGCCCCGGAGCGCGACCTCGAGGTCCGCGACTTCAATGCGCGCGGCGCGACGGCATCGGCCGCCCGCCGCATCTATGGCGAGGCCCTGCTCGAGGCCGCCCGGCTGGACCCCCGCATCGTCTGCCTGACCGCCGACCTCACCCTGCCGACCGAGACCGACCTCTTCCGCGACGAACTGCCGGACCGCTTCCTCCAGGTCGGCATCGCCGAGGCCAACATGATCGGCGTCGCGGGCGGCATGGCGAAGGCGGGCGAGATCCCGTTCGTCCACTCCTTCTGCGTCTTCGCCACCCGGCGCTGCTACGACCAGATCGCCAACCAGGTCGCCTATCCCAACGCCAACCTGAAGATCGTCGGCGTCATCCCGGGACTTACGACCCTGCTCGGCGTCTCGCACCAGGCGATCGACGACGTGGCGCTGATGCGGGCGCTGCCGAACATGACGGTGATCGAGCCGAGCGGACCGGCGCAGATCCGCGCCGCCGTCTTCGCCACCGCCCGCCACCCCGGACCGGTCTACCTGCGCCTCAAGCGGTCCGACGGCACCGAGCCGCCCGACCTCGCCGAGGAGCCGCTGGAGCGCGGCCGCCTGCGCCGGCTGCGGCCGGGCGGCGACGGCCTGCTCGTCGCCTCCGGCCTGATGGTGGCCGCCGCGCTCGACGCCGCCGACCGGCTGGCGACCGAGGGGCTCGCCGTCGGCGTCGTCGAGATGGCGACGATCAAGCCGCTCGACCCCGATCTGGCCGAGCTGGCCGCCGCGGTGCCGGCACTGGTCACCGCCGAGAACCACTCGATCATCGGCGGCCTCGGCAGCGCGGTGGCCGAGATGCTGATGGAAGCCGGCGTGCGCTGCGGCTTCGAGCGGATCGGCGTGCGCGACGTCTTCGCCGAGGGCGGGACGACGCCGTACCTTCTGCAGAAGTACGGCCTGACCGCCGAGGCGATCGTCGCCGCCTTCCATCGCGCCCGGGGCAAGACGCTGCGATAGTGCGGATCGGCCGCGGTTCCGCTGGCGAACGCCGGACGCCCGGCCCTATCGTACGATCAGCGCACGATGGGGGCGGCGATGGCTTCAGGACAGCAGGACGCGGAGACTACGATCGAGAGCGAGGTGGTGGTCGTGGGGTCGGGGGCGGCCGCCCTCACCGCGGCGCTGACCGCCGCCGTCGCCGGGCGGCGCGTCACCATCGTCGAGAAGAGCGAGCGCATCGGCGGCACCAGCGCCATGTCGGGCGGCATGTCGTGGGTGCCGGCGAACCACCACATGGCGGCAGCGGGGCTCGAAGACAGTCCGGAGGAGGCGCTGACCTACATGCGGGCGGTCGCGCCGCCCGGCTGGCGCGAGACCGAGGACGAGTTGTGGAGCGCCCAGGCCGCGCAATCCGGGCCGATGCTGCGCTTCGTGGAGGCGCACACGCCGCTGCGGTTCGAGATCGCGGCGGTGCCCGACCCCATGTCGGACCAGCCCGGCGCCAAGCCGCTCGGCCGGCTGCTGTCGCCCCGGGCGCTGAGCCGGCGCATCCTCGGCCCCTATGCCGGCAAGATCCGCCGCTCCACCATGCCGCACGCCCTGACCTACAACGAGATGGTCGCGGCCGACCTCTACCGCCACCCGATCCGCGGCTCGCTGCGCTATGCCCGCACCATCCTCGGCCGCTGGGCGACCCGGTCGGCGGGCAAGGGCAATGCGCTCATCACCGGGCTGCTCAAGGGGTGCCTCGACCATGGCTGCCGGATCGAGACCGGGGCACGCGCCGTCGAACTGGTCAGCGAAGGCCCGGGCGGCCGCATCGTCGGAGTCGTCGTCGCGCAGCACGGGCGCCGCCGGACCTTCCGGGCGAGCGCCGGCGTCGTCCTGGGGACGGGCGGCTTCGAATGGAACGCCGAGCTGCTGAAGAAGCACTTCCCCGGCCCCGTCGACTATCTCAGCAGCCCCAGCACCAACGAGGGCGACGGTCTCGCGATGGCGCTGGCCGCGGGTGCGGCCACCGCCCACATGGACCAAGCCAACATCATGGCCCAGCCGCCGATCCCCTACGAGGGGCGGATCAACGGGTTGCCGATCCGCTTCCATGCCGAGCCCGACGCCATCATCGTCGACCGCAACGGCCGCCGCTTCTTCAGCGAGTACGCATTCCATGCCGGCGAGGCGCTCAACGAGCGGGATCCGGAGACGGGCGCCCTGCGGCACCTGCCGGCCTGGGTCATCACCCAATGGGCAATGGTCAAGCGCACGCCGATCGTGCGCTGGTACCGCCGCTACGACCGGCGCTGGCTGACGACCGCGTCCACGATCGAGGACCTGGCGGCGAAGACCGGCCTGCCGCCCCAGGCCCTGGCCGAGACGGTGGCGCGCTTCAACGGCTTTGCCCGCAGCGGCCGGGACGAGGATTTCCAGCGGGGCAGCGCCCCCTACGAACAGCGCCTCGCAAAGTCGGTCGGGCTGATGGCGCCGATCGAGAAGCCGCCCTTCGTCGCCATCCGCTGCAACCCCTCCCTGATGGGCACCAAGGGCGGCGTCCGGACCAATGCCCGGGGCCAGGCGCTGCGGCCGGACGGCAGCGTCATCGCCGGCCTCTACTGCGCCGGCAACGTCGCGGCCAGCCCGGTCGGCGGCCGCTCGCCCAGCGCGGTCGGCACCACCATCGGCCCCTACATGACCTGGGGCCACATCTGCGCCCTCGACATCCTGAAGGGCAATCGCGCCTAGAAGGGGTCGGCCCCGGCTGCGGCTTGGGGTAGAGTCCGCCGGCTCTGCCTCTCGCGCCGCCGGAACCCGATGACGCACGCCGACCCTGCCCTGCCCCCTCCCCTCCGCAGCCGACGCCGGGCCGGCCGGTGACGGACGCCAAGGCCAACGCCGCCGCCGTGCCGCCGCCGGAGCCCGCGGCGACGACGCTCGGCCCCTTCCAGAGCCCCGTCTTCCGCGCCGTCTGGTTCGCCAGCCTCGCCTCCAACTTCGGCGGGCTCATCCAGTCGGTCGGCGCCTCCTGGATGATGACCCGTATCGGCACCGTCGAGATGGTGGCGCTGGTCCAGGCGTCGGTCACCCTGCCGCTGATGCTGCTGTCGCTGCCGGCCGGCGCGCTCGCCGACAATGTCGACCGCCGGATCGTCATGCTGTGGGCGCAGGGCTTCATGCTGACGGCCTCGCTGGCGCTCAGCGTCGTCGCCTGGCTGGGGCTGATCACGCCCTGGGTGCTGCTGGCCTTCACCTTCCTCATCGGCTGCGGTGCCGCCCTCAATGGACCGGCCTGGCAGGCGTCGGTCGGCGAGATGGTCCCGCGCCGCGACCTCGCGGGTGCGGTCGCGCTCAATTCCATGGGCTTCAACCTCGCCCGCAGCGTTGGCCCGGCGGTCGGCGGCGCCATCGTCGCCGCGGCGGGCGCGGCCGCCGCCTTCTCCGTCAACGCGGTCAGCTATGTCGCGCTGATCACGGTGCTCTGGCGCTGGCGGACGCCGACCGTGCGCCGCGCCCTGCCGCGCGAGGGGCTGCGGGTCGCGATGGGGGCCGGCCTGCGCTATGTCGCGATGTCGGGCCGCATCGGCTCGGTGCTGGTGCGGGCCGTGCTGTTCGGCTTCGCCGCCAGCGCGGTCCAGGCGCTGATGCCGCTGGTCGCGCGCGACCTCGTCGGCGGCGGCCCCCTCACCTACGGCCTGCTGCTCGGCGCCTTCGGCGTCGGCGCCGTCGGCGGCGCGCTCGCCAGCACCCGGCTGCGCAGCCGGCTCTCCAACGAGACGATCACGCGCTGGTCCTGCGCGAGCTTCGGGCTGGCGACCCTGGTCATCGCCTTCAGCACCGCGCTGCCCGTCAGCATGGCCGCGCTCGCGGTCACCGGCGCCGGCTGGGTGCTGGCGCTCTCGACCTTCAACGTGACGGTGCAGATGTCGGCGCCGCGCTGGGTGATGGCCCGCGCGCTCGCCCTCTACCAGGTCGCGGCCTTCGGCGGCATGGCCTTCGGCAGCTGGCTGTGGGGCATCGGCGCCGGCATGGAAGGGCTGACGGCGACGCTCGCCGTCGCCGCCGGGCTGCAGCTCCTATGCGTGCTGATCGGGCTGCTCCTGCCGCTGCCGGCGACCACGGGCCTCAACCTCGACCTCGTCAATCGCTGGACGGAGCCGGACCTCGCGGTCTCGATCCAGCCGCGCAGCGGTCCGATCGTCGTCACCATCGAGTACGTCATCGACGAGGCCGACATCGACGAGTTCCTCGCCGCCATGGCCGACCGCCGCCGCATCCGCCGGCGCGACGGCGCCCGCCACTGGACCCTGATGCGCGACCTCGCCGACCCGCGCTTGTGGGTCGAGCGCTACCACACGCCGACCTGGATCGACTATGTGCGGCACAACCAGCGCATGACCCAGGCGGACATCGCCGTGACGGACCATGTCCGCGCCCTGCACCGCGGCGACGGGCCGCCGCGCATCCACCGCATGATCGAGCGGCCGACGCGGCCGGCCCATCCGCATCATTTCACCCCCCAGGAACTGCCGGAGGCGGTGACCGACCCGCATCGCGCCGCCTGACGGCGGCGGGCTCAGCCGGCCGGCGTGTGGGCGGCGAGGAAGGCGCGCACCCGCTCGCGCGCCGCCTCGACGGCCGGACCGGACTTCCATTCCGGGATGAACTCGCAGCCCGGGATGAGCTGCGCGATCTCCTCCGAGATGGCGCGGGGATGGACGTCGTCGGCCCCCGCCAGCACCATGCAGGGATTGCGGATGGCCGCGACCGCCGCCCGGTCGGCGCAATAGACGAAACCCTTCTCGTACATGTTGCGATAGAAGGCCCCCAGCACCTCCGGCGTCGCCTCCGGATGGTCGCGAAGCGCGGCGGCCCAGGCATGGAAGCGGGCGGGCGGCGGCGGCAGTTCGGGGGCGATGCGCCCGATCGGCTGGGCCATCACCGCGGCGGCCACCCGCTCCGGATGCAGGCGCAGCAGGTTGAGGATGAAGGATCCGCCGATGCACTGGCCATAGAGGTGGCAGCGGCGGATGCCGAGATGGTCCAGGAGCGCCACATGGTCGGCCGTATAGGAATCCCAGCCGTCCGCCGCGGTGATCGGCGCGTGCGAGCGGCCGCCGGCGTTGCGCTGGTCCATGGCGATGACCTGCCAGCGATCGGCGAAATCCGTCGTCGGGTCGATCGGCGCCATGCCCTGGCGCCAGACGTCGATGACGGAGGCGAGCCCCGCCGGCGCGAAGGTCAGGATCGGGAAGCCACTGCCCCAGGTTTCGTACTGGATGGTGACGCCGTCACGGGTGAAGCTCGGCATGGCGCTGCTCCTCGTGCGGTCAGGCGGCGGCCTCGAAGGCCGCGGCCATGGCCAGGACGCCGCGGTCGTCGAAGCGGTGGCCAACGATCTGGAACCCGATCGGCCAGCCCTCGGCCGACCGGCCGCACGGCATCGAGATCGCCGGCTGCTCGGTGAGGTTGAACAGGAAGGTGTTGGTCCAGGCGGCGAAGGTCGACATGCCCTCCGGCCCGGGCAGCTCGGCCGGGAAGGGCAGGATCGGCGAAGTCGGCAGCACCAGGAAGTCGAACCCGTCGATCACCGCCAGCATCCGCGCCCGCAGCGTCTGCGTCGCGAGGAAGAGCCGGTGATAGTCGACACCGGAATAGCCGCCGGCCGGCGCCGCCCAGGCGTCAATGGCCGATGCCGCCGCGCGGTCCTCGGCCGTCACGGCCGCCAGCTCGCTGTAGGGCCGCATGCGGTAGAAATCCTCGCCCGGCCGCTCGTCGCCCGGCGCGAAGGGCGCGGCCAGCTCGGTGACGCTGCAGCCCAGCGCCCGCAGCCGGTCGACCGCAGCGGCCGTGGCCTTGGCGATCTGGGGATCGGGCGACGGGCCGAAGCCGATCGCCGGCAGCCAGCCGATGCGCGTGCCCGCCACCTTGCGGTCGAGCCCCTCGGTCCATGGCTGCAGGTCGGGTGCGAGGCACGCGAAGTCGCGCACATCGGGCCGGGCCAGCGTGTCGAGCAGCAGCGCGGCGTCGGCGACCGTTCGCGCGAGCGGCCCGGCCACCGCCGCCGGGCTCGAGTTCGGCCAGGTCGGAACCCGCCCGTAGGACGGCTTGAGGCCGACCAGCCCGCAGAAGCCGGCCGGCTGGCGGACCGAGCCGACGATGTCGGTGCCGATCGCGACCGGGATCATGCCCGACGCGATGGCCGCGGCCGACCCAGAGGAGGAGCCGCCGCTGGTGCGCGCGGGGTCGTGCGGGTTGCGCGTCGGCCCGAACTGCGAGCTGTAGCCCGAGCCGAACATGCCGAGATCGCACATCGTCGTCTTGCCGAGCAGGATCGCGCCGTCCTCGCGCATCCGGGCCACGGGCGGCGAATCGGTGTCGGGCACCACCGCATGGCGGGCGAGCGCCGCGGTGCCGCGATAGACGGGCACGCCCGTCATCCACAGCCCGTCCTTCATCAGCGTCGGCACGCCGTCGAGCGCCCCGGCCGGCTTGCCGTCCCGCCAGCGCGCTTCCGATGCCCGGGCCTGGGCGCGGGCGCCCTCGGCGTCGAGGTGGGTCACGGCGTTGAGCTTCGGATCGGCTTCGGCAATGACGGCAAGCGCCGCCTCGGTCACCTCGACGGGCGAGAGCTGGCCCGTGCCATAGGCGGCGCGGAGCTGGGTGGCCGTGAGGCGGCGATATTCGGCGGCTGCGAGCGTCATCCTGGGGGCCATCTCGTTCGTGCGGTGGGGCGGGGGGTGGGGCCGGCGCAGGTCAGCGATAGACGAAGACGGGATCGTCGAGGTCGATCGCCGGGAAGGCGTCCTTCTCGGTCCAGTAGTCCTGGGTGTGCTGCCACTCGGGCTTGTCGCCGCGCCGCGGCAGGCGGTCCATGCCGCGCAGCAGGTAGCCGGGGTTGAAGTCCTCGGGGTCGATCCAGGGCAGGACCGGCATGTTGTGATCCTCGGCGCGGAGCGCCGGCTCGACGCGGGCGAGCCCCTTCGCCTGCATGTGCTGCAGCAGGCGGCAGACGAAGTCGCCGACGAGGTCGGCGCGGAGAGTCCAGCTGGCCCGGAAATAGCCGAAGACCCAGGCGAGGTTCGGCACGCCCGTGAACATCATGCCGCGATAGGTGACGGTGTCGGCGAAGTCGAGCGGCTGGCCGTCGATCGCGAAGGGGATGTCGCCCATGGCGGCGAGCTCGAAGCCCGTCGCCGTCACCACGATGTCGGCCGGCACCAGCTCGCCCGAGCGGGTGCGGATGCCGTCCGCCTCGAACCGGGCGATCTCGTCGGTGACGACCGAGGCGCCGCCGTCTCGGATCGCCCGGAAAAGGTCGCCGTCGGGGATGAAGGCGATGCGCTGGCGCCACGGGCGATAGCTCGGCGTGAAGTGCCGCGCGAGGTCGTAGTCGGGGCCGAGCAGTTCGCGCGCCGCCGCGAGCAGCTCGTCGCGCACCTGGTCGGGCTCGGTCATGCAGCGGCGGGTGAACCGGGCTTGGTCGAGGAGGATGCGCTTGCGCACGATCTCGTGGATCCAGGCGGGGTCGACCTGCAGCTCGCGCAGTTCGTCGGCGATGGCGATGGCGTTGCGGCCGGTGCGGAAGAAGGTCGGCGAGCGCTGCAGCATGGTGACGTGGGCGGCGCGGCCGGCGATCGCCGGCACCAGCGTCGCCGCCGTCGCGCCTGAGCCGATGACGACGACGCGGCGGTCCGTCAGGTCGAGGTCGTCGGGCCAGGTCTGGGGGTGCACGATGCGGCCGCGGAAGTCCGCCATGCCGGGCCATTCCGGCGTGTAGCCCTGATCGTGGCGGTAGTAGCCCTGGCACATCCACAGGAAACCGGCGGTGAACTGCAGCGTCTCGCCGGTATCGGCGCGCACCGCCTCGACGGTCCAGCGGTTGGTCTCGCTCGACCAGGACGCCCCGGTGATGGTGTGGCCGTAGTGCATGTGCGGTGCCAGCCCGTTCTCGTCGATGACCGCGCCCATGTAGCGCAGGATCTCCTCGGCGGTCGCGATCGGCGGGCCGGTCCAGGGCTTGAAGCGATAGCCGAAGGTGAAGAGGTCGCTGTCCGAACGGATGCCGGGAAAGCGGTGGGTGCGCCAGGTGCCGCCGAACCCCGCCTGGCTTTCCAGCACGACGAAGCGCCGGTCGGGGCACTGGGTCGTCAGGTGATAGGCCGCGCCGATCCCGGAGATGCCGGCGCCGACGATGAGGACATCGAAATCCCCGGCCGGCGTGCCGGTCCCGGTCGCGCGATATGGCTCGGTGCTGTCCATCGACGCTGCCTCCCTGGCTCCGGGCTGTCCCCGGCAGGCTAGCGACCGGGCGGCCGGGCGGCAACGCCGGGATCGGCCGAACCGGAGGGAATGGCCGTCAGCGCCGCATCCGCCGCTGCATCACCGTCGTCGAGACGATCGTCAGGGTCAGCGTCGTCGCCATCAGGACGAAGGCCAGCGCCGCGCCGAAGGGCCAGTTGGTCGAGCGCGCGATCTGGTCGTAGAGGGCGGGCGCCATCATCTTGAACTGCGGCCCGCCGAGCAGGACGGGCGTCGCATAGGCGTTCATGCACAGGATGAAGACGAGCACCGTGCCGGCGACCACGCCCGGCATGGCGAGCGGCAGGACGATGCGGAAGAAGGTCGTCGAGGGCTTGGCGCCGAGATTGAGCGCCGCCTCCTCGACCGAATAGTCGATGCCCTCCAGCACGCTCTGCAGGGTCAGGATCATGTAGGGGAGGACGACCGCGATGATGCCGATGATGACGGCGGTCGGGGTGTAGAGCAGCTTGACCGGCTCCTCGACGAGGCCGATCCAGCGCAGGACGGCGTTGACCACCCCGTCATTGCCGAGCACCACCATCCAGCCGGCCGCGCGCACGACGTTGCCGACCATCAGCGGGAAGACCGCGAGGATGACCAGGATGCTCTTGAAGCGGCTGGTCGTGCGGGCGAGGAAATAGGCGACCGGGAAGGCCAGAACGAGGCTGATCACGGTGCAGGCGATGGCCACCTGCACCGTGGTCCACAAGACGTTGATGTAATAGATGTCCGTGAAGAAGCGGACATAGTTCGCGATGGTCACCGCCTCGACCATGAACTGGCCGGGGACGAACTGGTTGAGGCTGTAGCGGAAGAGAATCGCCATCGGCAGGACGAGCACGAGCACGACCAGGATGGTCGCCGGCCCGACCAGGGCGGGCGCCACCGACCGGCGTCGGCCGCCGGCCGCCTCCTCGAATGCGACGCTCACCGCCTCAACCTCCGTTCCGTCCCCGGCGCATGTCCGGCCTCAGGCCTTGAAGCTCTTGTTCCACCACTCGAGCAGGGCCGCGTTGTTGGCGGCGATGTACTCGTAGTTGGGGATGTTGAACTTCTCCTGCTCGGCTTCGGTGAAGCCGATCTCCTTGGCGAGGTCGTCGGGCAGCTTGGCGTTGTTGACCGTCGGGACGTAGCCCATGCGGTCGGCGAACAGCACCTGCCCGCCGGGATCGAGCATGGCGTCGAGATAGGCCCAGCCATTGTCCTTGTTCTGGGCGTTCTTCGGCACCGCCGCATCGAAGATGATCGGCGTGGTGCCCTCCTTGGGGGCGATGGTGGCGAGCGGGATGCCCGCCTTCTTCCACATGAAGCCGCGGGCGCGCCACATCACGGTCGCCCAGACCTCCTCGCTCTTGAGGGCGGCGGCCAGCGTCTCGTTCGACGGGAAGACCTTGGGCTCGAACTTCTTCAACTCGGTCAGCGTCGCCTTGCCCGGCTCGTAGTTCGACATGCTGCCGCCGTTCACCAGCGCGGCCGATTCGATGATCTGCATGTAGAGCCCGTCGGCGAAGCCGATGCGGCCCTTGTACTTCGGATCCAGGAAATCGGCGAAGGAGGTCGGGCTCATCTTGTTCGGGTTGTAGACGAGCACCTTGCCCGAATAGATGTGCGGGATCGCGTAGGGCTTGGCCAGCTGCTTGAAGATGTTCTTCGCGTTCGGAACCTTGGTCGGGTCGACGTTGTCGAAGAGATTCTGCTTGGACATCTCGAACATGTCGATGTCGGAGAGGCAGGCGACGTCCATGGTGCCGCGACGGCTGACGCGCTCGGCCAGCAGCTTGGTCTTGCGCGGCGGCGCGCCGGAGATGTCGTGGATGACCTCGATGCCCTTCTTCTCCAGGATCGGCTTCTCGAAGTTGGCGGTGAGCAGCGCCTGATAGTCGCCGCCCCAGGTGCCGACGATGACCTGGCCCTTGGCCAGGGCCGGCATCGGCAAGCCGGCGGCGAGCGCCGCGGCGCCCGTCCCGGCGAGGAAACCGCGGCGCGTCAGCCGCATCCCAGTCGTCCGCTCGAATTCGCTCATCTCGGCTCTCCTGTTCAGAGGTTCTTGTCGCATCGTGCCCGTGCCGCAGCCCTCACGCCGGTGGCGGCGCGAGAAGCAGGCCGGCGGCCGGCGGCCAGACGACCGTCACGGGATTGCCCGGCGCAAGGTCGCCCGCCGCATGGCGCGGGTCGTCCAACGGCGTCGCATTGTGCCGCGTCACCGTCACCTCCTCGCCCGAGGCGAGCCGGACGCGCACCTCGGTGGCCGCACCGAGATAGGTGACGAAGACGACCGTTCCGGGAAAGCGGTTGGCGCCCGTGCCGGCATCGGTGCCCGCTTCGAGGCTGGCCTTCTCGGGCCGGATCGCCAGCACGCCCTCGCCGCGCGGGCCCGCCCCGTCGTCGGCGAAGGCGATGTCGAGCCCGCCGCGGCTGCGGAAGCGGCCGGGCGCGGAGACGGTGCCGGCGAGGAAGTTCGAGCGGCCGATGAAGTCGGCCACGAAATGGTTGGCCGGGCGCTCGTAGAGTTCGGTCGGGGTGCCGATCTGCTGCACCTTGCCCTGGCTCATCACCACCAGCCGGTCGGCCAGGGTCAGCGCCTCCTCCTGGTCGTGGGTGACGAAGACGGTGGTCAGGCCCAGCGCCTGCTGGAGCTGGCGGATCTCGACCCGGACGGTGAGGCGCAGCTTGGCGTCGAGATTGGACAGGGGCTCGTCGAGGAGGAAGACCTCCGGCCGGATGACCAGCGCGCGCGCCAGCGCGACCCGCTGCTGCTGCCCGCCCGAGAGCTGTCGCGGCATGCGCTCGCCCAGATGGTCGAGCTGGACGAGGCGCAGCGCCTCGGCCACCCGCGGCCCGATCTCCGCCCGCGGCACCTTGCGCATCTCCAGCCCGAAGGCGACGTTCTGGTTCACCGTCATGTGCGGGAACAGGGCATAGCCCTGGAACACCATGCCGGTGTTGCGCCGGTAGGGCGGCAGGTCGGTCACGTCCTGGTCGCCGATCAGGATGCGGCCGCCGCTGGCCGCGATGAAGCCCGCGATCATGCGCAGCGTCGTCGTCTTGCCGCAGCCGGACGGGCCGAGCAGCGCGACCAGCTCGCCCTCGCGCACGTCGAGATCGACGTCGTCGACGGCGGTGAACGATCCGAAGCGCTTTGCCAGACGACGGAGCGATACCTGCGACATGGCCCTAGACCACCCGGCTCAGCTTGACGAAGCGATCGGTGATCAGCATCAGCACGCCGATCAGCACGATCTGGATGAGGGAAACGGCCGCGATCGTCGGATCGACCTTGAACTCCAGGTACTGGAGAATGGCGATCGGCAGCGTCGTCCGCCCCGGCCCGACCAGGAGCAGCGACAGCTCCAGGTTCTCGAAGGAGGTGATGAAGCTGAAGAGCGCGGCCGCCACCAGCCCCGCCCGCATCATCGGAAAGGTGACGCGGCGGAAGGTGGTCCAGCGGTTGGCGCCGAGGTTCATCGCCGCATCCTCGACCGAGCGGTCGATGCCGACCAGGCTGGCGCTGACCAGCCGCACGGTCCAGGGGATGGTCAGCATGACATGGGCGAGGACCAGCCCCTCCAGCGTCGCCTGCAGCCGCCACTCCAGGTAATTGTCGATCTGGATATAGAAGATGTAGAGCGCGGTGCCGGCGACGATCCCCGGCACGATCAGCGGCGACAGCAGCAGCATGTTCAGCGTGTCGCGCCCCGGAAACCGGTAGCGGACGATGGCGATGGCGGCCAGCGTGCCCAGCGAGACCCCGATCAGCATCGAGATGAAGGCGACCTGCAGGCTCATGACGAAGCCGCGGGCGAAGACGCGCTGCTCCCAGACGTTGGAGAACCAGCGCAACGTGTAGCCGTCGGGCGGGAAGGCGATGATCTCGTTCGAGAAGAAGCTGATCCAGCCGATGAAGATGACCGGCGTCAGGATGAACAGGTAGACGAGCACGACCACGGCGTGCAGCGCCCAGCGCCGCCAGTGACGGGCGATATCAATGGTCATCGGCCGCCAGCCGTCCCCGGCTGCCGTTCCCCCGTCGTGCGCATCCGTCTCCCCGTTCGCTGCGGCACTCGTTTGTTGCGCGCGATCCTAGGAATGGCTCCCAACAACGTCAAGTTGCCCTCCCAAGCGATGGATTCTCGGGCTTCAGGAGCACGAACCGGACCAGCAGCAGGCCGGCGCCCGCCGCACCGATCGCGGTCGCCATGGGAATCGAGGTGCCGTCGAAGGCATGGCCGACCAGGATGCCGACCGCGGCCGCGATGGCCATCTGCAGGAATCCGACCATGGCCGCCGCCGCCCCGGCCTTGGTCGGGAACGGTCCCATGGCGCCCGCCTGGGCATTGGGGAAGATCATGCCGACGCCCAGCATGTAGACGACCGACGGGCCGACGATTGCCGCCACCGACTGCTCGTCCGCCCAGGCCAGCGCCGCCATGGCCAGCCCGCCGGCGGCGGCCACCGCGGCCCCCAGCCCGATCATACGGTCGATGCCGAGGCGCATCGTCAGCCGTCCCGCCAGGGTCGTCCCGACCGCATAGCCGACGACGAAGGCGGCGAAGCAGAAGCCGTAGCGGTCCGGCGTCAGGCCGACGACGTCGATCAGGACGTGCGCCGAGCCCGAGATGAAGGCGAAGAGGCCGCAATATCCCAGCGCCACCGCCCCGGCATAGCCGAGATAGCGCCGGCTGCGGAGGAATCCGGCATAGTTGCGCGCGAGCTGCCGCGGCTCCAGGGCGCGGGGATCGAGCCGATGGTTGCTCTCGGACAGCATCAGCGCGACACCGGCGAGCAGCACCGCGGCATAGATCGCGAGCAGTGCGAAATTGCCCCGCCAGCCGACCCAGACCTCGACGAAGCCGCCGAGGATCGGGCCGATCGCCGGCGCCAGCGCCATCGCCGCACCGACATAGGCCAGGACGCGCGCCGCGCCGTCGCGGCCGTAGATGTCGCGGACGATGGCGCGGCCCAGCACCGGCCCGGCGCAGGCGCCGACGGCCTGGAGGAAGCGCGCGGCGATCAGCGTCTCCATGGTCGGCGCGAGCATGCAGGCGACGGTCGCGGCGAGGTAGATGACGGTGCCGGCGAGGACCACCGGCCGGCGGCCGAAGCGGTCCGACAGCGGCCCGTAGACGAGCTGGCAGCAGGCGAAGGCGACGAGGAAGAGGCTGAGAGTGAGCTGGGCCGAGGCGACGTCGCTGCCGAGGTCGCGGGTCAGCGCCGGCAGCGACGGCAGGTAGAGGTCGGTCGAGACCGGCCCCAGCGCCACCAGCGCGGTGACGAGGACGACGAGCCAGCGGCCCGGCGGAGACGCCGCTTCAGGTCGCATCGGCCGGCGCCCGCACCAAGAGGACCGATGCCGCGACGGCGCCGCCGCCGGCCCCGACCAGGACGGCGGCGAGGCCGCCGACGCCCCAGCCGGCGACCGCGGCGGACGCCGCGCTGGCCAGCGACCCGGTGACCATCTGCCCGGCGCCGATCAGCGCCGAGGCCGCACCTGCGATGCGCGGGAACGGCCCGATGCCGCCTGCCATCGACAGCGGCAGCGCCATCCCCATGCCGACCATGTAGAGGGTCATGCCGCCCACCACGGTCACGACGGTGACCATGCCGGAGAGCGCGATCATCGCCATCAGGACCGCCGCCGCGGCGCAGATCGCGGTGCCCGTGCGCAGCGCCCGCTCGAGCCCGATGCGGCGCGCGAGGCGCGGGGCGGTCCAGGTGCCGGCGACATAGGCCCCGGTGGTCGAGATCATGAGGAAGGCATAGACGTCCGGCCGCACCCCGAGTTGCCCGATCAGGATGAAGGGTGAGGCCACGGTATAGGCGAAGGTGCCGGCCAGCGTCAGCCCGCCCGAGAAGAGATGGCCGAGGAAGGTGCGGTTGCCGAGCAGGTTGCCGTAGTTCGCCGCGAGCCGGCGCGGCGCCAGCGCCTGCGGGTCGCGGTTCTGGTTCGTCTCGGGCAGCATCGGGACCGCGAGCGCGATCAGCAGCAGGGCGAAGAGGGCGAGAAAGAGGAAATCGGCCCGCCAGCCGAAATGGAGATAGATCTGGCTGCCGAGGATGGGCGCCAGGGCGGGCGAGATCGCCATGGCACCGGTGACCGTCGAGAGCGCGGACGCCATCCGCTCGCGCGGATAGGTGTCGCGGATGATCGCCCGCACCAGCGCCATCCCGGCGCAGGCGCCGGCGGCCTGTAGCACCCGCCCGGCGAGCAGCAGCCCGATCGTCGGCGCCAGCGCGCAGGCGAGCGAGCCGGCGGCATAGACGACCAGCCCGAAGAGCAGCGCCGGGCGCCGGCCGAAACGGTCGGAGGCCGGTCCGTAGAGCAGCTGGCCGAGGCCGACGCCGACGAGGAAGACCGAGACGGTGAGCTGCACCATCTCCATCGGCGCATCCAGCTCGCGCGCCAGGGTCGGCATCGCCGGCAGATAGATGGCGATCGAGATCGAGGTCATGGTCGCGAGCGCGACGAGGAGCACGAGGGCGGACGGCGAGCCGGCACGCAGCATGGGTTTCCGATCTTCGAGGACGGGTGCCGCGACGCAAGGACGGTGCCGCGCGTCGGCGTGTCCGCTCCGGCAGGGAGGACGGGAGGGTTCAGCCGTAGCGCAGGAGGGTGCCGCCCTTGTCGCGCAGCCAGGCGCGTGGCCGGGCCGTATCGGGGACAAGGCCGGCGACGACGTCCCAGAAGCGGCGACCGTGGTTCATTTCGCAGAGATGGGCGACCTCGTGGGCGACGACGTAGTCGATGACGAAGTCGGGCGCGTGGACCAGCCGCCAGGAGAAGGACAGGCTGCCGTCGACGGCGCAGCTGCCCCAGCGGCTGCGCGTGTCGCGCACCGTGACGCGGCGGACGGGACGCCCGGTCCGGGCCGCATAGACCTCGGCGCGGCGGGTGAAATCGTCCCGGGCATGGCGCTTCAGCCAGTCGGAGATGCGGCGCGGCAGATGCGCATCCTCGCCGACGACATGCAGCTCGCCCGGCTCCAGCCAGACGACACCGCGCGCCGTGGCGCAGCGCAGGCCGCGATGGCGGATCGTCCGCTCCTGTCCCAGCACCGGAATGCGGCTGCCGTCGACGAACGGCACGCGCGGCGGCAGCGCCGCCAGCCGTCGGCGGATCCAGTCGCCCTTGCTGCGCGCGAACTCGACTGCCTCGGCGAGGCGGACGCCGCGGGGCACGACGAGGTCGATGGCGGCATCCTGCGGGTCGACGCGAAGCACGATGCGGCAGGCTCGCGGATGGACCTTGAGCCGGATGGGCAGTTCCAGGCCGTCGAACCGGAGGCTTCGCATGGCGGAGTCGGACAAGCCTCATCGTAACAGCCGCCAGTCCCCCTCGCCAGGGGGCTGGTGCGCGCCCCGATTTGTCATTAAAGCTTCAAGAAAACTGCACAGGCCCGATACCGACGGGTGACTAACAAGGCCGCGAAGAACGTGCCGCACCAACCATTTGAAGGGAAGGATGAAGATGCTCTCTCGCCGTAGCCTCCTCGCCGCTGCCGCTGCCGTGCCGCTCCTGGCCGGCCAGGCCTCGGCCCAGCAGCCGGTCGAGATCCAGTTCTGGCACGCCATGGGCGGCGCCCTGAACGAGTGGGTCGACAGCCTTGCCAAGGGCTTCAACGACAGCCAGAAGGCCTACAAGGTCATGGCGGTCAACAAGGGCAACTACACCGAGGTCATGACCGGCGGCATCGCCGCCTATCGCGCCGGCAAGGCGCCGCACATCATGCAGGTGTTCGAGGTCGGCACCGCGACCATGATGGCGGCCAAGGGCGCCGTGAAGCCGGTCTACGAGGTGATGGAGCAGGCCGGCATCGGCTGGGATCCCAAGGTCTACCTGCCGGCCGTCGCGGGCTACTACACCACGACCGACGGCAAGATGCTGTCGATGCCGCTGAACAGCTCCTCGCCGATCTTCTATTACAACAAGGACGCCTTCAAGAAGGCGGGCCTGCCGGATGCGGCGCCGAAGACCTGGCCCGAGGTTCGCGCGGCGGCCAAGAAGCTGCAGGCGGCCGGCATTCCCTGCGGCATCAGCACGGCCTGGCCGTCCTGGGTGCTGATCGAGAATTTCGGCGCCATGCACAACCTGCCCATGGGCACCATGGAGAACGGGTTCGCCGGCCTCGGCACGCAGTTCGTCTTCAACAGCCCGGCCCACGTCACCCATCTCGAGCGGATCGCCGAGATGCAGAAGGCCAAGGAGTTCGACTATGGCGGCCGCCGCGGCGACAGCCAAGTCAAGTTCACCAACGGCGAATGCGGCATGTACCTGCAGTCGTCGGCCGGCCTCTCCAGCATCCTGCGCACCGCCAAGTTCGACGTCGGCTTCGGCATGATGCCCTACTGGCCGGACCTCACGAAGGGCCCGAACGGCGGCCCGCAGAACTCGATCCTGGGCGGCGCCACCCTGTGGGTGCTGGGCGGCAAGTCGGCCAACGAGTACAAGGGCGTGGCCGAGTTCTTCGCCTACATCTCCAAGCCCGAGGTGCAGGCCGCCTCGCACCAGCGCACCGGCTACCTGCCGATCACCATGGCGGCCTACGAGCTGACCAAGAAGCAGGGCTTCTACGAGAAGAACCCCGGCTTCGAGATCGCCAACAAGCAGATGACGCTGAACGCGCCCACCGCGAACTCGAAGGGCATCCGCTTCGGCAATCTCCTGCAGGCGCGCGACATCATCGAAGAGGAGATGGAATCGGTCTTCGCCGGCAAGAAGCAGGCGAAGGCGGCCCTGGACTCCGCCGTGCAGCGCGGCAACGCCCTGCTGCGGCAGTTCGAGCGCGACAACAAGTAGAACGGAGACAGCCGCCCTCCCGGCCCTCGGGCCGGGAGGGCGGCGCCCCGCCATGCGCGTCCGCGTCGGATATTCGAACAAGCTGCTGCCCTACATCCTGGTGGCGCCGCAGATCGTCGTCACCGTGATCTTCTTCCTCTGGCCGGCGAGCCAGGCCCTCTACCAGTCGGTGCAGCGCCAGGATCCCTTCGGGCTGCGCACCCGCTTCGTCGGGCTCGAGAATTTCCAGACGATCTTCGAGGATCCGGGCTACCTGCATTCGCTGCAGGTGACCGCCGTCTTCAGCCTGTCGGTGGCTGCCCTCGCACTGGGCCTCGCCCTGCTGCTGGCCGTCTCGGCCGACCGCGTAATCCGCGGCGCCACCGCCTACAAGACGCTGCTGATCTGGCCCTATGCCGTGGCCCCGGCCGTCGCCGGCGTGCTGTGGATGTTCCTCTTCAATCCGACCATCGGCAGCGTCGCCTTCGCGCTCAAGGCGATGGGTCATGACTGGAACCACCTGCTCGACGGCGGGCAGGCCATGGTCCTCGTCGTCCTCGCCGCGACCTGGAAGCAGATCAGCTACAACTTCATCTTCTTCCTGGCCGGCCTGCAGGCGATCCCGAAATCGCTGATCGAGGCGGCCGCGATCGACGGTGCCGGCCGCAACCGTCGCTTCTGGACGATCATCCTGCCGCTGCTGTCGCCGACCGCCTTCTTCCTGCTGGTGGTCAACATCGTCTACGCCTTCTTCGACACGTTCGGCATCATCCACTCGGTGACGTCGGGCGGGCCGGCGCGCGCGACCGAGATCCTGGTCTACAAGGTCTATTACGACGCCTTCGAGGCGCTCGACCTCGGCGGCTCCGCCGCCCAGTCGGTGATCCTGATGGTGATCGTCATCACGCTGACCGTGGTCCAGTTCCGCTGGATCGAGCGGCGGGTGCACTACTGATGCCGCGGCGCGCCCGGCTGGGGGAACGGCGATGATCGAGAAGAAGGGGGTCGGCATGTGGCTGACCCACCTCGTCCTCATCCTCGGGATCGCGACCGTCGCCTTTCCGATCTACGTCACCTTCGTGGCCTCCAGCCTGACCCTGTCGGAGGTGCTCGACGCGCCGATGACGCTGGTCCCCGGCAGCCATCTGATCGAGAACTATTCGACCGCCCTGTTCTCGGGCACCCAGATGAACGCGACCCCGGTCGCCGGGATGCTGTTCAACAGCCTCGTCATGGCCCTGGTCATCGCGGTCGGCAAGATCGCGATCTCGCTGCTGTCCGCCTTCGCGGTCGTCTATTTCCGCTTCCCGTTCCGGATGGTCTTCTTCTGGATGATCTTCATCACCCTGATGCTGCCGGTCGAGGTCCGCATCCTGCCGACCTTCAAGGTGGTGTCGGACCTGGGCATGCTGAACAGCTATGCCGGGCTGACCGTGCCGCTGATCGCGTCCGCGACCGCGACCTTCCTCTTCCGGCAGTTCTTCATGACCATTCCCGACGAGTTGGTCGAGGCGACCAAGATCGACGGGGCCGGGCCGATGCGCTTCTTCCGCGACGTGCTGATCCCGCTGTCGCGGACCAACATCGCCGCCCTCTTCGTCATTCTCTTCATCTATGGCTGGAACCAGTATCTCTGGCCCCTCCTCATCACCACCGACAACGCGATGGACACGATCGTCATCGGCATCAAGCGCATGCTGGCCGCCGGCGACGACCAGATCGAGTGGCCGGTGGTCATGGCGACGAGCATGCTGGCGATGATCCCGCCGGTCTTCGTCGTGGTCGCGATGCAGCGCTGGTTCGTGAAGGGCCTGGTCGACAGCGAGAAGTGACCGTGGCGGTACGGGATCGCAGGAACATTCAGGAGTAGCGATGGCCGAGGTCAGCCTGCGTGGCGTCAAGAAGCGGTTCGGTACGACCCAGGTCATCCATGGGGTCGACTGCCAGATCAGCGACGGCGAGTTCATCGTCATCGTCGGCCCGTCCGGCTGCGGCAAGTCGACCCTGCTGCGGATGATCGCCGGCCTGGAGGAGGTCACCGAGGGCGACATCGCGATCGCCGGCAAGGTGGTCAACCAGGTCGAGCCGAAGGACCGGGACATCGCCATGGTGTTCCAGAACTACGCGCTCTATCCGCACATGTCGGTCTACGAGAACATGGCCTACGGACTGAAGATCCGCGGGGTGCCGAAGGCCGAGATCCGCCAGCGCGTCGACCGGGCGGCCGACATCCTGCAGATCGGGGCGCTGCTGGAGCGGCGGCCGCGCCAGCTCTCCGGCGGCCAGCGCCAGCGCGTCGCCATGGGCCGGGCCATCGTGCGCGATCCGGCCGTCTTCCTGTTCGACGAGCCGCTGTCGAACCTCGACGCCAAGCTGCGCGTGCAGATGCGCGTCGAGATCCGCAAGCTGCACCAGACCCTGCGCACCACCTCGATCTACGTCACCCACGACCAGGTCGAGGCGATGACGCTGGCCGACCGGCTGATCGTCATGAATGCCGGCCGGGTCGAACAGATCGGCACGCCGATTACGCTCTACGAAGATCCGGCTACCCTCTTCGTCGCCGGCTTCCTCGGCTCGCCGGCGATGAACTTCCTGTCCGGCGCGGTCGCGGCCGACGGCCAGTCGGTCGCGCTGCCGGGCGGGGTGCAGGCGCCCCTGGCGACGGCGCACGCGGCCGCCGCCGGCCGGCCGGTGACGGTCGGCATCCGGCCCGAGCATCTCGACCTCGCCGAAGGTGCGCCGCCGACCGCGACCATGAAGGTCGATCTCGTCGAACTGCTGGGCGCCGACACCATCGTCCATGGACGCATCGGCGACGGCGGCATCCTGCTCGCCCGCATCGACGGCGCCGTTCCCATCCGCACCGGCGACGACCTGCCGCTGGTCCTGGCGCCGGAGCGGGTTCACCTCTTCGACCGCGAGACCGGCGCGCGGATTTGAGCGGCTGCGTTCAGGCGCGCGCCGCGAACGCGTAGGCGTCCATCCCGATCGCGCCATACTCGACGCTGGCGTGGATGCGGCAGCCGGCCGCGCCCCCACCCGCCGCACCGAACGCGACGAAGAAGGGCAGGAAGTGTTCGGGCATCGGGTGGTTGATCTCCGCCCCCGGCGCGGCGTCCCGCCAGTCGCACAGGCGTTCGGCGTCGCCGGCCGCCGCGGTTTCCGCCACCCACCCGCGGAAGCCGTCGACCCAGGCGGGAACCGGCGCATCGACCGCCTGTCCGCGCGCCGCGCGGAGATTGTGGGTGACGGCACCGGACCCGACGACGAGTATCCTGCGTTCGGCGAGCGGTGCCAGCGCACGGCCGAGCGCCAGATGATGGCGTGCGTCCCGCTGCGGCTGGACCGCGAGCGGCACGACCGGAATCTCGGCCCCAGGAAGGGCGATGGCGAGCGGCACCCAGATGCCATGGTCGAGCCCGCGGTCGGCGACGGTCGCCGCCCCGATGCCGGCCGACGCCAGCGCCGAGACGACCTCCGCAGCCACCGCCGGATCACCGGGGGCGGGCCAGCGCGCGCGGTGCAGCGCATCCGGGAAGCCGCCGAAATCATGGATGGTGCCCGGGCGCGGCGCGGCGCCGACGGCCGGCATCCCCGTCTCCCAATGGGCGGATGCGACCACGATCGCCCGCGGCAGCGCCATGTCGCGGCCGAGCGCCGCGAGGAACCGGTGCGCCGGCGTGTCGGTCAGGTAGAGCATGGGCGAGCCGTGCGAGAGGAATAGCGGCGGCATCATGCGGCGGTCTCCGTCATGCGAGCGGCCGGCGCCGGGGCGGCGGCCGGAAAGGCATAGGCGTCCATCGCCAGCACGCCGTGGGTGACGCTGGCGTGCAGCAGCCGGGCAGAGGCGCGCCGGCCCGCCGCGCCGATGGCGACGAAGAGCGGCATGAGATGCTCGGGCGTCGGATGGTTCTCCCGCCGGGCGGGCGCCCGCTCGAGCGCGCCGGCCAGCGCATCGAAATCGCCCTCGGTGAGGTGGCCGGTCAGCCAGTCGCGGAAGCGCATCGCCCAGGCCTCGGCCGGAGCATCTTCGCGACGGCCGTGGCAGGCATGGACATTGTTGGTGACGCCGCCCGAGCCGACGACCAGCACCCCCTCCTCCACCAGCGGAGCCAGCGCGCGCCCGAGCATCAGATGGTGACGCGGCCCGAGGCGAGGCTGCACGGATAGCGGCACCACCGGCACGTCGGCAGCGGGGAGCATCAGACGCAGCGGCACCCAGGCGCCATGGTCGAGCCCGCGCTCGGGATCGAGCGCCGCCGGCAGCCCGGCCGCGCGCAGCAGCCCCGCGGCGCGACGGGCGAGCGCCGGACTGCCGGGCGCGGGATAGGTCAGGCGGCACACCTCGGGGGCACCGGCGCAGAGATCGTGCAGGGTCGCCGGCGCCTCGGCCGCGCCGATGGCGGGCATGCCGCTCTCCCAATGGGCGCTCGCCACCAGGATCGCCCGCGGGCGCGGCAGCGAACGGCCGAGATCGGCGAGAAAGCCACGGGCAGCGGAACGCCCCTGCAGCATGCCGGGCGCGCCGTGCGAGAGGAATATCGGATCGATGCGCGGCATCCCGGCCTCCTGGACGCCGGCCCTCGAAGAGCCGGCTGATGGCGTACAGATTGGCCTATCTCCACCGATTGATAATCCGGCCGATCTCCAACATATTCGATCGGATACGGAAACAATTGGGCCGAACATGGACCGCCTGCAGAGCATGGAAGCCTTCGTGAAGGTGGTCGAGCGCGGCAGCTTCGCCGGGGCGGCGGATGCGCTCGGCCTGTCGCGGGCGATGGTGTCCAAGCATATCGCCGCGCTGGAGGATCGGCTCGGCGTGCGCCTGCTGCACCGGACGACGCGGCGCCTCAGCCTGACGGAAGTCGGTCGCGCCTATTTCGACCGCACGCGCGAGATCATGCACCAGCTCGTCGAGGCCGAGGAAGCGGCATCCGCCCTGCAGTCGACGCCGCGGGGAACCCTCCGGCTCAACTGCTCGACCGGGTTCGGCGTCCGTCACCTGGCGCCGGCGCTGGCCGCCTTCCAGGCCCAGTATCCCGAGCTTCAGGTCGACCTTGCCCTGTCCGACCGGCTGGTCGACCTCGTCGAGGACGGGTTCGACCTCGTCATCCGCATCGGCCGCCTCCAGGATTCCTCGCTGATCGCGCGGCGGCTCGCCCCATCGCGCATGCTGCTCTGCGCCGCACCCGCCTACCTCGCCGCCCGCGGCGAGCCGAAGCATCCGGACGATCTCGCCGCGCACAACTTCCTGCGCTACGCCTACATGAGCGTGTCCGAGATTCCCATGACCGGGCCGAACGGCGAAACCGCGAGCTTCGGCTTTGCCGGCAATCTCCTGTGCAACAACGGTGATGCGTTGCTGGCGGCCGCGCTGACCGGCCAGGGCATCGTCGTGCTGCCGACCTTCTATGTCGGCTCGCACCTCGCCGACGGCGCGCTGCGCACCGTCCTGCCGCACTGGACGCTGCCGCAGCTCACGATCTACGCCGTCTATCCCGTCAACCGGCATCTCGCCGCCAAGGTGCGCCTCTTCGTCGACTTCCTCGCCGACCGCTTCCGCGGCGACCCACCCTGGGACGCCTGCTGGCTGGCCGACGGCAAGCCGGGCGCCTGATCCTCACGACGGACCGGAGGAATCACGCGCATGGCAAGGGCAGAGAAGTTCGTGCTCCTGTCCGGAGGCAACCCGCAGATCGCCAAGGGCGACGGCGATGCCCCGGTCCAGGCCTACACCGCCGCCCTGCCCGGCTGGATTCCCTGATCGGGGCCTACGCCACCGGCTCGACGTCGAGCCGCACGACGATACCCTCCAGATCCGGCCGCGGCGCCGGATAGCGCCGCATCACGTCCGGGTCGTGGCCGGGGATGACGTGGTCGCCGGAGCTGGCGAGGCGGCGCAGCTTCTTGTGCCCCTCCAGCATCTCGCCGACATGGAAGACGATCGGGAAGGGCCGCGACAGCTCCATGTTCGGGTAGAGGTGGCTGGCGTCCGACGCGAGCACGACCCAGCCGCGGCGCGTCCAGACGCGCACCGACTGCAACCCCATCGTGTGGCCGCCGATGTGATGGACCGAGAGGCCCGGCGCCAGTTCCTGGTCGCCGTCGTGGAAGACGGTGCGGTCGCCATAGACGGCGCGCACCATCTCCAGCACATGGTCGAGCTCATAGGCGTGCCGGAAGGCCGGATACTGCATGTAGCGGCCGGTGACGTACTGCATCTCCCGGTCCTGGACATGGATGCGGGCCTTGGGAAACAGGCCGACATTGCCGACATGGTCCCAGTGCAGGTGGGTGATGATGACGTCCTCGACCTCGGCGGCATCGACCCCCATCAGCTGCAACCCGTCGACCGGGTTGCGGATGATGCTGCGGCCGCGCTTGTCGGCCACCGCCTTGTCGTAGCCGATGTCGACGACCCAGGTGCGGCCGCCGCCCTGGATCAGCCAGACGAAGAAGTCGAGGCCGATGCCCGCCTCGTGCGGATCGATGCCGATGAAGTTCATCCAGGGCTGACGGTCCGGCATCGCCGCGTACTTGATCGCGAAGACTTCGTAGACATGGGGCTCGGTCATCCGTTTCCTCCGTCGGAACGGGGAACGTCGCCCCGTCCCCTCGTTGTCGTTCGTCTCCGTCCGCCGCGCCGGCCGTCAGGCCGGGTCGCCGGCGATCTCCTCCAGGTAGCGCACGATCTCGGTATGGTCCGAGCCGGGGCCGATCGCCGCCTCGGCACGGGCCCAGATCTCGGTGCAGAGCCGGGCGAACTCGGCCGGCTCGCCGGTCGCCTCGGCCACTTCCAGCGCGGTGCGCAGATCCTTGACCATCAGGCCGGTGGCAAAGCCGGCCGCCCAGGTGCGCGGAATGATGAAGGGCTTGAACTTGACCTCGGTCGCGTTGTTGCGGCCGGTCGAGGCATTCCAGACGTCGACCATCGTCTCGGGCTCGAGGCCGAACTTCTTGCCGATCAGCATCGCCTCGCCCGCCGCCAGCAGGCCCGCGGCCGAGAGATAGTTGTTGAGCGCCTTCATCGCATGGCCGGTGCCCGGGCCCCCGGTGTGGAAGATCGTGCGCCCCATGGCCGAGAGGATCGGGCGCACCCGCTCGATGTCGGCCGCGTCCCCGCCCGCCATGATGGCGAGCGAGCCGTCGACCGCACGCTTGACGCCGCCCGAGACCGGCGCGTCGACCAGCCGGATACCGCGCTCGGCGAGGCGCGCCGCCAGGTCGCGCGTGCCGACCGGCGAGGACGAACTCATGTCGACGACGATCGAGCCCGCCGTCATCCCCGCCGCCAGCCCGTCATTGGCACCGGGCCGGCCGAGGACGACCTGCTCGACGATCTTGCCGTTGGGCAGCATGGTGACGACGACCGGGCAGGTCGCGCCCATCTCGGCCAGGGAGGCCGGCCGGCTTGCTCCCGCCTCGGCGGCGAAGGGCTCGAAGCGGGCGGGATCGTTGTCGGCCAGCGCGACCTGGTGCCCTGCCACCAGCAGCCGCCGCACCATCGGCAGCCCCATCATGCCGAGGCCGACGAAGCCGACCGGCGCGCTGTCCCTGTTCTCGCTCATCAGGCGATGCCCCGTTCCTGGAAGACTTCGCGCGCGATGCGGAAGCTGTCGATGGCGGCCGGTACGCCGCAATAGACGGCGGTCTGGAGGAAGACCTCCATGATCTCGTCTTTGGTGACGCCGTTGTTGAGGGCGCCGTTGATGTGCAGCCGGATCTCGTGCGGGCGGTTCAGCGCCGTCAGCATCGCGAGGTTCAGCACCGAGCGCGTCTTGCGCTCCAGCCCCGGCCGCGTCCAGACCGCACCCCAGGCGGATTCCGTCACATATTCCTGCAGCGGCCGGGTGAAGTCGTCCGCCCCCTGGATCGCCTTGTCGACATACTCCGCCCCCAGCACGGCCCGCCGCACGGCGAGCCCCCGGTCATAGCGATCCTGATCCATCGCCGCGCTTCCTCCTGGTTCTTGGAGCACGATTGGGCGGCGCCAGGGCGCCGGCCGTCAAGGCCGTACAGCAACAGGTCTGGACAGCCTGGACTGCGAGTCCTAAGTCTTGGGACAGGGAGTCGGAGGTGAAACTCGGCTTCATGCCGTGTGCCGTTGGCGAAGACCAGCACGGCCTATACCTCCGGCTTCCGCCCGCCGATCGTCGCCAACGTGATCGGACGGCGGCGCGTGTAGTAGGTGCCATATCCCGGGCTTCGGGCATCGTCCATGTCGACGATCAGACCGACCTTGGGCCATATGGCCTCCAGGAAGCGATCCTCGCGACGCTCGAAGAAGCGTTGCAACGCCCAGAGAAAATAGTCCGCCGCCTGCAAGGCCGGAACGGCAGCCATGTGCGTGGCCTCGACCTGGAGCGGGGCATCGTGGGCGATGCCCCAGCGACGCTCGAAGTTCCGGCGCGCTCGCAGCAGAGCCGCCCGCAGCGCCTCGGTCCGGTCGCTCGACCCGCGGCGAGCGAAGGTGATGGCGTGGTCGGCCGCCTTGTGCAACCGATCCCGAAAGAGCCGGGCCACCAGACCGTCGTAGACGTCGTTCTCCCGATAGCGATACTCCGACGACACTTCGTTGCGCAGCCGGACCGACGCCAGCAACGCACGCTTGTCGCGCACCACCGCGTAGAAGCGGATGTCATGCCGCATGAGCATCCGGAAGACCTGATGGCGCACCTCCGCCACATCGTCCTTCGCATGGAATGCGACGGCCGTCTTGCCGGCTTCCGGCAGCATCGACGGAACCCTCCGGAGAAATGGGTCGGCCAGAAGCGGCGAAGGGTCTGCATGTCCGCCGCGAGGCGATCAGGATCGGTCACCTACAGACATCCGATGACGAAGTAGCGTGAGCAGCCGTCCCGCCCGACGACCACCTCGCGCCGGCGATTGAAGAGGACTGGATCTCCCGCCTCGTCGACGAAGTAGCGGCGAACGGCGGGGTGCTCCAGCGGGCTCTTCGCCATCGGCCCCACGACTCCCGATCAGAACCCGCTCGCCCGCGCGTACTGGTTGGGCCATTGCACCGTGGCGCCGAGGGTGCGGGCGGCCTTCAGGGGCCAGTGCGGGTCGGCCAGCAGGGTGCGGCCCATGAAGACGAGGTCGGCGCGGCCGTTGGCCAGCACCTCCTCGGCCTGGTGCGGCGACTGGATGAGGCCGACGGCCCCGGTCGCGATGCCGGCACGGTTCCGGATCGCATCGGCGAATGGCACCTGATATCCCGGATAGAAGGCGATCTGCTGGCGCGGGTCGGCGCCGCCCGAGGAGCAGTCGATGAGATCGACGTCGCCGCGGGCCTTGATGCGGCGGCAGAGTTCGACCGTGTCGTCGATGGTGAGGCCGCCCGCCGCCCAGTCGGCGCAGGACAGGCGGATGAAGAGCGGCAGCTCGGCCGGCCATTCGCTGCGGACGGCGTCGATCGTCTCCATCAGGAAGCGCGAGCGCCCCGCGGCATCGCCGCCATAGGCGTCGGTGCGGGTGTTGACGAGCGGCGACAGGAACTCGTGGATGAGATAGCCGTGCGCGCCGTGGATCTCGAAGACGCGGAAGCCGGCCCGGCGTGCCCGCCGGGCGGCGTCGGCGAAGGCCGCCTGGACGGTCTGGATCGTCGCCTGGTCCATCGCCGCCGGGACCGGGTAGCCCTCGGACCAGGCCGCGCCGGTCGGGCCGATCACGTCGAACCCGCCGTCGGCGACCGTGAGCGGCTTCGAGCCCTCCCACGGCTTGCCGGTCGAGCCCTTGCGGCCGGCATGGCCGACCTGGATCGCCGGCACCGCGCCCTGCCCCTCGACGAAGCGGGCGATGCGGGCGAGCTGCGCCTCCTGCGCGTCGTTCCACAGGCCGACGCACCAGGGCGTGATGCGCCCGCGCGCCTCGACATGGGCGACCTCGGTGAAGACGATGCCGGCGCCGCCGACGGCGCGCGCCGCGAGGTTGGCGAGGTGCCAGTCCTGCGGCACGCCGTCGATGGCCGAGTACTGGCACATCGGCGAGACGACGATGCGGTTGCGCGCGGTGACGGAGCGCAGTTCGAGCGGACGGAAGAGCATCGGATCGGGCATGGGCGGCAGGCTCCCTCTCGGGTCGGATGGCGGGATCAGAAGGTGGTGGCGCGGTGGTACTGCTCGGCCCAGCGGACCTCGGCGCCCAGCGCGCGGGCCGCGCGCAGCGGCCAGTGCGGGTCGGCCAGCAGCGTCCGGCCGAGGAAGATGAGGTCGGCCCGACCGTTGGCCAGCACCTCCTCGGCCTGGTGCGGCGACTGGATCATGCCGACCGCCCCGGTCGCGATGCCGGCACGGTTCCGGATCGCATCGGCGAACGGCACCTGGTAGCCGGGGAAGAAGGCGATCTGCTGGCGCGGATCGACCCCGCCCGAGGAACAGTCGATGAGGTCGACATCGCCGCGCGTCCGGATCCGGCGGCAGAGCTCGACCGTGTCGTCGATGGTGATGCCGCCCGCCACCCAGTCGCTGCAGGACAGGCGGATGAAGAGCGGCCGCTCTTCCGGCCACTCGCCGCGGACGGCGTCGATCACCTCCATGAGGAAGCGGCTGCGGCGCACGGGGTCGCCGCCGTAGGCGTCGGTGCGCGTGTTGACCAGCGGCGACAGGAACTCGTTGATGAGATAGCCGTGGGCGGCGTGAATCTCGAAGATGTCGAAGCCGGCGCGGCGGCAGCGCGCGGCAGCGGCGGCAAAGCCCGCGACCGCGGCGGCGATGTCCGCCCCGTCCATCGCCCTCGGCACCGTGCTGGCAGGCGACCAGGGGGCATCGGTGGGCGCCATCAGCGGCCAGCCGCCGTCGGCCGGCGATACGGGGCGGCCGCCCTCCCACGCCTTGGTCGTCGAGCCCTTGCGGCCGGCATGGCCGACCTGGATGGCGGCGAGCGAGCCCTGCCCGTGGACGAAATCGACGATGCGGGCGAAGGCCGCCTCCTGCGCGTCGTTCCAGATGCCGAGGCAGCCGGTCGAGATGCGGGCCTCGGGCGCGATATAGGCGACCTCGGTGAAGACGATGCCGGCACCGCCGACGGCGCGCGCCGCGAGGTTGGCGAGGTGCCAGTCCTGCGGGACGCCATCGATGCCGGAATACTGCGCCATCGGCGCCAGCACGATGCGGTTGCGCGCGGTCACCGACCGCAGGGTCAGCGGGCGGAACAGGATGGGATCGGCCAAGCGGCGGCTCCTCTCGGTCGGCAGGCTGGGGCTAAGGCTCGGGGCGGAAGAAGGCGCCGGCGGCGAAACGGTGCAGCGTCCCCGCAAAGACGACGGTGACGACGATGGTGGCGAACACGAGCAGCGCCAGCGCCAGCACCAGCGAGGCGGTCCCGCCCGAGGCCTGGTGGAAGCGCAGGGCGGCGGCGGCCAGCGCCGCGGAGGGAAAGGTATAGGCCAGCGAGATCAGCGACCAGGGGATGGCGAGGAAGCGGTTCGCCATGGTCGCGAGGCAGAGGGCGATGAAGAGCCCGAGATAGAAGAAGAAGCGGGCGAGCCCGTCGAGCGCGCCGCCGTTCAACTCCATCCAGGAGAGGAAACCGACCGAGGGCGGCGCCAGGAATATGAAGAGCATCGGCAGCAGCCCCGCCGGCAACAGGTCGCCGGTGAAGATGCGCCCCATGGCCAGCGGGAAGAGGACGAGCCAGAAGCCGAGGCCGCCGGCGAAGCAGAACCACGCGATCTCGCCATGGCCGAGCGACAGGCCGGCCAGCGGCGGCACGACGTTGCCGACGACCGGGATGAACCAAGCCGGCGTCACCTGCCCCGGCTCGAACCGCTCCAGGATCCAGCGGCGGATGATCACGGCCGCGAACCCGACATTGCCGGCGACGCCGGCGAGCCAGATCGGCTCGGCCAGGGCGGGCCAGCGCGGCGCGAGGCCGGTCGCGATGAGCATGGTCGCGATCGGGATCGCGGTCAGGAAGTTGGCACGAGCGGGATGCCGTGCGTCGTCCATGACGGACGACCAGCGCGTCGCCGCCTTGGCCGCGTAGAGCCCGCCGACGACGAGGAACCAGAAGATCGCCGCCGCCAGCAGCGCCTCGCCGACGAAGGCCGGCAGGCCCGGCACGACGACGGCCGCCCGCCGCCATGCCAGCGACAGGCCCATCAGCCCCATGACCGAGGCGAACAGCGGGAGCGGGAAGTGGCGAAGGTCCGGCGGTGCGAGCACCGCCGGACCGGAGATCGAGTTCATGCCGCCGCAGCAGGCGGCAGGATCAGATCTCGCCTTCCTTCTTCAGCATGCGGATCGTCTCCCGCCAGGCCTCGGCCGTGGCGAGGATATCGTCGGCCGTGTGCATGCAGGAGATATTGCCGCCGGGCCAGCCGTTGAGGTCGACGCCGTTGACCAGCATGGCGACCCGGATGCGGTGCGAGAGGGCCTTGGGCTTGGCCTTCAGCTCCTCGTAGCCGATCTCCAGCGCATCGAACTTGTGCGGGTCGATGGCGCGGTTCTGTGCGTTGAGGAAGGTGTGGAAGCTGGAGAAGCTGCCGTAGCACGCCCACTTCACCCCCTCCTGGGCGAAGACCTCGTTGATCTTCTCCCGCGCGAGGTCGCCCATCGCATTGGCGACGGCGCAGGCGTCGCTGGTGCGGATATGGTCCAGCGCCGCGATGCCGGCAGCGGCCGAGACCGGGTTGGCGTTGTAGGTGCCGGGGTGCTGGATCTTCTCCTTGCCCGAGGCGGCGGTCGCCGCATAGTCGAGGGCATCGAAGAGATCCTTGCGACCGACGATGGCGCCGCCCGGCAGGCCGCCCGCCAGGATCTTGGCGAGCGAGGTCAGGTCGGGGGTGATGCCGTAGTGCTGCTGGGCGCCGCCGGGGGCGACGCGGAAGCCCGTCACCACCTCGTCGAAGATCAGGATCGAGCCGGCCTTCGTCGTCTCCTCGCGCAGGAACTCGAGGAAGCCGGGCGCCGTCGGCACCATGCCGGTCGAGGAGCCGGTCGGCTCCAGGATGACGGCGGCGATGTCGCCGGCCGCCAGCGCCGCCTTCACGCCCTCCCGGTCGTTCGGCGCGACCAGGACGACGGCGTCGCTGATCCCGTCGAGCACGCCGACCGGCGAGGTGCCGTCGAAGTGGTTGGCGTAGCCGCCCGTCATATGGTCGTGCCAGCCGTGGAAATGCGTCTTGAAGCGGATCAGCTTGTGGCGGCCGGTGAAGCTGCGCGCCAGGCGCAGGCCCATCAGCGTCGCCTCGGTGCCGGACGAGGTGAAGCGCACCCGCTCGGCCGACGGCATCAGCGCCTGGATGGCCTGCGCCCACTGCACCTCGAGCGCATGGTTGGCGCCGAAATGGGTACCCTTGGCCAGCGCCGGCTCGACCGCGGCCATCACCTTGGGATGGTTGTGGCCGAGCAGAAGGGCGCCATGGCCGCCGTAGAAGTCGATATACTTGTTGCCGTCGACGTCCCACTTGTAGGCACCTTCGGCACGATCGACGTAGATGCCGTAGGGGTCCAGGTGGCGGCCGTCATGGGTGACGCCGCTGGGGAAGATCGCACGCGCCTGGGCGAAGAGCGCCTCGGACTGGGGCGTCTTCTCGCGGTAGCGCTGGACGATCTCGGAATTCGTGCGGGACTGGTCGTCGGGCATCTGGGGCTCCGGCAAGGGAATGGACGAGAGGGAGGGTAAGGCCGCATGATCGACGCTTCCGCCGCTTCCGGCAAGCATCCGTGAGCGCATGGCTGCCTTGTGGATAAACCACTAGATATAGAAGAGCTTGCGACCTTGAGCACAAGATGTAAGAGTTACCATGTCAACCGGGCCGCATAGGGTGGCATCTTTGGCCGCAGCTTCGAATCAACCCGCAGCCACCGAGCTGAAAAGCGCGCCCTTCCAGCTTCGCGGCGGCAGCGCGATGGTCATGGTGCTGCGCCTGGTCGATCCGGCGCGCGCCGATTTCGGCCAGCAGCTCGCGGCCAAGGTCGCCCAGGCGCCCGACTTCTACCGCGACGCGCCGGTCGTGCTCGACCTCGAGACGCTGGCGCGCTGGCCGGCGCCGCCCAACGTCGACTTCCAGGCCCTGGCCGGCGCCATCGCCGAGGCCGGCCTCGCCTGCGTCGGGGTGCAGAACGGCACGCCGCACCTGACCCAGGCCGCCAAGCGCGCCGGCCTCGCCGCCTTCCCGAGCGCGCGGCCCGCCAACCGACCGAACGCCGCCGCCGAGACCGATGGCACGGCCGTGGCGGCGCCCGCGCCCCGCGCGGCTGCACCGGCCCAGCCGCCGCCCCCCGCCCCGGCACCAGCCCGCGAGGCGCCGCCGGCCGTGGTCCAGAAGGTGGTCAAGGGCAAGACCCGCCTCGTCACCGAGCCGGTTCGGTCCGGCCAGCAGATCTACGCCCGCGACGGCGACCTCATCGTGATGGGGACCGTCAATGCCGGCGGCGAGGTGCTGGCGGACGGCAACGTGCACATCTACGGCGCGCTGCGCGGCAAGGCGATCGCCGGCGCGTCCGGTGATCGCGAGGCCCGCCTCTTCTGCCAGCGCTTCGACCCCGAACTGGTGTCGATCGCCGGCCTCTTCCGAATCGCCGACCAGATCGAAGCCGATCTCATCGGCCAGCGCGTCGGCATCCGCATCGTCGACGACACGCTGGTCATCGATCGGCTGTCCTAGCAATCCCAGGGAAAGGAGACGTTCCCCGTGGCAAGAGTCATCGTCATGACGTCCGGCAAGGGTGGGGTCGGCAAGACCACCTCGACCGCCGCGATCGGAACCGGCCTCGCGATGCGGGAGAAGAAGACGGTCGTCGTCGATTTCGACGTCGGCCTGCGCAACCTCGACCTCATCATGGGCTGCGAGCGGCGGGTCGTGTACGACTTCGTCAACGTCGTCAACGGCGAGGCGAAGCTGGGCCAGGCGCTGATCCGCGACAAGCGCTTCGACGACCTCTACGTCCTCGCCGCCTCGCAGACGCGCGACAAGGACGCGCTGACCAAGGAAGGCGTCGTCCGGGTCATCGACCAGCTGCGCGAGCAGTTCGACTACATCATCTGCGACAGTCCCGCCGGCATCGAGAAGGGCGCCCAGCTCGCGATGTACTGCGCCGACGAGGCGATCATCGTGACCAACCCCGAAGTGTCGAGCGTGCGCGACAGCGACCGCATCCTCGGCCTTCTCGGCAGCAAGACCCAGCGCGCCGAGAAGGACGAGGAGCCGGTCAAGCAGCACCTCCTTCTGACGCGCTACGACGCCGGCCGCGTCGCCCGGGGCGAGATGCTGAAGGTCGACGACATCCTCGAGATCCTCTCGATCCCGCTGCTCGGCATCATCCCCGAGAACGAGGCGGTGCTGCGCGCGTCCAACACCGGCAATCCGGTCATCCTCGACCAGGAGAGCACAGCCGGGAAGGCCTATGCCGACGCGGTTTCGCGCCTGCTCGGCGAACAGCTCGAGCATCGCTTCCCGGCCGAGCCGCGGCCGCGCGGCTTCTTCGCCCGCCTGTTCGGAGGTGCCGCCTGATGGGTCTGTTCGATTTCTTCCGATCCAAGAAGCCGGCGACCGCGCCCGTCCCGGTCGGCCCGCAGGCCGCCACCGTCGCCAAGGAGCGCCTGCAGATCCTGCTGTCGCACGAGCGGGCCGACCGCGGCGACCGCGCGGAGTTCCTGCCGGCCCTGCAGCGCGAGATCCTGGAAGTGGTGGCCAAGTACCTGGTCATCGACCAGGAGAAGGTCATGGTGAAGCTGGAGCGCGGCAAGGACATCTCGTTCCTGGAGGTCAATGTCGAGCTGCCGGGGCCGGACGTGAAGCTGCTGCGCACGCCCCAGCCGACCAAGGCACCGGAGAAGCCCGGCGAGGGCGGCGCGGACGCCAAGCCGGCGGACAAGCCGGCCGAGGGCAAGTCGGACGACGCCAAGACGGCCGACGCCAAGACGGCCGAGGCGAAGACCGAGAAGGGGACGGAGAAGACACCCGACAAGGTGACGTCCGAGAAGCTCGCCGAGGGCAAGCCGCTGGCGGGCGGTCCGGGTCTGGCCACGGCCTGACCCGGCCCGGCGCCGCCGGGCGGATGCCGCTCCGGGCAGCTGAACCTTCCGGCCGCCTCGCGCGACTGTCGAGGGCCGGCCGCGTCAGTAGCGGCGACGTCACCCCTACCGGAGCCTGAACCATGGCCGCCACGGCACTTCTCGTCATCGCCCTGTTCGGTGCGACGGGCGACCCGAGCTTCCCCGCCACCGTCACCGAAACGCCGACGCTGGTCGCCTGCCGCGCCCAGGCGAAGGCGACGGTCGAAGCGCTCGCCGCGCTCTACGGGGAGCGCGCGATGCCGAGCCCGGCCAAGTCCGGCCGCTTCGAGGCCTTCGAGGACGAGCGCGGCGTCTGGATGGTGCGCTACGACCGGCAGGTCCGCGCCGACCCGGACCGCGCGGAACCGGCGGTCAGCCGGACGATCCGCGCCACCTGCCGGGCGGTCGAAGGCTGAGGAGGGTCCGGCGGCCCGTCTTTGGGCCGCCGCCGGGGGCTTCGTTTCCCTGGCCGCGCCATATGATCCAGAATTATATATCGCTGTATCGCGCTGACGCGCTTTTGCGCATCATTCATGGCTGAGGGGCGCCTTCATGCGATATGCTAATCCATATCATATCGATGATATGATATGCGATAGTGTATCGACATGAGCTACACGACCGAAGACATAGCGCGCAGCCTGCGCTCGGCGCGCGAGGCCAAGGGGATCAGCCAGCGAGAGCTGAGCCGCCAGGCAGGCGTGCCGCAAGGGCACATTTCACGAATCGAGAGCGGTGCCGTCGATCTCCGGTTGTCGAGCCTGATCGCACTCGCTCGCGTTCTCGATCTCGAGCTTGCCCTCGTCCCCCGCCGGGTTCTTCCGGCCGTTCAGTCCATTGTCCGCAGCAGCGAATCCGCTCCGCGGCAAGGCGAGCATTCGCGAGAGGCCGACCGGGAACTCCGGCGCCTGCGCGACGCAGTCGTTCAAGCCGCGATGACCGATCTCGCCTCTGACGAGCTGGCTCTGCTGCAGCGTCAGATACGGGAGTTCGGGCATTTCCGGCTTTCGGCCGCCGACCTCGCGCCCATCCATGCCGCTGCCGACGCCTTCCGGACATATCTCCGGAACAAGGGCGGCGGCGAGCCTTTGCGGCAGGCTGTCGCCGTCCTCGCGCATTGGCGCAATGCACGCGCGCATGACATGGCGCCCGCTGCGCCCGAGCCCCAGCGCCCGGCCTACAGCCTGGATGAGGCCGAACTTGCCTGACGTCGACGTCCTCGAGGTCCTGCTTTATGGCGAGCCGATCGCCACGCTCACGCGCGTTGGCGGCGAACGGATTCTCTTTGCCTTCCATGAATCGTACGGCGCGAACGGCGCGCGCCCGGTCTTGAGTCTTGGATTCAAGGATCGGTTCGGCGAACTGATCACCGACTTCCGGCCGACGCGGACGCGGCTGCTGCCGTTCTTCTCGAACCTTTTGCCGGAAGGGCACATGCGCAGCTACCTCGCCGGTCTGGCGGGCGTGAAGCCGGTGCGCGAGTTCTCCCTCCTCTGGGCGCTCGGCATGGATCTGCCCGGCGCCGTCACCGTCCGGAGCGCCGACACCGAGGGATGGCTGCCGGGCGCCGATGACGATGCCCTGGATGACGCTCATCGGCGCGCGCACGTCCTGCGCTTCTCCCTTGCGGGCGTCCAGCTCAAGTTCTCTGCGGTGATGGAGACAAGCGGCGGGCTGACCATTCCCACACGCGGCGTCGGCGGCTCGCAGATCGTCAAGCTGCCCTCCGCGCAGTTCGAGGGCGTGCCCGAGAACGAGTTCTCGATGATGACTCTCGCCCGGCTGGTCGGCATCGACGTTCCGCCGGTGCGCCTCGTGGACCCGGATTCGATCGCCAATCTGCCGGAGGGCATCGGCCGGTTGCGCGGCCCTGCGCTCGCCATCGAGCGCTTCGACCGCCTCGGCGACGGCACGCCCGTGCATATCGAGGATTTCGCCCAAGTCTTCAGCGTCTATCCCGAGAGCAAGTACGAGAAGGCGAGCTACCGCGGCATCGCCTCGGTCATCGCCGCCGAGGGCGGGACGCGCGATATTGCGGAGTTCGTCCGGCGTCTCGTCTTCAACACCCTCATCGGCAACGCCGACATGCATCTCAAGAACTGGTCGCTCATCTACCCGGACCGGAGAACCGCGGCGCTCGCGCCCGCCTACGACCTGGTCTCGACCATCGCCTATCTCGCCGATTCCAATGCGGCGCTCACGTTCAGCCGCACCAAGCGCTTCGACGGGCTGACGGATGACGAGCTGGCGCATCTCGCGGCAAAGGCGCGCCTGCCGGAGCGGCTTGTCCTCGATACGGCACGCGAGACCGTGTCGCTGTTCCGCGAACATTGGCACGCACAGAAGGCGCACCTGCCGCTGGCGACCGCCGCAATCGAGATCCTGGAAGCGCATATGCGCACGCTGCCGATCGCGGCTCGCAGATAGGCGCCCGGGAAACCGAACCACGCGCTCCGAGCGCCGCGCCGATGGGGAAGCCTGGCTACGCCTCCAGACGCTCGACCAGTTCGCCGGTCGTCGAGAAGCAGGCGGCGACGACGGGGCCACCCTGGCCGGCTCCGGCATCGAGGATCGCCGCGTGCGCGCCGATCCGCACGCCGCGGCCGCGCCGGTCGTAGCCGGCGACCACGAGGCGGCAGCCGGAAAACGAGTCGTCGAGGGAATCGATGCCCGCGCCGGTGCCCCACCAGAGCACGTCGCCCTGGGCGTGGAGCGGGCGGTCCGGCGCCACGTCGGCCGAGACGAAGAGCAGGTTGCCGTCGTCGGTGACGGCGGCATGCCGGAGGCTGGTGGCAAGGGCCGAATGGCCGTCGGCCGCCTGGATCTGGGTGCGGAGCGCCGCGGTCCAGCGCATCAGGGAGCGCACGCCGTCGCGTGCGGCGGCCAGCCCCTGCTCCTCCTCGCTGCCATAGGCCGCGATCGTCGCCGCAACACCCTGCCGCAGCATCCAGGCCAGCACCTCGCGCGGATTGAGCGCGAACTGGATCTGCAGCAGCTTCTGCCACATCTCCTCCTGCGCGCCGCGCAGATGGACGACGTCGGCGGCGAAGAAGCCGGGCCGGGCGATCACTTCGCGACGGAACCGGATCAGCTCGTCCACCGTCCGGCGGACCGCCGGGCCGTGCCCGAGATGGTTGCCGAGATAGACGATGCGGTCGCCGAGGGCGAGGCGCGGCCAGATCAGGTCATGCACGCGCTCCAGCCGCGCCGCCTCGCCATGGATCGTGCCGACCGCCCAGACCCGCCGCGTGGCCCGCAGGGTGGCGATGCTCGATCGGTCGCGCATGGCTGGCCCGTCCTCCGCAGTCTAGAGCCCGATGGGGGCGCCAACCTCCGGCGGACGGCGCCCGGCGTCAAGCCGCGGCTTGCAGCAGCTTCTCCAGCCGCTGGGTCGCCTGATCCTCGTCGATCCGCTCGACCGCCGCGAGTTCGCGAACCAGGCGATCCAGCGCCGCCTGATAGATCTGGCGCTCGCTGTAGGACTGGTCGGGCTGGCCGGCATTGCGATGCAGGTCGCGCACCACCTCGGCGATCGATGCCGGATCGCCGGAATTGATCTTGGCTTCGTACTCCTGCGCGCGCCGGCTCCACATGGTGCGCTTGACGCGCGACCGGCCGCGGAGCTTGGCCAGGGCGAGGTCCATTTCCTTGCGGCTGCTGAGCCGGCGCAGGCCGGCGGCGCGGACCTTGCCTACCGGCACGCGCAGGGTCATCCGGTCCTTCTCGAACTGGACGACGAAGACCTTGAGGATGTGGCCGGCGATTTCCTGCGTCTCGATCGCGGTGATCTTGCCGACGCCGTGCGTCGGATAGACGACATGATCGCCGACCTCGAACCCGGGCCCCTCGGCGGAGCCTTCGACGACCTTCAGGGGCGCCGGCTTCGGCACCGGCTTCAGCAGTGGCGGTGCAAGCACGGCCTTGGGCTGGCCGACGGGGGGCTGGCCGGCGCCGGGCGCGGCACCGACCACGGCCAGCGCCGGCGGCGCGGCAGACGCCTTCTTCGCCGCTTCGGCCGGCTTGGCCGCCTTGGGCTCGATCGCCACGGCCGCCTTGGCCACGGGCTTCGTCTTCACTTCCGCTTTCGCCGCCATTCCGCTTTTCGTTTCCGGTTCGGGTTTCACAGGGGGCTCGGCCTTCGCCGGGCCGGATTTCGCCTTGGCGGGCCGCTTCGCCGTGCCGCTCGCCGCCGGCATGTCTTGGGGCGCCGCCGCCTCGGCGACGGCAGTCGCCGCTGTCTTGGACTTGGCCATCGCTGGGGACTGCTCAACCTTCCTTGACTGTGCGGCCGGGGAATGCTTCACCTCGGCAGCCTGGGCGGCGGGCGGCCGCGCACGCTTCGTCTTGGGGATCGCCTCGACGACCTGCGCCTTCTGGGCCGCGGTCGGCAGTTGCGGCTTGGCCGCCTGGGTCGCCTGCCTCGGTGACACGCGCGATCGGGCCTTCGCCCCGGACTTTCCCGCCGTCCCCTCTCCGGTCGCCGGCGTCTCGACCTTGTGGGCGGATTTCTTCATCTGCCTTCGGACCTGACAAAGACCGGGCGGTCGGAACGCCGGATGCGACGGTTCGTCGCGTTACACGCGACCTCACCCCTCCGGCGACGCGAACGGGCCCGCGCGGACGGCCTGTCAGGACGCCGCCGAACCCCCTTGCATCCTCCGGTAGCGAGGTTTCCCCGTGCTACGCAGACGTCCCGGCACGGCGCAATGACCGCCCCAGAACCCGCAGGGACAATATCAGAAAACCGTCACGAAATACAGGGGCGAATCCAGCCCGACCGAATCCCGCTCAGCGTTCGCCGGGCTTGTCGCTGAAGAAGCGCGCGAACTTGTCCGACGCGCCCTTGAAGGAATCGGCGTCCTCGGGGGCTTCGCCCTTGCGCGTGATGTTCGGCCACTGGCCGGAATAGTCTCGATTGAGCTGGAGCCACTTCTCGGCCGCACCGTCGCTGTCGGGCAGGATCGCCTCCGCCGGGCATTCGGGCTCGCAGACCCCGCAGTCGATGCACTCGTCCGGGTGAATGACGAGCATGTTCTCGCCTTCGTAGAAACAGTCCACCGGGCACACCTCGACGCAATCCATGTACTTGCACCGGATGCAGGCTTCGGTGACGACGTAGGTCATGATCGGATGCTCTCCAGGGATGCTCGGGTGCGAGGATGCAGGGGGCGCGCCCGGGCCGGTTGCCTATCACGCCGCCCGGGACGCGCTCAACCCCGACAAGGTCAGGGTTTCCCGGTACTTTTCCTAGACCGTCACCCCGCCTCCCGGTATCGGCTCAACGCTTGGGCAGGTCTTCGCCGCCCAGCCACATCCGGTTCCAGGTCGGCGCCATCAGGATCTCGTGGACGCAGGCATGCGGCGGCATCTCCGCCACGAAGCGGATCGTCCGCCCCAGATCCTCCGGCTTCAGCATCCGCGCCATCTCCGCCTCGCTGGGCGGGACGGGGCGCTTGGCCATGATCGGCGTCGCCACCTCGCCGGGGCAGATGACCGTGCCGCGGATGCCGTTCACGCACTCCTCGATGTTGAGCGACATGGTCATCGAGACGAGGCCGTGCTTGGTGGCGTTGTAGGCCGGACCGGTCAGCAGCGTGTCGAACTTGCCGGCCCAGGAGGCGATGTTGATGACGAGTCCGTCGCGCCGCTCGCGCATCGCGGGCAGGACCGCCGCGGTGCAGTAGAGCGGCCCGTTCAGGTTGACGCCGACGACAAAGTCCCAGTCGGCGGGCGTGAGGTTGCTCCAGTAGCGCCGCGGCGCGTTGCTGCCGGCATTGTTGACCAGGATGTCGACCCGGCCGTGCCGCTCCAGGATGCCGGCCACGGTCGCCTCGACCGAGGCTGCGGAGGCGACGTCGAGCGCCGCCGTCTCGGCCCGGCCGCCGGCCGCCGCGATGGCTGCGGCAGCTTCCTCCAGCGGGCCGGCGCGACGGCCGGACAGGACGACCGTCGCCCCTGCCGCCGCCAGTTCGCGGGCTCCCGCAAGCCCGATGCCCGAGCCCGCACCCGTGATCCAGGCAACCTTCCCGTCCAGCGTCCCCATGATGTCCCCCTCGTTCCCTCGTCGGTTCAATCCCAGTCATCCGGGGCCGGCGCGCGGCCCAGATCCTCGTACAGCGAGGCCGCCTCCGATGCCGGGCCGCGCCGCGTGCCGATCCCCGCGACCCGGACCCGGCGCACCGTGCGGCCGAAGGTCACCGCGACCTCCATGCCGGGTCGCACCAGCTGCGACGGCCGCCGGACCGCGACGCCGGAGACCGACACCATGCCGTCCTCGCACAGGCGCTGGGCCAGCGCCCGGCTCTTGCACAGCCGGGCGAAGAAGAGCCAGCGGTCGATCCGGTCGGCGGCCGCGCCGGCGGTCATGCGCCACCGGTCCCGCGCCCCCCGCCGCGCAGGGCGCCGAGCGCGGCGAAGCGGCCGCCGAGGGCGGGCTGCGGCTCGGGCCGGGCCGCCGCAGGACGCCGCCGATCGGCGACGAACGTGGTGCGGTCGCCTTCGACGACGGCCCGCCAACCGAGCGCCGCCAGCATCCCGGGCAGGTCCACCAGCCGGGCGTCGGCCAGGCTCGCCAGTTCCTTCGTCGCGACGAACGGGCCGCTCCGCGCCAGTCGCCGGGCGGCGGCGGCCAGCGCCTCCAGCCGGTCGACGCGGAGCGCACGCGGCCCCAGCACGGGATAGCCGATGGCGCGGTAGAAATCGGCGGGAACGCCCTCCGCCCGCGGCAGGCCGAGGCGGCCCGGATGCGGCGCGGCCGGCGGCGGCGCGCCCGTGGCGGCCCCCCAGAGCACGGCGCGCAGACCGACCGCCGCCGGGCGCAGCAGCGGCGCCAGATAGATCCATTCCGCGCCGAACCGCACGCCGGCCCGCGTCAGCCGCGTCCGGTCGGCCGGCGAGAGGGCCGCGAGCTGCGGCTCGGCACCGGCGCGCGCGAGGCAGCCCTGGGCCTCGGCGATCTGGAAGGCGAGGCCGCGGCCGGGGCCGTCGAGCGGCACCCGGCCGAGGCGCAGGAGCGGCGCCAGCACGGCTGCCACCTCGGCCTCGACCCGGGTCGCCAGGCGCCGCCGCAGGGCATCCCGGTGCGGCGCCGTCAGGAACTCGCTGTCGTCGACCGAAACGGCCGGGGCAAGGAATGCGGGCCCCGTCGCGAGGCGCCCGATGACCGTGCCGTCCCAGACGAGCATGCCGTCGCCGGTGAGCTGGAAGCCCTCGTCCGGATCAGCCGCGCAGCGGCGCACGCGCAGTGCGATGTCCGACGGCAGGACGCGGCGCGCCGCCGCCATCAGCGGCCGCGCCTCCTCCTCTCCCAGCGCGTCGGGGCGGAAGCGGAAGCCCTCGACCCGGCCGACCGGGTGGCCCTCGACCACCACGGTGCCCTCGCGGGTGACCGCCGCCAGAAGCTCCTCCTCGCCCGCCAGGCGCTTGACCAGCAGGGCGGCGCGCCGGTCGACGAACCGCTGGGTCAGGCGGTCGTGCAGCGCGTCCGACAGCTTGTCCTCGATCGCGCGGGCCCGATCCTGCCAGTGGGCAGCGTCGCGGATCCAGTCGCCGCGGTGGGTGATGTAGGTCCAGGTCCGGACGTGGGCGATGCGCGCGACCAGCGTGTCGATGTCGCCGTCGCCGCGATCCATCCGCGCGAGGTGCCCCGCCACCCAGTCCTCCGGCAGCCGCCCGGTGCCCGAGGTCAGGTGCCGGTAGATCTGCGCCAGCATCCGGGTGTGCGCGTCGCTCATCGTCTTGCGGAAGTCCGGCACCTGGCAGACCTCCCAAAGGCGGCGCACCCCGTCGGGCGTGCGCGCCCGCTGCGCCAGGTCCGGGATGCGCCGCAGGGCCGCCAGCGCCTGCTCGTCGTCCGCCGCGCGGGCGCGCACGAGGAGCGCCGACGGTGGCCGCTGCTCGAGGCTGGCGACGAGACGGTCGAGCGATCGCATGTCGAGGCGCGCATTGCGCCAGAAGACGCCGGTCACCGGGTCGAAGCGATGGTTCTCCACCGCCTCGACGATCTCCGGCTCCATCGGCCCCAGGTCGGCCGTGGTCCCGAAGGTGCCGTCGCTCATGTGGCGTCCGGCGCGCCCGGCGATCTGCCCGATCTCGGCCGCGCTCAGCCGCCGCGGCGCCTTGCCGTCGAACTTGGCGAGGCGGGCGAAGGCGACATGGTCGACATCCATGTTCAAGCCCATGCCGATGGCGTCGGTCGCCACCAGATAGTCGACCTCGCCCGCCTGATACATGCCGACCTGGGCGTTGCGGGCGCGCGGGCTGAGCGCCCCCAGCACGACGGCGGTGCCGCCGCGCTGCCGACGTACCAGCTCGGCGATCTCGAAGACGTCGGAGACGGAGAAGGCGACCACGGCCGAGCGCGGCGGCAGGCGCGTCACCTTGCGCTCGCCGACATAGGACAGGGTCGAGAAGCGCGGCCGCTCGACGAACTCCGCCTCCGGCACGAGGCGGCGGACGATGGCGCGCATCGTGTCCGAGCCGAGCAGCATCGTCTCGGAGATGCCGCGGGCATGGAGGAGGCGCGCGGTGAAGACATGCCCCCGCTCCGGGTCGGCCGCGAGCTGGACCTCGTCGATCGCCAGGAACTCGACCGGCCGGTCGAGCGGCATCGATTCGACCGTGCAGACGAAATAGCGCGGGTTGGGCGGGACGATCTTCTCCTCGCCCGTCACCAGGGCGACGGCGTTGCGGCCGCGCAGCCGCACGATGCGGTCGTAGTTCTCCCGCGCCAGGAGGCGCAGGGGAAAGCCGATCATGCCGCTCGCGTGGCCCAGCATCCGCTCGATCGCGAGATGCGTCTTGCCCGTGTTGGTCGGTCCGAGGACGGCGACGACGCGGGAATGCGCAAGGGCAGCCATGTGCCGCATAAGGTCGCCCCTCCCGACCCGCCTGACAAGGGGTGGGCCAGACGGCGGGGCCCGGCAGAACGGGCTTGCGCCTCGCGGCGTCCCGGCCCATATCGCGGCGCGGGTTCCCCTAGAGACAGCAGCAAGAACCGAGGGACGGATGAGCGCGGAACAGCTTTCATTCCAGGCGGAGGTGAGCCGCCTGCTGGAGATCGTCGCCCACTCCCTCTACTCCAACCGCGACGTCTTCCTGCGCGAGCTGGTGTCGAACGCCTCCGATGCCTGCGACAAGCTGCGCTATCTGGCGCTGACCGATCCCTCGCTCGCCGGCGACACGCCCTATGCCGTGACGATCACGCCGGACAAGGCGCAGCGCACGCTGACCGTCGCCGACACGGGCATCGGCATGACGCGCGAGGAGTTGGTCGAGAATCTCGGCACCATCGCCCGCTCCGGTACCGCTGCCTTCCTGTCGCAGGTCGAGCAGCAGGTGGCAGAGGGCAAGGCGTCCGGCACCAGCCTGATCGGGCAGTTCGGCGTCGGCTTCTATTCCGCCTTCATGGTCGCCGACCGGGTCGAGGTGCGCTCGCGCAAGGCCGGCGCGGAGGCCGGCTGGTCCTGGTCGTCGGACGGCAAGGGCAGCTTCACGGTCGCCGAAGCCGAGGACGCGCCCGCCCGCGGCACCGTCATCACCCTTCATCTCAAGGACGATGCGACCGAGTACCTGGAGCCCGCCCGCATCCGGGAGATTGTCCGCACCCACTCCGACCACATCGCCCTGCCGATCCGCCTCGTCGAGGGCGACAAGGACGAGCAGATCAACGCCGCCTCGGCGCTTTGGACCCGTCCGAAGAGCGAGGTGACGGAGGAGCAGTACAAGGAATTCTACCACCATGTCGGCCGCGCCTTCGACGATCCGTGGCTGACCCTGCACAACAAGGCCGAGGGCATGCTGGAATATTCCAGCCTCCTCTTCATTCCCTCGACCCGGCCGTTCGACCTCTTCCACCCCGAGCGGCAGGTGCAGCTCAAGCTCTATGTCCGTCGCGTCTTCGTGACCGATTCGTGCCGGGAGCTGCTGCCCTCCTGGCTGCGCTTCGTGCGCGGCGTGGTCGACAGCGAGGACCTGCCGCTCAACGTAAGCCGCGAGATGCTGCAGACGAACCCGGTGCTGCGGCGCATCCGTCAGGCGCTGGTCAAGCGCATCCTCGCCGAGCTCGGCCGCAAGGCGAGCGACGCGCCGGAGGAATATGCGACCTTCTGGGAGAATTTCGGCGCCGTCCTCAAGGAAGGGCTCTACGAGGACGCCGACCAGCGCGACACGCTGCTCGGCCTCGCCCGCTTCCGCTCGACCGCCGCAGACGGCCTCGTCTCGCTGAAGGAGTATGTCGAGCGGATGCGCCCCGGGCAGGAGGCGATCTACACGATCCAGGGCGAGGACGTGGACCAGCTCGCCCGGAGCCCGCAAATCGAGGGCTTCCGCGCCAAGGGCGTGGAAGTGCTGCTGCTGACCGATCCGATCGACGAGTTCTGGACCTCGACCGTCGGCCGCCACGACGGCAAGCCCTTCCGCTCCGTCACCCGCGGCGGCGCGGATCTCGCGAAGATCGAAGCGCCCGAAGGGACGGCCAAACCCGCCGCCGAGGGGCGCAAGCCGATCGACGGCCTGCTCACCATGTTCCGGCTGGCGCTGGGCGAGGCGGTGAAGGACGTGCGGGCGTCCGAGCGGCTGACCGACAGCCCGGTCTGCCTCGTCGCCGACGACGGCGACCTCGACATGCATCTGGAGCGGATGCTGCGCGCGGCGCGCCAGATCGATTCGGCGTCGCGCCGCATCCTCGAGGTCAATCCGGACCACCCGCTGATCCAGGGCCTCGCGGCCCGCGCGAGCGAGCCGGGCCGCTCGGAAGAGGTCGGCGAGGTCGCCCACCTGCTGCTCGACCAGGCGCGCATCCTGGAGGGCGAACCGCCGGCCGATCCCGCCGCCTTCTCGCGGCGGCTGGCGGGCGCGCTGCAGCGCCATCTCGCCGCCTGACCGGCACCGTCCGACCGGCGCCACGGGGCCAATGACGGAGACGGCGCCGAAACGGCGGCGCCTGATCGTCTCGGGCGCGGACGCCCCGTTCTTCGGGCTGTTGCGCGGGCTGCTGACCTCGCTCCGGCGGCGGGGCGTTCTCGGCGGCGCCGACCTCGGCGTCCTCGATGGCGGCCTGCGGCCGGAGCAGCGCGATTGGCTCGAGTCGCAGGGCGTACTAGTGCGGCCGGCCGAATGGGGCTTCGACTTCCCACTCGCCCGGCACCTGGAGCGCGAGCACCCCAGCCTGAAGGTGTTGCTGTCGCGGCCTCGCCTGCCTGCGATCTTTCCCGGCTATGATTCGATCCTGTGGCTGGACGCCGATCTGTGGGTGCAGCGGGCCGATGCCGTCGCGCTGTTCTTCCAGGTGGCCGAGCGCGGCCGCCTCGCCGCCGTGCTGGAACTCGATCGCTCCTATGCCGAGCTGTGGGCCGGCCGGCCCTACTGGGACCGCGTCCGCAACGCCAACGCGGCCGTCGCCGGCCGCGAGGTGGCGGACGCGCTGGCGTTCCGCCCCACCATCAACGCCGGCGCGCTCGCCTTGCCGGCCAGTGCGCCGCACTGGGAGCGATGGCGCGCGCTGACCGAGGAGAATTTCCGCCGGCTGGCGCGCCACGAATGGCCGGTCTTCCTGGTCGACCAGCTGGCGCTCAACCGCACCGTCCATATCGAGGGCCTGCCGTTCAGGCCGCTGCCGACCTGGTGCAACTGGCTCTGCCATATGGCCCTGCCGGCCTGGGATCCGGGCACGCGGACGCTGCGCGACCCCTTCCCGCCGGGCGATCCCATCGGCCTCGTCCATGTCAGCGACCGGACCAAGCATGGCCCGGTGCGCCTGCCCGGCACCGACGGCATCTGGCGGTCCATGTGGCTGACCTGGCCGCCACGCCCGCATCCGGGGCAGCAACCGCCCGCCGCATCCGGAGCGGAGACGCTGGCCGGGCCGGCGACATCCTAATCCGTCAACGGACCGGCCCCAGAGCCTCGACGGGCACCCGGCCGACGACGGCCAGTCCGTCGCCCTCGGGCCGGACGACCACCATCTCGCCCGACCGCGGCGCGACCCCGGCCAGGGCCAGGATGTTGACATGGTGGGTGACCATCGCCAGCGCCCGGCCCGGCGGATGAGCCGCGATCAGCCGCCGCGCCGCCGCCGTGCGCGCCGCCGCCGCCCCGCGGTCGGCGAAGAAGGAATCGAGCGCGGGCTCGGGGGCGACGGCCTCGCCGAAGGCCAGGCGCGCGGTCTCCAGGCTGCGGCACCAGCGGCTCGACAGGGCCTTGGGCGCGATGCCGCGGGCCCGGAAGGCGGCGCCGAGGCGGCGCGCTTCCGTCCGCCCCTCCTCCGACAGGTTCCGCTGGGTGCCGCAATCGTCGATGCGGAAGCCCGGCGGATCGCCGCCGCCCGGAGCGGTCGCATGGCGGATGAGCGCGATGCCGCTGCCGTCGGCGAGCGCAGCCCAGGCCGCCTCCGGCGACGCACGGCCGGGCGCCGTGCCGAGAAGCATGAGAAGAGCGGTGACCAGGGCGATGTGCGGGAGGCGGGCAGGCATGGCGGGAGAACTGGTTCGCCGCAGCCGATGGTCAAGCGGCACCGGCCGACACGGGCGCCAGCGAAACCGGCGGCGGCGACACGGGCGGCCCTCGCAGTTGCACCCCCGGAACGCCCCCCCTATGTTCCCGCCGAATGACCGACCTACGCCACATCCGCAACTTCTCGATCATCGCCCACATCGATCACGGGAAGTCGACGCTCGCCGACCGCCTGATCCAGACCTGCGGGGGGCTGGAGGCGCGGGAGATGCGCGAGCAGATCCTCGATTCCATGGATATCGAGCGCGAGCGCGGCATCACCATCAAGGCGCAGACGGTTCGCCTCACCTACAAGGCGCAGGATGGCGAGGTCTATCAGCTGAACCTGATGGACACGCCCGGCCATGTCGATTTCGCCTACGAGGTGTCGCGGTCGCTGGCCGCCTGCGAGGGCTCGCTGCTCGTGGTCGACGCCACGCAGGGGGTCGAGGCGCAGACGCTCGCCAACGTCTACCAGGCGCTCGACGCCAACCACGAGATCGTGCCGGTCCTCAACAAGATCGACCTGCCGGCGGCCGAGACGGACCGTGTGAAGCAGCAGATCGAGGACGTGATCGGGCTCGACGCCTCGGATGCCGTGCCGATCTCGGCCAAGACCGGGCTCGGCATCGACCTCGTGCTGGAGGCGCTGGTGCGGCGCCTGCCGCCGCCCACGGGCGATGTCGACGCGCCGCTCAAGGCGCTGCTCGTCGACAGCTGGTACGACCCCTATCTCGGCGTCGTCACCCTGGTGCGGGTGAAGGACGGCGTGCTCCGGCCCGGCCTCAAGATCCGCATGATGGCGACCGGGGCCACCCATCCGATCGAGCGGGTCGGCGTCTTCACGCCCAAGCCCGTGAACGTTCCGGAGCTGGGCCCGGGCGAGATCGGCTTCATCATCGCCAACATCAAGGCGGTCGCCGACACCAATGTGGGCGACACCATCACCGAGGACCGCCGCCCGGCGGCCGAGGCGCTGCCGGGCTTCAAGCCGAGCGTGCCGGTGGTGTTCTGCGGCCTCTTCCCGGTCGATGCCGCCGACTATGAGCGCCTGCGCGAGAGCCTGTCGAAGCTGCGCCTCAACGACGCCAGCTTCCATTTCGAGGCCGAGACCTCGGCCGCGCTGGGCTTCGGCTTCCGCTGCGGCTTCCTCGGCCTCTTGCACCTGGAGATCATCCAGGAGCGGCTGGAGCGCGAGTTCGACCTCGACCTCATCACCACGGCGCCGTCGGTCGTCTACCGGGTGCTGCTGACCAACGGCGAGGTGCTGGAGCTGCACAATCCGGCCGACATGCCGGACGTGATGCGGATCAAGGAGATCGAGGAGCCCTGGATCAAGGCGACGATCTTCGTGCCCGACGAGTATCTCGGCTCGATCCTCAAGCTCTGCCAGGACCGGCGCGGCGTCCAGATCGAGCTGACCTATGCCGGCCAGCGGGCGATGCTGGTCTATCGCCTGCCGCTCAACGAGGTCGTGTTCGACTTCTACGACCGGCTGAAGTCGGTCAGCCGCGGCTATGCCAGCTTCGACTACCAGATGGACGGCTACGAGGTGGGCGACCTGGTCAAGATGTCGATCCTGGTCAATGCCGAGCCGGTCGACGCGCTGGCGATCATCGTCCATCGCAGCCAGTCCGAGTCGCGGGGGCGGGCGCTGTGCGAGCGCCTGAAGGATCTGATCCCGCGGCAGCTCTTCAAGATCGCGATCCAGGCGGCGATCGGCGGCAAGGTCATCGCCCGCGAAACCGTGTCGGCGCTGCGCAAGGACGTCACCGCCAAGTGCTATGGCGGCGACATCTCGCGCAAGCGCAAGCTCCTGGACAAGCAGAAGGAAGGCAAGAAGCGGATGCGCCAGTTCGGCGAGGTCGAAATCCCGCAGTCGGCGTTCCTGGCCGCCCTCAAGATGGGCGACAGCTGACGCCGGCCGACGACGCCGCCTTCAGCGCAGGAACCCCGCCCGCCGCGGCCGCCGCCGGCGGAAGAGCAGCAGGAACAGGAGGCCGAGGCCGCCCAGGATCGCGGCCGCCGGCTGGCGCAGGACGGGCACCACCGCCTCGTCCCACAGCGGTGGCCAGAACCCTCCCTGCACCAGCGGCTGCAACCCCTGCAGGCTGCGGGGATGCAGCTGGTACCAGATCTCGCCGAGCGGCACGAAGCTCCAGCCACCCTGGTACCACCAGTTGACGAGATCGCGGCCCAGAGTGACGATCGCCGCGGCCAGCAACAGCCAGCCGAGAATGCGCCCGAGGATCATCGGCCAACCCCATGAAATCCGTATCCGCCGGGAACCGTCGGCGACGACCGAACTTTACCGCTGGGTGGATTTCGACTAAACAAGCAAATGGCGCTTCGTCCTGGGGAAAGGGTGGCGGCGCACGACCGGCGCGCTCTATCCGGCGTGCCGCGTGCCCGGGCACGGCGAAGCAGGGACCAATTAGGAGGTTAGTGAGACCATGAAGGCTCCGATGTTCGCCGCCGCCCTCGCCGCGGCTGTTGCGATGCCGATGGCCGCCAACGCGGTTGTCGTGGTGAACGAGACGGCCGCTTCCGGCACGATCCAGATTTTCTATCCGGCCAACCAGCCGTTCCAGAAGGCGTACAATATCCGCGCCCGGTCCTACATGGACATCACCGGCGCCGGCTGCTCCGAGGCGCGCACCTGCCGCATCTGGGTGATGGCGCCGGCCGGCATGCGGCAGTGCGTGGTCGACGTGACCAACAACGCCGCCACCGTGACCGTCAAGGGTCAGGGCGTCTGCGAAGTGAAGTGATCGGCTGATCGCCGGCCCGGGTTCTGGGACCCGGACCTGGCGGTCGCGACACGCGATGACGGCGGCCCCGCAATGGGGCCGCCGTTTTCGTTTGCGGCCCCGCGGAATCGTTGCGCCGCCCGCCCGGCCGCGCTAGAAACCGCCCCTCCGGAGGGGTGGCCGAGTGGTTGAAGGCGCACGCCTGGAAAGTGTGTATACGGGAAACCGTATCGCGGGTTCGAATCCCGCTCCCTCCGCCAGCGCCTAGAGCGATAGCGCGTTGCGGCGTCATGCGCTGCGGATAACTGCCCTATCGAATGCCGCCTTTGGCAGCACGGCGTTTCAGGCCCATCACGAGAGCCCTGCCAGATGCGATCTGACGGGGCTCGCGCACACCCGCCAAAGCACTTGGACCATTGTCCGGCTCCTGGCCGCCCTAGCGGAGCCGACGCGCCTCGGCGCCCGACATCCGGAACGGCGGCGAACACGGCATCTGCGAGCGGACGGATCGCCTGAACGCGGAGCCGGTCGCGCGTGGCCGGAGATGTGTGGGCGTGCTCGAGCCGGCCGCACGCGCCGTTGATCGGCGCGCCGCCCGGTGGGCCTGCTTCCGGCGCGTTCTTGATCTGCCGCAATGCGCCACGCGCCGGATTGATGCCGTGATGGTCCCTGCGGGCGTCAGGAAGGCTGCCGGATGAGTGCGGAAAGCATCACGATCCACAACGACAATCCGAACAGCGTGCCGGCGTGGAAGTGGCTGGGCGGGTTGGGATTTGCCCTCGCGGCGTGGGGGTTCGCCTACAGCCAACTCGTGCCCGTTTCGGAATGGCTCGTGTCGCTGCTGCCGGTCGACCGGAAAAGCCATCTCGGCGAGGCGCTGGCCTTCTTCTTCTATGACACCCCCAAGGTGCTCATGCTGCTGGCGCTGATCGTATTCGCCATGGGCGTCGTCCGCAGTTACTTCTCACCCGAAAAGACGCGCGCAATGCTCGCCGGAAGGCGGGAAGGCCTGGGCAATGTCATGGCTGCCGGCCTCGGGATTCTCACTCCCTTCTGCTCCTGCTCGGCGGTGCCGCTCTTCATCGGTTTCGTCTCCGCCGGCATTCCGCTCGGGGTGACCTTTTCGTTCCTGATCGCCGCACCGATGGTCAACGAAGTGGCGCTGGGACTTCTGTTCGGCCTCGTCGGCTGGAAGGTCGCGCTCACCTATCTCGGATTCGGGCTCGGCGTCGCCATCACCGCCGGCTGGGCAATCGGCCGGCTGAAGCTCGAAGGCTGGCTGCAGGACTGGGTGAAGGGCCTCCATGCCGGCGAGGCAACGGTGATTCCCGCCGAAGAGCTGACCTTCGTCGACCGTATCCGGTTCGGCCTCGACGCCGTCCGGGACATCGTCGGCAGGGTCTGGATCTGGATCGTGGCCGGCATTGCCGCCGGTGCGCTGATCCACGGCTATGTTCCAGCCGATCTGATGGTCGCCATCATGGGGGCGGATGCTTGGTGGTCGGTGCCCGCGGCGGTCCTCATCGGCATCCCGATGTACACCAACGCGGCCGGGGTCATTCCGATCGTCGAGGCGCTGCTCGGCAAGGGAGCCGCGCTCGGCACGACGCTCGCCTTCATGATGTCCGTCATCGCCCTCTCGCTGCCGGAGATGATCATCCTGCGCAAGGTCCTGACGTTTCGCCTGATCGCGGTGTTCGTCGCCGTCGTCGGCTCGGGCATCCTCGCCGTCGGATTCCTGTTCAACATGCTTTTTCACTGAAGCAAGAGCGAGTGCATGAAATGAGGCAGGTGAAGGTGCTCGGTCCCGGCTGCAAGCGCTGCGAGGCCACCGAGGCGATGGTGAAGAGCGCTGCGTCGAGGCTCGGGATCGACGTGGAGATCGAAAAGATCACCGACTATGCCGAGATCGCGAAGTTCGGGGTCGCATCGACGCCGGGCATCGTCATCGATGGCAAGGTCGTTCATGCGGGCGGATTGCCGAAGGAAACGGCCCTCGAGGCATGGCTGCGGACGTGATGCCAGAGAATACCCCGTAGGAGCGCGCCGCACGCTCGCACGTCCCATCGGGCGGTCGGCGAACTCGGGCGCGCCGAGAGCGACGGGGCCATTGCCATCCCTGCCCTCGCCCCCACCCGCGGGTTCGGCCTTGCGGAGGATGTCGTCAGGGTCGAAGGTGGCGTGATCGCGCAGCAGGATCCGGTCGGAACCGTCGGAGTTGCCGGGACGGCACGGCTGCCGTGCATCCTGCGGGGATCGGGCCCCGGAGCCACCGAAACGACGATCGCCCGCCGCGTGCGATCTCTACTATGCCAGTCTTGCCGCCACGCGCTCGCGGCGCCGGCTCGTTGTCTCGCTTCGGAGGGCGACCCGATCGACATCCGAGATACCAGGAGAAGTCATGACGACCAGACGCGCGTTTCTCGGTGCGGCAGCGGGCGCCCTCGTCCTCGCCGGCAGCGGCCTCGGGCCCGCCCTCGCCCGCGGGATGCCGCGGGAAGTCCGGATCGGATATCAGAAGGAAGGCATCCTCGCCGTCGTCAAGCAGCGGGGCGTGCTGGAGGCGCGGCTGGCGAAGCTCGGCGTCGGAAAGGTGCGCTGGGTCGCCTTCCCGTTCGGGCCGCCGATGCTGGAGGCGCTCGGCGCCGGGTCGATCGACATCGCCAGCGTCGGCGACACGCCGCCGATCTTCGCCCAGAGCGCGGGCGCCCCCATCGTCTACATCGCCTGCGTGCCGGCGACGCAGAACGCCATCCTGGTGCGGGCGGATTCGCCCCTCCGCAGCGTCGCCGACCTGCGCGGCAGGACGGTCGCCGTCGCCCGCGGCTCCAGCTCGCACAACTTCGCCATGCAGGCCCTGGCCAAGGCCGGACTCGGCTTCGCGGACATCACGCCCACCTGGCTCGGCCCAGCCGATGCCCTCGCCGCCCTGACGCGCCGCGAGGTCGATGCCTGGACGGTGTGGGATCCCTATGTCGCCGTGGCGGAACTGCAGCACGGGGCACGGGCGATCGCGACGACCTCGGCCGACCATCCCGGCAACTCGTTCTACTTGGCGAACCGTGGTTTCGCCGAGCGGCATGGTCGGCTCCTCACGGCGATCCTGGAGGAGCTGCGCACGACCTACCGCTGGGCCGACCGCAACCGGCGCCGGGTCGCGACCGCGATCGCCGAGATCACGGGCGTCGACCGGGCCGCGCAGGAACGAACCATCGGCCGGTTGCGCATCGCGCTGAAGCCGATGGACGCGGCGGTCGTCGCCGAGCAGCAGGAGATCGCCGACGCCTTCCACGCGCTGAAGCTGATCCCGCACCCGATCCAGGTGCGGGACGCGGTCTGGAGCAAGCCGCGAGGCGCCCGCGCCCGGTAGCGCGCGGCTGGTCGCGGGACCGGATCTCTCGGCGCCGCCGCCGCGCCGGCTATCGACCCGGGGCCGCGACGGGCCGATACTCCACCCCTCGGAGAGCCGCGGCCTGCGGACAACTGCACGGGGAGAATCGGACATGCGTATCTGCGTCGCCGGCGCCGGCGCCGTCGGCGGGGTGCTGGCGTTCCGGCTGGCCGAGGCCGGCCACGACGTCTCGGTGATCGCGCGGGGGGCCCATCTCGCAGCGATCCGGCGGGACGGCCTCGGCCATCTCGGCAGCGACGGCGTGCTGCGGCGGACGGCCGGGGTACGCGCCGTCGAGCGGGCCGGCGATGCCGGCGCGCAGGATCTCGTCGTGCTCGCCATGAAGGCGCACCAGATTCCGGCCATCGCCCCCGACCTGCCGGCCCTGTTCGCGGATGAGACACCGGTCGTCGCGCTGCAGAACGGCATTCCCTGGTGGTATTTCCAGGGCCATGGCGGAGGGCTGGAGGGTACCCGGCTGGAGACGGTCGACCCCGACGGCATCGTTTCTCGCCACATCGACGCGCGGCGCGTCGTCGGCAGCGTCGCCTGGGGTGCCTACGACGTGCCGCAGCCGGGCGTCGTCCGCGGCGGCGACACGCCGCGCGACCGCTTTCCGCTGGGCGAGCCGGACGGCACCGCTTCAGAGCGGGTGGCGGCGATCGCCCGGGTCTTCGAGGATGCCGGCATCCGCGCCCCGGTGCTGCCGGACATCCGCGCCGAGAAATGGTTCAAGGCCTGGGGCAATGCCGCCCTCAACCCGGTCGGCGCGCTGGCCCACGCCTCGCTCGGCCAGATGCACGACTTCCCGCCGGCCAACGTGCTGGCCCGCGACCTGATGGCCGAGGTCGAGGCGGTGGCGCGCAGCGTCGGGGTGACCTTTCCCGTCTCCCTCGGGGAGCGGCTGGCGAGTTCCGGCGCCCTCGGCGCGGCGCGGACCTCCACCCACCAGGATGTCGAGGCCGGCCGCCGCCTCGAGGTCGACGCCCTGGTCGGCGTCGTCGGCGAGATCGGCCGCCTGACGGGAACGCCGACGCCCAAGCTGGACGCCCTCCATGCCTGCTGCCTGCTGCTCGACCACGTCATGGCGACGGGCGGCGTCCGCATCGCGACCCTGCCGCTGGACGGGACTGCCCCGCCTACCGACCGCCCGACACGTTGATCAGTTCTCCCGTGATCCAGCGCGCGGCGTCCGAGGCGAGGAAGACCGCCACCGGCGCGATGTCGTCCGGCTGCCCATAGCGGCCGAGCGGCGTCTGGCTGACGAGGCTCGCCTCGTACTCGCCGCCGATCAGCCCCGCCTCGTGCACGCCCTCGGTCTCGACCGCGCCCGGCTTGATCGCATTGACGCGGATGCCGCGCGGGCCGAGTTCCTTGGCGAGCACCTGGGTCAGCGCATCGACGGCGCTCTTGGAGGCCGAATAGATCGCCGTGTTCGCCGCCCGGCGGTGCGCGGCGATCGAGCCGATGTTGATCACGGTCCCGCCCTCCGGCGGGAACCGGGCGACGACGGCCTGCGTCAACAGAAGCAGGCCGAGGACGTTGACGTCGAAATGGCGGCGGAACTCGTCGGCCGTGATCGCTTCGAGCGGGTCGAAGCGGAACACGCCGGCATTGTTGACGAGGATGTCGACCCGGCCGAATCGCGCGACGGCGGCATCGGCGAGCGCCGCCGCCTCGGCACCACCCGAGATGTCGGCGCGGACCGCATGCGCGGAGCCGCCGGCCTCGCCGATCGCGCGCACGACCCGTCCGGCACCCTCGGCGTCGCTCGCATAGTTGACGACGACGTCGGCACCCGCCGTGGCCATGGCGCGCGCGATGCCCGCGCCGATGCCCTTCGAGGCCCCGGTGACGATCGCGACCTTCCCCTGCAGAACCCCCGCACGCATTCGCCCGACCCCATCTGTTCCGTGGCAAGGATGCACGTCTCCTGCCACGGATCGGCCGTGGCGGCTATCCGGCCATGCGCCCCGGTCCGATGAACTCGACCATGTTGCCGTCGGGATCCTTGACGAAGAGCTGGCGCATGCCGGTCGGCGAGCTGCGGAGCTCGTCGACCTTGAGGCCGGCCCGCAGCAGGGCCGCGTGGACCTGGTCGGCGTCCTCGACCGCCAGCGCGAAGTGCGGGTAGCGCACCTCGAAGCCGAGCCGCTCGTCGTCGGGACGGCGCAGGTCGGGATTGACGATGAGGTGCAGCTCGAGCCCGCAACCGAGCGCGTACCAGGAGCCCGGAAAGCCGAAATCGGGCCGCGGCAGCTTCGCGAGCCCGATCGCATCGCCGTAGAAGCGGTCGGCCGCCGCGATGTCGGTGACCGTGACGGAGACGTGCGCGAAATGCGGCCGGCCGCCGACGACCGATCCGGCCGCCGGTCCTGCCTGCTGTGACGTGACTGCCATGGCCTTCCTCCCAGATTCAGATGGCGCCCCGCCCCGGGATCGACGCGACGAGCGCGCGCGTGTAGGCGTGGCGGGGTGTGGCGAACAGCGCCTGCGGCGTCGCCTCCTCGACGATCTCGCCCTGCGACATCACCGCGATCCGGTCGGCGACCTGGGCCGCCACCCGCAAGTCGTGGGTGATGAAGACCATGGCGAGGCCGAGCTTGCGCCGGACGTCCTGCAGCAGCTCCAGGATCTGCGCCTGGACGGTGACGTCGAGGGCCGACACCGGCTCGTCGGCGATCAGGATGCGCGGCTCCAGGGCGAGCGCGCGGGCGAGGCCGATGCGCTGGCGCTGGCCGCCCGAGAACTGATGCGGGAAGCGCTCCATCGCGCCCTCGTCGAGGCCGACCAGCGCCAGCATGCGCGCCGCGGTCGCCCGCGACGCCGCCCGTCCGGCGCCATGCGCCAGCGGCCCGGCCATGACGATCTCCCCCACCCGCTGGCGCGGGTTGAGCGAGCCGTGCGGGTCCTGGAAGACCATCTGGATCGTCCGCCGGCGCGCCCGCAGCGCATCGCCGCCGAGCCCACCGATATCCTCGCCGTCGATCGCGACACGGCCGGCGTCGGGCTTCAGCAGCCGCACGATGCAGCGGCTGAGCGTCGTCTTGCCCGATCCCGATTCGCCGACGATCGCCAGCGTCTCCCCCGCGCGCAGCCGGAAGCTGACGCCGCGCACCGCCGGCACCCGCCGCTCGCGACCGAAGAGACCGCGGCGGACGGAGAAGGTCTTGACCAGCCCTTCGACGGCGAGGACCGGGGCGCCCGTGGCAGCCTCCCCGGCTTCCGCCTGCTCGACCGGCCGCGGCACGCTGGCGATGAGGGTACGGGTGTAGTCGTGGCGCGGCCGGCGCAGCACCTCGGCCGCCGTCCCCTCCTCGACCAATTCGCCATGGCGCATGACGGCGACGCGGTCGGCGATCTCGGCCACCACGCCGAAATCATGGGTGATGAAGAGGACGCCGGTGCCGCGCTCGCGCTGCAGCTCCTTCAGCAGCCGCAGGATCTGCATCTGCGTCGTGACGTCGAGCGCGGTCGTCGGCTCGTCGGCGATGAGCAGGCGTGGCCGCAGCGCGAAGGCGATCGCGATCATGACCCGCTGCCGCTGGCCGCCCGACAGCTCGAAGGGATAGGCCGCCGCCACCCGCTCGGGATCAGGCAGATGGAGGTCCGCGAGCAGGGCCGCGACCCGCTCCCGCCGCTCGGCCCGACCGAGGCGGACGCCGTGGATATGGAAGAGCTCGGCGATCTGGTCACCGACCCGCATCAGCGGGTTCAGCGCCGTCATCGGCTCCTGGAAGATCATCGAGATCTCGCGGCCGCGCAGGGCCTCCATGCGGCGCGGCGGCAGCGCCAGCAGGTCCTGGCCCTCGAAGAGGATCGAACCGGCGGAGGCGCGCAGCCCGAGGTCGGGCAGCAGCCCCATGACGGCGCGCGCCGTCAGCGACTTGCCCGACCCCGATTCGCCGACGATGCACAACAGCTCGCCCGGGGCGAGGTCGAGCGACAGGCCGCGGACGGCGAAGCGCCGCTCGGCCTTGATCGGCAGCGGGATGTCGAGGCCGCGGATCGCCAGCATGGCGTCAGGCCGTGAGGCGCGGATTGAGGGCGTCGCCGAGCCCGTCGCCGACGAGATTGATCGAGAGGACCGTCAGGAAGATGGCGACGCCGGGGAAGGTGCACATCCACCAGGCGTCACGGATGAGGTTGCGCGAGGCGCCGATCATGTAGCCCCAGCTCATCAGGTCCGGGTCGCCGAGGCCGAGGAAGCTGAGGGAGGATTCGAGCAGGATCGCCGTCGCCACCATCAGCGAGGCGGTGACGATGACCGGCCCGATCGCGTTGGGCAGGATCTGGCGGAAGATGATCCGCCAGGTCGGTTCGCCGAGCACGAGGGCGGCCTGGACGAACTCGGCCTGGCGCAGCGACAGGAACTGGCCGCGCACGAGCCGCGCCACGCCGGGCCAGCTCACCACCGCGATCGCCACCACGATCGACAGGATCGACGGGCTGAAGAGCGCGACCAGCACGACCGCCAGCAGGAAGCTCGGGATCGTCTGGAAGAACTCGGTCGCCCGCATCACCACCTCGTCGACCGCGCCGCCGCAATAGCCGGCGAACGCGCCGAGGAGGATGCCGAGGCCGGTCGCCGCGACGGTCGCGACCAGGGCCAGCATCAGCGAGACGCGCGCGCCGTGCGCGATGCCGGCCGCGATGTCGCGCCCCAGCATGTCGGTGCCCAGCAGGTACGGGCCCTCCAGGGGGCGGAGGTAGGGCTCGCCCACCATCTCCCACGGGCTGGTGGGGAAGATCAGCGGTGCCGTGGCCGCCAGCAGCACCATCGCCGCCAGGATCGCCAGCCCGACGCAGGCGGCAAGGTTGGTGCGGAAGCGCTGGAAGGCCGTCATGCCGGCCGCGCCCGCGGGTCGACCAGGACGTAGATCACGTCGGTCGCCAGATTGATCAGCACCACCGCCGTCGAGGTGACGAGGAAGATGCCGAGCAGCAGGTTGTAGTCGCGCTGCAGCACCGCCTCGAAGGCGAGGCGCCCGATGCCGGGCCAGGCGAAGACCGTCTCGACCAGGATCGAGCCGCCGACGATCTGGCCGGCCTGGACGCCCGCCATGGTGAGGACCGGCAGGAAGGCGTTGCGCAGCATGTGCCGGCGCCAGACGCGGCCGATGGTGGCGCCCTTGGCCCGGGCCGTCGCGACGAAATCGAGCGGCCGCACCTCCAGCAGCGAGGCGCGCATCAGGCGCGCGAAGATCGCCATGTAGAAGAGGCCGAGGGTTAGCGCCGGCAGCACGAGGTGGTGGAGCACGTCCGCGATCTTCGCGAACTCGCCCCGGACCGGCATGATCGAGCGCATGCCGAAGGCCGGCAGCCATTCCAGCTGGATCGAGAAGACGATGATCCCCATGAGCCCGATCCAGAAAATCGGCGTCGCGTAGAAGGCGAGCGACACCACCGACACCAGCCAGTCGACGACGCCGCGGTAGCGGGCCGCGAGATAGCCGAGCAGCACGCCCAGCGTGAGCGACAGGACGAAGGCCGACAGCGCCAGCAGCAGCGTCGCCGGCAACCGCTCGCCGATGAGCTCGGCGTTCGGCCGCTTCTGCCGGTAGGAGAAGCCGAGATCGAACTGGAGCACGTTGCCGAGATAGGTCGCGAGCTGCGTCGGCATCGGCTGGTCGAGGCCATAGGCGCGGCGGACGTCGGCGATGAACTGCTCGTCGGACGCCCCGGACTCCCCCGCCATGATCATCGCCGGGTCGCCGGGCGCCAGGCGCAGGATCACGAAGTTGAAGACGACGACCAGCAGCACGACCAGCACGCCGTTGGCGAGACGCCGGAGGATGTAGCGCAGCCGCATCGGCCCGGGCGCCCGCCGCTATCCCGTCTTGCCGGCCTGCCCGACGCGGGCGAGGTCGACGCCGTCCGGCACATAGTTCGAGGCGACCGTGCGGATGTTCTTCACCCACTCCGACCGGTTCATCGCCCACAATGCCATGTAGCGCGGCAGGGTCGGCCAGTAGCTGAGCTTGCCGTAGAGGTTCGAGACCATCTGGATGCGGTCGACGATCGGTCGCTCGCGCTCCTCCCAGCGGTTGAGGCCCGCCTCCAGGTCGTCGGTGCGGCTGACGTTCTCCGCCAGGCTGATCCCGTCCATCAGCGCGGTGCCGCCGCCCTGGCCGAGGTTGGCCGACATGGCGTGCGCGGCATCGCCCAGCAGCGCCACCTTGCCGATGTGCCAGCGTTCGAGCTTGACCTGCTCGAACGGGGTCCAGCGCAGCGGGTTGACGATGCGCCGCAGGACGGGCGCGATGGCCGGAAACGAACGGCACCAGGCGTCGAGGTTCGGCGGCTCTTCCGTCCCCTCTGGGTCGTCGTCGACCGTCATCAGCGCGAGATAGGTCTCGTTCGCGGTGATGGGGGCATAGAAGACGCGGCGAACGCCCGACCAGTATTCCGCATAGGTATCCTCGGGAAGATCCCGGTCGGTCGGCAGGCGCGGCACGATGGCCCGGATGGCGCCGCAGTTGAGCGAGGTGATGCGGCCGGGGAAGCCAACGCTCTCGCGCGTCTTGGAGTAGACGCCGTCGGCGCCGATGACGAGGTCGCCGCGCCGCTCGCTGCCGTCGGCGAGGCGGACGGTACCGTTCGGCTCGGCGGCCACGACCTCCGAGCCGGTGAAGACCTCCGCCCCTGCCTTCACGGCCACGTTGCGGAGCGCGAGCACGAGCCGCTCGCGCGCCACCACATGGATGCGCAGGCCGGATTCGGGCGGCCAGTGATACCGGCCGACCGTGCGGTTGCGGTGGTCGCGCGTCTCGCGGCGATAGAAGCGAATGCCGCCGTCGAGGGTCTCTTCGTAGGCGCCGACCGCCTCCAGGACGCGCAACCCGTTCTCGCCGATATAGATGCCCGAGCCGGTCGCCCGAATGACGGGCGCCCGCTCGTGCACCTCGACCGACCAGCCGCGCTGGGCGAGACCGGCGGCCGCCGTGAGGCCGCCGATCCCCGCCCCGGCAATGACGGCATGCCGCCGCTTCATGCCGCTCCTCCCTTCCCGCTCCCGCGAGCCTCAGCGCGCCAACCAGGCATCGGCATAGGCATCGTTGGGGCCGTGCGCGGTGGTGATCGCGTCGTGCACGCGGCGGTTCAGCACGACCGGGAACTGCAGCTCGAGCAGCGGCGCGGTCGGCAGATCCTCGATCAGCGTCTTCTGGATCTCGTCATAGGCGGCCTGCTTCTTGGCCTCGTCGGTCTCCGACGTCGCGGCTGAGAAGAGGTCGTCGATGCGCTGGTTGCAGTAGCCGTTGGCGTTGGCGAGGAAGACCTTGCGCACGTTCGAGCAGAGATAGGTCCGCGCGACGCCGAGCGCCGGGTCGGCATACTGGTAGAAGAAGGTGTAGACGATGTCGTAGTCCCAGTTGGTGTAGCGCTGGATCCAGTTGCCGGGATCGGTGTTCTCGACCGTGGCGCGGACGCCGACCCGGCGGAAGGATTCGCGCAGGTACTCACCGAGGCGCGTCCAGTGGTCGCCGTAGGGCAGGGCCAGGATCTTGATCTCGGCCCGGGTTCCGTCGGCACCCGGCTTCAGCCCCATCTCGTCGAGCAGCGCCTTCGCCTTCTCCGGATCGTAGTCGTACCGCGGCACGTCGGAGATGTAGTAGCGGGTCGAGCTGGAGATCGGGCCGGTCGGCACCTTGCCCTGGCCGTAGAAGATGCGGTCCTTGATGAAGTTGCGGTCGATGGAATGCAGCAGCGCCTTGCGGAACCGCTTGTCGCCGAAGGGCGGCCGGCGGCTGTTCATGTCCATGAGAATGAGCGGCGCGATGAATTCCTGCCCCTTGTCGGCGATCGTCAGGGCGGGGTTCTTCTTCAGGCGCTCGAGGTCGGTGAACTGCACCGCGTCGAACTGGGCCTGGTCGACCAGCCCCTGCTCCAGGGCGACGGTGCGCGCGGCGGCGTCCGGGATGAAGTGGAAGCTGATCGCGTCGAGATAGGGCCGCCCCTCGCGGTAGTAGTCGGGATTGCGCTCGAGCTGGAGGGATTCGCCGCGCGTCCAGGAGACGAAGCGGAACGGCCCGGTGCCGACCGGCTTGGCATTGGCCGGGTTCTTGTCGAACTCGGTGCCGGCATAGATGTGCTTCGGCATCATCGGCGCGCCCGAGAGCTCGAAGGCGTAGAGGAAGGGCGAGAACCGCTCCTTCAGCTTGTAGACGACCGTGTGGTCGTCGGGCGTCTCGACCGACGCGACCCGCGAGAAGACCGACCGCGCGCGCGGATGCGTCTTCATCAGGAATTCCTGGGTCGTGAAGACCACGTCGGCCGCGGTGAAGGGCTTGCCGTCATGCCACTTGGCATTGCGGCGCAGATGGAAGGTGTAGGTCAGGCCGTCGGCCGACCGCTCCCAGCGCTCGGCCAGCCCGGGCTTGGGGTTCAGGCCGAAGTCGAAGGTCAGCAGGCCCTCGAAGATCTTGCCGCCGATGGTGACCGTGCCGCTCGCCTGGCCGAGCGCGGTGACCACATGCGGCGGCTCCGGATGGACGAGGATGCGCAGCGTGCCGCCCTTCCGCGGTGTCTGTGCCGTGGCGGGTGCTGCCGCCAGCCCGAGCGCGAGCACGAGCCCGAGCCCGAGGATCGCCTTCGCAAATCTCCGCATCGCCTAGCTCCCCTGTTGGAGGCCCGGACCCCGTGGAAACCCCGCATGCCGAGCCGGTTTTTACATGATCATTTGATCAGGATAAGCACGATCGGCACGGGCGCGCAATGCGTGTCCGGAAAGAATCTTCGAGGGTATGCCAGGACTTGCAGCGAAGATCGGGATGAATCCAGCGCCAGATCAAAACGGGAACATGGCCGATCGATTCATCCGTTCATCTGATCGATAATGCGGCAAGTGGTCCGTGGCCCCCGGCGGCCGGTCATGGTACCCCTGGCGGGGGAAGGATGGCGGCGCCGGAGCCGCCCCGCGGCGGAACTGCAGGGCATGGGCGAAAAAACGGAAACGAGCGCGCGTCGGCCCCGATCGACGGCACGGCCGCGCGGACGCCTGAAGCACGAGAACCGCGAGGTTCTCATCGTCGAGCGCGCGATCCGCTATTTCGCGCGGGCCGGCTTCCACGGCAACACGCGCGAGCTGGCCCGTTCGATCGGGGTCAGCCAGTCGCTGCTCTATCACTACTTCGCCAACAAGGAGGCGCTGATCGAGCGGGTCTTCGACCGCCTCTATTCCAGCCGCTGGAAACCCGCCTGGGAGGCCGTCCTGCGCGACCGCGCCGAGCCGCTGGCCGAGCGGCTGGACCGCTTCTACCAGGACTATACGGATGCCGTGCTGTCGGACGAGTGGACCCGGGTCTTCTTCTTCGCCGCGCTGCGCGACGTCAACATCCACAAGCGGAACACGCTCTTCGTCCGCGAGCGGATCGTCCATGTCCTCATCCGCGAGATGCGCGCGGCCTTCGCCGAGGATCCGCGCGACGGAGCGCTGGACGGACCGATATCGCCGCTCGAGGAGGAGGTCGGCTGGGACCTCCACACCGGCATCTTCTACCTCGCGATCCGGCGGGCGATCCTCGACACGCCCTCGCCGCTCGGCCGCCGCGAGGCCAACCGGCTCAAGATCGCGATGTTCCTGGCCGGCGCGCGCGCCGTCCTGACCGACGCGTGGCGCGAGCCCGCCCTGGTTTCGTAGCAATACCAAATCCGGCGGATGGGGAACGACCCGTCATCGATGCCGTTGCGTCCCTCGACTTCGCTCGGGATGAGAGGAATTCTTTAACCTGAACAAAGGCATACCTCATCCCGAGCGAAGTCGAGGGACGCACGGTCGCCGGCCAGCGCCATGAGTCATGGCTCTTCGGATTTGGTGCGATCCGTCAGCGACGCGCCGCCGCGATCGCCTCGGCCATGATCTCCAGGCCGCGGTCGAGTTCCCCGTCCGAGATCGTCAGCGGCGGGGCGATGCGGAAGACCGCGCCCATCGCCGGCAGCTTGACGATGTTCATGCTGAGGCCGCGCGCCATCGCCTCGGCGCCGATCCGGTCGCCCATTGCAAGGTCCGGCGCCCGGGCGGCACGGTCGGCGACGATCTCCAGCCCCAGCAGCAGGCCGCGACCCCGCACGTCGCCGATGCACTCGAAGCGCTGCTGCAGCGCCTCCAGCCCGGCCCGCAGGCGCTTGCCCGCGACCTGGGCGCGCGCGATCAGCCCTTCCTGCTCGACGACGTCCAATACCGTCAGGCCGACCGCGGCCGGCAGCGGGTCGGAGACGTGCGTCGTCAGGAAGACGAAGCCGCGCTCGTGCGCCGTCTCCTCGATCGCGCTGCTCGTCAGCACCGCCGAGAGCGGCAGGCCGGCCCCCAGCGTCTTGGAGAGCGTGAGGATGTCCGGCGTCACCCCGTCGCGCTGGAAGGCGAACATGTCGCCCGTCCGCCCGATGCCGGTCTGGGCCTCGTCGAGGATCAGCAGCATCCCGCGCTCGCGGCATTTCTCCTTCAGCGCGGCGAGATAGCCCGGCGGCAGCTCGATGATGCCGCCCGAGGAGAGGATCGGCTCGGCGATGAAGGCGGCGAGGTTGCCGGTCGACTGGCTGTCGACCAGGGCGAAGGCGTCATCCAGTTCGGTCCGCCAGTCGAGGCTGCCGTCGGGGTGGGTGAAGCGCGGCCGGTAGGCGTTGGGGGCGGGGATCGCGAAGGAGCCGACGGCGACGGGGCCGTAGCCGCGCCGTGCCGCGCTGTAGGTCGCCGCCGCCGCCGCCCCGGTCATGCCGTGCCAGCTCTTCGAGAAGGCGACGATCTCGTGCTTGCCGGTGACGATCTTGGCGAGGCGGATCGCCGCCTCGTTCGACTCGCCGCCGGTCGACAGCAGCAGCACCTTCTCCAGCCCGGGCTGCAGCGACCCGAGGCGCCGGCACAGCTCGACCACGGGCCGCGAGAGCATGCCGCTGAAGAGATGGTCGAGGCGGCCGATCTGCGCCTGCACGGTGCGGACGATCGCCGGATGCGAGTGGCCCAGCACCGCGCTCATCTGCCCGGAGGTGAAGTCGAGGATCGCCCGACCGGCCGTGTCGTAGACGAAGCTGCCCTCCGCCCGGTCGATCACCCGCCGCTCGAACTGCGGGCCGTAGCGCATGACGTGGTTCGAGACCGCATCCCAGAAGCCGGATTCGTTGGCGTCGGCCGGCGCTCCGCTGTCCATGGCACCACTCCATCGGAGGAAAATCGCTTCCGGAATCTAGGCGTCGGACCTTATTCAAGGAAATTCATATCCGAACAATCGGATATCAGAATTGGTGATATGTGATGCTCGATCTGGACCCGCTCCTGCTGCGCAGTTTCATCGCCGTGGCGCGAGCCGGGACGATCAGCGCCGCCGCCCAGCAGGTCGGACGGACGCAGTCGGCGGTCAGCATGCAGATGCGCCGGCTGGAAGCCGTCGTCGGCCAGCCGATCCTCTATCGCACGGGGGCCGGCGTCGCCCTGACGGCGGCGGGCGATCGCCTGCTGCGGCATGCGGAACGGATCCTTGTCGCCCAGGACGAGGCGCTCGCCGATGTCGCCGGCAAGGGCCTGCGCGGCACGATCGGCTTCGGCTGCCCCGAGGACTATCTGACGGCCTTCTTCCCGGCGATCCTCCGGAGTTTCGGCGCCGACCATGGCGGCGTCGAGATCGAGGTCGTCTGCGCGCCGACGATCGAGCTGCGCCCGCTCCTGCAGCGCCGGCGCATCGACCTCGCCCTCGTCTCGCTGCCGGAGGATGCCGAGCCCCGGCGCATCATCCGGCCGGAGAAGCTCGTCTGGGTGGCCGATCGCCCGCGCCCCGAGATCCTGGCGAGCCGCATCCTGCCGCTCGCCCTGTCGGCGCCGGGCACGATCGACCATGACGCCGCCCGGAAGGCGATGGACCGGGCCGGCCGCGCCTACCGCATCGCCTTTGCCAGCAGCAGCCTGGCGGGGCTGCTCGCCGTCACGCGGTCGGGCCAGGCGATCAGCGTCGTCACGCGATCGGCCGTGCCCGCGGACCTGCATGTCCTGGACGGGCCGTTGCCGCCCCTGCCCGCCATCGGCATCAGCCTCGCCTATGCCGCGGCCCGGCCGCCGCTCATCGTCGGCACCTTCGGCGGGTTCGTGGCGCGCTACCTTGCCGGCACGGCGACTGCCGGGGGCCGTCAGGCGGCATCGGCGAGATGACAGGCGGCGACGTGCCCCTCCCCCATCGGGCGCAGCTGCGGCATCTCGGTGCCGCAGCGCTCGGTCCCGTTGGGACAGCGGCCGAGGAAGCGGCAGATGCGCGGGTCGGGGTCGATCGGGCTGCGCGGATCGCCCGAGAGCTGGATGCGCTGCGGCGTCCGGCCGGGCACGCCGCTCGGAACCGCTGAGAGGAGGGCGCGGGTGTAGGGATGGCTCGGCCGCTCGAAGATCTGGCCGACCGTGCCGACCTCCGCCATCCGGCCCAGATACATGACCGCCACCCGGTCGCAGATGAGGCGCACCACCTCGAGGTCGTGGGTGACGAAGAGGTAGCTCATGCCGAGCCGGCGCTTCAGCTCGTCGAGCAGCTTCAGCACCACCACCTGGACCGAGACGTCGAGCGCCGAGGTCGGCTCGTCCAGCACCAGCAGGCGCGGCCGCAGCGCAACGGCGCGGGCGATGCCGACCCGCGCCTTCTGCCCGCCCGAGAGCTGATGGGGGAAGCGCTGCAGCAGGGTCTCCGGCAGGCTGACGAGTGCCGCCAGCTCGTGCACCCGGTCGGCCACCTTCGCCGCCGCCCCCGGGTCCATGCGCCGGATCGGATCGGCGATGCAGTCGAAGGCCGTCCAGCGCGGGTTGAGGCTCTCGGTCGGGTCCTGGAAGACCATCTGGATCGACCGGCGCAGCGGATGGCGGGCGAAGCGGCGGGCGGCGATCTGGCCGATATCCTCGCCGGCGAAGCGGATGCTGCCCTCGCTCGGGTCGATCAGGCGGGCGACGACGCGCGCCAGGGTCGACTTGCCGCAGCCGCTCTCGCCGACGAGGCCGAGCACCTCGCCTTCGCCGATGCGCAGGTCGACGGCGTCGACCGCGTGCAGGACGCCGGGCCGCTTGCCGCGCAGGCGCTCGATCGGCCCCGGCTGGCCGACGGTGAAGCGCCGGCAGAGCCCGGCGACGTCGAGCAGCGCCGTCATGCCGCCAGCCCCATCAGCGGGCGGACGCAGAGCACGCGGCGCTCGCCGTCCGGCGACGGCGTCACGATGGCATCCAGCGCCGGCGCCCGGCAGGGCTCGCCCGCGCGATCGCAGCGCTCGAGGAAGCGACAGCCGGGCAGGTCGGCCCGGCGCAGGTCCGGCAATCCCCCCGGGATCGCCTCCAGGTCCTCGAGGTGCCGCCCCGGCCGCGGCGTCGCCGCCAGCAGCTTGGCCGTATAGGGGTGTCGCGGCGCCGCGAAGAGCTGGGCCGCGGGCGCATCCTCCACGACATGGCCCGCATGCATGACGACGATGCGGCCGCAATGCTCGGCCGCCAGCCCGAGGTCATGGGTGATGAGAACGGTCGCCATGCCGCGCGACCGTCCGAGTTCGCCGATCAGGTCCATGATGGCCGCCTGGGTGGTGACGTCGAGGCCCGTGGTCGGCTCGTCGGCAATCAGCAGGGCCGGCCGGCAGGCCAGCGCCAGCGCGATCATGACCCGCTGGCACATCCCGCCCGACAGCTCGAACGGGTAGGCGTCGAGCCGGCGCCGGGGGTCGGTGATCTTGACCAGCGCCAGCATCTCCATCGCCCGATCGCGCGCCGCCGCACCCTTGAGATGCTCATGCCGGGCCAGCACGTCGGCGATCTGGTCGCCGACGGTGCGGATCGGGTTGAGGGCGCCGCGCGGGTTCTGGAAGATCATCGCGAACTCGCGCCCGCGCATGTCGGCGAGCTCGCTCGCGCTGGCCCTCAGGAGGTCGAGGCCGGCGAAATAGACCCGGCCGGCCTCGACCCGGCCGGCCGGGTCGAGGATGCCCATGATCGCCTGGGCCGTGACCGACTTGCCCGACCCGCTCTCGCCGACGATCGCGATGGTCTCGCCCTTGTCGACCGCGAAGGAGACGCGCTCCAGCGCCTTCACCGGACCGGCGCGGGTGCGGAAGGTGACGGAGAGATCCCCGACCGCGAGCAGCGGCGGCGCCGTCATGTCCGGCGCCTCGGGTCGATCAGGTCGCGCAGCCCGTCGCCCAGCAGGTTGAAGCAGAAGACCGCCAGCATCAGCGCCAGGCCGGGGAAGAGCGCGACCCACCACTCGCCGGACTGGATGTAGTTGGCGCCGTCGGCGACCATGATGCCCCATTCCGGGGTCGGCGGGCGGACGCCGAGGCCGATGAAGGAGAGGCCCGCGGCGTTGAGGATCGCGTAGCCGAGCGTCAGCGACACCTGCACCATCATGATCGGCAGGGTGTTGGGCAGGATGTGGAAGAGGACCACGCGTGCCTCGCTGTTGCCGCTGACGCGGGCGGCCTCGACGAACCCCGCGTCGCGCCGCACGTTGGCCTCGGCCCGGGCGACGCGGACATAGAGCGGAAAGTTCACGACCGCGGTCGCCAGCACGATGTTGCCGATCGAGTTGCCGAGGGCGGCGACGATCCCCATGGCGAGGACGAAGAGCGGGAAGGCCATGATGGTGTCGGCGATGCGGCCGGTGAGGCGGTCGACCCAGCCGCCGAAATGGCCGGCGGCGACGCCGGTCAGGGTGCCGGTGACGAAGACCAGCAGGACGCTGGCGAAGGCGATCGTCATGTCGAGGCGGGTCGCCACCACCACGCGGCTGAAGACGTCGCGCCCGAGCTGGTCGGTGCCGAACCAGTGGCGCGCCGACGGCGGATGCAGGGTCCGGCTCGCGTCGCTCTGCAACGGATCGAACGGCACCAGCGCCGGCCCGAGGATCGCCGTCAGCACCAGCAGCAGGAAGAGCGCGAAGGCGGCCCCCGTCACCGGATTCTCGGTGACGACGTGCCGGAGATGCCGGGCGTATGCCTGGACCGCGGCCATGCCTCAGCTCTCCACCTTCACCCGCGGATCGACGATTCCGTAGAGGATGTCGATCGCAAGGTTGAGCAGGACGTAGAGCAGCGCCATCGTCAGCACGAAGCCCTGCACCGGCGCATAGTCCGAGACGATCAGGGCCTCGATCGCATAGGAGCCGATGCCGGGCCAGGCGAAGACCTTCTCGACCAGCACGTTGGCACCGAGCAGGAAGCTGAACACCATGCCGAGCGTCGTCAGCACCGGCAGCATGGCGTTGCGGAAGGCGTAGACCCAGACGATCCGGCCGCGGCTCAGCCCGGAGGCGCGGGCGGCGCGCACGAACTCGCTGCCGAGGGCCGCCAGCATCGCTGCCCGGGTCATGCGGGCGAGCGGCGCCAGGGCGAAGATTCCGAGCGTCAGCGCCGGCAGCGCGAGCTGCGCCAGCGCCGCCAGCGCCGTTTCGCCGTCGCCCGCGAGCAGCGCGTCGAGGACGTAGAGCCCGGTGACGGGCGGGGGGGTCGAGGAGAAGATGTCGAGGCGGCCCATCGGCGCGGGCGCGACCTGCAGCACCGAATAGAAGACATGGACCAGCAGCAGTCCGGTGAAGAAGGTCGGCAGGCTGACGCCGGCGGTCGCCACGATGCGGGTCGCATGGTCAATCCAGGAGCCGGCCCGCACCGCCGCCAGGATGCCGAGCGGCACGGCCACCGCGACCGCGAAGAGGAGGCCGGCCAGGGTCAGTTCGAGGGAGGCCGGCAGCCGCGTCACCAGCTCCTGCATGACCGGCAAGCCGGTGGTCAGCGACAAGCCGAATTCGCCGCGGGCGAGATCGCCCAGATAGGTCAGGAACTGCGCCGGCACCGACTGGTCGAGGCCGAGACGCTGGCGGATCTCCTCGATCGCCTGGGGCGTCGCCGCCGGCCCCGCGAAATAGGCGGCGGGATCGCCCGGCAGCAGGCGCGTCAGGAGGAAGGTGACGACGACGACGCCCGCGATCGAGGGCAGGGCCGCGGCCAGCCGCCGTCCGATCATCGCCAGCATCGCCGCCGTCCCCTGCCCGCCCCCGGAACCTCAGGCCTTTTCCAGCTGCCGGTAGTCGAGCTGGCGATGGAACCAGTAGCGATAGCCGGTCACGTTCTTCTGCATCGCGACGTTGAGGTAGGGCTGGAACAGCGGGATGCGCGGCATCTCGTCGAAGGCGATGCCGACAAACGCCTTGACGTCGGCGGCGTAGGCGGCGGGATCGGTCGCGAAGCGCGCCCGCTCGATGGCGCCATCCATCTTCGGGTTCTTGTAGCCCATCGTGTTGAACAGGGCGTTCTGCCCGTGATAGGCCCAGAAGAAGAAGTAGTCGGGAAAGTTGAGCCAGCCGCCGAAGGTGTTGGTCAGCATCGGCAGCTGCTTCTTCAGCAGTTCGTTGCGCCAGTTGGCACCCGGGATCTTGTTGATCGTCAGCGTGATGCCGATGCGCGCCAGGCTTTCCTGGACCAGGACGCAGATCGGCTCGTTGATGCCGGCCAGCCCGAGGTCGAAGGAGATCGTCGTCTCGAAGCCGTTGGGGTGGGCGGACGCGGCCATCAGCGCCTTGGCCCGGTCGAGGTCCGTCGCATAGCCGTGCGGCTGCGGCCAGGCCGCATCGGTGACCGGGCCCTTGGCGCCGAACATCGGCAGCGCCCGGCCGTACATCACGGAATCGATGATCGCCTGATAGGGCAGCGCCCAGGCGACGGCCTGGCGCACCTTGACGTCGTCGAAGGGCGGCTTGTTGACGTTGAAGCCGATATACTGCAGCGCGTTCTCGACCGGCGTGCCGACGATCGTCAGCTTCCGCGAGTCCGCGAGTTCGGTGAAGTCCTTGCTGGCGAGGTCGAAGGAGACGTCGGCGTCGCCGCGCTCGAGCAGGGCCCGGCGATTGCCGCCCTGGGGCACGATGCGCCAGATGACCCGCTGGATCTTCGGCTTCGGCCCGCCGACCCATTCCTCGTTGCGCTGGAACACGACCTCGGTTCCCGGCTGGAAGCGCGCGACGCGATAGGCGCCCGACCCCGCCTCGTTCGTCCGCAGCCAGTCCATGGCCCAGGGGTCGGCGGCCGTCGCATGCTTCTTCGCGAGCCCGGAATTGATGACGACCGGCACCGGCACGCCGAGGTCGGGCATGGTCAGCTTGTCCTTCCGCAGGAAGTCGATGCGGAAGGTGCGATCGTCGACGGCGACGAACTGCTCCGGCTTCTCGAGCGAGCCCGCCTTCATCTGGAAGGTGGGGAAGCCGCCGACGGTCACGGCGCGGTCGAAGGACCATTTGACGTCGGCGGCCGTGACCGGCGAGCCGTCATGGAACTTGGCGCCCCGCTTCAGCCGGAAGGTGACCGAGCCGTCGGTCGCGTTCCAGTCCTCGGCGAGCTCGGGCTCGATCCTGGTGTAGTCGTAATGGTCGTTGCCGTTGGCGTCCTTCTTGGCGCCGAAGGTGACGAGCCGGTCGTAGCTGTTCCAGGACGCCTCGTAGCCCGGCCGGTTGGTGCCGACGCCGTGGATGTCGAGGCTGTTCGGTCCGTTCTCGGAGATCGCGAGCAGCGTGTCCTTGCGCGACTGGCCGAGCGCCGGGTTCCAGGGAACCCCGCCGATCGCGACACCGGCCGCCGCTGCGGCCGAGGACTTGAGGAAATCGCGACGCTTCATGGCTGGCCCTCCGGCGAAACTCCGATCGCCAGGGACGAGCGCAAGCATCGTGCCAGCCAAAAAAATGCGGATTCCGGCCGGTTTCGCCACCTGCGGCGAGCCCGGTTGCCCGCGGCATCGCCAAAGGCTGCCCGATCGGCAGGCCGGTCGGCGCTAAATACCTATTTCAGATCAATATTGTCTGTCTATATTGTATGCAATCTTGCATGCACGATCACCCGACCATCCCGCCCTGGGCCTTCGAGCGGACCAGATCGGCCGACGCGTCGCCGACGAGCCCGAGGTGACCCTGCATCGCCAGCCGTGCGGCTGCCGGATCCCCCTGCTCGATCGCGCGCACGACCGCGTCATGCTCTTCCCAGGACCGTTGCAGCCGGCCGGAGAGGCGGAACTGCAGGCGGCGGAACGGGCCGACGCGGCGGCGCACGTCGGCCGTCATCTGGGCCAGCGTGGCGTTGCCGCAGCCCTGCCAGATGGTGTCGTGGAAATCGAGGTTGAGGGCGGCATAGTCCTCGGGATCGCCGGCCTCGGAGAGGCTTCGCATGCGCCCGTGAATCCGCAGCAGGCCGCGGCGCTGCGCCGCCGTCATCCGCCGCGCGGCGAGCGCCGCGCAGGCCGCTTCCAGCTCCGCCATCAGCTCGAAGGATTCGGCCAGCGCCTTCTGCGACGGCGTGGTGACGATCACCCCCTTGTGCGGCCGCGCCTCGACGAGCCCGGTCGCCGCGAGCTGGCGCAGGGCCTCGCGGACCGGCGTGCGCGAGACGCCGTAGCGATCGGCCAGCCCCTGCTCGTCGAGCCGGACACCGGGCCCGATGCGGCCGGACAGAATCTCCTCCGCGAGATCCTCGCGCAGCCGGTCGGCCCGCGTCCGCGGCGGTCCGGGAAGGGCGATCTTGCCGCTGGTGGCTTCCATCGCCCCTCTTTGGCCGAACCCGGCGACGCCGACAAGGCCCCGGCGCGATGCGCCCCGGGCTGGCACGTCGCGGGCTGGCACGTCGCGGTCTGGCACGTCGCGGTCTGGCACGTCGCGGGCTGGCACGCCCCGGTCTGGCACGCCCCGTGCTGAGGCCGCCCACCATGACGGACACGAACCGCATGCCCCGCCCTGAATCGCAGCTCCAACCCGGTCCGCTGACGCTGGCCGACTGGGGCACGGCCACGCCGGCCGACCGCGCCGCCCATGCAAGGCGCCTCGAGGAGGCCGATCCGGCCATCTTCATCGGCCGGCCGCGTCCGGCGCCCGACGGTATCCCGCTCGCGGTCAAGGACAACATCGACGCCGCCGGCTGGCCGACGACGGCCGGTTGCCCGGCCTTCTCCTATCGGCCGGACGCCTCGGCCGGCGCGGTCGCCCGGCTGGAGCAGGCCGGATGGCGGGTCGTGGCCAAGACCAACCTCGACCAGTTCGCGACCGGGCTGGTCGGCGTGCGCTCGCCCTACGGCGTGCCGGAGAACCCGTTCGGCCAGGGAGCGATCCCCGGCGGCTCCTCCTCCGGCTCGGCGGTGGCCGTGGCGCGCGGCCTCGTCCCCGTCGCGTTCGGCACGGACACCGCCGGCTCCGGCCGCGTGCCCGCCATGATGAACAACATCGTCGGCCTGAAGCCGACGCGGGGCCTGATTCCGGCGTCGGGCGTCGTGCCGGCCTGCCGCAGCCTCGACTGCGTCTCGATCTTCGCCCTGACCGTCCCGGACGCCCTGGCGGCGCTGGAGGCCGCCGCCGGCCCGGACCCGGCCGATCCCTTCTCCCGCCCGGTCACGCTCGCCCCGCCGCGGACGGGCGGCTGGCGCGTCGCGGTGCCCGATCCCGCCGCCTGCCCCTGGCACGGCGACGCGCTCGGGCCGCAATGGTGGCTCGCGGCGGTCGAGCGGCTGCGCGGCCTCGGCGCCACGGTCGAGACCTTCGATCCGACCCCCTTCCTCGCCGCGGCCGCCCTGCTCTACGACGGCCCCTGGGTCGCCGAGCGCACCGCCGCCGTCGGCGACTTCGTCGATGCCCATTGGGACGCCTGCGACCCCGCGGTGCGGTCGATCGTCCGCGGCGGACGCGGGCGGACGGCGATCGACGCCTTCCGCGGCCTCTATCGGCTGGCCGAACTTACCGCTGCGGCGGGCGCGGTCTGGCAGCGCTGCGACGCCCTGATGGTGCCGACCGCCCCCCGCCACTGGACCGTGGCCGAGGTCGCGGCCGAGCCCATCGCCCGCAACTCGGCGCTCGGCACCTGGACCAACTTCGTCAACCTCATGGACTTGGCCGCGATCGCCGTGCCGGCCGGCTTCCATGGCAACGGGCTGCCGGTCGGCGTGACCCTGATCGGCCCGGCCGGCAGCGACCGCGCCCTGGCCGCGATCGGCGGGGCGATGCACGCCGCCGCCGCAGTACCCCTGGGCGCGACGGGGGCGTCGGCGGACGCCGCCGCCCTCCGGCCCGCCGTCGCCTCCGGCGAAGGGGTCGCGGTCGCGGTGTTCGGCGCGCACCTCTCGGGCGAAGGGCGCGCCCATGCGCTGACGGCGCTCGGCGCCGCGCCGGAACGGGCGATCCGCACGGCCCCGGCCTACCGCATGGTGCTGTTGCCCGGGCCGCCGCCGCGTCCCGGGCTGGTCGCGGTCGAGCGCGACGGCGTCGCTGTCGACGGCGAACTCTGGCGGGTGCCCGAGCGGTCCCTGCCGGGCCTGCTGGCGGAGGTGCGGCCGCCGCTCGCCCTCGGCTTCGTACGCCTCGACGACGGCAGCGAGGTTCGCGGCTTCGTCTGCGCCGCCGGCGGCGAACACGCCATGGCCGACATCAGCCGCTTCGGCGGGTGGCGGGCATGGCGCCGCAGTCTGATCGAGGAAGGGAGCCCGAGATGAGCGCGCCTGACGAGGACGACCCGATCCTACGCTATGCCGACGCCGCCGCGGCGCTGCTCGGCCTGCCGCTTCCGGAAGACCGCCGCGCGGCCGTGATCGAGCATCTGCGCCTCGCCCATCGGCTGGCCGGCGTCGTCGGAGACCATCCGGTCGGCGCGTCCGACGAGCCCGCCCCGGTGTTCCGGCCATGACCGCCGGCCATCGCGCCCTCCGCGCCGACGCGACTGCGTCCGACATCGCCGCTGCGGTGCGCGGCGGTGCGACCTCGGCCGCCGCCGTGATCGAGGCGGCGCTGGGCCGCATCGCCGCCGCGCAGCCCATCCTCAACGCCGTCACCGCGGTGACGGCGGAGCGGGCGCGGATGCGGGCCGCGGCGATCGACCGTGCCGTCGCCGCCGGCCAGGACCCCGGGCCGCTCGCCGGCGTGCCCTTCGCGGTCAAGAACCTGTTCGACGTGGCCGGCCTCGCGACGCTCGCCGGCTCGCGCATCGAGGCCGACTCCCCGCCGGCGACGGCGGACGCGCCCCTCATCGCACGCCTGGAAGCCGCCGGGGCAATTCTCGTCGGCGCGCTCGGGATGGGCGAGTACGCCTACGACTTCACGGGGCGCAACGCGCATTACGGCGCGACCCGCAATCCGCACGATCCGGCGCGGATGAGCGGCGGTTCGTCCGGCGGCAGCGGCAGCGCGGTCGCCGGCGGGCTGGTGCCGATCGCGCTCGGCAGCGACACCAACGGTTCGATCCGGGTGCCGGCCTCGCTGTGCGGCGTCTTCGGGCTGAAGCCGACCTTCGGCCGCCTCACCCGCCGCGGCAGCTTTCCGTTCGTCGCCGCCCTCGATCATCTCGGGCCGTTCGCCCGCTCGGTCGCCGATCTCCGCCTCGCCTACGACGCCATGCAGGGCCCCGACCCGGCCGATCCCGCCTGTGCGGACCGCCCCGTCGAGCCGGCCGCCGAAGGCGACATCGCGGGGTTGCGGGTCGCCGTCCTCGACGGTCATTTCCACGAGTTCGCCGGCCCGGAGGCCCGCGCGGCAGTCGAGCGGGTGGCGGACGCCCTCGGTGCGACGCGCCGGCTGACCCTCCCGGGCGCCGGCCGGGCGCGGGCGGCCGCCTATGTCATCACCGCCGCCGAGGGCGGCGCGCTGCACCTCGACCGGCTGCGGCGGCGGGCAGAGGATTTCGATCCGGAGACGCGCGACCGGCTGACCGCCGGCGCCCTCGTCCCCGCCGCCTGGGTCGACCGGGCGCAGCGCTATCGCGGCGTCTTCCGGCGGGCGGTGGCCGCGGCGATGCAGGAGGTCGACGTGCTGATCGCGCCGGCCACGCCCTGCACCGCCCCGCTGGTCGAGCAGCAGACCATGGAACTGGCCGGCGCCACCGTGCCGGTGCGCGCCAATCTCGGCGTGCTGACGCAGCCCATCTCCTTCATCGGCCTGCCGGTGGTGGCAGCCCCCATCGCCGGCCCCGGCCTGCCGATCGCGGTCCAGATCATCGGCCGGCCCTGGGAAGAGGCGACATTACTGCGGGTCGCCGCCGCCTTGGAACGGGCGGGAATCGCGGCCGCACCCGTCGCGAAGGCCTTCAGCGCCGGGTCGTGAGGGTGGCGTGCGGCCCTGCGGGCGGCCCCATCGCTGCGATCTGCCCGAATTGCGACAGCCCGGTTCGACAATACGCCGCTTCCCCCGAGGCGAATGCGCACTACGCTGAAGGCCGGAACCCAACCAGCGAAGCGAACGGAGCCATGACCGCTGCCCGCACCCTCCTCCAGCTCGCCGGCGCCGATGCCACGCCCGGCCCCCTTTCCAAGTCCGCCGTGGTGGTCATCGACGCCCAGCGCGAATATGTCGACGGTCACCTGCCGCTGCCGGGGGTCGCGCCCGCGCTCGACGCCATCGCCAGGCTGCTGGTGGCGGCCCGGGCAGCCGGCGCGCCCGTCATCCATGTCGCCCACAAGGGCAAGGCCGGCGGCCTGTTCGACATGGACGGCGGCGGAGGCCGGATCGCCGATGCCGCCCAGCCTGCCGCCGGCGAAGCGGTCGTGACCAAGGGCCTGCCCAACGCCTTCGCCGGCACCGACCTCGACCAGGTCCTGAAGGCGACCGGGCGCACCTCGCTCGTCATCGCCGGGTTCATGACGCACATGTGCGTCAGCTCGACGGCGCGGGCGGCACTCGACCTCGGCTACCGGACGACGGTGATCGCGGATGCCACCGCCACCCGCGCGCTGCCCGACCCGACCGGCGGTCCCGACCTCGCACCGGAGGTCCTGCAACGTGCGGCGCTGGCCGAACTCGCGGACCGCTTTGCCGTGGTGGCGCCGCTATCGGCCCTCGTCGACTGACCCGCCGGCAAGGAGGATCGCGACGCGGCGGCGCAGCTCCGGCAGGGCCTCGGCCGCGAACCACGGATTGCGGTTGAGCCAGCCGGTGTTGCGCCAGCTCGGATGCGGCAGCGGGAAGTGGCGCGGCAGGTAGTCGCGCCACGCCGCCACCGTCCGGGTCAGGGTCGGGCCGGCACGGTCGCCGAGATGCCAGGCCTGCGCCCAGCCGCCGACCAGGAGGACGAGTTCGACGCGGCCGAAGGCGGCCGCCACCCGCGCCTGCCACAGCGGCGCGCATTCCGGCCGCGGCGGCGCGTCGCCGCCGCGCGGCAGGCGGCCCGGATAGCAGAAGCCCATTGGCGCGATGGCGATCCGCGCCTCGTCGTAGAAGGTGGCGCGGTCGACGCCGAGCCATTCGCGCAGCCGGTCGCCGCTGGCATCGTCGAAGGAGAGGCCCGAGGCGTGGACCTTGGTGCCGGGCGCCTGGCTGGCGATCAGGATGCGGGCGCCTTCGTGGCCCCGGATCACCGGTCGCGGGCCGAGCGGCAGGTGATCCGCACAGACCCGGCAGGCGCGGATTTCCGCCAGCAGGCGATCGAAGTCGGCCGTCACCCGCACTCGGCGAGCAGGCGATCGACGAAGGCGGGCACCACCTCCGTCGCGGGGCCATAGTGCCCTTCGTCGAAGAGATCGGCGCCCAGCGAGCGTTCGAGATTGAGTTCGACCGTGCGCGCGCGGCGCCGCCGCGCATGGTCGACGAAGCCGGCCGCGGGATAGACGTTCCCGGAGGTGCCGATGGAGACGAAGAGACCGCACCCGTCGAGGGCCTCGGCGATCGCGTCCATGCCGAGCGGCATCTCGCCGAACCACACGACATGCGGCCGCAGCCGCCGCTGCCCGCAGGCCGGGCAGGCCACACCCGATGCGAGGTCGTGGCGCACGGGCGAGATCGCGTGGCAGGCGAGGCAGCGCGCCTTCAGCAGCTCGCCATGCATGTGGATCAGCGCATGGCTGCCGGCGCGCTCGTGCAGGTCGTCGATGTTCTGGGTGACGACGAGGACGGGCGCCGGCCACCGGGCCTCGAGCCGCGCCAGCGCGCCATGGGCGGCGTTCGGCCGGATCGCCGGGTCGAGCAGGCCGCGCCGGCGGCTGTCGTAGAAGGCCTGCACGCGCGACGGGTCGCGCGCGAACGCCTCCGGCGTTGCGACATCCTCGATGCGCACGCTCGCCCAGATGCCGTCGGCATCGCGAAAGGTGTGCAGGCCCGACTCGCGGGAGATGCCGGCGCCGGTGAGGACGACGATCGGGCGCGCCGCCATCGTCACCAAGTCCGCAGGGGATAGTCCGCCTCGGCGCGGTAGATCGCGCCGTCGCGGGCGAGGTGGCTGGAATAGAGCACGACGCGATCGGCGATGAAGGGCGGCGCGCGGAAGAGCGAATGGGCGGCGATGAAGGCCTGCACCCGCGGCATGGCCGCCCCCTTGAGGCGCGCGAGCGTGACGTGCGGCGCGAACTTGCGCTTCTCGGCCGGACTGCCGCCGCGCGCCACCGCCGCCTCGACCCGCTCCTGCAGGTGGACGAGTTCGGGCGTGCGGGCGACGGCGGCATAGAGCAGCCGGGCGCGCTCGCCCTCGCCGAACTGGCCCATGCCGGCGACCTGGACCTCGACCGCCGGCACCTGGAGCCCGATGAGTTCCTCGTCGATGTCGGCCGCGGTGCCCTCGTCGACCTCGCCGATGAAGCGCAGCGTCAGGTGCAGATTGTCCTCCGCCACCCAGGACGCACCGGGAATGCCGCCGCCAAGCAGAACAAGCGCGCGGCGGAGCGATTCCGGCAGGGGGATGGCGACGAACAGGCGGAGCATCGGACGAGCCTTCCACATGGCCCGCGCCGGGCGCCTTGGCAAGCACCGGCGGCGCGGGCTAGATACCAGCCTCGCATGCGCATCGCCGTCGTCACCCCCTATTCGGACGAACCCCTCGAGTGGCTGAGGCAGGGGCATGCCAGCCTCGCCGACCAGGGCCATGCGGTCGCCCACATCCTGGTGGCCGACGGCCGGCCCGATGCGGAGGTCGCCAAGCTGGCCGACCAGCACATCGTGCTCGGCCGCCGCCACGACGACGGCGGCAATGTCGCGCGCATGGCGGGCGGCCTGTCGGCCGCCTCGCAGCGCTTCGATGCGGTCACCTTCCTCGACGCCGCCGACTGGTTCCTGCCGGGACACCTGGCCGGGATGGTGACGGCGCTGGAGGCCGCCGGCGCGGATGTCGCCACCGCACGGCGCGTGCTGCACCGGATCGACGGCACGCCGGTCGGCGCCTGCCGCCAGGTGGACGGGCTGCGCACCGCCGATCCCAGCGGCATCCTCCTCGCGCCGACCGCCTTCTCGGCGATCGCGCTGTGGTGCCTCGTCCCGCAACCGGTCGCCGGCGACGCCGCGCAGTCGGTGCTGGGATATCTCCAGGGGCGGGAACGGCGCATCGTCGCGGCCGGCCCGTCCCCCACGCTCGCCAAGCGCGTCCGGACCCGGGCCTTCAATGCCGGGCTGGGCGCGACGCCGTGGGACGCCTGGCTGGTCGATGGTGACCTCCCCGACCCGACGGCGGTCGCCCGCTGGTGGCGCGACATCGGGCCCGAGGAACGGGCGCGCCAGTTCCGCCGGATCGGCATCCATTGACCCGCGTCGCCATCGTCACCCCCTATCACGGGGAGCCGCTGGCCTGGATCGCCAAGGCCCATGCCAGCGTCCGGCTGCAGACGCATCCCGCGACCCATATCCTCGTCGGGGACGGCAAGCCGGAGGCGGCGATCGACGGCTGGGATGCGCAGCACATCGTCCTGCCCGCCGGCCATCGCGACTGGGGGCACACGCCGCGGGCGATCGGCGCCCTCTCGGCCGCGGCCCAGGGCTTCGACGCCATCGGCTTCCTCGATGCCGACAACTGGTTCTATCCCGACCATGTCGCGAGCCTGCTGGCGCTCCAGGCCGAGCAGGACCTCGAGGTCGCCTCCTCGCTGCGCGTCATGCACCATGTCGACGGAAGGCTGCTGCATCTCTGCCAGCTGGTCGACGGCATCGAGACCTTCGACACCAACTGCATGATGCTGTTCCCGCCGGCCTACAGCGCGCTTCCGGTCTTCGCGCTGGTGCCGCCGGACGTGCGCTACATCGCCGACCGCTGGGTTTCCATCTGGCTGAAGCGCCGCGGCCGGCGGGTCGGCTGCACCGGCAAGGGCACGGTCGCCTATCGCGTCCGCTACCGCTATTTCTACGAAACCTCGCCCCTGCCGATGCCGACGGAGCACATCGTCGACCTCAAGATCCCCCATCCGCGCGAATTGCGGCAATGGTGGCTGGCCCTGCCCGAGGACGAGCGTGAATTCCACATGAAGGTGATGGGCGCGCGCTGACGTTGCGATGGCGCGCCGCCGGGGCGCGGACGGGCGGGGCGGCGCCATCGCCGGTTGCCCGGACCGCCTTTGTGCCCTAGGAAGAGGGGGTTCCGGACCGTGCAGGACCCATGCCCGACGCTGCCATTCCCGCCCCGCCGACGGACGCCGCACGCACCGTCGCGCGCATCCTGATCGAGATCAAGGCCGTCCTCTTCCGCCCGGAGGAGCCGTTCATCTTCACCTCCGGCCGGGCGAGCCCGGTCTATATCGACTGCCGCCGGATCATCTCCTTCCCGCGGGCGCGGCGCCGGATCATGGACCTGGCGGCGACCCAGATCGAGGACATGGTCGGGTTCGAGAACATCGACGCCGTCGCCGGCGGCGAGACCGCCGGCATCCCGTTCGCCGCATGGCTGGCCGAGCGGCTGATGCTGCCGATGCTCTATGTCCGCAAGAAGCCCAAGGGGTTCGGCCGCGACGCGCAGATCGAGGGCCATCTCGCCGAGGGCCAGCGGGTGCTGCTGGTCGAGGATCTGGCGACCGACGGCGGCAGCAAGCTGCATTTCGTCGAGGCGCTGCGCAAGGCGGGGGCCGAGGTCGCCCATACCTTCGTCGTCTTCCATTACGGCATCTTTCCCGAGAGCGTCGCCAACCTGAAGGCGGAGGGCGTCTCCCTGCACGGCCTCTGCACCTGGTGGGACGTGCTGGCGACGGCGGAGGCCGACGGCTACTTCGCGCCAGAGGCGATCCAGTCCGTGCGCGCATTCCTGCAGCGCCCGGCCGAATGGTCGCTGGCCCACGGCGGCAAGCTGTGACGACCGGCCGGCGGCGGAGGTACGGCTAGAATGTACCGGATGCTGTCGGCCGCCCTGCTCGCGCTGTTCGCCGCCGTCGCGCCGGCAACCGCCAGCCCGCCGGCCAAGGACGAACTCGTCATCGGCATCACCCAGTTCCCGGCGACGCTGCATCCCAACATCGAGAGCATGCTGGCGAAGAGCTACGTCCTGGGCATGACCCGGCGGCCCTTCACCACCTACGACAAGGACTGGAAGCTGGTCTGCCTGCTCTGCGTCGAACTGCCGACGATGGAGAACGGGCTGGCGAAGGCCGTCGACCTGCCGGGTGGAAAACGCGGGGTCGAGGTGACCTACACGATCCAGCCGGGCGCGAAATGGGGTGACGGCGTGCCGGTGACGACCAAGGACGTCGTCTTCACCTGGGAGGTCGGACGCCACCCGATGAGCGGCGTCGCGGCGGCCGAGTTCTATCGCCGCGTGACGCGCATCGCGGTCAAGGACGAGCGCACCTTCACGCTCCATGTCGACAAGCTGTCCTTCGAGTTCGCCTCGATCGGCGGCTTCCAGCTGCTGCCCGAGCATCTCGAGCGCCCGGCCTTCTCGGACCCGACGAAGTATCGCAACCGGACCCTGTTCGACACCGACCCGACCAATCCCGGCCTCCATTTCGGCCCCTACCGCATCGTCGAGGTCCAGGCCGGTTCCCACATCGCGCTCGAGCGCAACCCCACCTGGTACGGGCCGAAGCCGGCCTTCCGCCGCATCGTCGTCCGCGCCATCGAGAACACCGCCGCGCTGGAGGCCAACCTGCTCTCCGGCGCCGTCGACTATGTCGCGGGCGAACTCGGCCTGTCGCTCGACCAGGCGCTCGCCTTCGAAGCCCGGCACCGCGACCGCTACGACGTCGTCTACAAGCCGGGGCTGGTCTACGAGCATATCGACCTCAACCTCGACAACCCGATCCTGGCCGACCGGCGGGTGCGCGAGGCGCTGCTGCTGGCGATCGACCGCGAGAAGCTGACCGGCAGCCTGTTCGGCGGGCGCCAGCCGGTCGCCCGCGGCGCGATCCATCCGCTCGACTGGATCCATGCGACCGACCTGCCCGCCCACGCCTTCGATCCGAAGCGCGCGGCCGAGTTGCTCGACGCCGCCGGCTGGAGCCGCCGCGGCGGCGGGCCGCGCCAGAACGCGGCCGGCGAGCGCCTCGTGCTGGAGCTGATGACGACGGCCGGCAACCGCACCCGCGAGCTGGTGCAGCAGGTGCTGCAGAGCCAGTGGCGGCAGGTCGGAATCGAGGTCCGGCTGCGCAACGAACCGCCGCGCGTCTTCTTCGGCGAGACCGTCACCAAGCGGCGGTTCACCGCGATGGCGATGTTCGCCTGGCTGTCGGCGCCGGAGGCTGTACCGCGCACGACGCTCCACTCCGAGAGCATCCCGCGGCCGGACAACAATTTCTCGGGCCAGAACTACACCGGCTATGCCAATCCCGAGATGGACGCCCTGATCGAGAAGATCGAGGTCGAACTCGACCGGGAGAAGCGCCGCCGGCTGTGGCACACGCAGCAGCACCTCTATGCCCGCGACCTGCCGGTGCTGCCGCTCTATTTCCGCGCCGATCCGTTCGTGATGCCGAAATGGCTGCGCGGGATCGAGCCGACCGGCCACCAGTACCCGACCACCCTGTGGATCGAGAACTGGCGCTTCGCGGCCCCATGACGGCAGCGCAGCCGGACCTGCGGCAGCGCGACGGCTGGGCTTGAGCCACTTCCTCGTCCGCCGCCTGCTCCAGGCGACCATGCTGGTCGCCCTGATGTCCTTCGTCTGCTATGCGCTGATCGGCCTGATGCCGGGCGACCCGATCGACCTGATGCTGTCGGCCGACCCCCGCCTGACGCCGGACGATATCGCCCGCCTGAAGGCGATCCACGGTCTCGACCAGCCGATCCTGGAACGCTACCTCGCCTGGCTGGGCAAGGCGCTGACCGGCGAGTTCGGCTATTCCCGGCTCTATTCCCAGCCGGCCGCGGCCGTGCTGGGCCCACGGCTGGCGAACACGGCGCTGTTGATGGGCGTCAGCCTGACGGCAGCCGCCCTGATCGCGCTGCCGATCGCGGTGACCGCCGCCGCCCATGCCGGAACCGGCTTCGACCGCGCCGTCAACGCGCTCTGCTTCGCCGGCATCTCGGTGCCGACCTTCTGGCTGGCGCTCGTCCTCATCCTGGTCTTTGCGGTCGAATTGGGCTGGCTGCCGGCGGCCGGCCTGCCGATGGCGCGCGACCCCGGCCTCGCCGAGCGCGCCCGCCACCTGGTCCTGCCGGTCCTGACCCTGACCATCGCCGCCGTCGGCGGGCATGTGCGCTATATCCGGGCGGCCATGGTGGAGGCGCTGGGCCAGGACTATATCCGCACCGCGCACGCCAAGGGCCTGCATCCGCGCCGCGTCCTCTGGCGGCATGCCCTGCGCAACGCGCTGCTGCCCTATGTCACGATCCTGGCGCTCGACTGCGGCGCGCTGGTGTCGGGCGCCCTGGTGACCGAGACGATGTTCGGCTATCCCGGCATGGGCAAGCTGATCTTCGATGCCGTCATGGGCAACGACTACAATCTGGCGCTGCTCGCGCTGCTGCTGGTGACGGCGCTGACGGTGGCCTGCAACCTCCTGGCCGACGTCGCCTATGCGGCCCTCGACCCGCGGATCCGCCAGCGATGACCGCCCTCGCGAGCGCAGTCGCCGCCCCCCGGATGCCCGGCTTCCTGCGCCGGCTGTGGCGTCGGCCGGGGGCGTGCGCCAGCATCCTGGTGCTGGGGCTGCTCGGGCTGGGCGCGCTGCTGGCGCCGCTCGTCGCCCGCATCCTGGGGCACGATCCCGAGATGGTCGACCTGCTGGCGCGGCTCGAGGGCCCGTCGCTCTCCCATCCGCTCGGCACCGACGAGCTCGGCCGCGACACCCTGCTGCGCCTGCTGCAGGGCGGCCGCGTCTCGCTGCTGGTAGGCCTCGTCGGGGCGGTCGGCGCGGCCTCGATCGGTACTGCGGTCGGGCTGGTCGCGGGCTATGTCGGCGGCCGTCTCGACGCGCTGCTGATGCGGGTGTGCGACGGCGTCATCGCCCTGCCGATGCTGCCGCTGCTGATCGTCCTGGCGGCGGTCGACCTGCAGAAGCTGGGAGTGCCGGCCGGCATCGCCGACAGCGAGGATGCGAGCATCTACCGCATCGTGGCCCTGGTGGCGCTGGCGGGGTGGACGGGGGTCGCGCGTTTGGTACGCGCGGGCGTCCTGTCCCTGCGCGAGCGCGACTTCGTCACCGCCGCCGTGGCGGTCGGCTGCGGCCCCTGGCGGATCATGCTGCGCCACCTCCTGCCCAACACGCTGTCGCCGATCCTGGTCGCGACGACGCTTTCGGTCGGCAGCGTCATCCTCGTCGAATCGGTGCTGAGCTTCCTCGGCCTGGGCATCCAGCCGCCGGCGGCGAGCTGGGGCTCGATGCTGACCAACGCCCAGGAACTGGTGACGACGGCGCCGATGCTGGCGATCTATCCCGGCCTGCTGATCTTCGCGACCGTCGTCGCCTGCAACGTCCTGGGCGACGCGCTGCAGGAAGCGCTCGACCCGCAGCAATCGAGGAGCGGACGATGAAGGCGAAGGCACCGGTCAACGCCCAGGCCGCGACCAAGCTGGTGCGGCAGCTCGCCGGCTTTCTCGCCGCGCCGCGCGCGGAGACGCGGGCCCCCTATGCCGCGCGCGCCTTCCATCGCGCCTTCGAGGCGATGGCGCGGAAGGAGCCGGTCGCCTGCCGCGCGGGCTGCAACTACTGCTGCCATCAGGTCGTGTCGGCCCGCGCGCCGGAAATCTTCCTGCTGGCCCGCGCCGTGGCCGCCCAGCCGCCGGAGCAGCGTACCGTCCTCGCCGCCCGCGTGCGCGAGGCGGCTGCCGCCGTCGACGGGATGACCGTCGCCGAGCGCCACCGGCGCAATCTGCCGTGCCCGCTGCTGGAGGACGGCCGCTGCGCCGTCTATGCCGACCGGCCGCTCGCCTGCCGCGCCTTCGCCTCGACCGATGTCGAGGCCTGCGCCCGCGCCTTCGCGCACGAGCCGGTGCCGATCCCGGTGCCGCGCGCCGCGATGGAACTGCGCGGCGTCCTGACCCGGGCCGGCGAAGCGGCCGCCCGGATCGCGGGCCTGCCCGACGGGCAGTACGAGCTGATCCGCGCCATGGCGATCGTGCTGGACGATCCCGAAGCCGAGGCCAAGTGGCTGGCGGGCACGGACGTCCTGGCGCCGGCCGACGCCCGCCGCCTCGTGCCCGGCGCACCTACCGGGGCGTAGCCGGAGGCAGGCGATCCAGAGCGGCGTTGATCGCCGCCCGGTCCGGCATCGCCGCCACCGCGCCCGGCTTCAGGCAGGCGAGGCCGCCGGCGACGCTGGCCCGCCGCAGCGCCGCCGGCAGGTCCGCACCGGCATCCAGGGCGGCCGCCAGGGCACCCACGAACGCGTCGCCTGCGCCGACCGTGTCGACCGGACGGATCGCCAGCGCCGGGACATGCCAGCATTCGGTGCCGCACCGTGCCGTCGCGCCCGCACCGCCGCGCGTGAGGACGACCGCGCCGCAATCGCCGGCGGCGAGCGCGCCGAGCGCAGCGTCCGGATCGCTGAGGCCGGTCAGCATCGCGGCCTCGATCTCGTTGACGACGAGGACATCGACCGCGGCCAGCGCCCCCGCCGGCAGGACGGCCGCCGGCGCGGCGTTGAGCACGACGCGGGCACCTCGAGCCCGGGCCCGGCGCGCCAGGGCCACGGTCTCGGCGATCGGCACTTCGAGCTGCAGGACGAGCGTCGTCCCCGCGTCCAGCGCATCGTCGGGCACCTGGTCGGCCGTCGCCTCACGGTTGGCGCCGCTGCCGACCATGATGAGGTTGCGGCCGTCGGCCGCGACCGCAATGGCGGCGCAGCCGGTCGCCGACTGCCCGGGTGCCACGCCCGCGCCAGCGATGCCCTCGGCAGCCAGCGTTTGGCGCAGCGTCTCGCCGAAGGGATCGGCGCCGACCCGCCCGTACATGGCGGTCGCAGCGCCGGAGCGGGCGGCCGCCACCGCCTGGTTGAGGCCCTTGCCGCCGGGGCCCGGCTGGCAGGCGGGGGCGAGCACGGTCTCGCCCTCGACCGGCAGGTGCGGCAGCGGGAAGGAGAGGTCGATGTTGAGGGAGCCGAAGACGAGAATCATGTGCCGGACGAAGATAGCCTCACGAGCCCGCCCGTCGTATCCCTTCCTTTGATCCTGCCCCGTCAGTGGCTCATCAGCACCGGCACCGTCATGTGGGCCAGGATGTGCCGGGTCGTACCGCCGAGCACGAGTTCGCGCAGCCGCGCGTGGCCGTAGGCACCCATGACGATGAGGTCGGCACCGAGGTCGGCCGCCCGCGACAGCAGCATGTCGCCGACCGAGATGTCCTCGGTGACGTAGTGGGCCGCCTCCACCCGGACGCCGTGGCGCGCCAGATGGGCGGCGATGTCCTGGCCGGGATAGCCGGTGCCACCGGCCGAGGTGCGGTCGGGATCGAGGGCCAGCACCGTCACGGAGGCACCCGGCGCGAGCAAGGGAAGTGCATCGTTGACCGCACGCGCGGCCTCGCGCCCGCCGTCCCACGCGACGATGACGTTGGTGCCGACGGCGCGATGGCGGCCGGCATAGGGGACGACCAGCGCCGGGCGCCCGCTCTCCAGCATGACGGCCTCGGCGATACCGACCGGCCCGCTGCCATCCTCGGGGTCGTCCTGGCCGACGATCGCGAGATCGCAGTAGCGGGCATGGAACGCCACCGTGGCGGGATCGAGCGACTCCACGGTGCGCCACTCTGTCGGCGCATTGGCCGCCGCAAGGATCGGCTGCAACCGGTCAGCGACCGCCTGGGCACGCTCGCGGGCCGCCGCGCGGATCTGCTCGATCACACCCTTCGGCAGCTCGGCCTCGACGAAGCCCGGCATCGGCTGCGGCGCGAAGATATGGAGCGCGGCGAGATGGGCGCCGTCGCGCTCGGCAAGGGCGATCGCGAGCGCGAGGCGGTCGGCGGCGGGCTTGCTGCCATCGACATGGACGAGGATGTTCTTGAGCGGCATGACCCCTCCTCTTGCCGGGCGACCGGTTCGGGAACCGACCATCGGAACACGCTGGACGCTTCCGGCATCGCCGAGACTGGCCCCGCCGCGTTTGGGGTTCCTTGACCCAGGTCAACCCGACGGCGGTGCCGCGGCGTCGCCTTCGACGAATACCGCGTCGCGCCCGGCCCGCTTGGCCTCGTAGAGCATCGCATCGGCCGCGGCGATGAGGTCGTTCATGTCGCAATGGGTGCGGCTGGAGGCGATGCCGGCACTGAAGGTGACGCGAAAGGCGACCCCACCCTCCTCGAATCGCTGGTGCGCGAATGCCTGCCGCACCGGTTCGACCGCCCGGTACGCGTCGGCGGGCCCCGTGTCGAGCAGGATGACCCCGAACTCCTCGCCGCCGTAGCGGCCGACGATGTCGATCCGACGCAGCCGTGCGCGCAGCGTGCGCGCCAGCGCGCGGATCACGCGGTCGCCGGCAAGGTGGCCGTAGGTATCGTTGACCTGCTTGAAATGGTCGAGGTCGAGGAGCACCAGGCTGATCTGCGAACCGGTGCGGCGGCCGCGCTCCAGCTCGTGCTGGAGCTTGTCCTTGAAGCGCCCGTGGTTCAGCAGCCCGGTCAGGCTGTCATGCTCCATCGCGCCGCGCAGGGTGCGGGCGCGCTCGGCGCGCAGGCGGACCAGCCGCACGAGACGGTCGAGATCGACCGGCTTGGTGATGAAGTCGTCGCCGCCGAAGCGGCGAGCGCGCATCTGACGCTCGACATCCTGTTCGGCCGACAGGAAGACGATCGGCAGCGAGAGGAACCGGCGGCTCTGGCGGATCACCTGCGCCAGCTCGATGCCGGAGATACCCGGCATCTGCAGGTCCATGAGGACGAGGTCGGGGAACTGCGCCCCGAGCAGCGAGGGCGCGAGCGCCGGGTCGCTGGTCGCCTCCACGACCATTCCCGCCGCCTCCAGCGCGCCGCGGTAGGCCTCGGCCATGACGGCGTCGTCGTCGACGACGAGCACGGAATAGGGCGCCTCGCTGGCGCTGCCGACGAACCCGTTGATCCAGTCGGCGAGTTCGGCCGGATCGACCGGCTGCGCCATCACCGCGTCGATGCCGGCCCGCGCCGCCGCCAGGCGCACGTCGAGATCGACCCGGTCGGCGATCAGGATCGTCGGGCCGCGGCCGAGCAGCGGGTCGATGCGGATCATGTCGACCCGGTCCGCGGCATCGACGATGAGGACCGCCACCTGGGCCGGCAGGGCCGCTGCCTGCGCGATATCGAGCGACCCGACCGCGAAGCCCAGTCCTTCGACGAGCGCCCGGGTCTCCTCCAGCCGGCCGGCCGGCGCCACGACCCAGACTCCCTGGCCCTGCGGCTGGCCCTGCGAAGTGGGCAATACCGGCGCATCGGCTGCCGTGCGGCTGCCCGTGGGTCCGCGCAGGAGGGCCGAACGCAGCGCATCCGCAAGGCGTACCAGCTGGGCGGATGCGTCGGCATGCGCCTGATCGGAACGAACCATGCCCTCCAGCACCGTCTCCAGCGATGCTGCGACCCGCGAGACATGCGGGAAGCCGAAGGTGGCGCCCGATCCGGCGAGCTTGTGGGCGAGGGCCGCGGCCGCGGCCGTCTCCGACCGCGCAACCTCGTCCCACGCGCGCGCCTCCACCAGCCGGGCGCAGGCGGCCGCCAATGCCTCGACGCGCTCGCCGACGCTGCGCGCCCCGGCCCGCGTCAGCTGGCGAAGCGACTCGGCGCGGGCGTCCTCACCCATCGCCGCGATTCCAGATGGCCCGGATCGAGTCCGACAGCGTCATCGGGTCGAACGGCTTCGAGATCACGTCGATGGCGCCGAGTTCGCGATAGCGCTGCACCTCCTGCGGCTGGACCTTGGCCGTCATGAAGACGACCGGCGTCGCCGCCGTCGCCGGCTGCGCCCGCAGCCGGGCCAGCGTCGTCGGACCGTCCATGCCGGGCATCATGACGTCGAGCAGCAGCAGCTGCGGTGCGGCGCCGGGCGCGCGCGCCAGCGCCTCCTCGCCCGACTCGCAGTCGGTGACGACGAAGCCGCCGACATTCTCCATCGCGAACTTGCCGATCATCCGGATGTCGGCGTCGTCCTCGACATAGAGAATTCGGGCCAGGGGTTCCTTCGGCATCGCTCAATTCGCTCCCGGGCGCGCCGCCGCCGCCATGCCGGCGATCAGACCCCTGATGGTCTGGTGCAGCGTGTCGTTGTCCGTCCGGCTCTTCACGAGTGCGGCCGCCGCCTGGCTCGTCATCGCCGGATCGACATCATGGGCGGAAAAGATGACGACCGGTGGCGGCGGCTTCAGACGGCGGATGTCGTCGAGGAGATCGAGCCCCGAGCCGTCGGGCAGGCCGACATCGACGATGACGAGCGCGAAGCTGCGTTCGGCGAGCGCGGTCCGCGCTGCCGCCAGCGTCATCGCCGGTACCACCTCGACCTCGTCGCCCATCACGGCGCCGAGAACCCGGACGATGTCGGGGTCGTCCTCGACATGGAGGATCGAGGCCGGCCCTTCGACCGCGCCGAGCGCCTGGCGGATGGCGCGGCCCAGCCGCTCCTGATCGATCGGCTTCTCCAGCCAGTCGACGATGCCGATGGCATCGCCGTTCAACTCCTGCCGCGCAACCTCGGATTTCGCCGACACGACGACGACCGGCAGGTCACGCGTCGCCGGTGCCGACCGCAGCCGCCGGAAGAACGACAGGCCGTCCTCGTCGGGCAGCATGATGTCGAGGGTCATGGCATCGAAGCGCGCCCGCCGCAGCAGATCGGAGGCGGCGGCGACCGAGTGCGCGACCGTGACGCGCCATCCGTGCTGCTCCAGCATGATCGTCAGCAGCCGCGCCACGTCCTGGTCGTCCTCCACGACCAGCAGCGAGGGTCGCCCGTCCGCGCCGGCGGGAACGGCCGTGGACGCCCGCGAGACCTCCGGCAACTCGACATGGAAGCGGGTACCGACGCCGAGTTCGGTCTCGAACCAGATCCGGCCGTCGAGGCGCTCGACGATGGCCTTGGCGATGCTGAGGCCGAGGCCCGTCCCCCCCTTGCGGCGGGAGTCCGAGGAATCCGCCTGCTCGAACTTGCCGAAGATGCGCTCGCGGAAGCTATCGGGAATGCCCGGCCCTTCGTCCTGCACGGTGATCCGCACGCGGCCGTCATGGCGCGACGCGAGGACCGTCACCGAACCACCCGCCGCGGTGAACTTGGCCGCGTTGGAGAGCAGGTTGTTCATGACCTGGATGAAGCGGTCGCCGTCGACCCGGACCATCGAACCCTGCGCCTCGTCGACCAGCTTCGGCTGCACCTCGTACTGCTGGAAGTAGCCGGCATTGGCCTTCATGGCCTGCCCGAGGAGTTCGGCCAGCGGCTGCGCCTGGAGATCGAACTGCAGCCGTCCCGATTCGATCTTCTCGATGTCGAGGATGTCGTTGATCAGGCGGACCAGGCGTTCGCTGTTGGAATGGGCGATCGCCACCATCTCGCGCACCTTCGGCGCGACCTCGCCGACGGCGCCGCCGACGATGAGCCCGAGGGAGCCGCGGATCGAGGTCAACGGAGTGCGCAGCTCGTGGCTCACCGTCGAGATGAACTCGTTCTTCATCCGCTCGGTGCGCCGACGCTCGGTGATGTCCGTGTAGGTCGTGACCATCCCGCCGGGATAGGGCTGGCGCTCAATCTCGATGACCCGGCCGTCGAGCCGCGCGACCTCGGACTGGCTGGCGCGCTGCGCCGCGATGTCGCTGGCCAGGATGCGCGCCCGCTCCTGCGCTTCGTCATCGGTGAGGAGTCCGCCCTCCACCTGGACGCGCAGCACGTCGAGGAACGGGCGCCCGAGCGCTGCCTCGGCCGACGGAACCCCGAGGAGCTGTTGCGCGCCGCGGTTCACCGCGAGCACCCGCGTCTCGGCGTCGACCACGACCAGACCCTGCGTCATCGCTTCGAACGTCGTCGTCAGCAGATGACCCTGCTGCTCCAGAGCGATCTCCGATCGGCGGCTGCGGCGAAGGGCGCGCACCACCACCAGCAGGGCCGCGACCAGCGACAGCGCGACCAGGACGATCGCGCCGATCAGCAGCGCCTCGCTGCGCGCCAGCGTTCGGTGGGTCGCATCCAGGCGCTGCGCGAGCAGCCGGGCTTCTTCCCGCAGCGCCGCATCGATGGCGGCCGCGAGGTCCGCCTGCGCATCGACGACTTCGCCGAACCCGGCCTGGGCGGGAAGATTCACGGCTGCTTCGGACACATCGGACAGATACTCGTCGAGCCTCCGTCGGATCTCGCCCGCCGTCGACTGCTGAACCGGATTGTCCCCGGTCCAGACGGTGAAGGCCGTAAGCGCCTGCCGCGCTCGCGTCGTGGCCGCTTCCAGGCGTTGCCCGTTGTCCGACCCCGGCCCGGCACCCGCCCGTCCCGCCGCCTCGATCTCCAGGATGGCGAGATTCAGCTGCCGCAGCGCCGTCCGCACCTCGTAGGTGTGTGTTACTTCGGCCCGGCGTTCGCTGGTTTCCCGGATCTCGTCGACCGCGACGATCCCGACGCCGAACGCGATCAGGCCGACGAATGCGAAAGCCAGGACCAGCCGGCTGGTCCAGCGGGATTCACTGGTCGCACCGCTCGCGCCCATCGGGTCGCCCAGCTTCGCCGTCATGCCCGTCTCCGGCTGTCATCCGTCGATCCGGTCCGCTCCCGAACGCCATCGTCCCGATCACCGGAAGCGTGCGGCCGGCGCTGGCCGCACGCGTGCGTTCACGCGGCCTGCGCCGTTCCGATCGGCCCGTCCGGCACCCGTCCCTCCTCGACACCATGGCAGGCGATCAGCGCATCCCCCTGCTGGATGGGGTTGGGCCGCTCGGTCTTGCAGCGGTCGTTGGCGAACGGACAGCGGGGGTGGAACGAGCAGCCGGACGGCGGGTTGATCGGGCTCGGAACCTCGCCCGCGACCGGCGTGCGCTGCCGGCCCGTCATGTCCATGTCCGGGATCGTGTCGAGCAGCATCCGGGTGTAGGGATGGCGCGGCTGGCGGAACAGGGTCCGCGCGGGCGCCACCTCGGCCAGACGTCCGAGGTACATCACGCCGACCCGGTCGGAGATGTGATAGACGACCGCCAGGTTGTGCGAGATGAAGAGGTAGGTGAGGCCGAGTTCGCGCTGCAGGTCCTTCATCAGGTTGAGGATCTGCGCCTGCACCGAGACGTCGAGCGCCGAGGTCGGCTCGTCGCAGACGAGGAACTCGGGATTGCTGGCGAGCGCGCGCGCGATCGAGATGCGCTGGCGCTGTCCGCCCGAGAATTCGTGCGGGAACTTGACCCCATCGGCGGGCGTCAGCCGCACCTGGCGCAGCAGCTCGTCGACCCGGGCATTGATCGCCTGGTCCCCGGACAGCAGCTTGTAGGCGCGGATGGGCTCGGCGATGATCTCCCGCACCCGCCAGCGCGGATTGAGGCTGGCATAGGGATCCTGGAAGATCATCTGGATGCGCGAGCGGATCGGCGCCATCGCACGGCGCGACGTCATCCGGCCGAAATCGTGGCCGTCGAACTCGACGGTGCCGCGCGAGGCGCGGTAGAGGCCGACCATGAGGCGGGCGACCGTCGACTTGCCGCAACCGGATTCGCCGACGAGCGAGAAGGTCTCGCCCTTGCCGATGGCGAAGTCGATGCCGTCGACCGCCCGCAGAATCTGGCGCGGCTTGCCCTCGAGCAGGCGGTTCAGCAGCGGCGGCGAGACGTCGAAATAGCGGCTCAGCCCTTCGGCACGGACGAAGGCGGGCGCACCGCGGGCATCCGCCGGGCGGGCCATGACGGTATCAGGCATGTCCCACCCCTTCGGCATACTTCCAGCAGGAAACGCGGTGGAACGGCCCGACGTCGATCAGGTCCGGCCGGTCGCGCAGACAGCGGTCGAACACGAGCGGGCAGCGCGGATTGAAGGCGCAGCCGGTCGGAATCTCCGTCAGGCGCGGCATCGATCCCTCGATCTGCGTCAGCCGCTCCTCGTCGCGGCCGATGCGCGGGATCGAGCCCATCAGGCCCACGGTATAGGGGTGCTTGGGGTTCTTGATCACGTCCCGCACCGGCCCGATCTCCGCGACGCGGCCGGCATACATCACCGCCACCCGATCGGCGGTCTCGGCGATGACGCCCATGTCGTGCGTCACCAGCATGACCGCCGTGCCGTGCTCGCGGCACAGCCGCTTCAGCAGCGCGATGATCTGCGCCTGGATCGAGACGTCGAGCGCCGTCGTCGGCTCGTCGGCGACGATCAGCCGGGGATTGGCGCAGAGCGCCAGTGCGATCACCACGCGCTGACGCATGCCGCCCGAGAACTGGTGCGGATACTGGTCGATGCGCCGTTCGGGAGCCGGGATGCCGACCTCGCGCAGCAGCGCGAGCGCCCGTTCGCGGGCCTGGGTCGGCGACAGGTCGGAATGGGTCTCGATGGTCTCGACCAGCTGCTTGCCCACCGAATAGAGCGGATTGAGGCTGGTCAGCGGGTCCTGGAAGATCGCGCCGATATGCTTGCCGCGGATCTTGCGCATCTCCTCGTATGGCAGGTTGTCGATGCGCCGGCCGTCGAGCGAGATCGAGCCGCCGGCGATCCGGCCGGGCGGTTCGAGCAGGCCGATGATGGCCGAGCCGGTCATCGACTTGCCGGCGCCGGATTCGCCGACCACGCCGAGCACCTCGCCCGGCGCAATGTCGAACGATACGCCGTCGACGGCGACGAGCCGTCCGCGGCGGGTCGGAAACTCGACCTTGAGATCCTCGACCCGGAGAAGGGGTGCGTTCTGCATCAGCGGAGCTTCGGGTTGAGCGCGTCGCGGAGCCAGTCGCCGAGCAGGTTCACCGCCAGCACCAGGATCACCAGCATCACGCCGGGGAAGATCGTCATCCACCATTCGCCCGAGAACAGGAAGTTGTTCCCGACCCGGATGAGGGTGCCGAGCGAGGGACGGGTCGGCGGAACGCCGACGCCGAGGAAGCTGAGCGTCGCCTCGGCCAGGATGGCGCCGGCGAGCCCGAGGGTGCCGATGACCAGGACCGGGCCGAGGACGTTGGGCAGGACGTGCCGGATCATGATGGTGAAGGGGTGCAGGCCGATGATCCGCGCCGCCTGGACATATTCCTTGTTCTTCTCGACCAGGGTCGAGCCGCGCACCGTGCGGGCGTAGGCGACCCAGTTCGAGATGCCGATGGCGAAGATGACGACATAGAGCGCGAGGTCGTCGTGCATGTCGCGCGGGATGATGCCGCGCGCGACGCCGTCGATCAGCAGGGCGATGAGGATCGCCGGGAAGGACAGCTTGATGTCGGCGATGCGCATGATGACGGCGTCGGTGGTGCCGCCGACATAGCCGCTGATCAGCCCGAGCAGCACGCCCAGGATCATCGCGAAGAGCGTCGCCGCGAAGCCGACCAGCAGGGACACGCGGGCGCCGAGCAGGATCGTCGAGAAGACGTCGCGGCCCTGGTCGTCGGTGCCCAGCAGATAGGAAGGATTGCCGCCCTCGGACCATACCGGCGGAGTGAAGGCGTCGAGCAGGTTCAGGCTGCGCACGTCGTAGGTGTCGTGCGGGGCGATCCAGGGCCCGAGGAAGGCGCCGATGACGATGATCGCGGTCACGATCGCCGCCACCACCGTCACCTTGGACTGCCGGAAGCTGTAGAAGACGTCGCTGTCGACGAAGCGTCGCAGCGCGCCCGGAGGTGCCGTCACGTCGGCCATGTCCGTCCGCTCCTCCTGGGGCTCAGTGGCCGCCGGCGACGGCGCGATCGGCGCGCAGCCGCGGGTCGACGAAATAGTAGAGGAGGTCGACCACCAGGTTGATCGCGACGAAGAAGAACGCGATCAGAATGAGGTACGACGACATGATCGGGATGTCGACGAACTGCACCGCCTGGAGGAAGAGCAGCCCCATGCCCGGCCACTGGAACACGGTCTCGGTGACGATCGCGAACGCGATCAGCGAGCCGATCTGCAGCCCGGTGATGGTGATGACCGGCACCAGCGTGTTGCCGAGCGCGTGGCCGAAATGCACGGCCCGGTTCGACAGGCCGCGGGCGCGGGCGAACTTGATGTAATCCGTCCGCAGCACCTCCAGCATCTCCGCCCGGACGAGGCGCATCACCAGCGTCAGCTGGAAGAGCGCCAGGGTCACCGAGGGCAGGATCAGCGCCTTGAGGCCGGATGCGGTGAGGAACCCGGTCGACCAGAAGCCGAGATCGACGACATCGCCGCGACCGAAGGACGGCAGCCAGCCGAGCTGGACCGCGAAGAACAGGATCAGCAGGATGCCGATGAGGAAGGTCGGCAGCGAGATGCCGACGAGCGACAGGGTGAGGAACACCTTGCTCAGCCAGCGATCCCGATGCAGGCCGGTATAGACGCCGAGCGGGACGCCGACCAGGAGCGCCAGGCCCGCGGCGCAGAACACCAGTTCCAGGGTCGCCGGCAGCCGGTCGGCGAGCGCGTCCACCACCGGCATGCCGAGGCGGTAGGAGGTGCCGAAATTGCCCTGCACCGCGTTCGACAGATAGACCAGGAACTGGACGTAGAACGGCTTGTCGAGGCCGAGCGCGACGCGGAGGTTCTCGCGATCCTCTTCCGTCGCATCCTGGCCGACCATGTTGTTGATCGGGTCGCCCAGGAAATTGAACATGCTGAAGGCGACGAATCCCACGACCAGCATGACGATCAGGGATTGCAGCAGGCGTCGGATCACGAACGCAATCATCGCGCCCGCCTCCGCACCCAGAACGCGGGCACAGCCCGCCGCGTGATCGCCATGTGCATTCCCCTGCTTCCCCCGAGCCGCCGGCTGCCCGATTTTTGGGCTATGCCGGTCGTCCAGTAACTAGGCCGGTCGCAAAACCGTCGTCAACGCATTTCCCGGCGTCGCGGCGGCAGAGGCGTCGCTTCACGAATCGTACCAACCGGCGGAGCCGCGCGGGGTACCGGCGAGCGGCAGGTGATCGCCTGCCGCTCGCCGGTCCGCGGCTCACTTCATGCGGACATAGCGCAGCATGACGTAGTCGTTCGGCGCCTGCGGGATCTCCGCCACCGTACTGCGCGCCGCCCAGGCGAGCGGCGGCTGGTGCAGTGGGATGTGCCCGAAATCCTCCTTGTGGAGCTTCATGGCGTCATAGATGAGCTTGTTGCGCTTCTCCTGGTCGACCTCGACCCGGATCAGCTTGGTCAGTTCGTCGACCTTGGGGTTGGAATAGCGGCCGCTGTTGTTCGAGCCGGCACCCGACGCCGCATCGACCGTCATGACGATGTTGTAGAGCATGTCGTAGGCGTCATAGGTGCCCCAGCCCAGCATGTAGAAGCTGGTATTGTTGCCCGACCGCCGGCCGATCTTGTCGAAATGCTTGGACTTGGTCTGCGCGTTGAGCTTCACCGTCACGCCGACCCGGCCGAGCATCGGCACGACCGCCTGGCAGATCGCCTCGTCGTTGACGTAGCGGTCGTTCGGGCAATCGAGCGTGACCGTGAAGCCGTTCGGATAGCCGGCATCGGCCAGCAGCTTCTTCGCGCCGTCCGGATCGAAGGGATAGCGGCTCTCCAGTTCCTTGGAATAGCCGGTGGCGCCGCGACCGACCATCTGGCCGGTCGGGATCGAGACGCCCCGCATGACGACGCGCTTGATCGCCTCGGCGTCGATCGCCTGGTAGAAGGCCTGCCGCACCCGCCTGTCCTTGAACGGATTCTTGCCCGAGCCTGCCATGTCGAGCAGCTCCGGCCGCCACTGGTCCATGCCGAGGAAGACGACGCGCAGCTCCGGTCCCTGGAGCACCTTGATCCCGGCGGTGCGCTCGATGCGCGGAATGTCCTGCAGCGGCACCGGGTACATCATGTCGATCTCGCCCGACAGCAGCGCCGCGACACGGGTCGCGGCGTTGGCGATCGGCCGGAACTCGACGCGGGTCAGGTTGTGCTGCGGCTTCTTGTTCCACCAGTCCGCATTGGGCACGAGCACGGTGCGCGTGTCGGGAACCCGGTCGAGGATCTTGAACGGGCCGGTGCCGTTGGTGTGGGTGTTGGCATAGCTCTCGTTGCCGACGATGCCGCGGACGGGCGTCGTCGTGTTGTTCTTCTCGGCCCACGGCTTCGACATGATGAAGAGCGACGTCAGATCCTGGTCGAGGATCGGATTGGGTCCGGAGGTGAGGATTTCGATGGTGTGGCTGTCGACCTTGCGCACCTCCTTGATGGTGAGCGAGGCGGTGCGCATGCCACCCTGCTCGTGCTGGTTGCGCTTGACCGAGAAGATCACGTCGTCGGCGTTGAAGGGGGTGCCGTCGTGGAACTTCACCCCCTCGCGGAGCTTGAAGCGCCAGGTCGTCGGGTCGGTCTGCTTCCATTCCGTCGCCAGGGCGGGGAGCAGCTTCAGCTGGTAGTCGCGGAAGATCAGCGTCTCGTAGACGTTGTTCTTCATCGCGTTGGTCGGCGCCTCGTTGTTGACGTGCGGGTCGAGCCCGTTGATGTCGCCCGACGAAGAGAAGCGGAAGGTCTTGGCCTCGGCCATGCCATAGGCCGCCAAGGAAAGGGCGACCGCGGTCGCCGCCATCAGTCTGATCATGCCTTGCCCCTGCGTGGATGGGCGCCCCTCGACCGGCGAGCCCGGCTCTCTGGAGGCGCGGGTCGAACTATGCGTCCGGTGTTGCACGTCCCGCGAGCGATTTCGCGTGGGCGCGGACGGACGCTCGGTGCGGCGGTACGCAGGAGCCGTGCCGGATTCCACGGGGGCGGCCGGAAACGCGAACGGCGGGCCGATTCCCCGGCCCGCCGTCGCTGCATCACCCCGATGGGGCTGCGGTCACTTCATCTTGACGAAGCGCACGATCACCGCGTCGTTCGGCGGCTGGGGGAGGTTGGCGACGGTGTCGCGCACGCCCCAGGCCAGCGCCTGCTGATGCAGCGGAATATGGCCGAAGTCCTCCTTATGGATCTTCATGGCCTCGTGGATCATCTTGTTCCGCTTCTCGCGGTCGCTCTCGCTGCCGATCATCCGGGCGAGTTCGTCGACCTTCGGGTTCGAGTAGCGGCCGCTGTTGTTCGACCCCGTGCCCGCCTTCTGGTCGCGCGTCACGATGATGTTGTGCAGCATGTTGTGGGCGTCGTAGGTGCCCGGCGTCCAGCCCAGCATGTAGAAGCTGGTGTCGTTGCCCGAGCGCGAGCCGATCTTGTCGAAATGCTTCGACTTCGTCTGGGCGTTCAGCTTGATGTTGATGCCGATGCGCGCCAGCATCGGCACGATCGCCTGGCAGATCGCCTCATCATTGACGTAGCGATCGTTGGGGCAGTCGAGCGTGACCGGGAAGCCCTGCGGATAGCCCGCCTCGGCCAGCAGCTTCTTGGCGCCGTCCGGATCGTACGGATAGCGGTCGTTGAGATCCTTGGCGAAGCCGTTGATGCCGGGGGCGATCATCAGGCCCGTCGGCGTCGAGGCGCCGCGCATGACGACGCGATGGATCGCCTGGATGTCGATCGCCTGGTAGAAGGCGCGGCGCACGCGGACATCCTTGAAGGGATTCTTGCCGGTGCCCGGCATGTCCTTCAACTCGTCCCGCCACTGGTCCATGCCGAGGAACACCGTCCGGAGTTCCGGGCCTTCCAGGACCTTGACGCCCGCCGAACGCTTCAGCCGCGGCACGTCCTGCAGCGGCACCGGGAACATCATGTCGATCTCGCCCGACAGCAGGGCCGCCACGCGGGTCGCGGAATTGGCGATCGGCCGGAACTCGACGCGGGTCAGGTTGTGCTCGGCCTTGCCCCACCAGTCCTTGTTCGGCACCAGGACGGTGCGCGTGTCGGGAACCCGGTCGAGCAGCCGGAAGGGGCCGGTGCCGTTGATGTGTGTGTTGGCGTAGCTCTCGTTGCCGACGATGCCCTGGACCGGCGTGGTCGTGTTGTTCTTCTCCGCCCATGCCTTCGACATGATGAAGACGGCCGGCAGGTTCTGATCGAGGATCGGATTCGGCGACTTGGTGATGATCTCGACCGTATGGTCGTCGATCTTCTTCACCTCGGCGATCGATGCGCTGTAGGTGCGCATCCCCGACTGCTCGTGGTTGTTCCGCTTCAGCGAAAAGACCACGTCGTCGGCCGTGAAGGGCGTGCCGTCATGGAACTTGACGCCCTTGCGCAGCGCGAAACGCCAGACGGTCGGCGCGGTCTGCTTCCACTCCGTCGCGAGCGACGGCCGCAGCTTGAGTTCGTGGTCGCGGAAGATCAGAGCCTCGTAGAGGTTGTTCTTCATCGCGTTGGTCGGACCCTCGTTGTTGAGGTGCGGGTCCAGGCCGTTGATGTCGCCCGACGTCGAAAAGCGGAAGACCTTGGCGTCTGCGGCAGCCGACGCGACGAGCGCCATGCCCACCGCGGTCGTCAGGAGCAGTCGTCTGATCATCATTGTTGTCCCCTTCCCTGGTAACGGTCCCGGGCCGGCGGCCCCCTCGCGAGGGGGCCGCCGAGCCGGGCTCGATCCCGCGATCATTGCCACGCGCGGGTGGATTGGGAAGGACTTTGTCGCCTCCCGCTCTCTCGCGGGGTGCGCGAACTCACTTCATCCGGACGTATTTCAGCATCACGGCGTCGTTCGCCGCCTGCGGAATTCCGGCGACGGAGTCCCGCACGCCCCAGGCCAGCGCCTGCTGGTGCAGCGGGATGTGGCCGAAGTCCTCCTTATGGAGCTTCATGGCCTCGTGGATCATCGCCGTGCGCTTCTCGGGGTCGATCTCCCGGGCGATGCTGCGGGTCAGTTCCTCGACCTTCGGGTTGGTGTAGCGCCCGCTGTTCCACGCGCCCGACCCCGGCCCGGACGACAGGGTGATGATGTTGAACAGCATGTTGTGGGCGTCGTAGGTGCCGGGCGTCCAGCCGAGCATGTAGAAGCTGGTCCGGCGCCCGTCCTTGAGGCCGATCTTGTCGAAATGCAGGCCCTTGGTCTGGGCGTTCAGCTTGATGTTGATGCCGACGCGGGTCAGCATCGGCACGATCGCCTGGCAGATCGCCTCGTCGTTGACATAGCGGTCGTTGGGACAGTCGAGCGTGACCGGGAAGCCCTGCGGATAGCCCGCCTCGGCCAGCAGCTTCTTCGAGGCCTCCGGATCGAACGGATAGCGCTGGTTCAGCTCCTTGGAGAAGCCGTTGATGCCGGGCGCGATCATCAGGCCCGTCGGAGTCGAGGCGCCGCGCATCACGACCCGCTGGATCGCGTTGATGTCGATCGCCTGGTAGAAGGCCCGCCGCACGCGGACGTCCTTGAACGGGTTCTTGCCCGTGCCCGGCATGTCGAGCAGCTCGTCGCGGAACTGGTCCATGCCGAGAAAGATCGTACGCAGCTCCGGCCCTTGCAGCACCTTGACCCCGGCCGTCCGCTCCAGCCGCGGCACGTCCTGCAGCGGCACCGGGAACATCATGTCGATCTCACCGGTCAACAGCGCGGCGACGCGGGTCGCGGCGTTGGCGATCGGCTTGAACTCGACGCGGGTCAGGTTGTGCTCGGGCTTGCCCCACCATTTCTCGTTGGGCACGAGCACGGTGCGCGTATCGGGCACCCGCTCGACCATCTTGAAGGGGCCGGTGCCGTTGGCGTTGCGGTTGGCGAAGCTCTCGGCGTTGGCGCCGCGCAGGGGCAGCAGCGTGTTGTGCTTCTGCGCCCAGGCCTTCGACATGATGTGGAAGAGCGACAGGTTCTGGATCAGCACCGGGTCCGGCGCCTCCGTCACCAGCTCGACCGTCAGGTCGTCGATCTTGCGCACCTCCCGGACCCCGGTGACGTAGGTCTTCATGTCGGACTGGTCGCCGCGGATGCGGTCGAACGAGAACACGACGTCGTCGGCGGTGAAGGGCGTGCCGTCGTGGAAGGTCACCCCCGCCCGCAGCTTGAACCGCGTCGTGGTCGGGTTGACCTGGGTCCATTCGGTCGCCAGCGCCGGGCGCACGGTCAGATCCCAGTGGCGCGATACCAGCCCCTCGTAGAGGTTGTCCTTCATTGCATTGGTCGGACCCTCGTTGTTGATGTGCGGGTCCATGCCGATGACGTCGCCGGTGGTCGAATACTTGAACGTCTTGGCCGCCACCGGCACGGCGAGCGCCATGGCGAGCGCCGTCGCGGCCACGAACGCGATCCTGGTCTTCATCGCAGAGCCTCCCCTGTCCAGCCGCGGCGCCGGTCGGGCCGCCCGCGGCCGTCGCGCTCCCGCCCATCGGGGAGCGTCCGACAGTATCGCGATCGGGGCGAGCCGCCAAACGCCCCGTTTCGGACCGGATTCGCGCGCGCCGGAACGTCGCGGCGCGCTGCCGGCGGTTTGACTTCGCCGGTGACCGCGGCGGATAGTGCGCGGCACCGCCACCCCGGCCATATACGAGGATCGTCCCATGCAGCGCCCGCCCGGCAACTCGATCGCCAGCCGCGACATCGCGCACTATCTGCACCCCTACACGAACCTCAAGAAGCATGAGGTCGACGGGCCGCTGGTCGTGACCGGCGGGCGGGGGATCTACATCCGCGACGAGGGCGGCAAGGAGTACATCGAGGGCATGGCCGGCCTGTGGTGCACCTCGCTCGGCTTCAGCGAGGAGCGGCTGGTGGAGGCCGCGATCGGTGCACTGCGCCGCCTGCCCTACTACCATACGTTCGGGCACAAGACGACGGACATCGGCGTCGACCTCGCCGAGAAGCTGCTGTCGATCGCGCCGGTGCCGATGTCGAAGGTGTTCTTCGCCAACTCCGGCTCGGAAGCGAACGATTCCGTCGTCAAGCTCGTCTGGTACTACAACAACGCGCTCGAGCGGCCGGCGAAGAAGAAGATCCTGGCCCGCACCAAGGGCTATCATGGCGTCACCGTCGCTTCGGCCAGCCTGACCGGGCTGCCGGCCAACCACCGCGACTTCGACCTGCCGATCCACAACATCATGCATGTCGACTGCCCCCACCATTATCGCTTCGCCGAAGCGGGCGAGAGCGAGGAGGCGTTCGCGACGCGGCTGGCCGAGAACCTGGAGAAGCGCATCCTGGCCGAGGGGCCGGAGACGGTCGCCGCCTTCATCGCCGAGCCGATCATGGGCGCGGGCGGCGTCCTGCTGCCGCCCAAGGGCTATTTCGAGAAGATCCAGCCGATCCTGAAGAAGTACGACATCCTCTTCATCGCCGACGAGGTCATCTGCGGCTTCGGGCGCACCGGCAACATGTGGGGCAGCCAGACCCTGGGGATGAAGCCCGACATCCTGGTCTGCGCCAAGGCGCTCTCCTCGGCCTACCTGCCGATCTCGGCCGTCATGATCTCCGAGCCGATCTACCAGGCGATGGTGCGGCAGAGCGAGAAGATCGGCGTCTTCGCGCACGGCTTCACCTATTCCGGGCATCCGGTGTCCAGCGCCGTCGCCTTGGAGACGCTGAAGATCTACGAGGAGCGCGACATCGTCGGCCATGTGCAGGCCATCGCGCCCCGGATGCAGAAGCTGATCCGCAGCTTCGCCGACCGCCCGCTGGTCGGCGAGTGCCGTGGCACCGGCCTCATCGGGGCGATCGAGCTGGTGGCCGACAAGGCGACGCACGCGTCCTTCGACGTCAAGCTGGGCGTCGGCGCCTACCTCGCGGGCCGTGCGCAGGAGCATGGCGTGATTCTGCGCGCCATGGGCGATTCGATCGGCTTCTGCCCGCCACTGATCATCACCGAGGGCGAGCTGGACGAGATGTTCCGCCGCTTCGACAAGGCGCTCACCGACACCGAGAACTGGCTCGCGGGCCAGGGCCTCACGAAGGCCGCCTGAGCGATGCGGGCGCCGGCAGACGGCGGCGCCCGCCCCTTCCACTCGCGCCGGTCGCTTCTCGCGGTCGGCGCCTTGCCCTGGATTCCCCGCATGGCCGCCGCCTCGCCCGACGACCGGTTGCGCCATGCGGCGGAGAGCGGCGACGATGCCGCGGTCGCCGCCGCCATCGCGGCCGGTGCGTCGCTCGACGCTGCGGACGGAGCCGGGCGGACCGCACTGTTGCTGGCGGTTGCGGCCGGCCAGGATGCGGTCGCCCTGCGCCTCGTACGGGCCGGCGCCGACATCAATGCCCAGGCGGCCAACCGCGACACGCCCTGGCTGCTGGCCGGCGCGCGCGGCCGCACCGCCGTCCTGGCGGCGATGCTGGACACCGGCCGGGTCGACTACACCAAGCGCAACCGCTATGGCGGCAACGCCCTGATCCCGGCCTGCGAGCGCGGCCATGTCGAGACGGTGCGCCTGCTGCTGGAGCGCTCGGAGATCGAGGTCGACCACGTCAACGACCTCGGCTGGACGGCGCTGCTGGAGGCGGTGATCCTCGCCGACGGCGGCCCACGCCATGTCGAGATCGTGCGGCTGCTGCTGGCCCACGGCGCCGCACCGCGGCTCGCCGATCGCGACGGCATCACCGCGCTCGCCCATGCCCGCGCGCGCAACCAGACGGCAGTCGTCCCGCTGCTGGAAGCGGCGGAGGCCGGCCGATGACGGCGGACATCCTCGGCATCCACCATGTCCAGGTGACCGTCCCGGCCGGACGGATGGCCGATGCCCTGCGCTTCTACGGCAAAACCCTCGGGCTCGAGAAAATCGCCCAGCCGGCACGCGAGCAGCCCGAGCCCGGTGCCTGGTACCGGGTGGGCAACGCGGAACTGCACCTGCGGGCCGAGGCGGAGGGCGCAACGGACACGGCCCCCAGCCGCCGCCACGTCGCCTTCGCCGTGGTGGACCTCGAGCACATCCGGCAGGCGCTGACGGCGGCCGGCGCCGAGTTCCTGCCCGACACGCGGCCGGCCCCGGGCCTGCGCCGGCTCTTCGTGCGCGACCCGGGCGGCAACCGGGTGGAACTTATCGAGCGGTCGTAGCCCTATCCCAGCCCCGGAACCGGGCGCACCTGGACGACGACCAGCGGGTGCGTCTCCCCGTCCGGTTCCCGCACCGAGACGTACTCGCCCTCGACGAAGCGATGATCCTCCAGCCGGTGGATGGCCTCGTCGTCCTCGGCTCCCGGCTCGTAGGAGAAGGCCCAGCGCTCGCTGCGGGTGCGGACCAGCTGGCCCGTCTGGTCGTCCTCGCCCTTCCAGAAGCGGTGGACGGTGCAGATCTGGCGGTTGGCGCGCCACGCCTCGACATCCAGGCGGCCGTCGGCGGTGAGGGGCGCCACCAGCTCGTAGCCGTGGGCATGGCTGCCCTCCGGGTAGTCCTTGGTGCGGGCGAGTTCGAGACGGATTCGTCGCAGCATGTCCGGGATTGCCTTCAATGGGTCATGAGCAGTGGCAGGTTCGACGCGAATATGGCGTCGATGGTCGCCCCGCCGAAGATCATCTCGCGCAGCCGGCTGTGACCATAGCCGCCCATCACCAACAGGTCGGCGCCCTCCCCGGTTGCCGCATCGAGCAGGGCCTGGCCGATGCCGGCGTCTTCGGACCGGAAGCGGTGAACGGTCGGGGCGAGGCCGCGCCATGCCAGCATCGCCGCCAGGTCGTCGGCCGAGGCGCCGTCGACGGCGGCGCCGTCGCCCTCCAGGATCACGACCGACTGCGCCTTCGCCAGGAAGGGGCCGGCCGAGGCGACGGCGCGCGCCGCCGCGGTGCTGCCGTTCCAGGCGATCGCGACCCGCGTCGCGAGCGACGGGCCCAGCGTCGGCGGCGAGACCAGGACCGGCCGGCCGCTCTCCATCAGGGCCGCTTCCAGCGTCGTTTCCGGCGCGACGTCGGCGTCGTCGCCGGGGCGGCCGACGACGATCAGGTCGAAGAGCCGGCCGCGCGTGGCGACCACCTCGTCCTCGCGGCCGACGAGACTGCGCCAGCCGAGGGTCAGGGCCCGGGCGGCCGCATCGGGCGGCGGCGGCCGGTCCGTGCAGGGCAGCGACCCCGCCGCGACGCGGACGTCGAAGGCCGCCCGCGCCCGCTCGGCCCGGCGTGCGGCGTCCCGGGCGGCGGCCTCGATCAGATCCTCGATCATCGAGGCGGTGCTGGCCTCGCCGACCATCGGCACCGCCTCGCGCGGGTCGGGGGCGACATGCAGCGCCTCGATATGGGCGCCCGCCCGCCGTCCGACCAGGATCGCGGCATCGAGCGCGCTGTCGCCGCTGGCGCCGCCGCTCATCGGCACCAGGATCGTCCGGATCGCCATCTCCCCCTCCACCGCCATCTCGCCTTCCAACATCGTCTCGTTCGATCCTAAGGGCCGGGTGCATCCCGGCATTGAGCCATGTCAAGGACCGCCGCCTCGTCCAGCCCGAGCAGGCGGCCGACGGTCGCGGCGACCTCGGCCGGACCCGACGCTGCCGCGACCCGCCGCCACGCGACCTCGCCCAGGGCATAGCGCAGCTGCTGCCGAACGATGTCGGCCGTGGCGTCGGAGACGTCGCCCTGCCGCCGCTCGACCCGCTCGATCAGGGCGCCGGCCGGTGCATCGAGCCACAGGCCGGCGAAGGGCACGCCGAGCCGGTGCGCCACCGCCTCGACCGCCGCCCGCTCCTCGGGCCGGGCATGGACGGCATCGACGATGACGGTGCGGCCGGCGGCGAGCACCGTCGCCGCGGCGTGCCGCAATGCCTCGTAGACGCGTTCCGACATGCCGGCCGCGTAGGCTTCGGGCCCGGCCCGCTCGGCGGGGTCGATGCCGGCCAGGCGCTTGCGCACGACATCGCTGCGCAGCACCAGGGCGCCCGGCGCCGCACCGATCCAGGGGGCGAGTGCGCGGGCCACGGTCGACTTGCCGGATCCGGACAGCCCGCCCACCGCCACCAGCCGCGGCGGCACCCGTTCGAGCAGCCGACAGGCGAGGTCGAGATAGCGCCGCGCGGCGCGGACATGCGGGGCGGGATCCTCAGCGCCGTCCGCGATCGCCGCCGAGACATGGGCGCGGATCGCGGCCCGCATCGACAGGCCGAGCGGCAGCAACGCCAGCCCGGCGAGATCGCCCGTGCGCTCGACATAGCGTTCGAGGAAGCGATTAGCATGGCGGACGAAGTCGCGGGCCAGCAGGTCCATGACGAGGAAGGCGATGTCGTAGACCGTGTCGATGGCGGTCAGCCGCTCGTCGAACTCGAGCGCGTCGAAGAGGCGCGGCCGGCCGTCGACGAGGCAGATGTTGCCGAGATGGAGATCGCCATGGGCGAGGCGCACGAAGCCCTCCCGCCGCCGCCGCTCGAGCAGCGGGGCCGCCGCCTCCAGTGCGGCCAGCGTCGCCGTCGTCAATCCCTCGGCCGCGGCGGGGTCGAGCACCGCGGCCCGGTCGGCCATGGCCCGGGCGTTGGTCTCGACCACCCGTCGCATCGCCTCGGCGCCGCCGCGGTCGGGCCGCGGCTCGGCCGCGCCATGGAAGGCCGCGACATGGTCGGCCAGCGCCTCGACGAGGCCGAGGTCGATGCGGCCGACCTCGGCCAGGCGGTCGAGCACCTGGTTCTCGTCGAACCGACGCATGCGGACGAGCCAGTCGATGGCCGCCCCCTCGCCGCCGATCCGCGGCTGTCCGTCGGGCCCGCACGTCACCGGCACCACTGCCTCGTAGATCTCGGGCGCGGTCCGGCGGTTGAGGCGGATCTCGGCCTCGCAGGCCAGGCGCCGCTCCTCGACGGTCGAGAAATCGAGATAGGGGAAGCGCACGGCCCGCTTCAGCTTCCAGGCCCGCTCGCCGGCGAGGAAGACGATGGCCGCATGGGTGCGGACCTGCCGCACCGCCGCGCCGCCATGGGTCGCGGGGTCGGCCAGCATCGCCCGCGTCGCGCGCTGCGCGGCCTCGTCCTGCCCCCCCGCCGCGACGGCTCCGACGCGATCGGCTGCGGTGCCCTCGGCTGCGGCTTCGGCGTTTGCGCCCGCCATCGTCACCCCGTACGCTTGTGCCCCGTCCCTGCCACCCTACCATGAGCATGACCCGCATGGCCGAGACCGGCACGCCCGTCCGCGAATCCTTTCCCCAGCCCGTCGAGGGCACGGTGATGCCGCGGTTCGCCGACATCCCGACCTTCATGCGCCTGCCCGTCGAGCGCGACGCCGCCAGGCTCGACATCGCGCTGATCGGGGTGCCCTGGGACGGCGGCACGACCAACCGCCCAGGCGCCCGCCACGGCCCGCGCGAGATCCGCAACATGTCCTCCATGATGCGCAAGATTCACCCGGTGAGCGGCATCCAGCCCTACCGGCTGGCGCGGGTCGGCGACCATGGCGACGTGCCGGTCAACCCGGCCGACCTCACCGATACGCTGGGCCGTGTGGAACGGTTCTTCGCCCGCGTCCACGCCGCGGGGACGATCCCGCTCTCGGCCGGCGGCGACCACCTGATCACGCTGCCGATCATGCGCGCGATCGCCCGCGAGCGACCGGTCGGCATGGTCCATTTCGACGCCCATTCCGACACCTGGGACAGCTATTTCGGCGGCTACAAGTTCACCCACGGCACGCCCTTCCGGCGCGCCATCGAGGAGGGGCTGCTCGACCCGAAGCGGACCGTGCAGATCGGCATCCGCGGCTCCCTCTACAACGCCGACGACATGGACTGGGCCCATGCGCAGGGCATCCGCGTCATCGGCATCGAGGAGTATTTCGACCTCGGCGTCGCCGCCGTGATCGCCGAGGCGCGCCGCGTCGTCGGCGACGGGCCGACCTATGTCAGCTTCGACGTCGACGGGCTCGACCCGGTCTATGCGCCAGGCACCGGCACGCCCGAGGTCGGCGGCTTCTCGACCCACGAGGCGCAGCGGATGCTGCGCGGGCTGCAGGGGCTCGACCTCGTCGGCGGCGACGTGGTCGAGGTCTCGCCGCCCTTCGACCCCAGCGGCAACACGGCGCTGGTCGGAGCCACCATGATGTTCGAGATCCTGTGCGTGCTGGCCGACGCGGTCGCCCGCCGCCGCGGAGGCTCCGCATGACCACGCGCCTCTACACCCATCCGGCCTGCATCGCCCACGATACCGGCCCCTACCACCCCGAGCGTCCGGCGCGCCTCCAGGCGGTGCTGGAGGCGCTGGAGGCGCCCGAATTCGCCGCTCTCGAACGCCACGAGGCGCCGGAGGTCGAGATGGACGACCTGCGGCGCGTCCACCCGCAGGCGCATATCGACGCGGTGCTGGCGGCGATCCCGGCCGAAGGGCGGCGCAACATCGACCCCGACACCGTCGTCTCCCTCGGCTCGCGCGAGGCGGCCTTGCGGGCGGCGGGCGCGGTCACCGCCGCGGTCGACGCGGTGATGGCGGGTGCCGCGGCCAACGCCTTCTGCGCCGTCCGCCCGCCCGGCCACCATGCCGAGCCCGACAGGGCGATGGGGTTCTGCCTCTTCAACAACGTCGCGGTCGGGGCCTTGCGGGCCCATCAGGTGCATGGCTGCGAGCGGGTCGCCGTCATCGACTTCGACGTCCACCACGGCAACGGCACCCAGGCGATGTTCGCGCCCGACGCGCGGCTCTTCTATGCGTCCACCCACCAGTGGCCGTTCTATCCCGGCACCGGCGCCCGCGACGAGCGCGGGGCCGCCGGCAACATCGTCAACGCGCCGCTCGGCCCCAATGCCGGCTCGGCCGACTTCCGCTTCGTGGTGGCCGAGTTCGTCCTGCCGGCGCTGGAGGAGTTCCGTCCCGACTTCCTCCTCATCTCCGCCGGCTTCGACGCCCACAACCGCGACCCGCTGGCCGCCCTCAATCTCTTCGAGGAGGACTTCGCCTGGGTCACCGACAAGCTGACCGGGCTGGCCGCCCGCCACTGCGCCGGCCGCGTCGTCTCGGTGCTGGAAGGCGGCTATGACCTGGAGGCGCTGGCGAGCTCGTCGGCGGCGCATGTGCAAAGGCTGATGGCGGCGGGGTGACGAACCGCGGGACGACGCGCCGCAGCGGTCAGGTTCCCGGAGTCGGCCTTGGCTCGACCGGCCTGCCCGTGAAGGGTGCGACCACGATTTCCCCCTCCCGTCTCCGGGTCCGGGCGATGTCGTAGCTGTTCTGCATCCGCATGAGGGTGTCCATCGAGACGCCGAACGCCTTCTCGATCCGCAGCGCCATTTCCGGCGAGAGGTTTGCGCGTTCGTTCAAGACGGCGGACAGAGCGGCACGCGTGACGCCGAGCACCCGCGCCGCGCCCGTGACGGACAGCCCGAGCGGCTCGATGACCTCGCTCTTCACGAAGCCGCCCGGGTGGGCGGGATTCTTCATACGGATGCCCTGCACCGCACTCATGTCAGGCTCCTAATGGTAGTCCTCGTAGTCGAGGTCGACGATCTCGACCTCGCCCTGTTCGATCTGAAACGTCATCCGCCAGTTCCTGGTAACGAACAGGCTCCAGGTTCCCTTTCGGTCGCCGGAAAGCTGGTGTGCCTTCCAGCTCGGGACCGTTCGAAGCTCCTCCTCCCGCTCCATGTCCTGGAGGAAGGAGACCATCCGCCGGAGCTTCGGTACGACCGCTGGCTGCAAGCCGGTAGCGTCGTCATCCTCGATGAGGCGGCGCAGCCCTTTGTGGACGACGTTCCGAATTCTCATGGCTGAGCCTATCAGGGCGAGGCGATCAGTGTAAAGCTACACTTTACATATCGCCATTCGTTCGACACACTCGGCCGTGCTGCCGCAACGGTGGCTCTGCGGGGAACGACAGGGAGACGACGATGCCCCATCTCGAACGCCGACCGTGGGTTCCCGAGCATTGCGAAGCCTACATCCAACGCCTCGCGGCCCGGGTCGCGGCGCCGTCGGCGGCGGTGGCGGACCGGATCGAGGCGCTGATCCGGCGCAACGCCGCGATCCACGACGAGGCGTGCTTCAACCTCAACCCGGCGACCAACGTCATGAACCCGCGGGCCGAGGCGGCGCTGGCGCAGGGGCTCGGCAGCCGGCCGTCGCTGGGCTATCCCGGCGACAAGTACGAGATGGGTCTGGAGGCGATCGAGGAGATCGAGGTCATCGCGGCCGAGCTGGCGGCCGAGATCTTCGGCGCGCGTTTCGCCGAGATCCGGGTGGCATCCGGCGCGCTCGCCAATCTCTACGGCTTCATGGCGCTGGCCAAGCCGGGCGATGCCATCATCGCGCCGCCGCCCGCCATCGGCGGACACGTCACCCATCAGGAAGCAGGCTGCGCCGGGCTCTACGGCCTGACCACCCATGCCATGCCGATCGACGCCGGCCGCTACACCGTCGACCTCGCGGCGCTGCGCGACCTCGCCTGGACGGTGCGGCCCAAGATCATCACCGTCGGCGGCAGCCTCAACCTCGTGCCTCATCCGGTCGCGGAGATCCGCGCGATCGCCGACGCGGTCGGCGCGCGCGTGCTGTTCGACGCCGCCCACCAGTGCGGCCTCATCGCCGGCGGGGTCTGGCCGAACCCGCTGGCGGCCGGCGCGCACCTGATGACGATGAGCACCTACAAGAGCCTGGGCGGGCCCGCAGGCGGCCTCATCGTCACCGACGACGCGGCGATCGCCGAGCGGCTCGACCACATCGCCTTCCCCGGCATGACGGCGAACTTCGATGCCGCGAAGTCGGCGGCGCTGGCGATCACGCTGCTCGACTGGCGCGACCATGGCGCGGCCTACGCGACGGCGATGGTCGACCTCGCCGCCGCGCTGGCCGAGGCGCTGCGGGCGGAGGGACTGCCGGTCTTCGCCACCGCCGACGGCAGCACGCAGAGCCACCAGTTCGCGCTGGAGGCGGCGGCCTTCGGCGGCGGCCAGGCGGCGTCGAAGACCCTGCGCCGGGCGGGCTTCCTCGCCTGCGGCATCGGCCTGCCGATCGACCCGGTCCCGGGCGACCTCAACGGCCTGCGCATCGGCACCCCCGAACTCGCCCGCCGCGGCGTGACCCCGGCCGACGCCCCGCGCCTTGCCGGCCTCATCGCCGAGGCCCTGCGCTCCAACGACCCCGGAACGATCGCCCCCCGCACCGCCGCCTTCCGGCGGACGTTCGCCGGCATCCGCTTCATCAACAATTAGCGAGCCGGTTCTCCCGCGGCCGGCGGCGCCCTATCTCCCCTTCCGGACACACCGGGAAAGATGGCGGAGGCAGAGTGCGACACGGCGGCCGAACGGGTGCATTGATGGGGCTCCTGACCCTCGCCCTGGGACTGCTCGGCTGTTCGGCACTGGCGCCGCCCGAGACGACGGTGGCGGCGCGGCTGGCGACCCTGCCGACGCGTGGTGCGGCGGTCGAGCGGCCGGTCGCGATCCGCTGGAACGACCATCTGGTGCCTTGGATCGAGGCCGAGACCGACGGCGACCTCGCCTATGCGCTGGGGCTGGTGCATGGCCATCTGCGCGGGGCGCAGGTGGCGCTGCTGCGCCTCGTCGCCCGCGGCCGCCTGTCGGAGGTCGCGGGGCCCTTCACCACCGACATCGACCATTCGCTGCGCATCCTCGATTTCGGACGCGCGGCGCCCGAAGTGGTGCGGCGCTGGCCGGAGGAGACGCGCACCTTCGTCGCCCGCTTCGTCGAGGGGCTGAACCACGCGGTCCGGAGCGGGCCGCGGCCGCCCGAGGCCGGGCTGCTCGGCCTCGACCGCAAGCCGTTCACGCCCGAGGATCTGGTCACCATCGGCCGCCTCGCCGGCACCGACATCAACTGGCTGGCCTATTTCTCGCTGCTCGCCGAGCGCGGCCGGCCCGACTTCGCCCGGCTCTGGCAGCGCACGCTGGAGGCCGGCACCGGCCAGTCGCGGCCGGGCGGCGGCACCCAGGCGGAGCTGCTGGGCGACATCCTGTCGGGCGCCAGCCGTTCGGGCAGCAACAGCATGGCGGTGGCGGCCCATCGCTCGGCGACCGGCGGCGCCCTGATGGCGAACGACCCGCATCTCGGCCTCAACCTGCCCAACCTGTGGCTGATCGCGGGCGTGCGCTCGCCCTCCTTCCACGCCGTCGGCATGATGGTGCCGGGCCTGCCTTTCTTCGCGATCGGCCGCAGCCCGGATATCGCCTGGGGCGGTACCAACCTGCGCGCCGCCGCCTCCGACCTGTTCGACGTCGGGTCGCTTCCGCCGGTGGAGATTCGCACGCAGGAGACCCGCATCGTCCGCCGCCTGTGGCCGGACGCGACGCGGACGGTGCGCACCACCCGCCACGGCCCGATCATGACCGACAGCCCGCTGGTGCCGGCGCAGCCGCGACCGCTGGCGCTGCGCTGGGTCGGGCACGAGCCGACGGACGAGATCACCGCCCTCCTCAAGGCGGCGCGGGCCCGCGACGTCACGGAATTCCGCGACGCCTTCGCCGGCTTCGGCGTCTCGCCGCAGAACATGCTGGTCGCCGACCGGGCCGGCAGCATCGCCCACCTCTATGCCGCGACCCTGCCCGACCGCACGGGCATCCCGCCCGACGGGCCGGTGCTGGACGCCGCCGACCCTGCCGCGACCGGCCCATGGACGCGCCTGCGCGACAGCCGCGACCTGCCCTTCACCCGCGATCCGGCCGACGGCGTGCTCGCCTCGGCCAACGACCGGCCGCCGCCGGAGGCCGGGACGCTCGGCTGGTTCTTCTCCGACGACGACCGGGTGCGGCGCCTGCGGACCCGGCTGGCCGCCCTGCCGAAGGTGACGCCGGAGGATCTCGCCGCCATCCAGGCCGACACGCGGTCCGCGAAAGCGGCGGCGCTGGCGGCCGAGCTGCTGACCCGCATCGATCGGCTGCCGGGCGGCACGCCGGAAGCGGAATTCCTCGCGCCGCTGCGCGGCTGGGACGGCGACTATCGCGTCGATGCCCGCGCGCCCGTCGTCTTCGAATTCCTGCTCGCACGCATCGTGCCGGCGATCCGGGCCGCGAACGGGCAGGAGGCGAACGGCAGTCCGCGGGGGCCGGAGTCGGGCTGGAACTTCCTCACCCGCTTCACCATTCCCGATCTCGACGCCCTGCCGCCGGAGCGGGCGGAGAGCCTGCTGCGCACCGCCGTCGCCGAGGCCGCCGGCCGTGCCGCACCCTATCCTGCCTGGGGCGATGTCCATCGGCTGCGTGCCGCCCACTGGCTCGTCAACCTGCCGGTGGTCGGCGAGCGCTTCGTCGCCGGGCGCTGGCCGGTCGGCGGCTCGCGCGAGACGCCGATGAAGACGAGCCACGGCCTCGTCGAGGGGCCGCACGACGCCACCTTCGGCTCGATGGCGCGCCACGTCTCCGACATGGCCGATCCCGATGGCAACTGGTTCACCCTCTTCGGCGGGCAGGATGGCTGGCTCGGCAGCCCCGCCTATGCCGACCAGATCGCGCTGTGGCGCGCGGGCCGGTCGGTCCGCCTGCCGCTCACGGCGGCGAGGGTAACGGCCGAGTTTCCCCACCTGACCCGCCTGACACCCCCGGAGCGCACGGCCGCCGCCTTGCGGCCGGGCCGGCCGCGGATATAGAAAGGCCGCGCCATGGCCAAGTCCCCGAACCCGCCCGCCGCCGACCCGGCGGAAGCCGACATCGCCCGCCTCAGCTTCGAGGAGGCGCTGGCCGAACTCGAGAAGATCGTCCGCCAGCTCGAAGGCGGCCAGGGCGGTCTGGAACAGGCGATCGACGCCTATCAGCGCGGCGTGCTGCTGAAGCGGCACTGCGAGCGCAAGCTCGCCGAGGCGCAGGCGAAGATCGAGCAGATCGCGATCGGTCCGGACGGCACCGTGACCGCGGAGCCGATGAAGCTTGCCTGAGCCGCTGCTCCAGGGCCGGTCGCTCGACGAGGCGCTGAAGACGGTCGCCGCGGCGGTCGACGAGACGCTCGACCGGCTGCTGCCGCCGGCGCCGGGGCTCGAGGCGCCGGTCATGGACGCCATGCGCTACGCCGCGCTCGGCGGCGGCAAGCGCCTGCGGCCGTTCCTCGCCGTCGTCTCGGCCCGTCTCTTCACCGTCGGCCGCATCCCGGCGCTGCGCGTCGCGGCCGCGATCGAGATGATCCACGCCTATTCGCTGGTCCATGACGACCTGCCGGCGATGGACGATGCGGACCTGCGCCGCGGCCGCCCCTGCGTGCACAAGGCCTTCGACGAGGCGACCGCCATCCTGGCCGGCGACGGGCTGCTGACCCGCGCCTTCGGCGTCCTGGCGGAGGACGCGACCCATTCCGACCCGGCGGTGCGCTGCGAGCTGGTCCGCGCCGCGGCCGAGGCGGCCGGCAGCCACGGCATGGTCGGCGGCCAGATGATCGACCTCCTGGCCGAGACGCAGACGCTCGACATCGGTGCCATCACCCGGCTGCAGCGGATGAAGACCGGCGAGATGATCGCCTTCGCCTGCGAGGCGGGCGCGATCCTGGGAAAGGCGGCCCCCGAACCGCGGCAGGCGCTCAAGGCCTATGCCCATGATCTCGGCCTCGCCTTCCAGATCGTCGACGACCTGCTCGATGCCGAGGGCACGGAGGCCGAGACGGGCAAGAGCGTCGGCCGCGATGCGGAACGGGGCAAGGCGACGTTCGTTTCGATCCTGGGGGTGGAGCGCGCCCGCGGACAGGCCGCCATGCTGTCCGAGCAGGCCGTCCGCCACCTGGAGCCGTTCGACGAGCGGGCCGATCTTCTGCGCGAGGTTGCCCGCTTCATGCTGGACCGGCGCTCCTGACGGGGTTGCCCCCGGGCACGGCGCGGGCGCATTCTCCCGCCGATTGCCCCGAACCCGGACGTCGGCCGTCGCCAGGCCCCGCCGTCCGCCTTGCCTGGAGACGGGAAACGGCATCTTGAGCACGCACAGCAAGACCCCACTGCTCGACGCCGTCCGCGTGCCTGCGGACCTTCGCCGCCTGCCGGAATCGGCCCTGCGCCAGTTCGCCGACGAGCTCCGCCAGGAAACGATCGAAGCGGTCTCGATCACCGGCGGCCATCTCGGCGCCGGTCTCGGCGTCGTCGAGCTGACGGTCGCGATCCACTATCTCTTCGATACGCCGCACGACCGGCTGGTCTGGGACGTCGGGCATCAGGCCTATCCGCACAAGATCCTGACCGGCCGGCGCGAGCGCATCCGCACCCTGCGCCAGGGCGGCGGCCTGTCCGGTTTCACCCGCCGCTCGGAAAGCGAGTACGACCCGTTCGGCGCCGCCCACAGCTCGACCTCGATCTCGGCCGGCCTCGGCATGGCGGTGGCGCGCGACCTCAAGGGCGAGGATCGCCGCGTCGTCGCGGTCATCGGCGACGGCGCCATGAGTGCGGGCATGGCCTACGAGGCGCTGAACAACGCCGGCTCGTCGAAGTCGCGGCTCGTCGTCATCCTCAACGACAACGACATGTCGATCGCCCCGCCGGCCGGCGCCATGAGCGCCTACCTGTCGCGGCTGATCTCGTCCAAGCCCTACCGTTCGCTGCGGGATCTCGCCAAGGACGTGGTCCGGCGGCTGCCCCGCCCGATCGAGGAGGCCGCCCGCCTCGCCGAAGGCTATGCCCGCGGGCTGGTCGGCGGCGGCACCCTCTTCGAGGAGCTGGGCTTCTACTATGTCGGCCCGGTCGACGGGCACAATCTGGAGCATCTCCTGCCGATCCTGCGCAATGTGCGGGATGCGGGCGAGGATGGGCCGGTGCTGGTCCATGTCGTGACCGAGAAGGGCCACGGCTATCCGCCGGCCGAGCGCGCGGCGGACAAGTATCATGGCGTCGTGCGCTTCGACGTGGTGACGGGGGCCCAGGCCAAGCCGAAATCCAGCACCCCCAGCTACACCCGCGTCTTCGCCGATGCGCTGGCCGCCGAGGCGGCGGCCGACGAGCGCATCGTCGCCGTCACCGCGGCCATGCCGTCCGGCACCGGCCTCGACCGCTTCGCCGAACGCTTCCCGACGCGGACGTTCGACGTCGGCATTGCCGAGCAGCATGCCGTCACCTTCGCCGCCGGCCTGGCGACCGAGGGCATGAAGCCGTTCGCCGCCATCTATTCGACCTTCCTGCAGCGGGCCTACGACCAGGTCGTGCACGACGTGGCGATCCAGCGCCTGCCGGTGCGCTTCGCCATCGACCGGGCGGGCCTCGTCGGTGCCGACGGCGCCACCCATGCCGGGTCGTTCGATGTCGGCTACCTCGCCTCGTTGCCGGATTTCGTGGTCATGGCGGCGGCCGACGAGCTGGAGCTGGTGCATATGGTGGCGACCTGCGCCGCCATCGACGATCGCCCCTCGGCGGTGCGCTATCCGCGCGGCGACGGTATCGGGCTGGAGTTGCCGGCCCGCGGCACGCCGCTCGCGATCGGTCAGGGCCGGGTGTTGCGCGAGGGCACGACGGTGGCGATTCTCAGCTTCGGCGCGCGCCTGCAGGAATGCCTGAAGGCGGCCCAGGAGCTCGCCGCCTTCGGCATCTCGGCGACGGTCGCCGACGCCCGCTTCGCCAAGCCGCTCGACACCCGCCTCGTCCGCCGGCTGGCCGCCGAGCACGAGGTGCTGGTCACCATCGAGGAAGGCGCCATCGGCGGCTTCAGCACCCAGGTGCTGCATTTCCTCGCCCGCGAGGGCCTGCTCGACCAGGGGCTGAAGGTGCGGCCGATGACCCTGCCCGACCGCTTCATCGATCACGACACGCCGGTACGCCAGTATGACGAGGCGGGGCTCAACGCCCGCCACGTTGTCGCGACGGCCCTCGCCGCCCTCGGCCGCAACGACATCGCCCTGCCGGCGACCGCCTGACCGGCGGCCGGAGCGCCTGTCGCATGGCCCGGGCCGGCAGCGAGCGGCTCGACGCGGCCCTGGTCGCGCGCGGCTTGGTGGAGAGCCGGGAGCGCGCCCAGGCGCTGATCCTGGCCGGCCGGGTCTTCGCGGGCGAGCGCCGCCTCGACAAGCCCGGCCAGCGCATCGCGGAGGATCTCGCGGTCGAGGTCCGCGGCGGGACGATGCCGTGGGTCTCCCGCGGGGGCCTCAAGCTGGCGGGCGCCCTCGACCGCTTCGCGATCGACCCTGCCGACATGGTCGCGCTCGATGTCGGCGCCTCGACCGGCGGCTTCACCGACGTGCTGCTGGCGCGCGGGGCAGCCCGCGTCTACGCCGTCGATGTCGGCCATGGGCAGCTGGCCTGGAAGCTGCGACAGGACCCCCGCGTCATTGTCCTGGAACGGACCAACGCCCGCCACCTGACCGCCGCCGAGATCCCGGAGACGGTCGACATCGTCGTCTGCGACGCCAGCTTCATCGGGCTCGAAACCGTCCTGCCGACCCCGCTCGGCTTCGCGCGGGCGGGCGCCTGGCTGGTGGCGCTGATCAAGCCGCAGTTCGAGGTCGGCAAGGGCCGGGTCGGCAAGGGCGGCATCGTCCGCGATCCCGAGCTGCATCGCGAGGTCTGCGAGCGCATCCGCGCCTGGGTCGACGGGCTTCCCGGCTGGGGAACGGTCGGGATCGCGGAGAGCCCGATCCACGGCGCCGACGGCAATGTCGAGTTCCTGATCGCGGCCCGGCGGGACCGATGACGGTCGCGGTGACGGTGACGGCGCTCGGCGCCGGCGGCGACGGGCTGGCCGCGGCACCGGATGGCGGCCGGCTCTATATTCCCTATGCCGCGCCGGGCGACCGGCTGGTGGTCGAGCCCGGGGCGAAGGCGGGCGACGGCCGCCGGGCCAGCATCGTCGAGCGGCTGGCCGACGGCCCGGACCGTGTCACGCCGCCGTGCCGCCATTTCGGCGACTGCGGCGGCTGCGCGCTGCAGCACATCGCGGATGCCGCCTATCGCGACTGGAAGCGCAGCCGCGTGGTCGACGCGCTGCGCCGCAGCGGCTTCGGGGCCGGGCTGGTCGGCGAGCTGGTGCCCGCGACGCCGGGCGACCGGCGGCGCATCCGCCTGTCCGTCCGTCCGGCGGGCAGGCGGCTTGCCCTCGGCTTCAATGCCGCGGCGAGCCACCGCATCGTCGCCATCGAGGAATGTCCCGTCGCCGCGCCCCAACTCGTGCGCCTGCTGCCACAGCTGCGCGAGCGGCTGGCCCCGCTCTGGCCGCACGGCCGCGCCGGCGACCTCGCCCTGACCCTGACGGACGGTGGGGTCGACCTGCTGCTGGTCGTGGCCGGCGAATTCGCTGCCGGCGCACGCGTCGGGCTCGCCCGGATCGCCGAAGAACTCGATCTGGCGCGCATCTCGCTGGCCGCCGACGACCGCGCCACGCCGGAGCCGATCGCGGTCCGCCGCCCGGCGACGATGCGCTTCGGGCCGGCCGCCGTGGTGGCGCCGCCGGGGGGCTTCCTGCAGGCGGGAGCGCAGTCCGAGCGGGTTCTGGTCGAGCTGGTCCTGGCGGCGGTGCCGGACGGCGCCGTCGTCGGCGATCTCCATGCCGGCAGCGGCACCTTTGCGCTCGCGCTGGCGCCGCGGGCGCGGCGGGTCCATGCCTTCGACCGCGACGGGCCGGCGCTCGAGGCGCTCGTCGCCGGCGCGCGGGCCGCCGGGCTCGGCCCCAAGGTCAGCGTCGAGCGCCGCGATCTCGACCGCCGGCCGCTGGGCGCGCGCGAGACGCGCACCTGGACGGTGGCCGTGCTCGACCCGCCGCGGGCCGGCGCCCTCGCCCAGGCCGAGGCCATCGCCCGGTCGACGGTGCCGCTGGTCGTCTATGTGTCGTGCAACCCCACGAGCTTCGCCCGCGACGCCGCCGCCATGGCGGCGCACGGTCTCCATCTGCAACAGGCGACGCCGGTCGATCAGTTTCTCTGGTCGCCGCATGTCGAGCTGGTGGCGGTTTTCCGCCGCTCCGCCTAAGTTCGGCTGCCTTTTCCGCCCGCCATACCCGAAACCGGGGGTCGATCTCTTCCATGACGACGAACGCCGCATTCTCCGTCGCCCGCGCCGCCGGCAAGATCCCGACCGATCGGCCCTTCGGGAAGGACATGGCGAACAACGCCTTCCTCAGCGCCTATCTCGCCACCACGAAGCACGAGGATCTCTACCTCTACGCGCCGACCAGCGGCACGGCGGAGAAGTACCGCGAGGTGCTGGGCAGCCTGACCGATCGCAAGTTCAAGGCGCACTACCTGTCGCTCAACGAGATCCAGCGCCTCGGCGAACCGGGATGCCTCATGCATCTCGACCCGCATCTCGGCCGCGACGCCTGGGACCGCCGGCGGATCGGCCAGCGCAGCTACAGCATCGCCGCGCTGATCCACACCATGGCCGGGCCCTTCAACCTCGATTCCCACATGGAGACGCTGCTCGGCCCGGTGCAGAGCTGGGACGCGCTCGTCTGCACCTCGCGGGCGGTGAAGCGCACGGTCGAGCTGCTGTTCGAGCGCTGGCACGCCTATCTCGGCGACCGCTTCGGCGCCACCCGCCTGCCGACGCCGCAGCTGCCGATCCTGCCGCTCGGCGTCGACGTCGCGAAGTTCCGCCGGACCGAGGAGCGTGCCGCCGCCGGCCGCGCCTGGCGGGCCAAGCTCGGCATTCCCGACGACGCGCTGGCCGCCCTCTATCTCGGCCGGCTCTCCTATGTCGAGAAGGCCCATCCGACGCCGATGTTCATCGCGATGGAGCAGGCCGCGCGGGCGAGCGGGCGCAAGATGCACGCCATCCTCGCCGGCTGGTTCCCGATGCCGGAGCACGAGGCGGCCTTCCGCGAGGCTGCCAGCCTCTATGCCCCCTCGGTCGGCCTCAGCATCGTCGACGGCCGCAGCGAGCCGGCCAAGACCGAGATCTGGCACGCCGCCGACGTCTTCTGCTCGCTCGTCGACAACATCCAGGAAACCTTTGGCCTCGCCCCGGTGGAGGCGATGGCAGCCGGGCTGCCGGTCGTCGTCTCCGACTGGGACGGCTATCGCGACACGGTCGTCGACGGCGAGAACGGGTTCCGCATTCCCACATACGCCCCGCCGGGCGGCGCCGGCGGACTGTTGCCGCTCGGCAATGCCGGCCTCAACGAGAGCTTCCAGCGCTATGTCGGCAGCGCGGCGCTGATGACCGCGGTCGACATCCCGCGCGCGGCCGCCGCCTTCGCCGTCCTGGCGACCCAGCCCGAGCTGCGCCGCACCATGGCCGAATCGGCCGCGCGGCGCGCCCGCGAGGTGTTCGACTGGCCGGTGGTCATGGAACTCTATCGCCAGCTCTGGACCGAACTCGCCGCCCGCCGCACCTCCGAAGCCGAGAACGCGCCGCGCCGCGACGGCCATGCGGCCGAGCCCAGGACGGAGGATCCCTTCCGCCTCTACGGCCATTTCGCGACCCGCCAGCTGTCGCACGACGCCGTCGTCGCCCTTTCGCCGGCGGGCGAAGGCGTCGCCGTGGCGGCGATCCCGAAGTCCAGCCTCAACAACCTCGCCGACCGCCATTTCCTGCGCCCGGCCGAGCAGCAGGCGGTCCTGGAGCGCCTCGCCCGCGGCCCGCAGCCGATCTCCGCGCTGCTCGCCGCCGTGCCGGAAGTCCGCCGCGCGGCCGTCTACCGCTGGCTCGGCCACCTCTTGAAGTTCGACGCGATCCGCCTGGCCGGCTGATCGCGCCGCGCCCGGCTCACGCCCCGCCGGGCGGCGGGTCGAAGCAGCGGATGGGCGGCAGGTTGCCGGCGAAGCGCTCCAGCTCGACGCAGGTCAGCTGGCCGGTGCAGCCCTGGGCGAGGCGCGAGGTGCCGACGTCGCGGGTCAGCACGTTCGGGTTGCCGTGGACGCAGAGCGGGTTGTCCTCCGCCGGGTCGACCGGGTCGTACCAGGCGCCGGTCGCGAGCTGGACGACGCCGGGCCGCACGTCGCGGCTGACCACCGCTCCGGCGAGGCACTGGCCGCGATCGTTGAACAACCGCACCACATCGCCGTCGGTGATGCCGCGGGCGGCCGCGTCGTCGGGGTGGATGCGGACGGGCTCGCGCCCGCGCACCTTGGAAGACTGGCTGCAGCCGCCGAAATCGAGCTGGCTGTGCAGGCGCGTCGCCGGCTGGTTGGCGACCAGCTGCAGCGGCCAGCGGCCGAGCGCCGCCGAGCCGACGCCATCGGTCGGCGCCATCCAGGTCGGGTGGCCGGGACAGTCGGGATAGGCGAAGCCGGCGATCGTCTCGGAGAAGATCTCGATGCGGCCCGACGGGGTCGGCAGCGGCTGCCCCTCCGGGTCGCTGCGGAAGACGGCCGTCGGCCCGCCATCCTCCGGCTGGGTCGGCAGGCAGAGTTCGCCCGCTTCCCAGAACCGGTCGAAGTCGGGGGCCGAGCCCGTCTTGGCGAGGATCGCCTTGCGGGTCGGCTCGTATAGATGGCGCAGCCACTCGGCCGGCGTCCGCCCCTCGGTGAAGGCCGGGCCGATGCCGAGCCGCCCGGCGAGGTCGGCGAAGATCGCATAGTCGTCGCGCGCCTCGGCAATGGGCTCCAGCACCTTCTTCATCGCCACCATGTTGGGATCGAAGGCCGCCGCACCGATGTCGTCGCGCTCCAGCGTCACGGTCGCCGGCAGGACGATGTCGGCATGGCGCGCCGTCGCGGTCCAGACCGAATCCTGCACGATCAGCGTATCGACCCGGGCGAAGGCGCGGCGCAGGCGGGCGATATCCTGGTGATGGTGGAAGGGGTTGCCGCCCGCCCAGTAGACCAGCCGGATGTCCGGATAGGCCATGCGGCGGCCGTCATAGTCGAAGGCCTCGCCCGGATGCAGCAGCATGTCGGCAATCCGGGCGACCGGGATGAAGGGCCGGACCGGGTTCTGGCCCTGGGACAGGGTCGGCGTCGGCACGTCGAGGGCGGGCTTGCCGATGTTGGCGAGCGAGCCCAGGCCGTAGACGAAGCCGCCGCCCGGCAGGCCGACCTGCCCCAGCATGGCCGCCAGCACCAGCGCCATCCAGATCGGCTGCTCGCCATGCTCGGCGCGCTGCAGGGACTGGCTGACGACGACGAGGGTACGGCGGCCGGCCATGCGGCGGGCGAGTGCGCGGATCGCGTCGGCCGGCAGGCCGCAGATCGGCGCCGCCCAGGCCGCATCCTTGGCGACCCCGTCCGACCGGCCGGCGAGATAGTCCTCGAAGACCGGATAGCCGGCAGTGAAGCGGTCGAGGAAGGGGCGGTCGTGGAGCCCCTCCGCCATCAGCGTATGGGCGATGCCCAGCATCAGCGCGGTGTCGGTGCCGGGCGCGATCGAGAGCCACTCGGCCTCGGCTTCCGGCGGCAGGTCGTCGCGCAACGGGCCGACGACCACGAATTCCGCGCCGCGCCGGCGCGCGGCCGCCATGTGGCCGCGTGCGAGGTGGCGGCTGGTGCCCCCGCCGCCGACGCCGGCGTTCTTGATCGCCATGCCGCCGAAGGCGACGACGAGGTCGGTCTCGGTCTCCAGCTGCGACCAGGCGAAGCTGCGCCGCGCATAGTCCACGAAATTCCCCAGCACGCGCGGCAGGATCACCGCCGCCGCGCCGGCGCTGTAGCTGTTGACCGAGCGGATATAGCCGCCGAGCAGATTGAGGAAGCGATGGACCTGGCTCTGGGCGTGATGGAAGCGTCCCGCGCTCGACCAGCCGTAGGAGCCGCCGAACACCGCCTCCGGCCCCGGCCCGTCGTAGACACGCGTCAGCTCGGCCGCGATGCGGTCCAGCACTTCGTCCCAGGGCACCGCCACGAGTTCATCCCGGCCGCGCATGGGATCCGGTCCCGGCCCGCGCTCCAGCCAGCCGCGACGCACCATCGGTCGGGCGATCCGGACGGGATGGCGGGCCGATTGCGGGATGTTCGCCAGCAGCGGCGATGGGTCGGGATCGGCCGGATGCGGCGCCACCGCGACGCCCTCGCCCGTCTTCCAGGCGGTGAAGGCGCCCCAGTGCGAACTGTGGGAAACGCGCGGCGCGCCGTCGTCCATGGCCTCGGTCCTCGGTGGAAAGTGGGTCAACGGCCGATCTGGGCGCGATGACGGAGCAGGTGGTCGGCCAGCACGCAGGCCATCATCGCCTCGCCCACCGGCACGGCACGGATGCCGACGCAGGGGTCGTGGCGGCCCTTGGTGACGATCTCGGTCTCCTCGCCGGCGATCGTCACCGTGCGCCGCGGCGCCAGGATCGAGCTGGTCGGCTTGACCGCGAAGCGGGCGACGACCGGCTGGCCGGTGGCGATGCCGCCGAGGATGCCGCCCGCCTGGTTCGAGCTGAACTGCGCCCGGCCGTCCTCGATGCGCATCTCGTCGGCGTTCTCCTCACCCGAGAGCGCGGCGGCGGCGAAGCCGGCGCCGATCTCCACGCCCTTGACGGCGTTGATGCTCATGAACGCAGCCGCGATGTCGCTGTCGAGCTTGCCGTAGATCGGCGCGCCGAGGCCGGCCGGAACGCCGTCCGCCACGACCTCGATGACTGCGCCCGCCGACGACCCCGCCTTGCGCACGCCGTCGAGATAGCCCTCCCAGCTCTGCGCCGTCACCCGGTCGGGGCACCAGAAGGGATTGTCCTCGATCGCGTCCCAGTCCCAGCGCGCGCGGTCGATCGCATGCGGGCCGATCTGGACAAGCGCGCCGCGCACTCGCACGCCCTCGCCCAGGACCTTGCGCGCGACGGCGCCGGCGGCCACCCGGGCCGCGGTCTCGCGCGCCGAGGAACGGCCGCCGCCGCGATAGTCGCGGATGCCGTACTTCGCCCAGTAGGTGAAGTCGGCATGGCCGGGGCGGAACTTGTCCTTGATCTCCGCATAGTCCTTGGACCGCTGGTCCTCGTTGCGGATCATCAGGCTGATCGGCGTGCCGGTCGTCACGCCCTCGAAGACGCCGGACAGGATCTCGACACGGTCGGGTTCGCGCCGCTGGGTCGTGAAGCGCGACTGGCCCGGCTTGCGCCGGTCGAGCCAGACCTGGATGTCGTCCTCCGCGAGGGGGATCAGCGGCGGCACGCCATCGACGACGACGCCGAGCGCCGGTCCGTGGCTCTCGCCCCAGGTGGTGAAGCGGAAGAGATGGCCGAAGGTGTTGAAGGACATGGAGCGGCGGCCGGTCCGTCAGACCGTCGCGATGTCGGGCGCCGATGCGTTCTTCATGCCGACGACATGATAGCCGCAGTCGACGTGATGCACCTCGCCCGTCACCCCGGAAGCGAGGTCGCTGAGGAGATAGAGCCCGGAGCCGCCGACATCCTCGATGGTGACGTTGCGCTTCATCGGCGCGTTGTACTGGTTCCACTTCAGGATGTAGCGGAAATCGCCGATGCCCGAGGCCGCCAGCGTCTTGATCGGACCGGCCGAGATGGCATTGACGCGGATGCCGTCGCCGCCGAGGTCGGCCGCGATGTAGCGCACGCTCGCCTCCAGCGCCGCCTTGGCGACGCCCATGACGTTGTAGTGCGGCATCACCTTCTCCGCACCATAGTAGGTCATGGTCAGCATGGCGCCGCCCGGCCCCATCATCGCCGCCGCACGGCGCGCGATCTCGGTGAAGGAGTAGCAGGAGACCAGCATCGACTGGACGAAGTTCTCCCGGCTGGTGTCGACATAGCGACCCTTCAGCTCCTCCTTGTCGGAGAAGGCGATGGCGTGGACGAGGAAGTCCAGTCCGCCCCACTGCTCCTGGAGCGTGGCGAAGACGGCGTCGAGGCTGGCCCCATCGAGGACGTCGCACGGCAGCAGGAGGTCCGACCCGGCCTGAGCGGCCAGCGGCCGCACCCGCTTCTCCAGCGCGTCGCCCTGATAGGTGAATGCGAGGCGGGCGCCGGCGCCGGCCACCGCCTGGGCGATACCCCAGGCAATGGAGCGGTCGTTCGCCACCCCCATGATCAAGCCCCTCTTGCCGGCCATCAGCGGCCGTGCTTCCTGCATGCGTGCCTCGCTTGCAATCGATCCGGCGGATTGCCGGCATCCTACACCATCGGACCGCACCGGCAACGCAACGGCGCCGGCGCCTGTCCGGGCGTCGATACTACAGGCGAATCATGACCATGGTCTGCCCATGAACCACACCTCGACCGACTGGGCCACCGGGCTGCGGCGCAGCCTGCGGGCGGGCTTCGACCAGCTGCGCCAGACGGGCGCCTTCAGCCTCTATGCGCTGCGCCGGTTCTACTACGACCAGTGCCTGGAGGCGGCCGGCTCGCTCAGCTACACTTCGCTGCTCGCGATCGTCCCGGCCTTCGCGGTCGGCCTCTCCGCCCTCACCGCCTTTCCGCTCTATGCCGACGCGCGCGCGGCCATCTCCCAGATGATCCTGCGCAACCTGGTGCCGCAGGTCGGCGAGGTCGTCGACACCTACGTCACGCAGTTCGCCGGCGCCGCCGTCCAGCTCACCGCGGTCGGCGTCGTCGGGCTGGCGATCACCGCGATCCTGCTGCTCGCCACCATCGAGTGGCGGTTCAACTTCATCTGGCGGGTGCCGACCGAACGCCCCTGGCTCGGCCGCATCCTCGCCTACTGGGCGATCCTGACCCTGGGGCCGCTGCTGCTGGGCGCCAGCCTGTCCCTGTCCAGCCGTGCGCTGGCGCTGGCCAACGATGCGGGGTTCGGCATCGTGCTGTCGCGCATCGCCTGGGGTTTCCCGTTCCTGCTCAGCGTCGCGGCCTTCTCGGCCCTCTATCTCATCATCCCCAACCGTACCGTGCGCTGGTCCGACGGCATCGTCGGAGGGCTGGTCGCGACTATCCTGTTCCAGCTTGTCCAGAGCGGGTTCGGCTACTACGTCACCCGCTTCGTCAGCTACCAGGCGGTGTACGGCGCGATCGCGGCGCTGCCGATCTTCCTGTTGTGGATGTACCTGACCTGGGCCGTCGTGCTGTTCGGCGCCGTCGTCGCCGCCGCCCTGCCCGACTGGCGGGCGGAACGGTTCGGCGGACGCACGTCCGGCACCCATACCCAGACCCTGGCGCTCAGCCTCGCCATCCTCGACGGGCTGCGGGCGCCGGGCGGCCGCCGGGTGCGCGAACTCGCCCGCCGCCTCGGGCTGCCGGCGACCATGGTCGACGACCGGCTGCTCGCGCTCTACGAAGCCGGATTCGTCGCGCCGACGGGCGGCGGCCGCTGGCTCCTCGCCCGCGACCTGCACACGACGACGGTCGACGGGCTGGCCCACGCGCTGGGCCTGCACCGCGCCGGTGAACTCGGCCCGGAATTTCCCCTGACCGCCTGGACGCCGCGCTTCAACGCGATGATGCGCGGCCTGTCGCGCGCCGAGCAGGGGGCCCTCGACGTGCCGATCGCCCAGGTGCTGGACGAACCGGCGCCGCCGGTGCCTGCCGCCGCCGCCGGCTATTCGCCGTCCGGCCGCACCCGGTAGGGATGGCTGGACGACCAGGTCTCGACCAGACTCCGCAGTTCGTCGTCGATCGTCTCCGGCAGGGTCACCGCCAGCGTCACGTAATGGTCGCCGCGGGCGCCGGCCGTGGTCGGAACGCCCTTGCCGCGCAACCGCATGCGGCGGCCATGGTTGGCGCCCGGCGGCACCTTCAGGCCGACGGTGCCGTCGATCGTCGCGACCCGGATGGTGGCGCCCATGACAGCCTCGGGGAGCGTCACCGGCACGGTCGAGTGGATGTCGGCCCCCTGCCGCGTGAATTGCGGATGCGGCTCGACCTCGATCACGACATAGACGTCGCCGCCGCCCAGGCCCTGGGGCGCCTGCCCGCGCAGCCGCAACTGGCGGCCGTCCTCGGTCCCGGCCGGGATGGTGACGTTGACGACGCGCCCGTCGGGCAGCTGCAGCGGCCGCTTGCCGCCTTGCACCGCCTCCAGGAACGGCACCCGCAGGGTCAGGCGGATGTCCTGCCCGTCGCCCATGTCGGGCGGCGCCTGCTGGGCCCGTCGGCCGCGGCCGAAGAGATCGGCGAAGATGTCGTCGGCGAACTCGAAGTTGAAGCGCGCGCCGCCGGTGCCGGCACCGGCGCCGGTCTGGCCCGGCCCCCACGGCCCCCGGCCATGCGCGCCGCCGGCCGCCTCGCTGCTCCAGCGGAAGCCGTGCGGCGCCCGCTCGGCGCCCGAGGCGTCGATCTCGCCGCGATCGAACCGCGCACGCTTCTCGGGATCGGACAGCAGGTCATACGCCGCCGTCACGTCCTTGAAGCGCTGTTCGTTCGCCCCGTTCTTGCCCTGCTGCATGTCGGGATGCAGCTTCTTGGCGAGCTTGCGGTAGGCCTGCTTGACCTCTGCCGCGCTCGCCGTCCGGGATACGCCCAGAACCTGATAGGGATCGTTCATCGCCATCGTCCAGCCCCGCCGACCGCCAAAACGCGCCGCATTCCGTCGCTATGGCCGCTTCGCGACCGCCGCCGCCGCGGGCTCGCAGGCGGGGCCCTGTGCCTCGAAACGCCGGCCCTCGACCATCACCATGTGCCGGAACGCCCGGCAGACCTGACCGCCCTGCTGCCGCGCGGCCCCGGTCGGTACGATCTCGCCGAAGATGCCGGTGCGCGGATTCTGCCAATGCACCGGCTGGCCCTCGGCGACGCCGTAGGCCCGGACCTCGGCCGCCCGCACCTGGCGGCGGTCGGCCTCGGACAGCGCCGGGGCTTCGCCATCATGGCCGAACATGCCCATCAGCGCCGTCTCGCCCGCCGCAGGCGCCACCGCCACCGCCGGCGGGGCCCCGCGCTGGGGCGTCTCGCCGCCGTCGCAGGACGCCGTTGCCAGGGCGGCCAGGACGAGCGACGCCGCCAGCGCCCGGCGCTGCCGTCCCCGATCCACCCTCACTGCCGTCATCATCGCCTGGTTCCGGAATTCATCCGCTATTTCAGATGGGTACGCCGGTCGTGCGCCACCAGGACGGGCGGGATGGAAAAAACGCGGCGAGGCCCTATCCTCGCGATGCTTCCGCCGCATTCGACCGCATCCCCGCGCCCGACCGGAACGACATGGTAGCATCATGGACGAGAACCGCACCGCCGATCCCATCCGCCTCTTCGCCGACTGGCTGGCCGAAGCCGGGAAGTCCGAGCCCAACGACCCCAACGCCATGGCGCTGGCGACGACGACCCCCGACGGCTTCCCCTCGGTCCGCATGGTCCTGCTGAAGCACGCCGACGCCGACGGATTCGTCTTCTACACCAATCTCGAAAGCCGCAAGGGCGGCGAACTCGCCGCCAATCCGCGCGCCGCTCTGCTGTTCCACTGGAAATCGCTGCGGCGGCAGGTCCGCATCGAGGGGCCGGTCACCCCGGTCTCGCCGGAGGAGGCCGACGCCTATTTCCATTCGCGCGCCCGGGCGAGCCAGATCGGCGCCTGGGCGTCCGCCCAGTCGCGCCCGCTCGAGAGCCGCTTCCACCTCGAGAAGCAGGTGGCGCTCTACACCGCCCGCCATGCCGTGGGCACGGTGCCGCGCCCGCCCCACTGGTCGGGCTTCCGCGTCGCACCCGAGCGCCTGGAGTTCTGGCAGGACCGGCCGTTCCGGCTGCACGACCGCCTGATCTTCCGGCGCGGCGGGAACGACTGGGCCACCGAGCGCCTGTTCCCGTGAGCGCCGGATGAGTTCGACGGCAGGGCGCGATCCGGTCGCGACGCAGCGCCTGCTGCGCCTCGCCGCCGGCGCATCGGTCGCCGTCGCGGCGTCGCTGATCGTCCTCAAGGCGGGCGCCTATGTCGCGACGGATTCGGTCGCGCTGCTGTCGAGCCTGATCGATTCCCTGCTCGACCTCGCCGCCTCGGTGGTCAACATGCTCGCGATCCGGCAGGCACTGGTGCCGCCGGACGACGAGCACCGCTTCGGCCACGGCAAGGCCGAGCCGCTGGCCGGCCTCGCCCAGGCAGCCTTCATCGCCGGCTCGGCGGTGCTGCTCTTCTTCGAGGCGGCGCGCCGCCTCGCCGACCCGCCGCCGGTCAGCAACACCGGCGTCGGCATCGCGGTGATGGTGGTCAGCATCCTCGCCTCGCTCGGCCTCGTCGCCCTGCAGCGCCACGTCATCCGGCGCACCGGATCGGTCGCGGTCGGCGCCGATTCCCTGCATTACCAGAGCGACCTGCTGCTCAACGGCTCGGTCATCCTGTCGCTGCTCGCCAGCCGCTGGTTCGCGGCGCCCTGGCTCGATCCGCTGTTCGCCATCGGCATCGGCCTCTTCATCCTGTGGAGCGCGCTGCAGATCATCCGCCTGTCGGTGACCCAGTTGATGGACCGGGAACTGCCGGACGAGGACCGCGCCCGCATCATGGCGATCGCCACCGCCCATCCGGACGTGGTGGATGCCCACGACCTGCGCACCCGCAGCGCCGGGCCGCAGGCGTTCGTGCAGCTTCACATCGAACTCGACGGCGGCATGCCGCTACGCCGCGCCCACGCCGTCGCCGATGCGGTCGAGGCGGCAATCCGCGCCGAGTTCCCCCAAGCCGAGATCATCATCCACCAGGATCCGGCCGGCCTGGAGCGGAACACGGTTCCCGCGAAATGAGTGGCGGGCAACCCGACCGTTGATCTATTGTTCGGCCCCGATCTTGCTACGCAGGACGATGTCCCGCTCGGCCGCCGATCCGGCGCCGCCGGGATCGGCAGGCCGCGCAGCATGCGGCGGAACGGGTAGCCTCGACCGATGCGAGTCAGCACGCAGCTTCTGGTGATCGCGCTTGCGGCCGGGCTCGGCGGCGGCGGCTGGTATTATTGGCAGGCGCACGCCCAGGGGAAGGCGCCGACGACCGGCACCGCTGCCCCGCGCACGCCGACCGTCGCGGTCGACGTCGTCCGGGCCGAGCCCGGCGTCGTCGAGGAGCGCGTCCAGTCCGTCGGGACCGCGCGCGCCAACGAGGCGGTCGTCGTGACCGCCAAGATAACCGGGATCGTCTCCGCGATCGGGTTCCGCGAGGGACAGCGGGTGCAAGCTGGCAACCTGCTGATCGAGTTCGAGTCGCGCCAGGCGCGCGCCGAACTCGAGGAAGCTCGGGCCAACCTCGAGGAATATCGCCGACGCCTCCAGCGGGCGGAGTCGCTGCGCCGCTCCGGCGCGGTGACCGAGGCCCGCTTCGACGAGACGGCGACATTGGTCCAGGCCGGCGCGGCCCGCGTGAAGTCGATGGAAGCGCGGCTGGCCGACCTCAAGATCGTGGCGCCGTTCGCGGGCAAGGTCGGCCTGCGGCAGGTCAGCCTCGGCAACCTCGTGCAGCCGGGCACGGCGGTGACGACGCTCGACGATGTCGGCCGGATCAAGATGGAGTTCGCCCTGCCCGAGGTCAGCGTCGGCGTGCTGCGCGTCGGGCTGCCGGTCAGCGCTCGTTCGGCGGCCTATCCCGGACGCACCTACGAAGGGCAGGTGCGGGCGATCGACACGCGCGTCGACCCGGTGACACGGTCGGTCCGGGTCAATGCCGAGTTCGACAATGCCGACGGAAGCCTGCTGCCCGGCATGTTCCTGATGGTCGAGATGGTCGCCGCTCGGCGCGAGAATGCCGTGCTGGTGCCGGAGGAGGCGGTCGTGCCCGAGGGCATGCGCCAATACCTCTTCGTGGTGCGCGACGGGGTCGCCCGCCGCACGGAGATCACGCTCGGCGAGCGGCTGCCCGGCCGGGTCGAGATCGCCCGGGGCATCGCCGTCGGCGACCAGATCGTCCTGCGCGGCACGCAGAAGGTGCGGGACGGTACCCGCGTGACGATATCGAGCCGGCCGGCCGGCTGACCCGATGGTCCTCTCCGACGTCTCGATCAAGCGGCCGGTCTTCGCGACCGTGCTCAGCCTGTTGCTGCTCGTCCTCGGGCTCGCCGCCTTCCTGCGGCTCCAGATCCGGGAATATCCCGACATCGATCCGCCGATCGTCTCGATCTCGACCAACTACACCGGCGCTTCGGCCGAGGTGGTCGAGAACCAGGTGACCGAGCCGCTGGAATCCGCGGTCGCCGGCATCGAGGCCATCAAGATCATCAACTCGGTCAGCCGCGACGAGCGGTCCGAGATCACCATCGAGTTCCATCTCGGCCGGGACATCGAATCGGCGGCGAACGACGTGCGCGACAAGGTCTCGCGCGTCCTCAACGACCTTCCGGACGGGGTCAAGACCCCGGTCATCGCCAAGGTCGACGCCGACGCACGCGCGATCATCTGGGTCGCCGTGGTCAGCGATCAGCGCTCGGCGCTCGAGCTCAGCGACTTCATCGACCGCCAGCTGAAGGACCGCTTCTCGCTGATCGAGGGCGTCGCCAGCGTCATCATCTCCGGCGAGCGGCGCTATGCCATGCGCATCTGGCTGTCGCGCGAGGAAATGGCAGCCCGCGCGCTCACCGTCGCCGACATCGAGACGGCGCTGCGCAAGCAGAACGTCGAGCTGCCGAGCGGGCGCCTGGAATCGCGCAACCGCGAACTGACGGTGCGCACGGACGCGCGCCTGGCGACGCCGGAAACCTTCGCCTCGATCGTGCTGAAGACGGACGCCTACGGCTATCAGGTGCGCCTCGGCGAGGTCGCGCGCATCGAGCGCGGCGCCGAGGACGAGCGCGGCCAGTTCCGGGTCGACGGGCGAACCGCCGTCGGCATGGGCATCGTGCGGCAGTCCAAGGGCAATACGATCGCCGTCGCCGAGGGCGTCAAGGCCGAGGTCGAGCGCCTTGCCGGCAACATTCCGGACGATATCCGGCTCGTCATCGGCTACGACGAGTCCGTCTTCATCGACCAGTCGATCCACGAGGTCTTCCACGCCCTGTCGGTCGCGGTCGGGCTCGTCGTCGTCGTCATCTTCCTTTTCCTGCGCTCCTGGCGGGCGACGATCATCCCGGCGGTCGCCATCCCGGTTTCCGTCATCGCGACCTTCATGGTGCTGGGCGCCATGGGCTTCTCGATCAACGTGCTGACGCTGCTGGCGCTGGTCCTGACCATCGGCCTCGTGGTCGACGACGCCATCGTCGTGCTCGAGAACATCGACCGGCGCATCGACGAGGGCGAGCCGCCGCTGCTCGCCGCCTATCGCGGCGCGCGCCAGATCGCCTTCGCCGTCATCGCCACGACCGCGGTACTGGTCGCCGTCTTCGTGCCGATCTCCTTCATGACGGGCACGACGGGGCGCCTGTTCACCGAGTTCGGCATCGCGCTCGCCGCCTCGGTGATCTTCTCCGGCTTCGTCGCCCTCAGCCTGACGCCGATGATGTGCTCGAAGCTGCTCCGGGCGAAGCAGAGCCACGGGCTGCTGTTCCGCGCGAGTCAGCGCTTCTTCGACGGCCTCACCGATGGCTATCACTGGCTGCTGGCGCGGGCGCTGGCGGCGCCGCTCGTCGTGCTGGCGCTCGCCGTCGCGGTATCGGCCACCGCCTACGGCTTCTATCAGGCGCTGCCGAAGGAGTTCGCCCCGGTCGAGGATCGCGGCATCGCGCTCATCCCGATTACCGCTCCCGAGGGTTCCTCCCTCGCCTACACCGCCGAGGAGACCCGCAAGGTCGAGGAGATCATCCGGCCCTATATCGAGCGAGGCGAGGCGCGCTCGATCTTCTCCATCGTCGCGCCCGGCCTGTCGCGCCCGGCGCCGGTCAACCGTTCGCTCATCATCCTGCGCTTCAAGCCGTGGAAGGAGCGGACGCGCAAGCAGCAGGCGATCGTCCAGGAGATCTTTCCCAAGCTGCTCGCCGTCCCCGGCATCCGCGCCTTCGCCGTCAATCCGCCGAGCCTCGGCCAGCGCGGCTACCAGCCGCCGGTCCAGGTCGTCATCGGCGGCTCGGACTACGAGACGGTCAAGGGATGGGCGGACCAGCTCATCGAGCGCCTGTCGACCAATCCAAGGCTTCTCAACCTCGACACCGACTACCGGCTGACCCGACCCGAGCTGCGCGTCCATGTCGACCGCCCGAAGGCGGCCGCGCTCGGCGTGCCGATCGAGGATATCGGCCGCACGCTGGAGACCATGCTGGGCTCACGCGAGGTCACGACCTATGTCGACCGCTCGCGCGAATACAAGGTCATGGTCCAGGCGCGCGCCGAGGATCGCGTGCGCCCGGCCGATCTCGCGACCATCTTCGTGCGCTCGGCCACGACCCAGCAGCTCATTCCGCTGTCGAACCTGACGACGCTGACGGAGGTCGCGGGGCCGCCCCAGCTCACCCGCATGGACCGCCTGCCCTCGATCACCGTCTCGGCATCGCTGCCCCCCGGCTACGCGCTGGGCGACGCGCTGGCCGACATCGAACGCGCCACGGCCGAGGTGCTGCCGCCGCTCGCGCGCGTCGGCTACAAGGGTGCCTCGCTGGAGTACAAGGAGGCGTCCTCCAGCGTCTACGTCACCTTCGCGCTGGCCCTCCTCATCGTCTTCCTCGTGCTCGCGGCGCAGTTCGAGAGCTACATCCACCCCCTCATCATCATGCTCGCGGTGCCGCTGGCGGTGACCGGCGGCCTCGGCGCGCTGGTGCTGACGGGGCAGAGCCTCAACATCTACAGCCAGATCGGCATGATCCTGCTCATCGGACTGATGGCGAAGAACGGCATCCTCATCGTCGAGTTCGCCAACCAGCTGCGCGACGAGGGCATGACCATCCACGACGCCGTGCTCAAGGCGTCGGTCGTGCGCCTGCGGCCGATCCTGATGACCAGCATCGCCACCATCTTCGGCGCCGTGCCGCTGGCGGACGCGAGCGGTGCCGGCGCCGAGGCCCGCTCCGCGCTCGGTTGGGTCGTCATCGGCGGCATGGCGGTCTCGACCCTGATGACGCTGTTCCTGGTCCCGGCCCTTTACCTGCTGCTCGCCCGCTACACCAAGACGACGGGTGCCATCGCACGGGAGCTCGGCCAGCTCGACCGCAACGTGCGCGACGTCGATCTTGCGCACCGGCCGGCGCCGGCGGAGTAATCTGCCGGCGCGCGACTCGCGCAAGCCTCTCTTCCGCCAGCCCCCGGTCCCGATGCGCACCGTCCTCTTCGCTGCCGAACTCGGCTACGGCTTCGGCCATGTCAGCCGCCTGATCGCCGTCGCCGATGCCCTGGAGCCGCTCGGCTACCGGCCGGTGTTCGCCGTCGGCGACGTCTGCGAGACATTCCCGATTCTCGGCCATCGCCCCTGGCCGGTGATGCAGGCGCCCGTCAGCCGCGCCCTGCCCCACCTCGCGCTCAACGACGCGCGCTACAAGGTCGGCCGTTTCTCCGACATTCTCTACTTCGTCGGCTACGGCAACCCGGACCTGCTGACGCCGCTGCTGCGGGCGTGGGACCAGCTCTTCCTGGCGGTCAAGCCCGACCTCATCGTCTGCGACTTCTCCCCGACGGTGACGCTCGCCGCCCGCGGCAGCATCCCCATCGTGGCGATCGGCGACGGCTTCTCGCAGCCGCCGAGCACGCCGGCGGAGTTCCCGACGCTGCGGGAAGAGGCCGAGAGCCAGGTGCCCCAGCAGGCGATCCTCGACGTCGTGCGCCGGGTGCAGAAGGCGCGCCAGCGGCCCGAGCCCGAGCATCTGCCGTCGATCGTGGCCGGCGACCGCGAGTTCGTCTGCATCCTGCCCGAGTTCGATCCCTATGTCCGGGTGAGCCCGGGGCGGACCGCCGGGCCGCTGCGCCAGCTGCCGGAGATGCTGCCGCCCCCGCCCCCGGGCCGCGAGGTCTTCCTCTATCTCAGCGGCTCGTTCGAGAAGCTGACCGAGATCGGCCAGGGCCTGGCGGATGCCCAGGCGACCGGCCAGGCCTATATCCGCAACGCCTCGCGCCGGGTGACGGACGCCTTCGACCGCGTCGGCATCCGGGTCCTGTCCGAGGTGCTGCCGCGCGACGAGTTCCGAGCGGCGGTCGGACGGGCGCGCTGCGTCATCCATCATGGCGGCGTCGGCACCAGCCAGGACATGCTGGCGCTCGGCCGGCCGCAGATCCTGGCCCCCACCAGCTTCGAGCAGCAGCTCACGGCCGACGTGCTCTTCCGCTTCCGCGTCGGCGGCCGCCTGCGCCAGGGGCTGACCGCGGAGGCGGTCGCCAACGCCCTGCGCTCGGCCTTCCAGGACGACGATCTCGCCGGCCGGGCGCAGCGTGCGGCCGAGACCGTCGCCAGCCAGGGCCGGGCGCCGGCGATGCCGGACATCATCGCCGCCTGCAACGCGCTGTCCGGCATCGCGGCCTGAAGCGACCGCTGCCGGGCTCTATGCGCCGGACGGCCGCTCGGCTAGGTTCCGCGCCCATGGATACCGACTTTATCGTCATCGGCGGCGGCATCGCGGGCGCATCGGCCGGATGCGAACTCGCTGCCCACGGCCGCGTCGTCGTGCTCGAGCGCGAGGACGCCCCCGGGTACCACACGACCGGCCGCTCGGCCGCGCTCTATACCGAGAACTACGGCAACCGCGTCATCCGTGTGCTGACGATCGCGAGCAAGCCGTTCTTCGACGCGCACGGCTTCCTCGCCGCGCGCGGCGTCGTCTTCGTCGGCACCGCCGAGCAGGATGCCGCGATCGACCGCGCGCTCGCCGACGGCAAGTCGTTCCCGCAGACCTTCGAGGAGATCTCCAAGGCGGAGGCGCTGCGGCTGCTGCCCATCCTGCGGGACGACTATTTCGCCCGCGCGATCCACGAGCCGGACGCGACCGACATGGACGTGCACGGCATCCACCAGGCCTTCCTCCGGACCCTGCGCGAGCGGGGCGGACAGCTGGTCACGGCCACGGGCGATGCCGTCGCCAACCGCACCGCCACGGGCTGGGAGGTCGAGACCCGGCAGGGCCGGTTCCGCGCGCCGGTCGTGGTCAATGCCGCCGGCGCCTGGGCCGACGCCGTCGCCAAGGCGGCCGGAGTGCGGACGATCGGGCTTGTCCCGAAAAGGCGCACCGCGATCACCTTCGACGCGCCGGCAGAGACGCCGGTGCATGGCTGGCCGATGGGCCTCGACATCGAGGAAACCTTCTACTTCAAGCCGGAGGCCGGCCGCGTCCTCGCCTCGCCCGCCGACGAGACGCCGTCCGAACCCTGCGATGCCCAGGCCGACGAGTACGACGTCGCCGTCTGCGTCGACCGCATCGAGCGCGCCACCACCTTGCAGGTGCGCCGCATCACCCATCGCTGGGCCGGGCTGCGGAGCTTCGTCGCCGACAAGACGCCGGTCGTCGGCGAGGCGCCCGACGCGCCCGGCTTCTTCTGGTGCGCCGGCCAGGGCGGCTACGGCATCATGACCTCGCCGGCGATGGGCCGCGTGGTCGCCGCGCTGGCGTCCGGCGCGGCGCTTCCGGCCGATCTGGCGGCAATGGGCCTGACCGCGGGCGACCTCGCGCCGCAGCGGCTCCAGACCGCCTGAGCGGCCATGCCCGATCCGGCCGTCCTGCGCGGCCACGCCGAACGCGCGGCACAGCTGATGAAGGCGCTGAGCAATCCGCACCGCCTGATGGTCCTCTGCCATCTCGCCGAGCGGGAGCGGTCGGTCGGCGAACTCGGAACCCTGGTCGGGCTCGGCCAGTCGGCGCTGTCGCAGCACCTCGCGCGGCTGCGCGCCGACGGGCTGGTCAAGACCCGGCGCGACCGGCAGACCATTCACTACTCGCTCGACGGCGAGGCCGCGATGCGGGTAATGAAGACACTGTACGAGATCTATTGCCGCGACGGCTGACGGGTCGATGGCCCGCCACGCCCGACCGGCGGAGGAACGGGGCATGGCCACGCTGGCGGGAACGGCCGCCAACGATCAGCTCTTCGGGACGGCCGAACGGGATTCCATCATCGGCCTTGCCGGGCACGATCTGCTGGACGGCGGCGACGGCGACGACACGATCGACGGCGGTGCCGGCTTCTTCGACCGGCTGTCCGGCGGCGGCGGCGGCGACTGGCTGACCGATCCCGACGGCGTTGCGGCGATCGACGGCGGCGGCGGCGACGACACGATCGACATCGCCTTCGCGCCCGACTGGCGCAACGAATCCGGCACGCCGCGGGCGCCGGAGGTGGTCGGCGGGGACGGTGCGGACAGCATCTCGGTCGTCCTCGTCAATCCCGAGGCCACCGTCGAGATCCGCGGCGACGGGGCGAGCCCCGCCGGCCCCGGCGGCGACGACACCATCGTCGTCGGCGGCACCTACGCCCGCGCCATCGGCATCCTCGGCGGCGGGAACAATCTCTATTTCGGCGGCCAGTTCCTCGACCAGGTCCAGGGCGGCGACGACCGCGACACCGTGTTCGCGGCCGGCGGCGACGACCTGCTGGACGGCGGCGGCGGCGACGACTGGCTGGACGGCAGCTTCGGCCGGGACACGCTCGAAGGCAGCGACGGCGCGGACCGGCTGATCGGCGGCGATGGCGACGACCATCTCGAGGGCGAAGCGGGCGCCGACACACTCGACGGCGGCACCGGGCACGACCTCGCCTTCGGCGGCGCCGGAGACGATCTCGCGGTCGGGGGCGAGGGCAACGACTGGATCGAGGGCGGGCTCGATCGCGACACGCTCGACGGCGGCGCGGGCAATGACGTCCTCGACGGCGGCAGCGAGAGCGACCTCGTCGCCGGCGGCGCCGGCGACGATACGCTGCGCGGCGGCACCGGCGACGATTTCGTCCAAGGCGGGGCCGGCAACGACCTCGTCTATGGCGAGGCCGGCTTTCTCGACTCCATGGTCGGCGGCGCCGGCGACGACACCATCTTCGCCGACGACGGCGCCGCCCTGGTCGATGGCGGGATGGGCGACGACAGCATCTTCCTGCGCTTCGCCGAAGGCTGGGACAATGACGACTTCCCCGGCACGCTGCCCGTCTTCAACGGCGTCTACGGCAGCGCCGGCGACGACACCGTCAATCTCGACGGCGCCTACGGCACCGCCCATGTCTGGCTCGGCCAGGGCTACGACGACTATACCGGCGGCGTCGGCCAGGACATGGTCAGCGGCGACCGCGGGGTCGACTTCCTGCTTGGCAACGGCGACGCCGACACGCTCGACGGCGGGGCCGACGGGGACTTCCTCTCCGGCGGGTCGGCCAGCGACCTGCTCGTCGGGCAGGATGGCGCTGATTCGATCTGGGGCGACCAGCCGCCGGTCGACGGCCCATGGCCGGAGCGCCCGGAAGACGGCGACGACACCCTGCTCGGCGGCGGCGGCGACGATCTGATCGTCACCAGCGGGGGCAACGATCTCGCCTATGGCGGCGGAGGTTCGGATACGATCTACGCCGTCTCCGGGGCCGACACCCTGCATGGCGATGCCGGGTTCGACTATCTCTACGCGGGCCGCGGGCCGGCCACCCTGGCGGGCGGGGATGGGTTCGACACCTACTATGTCGGCTGGGGCGACGGGCCGGTCACGATCATCGACGACAATGCGGACGGCGAGGGCAACGGCCTCGTTCTTTACTGGGGCTCCGGCGACGGCCCCTACAAGCGCCTCGATTTCGAGCAGACGTTCCGTGATCTGGACGAGGATGGAACGCTGACGATCTATCTCGCCGACGGCTCCGGCGTCGTCCGGCTCGACCCGACCGTCGTAGATATCCTGAACATCTACGACGTCGGCCCCGACCTCATCCCCGGGTCCGCCGACGACATCGTTCAGGAGTACCGATGGAACGGAGTGGACTACATCCCGTGGGCCATGGCCTGAGGGCCGTCGGCTCCGGCTCTACTTCATCTCGACCTCGATGAAGGCCAGCTCGCTCGTGCCGCCGTTGATCACGTCGTGCTCGACGCCGGCGTCCCGGTAATAGGGCACGCCCAGCTTGAGCGGTGCCTCGCGGTCGCCGTCGGGCGTGCGCAGCAGCAGCGTGCCGTCGGTGATCGGCACGACGACATAGTTGAACTCGTGCCGGTGCCAGCCGGTGGCCGCACCCGGCGCGAAGCGCCATTCGGTGACCCGCACCCGCTCATTGTCGACGAACACCGTAGGCTTGGCCGCTTCGCTCATCGGAGGAACTCCCGCTTGGTGGACCGCACTGTAGACCTGGTCATCTTCGATTGCGACGGCGTGCTGATCGACAGCGAGCTGATCGCCTGCCGCACCGCCGCCGAGACGCTGACCGAGTTCGGCTTCCCGATCACGCTCGACGAGTATCTGGGCTTCGTCGGGCGCAGCGCCCGCGACATCCAGGCGGTCCTGGAGGGGCGCTTCGGCCCGATGCCGACGGAGATGCGCGCGACCGAGCGCCGACGCCTGTTCGCGCGCTTCGCGGAGGAGTTGCAGCCGATGCCCGGGGTTGCGGAGACGGTGGCGGCCCTGGCGCGGCCGGTCTGCGTCGCCTCCAGCAGCGACCATGAGCGGCTCGACCTGACGCTGGGCGTCACCGGCTTGGCACCGCTCTTCCGCCCGCACGTGTTCAGCGCGACGGAGGTGGCGCGGGGCAAGCCAGCGCCCGACCTCTTCCTCCACGCCGCCGGCCGCCTCGGAATCGCCCCGGCGGCCTGCCTCGTCGTCGAGGACAGCCCGGCCGGCATCACGGCGGCGGTCGCCGCCGGCATGCGCGCGGTCGGCTTCGTCGGCGGCGGCCATTGCGGCCCCGCCCACGCCGAGCGCCTGCGCGCGGCAGGGGCCGGATGCATCGTCGACCGCCTGTCGGCGGTCACCGCGATCGCCGGCTGAGGCAACGCCCCTTCAGCCGGCGCAGGGTCGTCAGCCGGCGGCGCGCTGGCTGCCCCGGGTCTCGCCGTGGGCATAGTCCCAGTAGAGTTCGCGGGCCTGGCGGTAGAACGGTCCGGGCTGGAGTGCGCGCTCCTCGATCCGGGTGACGGGAACGACCTTGGCGTAGTTGCCGGTCGAGAAGACCTCGTCGGCGGTCATCACCTCCGAATATGCGATGGTCCGCTCATGCACCGTGACGCCGGCGCTGCGCAGCAACTCGATGACCCGGCCGCGGGTGATGCCGGCGAGGAAGGTGCCGTTGAGGACGGGGGTATGGACCTCGCCGCCCCGGGCGATGAAGAGGTTGGAACTGGCGAACTCAGCGACGTTGCCGTGCATGTCGAGCATGACGGCGGCGTCGAAGCCGCGGGCGCGCACCTCCGCCTGGGCACGGGCGCTGTTGGGGTAGAGGCAGCCCGCCTTGGCGTCGGTCGGCGCGATTTCCGGCGAGGGCCGGCGGAAGCGCGACAGCGAGGCGCTGAAACCCGTCGGCTTCGGCATCGGCGACTCGTAGACGGCGAGCGCGAACTGGGTGCTGTCCGGGTCGGGCTCGACGCCGCCGCTCTCGGCCCAGAACATCGGCCGGATGTAGAGTTCCGCGGTCTCGGAGAAGCGGGCGATGCCCTCGCGCGCGATCGTCTCGATCTCGTCGGCCGCACGGCCCGGCTTCATTCCCAGCGAATGGGCGGAGCGGATGACCCGCTGGCAATGCAGGTCGAGATCGGGCGCCTGTCCCTCGAAGGCGCGCGCGCCGTCGAAGACCGTGCAGCACAGCCAGGCGGCCTGGGTCAGCGGCCCCATCAGCTTCGGGTTGCCCTCGTGCCACGCGCCTTCGAAGTAGGTCCAGGCTGCCATCCATTCCTCCCAGAATGCGCCGCATCCGTTCCGGGCGGCGATGGCGCCTGTCTAGCGCCGGCAAGGGCCGGATAAAACCCCATGCGGTGCAGGGCTGCTCTGCGCCGGACGCGGCCCGGCCCCGGCCTCAGACGCCGGGCGCGCCCTCGACGATGAGCAGGATGTCGGTGCGCGACGCGCTCTGGCGCAGCCGGGCCAGCGGCGCGTAGTCGGCCGATTCGTACCAGCCGCGGGCCGCCGCCAGCGAAGGAAACTCCAGCACGACGATGCGGCCGGGGCTCCAGGCCCCTTCCTTCTGCTCGCACTGGCCGCCGCGCACGAGAAAGCGGCCGCCATGCTTCTCGACGGTGGCGAGCACCTGGGAGCGGTAGGTCTCGTACACGGCGGGATCCTCGACCGTGACGCTGGCGATCACATAGCCCTTCATGCGCTTTCCTCCTGTTCCAGCTTCTTCATGGCGGCTTCGGCGCGCCGGCGCAACTTGCGCAGACTGCGGACCAGGCGGTCGCTCTTCTTGCCGGCCATCGCGAAGAAGGCGCGGTCCGACTCCGAGACCGCGGGCGAGGCGTGGGCGAGCAGCGCACGCCCGGCCAGGGTCAGCGTCGGGCACTTCGCGCGGGTGTCGGTCGGGTGCGGCAGCCGCTCGACCCAGCCGGCCGCCTCGAGCGTCCGCAGGACCTGGGACGTCATCATGGGATCGACGTGGCAGAAGGCGGCGAGCTCGGCCTGGGTGACCTGACCGCCCTGCTCCCGCTGCATCGCCGCCAGCCCGGCGAGGAGGCCGAACTGGACATGGGTCAGGCCGAAACCCTGCAGGGCGCGACGCATCGTCCGCTGCCACAGGTTGCTGACCTGCCAGAGGGCGAAGCCGGCACCGCCGACATCGTGCCCCTCGTCCTCGGAGGGATCGTCGCGCTTGCCCAAGGGGGCGGCTCCCGTTCCGGCCGGGCCGTTTCGCCGCCCGGCATCGCTTCGCGCCGGCAGGCTAGCCGATGCCCCGGACGGGCTCAATCGCGGCCGCTTGAAAAGAATGCGGGCCCACAAGGAGAAAGGGGCCGCGGTTTCCCGCGGCCCCTCGCCCTTAGCATCTCTGGCGCTTGGTGCGACCGGATCAGAAATCCATGTCGCCCATGCCGCCCATGCCACCGCCGCCCGGCATCGGGGGCGACTTCTTCTCGGGACGCTCGGCGATCATCGCCTCGGTCGTCACGAGCAGGCCGGCCACCGAGGCGGCGTCCTGGAGCGCGGTGCGCACGACCTTGGTCGGGTCGATGATGCCGGCCTTGACGAGGTCGCGATACTCGCCCGACTGGGCGTCGAAGCCGAAGTTCGAGTCCTTCTGCTCCAGCAGCTTGCCCGCGACCACCGCGCCGTCGAAGCCGGCATTCTCGGCGATCTGGCGAAGCGGCGCCTGGAGCGCCCGGCGGACGATGTCGATGCCGACCTTCTGGTCGTCATTGGCGGGCTTCAGCGAGGCCAGCACCCGCGTCGCGTAGAGCAGCGCGGTGCCGCCACCGGCGACGATGCCTTCCTCGACCGCGGCGCGGGTCGCGTGCATCGCATCGTCGACGCGATCCTTGCGCTCCTTCACCTCGACCTCGGTGGCGCCGCCGACGCGGATCACCGCGACGCCGCCCGCCAGCTTGGCCAGACGCTCCTGCAGCTTCTCGCGGTCGTAGTCCGAGGTCGTCTCCTCGATCTGCGCCCGGATCTGCGAGCAGCGGCCCTCGATGTCCTTCTTCTTGCCGGCGCCGTCGATGATCGTCGTGTTCTCCTTGTTGATGAGAACCCGCTTGGCCTTGCCCAGCATGTCGACGGTGACGTTCTCGAGCTTGATCCCGATATCCTCGGAGATCAGCGTGCCGCCGGTCAGGATCGCCATGTCCTCGAGCATCGCCTTGCGGCGATCACCGAAGCCCGGCGCCTTGACGGCCGCGACCTTGAGGCCGCCGCGCAGCTTGTTGACGACGAGCGTGGCCAGGGCCTCGCCCTCGACGTCCTCGGCGACGATCAGCAGCGGCTTGCCCGACTGCACGATCGACTCGAGCACCGGCAGCATCGCCTGCAGGCCCGACAGCTTCTTCTCGAAGAGCAGGATGTACGGAGCTTCGAGCTCCGTCGTCATCTTGTCGGCGTTGGTGATGAAGTAGGGCGAAATGTAGCCGCGGTCGAACTGCATGCCCTCGACGACGTCGAGTTCGGTCTCGAGGCTCTTGGCCTCCTCGACCGTGATGACGCCCTCGTTGCCGACCTTCTGCATCGCCTTGGCGATCATCTCGCCGATGTCGCGCTCGCCGTTGGCCGAGATCGTGCCCACCTGGGCAACCTCGTCGCTGGTCGAGATCTTCTTCGAGCGCTTCTTGACGTCGGCGACGACGGCCTCGACGGCGAGGTCGATGCCGCGCTTCAGGTCCATCGGGTTCATGCCGGCGGCGACGGCCTTGGTGCCCTCGCGCACGATCGCCTGGGCCAGCACCGTGGCGGTCGTGGTGCCGTCACCGGCGGTGTCGTTGGTCTTCGAGGCAACCTCGCGGACCATCTGGGCGCCCATGTTCTCGAACTTGTCCGCGAGTTCGATCTCCTTGGCGACGGTGACGCCGTCCTTGGTGATCCGCGGCGCGCCGAAGGCCTTGTCGAGGACGACGTTGCGGCCCTTGGGGCCCAGCGTCACCTTGACGGCGTTGGCGAGAATGTCGACGCCGCGCAGCAGCCGATCGCGCGCGTCCGTCGAGAATTTGACTTCCTTGGCAGCCATCTAACCCATCTCCCTCGTTCTGTGCGTCGGACCGGCGCCTCAGGCGGCCTTCTTGCCCGACTTGGTCGTGGCTTCCACCACGCCCATGATGTCCGACTCCTTCATGATCAGCAGCTCTTCGCCGTCGATCTTGACTTCGGTGCCGGACCACTTGCCGAACAGCACGCGATCACCCGCCTTGACGTCGAGGGCGACCAGCTGGCCCTGCTCGTTGCGCGCACCGGGGCCGACGGCCACGATCTCACCCTCCTGCGGCTTCTCCTTCGCCGTATCGGGGATGATGATGCCGCCCTTGGTCTTTTCCTCGCCTTCGATACGGCGAACGACGACCCGGTCATGCAGCGGCCGGAATTTCATTGGAACCCCTCCGAATAGGTCCGATCAGGAATGTCTCCAAGGCTCTCGGGGCGCTGTTAGCACTCCCCGCCTTAGAGTGCCAGGGCACATAATGGAGGGGCGGGGGACTGTCAAGGTTCGACCCTTCACGGCGCTGCGAATTTTCGGCAGCACTCTGGCCACACGGCTGCCAACGCATTGTTCTTACGGAACTTTCCGGTTTTCATGACAGTTCGATTGAGGCACGCTCGCCGATGCGAGCCCCGACGCCGCGAACCAGGGTGAGAGCCGATGACGTTCGTGAAAATGCTTGCCGACTACCGGCTGACCACGGCCGAGATCCTCTATCACATGCCGGACCATCCGGGCCTGTTGCAGACCTATGTCTGGCAGGAGTTGGACATCGCCCCGCGATTTCCCGAGCTGAGCCGGTTCCTCGACTTCTGGCAACGGGAGCTGGACGGCAAGCTCCACTCGGTCAAGGTCGCGGGCCAGAAGCTGATCCAGCCGTCGGAGGTCCGGCTGGCCGGTTTCGCCGTCACGCTGCACTGACCGGCTGCGGCATCCCGACGCCGGCCGCTTGCCGGCCGGCGTCGGGCGCCCTATCCCGCTGCCCATGAACGCCGCAGTCCCGGGCACATGGGCCCCGGCCGACGATGCCCGCCACCCGCGCCGGGCCGTCGCCCTCTGGCTCTTCGCCGTCGCCGCCCTGATCTTCCTGATGACCGTCATCGGCGGCATCACCCGCCTGACCGAATCCGGCCTGTCGATCGTCGATTGGCGGCCGGTCACCGGGGCGCTGCCGCCGATCGGCGAGGCCGCGTGGACGGCCGAGTTCGAGAAGTACCGGCAGTCGCCGCAGTACCGCCTCGTCAACCGCGGCATGTCGCTCGACGAGTTCCGGCAGATATTCTGGTGGGAATACATCCACCGCCTCTGGGGGCGGCTGATCGGGCTGGCATACGCCCTGCCCTTCGCCTGGTTCCTGTGGCGCGGCGCGATCCCCCCGGCCTACCGCCCGCACCTGTGGGCGGCGTTCGCGCTGGGCGCCCTCCAGGGCGCCGTCGGCTGGCTGATGGTGGCAAGCGGGCTCGTCGACCGCCCGTCGGTCAGCCAGTACCGCCTGGTCGGGCATCTCGGCCTGGCACTCGTCATCTACGCTTACCTCGTGTGGCTCGGCCTCGGGCTGTGGCGCGGCGACCGGCCGACGCCGCGGGACGAACCCGGTCGCCGCACGGCGCCGCGCCTCGCGATCCTCGCCTTTCTCACCATCCTGTCCGGGGGCTTCGTCGCAGGGCTCGATGCCGGGATGCTGTACAATACCTTCCCGACCATGGATGGGCGCTGGATTCCCGAGCATTACGGCACCAGCGTCCCATGGTGGACCGACCCGTTCGAGAACCTGGGCGCCGTGCAGTTCCACCATCGCATCCTCGCGACCCTGACGACGCTGGCCGTGCTGGCGGTGGCTTGGCGCCTCGTGCGGGAGGGACGGCCGCTCGTGCGCGGACTGGCGGTCGCCGCGGTCGCCGCAGTCGCCGGCCAGTTCGCCCTCGGCGTGGCGACGCTGCTGGCGCAGGTGCCGGTGACGCTGGGTGCCGCCCATCAGGCCGGCGCGGTGACCTTGCTGACGGTGCTGATCGCGCTGTCGCACGCGGCGCGGCGGGAAGCATGACGGAAGACGCGACGGACGGCCGCGCCGGCGAGCGCAGCCGGCGGCTGGCCGGCAAGGTGGTGCTGATCGCCGGGGCCGGCTCGGTCGCCCCGGGCTGGGGCATCGGCAAGGCGACCGCCGTCGCCTGCGCGCGGGCGGGCGCCCGGATCGTCGCCGCCGACATCGACATCGACGCCGCCCGCGAGACCGCCGCGCTGGCCGAGGCCGAAGGGGCCGAGGCGATCGCCGCCGCCGTCGACGTGGCGTCGGAGGAATCGGTCGCCGCGCTGGCGGGGGCCGCCAACGCCCGCTTCGGACGGGTCGATGTCGTTCACAACAATGTCGGCATCGGCAAGGTCGGCGGGCCGCTCGACATTCCGGTCGAGGACTGGGATCGCATCCAGCGCACGAACGTCACGGCGCTGGCGATTGCGGCGCGGGCGTTCCTGCCCGGCATGCGCGAACGCCGGTCGGGCGTGTTCCTCACCACCTCGTCCGTCGCCGCGCTGCGCTATGTCGGCTTCCCGCACATGGCCTACAGCGTGACCAAGGCCGCGGCCCTCCACTTCACCCGCATGATCGCCGCCCAGTACGCCGCCGACGGCATCCGCGCCGTCACCATCGTGCCGGGCCTGATGGATACGCCCCGCATTCGCCAGACCGTCGCGCGCGCCTTCCCCAACCTGCCCTTCGAGGAATTGCGGACGAAGCGGGACCGCCAGGTGCCGCTCGGCACCATGGGGGACGGCTGGGACGTCGCCCATGCCGTCGTCTTCCTCGCCTCGGACGAGGCCCGCTACGTTACCGGCACCGAACTGGTGATTGACGGAGGCCTGTCCCTGACCATGAATGGCGGCTGACGCCGCCGGCATTTTTCACGCCCGTTTCACGCTGCGCCGCCGCGCCGGATCACGGGGGGCCTCTAGAAGCCTTCCCCGTGTTCGCATCCATTCGGAAAGGAAACGCAGCGATGATCCAGAAGGACGAGCAGGGCAACCCCCTCTCCGGCGCCGACGGCGAGGCCGCCGCCGCCTACACCACCGCCCAGCGCCAGTTCTCCTGCTATGTCGGCGACCCGGTCGCGACGATCGACGCCGCCATCGCGCGCCGACCGGACTTCGTCATGGCCCACGCGCTGAAGGCCTACCTCATGCTGCTCGGCGCCGAGCCGGCCGGCTTCGCACCCGCCCGCGAATGCTACGCGGCGGCCCGCCGGGCGGCGGCCGACGATCGCGAGCGCGGCCATCTCGACGCCATCGGCCATTTCCTCGACGGCAATCTCGCCCAGGCGGGGCGAACGCTGGAGGACATCGCGATCCAGCATCCGAACGACCTCCTCGCCCTGCAGGCCGGCCATCTGACGGACTTCCTCAACGGCGATTCGCGGATGCTGCGGGACCGCATCGCCCGCGCCCTGCCCTCCTGGCGCCCCGACATGCCGGGCTACCACGCCGTCCTCGGCATGCACGCGTTCGGCCTGGAGGAGACCGCCCTCTATGCCCGGGCCGAAGCGGCCGGGCGGCGGGCGCTCGAGATCGAGCCGCGCGACGGCTGGGCCAAGCATGCGGTCGCCCACGTCATCGAGATGCAGTGCCGCCCGGCCGACGGCATCCGCTTCATGAACGAGAACCTCGCCGACTGGGCGGAGGACAGCTTCCTCTCGGTGCACAACTGGTGGCACCTCGCGCTCTACCATCTCGAAATCGGCGACATCGACACGGCGCTCGCCTTCTACGACCATCCCGACCGCATCAAGGGTGGCCGGTCGCCGGTCATCTTCGACATGCTCGACGCCTCGGCGATGCTGTGGCGGCTGACGCTGCGCGGCGTCGATGTCGGGGACCGCTGGCAGCCGCTGGCCGAGGCCTGGGCGCCCTATGCGCGGTCGGGCCTCTTCGCCTTCAACGACGCCCACGCCGTCATGGCCTTCGCCGGCGCCGGCCGCGCCGACCTCGTCGAGGCGGTGCTGGCGGCCCAGGAGGATGCGATGCGCGGCGCCGGCGACAATGCCCGCATCACCGCCGATGTCGGGCGGCCGGTCGCGCTGGCTCTCGCCGCCTTCGCGGACGGCGACCACCGCGCCGCGCTCGACCTGCTGCGGCCCGTGCGGCACATCGCCAACCGGTTCGGCGGCAGCCATGCGCAGCGCGACCTCATCGACCTGACGATGATCGAGGCCGCCACCCGCGCCGGCGACCGGGCGACGGCCGCCGCGCTGGTGGCCGAGCGCGCCGACCTCCGGCCGGCGAGCCCGCTCACTCGGATGCTGCGCGACCGGCTGGAGGCCCTGCCGGCAGCCGCCTGACCAACCGGGTCAGCCGCCGGGCGCCGCGTCGTCGTCCGCGGCGCCCGGCGGCACCCGCAGGCCGGCGCGGGCCAGCCCTTCGCGAAGGAAGGCCCGGTCCTCGGGCCGGCGCAGCGGGTTGACGTGGAGGATCCAGCGCGCCGGCTCGTCCGGCCCGGGCTCCCGGCCGCATGTGACCGACCGACGGAAATGCGCGTGGAAGCGCGCGAGTTGGCGCTCCGCTTCGGCGGGACGGCCCATCAGCGCGTGCCCCATGGCGATGAAGGCGCGGACATCGACCGCGACGTCGGGGGCACGGCCCGCCAGTTCGACCAGCCGCGGCATGTCGCGCGCCACCAGCCGCGGTCCCGCGGCGAAGACGAAGTACCAGTCGTCGTGGAACGGGTTGAGGCGGATCGCGTCGTCGGCGGCGGCGATGCCGCGCGCCGGGTCGCCGAGATAGGCGAGCGAGAGGGCGCTCTGGACCAGCATGTCGGCATCGTTGGGGTTGAGCGCCAGGGCGCGTTCGACATGCCGTTCGGCGCGGTCGAACTCGCGCCGGTAGAGCAGGATGCGGCCGAGCACCGCATGGGTGAGATGGTCCATCGGATCGCGCAGCACGGCCGCCTCCGCATGGCGCTGGGCCTCGGCGGCGTTGTGCTCCCAGCGCTCCCAGGCGTGGCAGCTCCATTCGTTGAAGTGGGTGAGCGACAGGCCCGCATGGGCGCGCGCGCAGTCGGGATCGGCGGCGAGCGCCCGCTCCAGCAGCGCGCGGGCCTCGATATGGGCGTCCGGGGTCGCGCGGCGCAGGCGGGCCAGCGCCTGCAGCCAGAGGTCGTAGGTGCCGAGATCGTCGATCGGCCGCCGCCGCCCCTCCTGCAGCAGTTCCTCGTCGATGCGCAGCGCCAGCGCGCCTGCGACCGAGCGCACGATGTCGCTGAGGGCCGCATCGACGCCGTCCGACCCGAAGTCGTAGCGATGCGACCAGACATAGTGGCCGGACGCGACGTCGATCAGCTCGGTCACGACGCGCAGCGCGCCGCGGCCGCGACGCACGCTGCCGGTCAGGATGTAGCGGGCGCCGAGGCGCCGGCCGGCATCCGCCGGATCGGACACCGCCTGGGCCACCGTGAAGGCGGAATGGCGGGCGATGACGCGCAGCGAGCGGAAGCGCGACAGCTCGGTCGTCACGTCCTCGGCGATGCCGAGGGCGAGGTACTGGTCGCCCGGATCGTCGGAGAGGTCGGTGAAGGGCAACACCGCCACCACCGCCGGGCCGGCCGGCGCGCAGGGCGCCTCCCGGCGCTCGGGCGGGGCGGCGATGCGCCGCCGCAGCGCCTCCGTCGCGGCCGATGGCTGGACCCCGTAGGTCCGGGCGAGGGCCGAGCGGCAGAGCTCGTACTGGCGCATCGCCGAGCCGAGGGCGCCGCGGTCGAGATGCAGCCGGACGAGCGCGGCGTGTGCCTCCTCGAGCGCCGGGTCGATCGCGAGCAGGTGCTCGCCCAGTTCGAGCGCGCGGTCGCCGTCGCCCGCCTCGACCGCCTCCTGGAGCCGCCGGAGCATGGCCGCCGAGACCCGCTCGGCGATCCGCGTCGCCTCCGCCCGGCGCCATTCCTCGAACGGCTCCTCGCGCAGGGTGAGATCGTCGAGGAACGGACCACCATAGAGGCGGCCGAGGCAGCCGGCGCCGCCCGCGAGCGCGTCCTCGATCCGGATCAGGTCGACCGAGACGCCTTCAGGCGCCAGGCGCAGGCTGTCGGTGCCGGATTCGATCCGGTCGGCCGCAGGCCCGAGGCAGCGGCGAAGCTGGGCCACCGCCTGGCGCAGGCTGCCGCGCGACTGGGGCTCGTCGGCGCGCGGCCAGAGCATCGCCGCCAGCCGCTCGCGCGGGACGGGCTGGCCGCCGGCATGGGCCAGCAGCGCCAGCACCGCCGCCGCCTTGCGGGTCGCCGGTGCCGTCGGCGCTCCATCGAGTGCGACCGCGAAGCGGCCGAGCAGATTGATCTCCAGGTGCATGGCTGGCCCGCAAAGTTCCCTTGCAGTCGCCGCGACCGACCGGGTGGTTCTGCCGGACCCCTCCAAAACTAGCAGAAGCGCGGCGCCATGCTACCGGTGCAGCGCGGCCGCCATCATCCGCCGCGGCTCCTCGCCCTCCCAGCTCTCGACGAAGGCCGTGATCCCGGCCTCGATCGCCGCATCGAGCGGCAGCCGCTCCCAGGCGCGCAGCAGGCGCTTCTGCTGCCGCACGGCGGTGGGGCCGGACGCCAGGATCGAGCCGACGACCGCCTCCACCGCGGCGTCGAGACCCCCGGGCGGCACCAGGCGCTGCACGAAGCCGAGGCGATGGGCGGCAGCCGCATCGATCGGATCACCGGTCAGCACGAGGTCGGCCGCGGCGCCCCAGCCGACCAGCCGCGGCAGCAGCGCCGCCTCGACGACCGAGGGAATGCCGATCCGCACCTCCGGCATGGCGAAGCGTGCCGCCTCGGAGGCGACGCGGAGGTCGCAGGCCGCCGCGATCTCCATCGCACCGCCCAGGCACGCCCCCTGGATGCGCGCGACGACCGGCACCGGCAGGTCGCGGATGGACCGGCAGACGCGGTGGATGCGCCCGATGAAGGGCCCCGCGCGGTCGGCATCGAGGTCGGCCATCTCCGCGACGTCCGCACCGCCCGAGAACGCCCGCTCGCCCGCCGACGCCAGCACGGCGCAGCGCAGGCCGGTGTCGGCGGCCAGCGCCTCGAACGCCTCGGCCAGCGCCGACAGGGTCGCCGAATCGAGGGCATTGGCGCGATCCCGTCGGTCGATCTCCAGCCGCACGACGCGACCGGCCGCGCGCTCCTCGGTTTGCACCCGTACCGTCATCCTCTCGCTCCCGCCATGCTGTCGTTCCCCCATCCTGTCATTCCCCATGAACGGACGTTCAGCCTAAAGTGCGGCGGCCAGGGGAGGAAACATGACGACAGCAGCGGGCGATCCGGTTCCGGCCATCCCGGAAGCGGCGGCGGAGGGCGAGACGGCCGCCATCTTCGCCGACATCCGGGCAACATTCGGGGTATCCGTCGTCAACCTGGTCTGGCGCCATCTGGCGACGATCCCGGACGCCCTGCCTTGGTGCTGGTCCGCGGTGCGGCCGGCCTATCGCGACGGCAGCATCGCGTTCCAGGCGGCGGCGCTGCGCCGCTCGCTGGCACTGCCCGCCCTGACGGCGCCGCCGGCGGTCGTCCTCGACGCGATCGGGATCGGCCCCGACGCGCGCGACGATATCGGCCGCGTCCTCGATTCCTACAACCAGACGAACGCCATGGCGCTCGTCGCCCTGACGGCGCTGGCGCTGCGGCTCAATGGCCGAGTGCCGCCGGCCGAGCCCGGGGGCCGCGCGCCGATACCGGTGGTTTCCGGCCCCTTGCCGCGCCTCCTGGCGCGCGCCGACATGTCCCCCGAGGCGGCCGCCCTGGTCGCCCGCCTCGACGCGCTGGGGCGGCGGCCGGACGAACGCATCGTCGCCAGCATGTACCGCCACCTCGCCCATTGGCCGGCCTACCTCGCGCTTTCGCTCGTGCAGCTCTCGCCCCTGGCGGCCGACGGCCGGCTGGCGACGGCGATCGAAGGCGCGGGCGCGCTCGGGCGAGAGGGTGCCCGGCGCATTGCCGCCGAACTCTCGCCGCCAGCGACGCCGCTCGCGCCCGCGGCCCGCGAGGCGGCCCGCCGCGGCATCGAGGAATTCACCCGCCACCCGATCGCCCGCATGGTGCCGATCGCCGCCCTGCTGCGGCGCCTGATGCCCGCGTGAGCGCCGACCTTCCATTCCGACCACGGGAGCCCCACTCGATGCCCAACGACGTCGCCCCGGCGCAGCCTCTGTCGCGGCAGGAGATTCTCGACCGCCATGCCAGCGGCAATCCGGTCCTGGAGGCGATCGCCGGCCGCACCTCGGTCCGCGCCTTCCTGCCGACGCCGGTCCCGCGCGAGACGGTGGAACGCATCCTCGCCGTCGCCAGCCGGGCCGCCAGCGGCTCCAACACCCAGCCCTGGAAGGTCTATGTCGTATCCGGCCCGGCGCGCGACCGGCTGACCGCCGACATGCTCCATGCGCACGACCATGACGAGGCGAGCCACGTCCGCGAGTACGAGTACTACATGGTCAACTGGCGCGACCCCTACCTCGCGCGCCGGCGCAAGGTCGGCTGGGGGCTCTACGGCATCCTCGGCATCGGCCGTCAGGACAAGGAGGAGATGCACCGCCAGCGCGGCCGCAACTACCTCTTCTTCGACGCCCCGGTCGGCCTGATCCTGACCATCGAGCGCGACCTGGAGCAGGGATCCTGGATCGACCTCGGCATCTTCCTCGGCAACGTCATGACGGCCGCGCGCGGCCTCGGGCTGGAGACCTGCGCCCAGGCGGCCTTCGCCAACTTCCACAAGATCCTGCGTCGCCACCTGCCGATTCCCGACCAGGAGATCGTCGTCTGCGGCATGGCCCTCGGCCATGCCGACCCGGACGCCGTCGTCAACCGGCTGGAGACCGAGCGCGAGCCGGTCGCGGCGTTCGCCCGCTTCTTCGATCATTGAGGCCGTGGCGGAGCCCATGCACCACCTCGTCGAGGAATTCTTCCTGCCGACCCTGCGGTCGATCGACCGGCGGCTGCCGACGGCCGACGCCGCGGACATCCCGCGGCTGCTGGCGCCGATCCCGCTGTCGGTCTGGGGCCTGCTGACCCTGGGGGTGCCGCAGGAACTGCCCAACCTGCGCCGCCTCGTTCCGGCGATGCCGCCGGCAGAACTCCAGCGGCGCTGGGTCGGCGCCGCCGGCGAGCCGCTGCTGCAGCAGAGCATCGCCTTCGTCGAGGCGACGATCCGCGGGCACCGGCGATGGGGCAATCGCCGCCCATTGCCGCGTGTGCGCATCCTCGACCATGGCTGCGGCTGGGGCCGGCACCTCCGCCTTTTCTACCGCTTCACGCCGGAGACGGGGCTGTTCGGGGTCGATACCTCGCCCGAGATTCTCGCGATCGCGCGGGAGGCGGGCGTCCGCGGGCAGCTCGAGCGGATCCCGGCGATGCCCGAGACTCTGCCGTTCGAGCCGCCGTTCGACATCATCTATGCCTTCTCCATCCTGACGCACCTGTCGGAGGAGACGCACCGCGCCGCGTTGGCCGTGTGGCGCCGATGGATCGCGCCGGACGGACTGCTCGTCGTCACGGTACGCCCGCGTGCCTTCTGGGCCATGCGGCCGGACGAGGAGGCGCGCCGGAACTTGTCGGCCGACCATGATTCCCACGGCTTCGCCTTCTCGAACCGTCAGGCGGGAGGCTATGGCGACGCATCGATCGCGGTGCGCTACATGCGGCGCAACTGGACCGAGTGGCGGATCATGGGAATCGACGCGGCCCTGTCGGACCAGCACCAGGTTCTGGTCTTCCTGCGTCCCGCCTGATCGGCTTCAGGCCGGCAGGGTTCCGCCAGGCGCGATCCCCGCAGCCCCACGGCGCGAGACGACCACCTCGATATATTCGGCCCGGATGCCGTAGCGCAGGTCGTCGAGCGTGACCATGTCCGACCGCGTCCCCGATGCGGCATCCAGGCGTGCGACCATGTCGAACCCGAAATCGTAGGTGACGAGACTCCCCTCGGCACTGATCGGGTTGCCGTGATAGGCGGGCGGCTCCACCAGGTGGCGGACCCAGCCGCCATCCATGACGGCACGCTGGACGGTCGGGCGATCCTTGTTGACCATGGGCGTCGTGAAGATGTGCATGCCGCCCGGCTTCAGCGTGCGGCGGATCTCGCGGGCGACGGCATCGATGTCGAACACATGCTCGAGCACGTCCTGGGTGATGTGGACGTCGATCGAGGCGTCGGCGAAGGTCAGCGCGGACAGATCCTCGTTGCGGTAGCCGTTGACGGCCTCCCCGCGCCGCTCGGGCCCCCAGTAGTGGCTCGCGATCAGCCCGGGGCAGTGGCGCGCCAGCCAGAGGCTGAATCCGCGACCGCTCGGCGAACTCTCATGCACCACCAGACCGGCGCGCGACCCGACGAGCCTGCGATAGACCCCCGCCAGCGCCCGCTCGCGGGGGATGGAGGCGCACGCCTCGCAGACATACTCGTCGCGCAGCCAGGGGCCGGTGGCGACGAACACCACCTCCTGGCGGCATGCCGGACAGAGCCCGGCGTGGCGGAACGGCCGGAACGGACGGCGACGCGTCGCCGCATCCACCTCCTCCAGCCGATCCAGCCAGTCCACCGCCGGGTCCGCCGCGTCAGGCCGGCGCCAGCACCCGGATCGGCCGGCCGGCGCGCCAGGCGAGGATATCCTCCACGGTCTCGGGATAGACCTGGGCGTAGGTGCCCTCGGTGACGTAGCCGAGATGCGGCGTCAGCACCGTGTTGTCGAGGCCGAGGAAGGGATGGTCCGGCGGCAGCGGCTCGGTGCCGTAGACGTCGAGCCCGGCGCCGGCGATGCGGCGATCGCGCAGCGCCGCCGCCAGCGCCGCCTCGTCGACGATCGGGCCGCGGGCGGTGTTGACGAGGTAGGCCGTCGGCTTCATGCGGGCGAGGTCCTCGGCACCGACGAGGCCGCGCGAGCGGTCGGAGAGCACGACATGGATCGTCACCACGTCGGCCAGTGCGAAGAGTTCGGCCTTGCCGACCAGCCGGGCGCCGGCCGCCGCGGCCCGCTCAGCCGTGAGATTGGGGCTCCAGGCGATGACGTTCATGTCGAAGGCCTGGCCGATCTTCGCCACCTTGGCGCCGAGCCGGCCGAGGCCGAGCACGCCCAGCGTGCGGCCGGCCGTCTCCTGGCCGACGGTGAGCTGCCAACGGCCGGCGCGCAGCGCCCGGTCCTCCTGCGGGATCTGCCGCATCAGGGCCAGGATGAGGCCCCAGGTCAGCTCCGCGGTCGGCCCGCCCGGCGCGCCCGTGCCGCAGACCGTGACGCCGCGTTCGGCCAGCGCCGGCAGGTCGACCGCGGCGTTGCGCATCCCCGTCGTGACCAGCAGCTTGAGGCGCGGCAGCCGCTCGATCAGCCCGCGCCGGAAGGGCGTGCGCTCGCGCATGATGCAGACGACGTCGAAGTCGGCCAGCCGGCCAGCGACCGCCGCCTCGTCCGCGAGGTGGTCGTGGAAGAAGACGGTCTCGGCGTCGGGACCGATCCCGCGCCAGTCGGCCTTGGTTTCGGCCACCCGCTGGTAATCGTCGAGAACCGCGATGCGGAGGGTCATGACGTCGTCTCCCGTAGGCGCAGCAGATCGAGCAGAGTTTCGTTGAAACGGTCGGCCGCCTCGTACTGGACCCAGTGGCCGGCTTCGGGAATGACGCGGAAGTCGAGCTCCGGCCGGATCGCCCGAAGCTTGGCCTCGCGCTCGTCGAGCCAGGGATGCGCCGTCGCGTCGCGCTCGCCGAAGATGGCGGCCACCGGTGCCGTGACCTGCGGCAGCGCGTCGAGCAGGATCGGCGACATCGAGATGGGCCGGCTCTTGGTGCGGCCGCGGCTGGCGTTGCCGGCCTGGAGATGGGCCGCCAGAGCGTCGATGCGGGCAGGGTCGGCGATCATCAGGATGCCGAGATTCTCGCGGTGCATCGCGTCCTGCTCGGCCGGATCCTGGAGGTGGCGCCAGGACTTGAGTTCCAGGGTGCGGCGGCGCGCGCCCATGCCGCCCGAGCCGACGAAGGTGAAGGACTTGACGCGCTGCCCGAGCAGCACTGCCGTCGGGCCGCCGACGACGCCGCCAAAGGAGAAGCCGACGAGGTGGAGGCGCTCGCCCGCCGGAACCAGTTCGCCCAGCCCGTCGGCGCAGATCCGCGCGATCGACCAGCCGTCATAGGGCTCGGGCGGCAGGTCTGAATCGCCGAGCCCGGGCAGGTCGGCGGCCAGCACCGTGTAGTGCCGCGCCAGGGCCTCGACATTGCGGATCCAGTGGGTCCAGGAGCCGAACCCGCCATGGAAGAGCGCCACCGTGGGGCCGCGGCCCCAGCGGTGCCAGACCATGCGGCCGTCGCCGCAGGGCGTCGTCAGGCGCTCGCCCGTGGCCGCGACCGCCGCGACGATCGCGGCGGGATCGCCTCCGCTCACGGCGCCACCGGCAACGGCGCCTCGCCGCCGGGCGGGCCGATGCGGTGGGCGTTGAGGGTCATCGCCAGCAGCGTGTAGTAGCCGACCAGCGCCGTCAGCTCGACGACCCCGGGGATGCCGAAGGCCGCGGTCGCGCGCGCATGGGTCTCGTCCGAGACGGCGCGCTTCTCGATCAGCTCCTGGGCGTAATCGTGGACGGCAGCCTCGTCCGGCACCATCGGGTCGGGGCGGCGTCCGACCCGGACCGCCTCGATGACGGCGTCCGGCAGGCCGGCCTCCCGTGCATGCTTTTCGTGCGCAAACCATTCGAACTGGCAGCTGAAGGCACGCGAGGTGACGAGGATCGCCAGCTCCGACAGGCGCGGACCGAGGCGGGTGCGGTAGCGCAGGAAGGCGCCCAGGTTCTGCACCCGGTCGGCGAGTTCGGGACTGTGCAGCAGTCCGAGGAAAGGACCGACGACATGGCCGCGGCTGCCGGCGATGGCATCGAAGACGCGCTTCTGGTCGCCGTCGAGGCCTTCCGGCCCGACCAGGGGAATGCGGGGTGTCATGGGATCGTGCCCGGAGATGGAGGAAGGGAATAAAGTGCATTCGAGGCTAGCACGAACGCCCCCGGGCCGGGCAACCGCTTGCCGCAGGCGGGCGACTCGGCGCTAGACTGCCAGGATAGGCCGGATGCGGCCCGTGAGGAGGCAGCCGAAGCCCGTGCGCGCCACCGCTTTCGTCCTGGGCCTCGTCGCGATGCTGGCGAGCGGCCCCGCCGCTCCTGCCGGGCCAGTCCCCGTCGATCTCGAATTGGTGCTGGCGATCGACGTCTCGGGCAGCGTCGACGGCGAGGAGGCGAGGCTACAGCGCGACGGCTACGTCACCGCCTTCCGCCATCCCGAGGTCGTGGCTGCGATCCGGTCGGGCATGATCGGGCGCATCGCCGTCCTCTACGTCGAATGGGCGGGCGCGCACGAGGTCCATCTGGTGCTGGACTGGCAGCTCGTCTCCGACGCACCGTCGGCGGCCGCCTTCGCCGAGCGACTGGCCGCCCAGCCGGTCCGGCGCGGGCGCCGGACCTCCATCGCCGCCGCCATCGAATTCGCCATGCCCCGGTTCGGCACGGGCTTCGAGGGCAGCCGCAGGGTCATCGACATCTCGGGCGACGGCCCCAACAATGACGGTCCGCCGGTCGCCGAGGTCCGCGACCGCGCCGTCGCCGCCGGCATCGTCATCAACGGCCTGCCGATCATCAACGAGCGCCAGTTCGCCTGGGGCGTGCCCAATCTGCGGGAGCTCGACCTCTACTATCGCGACTGCGTCATCGGCGGCCCGGGCTCGTTCCTCGTCGTCGCCGAGGACTTCGCGACCTTCGCGGCCGCCGTGAAGCGCAAGCTCATCCTGGAGATCGCCGACCGCCGGCCCGCAGTCCAGTACGCACAGGCCGCCGACCCGCCGGCCGACCGTCCCCAACGGCCGCTCGTCGACGCCGAAGGCCGGATCGACTGCCTGGCCGGCGAAAAGCTGCTCGAGATGTACCGCCGCCGGATCGAGATCCCGCAGTAGCGGAAAGGGCCGGCGCTCAGCGCAGCAGGAGCACGTCGGCATCCGGCACGCCGGCCCAGCGCGCGGTCGGCATCTCGGCCGGCACGACCAGGAGGGCCGGCTTGGGCCCCGCCGCGACCCGGCCCCATCCGGCATCCCCCGCCGCCGCCCGGATCATCCGCGCCGGCGGGCGTCGCCCCTCGAGCGCCGGGGCGATGGCAGCCTCGGCACCCTCGTCGAGTTCGGCCGCGAGCACCAGCAGCAGCGGCTGGTCCCGCTCCTCCGCGAGGTGCAGCGCGGCGGCCAGCGCGCGCTCGGCCGCCGGCGACCCGTCATAGAAGCCGGCGACCGGGCCGGGCCGGGCCGAACGGCGGCGGCGCAGCAGGACGGGATGCCGGGCCGCCTCCGCCACGCGACGCCAGCGGCTCTCCAGCGCGAATCCGCCGGCAAACGGCCGGACCGTCGCCTCGACGATCAGGAGATCGTCCGCCGAAAGCCCTGTCGTTTCGTCGATGCCGCCGCGCGCGACGGCGAAGGAGGTCTCGGCGCCGATCCGCCGGGCCGCATCGGCGAGGACGCGCCGGGCCCGCCGCTCGATCGCGGCGATGTCCCCTTCGAGGTCCGTCCCGGACAGCGCACCGCCCGAGGCGAGGCAGATCTGCCGGATGCCCGGCAGTCCGCCGAGATTCACCAGGTCGCTGCCGACGACGAAGATGCCCGCCACCGTGCAATGCCAGCGGCCGGCGAACTCGCAGGCAGTCTCGATCGCCGCGACATGGTCGCACTGTGCGTCGAGGGCCACCACCACCCGGCGGACGGCGAATGCGGGTCGGACGCTTTCAACGGTCGTCGCGGCCATGGCGTCCCCTCCGGTTGGGCCGGCCGTTCAGGCCCTGCGCCTCCGCCCGCTCGGCGAGCTTGGCCAGGCGGCGGGCGACCGCGTGGTTGACCGAGCCCGGCGGCCAGTTGCCGCCGGCATCGGGCTCGCCGGCCGGCAATCCGGTCAGGATCGCGATGCCTTCGTCGACCGTCGAGACGGCCCAGACATGAAAGCGGCCCTCGGCCACCGCCGCGGCGACGTCCGGACGGACCATCAGGTTCTTCACGTTGGTCGCCGGGATCATCACCCCCTGCTCGCCCGTCAGGCCGCGCGCGGCGCAGACGTCGAAGAACCCTTCGACCTTCTCGTTGACCCCGCCGATCGGCTGCACCTGCCCGCGCTGGTCGACCGAGCCCGTCACGGCGATCGACTGCTTCAACGGGATCTCGCCGATCGCCGACAGCAGGGCATAGAGTTCCGTCGAAGACGCGCTGTCGCCGTCGACGCCGCCATAGGACTGCTCGAACACCAGCGTCGCCGACAGCGCCAGCCGGCGCGTCGCGCCGAAGCGGCTGCCGAGGAAGCCCGTCAGGATCATCACGCCCTTGGAATGGAGCGGCCCGCCCAGTTCCGCCTGGCGCTCGATGTCGAGCACCTCGCCGGCGCCCAGCCGGACGCGCGCGGTGATGCGGCTGGGCAGGCCGAAGGCGAAGCCGCCGACGCTCTGCACCGCCAGGCCGTTGATCTGGCCGACCGCGGTTCCCTCGGTCTCGACGAGGAAGGTGCGGCGCCGCATCTCCTCCAGCGCGCGGGTGTAGATGCGGTCGGAGCGTCGGCGCTGGGAATCGATCGCCCGCTGCACCGCCTCGGCATCGACGGTGGACGATCCCGCCCGGCAGGCATGCCAGTCGGCCTCCTGCAACAGGTCTTCCAGCATGCGGACGCGCAGGGACAGCCGCTCGGAATCGCCGGTCATGCGGGCCGAATGGTCGATGAGCCGGGCCAGGCCGCCGCGATCGACGGGGCGGACGCCCACCCTGGCCGCGCTCGCCGCGAGCAGGCGGGCATAGAGCGCGGTGTTGCCGCCGTCGCGCTCCATCCGGTCGTCGAAATCAGCCGCGACCTTGAAGAGCCTGCCGAAATCGGGATCGGCCGCGGCCAGCAGGTAGTAGAGGTTCGGCGGCCCGATCAGCACGACCTTGACGTCGAGCGGGATCGGCTCGGGCTCGAGCAGCACGGTCGAGGTCATGCTCAGCATCGCTTCCAGCGATTCGAGCTTGACCCGGCGCGCCGCCAGCGCCCGCTTCAGGCTCTCCCAGGCAAAGCCGTTGGCGAGCACACGGTAGGCGTCGAGCACCAGATAGCCGCCGTTGGCGGCGTGCAGCGCCCCCGGCTTCATCAGGTTGAAGTCGGTGATCAGCGCCCCGAAGCGGGCCTGATGCTCGATGCGGCCGACCAGCCCCTGATGGGTCGGATGGTCCTCGTAGACGACGGGGGCGCCAGTCGCGCCGGTATGGTCGACGAAGACGTTGACCTGATAGCGCCGGCCGCTCGCCGGGTCGCCGTTGGCCCCGCCGCCGGCCGCCAGCATGCCCATCATCGCCTCCGGCCCCTGCTGGGGTTGGGGCAGGAAGTCGCGCGCATTCTCCATGACGTCGCGCTCGACCGCGTCGAGGAACTCCTGCACCACGGTCAGGTCGAGATAGCCCTTGCGCACCTCTTCGATCAGGTGCGCCACGGCGAAGCGGGTGACGTCGCGGTTGAGCTGGGTCACCAGTTCGCGATGCGCGCGCTCCCATTCCGGCAGCTTGCGGACGATCGCCTCCAGCTCCGCCTGATAGCGCTCGATCGCGCCCTTGAGGCGGTCCTGCTCCTCCTGGGGCAGGGCCTTGAAGACGTCCGGCGCCATGACCTCGCCGTCGCGCGCCGGCGCCAGCGCCAGCCCGTTCGGGGTCCGGACGAGGGCCACATCCTCCTTCTGGGCGCGCTCGGAGAGGTCCATGAAGGCCTGCTCCTGGCGTTGCTTGAACTGCTCGTCGACGACCTCCCGCCGCTGGCGATAGTCGTCGCCCTCGAAGGCGGCCGGCAGGGTGGCGCGCAGTTCCTGGACCAGCTTGCGCATCGCCCCGGCCAGGGGTGCTGCCCGCCCGGGCGGCAGGCGCATCGCCCGCGGCTGTCCGGGATTGGCGAAGTTGTGGACATAGGCCCAGTCCGACGGGACCGGATCGGCCGCCGCCTGGTCGGTCAGGAGATGCTGGATCAGCGTGTGCTTGCCGGTTCCGGCCGGCCCGAAGACGAAGAGGTTGTACCCTTCCTGCCGCATGCCGATGGCGAACTCGATCGCCTCGACGGCCCGCCCCTGCCCGACCAGCCCGGTCAGCGGCTCGGCCTCGGCCGAGGTGGCGAAGGGGATCGCGGCAGGGTCGGTGCGGCGATAGAGCTGTTCGGCGGTGAGCTTGGCCATGATCCTCGGTTCCGAATGGCGGCGGACGTCAGGCGATCCGGTCCATGACCGCCCGGGTCACGTCCTCGGTTCCATGGGAACCGCCGATCTCGACCGGAAAGGCCGCGCCATCGGCGAAGGCCCGCTCGACCGCGGCGTCGAGCGCGTCGGCCGCCTCGACCAGCCGTTCCTGTCCGTGGCGATGGCCGAGCCATTCCAGCATCATCGCCGTCGACAGCAGCATCGCGGTCGGGTTGGCGATGCCGCGACCGGCGATGTCGGGCGCGCTGCCATGGGCCGGCTGGAAGAGCGCGTGCTCCAGCCCGATCTCAGCCGAGGGCGCCAGCCCCATGCCGCCGACGATGCCGCCGCCGACGTCCGACAGGATGTCGGCGAACATGTTCTCCATCACCATGACGTCGAAATCCCAGGGCCGCTTGACGAGGTCGAGGGCAGCCGCATCGACATAATGGTGACGCGCCGCGATGTCGGGGTGGTTGGCCGCGCGCTCGTCGAAGACCTTGCGGAAGAAGGCCATCGAGACGAAGACGTTCGCCTTGTCGACGCAGGTCACCAGCCCCTTGCCCCCCTTCGCCTTGCGGCGGCGGGCGAGGTCGAAGGCGAAGTCGAACAGCTTCTCCGATGTCGCGCGGGTGATGACCAGCGTGTCGCGCGCCTCGCGGTCGTCGATCACCACCCCCTTCCCGCGCGAGGCGAAGAGGCCCTCGGTCAGCTCGCGGATGATCACGAGGTCGATGTCCGCGGCCTTCGGGCTGGCCAGCACCGCGGGCGTGTTCGGCAGCCGGCGGACCGGCCGCACGCCGGCATAGAGCTGGAAGTCGACCCGCATCTGCAGGTGCGGCGCGATCTCGGTCCCGTCCGGCCAGCGCACGTCGGGCAGGCCCATGGCGCCGAAGAGGATGGCGTCGGCCGATCGCGCCGCCTCCCAGGCGCCCTGCGGCATCTCGCGCCCGGTCTCGCGCCAGTAGGCGGCGCCGCCGGGGTGCTCCTCGGCGGCGAGTCGGAACCCGAACCGCGCCTGCAGCCGGTCGAGCACCGCGCCCGCCGCCGCCGCAACCTCGACCCCGATGCCGTCACCCGGCAGCACGCATATCCTGAGATCGCTCATGACGTTCCCGCCCCCGCTGATCCGCCCGTTCCGCGCGCGATACCGCCGCCAATATGCCGGCCGGGACGCCGCGAAGCGACTCGTCGCCCCGGCGGAATCGTGTTAAATCTTTGTATGGCTTCGGGCTTTCGGTCGTCGTGGACGTCCGGGCTCGCGGCCACCTGCCGAGGATAGCTCGGATCTTCCTGCCGACGAGGACCCGTGAACCGTTCCTGCCGTAGCCTGATCTGCGCCTCCGCCATCCTCGTCGGACTTCTGGGCTGCGCGACGCCGCCCCAGGATCCGGAAGACCGGGCCCAGTGGGAGGAAGAGAACGATCCCCTGGAGCCGCTGAACCGGGAGATCTTCGCAGTCAATCGCGTCATCGACGGCCTGCTGATCAAGCCGGCGGCGATGATCTATCGCGGCGTCGTGCCCGAAGAGGGGCGCGATGCGATCCGCAACGTGCTGGGCAACCTGAAGGAGCCCGTCTACGCCGCCAACCATCTGCTGCAGGGCGACCTCGGCGGGGCGGGCGACGCGGTGGCGCGCTTTGCGGTCAACACCACGGTCGGAGTCGCCGGCATCATGCAGCCGTCGGCCGACATGGGGCTGCCGCGACAGCCCAACGATTTCGGCAAGACCCTGCACATCTGGGGCACCGGCGAGGGCCCCTACCTGGTCCTGCCGCTGCTCGGGCCGTCCAACCCGCGCGACACGGCCGGGCTGGTGGCCGACGCCCTGATGGACCCCTTCATGTGGGCCGCCAGCGCCAACGACATGAACTGGATCACCTACACCCGCACCGGCCTCGACATCCTCGACCGGCGCGCCCAGGTGATCGACACCCTCGACGATATCGAGCGCAACTCGCTCGACTTCTATGCCCAGATCCGCACCCTGACGAAGCAGCGCCGGACCGAGGAATTGCGCCGTGCCGCCGAACGGGCGGCGGCCTCGGCCGACATCGAGCGGGCGCCGACGGCCCGGATCGATCCGGGCGGTGCGCAGCTGGCGGCGATCGAGCGGCGTTAGCGCGGGCCTTCCCCGTGCTATGGTGGCGGGCATGAACCCCGCCACCGCAACGGCCGCCGCGCCGCTGGAGATCGTGATGGCCGAGCCGCGCGGCTTCTGCGCCGGCGTCGACCGCGCCATCGACATCGTCGAGCGGGCGCTCGCCAAGTACGGCGCGCCCGTCTATGTCCGGCACGAGATCGTCCACAATCGCCACGTCGTCCAGTCGTTGAAGGCGAAGGGCGCGGTCTTCGTCGCCGAGCTCGACGAGGTGCCGGCCGGCGCCGTCACCATCTTCAGCGCCCACGGCGTCGCCCGCTCCGTCGTCGACGAGGCGGGCCGGCGCGAACTGCACGTCATCGACGCCACCTGCCCGCTCGTCACCCGCGTCCATCTCGGCGGCCAGCGCTATGTCCGCCAGGGCCGCGAAGTGGTGCTGATCGGCCATGCCGGCCATCCCGAGGTCGTCGGCACCATGGGCCAGATCCCCGGCCGGGTGCATCTGGTCGAGACGGTCGAGGACGTTGCGCGCATGGAGGTCGGCGATCCGGAGCAGCTCGCCTTCGTGACCCAGACGACGCTCGCCGTCGACGACACCCGTGACATCATCGCCGCGCTCCAGGCCCGCTTCCCCGCCATCGTCGGGCCCGGCACCCGGGACATCTGCTACGCGACCCAGAACCGGCAGGAAGCGGTGCGGCTGCTGGCGGCCGAGACCGACCTCGTGCTCGTCGTCGGCTCGCCCAACAGCTCGAACTCGAACCGCCTGCGCGAGCTGGCGGCCGAGGCCGGCCGGCCGGCCTACCTCATCGACGATGCCGAGGGGCTGGACCCGGCATGGCTGGACGGCCGGCGATCGGTCGGCATCACCGCCGGCGCCTCGGCGCCCGAGCATCTGGTGCAGGGCGTGGTCGAGGCCCTCGGCCGGATCCGCCCGACCCGCCTGCGCCGGCTGGCGGGCGCGGTCGAGGATCTGCATTTCCGGCTGCCGTCGGAACTGATCGACGTCGAGACCGCTGGACACATGAACTGACGCCCGGTCAGGCGGACGGCGAATCAGCGGACAGCGAATCAGGCCGGCGGCGGCTCCAGCGCGGCCGTCATCGCCCGCCGCCGCCGCCAGGCCCAGACCCAGGCGACCATGCCGGCCGTGGCGCCGATCCCCATGGCGAGCTGCAGGCCGATGATGTCCGAGAACGTGCCGACGACGAGCGCGCCCGCCGCCGGGCCGCCGCGGAAGATGATGCCGTAGAGGCTGAGGACGCGGCCGCGCATGCGCGGATCGACGGCCGTCTGGACCAGGGTCTGGGTGGTGACGCCGCTCGCGACCAGCCCCATGCCGGAGATCGCGAGGCAGGCGAGGCCGAGCGGGAACCAGCCGCTGGCGACGAAGCAGAGCGTCGAGACCGAGAGCAGGATGGTGCTGCCCAGCGTGATCCGAGTCAGGCCGCGCAGGCCCTCGCGCCGCGCGAGCCAGATGCCGGCGACGATCGCCCCGCCGCCGATGACCGAGGTCATCATGGCGAGCCCGTCCGCGCCGCGGTGGAAGACGTCGGCGGCGAAGCCCGGCAGCAGCTCGACGAAAGGGCGCACGGTCATCGAGTTGATCGTCAGCAGCAGCAGCAGCGGCCCGACGCCGGGATGGCGGGCGGTGTAGCGGATGCCGTCGGCGACGTCCCCCAGCAGCGAGCGGCGCAGCTCGGGCGCCGCCGGCGCGATCCGTGGCAGGCGGATGCGCGTCAGGGCCAGCAGGAAGGCGAGGAACGTCAGCGCATTGGCACCGAACACCGCCGCCGTGCCGCCCGAGACGATGAGGGCGCCGGCCAGCGCCGGCCCGACGAAGCGCGCGAGGTTGAAAACGATCGAGTTGATGGCGACCGCCGTCGACAGGTCCTGCTGCGGCACGAGGCTGGAGATGATGGCGAGGCGCGATGGCTGGTTGAAGCCGATGACGATGCCGTTGAACATGACCAGGGCGAAGAGGAGCGGCATGTCGATATTGCCGGTCCAGGTCAGCAGGAACAGCGTCGCCGCCTGGCACATCGCCAGCGTCTGCGAGGCGCGGATGATGCGCAGCCGGTCGAAGCGGTCGGCGATGGCGCCGCCGAGCGGCCCGAAGAAGACCGAGGGGAAGAGGTCGGCGAAGGCGACCAGCCCCAGCCAGGCGTGCGAGTGCGTCAGCTCCCAGGTCAGCCAGCCGACGCCGATGCGCTGCATCCAGGTACCGACCAGCGACACCGAGTTGCCCGCGACGTAGACGGCGTAGTTCGGGTTCCGCAGGGCGCGGAGGATGAGGCCGATGCTGCTGATGGCGAGGGTTCCCGGCAGGCCCCGAGGCAGGGCGCCTGCGGGATGTTCGGATGGCGGCCGAGTCTACGGCGATCGGCGGCCGGCGAAAAGTAGCCTCGCACGGGCGGCTGTGGTCGACTAGGCTTCCGGCCGCCCCACCCCAGAGGCCGGCGACGCGCGGACGTGAACGACCCCACCCCATCCACCGACGACCTCGTGCCGGTCCTCGTCCGACTCGGGCTCGTGCCGGACGGGACGGCACCGCGCCTGGAGCCGCTGACCGGCGGCGTCTCCTCCGACATCTGGAAGGTCACGGCCGGTGGCCGCGTCTTCTGCGTCAAGCGGGCGCTGGCCAAGCTGAAGGTCGCGCAGGACTGGCGGGCGCCGGTCGGCCGCAACGCCAACGAGGCGGCCTGGATCGAGACCGCCCGGCGCATCGTGCCCGGCTCGGCCCCGCGCATCCTGGCGCACGACCCGGAGGCCGGGCTCTTCGCCATGGAGTTCCTCGATGCGGAGCGCCACCCGCTGTGGAAGGCCGAGCTGCGCGACGGGCGGGTCGACCCCGAGGACGCCGCCCGGGTGGGGTCGGCCCTGGCGCGCATCCATGCCGCCACGGCCGGCGATGCCGAAGTCGCCCGGCGTTTCGCGACCGACGCCATCTTCCACGCCATCCGCCTCGAGCCCTACCTGCTGGCGACGGCGCGTGCGCATCCCGACCTGGCGCCGGTGCTGGAAGGGCTGGTGGCGCGCACCGCCGCCACCCGCCTCGCCCTCGTCCATGGCGACGTCAGCCCGAAGAACATCCTGCTGGGGCCGGACGGTCCCGTCTTCCTCGACGCCGAATGCGCCTGGTACGGCGACCCGGTGTTCGACGTCGCCTTCTGCCTCAACCACCTGCTGCTGAAGTGCCTGTGGAACCCGGCCGCGACGCCGCAGCTGCTCGCGGCCTTCGACCGGCTGGCCGGCGCCTGGCTCGACGGCGTCGCGTGGGAGCCGCGGGCGACGGCCGAGGCGCGGGCGGCGAGCCTGCTGCCCGGCCTCTTCCTCGCCCGCGTCGACGGCAAGTCGCCGGTCGAGTACCTGACGGCGGAGGCCGACCGCGACCGCGTGCGCCGCACCGCCCGCCGCCTCCTGACCCATCCCGTCCCCCGTCTCGCCGCCGTGCGCGAGATATGGCGGACCGAACTCGCCGAGAGCCGAACCCAAGCATGACCGACACCACGATCCGCCGCATCCATGCCCGCCGCGTCTGGGATTCCCGCGGCCGGCCCACGGTCGAGGCCGAGGTGACGACCGCCCGCGGCGCCGTCGGACGGGCGATCGCGCCCGCCGGCGCGTCGACCGGGTCGGGCGAGGCGGTCGACCGCCGCGACGGCGGCAAGGCCTTCGGCGGCCTCGACGTGCAGCACGCGCTGGGCGCCATCCGCACCGAGATCGCGCCGGCGCTGGCCGGCATGGACGCGGCCGACCAGGCGGCCGTGGACCGCCGGCTGATCGCGCTCGACGGCACCGGCAACAAGAGCCGGCTCGGCGGCAACGCCACCATCGCCGTCTCGATGGCGGTCGCCCATGCCGCCGCCGCCGCGCACGACATGCCGCTGTGGCGCTGGCTGGCGGGCTCGGCCGCGGACGGCCCGATCGTGATGCCGGTGCCGGAGATCCAGATCTTCGGCGGCGGCGCCCATGCCGACGCGCGGGTCGACCTGCAGGACTTCATGGTCGTCTGCCCGGCCGCCACCACCTTCGCCCAGGCGCTCGACTGGACGGCCGAGGTCTATCGCACGGCGGGCGCCATCATGGCCGAGGGCGGCCGCCGCCAGGGCGTCGCCGACGAGGGCGGCTGGTGGCCGGCCTTCGCCGACAACGAGGAGGCGATGGCGACCCTGACGCAGGCGATCGAGCGCGCCGGCTTCCGCGCGGGCGAGGAGGTGGCGATCGCGCTCGACGTCGCCGCCACCCAGTTCGGCCGCGACGGCGCCTATCGCCTGCGCCTCGACGAGCGCAGTTACGACCGCGGCGAATGGGCGGCCCGGGTCGCCGAATGGGTCGGCCGCTACCCGATCGTCTCGGTCGAGGATCCGATGGCCGAGGACGATCCCGAGGGCATGGCGGCCGTCACCGCGGCCATCGCCGACCGGGCGCTGGTGGTGGGCGACGACTTCCTCGTCACCAACGCCGGCCGCATCCAGGCCGCCGCCGCCGCCAAGGCCTGCACCGCCGCCCTCATCAAGCCGAACCAGGCGGGCACCCTGACCGAGACCAAGGCCGCGCTCGACGCCGCCCGCGCGGCCGGCATGCGCACCATCGTCTCGGCCCGCTCGGGCGAGACCGAGGACGTGACGGTGGCCCATCTCGCGGTCGGCTGGCAGGCGGACCAGCTCAAGGTCGGCTCCTTCGCGCGCTCCGAGCGCATGGCCAAGTGGAACGAGGCCCTGCGCATCGAGGAAGCGCTGGGCGAGCGCGCCCGCTTCCGCGCCGCCCGCGTCTTCCCGGGCGGGCGGGCATGAGGCGCATGCAGCCGTTCGCGCGTCCCTCGACTTCGCTCGGGATGAGGCTCGTTCTTCAAGCGAAGACGATCCCTCATCCCGAGCGCGCAGCGCAGCGAGCAGTCGAGGGACGCACCGCCGGCCGAGACCACGCCACAGTCGTCGTACCCGAAGGATCGAACCCATGACCGCGAACGGCCTGCACGACCTCGGCCGGATCATCGAGACGCTCGACCGGCAGGGCCGCCTCGTGCGCGTGCGCTCGGAGGTCGACCCGGTGCACGAGCTGGCGGGGCTGGCCGCGCGCTTCGAGGGCGGCCCGCGCGCCGTGCTGTTCGAGCGGGTGAAGGGCCATCGCTGGCCGGTGCTGACCGGCCTCTACTGGTCGCGCGACCTCCTGGCCGACCTGCTGGACAGGCCCGACCGGGCGCTGCCGCAGCATGTCTCGGACTGCATCCGCCAATGGCAGCAGCGCCCGGTCGACCCGGTGGTGGTGCCGACCGGTCCGGTGCTGGAGGTGACGGAGGAGACGGTCGACCTCGCCCGCCTGCCGATCCCGACCCATGCCGAGTTGGACGGCGGCGCCTATTTCGACGCCGGCGTGGTGATCGCCCGCGACCCGGAGACGGGCGTGCGCAACGCCTCGATCCAGCGCTTCCTCGTCACTGGCGCCGACACGATGACGATCAACATCGATGCCGGCCGCCATCTCGAACTCTATCTGGAGAAGGCCCGCGCGAAGGGTCGATCGCTGTTCTTCACGCTGAACTGCGGCGTCGGCCCGGGCCTCCATTTCGCCGCCGCGACCCCGGCCGAGGCCGCCCCCGCCGACACCGACGAGCTCGGCATCGCCAGCGCGTTCCACGGCAGCGCCCTGGAGCTGGTGGCCGGCACCGTCTCTCCGGTCGAGATGGTGGCCCACGCCATGATCGCACTCGAATGCGAGATGATCCCGGGCGAACTCGCCGACGAGGGGCCGTTCGCGGAGGTGACCGGCTATTACGCCAGGCGCGCGCCGCGCCCCGTCGTCCATGTCCGCCGCATCCACCGCAGGCATGCGCCGGTGTTCCAGACCATCCTGTCGGGCAAGGAGGTGTGGAACTCGGTCGGCCTGCTGGGGGAGGCCAACGTGCTGGCGCTGCTGCAGCGCCAGGTGCCGGGCGTCCAGGACGTCTATTTCACCCATGGCGGCTGCGGCTTCTATCACGCGGTGGTGGCGCTGCGGCAGAAGCGCGCCGGCTGGGGCAAGCAGGCGATCATGGCCGCCTTCGCCGCCTTCCCGCCCCTGAAGATGGTGACGGTGGTCGACGACGACGTCGACATCCGCAACGCCGGCGACGTCGAATGGGCGATGGCGACCCGGATGGACCCGGCCTCCGGCATCCTCGTCATCGACCGGGTGTTCGGCCACGGCCTCAACCCCGGCTTCCCCGACTATATCGGCAGCAAGGTCGGCTTCGACGCCTGCCGCCCCTTCCCCTTCCGCTACGAGCACGACCGCGCCTTCTTCGTGCCGGCCGACCCCGCGGCGCACGACATCCTCGTGCCGCCGCTCGCCGGAGCAGCCGCGGGGGAGGCCGACGCGGCCGCGCCCGAGGCCGGGGCCGGCGGCGCGGCCATGTGAGCACGGGGACGGCCATGGCGGGAGAGACGGAGGAGGGCTGGCTCGGCTGCCGGGTGCCGGAATATGCCCGGCGCAAACCGGACGCGCCCGCCATCCTCGCCGCGGACGAGACCGTGAGCTGGGGCGACTTCGCCCGGCGCGTGCTGGGCGCGGCCGCCGACTTCCATGCGCAGGGGGTCGTGCCGGGGACGACGGCCGCCATCCTGCTGCGCGACCGGCCGCAGGATCTGGTCGCCCTCTTCGCGCTGCAGCGCCTGGGGGCGGCGACGCTCTGCCTCGACCCAGACGAGCCGCCGGCACTGAGCGCCGCGCTGGCCGAGCGCGCCGGCGCCCGCTTCCTCGTCGCCGACCGCGACGACCCGGTGCCGCCCGGCCTCGCCGCCGTCGCCATGGCCGATACCCGGCCACAGGACGATCCGCCGCTGCCGCCGCCGCCCGGCCTCGACATGGTCAGCTTCGTCAGCCGCTCGTCCGGCACCACCGGCGGCATTCCCAAGCTGTCGACGGCCACCTTCCGGCTGGCGCTGCTGCGCGGCCGCGGCCTGCTGGAACGCTTCCGGCGCGGCGAGGATGACCGCTACCTGAAGCTGGTGCGCATCGCCTTCTCCTTCGGGCGCAACGCCGCCACCCGCGCGCTGGAGAATGGCGGCACCATCCTGCTGCCGCCGCCCTTCCGCGACGCTGGCGGCCTGACCGCCTATGCCGCCCGCACCGGCGCCACCTGGACGGCGCTGACCCCGGTGCATCTGCGCGACCTCGCCGCGGCCGACGCGCCGGCGCCGATCCTGCCCGGCGTGCGCATCCTGTGCAGCACCGCCGCCCTGTCGCCGACCGAGATCCGCCGGATCCGCGAGCGCGTGTCCGCCGGCCTCCATGTCGGCTATGGCACCAACGAGGTCGGCGGCCTGACCCTGGCCTTGCCCGGCGACCTCGACGAGCGGCCGGAATCGGTCGGGCGGGTGCTGGCCGGCGTCACCGTCGAAGTGGTCGACGCCGACGGGGCGCCGCTGCCGGCGGGGCGGGTGGGCGAGCTGCGCTTCCGCCGGCCGGAATTCCCGACCGGCTATGTCGACCCCGCCCCCGGCTCATCCAGCCGCTTCGCCGGCGGCTGGTACTATCCGGGCGACGTCGGGATGCTCGACGCCGACGGCTATGTCTTCCTCAAGGGCCGGCTCGACGACGTCATCAATGTCGGCGGCCGCAAGCTCTATCCCGCCGACATCGAGGCGCAGCTGGCCCGGCACCCGGCGGTCGCCGAGGCGGCGGCCGTCGGCGTGGCGACGGCGCGCGAAGGGATGATCGCCGTCGCAGTCGCCGTGCTGCGCCGACCCTGCCCGCCGGAGGAGCTGCTGCGCCATTGCCGGGCGGGGCTGGGGCCGGCCCACAGCCCGCACGCGGTCGTCGTGGCGGACGCCCTGCCGCGCACCCCGCTCGGCAAGATCGACCGGGTCGCCATCGCCGGCGCGATCAAGCTGGAGCCGCCTCGCCCCGCCGGCCGGGGCAGGCGCCCCGCCGGACAGGCCACACCATGACGACGACGCCCGGCGAGCCCGGCTGGATCGGCGCCGAGCTGGCCGACCACGCCGCCGCCCGCCCCGGCGCCGACGCCATCGTCGCAGCCGACGGCGCGATCCTCTCCTGGGCCGACTTCCACCGCATGGTGCTGGCGACGGCGGGGTATCTCCATGCCCGCGGGCTGGAGCCCGGCATGACCGCGGCCCTGGTGATCCGCGACCGGCCGCAGGACCTCGCCGCCATCTTCGCCCTGCTGCGGCTCGGCGTCGCGCTGCTGGGGCTCGACCCGGCCGAGCCGGCGGAGATGAATGCAGAGCTGGTCGGCCGGTCGGGCGCGCGCTTCCTCATCGGTGAAGCCGGCGACGCGGTGCCGGCCGTGGGGACGGCGGGCGGGGTCGCATGGGCCGCGCTCGCCGATGTCGCCGCCGCGCCGCCGCTGGAACGGCCCTTGCCGCCGCCGCCCGACCCCGATGCCGTCGCCTTCGTCGCCCGGTCGTCCGGCACGACCGGCGGCGTTGCGAAGCTGACGCCGGCGAGCCACCGGCTGCTGCTGCGCCGCGGCCGGGGCATGCTGGCGGCCTTCCCGCGCGGGCCTGGCGACCGCTATCTCTCGCTGGTGCGCCTCGCCTTCGCCTTCGGCCGCAACGGGGCGCTGCGCGCGCTGCAGTGCGGCGGCGCCGTCATCCTGCCGCCGCCGCTGCAGCGGCCGGACGATCTGGCCGCGCTCGCCCGGGCGCGCGGCGCCACCTGGACCGCGATGACCCCGGCCCACCTGCGCGAGCTGGCGCGGGCGGAGACGGCGGAGCCGCTGCTCGGCGCCATGCGCATCCTCGCCAGCACCGCCGCGCTCTCCGTCGCGGAACGGCGGCTGGTGCGGGCGCGGGTCTCGCCCAACCTCATCGTCGGCTATGGCAGCAACGAGGTCGGCACACTCACCATGGCGATGGGCGAGGATCACGAGGCGCGGCCGGGCACGGTCGGCCGCCTGCTGCCGGGCGTCGCGGGCGAGGCCGTCGGCGAGGACGGGCGCCCCCTCCCGCCGGGGGAGACGGGCGAGCTGCGCTTCCGCAGCCCGGACTTCCCGGCGGCCTATTTCGACGCGGTGCCGGGCCAGGCGAGCCGCTTCGCCGACGGCTGGTACTATCCGGGCGACGTCGGCGCGATCGATGCCGAGGGCTATTTCTTCCTGCGCGGCCGGTCCGACGACGTCATCAACGTCGGCGGCGTCAAGGTCTACCCGGCCGACATCGAGGCGGCGCTGGCCGCCCATCCCGCCGTCGCCGAGGCGGCCGTCGTCGCACTGCCGGCGGGCCGCAGCGGCGCCGCCCCCGCGGCGGCCGTGGTGCTGACGGCGCCGGCCAGCGCGGCCGACCTGCACCGCCACGTCGTCGAGCGCCTCGGCGCGGGACGGGCGCCGCGGCGCATCCTCGTCCTGCCGGCCCTGCCGCGGACCGCGCTCGACAAGGTCGACCGGGCGGCGCTGGTCCGCCTGCTCGCCGCGGGCGACCCCGGGGGCCGGGCGCCGGGCTAGAGGCTGCCGGCAAGACCGGCCAGGGCCGCCGCGACCAGCGCCGCCGCCATGACGCGCTGCACCGCGCGTGCCGTCCGCGGCCGGGCGAGGCGCCCGGCGACCAGCACCGCCGCCGCCAGCCAGGCGAGGTGGACCAGCACCACCAGCGCGGCCAGGATCGCGAGCCGCGCCGCCAACTCGGCCGCGGGCGGGGCGATCGCCAGCCGGTGGCCGGCGACGACGGCGCCCAGCGCCAGCCACGCCTTGGGGTTGGCGAGCGCCAGCAGCACCCCGCCCGCGGGCGAGGGCGCGGCGGCGCCGGCGGCCGGGGGCGGTGCGGTCCAGATCTTCCAGGCGAGCCACAGCAGGTAGAGGGTGGCGGCCGCCGTCAGCGTCGGCGCCAGCCCCGGCCGTGCGTGCAGCAGCGCCCCGATGCCGCCCGCCAGCGCCAGCAGCACCAGGATCGTGCCGGCGGAGACGCCCGCCAGATAGGGCAGCGCCCGGCGGAAGCCGAAGGCGGTGCCGACCGCCACCACGCTCATGGTCGTCGGCCCCGGGCTGCCCATCACGGCGAGGGCCGCCGCCAGCAGGCCCGCCGCCGATGCCGCCAGTTCCGCCCCCTGCCCCATGCCGCCCTCCGCCGCTATGCTGTCCGCCATGGGACGGAGCATGGGACGCGGCGGCGGCGGCGGTCTTGAAGGGCTGTGCCCGGCATCCGGCGGGCCGGGCGGCACGGCCGCGATCCGCGCCGGCCTCGGCGGCCCCGGCATCGAGCGCACCGCGGTGCGCCTCGTCGGCCGCGGCTTTGCCCCGCACCGGCACGACACCTATGGCATCGGCTGGACGGTCGCGGGCGTGCAGGCCTTCCGCTATCGCGGCGAGGGGCGCATCTGCCTGCCCGGCCAGTACCATGTGCTGCACCCGGACGAGCTGCATGACGGGCGGCCCGGCACGCCTGCGGGCTTTGCCTATCGCATCGCGCATATCGACCCCGCGCTGATCCAGGCGGCGCTGGGCGGGCGGCCCCTGCCCTTCGTGCCGGGCGGCGTGCTGGACGGGCGCGCGGCGCGCCTGCCGGCCGCCCTCTGGCGCCTGGAGGAGCCGATCGCCGGCATGGCCGGCGTCGAGGCGGTGGCCGCCGTCGCCGACACGCTGCTCGCCGCCGCCGGCGCCCCGCCCGCGCCGGCCCGGCCGCTGCCGCTGGCGGCACTCGCCCGCGCCCGCCAGGCGATCGCCGACGACCCGGCCCGCGCCCTCGCCGCCGCCCAGCTCGAACGGATCGCCGGCCTCGACCGCTGGACGCTGGCCCGCCGCTTCCGCGACGCCTACGGCACCAGCCCCACCCGCTTTCGCACGCTGCGCCAGCTCGACCACGCCCGCGCCGCCATCCGCGCCGGACTGCCGCTGGCCGAAGCCGCCGGCGCCGCCGGCTTCGCCGACCAGAGCCACCTGACCCGGCAGTTCAAGCGGGCGTATGGGATGACGCCGGGGGTGTGGGCGGGGGCGTTGGCGTGAGGTGGGGCGGCTGGATGCGCAATCCCGGAGCGATCAGTCAGGCGACCGCGCTGGGGGTTCGGCCCCCGCGCTCTCGGCGACCGGAGCGCCCCGGGCAATCGGCTGGTTCGGATCGTGGCGGCCCGTCGAAATCGCGAAATCGCCGGCTCGGTACTCCTCACCGGCCATCTTCCATCGCACGACGTACCAGCCCTCCTTCTCGAAGGTGACGGGGCCGATCGTGAACGAGAAGCTGAACGGCTCCCCGGGCCTCAATGTCGGCGAAGCGGGGAATTCCCCATCGATCTTGATGATCTGCTTGCGGTCGGGACCAAAGACGAGAACCTCCGTCGGCCCTGACATATCCCCTGCCTTGATTTGCGCCTCGATGCGGAAGCCCATCCGTGGGAGCTTCAAAGGCAGCTTCGGCGCGGCAATGATGCCGGAGAATACGCCGAGCAACAGCTCCTTCCCGTTATCCTCGCGCCGAATGTCCTCACAGACGATCAGGGACCGGACCTTGATCCGGGACGGCGCCCTCATGCGGCATGCTCCTCCCGCCGAAGGGTGCCCACGGAGGAGCCGCCGGGCACTTCCGCATCGCCGTTGCCGTGGCCGAGCGTGAATACCATCCCGGAACCGCGCTCGGGTGCCGACACGGTGGGGGGACGATTGCCAGGCTCGGTGTCGTACGGTCGCAGCATGAGGACCGGATAGTGGTTCATGGCGCCGGCCAGGGCGCCAACAGACCCGGCCGTGATGTTGCCGTTCTCGCCCGAGAGCATGCGCGCCACCACGCTCCGATGCACGCCCAGGAGCCGGGCGAGTTCCGCCTTGCTAAGGCCGCGCGCAGACTCGCGCTCGTAGACGCGACGCAACTCGTCGACCAGCTCGACGTAGAAGCGGGCTGCCGTGGCGCGAACCTTCGGATCGCCGCTGGCCCTGCGCTTCTTGCCCATCCCTAGGCTCCCTTGTAGTACGCGCCCAGACCGAGCTCGGCACGTTCGCGAAATATGCGATCCTTGATCGCGCCATAGCCGCCCAGCTTCGTCGCCACATCGTCGCGGTGATAGCCGAAGCAGGCGACGATCACATGCTCCGACTGCCGCCAGCCCGCCAGTCGAAGCTTCCGCTCCGCGAACTTGCCGATGCCCTCCTTGCGCCCGCCAAGAGGCAGGAAGTACCGCGCGCCCCGCCCCAGAACGAAATGCGCCACCTGCGCGCGGAGCACGTCGATGCTCGCCAGATAGTGACCGTTCGGCATGCCGTCCGGCTCCCGGAGAAGAAAATCCCACGCTGGAGCCGTACACAGCACCTGGGCCTCGAAGGCATCGCCCGGGCGCCACACCGGAGGGTGATAGGGCCGCAAGAGCCCAGCATCGATCAGGTCCGCGATTGTTGCCATATAAGGCTACACTGTGCCGCAATCAACCTCAACGGGGCTGCCGCATTTCGTTCGATCCAGCGCCGCTGGTTTCTCGCGCACGGCGAACGACACTTGCAATTTTAAACAATTTATCCGCGAAACCTAATTGGCGAGCAAGCGAAGTTCCCGATCTCGGGAATGCCCCGTCGGGTGTCGATCAGACCACGGAACTCCGTCCATCCGCCGGGGCAGGCGTCACCTTGCCCACCGCCTCCCGCAAACACCCCTCCCGATCCGCCGCATAGTCCCCCTCCATCCACCAGGCCTCCACCGCCGCCAGCACCCGCCCGACCTCCGGGCCGCGGACGCCGCCCATGGCCAGCAGGTCCCGTCCCTTGAGCGGGAAGACTGGCCGCGCTGTCACCGCGGCGGCGGCAACCACGTCGCGGGCTACGCCGCCCTCGTCCATCCCCTCCGCCGCCGCCAGCAGGGCGCGGTCGCGCAGGCGGGTCTCGTCGGCGGCGTGGAGGCGGTCGCGGATGGCGCGGGGGGTGGCGGGGAGGTCGGTCGCGGTCCAGGGGCCGGCCAGCGCCTCCAGCCGGGCCGTCTCCTGGCGCGAGAGGCGGAGGCGGGTCGCGACCTCGCGCGCGGTGTCGCGGCCGCCGTCGAGGAGGGCGGCGAGGCGGCGGAGCCAGTCGGGAGCGGGTTCCAGCAGGACGAGGCGGGCGGCGCGGTCGAAGGCGGACAGCATGGGCAGGATGGGGACGAGGATGCGGTCCTGGTCCAGCATCGCCAGCACGGGGCGCGGGTCGGGCACGGCGAGGATGCGTTCGAGCTCACCCCGCACCCGCTCGCCCGAGAGGCCGGGCAGGCGGCCGGCATGGCGGCGGCAGGCGGCGCGCGAGGGCTCGTCGATGCCGTGCAGGCCGAGGCGCGCCAGCATCCGGTAGTAGCGCAGGAGGCGCAGCACATCCTCGTCGATGCGGCGGTCCGGCTCGCCGACGAAGCGCACCCGGCGTTGCACCAGGTCGTCGAGGCCGCCGGTCGGGTCGTAGAAGGTGCCGTCGCCGTCGGCGAAGAGGGCGTTGATCGTGAAGTCGCGCCGGCGCGCATCCTCGGCCCAGTCGTCGGTATAGGCGATGCGGGCATGGCGGCCGTCCGTCTCGACGTCGCGGCGCAGGGTGGTGATCTCGAAATGGCGGCCGTCGACGACGGCGGTCACGGTGCCGTGGGCCAGGCCGGTCGGCACGACGCGAATGCCGGCGGCGGCCAGCCGCGCCATCACCCGGTCGGGCGAAAGGTCGGTCGCGAGGTCGATGTCGGAGATCGGCCGGCCGAGCAGCGCGTCGCGCACCATGCCGCCGACGAAGCGGGCGCAGGCGCCGCCCTCGCCCGTGCCGCCCTCACCCGTTCCGCCCGGGGCCTCGATCGCGCGCAGCACGCGGCGGGTGGCCGCGGACGTCATCCAGGGCTGCGGCAGGAGGCAGCCGCGCGGGTCCATCTCTGGCCCGTCCTCCGGCCCGTCAGCCCGAGCCGCCGGGCACCACGGTGCCGTCGCGCAAGGCGGGCGGCCGGTGGTCGCCCCACGGCGCCTCGCCGCCCATCACCGCCATCCAGACGAGGCTGGCCGCGGCGAGCGCGGCCCCGGAGAGGAAGAGTGCCATCCACGGCATGCGGACGCCCGGCGCATCGGGGTCGGCCGCGCGGGCGGCGGCCTGGCGCCGCGCCAGCAGGAACCAGACGCCGTAGAGGATGGCCGGCGCCAGCAGCGGCAGGACGATGGTGAGGAGGATGCGGGTCACGGCGCCCGCAGCACCTCGGCCAGGTTCACCAGCATCCCGGCCGTGGCGCCCCAGATGTAGCGGTTCTCGTAGGGCAGGACGTAGAAGTGCCGCTCCTCGCCGCGGCGCACATGCTTCTCCCGCCGGTGGTTGGCGGGGTCGAGCACGAAGGAGAGCGGCACCTCGAAGACGTCGGCCACCTCGAACGGGTCGGGCCGGATGTCGAAGGGTGGGCGCACGAAGCCCACGACCGGCACCACCTCGAACCCGGTGCCGGTGACATAGCGGTCGAGCCGGCCGACGAGGTCGACGACGCCGGGGTCGAGGCCGACCTCCTCCGCCGCCTCGCGCAGCGCGCAGGATTCGGGGTCGGTGTCGCAGGGGTCGACGCGGCCGCCGGGAAAGCTGATCTGGCCGGCATGGTCGTGCAGGTGGGCGGTGCGCTGCGTCAGGAGGATGGTGAAGCCCTGCGGCCGCTCGACCAGGGGGACGAGGACGGCCGCCGGCGTCAGCCGGTCCGGCAGGGGCGAGCCGGGGTTGAGGTCGTGGTCGCCGCGATGGGTGGCGAAGGCCCAGCCGCGGCGGGCCGGCGGCACCGGCTCGGCCGCGCCGAGGACGGGAAAGCGGGTCGCGACGAACTGCCGGTCGACCACCGGTCGGGACACCGGCATCGGTGACGGCGCCGGCGCCGTCACGACTCCGTCCGCCCCAGCGTGAAGAAGGTCCCGCCGCTCCATACCCCCAGCTCCCGCTCTCCGGCCGTCGTTTCCCGCTCCTCCGCCAGTTCCACCAGATCGTAGAAGACGGGGCGCGCGATGAGGGCCTCGAGGCCCGCACGCACCAAGACATAGGGGCTGGGCTCGCCCGTGTCAGGATCGATCGCAACCCGGATGGGGTGGTCCGGCCCGGCGGTCACATTTTCGTCGAGATTGGTGGTGAAAGTGAGCGTGCGGCCCGGGCCCGATCCCGCGGCCGCCATGGCGACGGCGACGAAGGGGGCGTCGTCGACGACGATCCGGCCGCGCTCGACCGGGGTGACCAGCCAGAAGTCCCCCGCCTCGTCGCGGCGCAGAACGGTGGAGAAGAGCTTGACCAGCGGCTTCCGCCCGATGGGCGACCCCCGGTAGTACCAGGTGCCGTCGCGCGCGATCCGCATTTCGAAGTCGCCGCAATCCTCCTCGGGGCCGCCGAGGCTCTGCCCCGCGGATGCGCCCCGCTTGCCGGAGCCCTGGCCGCCGATCACGCCGAATTGTCGTGCCGGCGTCTCGGCATCCTTATTGCTCGTGATAGATTCGTTACCGGACTTCCGTCCGCCCATGTTCTGCTCCATGGCGGCCGGCCCACAGGGACCGACCCCGTTTCGAGGAGACGACGACCCGTGACCGTCACCACCGTCCTCGCGGAAACCGACGCGCCGGGGCTCGTCGCGGAGGTCGATGCCCTCGGGCAGCGACTCGCGACCGTGCGCGAGCGCATCCATCGCATCATTTTCGGGCAGCAGGAGGTGGTGGATCAAGCGCTGATCACCCTCCTGTCCGGCGGCCACTGCCTGCTGATCGGCGTGCCCGGCCTCGCCAAGACCCGGCTGGTCGAGACGCTGGGCACCGTGCTGGGCCTGGAGGACAAGCGCGTGCAGTGCACGCCCGACCTGATGCCCGCCGACATCATCGGCTCGGAGGTGCTGGAGGAGGGCGAGGGCGGCCGGCGCAGCTTCCGCTTCATCGAGGGGCCGATCTTCGCCCAGGTGCTGATGGCGGACGAGATCAACCGTGCCAGCCCGCGCACCCAGTCGGCCCTGCTGCAGGCGATGCAGGAGGGCCGGGTCTCGGTCGCCGGGCGCTATCACCCGCTGCCGCGGCCCTTCCATGTGCTGGCGACGCAGAACCCGCTGGAGCAGGAGGGGACCTATCCCCTGCCCGAGGCGCAGCTCGACCGCTTCCTCCTGCAGATCGACGTCACCTATCCCGAGCTCGAGGCCGAGCGGCGGATGCTGCTCGCCACCACCGGGGCCGAGCAGGAGACGGCGTCGGGCGTCCTCAACCCGGCCGAACTGATGGCCGCCCAGCGCCTCGTCCGCCGCATCCCGGTCGGCGAGAGCGTGGTCGAGGCGATCCTGGCGCTGGTCCGCTCGGGCCGGCCCGAGCATTCGGAGATCGAGGAGGTGCGCCGGCACGTCGCCTGGGGCCCCGGCCCGCGCGCCAGCCAGGCGCTGATGCTGGCGGCCCGCGCCCGCGCCGTGCTCGACGGCCGCCTCAGCCCGTCGATCGACGACGTGGTCGCGCTGGCCCACCCGATCCTGCGCCACCGCATGGCCCTCAGCTTCGCCGCGCGCGCCGACGGCGTCACCATCGGCGGCGTCATCGACCGCCTGACCGAACCGCTGCGGTAGGGCCGGCCCCGGAGCTATGGCCGCCCCGATGGCCGACGCCGCCACCCTTCGCCTGCGCCACCGTGCCGAGCAGGCGGCGGCGCGCCTGCCGCCCCTGCAGGTCGCGGCCGAGCGGGTGGCGGCGACCGTCGTCCAGGGCGTCCACGGGCGCCGCCGCGTCGGCCAGGGCGACGCCTTCTGGCAGTATCGCAACTACGAGTTCGGCGACGCCGCGGCCGCCGTCGACTGGCGCCAGTCGGCCCGCAGTCAGCGCCTCTTCGTGCGCCAGAACGAGTGGGAGGCGGCCCAGAGCGTCTGGCTGTGGCGCGACGCCTCGCCCTCGATGCAGTGGGGCAGCGATGCCGGCCTGCCGACCAAGCTCGACCGGGCCGAGTTGCTGCTGGTCGCGCTCACCGCGCTGCTCGCCCGCGCGGGCGAGCGGGTGGCGCTGCTCGGCGGCGGCCACCGCCCCGTCGCTGGCCGCTTCGCGGTCGAGCGCATGACCCAGCAGGTCGGCGAGCGCCGCCAGCAGCTCACCGGCCTGCCCGTCATCGAGCCGCTGCCGCGGCATGCCCGCACCGTCCTCTTCGGCGACTTCCTGGCGCCGCTCGACACGGTCGACCCGATCGTGCGGCGGCTGGCCGGGGCCGGCCTCAAGGGCCACATCGTCCAGATCGTCGACCCGGCCGAGGCCAGCCTGCCCTTCACCGGCCGCGTCCGCTTCGAGGGGCTGGAGGCGGAGGGCAACCTGCTGCTCGCCCGCGTCGAGACGGTGCGCGAGGAGTATGTCGAGCGCATGCGCCGGCACACCGCCGGCCTCGGCGACATCGCGCGCGCGGCCGGCTGGACCCACATCCTCCACCACACCGACCAGCCGCCCCAATCGGCCCTCCTCGCCCTCTTCCACACCCTGACGCAGCGGGTGGGGCCGTGATGGTGCGACTCGGATCGGCCCCGACCGCCGCGGCGAGGGTCCGTGCGTCCTTCGACCGCTCGCTCGCGCTCGCGCTCAGGACAAGGACTCTCCATCGCTCGGGAGCGTCGAGGGGCCGGCACTGCGCCGCTTCGCTACGCGCTCAGGACGAACAGGTTCAGGGTCCGAGAGCGACGGTAGGCCCTCGTCCCGACCGCGAGCGTCCGCGAGCAGTCGAAGGACGCACGGGCGCCCGCACCCCTTCACCCCACCGCCGCCCGCAGATCGCCGCATCATGCTGAGCCTCGGCACCCTCGCCTTCGCCGCGCCCTGGGCGCTGGTCGGCCTCGCCTCGCTGCCGGTCCTGTGGTGGCTCTTGCGGGTGACGCCGCCGGCGCCGCGCCGGGTCGCCTTCCCGCCGATCCGGCTGCTGCTCGACCTCCGCCCGAAGGAGGAGACGCCGGCCAAGACGCCGCTGTGGCTGATCCTGCTGCGGATGCTGCTGGCGGCGCTGGCGATCCTGGCGCTGGCACAGCCGCTGATCAACCCGCAGGCCGGGCTGACCGGCAGCGGGCCGCTGGTCCTCGTCGTCGACGACGGCTGGGCCGCCGCCCGCCAGTGGCGCGAGCGCCAGGCCGCCATGGTCGAGGCGATCGACCGCGCCGCGCGCGACGGCCGCCGGGTGCTGCTGGTGACGACCGCCCCCCTGCCCGGCGGCGAGCCGGCGCGCCCGCCCGAGCCGATGCGCGCGGCCGACGCCCGGCTGGCGGCGCAGGCGCTGGTGCCGCGGCCCTGGCCGGTCGACCGCGCCGCGACGGCCGAGCGCATCGCCGCCCTGCGCCTCGAAGGGTCGGCCAACGTCGTCTGGCTGGCCGACGGCATCGACGGCCCGGCCGCGGCCACCCTCGGCGAGCAGTTGCAGCGGCTGGGCGGGCTGCAGGTCTTCCTCGACGAGCCGGGCGGCCTCTCCCGCATCGTGCTGCCGCCGCGCACCGAGGCGGGAGAGCTGACGGTGCCCGTCCGCCGCGCCGCCGATGCCGGCGAGGAGCGCCTCTTCGTCCGCGCCACCGCCGAGGACGGGCGCCTGCTGGCGCGCGAGGCGGCGACGCTGGCGCCGGGGCAGCGCGCGGCCGAGGTGCGGCTGGAATTGCCGGTCGAGCTGCGCAACCGCATCCACCGCGTCGAGATCGAGGGCGAGAACAGCGTCGGCGGCACCGTCCTGGTCGACGAGCGCTGGCGCCGCCGGCCGGTCGGCATCGCCTATGCCGGCACGCTCGACGCCAGCCAGCCGCTGCTCAGCGACCTCCACTATCTCCAGCGCGCGCTGCAGCCCTTCGCCGAGGTCCGGATCGGCCCGGTCGCCGAGCTGCTGCGCCGCGAGCTGGCGGTGATCGCGCTGCCCGACGGCGCGCCGCCGACGCCGCAGGACCTGCAGCGGCTGGAGCGCTGGATCGAGGAGGGCGGCATCCTGTTGCGCTTCGCCGGCCCCAACCTCTCCCAGAACCCCGACCCGCTGGTGCCGGTGACGCTGCGCCGCGGCGACCGCCAACTCGGCGGCGCCCTCTCCTGGTCGAGGCCGGCTCCGCTGGCGGCCTTCGAGCCGTCCAGCCCCTTCGCCGGCATCGCCGTGCCGCGCGAGGTGACGGTCGAGCGCCAGGTGCTGGCCGAGCCCGCCCTCGACCTCAACGAGAAGAGCTGGGCCAAGCTGGTGGATGGAACACCCATCGTCACCGGCGAGCGGCGCGGCCGCGGCTGGCTGGCGCTGGTTCACACGACCGCCAACACCGAATGGTCGAACCTCGCCATCTCCGGTCTCTTCGTCGAAATGCTGCAGCGGGTGGTGGCGATGAGCGAGGGCGTGGCCTCGACCGCGGCGGACGGCGTCCTGCCGCCGCTGGAACTGCTCGACGGCTTCGGCCGGCCGCATTCGGCCTCGGCCTCGGCGACCGCGATCCCGGCCGGCGCCTTCGCCCAGACCGCCGTCGGCCCGCGCCACCCGCCCGGCTTCTACGGCACCCCGCAGGCGCGCCGCGCCCTCAACCTGACGCAGACGGTGACCGAGATCGCGCCGCTCGCCGCCCTGCCGGCCGGTGCCCAGATCGTCCGCTACGGCGGGGCGAGCGAGCTGGCGCTGCGCCCCTGGCTGCTGGTCGCGGCCTTCCTGCTGGCGCTCGTCGACCTCGTCATCGGCTATGCCCTGCGCGGCCTGCTGCGGCCGCGGCGCCTCCGGCCGGCGGCGGTCGCCGGCGCGCTGGCGGGGCTGCTGCTCGTCGCCGGCGCCGACGACGGCATGGCGCAGCGCCTGTCGGGCGACGAGTTCGCCATCCGCGCCACCACCGAGACACGCCTCGCCTCGGTGCGTACCGGCAACCCGGTGGTCGACGCGACCAGCCGGGCGGGCCTCGCCGGCCTCAGCTCGCTGCTCGCGCGGCGGACCTCGGTCGAGGCGGCCGAGCCGATGGAGGTCGACCTGGAGCGCGACGAACTCGCCTTCTTCCCGCTCCTCTACTGGCCCGTCACCACCGAGCAGCCGACCCTGTCGCAGCCGGCGGTGGCCAAACTCAACACCTTCCTGCGCAACGGCGGCACCATCCTCTTCGACACCCGCGACCAGGGCATGGGCGCGGCCTCGGCCATCACCGGCGGCGGCATGCGGCGCCTGCGCCAGCTGGCCCAGGGGCTGCAGATCGGCGCGCTGGCCCCGGTGCCGCCCGACCATGTGCTGACCAAGGCCTTCTACCTGATGCAGGACTTTCCCGGCCGGTTCGCCGGCGGGCAGGTCTGGGTCGAGCAGATCGACGACCGGGTCAATGACGGGGTCGCCTCGGTCGTGATCGGCAGCAACGACTGGGCCGGCGCCTGGGCGGTCGACCCACAGGGTCGCGGCAGCCACGCCGTCGTACCCGGCGGCGAACGCCAGCGCGAGATGGCCTACCGCTTCGGCATCAACCTCGTGATGTACGCCCTGACCGGCAACTACAAGGCCGACCAGGTGCATGTCCCGGCCATCCTGGAGCGGCTCGGCCAATGAGCCAGTGGACCCTCGCATTCACGCCGCTGGTGCCCTGGTGGGTGCTGGGCACCCTCTGCGCACTGGCGCTGCCGCTGATCCTCTTCGGCCTCGTCCGCCGCGCCCGCGGCGTCGGCTGGCGCTTCGCGGCGATGGCGGTGCTGGCGGGCGCGCTCGCCAACCCGGCGCTGGTCGAGGAGGACCGCGAGCCGCAGCGCGACGTCGCCGTCATGGTGATCGACGAATCGCCGAGCCAGCAGATCGGCGACCGCATGCGGCGCACCGAGGCGGCCCAGCAGGCGATCGCCGAGCGCGCCCGCGCCATCCCCAACCTCGACCTGCGCATCGTCCGCACCGGCGCCCCGGCCGACGACGCCGACCCCGCCGCCGACGAGGGCACGCGCCTCTTCGGCGCCCTCGCCCAGGCCGTCTCGGACGTGCCGCGGCAGCGGCTGGCGGGCGCGGTGCTGATCACCGACGGCCAGGTCCACGACGTGCCGGAGGACGCCGACCATCCGCTCTTCGGCATGCCGGTCCACACCGTGCTGACCGGCGAGCGCGAGGAGGGCGACCGCCGTCTCGTCGTCGAGCAGACGCCGAGCTTCGGCCTCGTCGGCAAGACCGTCCGCGTCGTCCTCAAGGTCGAGGATCTGCCGGGCGCCGCCGGCGGCCAGGGCCGCGTCGTCATCCGCAAGGACGGCGGCCAGCCCCAGGCGCACCTCGTGCCGCTCGGCACCGCGCACGCCATCGACCTCACGCTCGACCATGGCGGCCCGACCGTCTTCGAGATCGTGGCCGACCCCGGCCCGCGCGAGCTGACGCTCGACAACAACCGCACCGCCTTCGTCGTCAACGGCGTGCGCGACCGGCTGCGCGTCCTCCTCGTCTCGGGCGAGCCGCATCCGGGCGAGCGCACCTGGCGCAACATCCTGAAGTCGGACCCCTCGGTCGACCTCGTCCACTTCACCATCCTGCGCCCGCCCGAGAAGCAGGACGGCACGCCGGTGCGCGAGCTGTCGCTGATCGCCTTTCCCATCCGCGAGCTCTTCGACATCAAGGTCAACGAGTTCGACCTCATCATCTTCGACCGCTACCGGCGGCGGGGGATCCTGCCGCAGCTCTATCTCGAGAACATCGCCAACTATGTCCGCCGCGGCGGCGGCCTGCTCGAGGCGGGCGGCGTCGTCAACAACTCCGCCCTCAGCCTCAACCGCACGCCGCTCGGCCAGGTGCTGCCCGGCGAGCCGACCGGCATCGTCCATGAACTCGGCTACAAGCCGCGGGTGACGCCGATGGGCGAGCGCCATCCCGTCACCGCCGAGCTGCCCGGCAGCGAGGGCAGCGAGCCGCGCTGGGGCCGCTGGTTCCGCCAGGCCTCGATGCAGGCGCGCGGCGGCGCGGTGCTGATGAACGGCGTCGGCACCGACCCGCTGCTGATCCTCGACCGCGTCGGCGAGGGCCGCGTCGCCCAGGTGTCGAGCGACCATATCTGGCTGTGGGCGCGCGGCTTCGAGGGCGGCGGCCCGCAGGCCGAGCTGCTGCGGCGCCTCGCCTACTGGCTGATGAAGGAGCCGGACCTCGAGGAGCAGGACCTGCGCGCGCGCGTCGACGGCCGCCGCCTCGTGATCGAACGCCGCGCGCTCGACCCGCGCGACACGCCGGTCCAGATCTCGCCGCCGAACGGCCCCGTCCGCACCGTGCGGCTGGAGGATGTCGGCGGCGGGCGCCAGACCGTCAGCGTGCCGATCCGCGAGAGCGGGCTCTACACCATCACCGACGGCGAGCGCACCGCCCTGGCGGCCGCCGGCGCCCTCAACCCGCGCGAGCTGACCGACGTGCGCAGCCTGCCCGACCTGCTGCGGCCGGTGGCCGACGCGACCGGCGGCGGCATCTTCCACATCGCCCGCGACGGCATCCCCGAGCCGCGCCGCATCCGCTCCGGCCGCACCTTCGCCGGCAGCGACTGGTTCGGCTTCCGCGCCAATGCCGACTATGTCGTCACCGGCATCCGCGACGCAGCATTGCTGCCGGCCATCGTCGTGATGCTGCTGGCGCTCGGCGCGCTGATGCTCGCCTGGCGGCGGGAGGGTCGGTAGGGCCCCATCCGCCATTCCGTTCGGGAGACGAAGTACGGCGGAGGATCAGGAGGATCAGTCCGCCTGATCCCGCCCGTCGGAGCGGCACTGTCGCCCATTTCGCTCGAGGGGAAGCGAGTCAGTCATGAGCCGTAGGCGCCGACACGTCGAACGCCATGCGGTCGAACGGATCGGTTGGCTGCGAGCGGCCGTGCTCGGCGCCAATGACGGCATCCTATCCACCGCCAGCCTGATCGTCGGCGTAGCCGCCGCCGACGCCGCGCGCGGCAGCATCCTCATCGCCGGGATGGCCGGGCTTGTCGCCGGGGCCATGTCGATGGCCGCGGGCGAGTACGTCTCGGTCAGCTCGCAGTCCGACACCGAAAAGGCCGACATCGCCCGCGAGGCCGGCGAGCTGCGTGACAACCCGGAAGCGGAGCTTGACGAATTGACCGACATCTACGTCAAGCGCGGGCTGACACCTGACCTCGCCCGGCTGGTCGCCGTGCAGTTGACCGCGAACGGCGGGCTGGATGCCCATGTGCGCGACGAGCTGAATCTCTCGGAAATGACGGCAGCGCAGCCGGTGCAAGCCGCATTGACTTCGGCCGCGACCTTTGCCGCCGGCGCCGCGCTGCCGATGCTGACCCTGGCGATCGTGCCGGATCGGATCATCGCCGTCGCCGTCACTGTCTCAGCGCTCGTCTTCCTTGCGCTTCTGGGCGCCATCGGCGCGGCAGCGGGCGGTGCCGGTGTGACCAAGGCGGTGGTGCGGGTGACGTTCTGGGGCGCGATCGCGATGGCGATCACAGCTGGCATCGGCAAGCTGTTCGGCACGATGGCATGAGCGCACGCAACCGGACGGGGTACAGGCCATGAATCGCTGGGTTTCGCTGACCGGCTTTCTCGCCCTTACGGTGGGTGGTGGACTTGTCCTCGGTCTGCTCACCGCTCCGGGCGCATGGTACGCCGGCCTTGCCAAGCCTGCGTTCAACCCGCCGGCCTGGGTGTTCGGCCCGGTCTGGACAGCGCTCTATGTGATGATTGCCGTCGCCGGCTGGCGCACCTTTGAGCGTGATCGCACCGGATGGCCGATGACGCTCTGGTGGGCGCAACTCGGGCTGAACTTCCTGTGGACACCGGTGTTCTTCGCGGCCCATCGGATCGGACTGGCGCTCGTCGTCATCATGCTGATGCTGGCGACGCTCCTCGGCTTCATCGCCGCTGCATGGCGACGGGACCGCGCAGCGGCCTGGCTCTTCGTACCCTATGCCGCCTGGGTCGCTTTCGCCTCGGCGTTGAACGCGTCGCTATACTTGCTCAACTGAGCGCACCTTCCCGCGTGGCACATCCGTGAATCGCGGCGTCGGGGATCCCGAAGTCAGGATATGGAGTTCGTCGCATGCTTTATGTCGATATTCCCACGTTTCCCGAGATTCGGGCGCTGCATGCCACCCGCGCGGATGCCTGCGTGTCGATCTATCTGGGAACAACGCCACAAACGCAGGATACGAAGGCGAGCCGCATCGCCTTGGGCAACCATGCCAAGGCGGCATTGGCGCAACTGGATGCCGCCGGCTTCGACAAGCGTCGCCGGGCGTTGCTGGAAGCGGAACTCGCCGCTCTCGGCGAGGACGATGCGTTCTGGCGGCTGCAGGCTCACAGCCTTGCCGTACTCGCGACGCCTGACAGCGTACGCACCTTCCGCTTGGCCACCGCCATCGGCGACTCGGTCGAGGTTTCCGACCGCTTCCACCTCAAGCCGCTGCTCCGCGCCATCGCTTTTCCGCAACACGCCTTCGTGCTCGCCTTGTCGGAGAACGCGGTTCGCCTCGTGGAGGTGTTTGCAGACCTGCCGGCCGCTCACGTCCGCGTTCCCGATCTCCCGAAGAGCGCTGCCGATGCGGTCGGCCGGGCGTCGGTCAACAACCTCACGCAAGGAACGCGCATGGCCAACGCCCAGGGCCAGACGGTCCTGCTGCGTCAGTATGCGCGGCAGGTCGATGCTTGCTTGCGTCCGGTCCTCGCCGGCCGCGAAACGCCGCTGATACTGGCTGCCACCGATCCGCTCGGCCCGATCTTCCGCGCGGTCAACAGCTATCCCGCTCTTACGCCCGAAGGAATCGAGACCAGCCCCGACCGGCTCAGCGACCATGAACTGGCTGGCGCGGCGCGCGCTATCCTCGATCGCGTCTATGCCAGCGAGGTCGATGCGGCCAAGCGCCTGTTTCAGACGAGACTCGGCCAACGGCGCGCGACCACCGACATCGGCGAGGCCGCAAGCGCGGCGACGAACGGGGCGGTGGAATTGCTGCTGGTCGACATCGACGGGGTCATTCCGGGTACGGTGAGCGAGATTGACGGCGTCGTTTCGCTCGCAGCGGCGCCCAGTCCGGCGAGCTATGACGTGATCGACGAGATCGCTGGCCGCGCGATCGTGGCGGGCGCGCGGTTTCTCGGCGTGCGCCGCGCAGACATTCCCGGCGAGGCGCCGCTCGCCGCGATCCTGCGCTACCCGATCTGAGCGCCCGACGGATACCCCGCCTTACCGCCGCCGCCAGATCGGCGGATAGTCCATGACGATGCCGTCGGCGTCGGCGGTGATCGCCGCTTCGAAGCCGGTGTCGAGCGAGCGGTAGCGGAAGCTGCCGGGACCGAGGCGGGTGTATTCCTGCTCCGCCGGCCGGACGGCGAGGCCCGGCATGTCGAAGTAGACGACGCCGATGCGCTCCGGCGCGCCCGGCCGCAGCGCTAGCCGGCGCAGCGGCATGGCGTTGGTGAAGGGCGTGCCCGCGATGTCGATGTCGAACGCCCCGGCGAGGTCCGGCCGCGGCGCGCCGTCGACCGACCAGTCCTCGGCGTCCCGCGCGACCCGCACCTCCTCGGCCGCGCCGCCACGGTCGAGCCGGAGGCGGACGGCGCGGGTGCGCCAGTCCGGCCCCAGCTCGATGGCGTAGCGCACGCGCACGACATCGCCCGAGAAATCCATGACCAGGAGGCCGTCGGCCCGGATGCCGGTATCGCCGGCATCCAGGATCAGGTGCTCCAGCCCCATCGGGCCGGTGCGCTCCCAGACGATGTCGCGGCGCATCGGCCTCACCCGCCGCAGTAGGCTTCGACCCGGTAGCCGTCCGGATCGATGGCGAAGGCGGCGTAGTAGTCGGCGGAATAGTCGGCCCGGATGCCGGGCTTGCCGTTGTCCGTGCCCCCCGCCGCCAGGGCGGCGCCATGGAAGCGGTCGACGGCGGCGCGGTCCGGGGCCGAGAAGCAGAAATGCAGGCCGGAGCGCGGGTCGGCCGGCACCGGATGGTCGGTCTGCGAGATCCACAGCACGACCCGGTCGGCGCCATAGCCGAGCGAATCCGCCCCCTCCGACAGGCAGCGATAGCCGAGCGGCGTCAGAGCCGCGTCGTAGAAGGCCTTGGTGCGGGCGACGTCGCGGACGCCGATCGAGAAGTGGTCGAGCATCGGGCTCTCCTTCGGTTGGAACGCCCGGGACGATAGGGGGTGCCAACTGACAGCCCCATGTCAGGTATCGCCGAGAGATTCTTCAGCGCCGTTGCATAGCGCTGCCGGCCGCTGTCAGCTTTGGGCCATGACCCGGATCGAGCGCGCCTTCGCGATCCTGCTGCTGCTGAGCGGCGGCGGCACCGTGACCGCGACCAGCCTCGCCCGCCGCTTCGAGGTCTCGGTCCGCACCATCTATCGCGACGTCGACATGCTGGCGGCGACCGGCGTGCCGCTCTATGCCGAGCGGGGTGCGGCCGGCGGCTATCGCCTGCTGGACGGCTATTTCCTGCCGCCGGTCGCCTTCACGCGCGAGGAGGCGGTGGCGAGCCTGCTGGCGCTGGCGCTCGCCCGCGGCCTCAAGGTGCCGCCCTTCCCCGCCGCCCTCGACGCCGCCGAGCGCAAGCTGGCGGCCGCACTGCCGGCGCGCCTCCGGACGCTGGCGGCGGAGACGCGGCGGCTGGTCGGGTTCGAGCGCGCGGCCGCCGACGTCTTCCATCCCGAGCCCGACCAGGACCAGGAGCCGGGCGAGACCGCGGCGCGCGCCGTCGAGATCTTCGTCGCCGCCATCCTCGACCGGACGCGCGTGCGGCTCGAGTATCGCCAGCCCTATCGCGGCACCGTCTCGGCCGAGATCGCGGCCGAGCCGGAAGGGGTGATCTGGGATCGCGACCGGTGGTACCTGATCGGCCGGCGCGAGGACGGCCGCCGCCGCTTCTGGCGCGCCGACCGGGTGGCACGGATCGCGGCCAGCACCTTCCGCTACCGTGGCGACCCCAGCTTCGACGTGCGTCGCCATCTCGGCCGCGCCTGGCTGGGCGAGGCGATGGCGCAATGGGCGCGGTCGAGCCCGGTCGCCATCGCCATGACCGCGGCCCAGGCCGCCCGCCTCCAGGCCGACTGGCTCTACCGCTTCGCCCGCTTCGAGCCGGAACGGGACGGACGGGTCGTCATGACCTATGGCGAGAACGACCCGGCGCTGGTCTCCGAACTCGTCCGCTGGCTGGGCCCCGGCGCCGAGCTGCTGCGCCCGGCCGAGTGGCGGCCGATGCTGGCGGCGGAGCTGACGGCGCTCGCCGCCAGCCACGCCGCGCCGGACGTCAGGGCACCGTGATCGCGACCGGCGTCACCACCCCGCCGCGCACCTCCACCGGCGTCGTACCGACCAGCGCGCCGTCGATGCGGACCCCGGCGGTGTAGCTGCCGGCGAAGAGGGTGAAGCGGGCGGGATTGTCGGACAGCGCCGCCGCGAAGCGGCCGTCCTTCTGCAGCTCGACATAGGGGAAGGGGTTGCGGCCGGCGGCGAAGCGGCCGCCGACCGCGACCTCGATGGTGCCGATCTCGGCCGTCAGGCGGCGCTCCACCGTCTCGCCGCCGCGGATTTCGACGGGGTGGTCCTGGAACGCCCCGGTCGTGAGCTGGACGCGCACGGTGTAGCGGCCGGGTGGCGCCTGGAAACGTGCCCGCTCCTCGTTGAGGGCGCCGATCAGCCGGTCACCGTCGCGCAGCTGCACCTGCGGCCCGCGCGGGATCGGCCGACCGTCGGCGGCAGCCAGGGTCACGACGAGCGTGCCGCTGCCGACATCGATGGTGCGGCGGACGAGTTCGCCCTTCGCCAGCTGGATCTCGACCGGCGCCGATGCCGGCCCGTTCGCCACCTGGGCCGTCACCCGGTAGCTGCCGGGCGCGAGCTGGTAGCGCACCGGATTGCCCGTCAGGGCCAGCCCGGCATGGGTGCCGCCGGCGATGGTGACCCGTGCGGCCTCGGTCGGCCGGCGGCCGGATTCGGTGACCGTCACCTCCAGCGTCGCGAGGTCGGGGCCGGCGGTGGCGCGGCCGAGCGCGGCGGCCAGCCCGTCGCGGTCGGCGGCATCGAAGAAGCGGCCGCCGGTGCGCTCGGTTACGCATTGCAGCGACGCCTTCTCTTCCGGGCGGAGGTCGAAGCCGACGATGTCGACGGTGAGCTCGATGCCCGCCCGCGCCAGCTCGGCCGCGGCGGCGCAGACATCGCCGCCGCATTCCTCCTTGCCGTCGGTGACGAGGATGATGCGGCCCTTGCGCCCGGCGAAGGCGGGAATGGCGGCCGTCAACGAGCGCGCGATCGGCGTCTCGCCGCGTGCGACGAGGCGCGACACCATCCCCCGCATGCGCTCCGACTCGCCCGCGCCGAGCGGTGCGATCGCGCGGACCTGCTCGATGTCGCTGCAGTCGCGCGGGCGGCGATGGCCGTAGAGGGTCATGCCGACGGACCGGCCGGCCGGCCAGCCCGCCAGCAGGTCACGAACTACCGCCTTGGCGACGGCGATCTTCGGCGCCGCCCCGACCGGCCGGTTCATCGAGCCGGATACGTCGAGGATCAGCATCACCGGCTGGCCGTCCGCCGGCGCCGGCTGCGCCGACAGGGTACAGGACGCCATGGCCACGCTCAGCATCGCGGCCGCACCCAGGAAACGCAGCATGCTCCCCTCCCATTGTCGCTCCGTTCCGTTCGACGCAGACGACGATCCGGCGGTTCAATCGTTTATTGTTTCTTTGCAAGAGACAAAAAGATGCTGGCCCGCCGGATTATGGTCCGCGACGATCCAGGCCATATTCGCCCCATACCGATGGCTGATCCATCGCACCCAAGGAGGACCATTCCATGATCGAACGCCGCCCCTTCGCCTCGCTCGGGCGCTTCCGCAACGAGTGGCTCAACGCCCGGCACCATTTCTCCTTCGGCGAGTATCACGACCGGTCGCGCATGAATGTCGGTGCGCTGCGGGTGTGGAACGACGACGAGATCCAGCCCGGCACCGGCTTCCCGCCGCATCCCCACCGGGACATGGAGATCATCACCTATGTCCGCTCGGGCGCCATCACCCACGAGGACAGCCTGGGCAACCGCGGCCGCACCGAGGCCGGCGACGTCCAGGTGATGTCGGCCGGCACCGGCATCCGCCATGCGGAGTTCAATGTCGAGGACGTGCCGACGACGCTGTTCCAGATCTGGATCGTGCCGAACCAGCAGGGTGCCACCCCGCGCTGGGACGCCAAGCCCTTCCCCAAGGGCGACCGCGCCGGTCGCTGGGTGACGCTCGCCTCGGGCCGGGCCGGGGATGAGGACGCGCTGCAGATCAACCAGGACGCCGCGGTCCTGGGGGCGACGGTGCTGGCCGGCCAGACGCTCGACTACGCCGTCGAGGCCGGTCGCCATGCCTACCTCGTCGCCCCGGTCGGACGGTTCACGATCGACGGCGAGGAGATCGAGCCGCGGGACGGCGTCGTCCTCGGCGGCGGCGAGACCCATCGCATCGCCGCCGCCGAGGACACCGAGCTGGTGCTCGTCGACGTTCCGTGAACTGGTGGGGCGACCCAATCGGATGGTTCCATCCGATTGGACAAGTTGCCCCACCAGATCAATCGGTTGGTGGGCCGATTCGGCAGACGGAAGGTTCCCTTCCGTCTGCATCGGACCACTAGCGACGCAGCAGCGGCGATAGCTGCTCCAGCAGGTTGCGCGGCTGCTGCTGCGGCTGCTGGGCCGGCTGACCCGGCTTCTGGGGCTGCTGCTGCGGCTGGCCCTGCGGGATGATCCCCGGCAGGAGCTGCTTCAGGCCGCCACCGCCGACCCGCTGGGCGAGATAGGACTGGAGGGCGTTGGTGTCGAAGATCTTGCGCGGATCGTCGATCGGGCCCTCCAGCCGCACGCCCACGGGCACCGGCTGCGGCTTGGTCGCGATCTGCGCCTCGACGCGGGTGTCCGTCGTCCAGGCCGGCAGGCTGGTCACGGTCGTACCCGCGGCGGTGAAGCCCACGGCCGCGAGCTTCATGTCGTCGCTGCGCAGGATGCCCCTCTCGATGCGATAGGTGGCGGTGAGCGAGGAGAAGGGCGTGTCGCCGTCCTTGCCCAGTTCCTGCACGAGGCCGAGGATGTTCGGCAGCTTCGTCAGGTCCGAGCTCTGCAAGGAGTTGGCGACCGCCGAGAGGTTGAGGCCCCGCAGCGTGCCGTCGCGCACGTCGAGGTCGCCGCGCCCGGCCAGCGCCGACACCATCTCCCACTGGCTGCGGCCGGCGGTCTCGACGGCGAGGTTCGCCTGCATCCGCCCGCCGATCAGCCGGATCGTCCGCCCGGTATCGATCGCCTGGCCGAGATTGACGTTCTGCGCCTTGATCTCCAGGCGGGCGTTCGGCGTGCCACGGGCGACCAGCCGCCCGGTGATCTCGGCTGTGCCGCCATAGAGCGCGCCCGTGAAGCGGGCCAGCGTCAGCGTGCCGTCGGCGAGCGTCATGGCGATGTCCGGCTTCGTCACCAGCCAGCGGCCCTGGCGGAAGCTGGCGGCGCGCAGCTTGACGTCGGCGTCGCTCATGGTCAGCGCGGAGAGGTCGAGCGGCGCCCGCGACCAGCGCTCACCGGCCGCCGATCGCTGGGCCGGTTGCTGGGCCGGGCGCTGGGCCGGGCGTGCCTGGGCCAGCATCACGCCGGGGCGAAGCCGGGGCGGGCCGGCGTCGGCGCGCTTCTCGACCGGCAGGAACGCGTCGACCGACAGCTCCCCGCCGGTCAGGTCGGCGACCAGCTTGGGCCGCGGTCCGGCGGTTTCGATCCGCACCGGTCCTTCGAGCCGGGCCGGGCCGGCGGCCAGCGAGAAACCGTCGAGGAAGAGCGTGCCGCCCTCCGCCCGGGTCTTCGCGGTCAATCGGAACGGCCCGATGTCGCCGCCCTGCGGCCGGTAGCCGGGTGCCAGCTGCGACAAGAGGCGCCCGGTCGCGGGATGGGCGGCATCGACCGTGAGCGCGATGCCGGTCATGCCGCGCGGCGGCTCGACCGTGCCCGCGATCTTCGCCTGCCCCTCGCCGACGCGCGCGGCGAGGTCGAGGGTCAGCTTGGCCGCCGTGCCGGCGACCTTGCCGCCGATGCTGAACGGCTGCTGCGCCTGCGCCGGGGCCGCAACCCCGCCCTGGCTGAGGGCACGGCCCAGATCCTTGCCGCCGGCCTCCAGGGTCAGGTCGAAGGCGGCCTGCGGTCCGAGATCGCGGACCGTCCCCGACAGCTTGGCCGAGGCGCCACCATAGTCGCCGACGCTCGCCTGCCGCAGGGTCAGCGTGCCGGCCTGGAGCGCCGCGACGACGACCACGTCGCGCGCCTGGCGGCCGGACATGGCGAGCTGTCCCACCCGCAGGTCGACATCGAAGTCGAGGCCGGGATCGACCGGAGCGGCGGCCGATCCGGCGGCCGGGGCGGCACTGGCGGGGGCCGGGGCCGCCGGCTTGCCCGGTGCCGCCTTCAGCCAGGGGTCGAGATCGAGGCGGTCCACGGCCACGCGCGCACCGATGCCGAGGCGGGCGCCCTGCGCGGGCAGCCGCACGGTCGCCGCACCGCTCGCCTTGGTGCCGTCCAGCGTGGCGGCAAGGTTCGCCACCTCCACGACCTGCGGCGTCGCCTTGATCTGCGCCTGCACCGTGGCCCGGCCCAGGCGGTCGGCCGGAAGCCCGGCCGGCAGCGTACCGCCGGCTGTGAGCAGCGTGCGCAGGCTGCGTGAATCGACCTGCAGGCGGCCGTCGAACTGCGGTCGGCCCTGGACGGCGGCGAGCGTGCCGCTGACCGCGACCGTGGTCGGCCCGGCGAGTTCCGCACCGGCGCGCTCCACCGTCACCTTGCCGTCGGCAAGGCGGGCGACCAGCTTCGCCTGGCGGATCGTCTGGCCCTGCACCAGCACCGTGTCTGCCGCGATGTCGAGACGCGCGTCGATCCCGGCCGGCAACGCGAAGCCCGCGCCGGCCGGGGGGCCGCCGGTCGCCGGCGCGTTCGACGCCGGCTTGGCGCCGGGCGCGGCGATCGCCGTCCGCCACTTGTCGAGGTCGAGCCGCGGCGTCGACAGGGCCGCCCGGATCGCGGTGCGCCCATTTGCGTCCGGTCCGGTCTCGATCCCGCCGGAGAACTGCGTGTCGTCGATCCGCAGGGTCAGCGGATCGGCCTTGAAGCGGTCGCCCTCGAGCTGGAACGCAATCTCGGCCGCGAAGGGGCGGGCCGGTCCCGCCGCGGTTCCGGTCAGCGCCGCCGTGACGGCCGCCACGCTTTCCGCCTCGATGCTCAGGGTGCCGTCGACGCGGCGAGCGGGGGCTTCCGGCCCCAGCGCCGCCGTCACCACGACCCCTGCCTTGACGTCCTTCAGGGCGAGCGCGACCCGCACCGGCGTCTTGGCCGTCGGATCGAGACGCCCGACATCGGCGTCGAGCGTCGCGGTCCGGCCGCGCACCTGCATCTCCCCCGATGCCCGGAACGGCCCCTGCAGGCTTTCGGCGGCGGCCTGCACCTGGATGCCCTCGATGCGCTCCACTCCGCCGGCGGCGTCGCGCCAGACGACCGTGCCGTTCTCGATCGAGACGTTGGCGAGACGAATCTGCAGCCCGTCGCCCGGCGCCGACCCGGCCGCGCCGGACGCAGAGGGAGCGGAGGCGGCCGGCGCGCCCGCCGGGGCCGCGGGCTTCATCGCCCAGTTGCCGGAACCGTCCGGCAGCGCCTGCAGCTCGATCACCGGCTCGACCAGGGTCACCCGGGTGGTGTCGACGCGGCCCGAGAGCAGCGGCCAGAAGGCGACGTCGACCTCGAGCGCCTTGAGGCTGACCATGTCGGGCACCGCCGCCCCCGGCGCATTGGCGAAGCGCACGTCGCGGACCCGGAGCTGCGGGAAGGGCAGCACCCGCAGCCCGACATCGCCGGCGATGGTCAGGCGCCGCCCGGTCGCCGCCTCGGCCTCGGCCGCGATGCGGTCCTTGTACCGGTTCCAGTCCAGGAAGGACGGCACCACGAGCGCCGCCGCGACGAGCAGCACGATGACGGCAGCGACGCCGATCAGGATCTTGCGCATCCCTTCCTCCATCCCGCTATGCCGGATTCCGTGCGCGGGGAATCCCGGACCCGGCTCGCAAGCCGTGCCGACGCGGCGTAATGTGGTTCCCAAACTCGCCCGGAGCCAGCCCCGGGCGCATCAGCCATGGAGACCCGCGATGGGCGAGGTCGTCAACCTCAACCGCTTCCGCAAGCAGGCCGCCCGCCGCGCGGCCGAGGCCAAGGCCACGGAGAACCGGGCCAAGTTCGGGCGCACCGGCGTGGAAAAGACGAAGGATCAGGCCGAGCGCGAACGGAGCGAGCGCCAGCTCGACGGCTCCCGGGTGGAGACGGACGAGCGGCCCGAGGATTGAGGCGGTCTACCCGGCCGCGGCCGGCTCGGCCTCCGGTGCCGGCACCGATTCGGTGGCGAACTCGGCCGGCATGGTGATCTCGATCAGTTCGAGGTCGTCGGAATGCTCGACTTCGACATGGCGGATGCCGGGCGGCTGGTGGACGCAGGTGCCGGCCTTGAGCGTCACCTCGCCCTGCCCCTCGTAGCGGAACTTGACCCAGCCCTTCAGGACATAGACGAGCTGGAAGCCGAGGTCGTGGCGGTGCCAGCCGCCGGCCGCGTGGTGCCCGGGCTTGGCGCGGATGACATGCGCCAGGAACCGCCCGTCCGTCGCCTCGGCGATCCCGAGGTCCCGGTACTCGAAGAACGGCCGGAGCCCGTCGCTCTCGAACCGGCTCTCGTCCGCGTGGCTGACCGAGAAGCGCATCCTCTGCCTCCCTCTCCCGGCGCGATCGGCTCAGATCGAGACGATCTTGCCCGGGTTCATGATGTTGTCGGGGTCGAGCGCCTTCTTCAGCATCCGCATGACGCTGACCGCCTCGCCATGCTCGGCCGTCAGGAAGTTCATCTTGCCGTAGCCGATGCCGTGCTCGCCGGTGCAGGTGCCGCCCATCGCCAGCGCCCGGTGCACCATCCGATCGTTCAGCGCCTGGGCGCGGGCGATCTCGTCCGGGTCGTTGGGATCGATGATGAAGGCGAGATGGAAGTTGCCGTCGCCGACATGGCCGACGATCGGCGCCAGCAGCCGGCTCTCCACCACGTCCTTCTTCGTCTCCAGGATGCACTCGGCCAGCCGCGAGATCGGCACGCAGACATCGGTCGCCCAGCCCTTGGCGCCCGGCCGCATCGCGATCGCCGCATAATAGGCGGTGTGCCGGGCGGCCCACAGGCGCGAGCGATCCTCCGGCTTGGTCGCCCACTGGAAGTCGGCCGCGCCATGCTCGGCGGCGATCGCCTTGACCATCTCCGACTGCTCGGCGACGCCGGCCTCGGTGCCGTGGAACTCGCAGAACAGCGTCGGCTGCAGCGGATATTCCAGCTTGGAGTAGCGGTTGATCGCGTCCATCTGCACCTCGTCGAGGAGCTCGATGCGGGCGATCGGGACGCCGGACTGGATGGTCAGGATGACGGTGTCGACGGCGCCCTGCAGCGTCGGGAAGGAACAGACGGCCGCCGCCATCGCCTCCGGCACGCCGTAGAGGCGCAGCGTCACCTCGGTGATGATGCCGAGCGTCCCTTCCGAACCGACGAAGAGCCGGGTGAGGTCATAGCCGGCCGCCGATTTCCGCGCCCGCCCGCCGGTGCGGATGATGCGGCCGTCGGCCAGGACGACGGTCAGGCCGAGCACGTTCTCGCGCATCGTGCCGTAGCGCACGGCGTTGGTGCCGGACGCCCGCGTCGCCGCCATGCCGCCGATCGAGGCGTCGGCACCGGGGTCGATCGGGAAGAAGAGGCCGGTGTCGCGCAGATGCTCGTTGAGCTGCTTGCGGGTGACGCCCGCCTGCACCGTGCAGTCGAGGTCGGCCGTGGAGACGCGCAGCACCTCCTTCATCTGGCTGACGTCGATCGAGATGCCGCCATGCAGGGCCGCGACGTGGCCTTCGAGCGAGGTGCCGGTGCCGAACGCGATGACGGGCACGCCGGCGGCCGCGCAGGCCTTCACGATCAGGCTCACCTCCTCGGTCGAGCGGGCGAAGGCGACCGCGTCCGGCGGGGCGGTGACGTGATAGGATTCGTCGCGGCCGTGCTGCTCGCGCACTGCCTGGGCGGTCGACAGGCGGTCGCCGAGGAGCTGGCGCAGATGGTCGAGCAGCGCCTCGCTGGGCGGGGTGCGGCGCTGGGCGACGGCGGCGGACATGGGCGGCACTTTCCGGCTGCGGGGATCGGGTCGACGGAAGGTAGGCCCCCGCCGATCCTGCCGCAAGCCGGCCGCCGGGCGTTCAGACCGCTGCGGCCTGCCAGTCCGACCGGTCGATCGCGTAGTAGACGACCGGGAAGCCCTTGTGCGTCGCCTCGCGGCGATAGGTCATGCCGAGCCGCTCCATCACGCCGCGCGAGGCCAGGTTGTCGTGCAGCGTGATCGCCATGATCCGGTCGAGGCCGAGGCGGTCGAAGCCGTAGGCGAGCGCCGCGCGGCCGGCCTCGACGCCGATGCCTTGCCGGCGCACCCGCTCGGTCAGGGTGTAGAGGACCTCGGTCTCGCCGTCGAAATCGGGCATGTGGCGCAGCCCGTGATGGCCGACGAGTTCGCCGCTGCGGCGGTCGATCACGGCCCAGGGGCCGTAGCCGCGCGTCCGCCACTCGTCCATGAAGTGGCGCAGCGAGCGCTCCGCGATGACGGCGGCCGGCTCGTCGGGCGAGCGCAGCCAGTCCCGCACGGACGCCTCGTCGCGGATGCGGACATAGGCCGGCAGGTCGTCGAGCGTGAAGGGGCGCAGCAGCAGGCGCTCGGTCGTGACGCTGCCATCCGGCAGGTCGGTCGCGGTCGTCATCAGGCTCACTCCGATGGCCAGGCGACGATCCGCTCCTCCGTCTCGTCCTCCGTCACCGTCTCCTCGGAGACGACGCGGCCGCGCGCGGAGATGCCGGCCGCGTGCACCGTTTCCGGATCGCCCGAGACCAGCGGATGCCACCAGTAGAGATCGCGCCCCTCCGCCACCAGGCGGTAGGCGCAGGTCGGCGGCACCCAGCGCAGCCGGCGGATGTTCCGCGGCGTGAGCTTGACGCAGTCGGTCACGATCGATCGGCGGTCGGCATAGCTGGAACAGCGGCAGGAATCCAGATCGAGAAGCCGGCAGGCGACGTCGGTGAAGTGATACCGGCCCTCGTCCGGCTCGTAGAACTTGAGCAGGCAGCAGCGCCCACAGCCGTCGCACAGCGATTCCCACTCGGCCGTGGTCATCTGCCCGAGGCGCTTGGTCTTCCAGAAGGGTTCGGCGGTCATTGCGCGGCACCGTTCGCGCCGCGGCGGGCGCCTGTCAACCGCGCTGTCGCCGGCCGGACGTCGACGGGGTCAGCCGGCGACCCCGAGACGCCGTGCCAGGAAGTCGAGCCGGTCCTGGCCCCAGAAGATCTCGCCGTCGACGACATAGGACGGCGCGCCGAACACGCCGGCCTCCATCGCGCGCAGGGTGTCGGCATCATAGAGCGCGGCGACCTCGGGATCCGCGCTCCGCCGGCCCAGTTCCGCGCCGTCGAAGCCGAGGCTGCTTGCGACGCCTTCCAGCGCGGACGGGTCGTTGACGTCGGCATCGTCGGCCCAGAGGGCGGCCATGAAGCCGTGCGCGAGTCGCAGGGCGGCGGCATCGCCTTCCGCCTCGCGCAGCGCCAGGACCATGCCGACCCGCGGCCCCTCGGGGGACGGGAACGCCTTGGGATGCAGGGTCAGCGGCACGCCCAGATGATCGCGCCATCGCGCCAATTCGACGAGCCGGTAGGCCTGGCGCTGCGGCGCGCGCTTGGGCAGGGGCAGCCCGCCCGATTGCGGGAAGATGCGGCCATAATCGACCGGCCGGACCCGCACCTCGGCCCCGGCGCGCCGGGCGATCTCGGCGAACCGTGCCGACCCGAGATAGGCCCACGGCGAGTTGTGCGACATGTAGTAGTCGATGACCATGGCGACGTCTCCCTACCCGGGCGCGCCGGCGGGCGCGGACCGCGCACCATAGGTTTCGGCTGCGGCCCGCGTCGATGCTAGAGTTTGAGTCCGCCCGCGGGACGGAGCCCCCATGGATCTGACGACGCTCGGCTATGCGCTGCTCTTCGGGCTTTCGGTGTTCACCGCCGACAGCGTGATCTATGCCGACTCCTACACGCTGCGGGCCGAGGTGCACGAGGATGTGCGGCGCGCCGGCTATACTCGGCAGTATGTCGAGAATTATTTCGCCTACGAGATGCGGCGGATGTTCAGCCACGAATCCGCCGTCAAGCCGGTCTCCGTGCGCGCCAGCGGCGAATCGACGGTCACCGCCGCCCTCACCGATCCGCTCGGCGCCGACCGGCTGCGCGCGGCGCTGCAGAACCTCTTCCAGGTCGATCCGCTCAACCTCGAGATCTACCTCCTGCCGGCCGGCGACGACATCCGCGCCGTCGGCTTCGGCAGCCGCCCGAGCGGGGCGTTCTTCGAGTTCACGACCCGCGCCGAAGGTCGGGCGCCCCCGGCCTTCCTGTCCGATGTGGCGACGCAGGCCGCGCTCGTCATCGACAGCTACCATGCGCGCCTCGCCCAGGCGCGTCGGACGACCGAGCATCCGGGCGGCCCGGCCGAGGCGCAGCGCCGCCTCGCGACGGAGCTGGGCGGCCGGCCACGGGACACCGATGCCCCGCGACCGCGCGACGAGGCCGCGCTGACGCATCTCGAGGGCGTGCTCGCCTTCCGTGCCGGCGAACTCGATCAGGCGGAGATCCTCTTCAAGCGCGCGATCGCGCAGGAGCCGGGCATGGTCGCGGCCCAGGCCAACCTGTCCCTGGTCAATCTCGCGCGCGGGCGGCATCTGCCGTCGCTGGCGCTCGCGCGGGAGGCCGAGAGCGCGCTGCCGACGCGGACCGAGCTGCGCCCGAAGGCGATGCGGCACCTGCGCGGCGCCATCTACGCCGTCGCCGCCTACAATGCCGACGCGGTCCGCCAGGCCAACCTCGCCCAGACCCTTTGGCAGCGGGCCTGCGCCGACCTGCCCGCGCTCGGGCCGCTGCTGGTCGAGCGCGGCACGCCCTGGACGCCGCCCCGGAGCGTCGCGCCGTGCTGGAAGCCACTCGATCGCGAAAGCCAGGCCGGCTACGACGCCTATGCCTGGGAACTGGCGGCTCTGGGGCCCTATCCGCGCAGCGCCGTCCGCAACGGCCGCTGATCGCCCTCAGCCTTGGGGAATCGTGCTGTCCGGCAGCGGCAGGCCGCGGCGCAGCGCGTTCGCCGCCTCGATGAGGCGGTAGAAGCCGCGATTGTCGAGCAGGTTCATCATCACGGCATTGTCGGCGAAGGCCGAGGCCCAGTAGCCGCCATGGGTGGCATGGGAGCCCGGATCGCCGGCATAGGCGAAGCGCACGAACTCGATCATCGTCAGCGGGCGGACCACCTCGATCGCGGTGATCGTGTCGAGGAAGATCGAGGAGTCGACCCGCGGGATGTGGAGCGGCAGCACGTCCATGAGGACGTGGAGGAAGCCGACCCGCCGGATTTCGACGCGGTCGGCATAGAGCGCGATCAGCCCGCCCCAGCCATGCGCCTCCATGATCGGCGGCTGGCCATGGTGGGAGTGGCCGTGACCGTTGCCGTTGGCCCGCCGCCACCGCCGCCGCGGCGCCCGGACCGGGGCTGCGGCCTCCGAGTCGGTGCCCGCCTCCGGCCGTGGCCAGCGCGACCGGCGCCGCGGGTTGCCTTCCTCGACGATCATCGGACGGACGATACCACGGCGGACGGTCGACATGGGGACGGTGCGTGGTATAGGTTTCGCATCTGGCAGCAGGGCCGGAAGTTGCCGATCCGCCGGACCCCCATCCGGCGCCGGGTCGGCCCGCGGAATGACGGGTGGAACGATGGACGGTAGCGTGGCCACGGTATCGGACACCGGCAAGAAGCGCTTCGCCGATCTCGTTCGGCTGCACGCGCAGAAGGCCAAGTTCATCACGCGCGAGCAGGAGATCAAGCTGCTCGAAGAGGGGCTCAACCGCTACGACATGAGTCTGGCCGACAGCCGCAACATCGTGCGCGGCGTGGCCGACGAGATGTCGGTGACCCTGGAGCGCGACGTCGACGCGGCCGCGACCGCGATCCTGCGCGGCTTTGCGGGCAAGCATCGGAACAAGATCCGCAAGGGCGAGTTCGAGCAGGCCGTCGCCTTCTATCGCCTGCAGGCGGAAAACTCGTTGAGCGATACGGAAATCCGCCGCCGCCTCAAGGTCATCATGGAGAATAACGAGTGGCGGCCGCGCCGCGCCGGCGTGTTCGTGCGTTCGCGCCGCTGGTACCGCTCGATCCGGACCGACTGACCGGCCGTCGGGTTCGTTCGCCGCCTCAGTGGCCGCGCGCGCGGTGTTCGCGGTGCAGACGGAAGCGCTGGAACAGCAGGCCGACCGCCGCGACCAGCCAGAAGCTGAACTGGTGCAGCAGCCAGTAGCCGGCATTGACGATATAGAGGGCGAGCAGGGACGCCGTGCAGGCGATCAGCGCGCCGCAGAAGGTTGCCCGCAACGCCTCGCGAAATGGCCAGAAGCGGAACGGCAGGAGCAGCGCGACCAGCAGCAGCAGTCCGTGCAGCGCAATGGCGATCCGCACCAGGAGCGGCGCATCGTAGGACCGCAGATACACGGCCGGAAGCGCGTGCAGATAGGGTACCAGCCGCTCGGACAGCATTTCCGGGAAGCCGATGTCCCAGGGCCCATCGACCTGGAAGATGCGATCGGGCGCCCAGATCTCGGCGCCGGGGCCTTCCCACAATGCGGCGAGGGGCAACAGCAGCCCGGCCAGCAGCGCCGAACGCCGCAGCACGGGCAGCGTGTGGTACCAGCGCGGCTTGCAGGCATCGACGAACTCCGCCACCACCGTTACCGCCGCCACCGGGATCGCCAGCGCGACGATGCAGGCGAGGACGTCGTAGACGGCCCCGGTCACCACGGCCTGCGCCGTGCTAGGATTCGGCGGCCCGTGACGGCCGTCGTCGGTGGACACATGGTGGAACGATCATAGGGGCGATGGCGCGGAATCGCGAATGGGCGAACGGAATGCGGAGGATCGCGGCAGCGATCGTCGTCTTGCTGCTCGCCGTCATGCCGGCGGCGCCGGCCGCGGCGGGGACGGCGCCGTGCCGGCCGCCGCCGGAGGCGCTGGCCGAGTTCGTGCGCACCGAATCGGGCCGCATCGCCGCCGACCGCGCGCATGTCGAACAGACCGTCCGGCGTCTGCTCGGCACGGGCGTGTCCCTGGCCTTCGGCGAGGCCCGCGAGCGCGTGCCGGCCTATGGCGACTGGGCCTATGGCTGGGTCGAGAGCTACGTCACCTCCTACGAGCTGCTGCTGCGCAGTCTCTTCGCCGGGGTCCAGGCGGGGGTCGTGCCCTGGGATCCCGCGGTGCGCGACGCGGTCGTCACCGAGGCGCAGCGCTTCGTCTTCGGGCGGTTCGACCAGATCGTCATCCGCCCGGCGCAACTGCCGGACCGGCTGCAGTCGGAGTGGGAAGCCGCCACCCAGCTGGCCGAGACGGAGTGGCAGCGCGCGCGCCGCCGCGTCCGTGCCGCCGCCGACCGCTTCCTGGCCGCGCACTGCGGTGGATCGGATGCGAGGCGGCCAGCCATGGCCGACCGCGCCGCCCCCGATTCCGCCGACGATCCCGCCGCGCCGGTCCTGCATGCCGCCGATGGCTCCCCGGTCGCGGCCATCGGCCCGATCGGCGCGATCTATCGCCTCGACCATGCCGGCAGCGCGGAAACCATCTTCCTGCGGTCGACGCGTCCCTTCGGAGCCCGCCTCGCCATCATGGCCGCCCGGCTGACGGAGGCCGGCTCCGCGCTTGCGGCCGGCAGCATCTTCGGCATCGGCGGGCTGTCGGGCCCCATCACCGGATTCGTCGGAGCGATCGCGACGGTCTGGACCATCGACTGGGCGATCAATCGGGGGGACGAGCTGCTGAACCGGGCGGGGATGGAGGAGGAACTGCGGGGCCTGATCGGCGAGATCGAGCGCGAGATGTTGGACGGGATGTCCAGCGAACTGGCCGGGGCGCTGGAACGGGCGGCCGAAGAGGACATGCAGATGCTCGCCCGCCTCGGAGGTTGACGGTCCCGCACTGCTTCAGGTGATGCTACACTAGCCTTGCATTGGGGAAGCAAGCCGTTCCGGGGGGAGCGGCAGCGACGGGGGAGGCGAGCGATGACGGCCAAGACGACCGGACTGCAACCGTCCCAGAATCCCGACGCGCCCGGCGCGCCGCCACAAGATGCCTCACGGCTGGCGGGCTGGGCCCTCGGCATGGCGATCGTGGCGCTGGTGCTGGCCGTCGCTTCGCCGGTGTGGGTGCCGATGATCCGGCCCTCCGCCAACGCGTCGGTCGATGCGAGCCTGACGGCGGCGGTCGGCGCGGCGACCCGCACCGCAGAATCCGCCCGCACGGCCGCCGACCAGGCGAGCCGCGCCGCACAGGACATCGCCGGCAAGGCCGCCCCCCTCTCCGCTCGCCTCGACTCGCTCGAAACGGCCGTCCGGGCGCTGGCAGCGGCGAACGCCACGGCCGCCGGGTCGCCCGATATCCGCCGCCTCGCGCTCGCCGGCGCGATCGCGCAGCTGCGGCCGGCGGTCGCCCGGCCGTCGTCCTTCGCGGTCGAATTTGCCGTCGTCCAGGGCTTGGCGCATGGCGAGGACCGCTACCGCGATGCCCTGCGCCGGCTGGCACCGCATGCCGCGACCGGGGTTCCGACCCTGCGCCAGCTGCGCCAGCGCTTTCCGGCCGTGGCGGATGCGGCCCTGATGGCGGAGGCCGGAGCGGACGCGGTTCCCCTCGCCACCCAGTTCGTCACCTGGGTCGCCGCGACGGCGCCGTTCGGCAGCGGCCAGTTCATCCATGAACTGACGATGCCGGCGACGGCTCCGGCGCTGGCGCGGGCACGCGCGCGGCTCGAGATGAAGGATCTCGCCGGGGCGATCATGGCCGCAGAAGGCGTCGCCGGGCCGGCTGCGGTCGCACTGCAGCCGTGGCTCGCCGAGGCCCGGGCCCGGCTCGGCATCGCGGTCGCGATGGACGGGCTCGTGCGCGTCGCCCTGGCCGATCTGCCGGCCACGGTCCGCTGAGGCGGGCAGCCGCATCCAGGCCACGACGGGAGGCGATGCACGATGGCGATGGGCGGCGGACGCTTCGACTATACGAGCGTCGTCATCCGCTTCCTCTTCAGCCTGTTCTTCGTCCTGGCGACCTACAATCCCAGCGGCGTCTCGTACTTCCATTGGGTGCTGTCCGCCAGCGACCTGCCGCTCAAGCTGCTCGTCGGCCTGATCCTGGTCGGCGTCTACGCCATCCTGATCATCTCCACCTGGCGCATGATCGGGTGGTTCGGCGTGTCCCTGGTGGCGACGACCTGCGCCACCGCCGGCTGGGTGTTGTGGGAGTTGGGCGTGGTCGATCTCGGCAGCCTCAGCGCCTTCTCGACATCCGTGCTGGTCATGCTGGCGGTCGTCTTCACCGCCGGCATTTCCTATTCCGGGGCGCACACGCGGCTGACCGGCATCCTGCACATCGAGAACAAGTAGGCGTCAGCGCGTCAGCGCCTGGGCCATCACCCGATTGACCAGTTCCGTCGCCGCCTGATCGATCGCGATGCGCGAACGGGCATGGATGATCCAGGTCGCCGCCTGGCTGAGCGCGGCCGCATCGAGCGGGGCCAGCGCCCCCACCGCCTGGGCCAACTGGCCGCGGGCGAGATGCATCTCTGCATTGTGGACTGCTATCCGGGCGGCGGTCGGTTGGGGCGGATCGAGCACCCCGAACTTCGAACCGGCTTCCGTCGCCCAGCGCTTGGCGGTTCCCGCCCAGCCGTCCTCGGGACCGGATGCCCGGGCGACGATCACCGGGGCGAGCGCCTCGAACGACTGGCGGAGGTCGGCGACGGTCGGGGCGCCGCGGCTGGCATGGACCAGCAGCTCGTTGATGGCCCCCTCGATGCCGCGGACGCCTTCGCCGATCTGCCGGACATAGGCGAGTTCGCGTGCGAACGGCCGCGCCGTCTGGGCAATCGCCGACAGGTGCACGGCCGCGCCGAGCAGGCGCTCCAGCCGCGCATCGGCCATTGCCGGGTGCGTCACCTCCCCCTGCTGTTCGACCCGCGCGAGCCGCTCGGCAAGGTCGGTCGAGACCCGCGCAAGGGACTGGCGCAGTTCCGCCGCCGCCTGTTCCATGGCCTGCGCGCGCTCGGCTGCCGCCTGATCCAGGCCGTCGATCCGTGCACCGAGGCCGGAACGGGCCTGCTCGACCAGCGTCCGCACCTCATGCGCCGTCGCCGCCATCTGCCGCGACCGTTCGGCCTCGGCCTGATCCAGCCGGGCGACCCGCCGGGTCATTGCGTCGAGCGATTTCTGATGCTCGTGGATGCGCTCGGCCAACTGCGGATCCTGGCTGCCGGCGAGGGCTGCCAGCTCGTCGCGCATCCCCGAGATCATCTGGCGGGTTTCCGCGACCGCGGCGTCCAACGCCTGACCGCGCGCGCCATCCTCCCGCTCGATGCGGTCGAGCGCGCCGCGCAGGTCGGCGACCTGTTCGGCCTGGACCCGGAAGCGCTCGAGGGTCTCGCGCTCCAGCCGCTCGAAGCGTTCGTCGAAGACGATCCGGCTCTGTTCGAGCCGGGCGCCCAGTTCCGTAACCGCCGCCGTCTGCTCGACGGCCCGGGCCGCGCCCTCGCCGTCGATGCGTGCGACCAGCTGCCCGATCTCGTTCAGCCCGGCGAGATCCTTCTCGAACTGGCCGAGGCGCTGCGACAGCTGATCGATGGCCGCCCGGACCCCGGCCTCCGAGGCGGCCGAGGCGGCCGCCAGACGCTGGTCGCCGGCCGCACTCAGTTCCTCGACCCGCTCGGTCCGACGGATCGATTCGGCCACCCAGTCCCGCAGCGACTGCTCCGTCGCCTGCCGCCGGGCCGTCGCGACGGCGTCGTCCTGGCGCGCGGTCTCCAGCTGGCGCCCGACGCCTTCGAGATGCTCGCGGAGCGTCTTGATCTCGCCCGACAGGTCGCGCACCTGCTGCCGCAGGGTCTGCGCCTGCGCATGCGCCTGGGGCGCCGGCCCCATGGCCACCGCCAGCGCCAGGACCGAGGCCCCGGCCCAGCCGGTCCGTGCACGCAGCGACCCTGCCATCGTCACCTCCCTGCGCTGGACGGGCCAGCGTCCGTCAGAGCCAGCGTCCGTCAGAACCAGCCTCCGTCAGAGGTCGTCGATTTCCGGAGCGTACTCGTCGTAGACCCACAGGCCCGCGATGCCGCCGGCGGCCGCACCAATCCAGGTTCCGACCGCATTGCCGATGATCCACTGGCCAGCCAGCGCGCCGGCGGCAACGGCTGCGACGACGACGGCCGCCTGCTTCAGGGTGATGCCGTCGTTCGTCTCGATCGTCGGCGGCGTGATGGTGACGGACGGCGCCGACTGCGCGAACGACAGCGTCGGCACCAGGCACAGCATCATGATCATCAGCAGTCGGCGCATGTTCCCCCTCCATCGGCGAGCGACGCCGCGGGTGTCCGACCTTCGATGCTGCCGGCACCGATGCCGGATCCCACGCGCGTCCGTGGTCGCAATCACAATACTAACCCGGCGATCATGACACCAAAGCGCGAGCCGGGCCAAGCGGCGCCTATCAGAATGGAGCAAAAAATGCGCCGCCCCGATGGAACGGCGCATGCTCCGGATCAGCGTGTCAGCGGCTTGTAGCGGATGCGGTGTGGCTGGTCGGCCTCGGCACCCAGGCGCCGCTTCCGGTCGGCCTCGTAGTCCTGGTAGTTGCCCTCGAACCAGACGACTCGGCTGTCGCCTTCGAAGGCCATGATGTGCGTGGCGATGCGGTCGAGGAACCAGCGATCGTGGGTGATGACCACCGCGCAACCGGGGAAATCCAGCAACGCCTCTTCGAGCGCCCGCAGCGTGTCGACGTCGAGGTCGTTGGTCGGCTCGTCGAGGAGGATGACGTTCGCCCCCTCCTTCAGCATCTTGGCGAGGTGGACGCGGTTGCGCTCGCCACCCGAGAGCTGGCCGACCTTCTTCTGCTGGTCGGGACCGCGGAAATTGAAGAGCGAGCAATAGGCCCGGCTCGGCATCTTGCGGCGCCCGAGGTCGATCTCGTCGTTCTTGCCGCTGATCTCCTCCCACACCGTGGCGGTCGCCTTCAGCGTGTCGCGCGACTGGTCGACATAGCCGAGCTTGACCGTCTCGCCGACCCGGAAGGTGCCGCCGTCCGGCTTTTCCTGGCCGGTGACCATGCGGAACAGCGTCGTCTTGCCGGCGCCGTTGGGGCCGATGATGCCGACGATGCCGCCGGGCGGCAGGCGGAAGGTCACGTCCTCGAACAGCAGCCGGTCGCCGAACGCCTTCTTCAGCCCCTCGGCCTCGATCACCAGGTCGCCGAGGCGCGGGCCGGGCGGAATGACGATCTGGGCGGTGTCCGGCGCCTTGTTGGCGGCCTCCTCGACCAGCGACTCGAAGGCGCTGATGCGGGCCTTGCTCTTGGCCTGTCGCGCCTTCGGCGAGGCGCGCACCCACTCCAGCTCGCGCTCGATCGTGCGCTGGCGGGCCGCCTCGCTGCGCCCTTCCTGCTCCAGCCGCTTCTGCTTCTGGATCAGCCAGCCGGTGTAGTTGCCCTCGTAGGGATAGCCCTTGCCGCGATCGAGCTCGAGGATCCAGCCCGCCACCTCGTCGAGGAAATAGCGGTCGTGGGTGATGGTCACGACCGTGCCGGGATAGTCCTTGAGGAAGCGCTGCAGCCAGGCGACCGACTCGGCGTCGAGATGGTTGGTCGGTTCGTCGAGGAGCAGCAGGTCCGGCCGCTGCAGCAGCAGGCGGGCCAGCGCGACGCGGCGCCGCTCGCCGCCCGACAGCTTGTCCACGGGCGAATCGCCCGCCGGACAGCGCAGCGCGTCCATCGCGATCTCGACCGTCCGCTCGATCTCCCAGCCGTCGGCGGCGTCGATCTTCTCCTGGAGTTCGGCCTGCTCGGCGAGGAGATCGTTCATCTCGTCGTCGGTCATCTCCTCGGCGAAGCGGGCGCTGACCTCGTTGAAGCGGTCGAGGAGCGCCTTGGTGGCCGCCAGCCCTTCCATGACGTTGGCCTGGACGTCCTTCGTCGGGTCGAGATCCGGCTCCTGCGCGAGGTAGCCGACGGTCGCGCCCTCGGCCGCCCAGGCCTCGCCCTGATACTCCTTGTCGACGCCAGCCATGATCTTGAGCAGCGTCGACTTGCCCGCGCCGTTGGCACCGAGCACGCCGATCTTGGCGCCCGGCAGGAACGAGAGCCAGATGTCGCGGAAGACCTCCCGGCTGCCGGGATAGATCTTCGTCAGGCCCTTCATGACATAGATATACTGGTACGCGGCCATGCGTCCTCGCCGGGCAAACGCTTCGGGGTCGGGATAGGGAGACGACGAGGCTTCTAGCCCATCGGGCCGCCGCCGCGCAATCCGGGCGCCGCCGTTCAGCGGGAAAGGCCGGCGGTCACCAGCTCGGGCACCGCCCGGATGTCGCGCAGCGCCGCCCGCAGGGCCGAGCGCGCGGCGGCATCCATGCGCCGCGGCTCGACCGCGCTTCCCGGGGGACGCCCGTCGGCAACGTCGCGGATCTGCTGGTCGAGCATCGCCCCGACGATGATCTCGAGCGCGCTTGCCAGCATCGCCCGGTCGGCATCGGTCAGGCGGCCCCGGGCGACCGCCGCCGCCAGGCGCTCATGGGTGGCGACCGCCGGCGCGCCGGCCGCCAGCGCCAGCGTGCGGGCCGCCGCCACGATCGGCATGGTGCCGCCCTTCTTCAGGTCGATGCGGCCGTCGCGCGTGGCGAAGCGGCCGAAGAAGCCGAGCGGCGGCCGCAGGTCGGCGACGTGCAGGGCCAGCATGCGCAGGAACAGCGGCGCGGCCGCAGCGGCGGCGACCGCATCGCTGCGCAAAGCATCCGCGAGGTCGCCTGCCCCGGCCACCGGGTAGAAGTCGAAGAAGATGTCGACGTCGAGCAGGGCCGCGCCGTCCTTGGCGGCGAGCCAGCCCGCCACCTGCTCGCGCCAGCCCGCCCGGTCGTAGCGCCAGCGGGCCTCGCGGGCCATGACCCCGCCGGTGCAGTAGGGCACGCCGGCGGCATCGAGGATGTCGGCGATGCGCCGCCCGAACTCGGCGAACCAGGCGTCGTCGGCCGCGGCGCCGTCGTGGATCAGGGCATTGTCCTGGTCGGGGACGAGCAGGCTCTCGCCGCGCCCGCCGGAGCCGAGGACGAGCAGGCACCAGCGGGCCGGCGCCGGGCCCCAGGCGCCGCGCATCTCCTCCGTCGCCAGCGCCGCCGCCCGCGCCGTCGCGTCGCGCAGGGTCGTGGCGATGGCGGATGCGACATCGAGCGCCGAAGCGCCGTCGCGGCGCAGCGCTGCCGCCAGCCCCGGCACCGCGGCCCGCACGCGGCCGATCGCGGCGGCATCCGCAGCGGCTGCGATGCCGTCCCCGATCGCCAGCGCATCGCGTGCGCGGAGCCGCAGGAGCGCCCGCGCCGAAACCATGCCGACGGGACAATCTGCGGAGTCCACGACGACGAGATGGCGGATGCCGAGCCGCTCCATCCGGCCGAGCGCGCTCGCCACCAGGGCGTCCGAACGGATCGTCACCAGCGGCGCCGACATCACCGCCGCGAGTGGCCGGATCAGGGCGTCGCCGCCGCCGTCGGCGACCAGCCGCATCAGGTCGCGCTCGGTGACGATCCCGGCTGGCGCCCCATCGGCGACGACGACGGCGCTGATCGCCTCGTCCGTCATGCGCCGGGCGGCGGCGGCCAGCGTCGTGTCGGGCGGCATCGTGACCAGCGGCCCGCGCATGACCGCCTCGACGCGGGTGCGGTAGGCGAAGCCGTCCGCCCGCACCAACCCGCCCGGCTCGATCGCGGTCACCACCCGGCCTCCGCCTGCATGCGCGTCGCGCGCCGCGAGCGCGCCGCGAAGCGTTCGAGCGCGGCCCAGTCGGCGATCCCGAGATCCGCCAACCGCGGCAGCATCGCCTGATAGATGCCGGCAGCCAGGAGCGCATCGCCGAGCGCGGTGTGCCGCCCGGTCGCCGGAATCCCGAAGCGGGCCGCAAGGCCATCCAGGTCGAGGTCGGTGCGGCCGGGGTCGAGGGCATCGGCGAGGCGGAAGAGACAGAGCGACGGTGGGCGCGGCCAGGAGGCGCCCGCCCGCGCGCACTCCGCATCGATCACCGCCAGGTCGAAACCGACATTGTGCCCGAGGACGACAGCGGCACCGATGAACTCCGTGAGCTCCGGCAGGACGGCCGCGAAGGGTGGCGCCGCGGCGACCATCGCATCGTCGATGCCGTGCACGGCGGTTGCGGCGGGCGGGATCGCCACGCCGGGCCGCACCAGCCGGTCCAGGGCGGCACCGCGGAAGATGCGGTCGCCATGCAGGCGCACCGCCGCGACGGACACGATCCGGTCGGTCGCCGGTGCCAGCCCGGTCGTCTCGGTATCCAGCGACACCAGCGGCAATTCGGCGAGCGCGGTCGTGGCCGAGACCGTCATGGCCGGCGGCGGCCGATCGTGCAGGTCGAGCGCATGGTCGAGCGCGCGGTCCCAGGATTCCCCGGCCGGGAACGTCAGCACGACCCCCTCGCCGGCAGCGAGCGCGGTCACCTCCACCGCGACCGGCGCGCCGTCGAGCGTGGCGATCGATGCCGTCACCGGCCGGCCGCCCGCCCGCGCCGCCGCCATCGCCCGGCCGACATCCTCGCGGTCCAGCGCGTCGAAGACGCTGGTGCCGGGCATCAGCGTCCGCTCGCCGAAGCGCCGGCGCGCGGCACCGTTGGCGAGGCTGACGAGTCCGCTGTCGGTGAGCACGAGGACGCCCTGCGGCAGGCTCGCCAGGATCTGGCCCATGCGGCCGGCGACCCCGGCGGCCATGTGCGCACGGCGATCGGCCGCCCGCGCCGCGTGCAGCCGCAGCCCGGCGGCGCGCACGTCCGCCACCGCAGCGCCCTCGCCGGCCTCGGGCCTGGGCGGTACGCGGCCGGGATCGGCCGCCAGCCCGCCGAAGAGATCGGCCAGGCGGCGCAGCCCGCCGAACAGGGCCTGCAGTTCGGTCCAGACCGCGACGCAGACGATCGCCGCCGCAGCCGCGAGAAGCAGCGCGACGACCGGGGCGGCGTCGGCCAGCAGGCCGGCTCCGCCGGCGAGCAGTGCCGCCGCCGGCGCCGCGGTCAGGATAAGAGCGTGTCGCCGCATCCGGGCCGTTCCGGGCCGCCCGTCCCCCCCGCCAGACTGGCGGCCAGCGCCGCGCCGTCGAGGCGCCGCCGCAGCTTTCCGGCGACGGCCGCCATCTGGAAGGCGATCGCGCTCGTCACCATCGGGCCGTCCAGACGGCGCATGGCGATATGGATGGGCAACACGTCGAAGACGGCCCGCCCGGTGGCGTCGGCGACCTGCCGGATCGTGAGCGGGGGTGCCGTCTTCGCCGCCGCGAGGTCTTCTGCGAAGGCGGCGACGCGGTCGGCCCACCCGTTGGGGCGATGCAGCGGCCGCGCCTGGGCGTCCAGGACATCGGCATAGAGCGCGACCAGCCGCCGCTCGTCGACCGGGGCCGGGATCAGCATGGCCGCCGTGCGGCAGATACCCGCCGCGACGCGCGCGAAGGATTCCCAGCGGCTGCGCGTCAGATCGTCCAGGAACGTCCGCTCGGAAGACAACAGGTGCCAGTTCCGGCCCGCCTTCGCCTGGCAATACTCGGTGACCACTTTCTGGGCGACGAACGCAGCCTGGGCCGAAATTACGTCGCGCAGTTCTTCGGCCGTCACGACCGGACGGCGGTCGCTGCCGATGCGCATACCTTCGAGCCAGGTACCGAGAAATCCCACCAGCCTGCCGACCTTTCTCTTGCGAGCACGTCGTTGTGTCGGATTCGCGAGAGTGTTAGTAATAATTCTGAAGGAGTCGGCCGTCCACCTCTTCCCGCCCGGGCGCTCGTTCCGGCGTCGAGGTGGCCGTTACGCTCCCAACAAAGCAGCAGGAATCGAGAATCGATCCGCGACTTTCCCAAGGGGGGAGAACAGCATGGCAAGTCCCAAGCTGACGCCGGCACAAGCCGAGGCGCATTGGCGCAAGACATCCCGACTGATGTGGACCATCCTATTCATCTGGTTCCTGGCGGGCTTCGGCGTCCACTTCTTCGCAGTCCAGCTCAACCAGATCGTGATCTTCGGGTTTCCTCTCGGCTTCTACATGGCCGCGCAGGGCTCGTTGATCGTCTTCGTCATCCTCTGCGCCTGGAGTTCCTCGGCGCAGAACCGGATCGACGAGGAATTCGGCGTCGCCGAAGACTGAAGCGGGAGGGCGGACCATGGCAGTCTCGACCGGATCGGCAAGCTTCCTCGCCAATCTCGGCAAGGTCTACGGCACATACACCGGGGCCTTTCTCGTCTTCACCGTCGTGCTCGCGGTTCTCGAGCAGATGGGGCTACCCAACAGGTGGATCGGCTACGCCTTCGTCTTCCTGACGATCTTCGTCTATGCCTATATCGGCTACCTGTCCCGGACGATGGAAATCTCCGAGTACTACGTAGCCGGGCGAACGGTGCCAGCCTTCTACAACGGCATGGCGACGGGCGCCGACTGGATGAGCGCGGCGTCGTTCATCTCCATGGCAGGCGGCCTCTTCATTTCCGGCTACAACGGCATGGGCTTCGTGCTGGGCTGGACCGGCGGCTACGTCCTGGTGGCGATCCTGCTTGCGCCCTATCTGCGCAAGTTCGGACAGTTCACGGTCCCGGACTTCCTCGGCACCCGCTATGAGGGCAACGTCGCGCGCATCTGCGGCGTCGTGGTGCTGTTCTGCGCGTCCTTCACCTACATCGTCGCCCAGGCCTTCGGCATCGGCATCATCACCTCGCGCTTCCTCGGCATTCCGTTCGAGTTCGCGATCTTCGCCGGACTGGTCGGCATCCTCGTCTGCTCGATGCTGGGCGGCATGCGGGCCGTCACCTGGACCCAGGTGGCGCAGTACATCATCCTCATCATCGCCTATCTCGTGCCCGTCGTCTGGCTGTCGACGACCAAGTACGGCATCCCGATCCCGGAGCTGACCTACGGGCAGGCGCTGAGCGAGATCACCGCGCTCGAAGACAAGCTGAACATCGTCCGCCGCCACGTCGAGCCGTTCGTCAATGCGGCCGGCCAGTTCAGCTGGACCGAGTTCCACAACTTCTGGGCGCTGGTGCTCTGTCTGATGGTCGGCACGGCATCGCTGCCGCACATCCTGATGCGCTACTTCACGACGCCGAACGTGCGCGAAGCCCGCCAGTCGGTGGCATGGAGCATCTTCTTCATCTTCCTGCTCTACTTCACCGCGCCGGCCTACGCCGCCTTCGCCAAGCTCGAGGTCTACCAGAACGTCATCGGCGCCCAGATCTCCACGCTCCCGGCATGGGTGCAGAGCTGGTCGCAGGTCGGCGGCCTGCTGACGATCAACGACGTCAACGGCAACGGCATCCTCGACGTCACCAAGTACGCGGTGGCGGGGCCGTTCCTCGACCTCGGCGAGTTGCGCATCAACCAGGACATCATCGTCCTCTCGATGCCGGAGGTGGCCGGCCTGCCCTACGTCATCTCGGGCCTGGTCGCGGCCGGCGGACTGGCGGCGGCCCTGTCGACCGCCGACGGACTGCTGCTCGCCATCGCCAACGCCCTGTCGCACGATGTCTACTACAAGATGATCGATCCGACGGCGTCGACGAAGCGGCGGCTGACGGTCGCGCGCACGCTGCTCATCCTCGTCGCGATCCTGGCGGCGGTGGTGGCGGGCACCCGGCCCTCCGGCATCATCCAGATGGTGGCCTGGGCCTTCTCCCTGGCCGCGGCCGGCCTGTTCGCGCCGCTTGTCATGGGGATCTGGTGGAAACGCACCACGACGGTGGGCGCCATCACCGGCATGATCGCCGGCTTCGGCGTCTGCATGTACTATCTGATCTCCACCCACTATTTCGGGGCACCACTGTGGTTCGGCATCCGGAACATCTCGAGCGCGATATTCGGGCTGCCGGTCGCCTTCATCGTGACCTGGCTGGTCAGCCTGGTGACGACGCCACCGTCACCCGAAATGCAGGACTTCGTGGACTCGATCCGCGTGCCGCGCGGCGACGTGCGCGGCATCGCGGCCGCCCACGAATAGCCTGAGCCATCCGCTACCGGAGCGGCGGCATCCCCGACGGGTGCCGCCGCTCCCCTTTTTCGACCGGGGTTTCCGATTGGCCGGCCCATCCGACATCTGGTGGTCGTATCTCTATTTCCACCTGCCGAACTATGCCCTGTCGGTGTTGTTCTACACCCTGTTCGGGCGCTTCCTGCTGGGCATCGTCGTACCGCCCGGCAGCCACAACTACATCCTGCGCTGGTTCTGCCGCCTGACCGACTGGCTGATCGGCCCGGTCGACCGCATCACGCCGCGCATGATCCCGCGCGTCCTGCTGCCGCCGGTCGCCGCCTTCTGGGTGATCGTCGCCCGCGTGCTGTTCTTCATGGCGATGTTCCAGGCCGGCCTGACGCCGCGCATGGCCCCCGCCGGCTGAGGAGGCGGCCCCCCGCGATGATCTTCGATCGCCACATGCTCTTCACGCTCGTCGTCGGCATCGCCGTGGTGAACGGCATCTTCTCGCCCTACCTCAACGTCGCGGTCCCGATCACCGCCGTGCTGATGCCCGAGGTCTTCCCGCGCAACCCGCACTGGGTCCTGTTCTTCAGCTCGATCCTGGTCGCGAGCGCGACCCTGCTGTTCGCCGGCGTGCCGGCGGCGATCCACGAGCGCATGCAGGCCGACGCGCCCGATTCGACCGGGCCGATGTGGACCTGGCTGACCGTCGCCACCCTCCTGACCTTGCCGGCGCTGCCCAACATCGCCCCCTGAAGCCGCCGCCGCTGGTGCCGAGCCGGGGCGAACGCTTAGGCTGGCGCGCCCGCATCGCCCCTGCCGCCACGGGAGGACCGTCCGCTTGTTCACGATCTATCCGGCTCGCCGCATCCTGACCATGAACCCGGCCCGGCCGGAGGCGACCCATGTGGCCGTCCGCGACGGGCGCGTGCTCGGCGTCGGCGACCTCGCGGAGCTGCAGGTCTGGGGCGCGCACCGCATCGACGACCGCTTCGCCGACCTCATGCTCCTGCCGGGGCTGGTCGAAGGGCACAGCCACATCTCCGAGGGGGTGTTCTGGCAGTCGGTCTATTGCGGGTTCTTCGACCGGATGGACCCCGACGGCAAGGTCTGGGCGGGCCTGCCGACCATCGACGCCATCCTCGCCCGGCTGGCGGAGGCGGAGACCGCGCTCGCCGACCCGGCACTTCCCCTTTCGGGATGGTCCCTCGATCCGATCTACTACGGCGACCGGCGCATCGGCCGGGCCGAGCTCGACCGTGTGTCGACCGACCGACCGATCGGCATCATGCATGCCAGCGGCCATATCCTCAGCGTCAACACCCGGGCGCTGGAGCTGGCCGGGCTACTGCGGCCCGGACTGAACCATCCCGGCATACCGCTCGGCGCGGACGGGCTGCCGACGGGCGAACTCAAGGGGCCGGAGGCGATGATGCCGGCCGGCCGCCATTGCGGCTTCGACCGCGAGAAGCAGGCCGGGGACGAGCGCGGCCTGCGCCAGTTCGCGCGGCTGTGCGTGCGCCGCGGCGTCACGACGGCGACCGACCTCGCCAACCTGCTGCCGGACGATGCGGTCGACATGATGCTGCGGGTGACCGGCGAGGCCGCCTTTCCGGCGCGCATCGTCTCCTTCCGCCGCAACTACGGCCTGTCGATGGCCGATCTCGTCGCGCGCGCAGCGGCGCTCCGGGCGCGCAGCAGCGACCGCCTTCGCCTCGGCGGAGTGAAGCTGTTCGCCGACGGCTCGATCCAGGGCTTCTCGGCCCGCCTGCGCTGGCCGGGCTATCTCGGCGGGCAGCCGAACGGGCTCTGGTACATCGCACCCGAACAGCTGACCGAGGCCTACGAGCGGGCGCTGGCAGCGGGCATCCTCGTCCACACCCACACCAACGGCGACGAGGCGACGGACCTCGCCTTGGACTGCCTCGAAGCCGCGCTGCGGCGACAGGCCGGTCCCGACCACCGCTTCACCCTGCAGCATTGCCAGTTGGGCGACCCGGCGCAGTTCCGGCGGATGAAGGCGCTCGGCATGTGCGTCAACCTCTTCCCCAATCACCATTTCTACTGGGGCGATCAGCATTACGAGACGACGCTGGGGCCGGAGCGCGCCGAACGGATGAACGCCTGCGCCTCGGCGCTGGCGGCGGGCGTGCCGATGGCCATGCATTCCGATGCGCCGGTGACGCCGCTCGGCCCGCTCTTCACCGCCTGGTGCGCGGTCAACCGCCGGACCGCCAGCGGCCGCATCCTCGGCGCGGCCGAGCGGATCGGCGTCGCCGACGCGCTGCGGGCCATCACGCTCGGCGCGGCCTACACGCTGCACCTCGATGGCGAGCTGGGGTCGATCGCCTGCGGCAAGCGCGCCGACTTCGCGGTGCTGGAGGACGATCCGACGACGATCGCGCCCGAAAACCTGAAGGACGTGCGCGTCTGGGGCACGGTGCAGGGCGGACGCGTCTTCGCCGCCGCCGACATCTGACGACGCCATGGCGGCCGCCCCTGCCCTGCCGGTCACGGTGATCGGCGGCTATCTCGGCGCCGGCAAGACCACCCTCGTCAACCACCTGCTGCGCCATGCCGGCGGCCGGCGGCTGGCCGTCCTCGTCAATGATTTCGGCGCGCTGCCGATCGACGCCGACCTGATCGAAGGGGCCGATGGGGCGGTGCTGGCGATCGCCGGCGGCTGCGTCTGCTGCGCCTATGGCAGCGACCTCATCGAGGGGCTGGAGGCGATGGCCGCGCGGCGGCCGCGTCCCGACCATGTGATCGTCGAGACCAGCGGCGTCGCCCTGCCGGATGCGGTCGCCCAGTCGGTCCAGCTCCTCGCCAGCTATCGCCGCGACGCGATCATCGTGGTCGCCGACATCGAGACCACGGCCCGGCAGGCCGACGACCGCTACATGGGCGATACGATCCGGCGCCAGCTCGCCGCCGCCGACATCGTGGTCGCCAGCAAGGCGGATCTGGCGGGCGAGGACACCCTGGCGGCGGCGCAGGAATGGCTGGCGGGCGCCGCGCCGCATGCCGCGGTGCTGCCGGCCGTCCGCGGGGCGCTGCCGCCGGAGGCGCTGCTCGGTCCGCCGGCGACCGGCCGCCTGCTGCTGTCGCGGCAGGCGCCGCACGATGCCGCCTGGAGCAGCCAGGCCTTCGCCATAGACCGGCCGGTCGATGCCGAGCGGCTGGCCGCCCGGCTGGCCGAGCCCGCCATGGGCCTGGTCCGCGCCAAGGGCGTCCTCGCCGGCCGCGCCGGCCCGGTCGCACTGCAGGTCGTCGGCCGGCGCTGGGAGGTGACGCCGGCCGCAGACACGCCCGCAGCCGGGGGCGGCCTGGTCGCCATCGCCGTCGGCGCGCCGCTGCGGAGCGACGCCATCCACGCCGCCATCGCCGAGGCGACGCTCGCCGAGGCGTGATTTGCCGGGTTGCCGCCACAGGCCGTAGCCTCGTCGGCCGTGACGGCGCGAATCCTCCAGGCTGCCGACCTCTCGATCCGACGCGGTTGCGGGTTCGGCCTGATCGCGGTCGCCACCACCATGGTCGGGCTCGCCAGCGACATGGCGCTCGCGACCTCGGGCGCGGCGATCATGCTGGCCCTGATGGGGGCCATCCTCGCCCTCAAGGGCTTCCGGGCGCCGCACCGCAGCTATCGCACGACCGAGCTGTGGCTGCTGATCGACCGTCGCCACGAACTGCCGGAGGACGCGGCGCAGGCGGTCATCGGCGGGATCCTGCGCGATCGCTATTTCTGGCACGCTGGCTGGGCCGCCGTGATCGCGGCGGGCATGTGGCTGCTGAGCGTCGTGCTGCGCCTGCTGTAGACGAGCCCGGTCGGCGCTACCGCAGCGCCCGCGCCACCGCGGCGAAGAAGGCGTCGTCGTCGATCTCGAGGCGCATCTTCATGCTCGGCTTGGACCGCGCGCTCAGCACCACCACGACGAGTTCCTCGCGCGGATTGAGGTGGAGGAACTGGCCGTAGATGCCCTCCGCCTGGAAGCTGTCTTCGAGGTCGGGATCGGGCAGCACGGGAATCCACCACATGTACCCGTAGGGGACGCGCTGCCCATCGGCCATGTAGGGCGCCCCCGCCTCCGCGAACCAGCCGGGCGGCAGGGTCGGCCGGCCGTCGACGATGCCGCCCTCCAGCACGAAGCGGCCGAAGCGGGCATAGTCGCGCAAGGTTGCCGTCATGCCGCTGCCGGAGACGGTCATGCCGCCGGGGCTCTCCTCCCACCAGGTGGCGTCGTGTTCCATGCCGATGCGCGACCAGATGCGGTCGCCGAGATAGTCGGCGAGGTTCATCCCGGTCGCGCCCTCGACCACGGCGCCGAGGAGATAGGATTCGCCCGTGTTGTAGGCCCAGGCGGTGCCCGGCGGCGACCGGCGCGGCAGGCGGCCCATATGATCCAGGATGGCGCCCGCCTGCCATTCGAGCTGCCGGTCAAGCAGCTGCCGGCGGTCGGAGGCCGGGTCGACATAGGTCTCGTCCCAGGCGACGCCCGACGCCATGCGCAGGAGCTGGCGCACCGAGACCTCGGCATAGGCGCCGCCGACGGCGGCATAGCGCGTGACCGGGTCGTCGAGGCTGCGGATGTATCCTTCCGCGAGCGCCATGCCGGCGAGCGTCGATGCGAAGGACTTGGCGAGCGAGCAGGACCACCATTGCGTCTCGGGTCCGATGCCGAGCTCGTAGGTCTCCAGCACCACCCGGCCGCGCTTCATCACCAGGAGGCCGGCGACACGGTTGACCGAGAGATAGTCGACGAGGTCCCAGCTGCGCCCGGCATGGCGGATGGCGAGTGGCGGCAGCCTCTCCTCCGCGGCGGGCAGCGGCCGTGTCGCCGGGCCGCGGGCGATGCGGCGCCAGGGCATGGCGCGACCCGGGTCCGACATCATCGACACCAGCTCGCCCGGCCGCAGCGTCCCGTCATAGAAGCGCAGCAGCGCGGCGCGCGCCGCGGCATCCGGCCTGGTCATGGATGTTCCCTTCCGTCCCGGTGCCGGGCGACGATGGCGCGCGCGGCCGCAATCTCCCGCAGGAGCCATTCCTCGAAGAGTCGGACCTGGCGCCGGGCGCGACCGGGCGGGCGGACGAGCCAGTAGGAGATGCCGGTCGCCACCGCCGGCGCGACCGCGACGAGGCGTCCGGCCGCGACCGCCGGCTCGGCCAGCACGACGTCGGTCATGGCGACCCCCAGCCCCGCCTCGGCCGCGCTCAGCGCCATGTCGAGCGCGTCGAAGTCGAGCCCACCGGACATGTCCAGCGCCCGGTCCGGCGGCTGGCCGGCCGCCTCGGCCCAGATTCGCCAGTCGCGCCGGTCGGGCATGGGATGCAGCAGGGTCGCCCCGGCAAGATCGCCGCCCTGCGCCGCGCGGCAGGCGGGGGCGCAGACCGGGTGGATCCATTCCGGATAGAGCTCGACGGCGCAGTCCGCCGGCCAGTCGCCGAGGCCGTAGCGGATGCCGAGGTCGGCGTCGCCGTCGCCGGGCGCCATGTCCTCGAGCCGGGTCTGCACCGCGATCCGGACCAGGGGGTGCTGCGCCTGGAAACCGTGCAGGCGCGGCAGCAGCCAGCGCAGCGCGAAGGTGGGCAGCACCTTGACCCGGACGGCGTCGCGATCGCCCTGGAAGGGTTCGACCGCGGCGGCGATGCGATCGAAGGCCGCCCGCGTCTCGGCCGCGAGGCGCCGGCCGGGCTCGGTGATCGCGAGCCCGGCGGGGGTGCGCACGAAGAGCGCGGCGCCGAGCTGATCCTCGAGGATGCGGACCTGCCGGCTGACCGCGCTCTCGCTGACATGAAGGATGGCCGCCGCCTTGCGGATGCTGAGCTGGGCCGCCACCACCTCGAAGCAGCGCAGCGCGTTGAGCGAAGGCAGTCGGCGATTCATTGCTCCGGCGCGACCGGCCGGCCGCGCCCGGCCAATCCCGGGCGCAGCGGCGACAGGTCGGCGGCGGCAACGCCGAGGCGCTGCTGCTCGTCCGGCAGCGGGCGCCCGTCTATGATGGCCGCGATCGCCTGGCCCATGGCGGGCGAGGTCAGGATGCCGCAGCCGCCCTGCCCGGCCAGCCAGTAGAAGCCGGGGGCATCGGGGCGGGTGCCGGCCACCGGCTCGCGGTCGGCGGCGAAGCTGCGCAGACCGGCCCAGCGGGCGATCGGCCGGCCGATGCGCAGCATCGTGTCCTGCTCGATGTTGTGGATCGCCTGCGCCACGTCCTCGTCCTCGGGGAAAGCGTCGCCCGGCTCGGCCGGGGTCGCATCCGACAGGCTGCCCATGAAGCAGCCGCGCTCCGGCTGAACGTACCAGCCATAGTCGACATTGCCGACATGGGTCCAGGAGGCGGCCGCAGGGTCGGGCGGGCTCGCGAAGGTGAAGGCGGTGCGGCGATGGGGCCGGATGCCGATCGGGGAGAGGCCGGCCATCCGCGTCACCGCGTCAACCCAGGCGCCGGCCGCATTCACCACCACCGCGGCCCGCAGTTCGCCCTGGGGGATCGTCGCGACCCAGCCGCCGCTCTCCCGGCGCAGCGCCGCAAGGGGTCGGCCGGACAGCAGCAGGGCGCCGTTGGCCCGTGCGGTGCGCAGGTAGCCCTGCAGCATCGCATGGACGTCCATGTCCATGGCGCCCGGCTCGTAGAGACCGGCATCGACCTTGTCGGCGACGAGGGCCGGGAAGAGCGCCAGCGAAGCGGCGCGGTCCAGCCGCTCCGCCGCCGCGCCGACCGATTCGAGCGTCGCGGCGAGGCGATCGAGCTTCGCCTCCTGGCCCGCGCGGCAGACGGTCAGGCAGCCGCGCGGCGTCAGCAGGGGGTGCTCGGCGAATCCGGCGGGCGGCGCCTCCAGGAAGGGCCGGCTCGCCTGGGCCATGCGGCGCATGGTCGGCGCCGAGATGCCGACAGTGAACTGCCCGGCGCTGCGCCCGGAGCTGTGGTAGCCGAAATGCTCCTCCTGCTCGACGAGCGCGACCTTGGCGAAAGCCGACAGGAAGCAGGCGGCCGACGCGCCGGCGATCCCGCCGCCGATGATGACGATGTCGACCTGCATGCCTGGCTCCCACGTTTCCTTTGCCGCGGCAGAGGATGCCGCCGCTGGCCGCTTGTCGACGAGAATCGACCGGCCGGGCGATCGAAAAAGCTGGGGTGCCCCCCGAAGAATTGTCCTCGACAGCGGGCGGCACACGCCGGATGCCTGAAGCGATGCCGCCCGCCCCCGCCACCCCGCCATTCCCGGCCGCAACCGACATCGTGGTGATCGGCGGCGGCATCGTCGGCGCCGCCGCGGCGCTGGCGCTGGCCCGGCGCCGGTTGCGGGTGGTGCTGGTCGAGAAGGACCGCATCGCCGGCCAGCAGTCCGGCCGCAACTGGGGCTTCGTGCGCAGCCAGTATCGCGACCCGGCCGAGCTGCCGCTCGCCGTCGAGGCGCTCACCCTCTGGTCCGACTTCGCCCGCGAGTTCGGCGCCGCGATCGGCTGGCGACGAACGGGCTGCCTCTTCCTGGCCGAGGACGAGGCGGAACTGGCGCGCTTCCGGCGCTGGCAGGAGGATTGCCGCGCCGTCGCGCCGGACGCGCGCATCCTGTCGCCCGACGCCGTCCGCCGGCTGGTACCGGGCCTGCGGCGACCGGGTGCCGGCGCGCTCCACACCCCGAGCGACGGCCAGGCCGAGCCTGCGCTGGCGACGGCGGCGCTGGCGCAGGCAGCCGCGACGGCCGGCGCCGTCATCCTCGAAGGCTGCGGCGCCATCGCGATCGAACGGCAGGGCGGCCGCGTGGCCGCGGTGCGGACCGAGCGCGGGACCATCGCGTGCGAGGGCGTCGTCTGCGCGGCCGGCGCGGCGAGCCACCGCTTCCTCGCGGCGCTCGGCCTTCGGCTGCCGCAGCAGGTGGTGCGCAGCACGGTGTCGCTGACGACGCCCCTGCCCGCCATCGCCGATCCCTGCTTCTGCGGCTTCGGCCTCGGCCTGCGCCAGCGTGCCGACGGCAGCTGCATCATCGCCCCGGATTCCCGCTCGGACGTCGACCTGACGCTCGATTCCCTCCGCGGCGCCCGCTTCTTCCTGCCCGAGCTGATGCGCATGCGGCGCAGCTTCGCACTCCGCCTCGGCCGCGCCTTCGTCGACGATCTCGCGCTGCGGCTCACCGCGCGGGCCGACCGGCGCATGGTCGAACCGCGCCGGCCGGCGATCCCGGCCAACGAGCGCCTCGTGGCGGAGAGCCTGCGCCGGCTGCAGGATCTCTTCCCGGGCGCGGCCGGCGCACGGATCGCCCGTTCCTGGGCCGGCCGAATCGACGTCCTGCCGGACGCGCTGCCGGTGATCGACGCGCCGGCCGAGGTGCCGGGCCTCGTCGTCGCGACCGGCTTCTCGGGCCATGGCTTCGGGCTCGCCCCCTCCGCCGGCCGCCATGCCGCCGCGCTGGCCGCGGGCGAGGCGCCGGGCGCCGCGATCCGGCCGTTCCGGCTCGACCGCTTCGCCCGCGGCACCCACGGACGCCCGCACGCACCGTTGTAGCCGGCGGCGGTCTGGCCCCGGGGATGCATGGCCGAACGGCCACCACCGCCCGCAAGGTCATCGCCATGAAGCCCGACATCCTCGTCGCCATGCCCATCTCGTCCGTGCTTCGTGCGCGCCTCGACGAGCGCTACGTCGTGCATGGCCCGCTCGACCGCCAGCGGCCGCTGCCGCTGCCGGCGGGCGCGGAGCGGGCACGCGCGCTCGTCACCCTCGGCAGCCTCAGGACCGATGCCGCGGTGATCGCGGCCCTGCCGCAGCTCGGGCTCATCTCCTGCTACGGCACCGGCTACGAGGGGGTGGACCGGGCCGAGGCTGGCCGCCGCGGCATCGGCCTGACCCATGCGGGCGACGCCAATGCGACGGCGGTCGCGGAGTTCGCGATGGGCCTCGTCGCCGCCGCCGGCCGCAACATCGTGCGCGGCGACCGTGTGGTGCGCGCCGGCCTCTGGGCCAGCCTGTCGATCGAGCGGGTGCCGCAGACGCCGGGGCTGGCCGGGCAGCGGCTCGGCATCTACGGGCTGGGCGCGATCGGGCGGAAGATCGCGCAGCGCGCCGCCGCCTTCGAGATGACCGTCGGCTATCACGGCCGCGCCGCGCACGCCGACACCGACCTGCCCTGGTTCCCCAGCCTGGAGGCGCTGGCCGCCTGGTCGGACGTGCTGGTGGTGGCCGCACGCGCGGCCGCCGGCAACCGCCATGCGGTCGACGGCGGCGTGCTGGCTGCGCTGGGCGCCGACGGTATCCTCGTCAACATCGCGCGCGGCGTGCTGGTCGACGAGGACGCGCTGTGCACGGCGCTGGAGCAGGGCACGATCCTTTCCGCCGCACTCGACGTCTATGAGAACGAGCCGAACGTGTCCGAACGGCTGCGCCGGCTCGACAACGCGGTGCTGACCCCGCACATGGCCGCCCTCTCCCGCGGCGCCCAGGCGGCGCAGCAGCGGGTGCTGCTCGACAATCTCGACGCCTTCTTCGCCGGGCGCCCCCTGCGATCGATGATGCCGCCGGGCTGAGCGGCCCTCGCGAAACTGGGCAACGCATCTTGACATGCGACACTTGTCTCATTACACATCCGACGTATCGCATGGTCGATGGGAGGACGACGGTGACCCGCGACGAGATGGACCGCATGATCGACGCGCATTTCGGCTTCGAGGCCGCCGACGATGTCGACGGTGTGCTGGCGACTCTGGCGCCCGACGTCGAGCACGACATCGTCGGCTGGCCGTCGGGCCCGACCCGCGGGCGCGAGGCGGCGCGGCCGTTCTACGAGGCGCTGTTCGCCGACCTGTCGGAGAGCCGGGTCGTCGGCGTGAAGCGGCTCTACGGCGACCGCTTCCTGGTCGACGAGGCGGTGTGGAGCGGCCGGGCGCCCGGCCGGCCCTTCGGGCTGGAGGGGCGGAACCGGCCGCTGGAGTTCCGCCTGCTGCATGTCGTCGAGTTCGCCGACGGCGGTGGGATCGCCCGCGAGAACGTCTGGATCGACCTCGCGGCCATCCAGCGTCAGCTGCCGCAGGACTGACGCCCGTGACCACGGCCGCCGGCCGCCCGAACCAGAGGAGCCGGACGCGCAAGGACCTGCTGCAGGCCGCAGCCCGCCTCCTCAAGGAGGGCCGCAGGCCGAGCCTGGAGGAGATCGCCGAGGCGGCCCTCGTCTCCCGCGCGACGGCCTATCGCTATTTTCCGACCGCCGACGCGATCCTCTTCGAGGTGTCGCTCGACGTCGCCACGCCGTCGCCGGAGGCGCTGTTCGCGGACGGCGGCGACGCCGATCCGGTGCGGCGCGTGCAGCAGGTCGACACCGCCCTGCACGACGTCATCCTCGCCAACGAAGCCGCATTGCGGATGGTGCTGGTCCATTCCATCCAGAAGGCGATGGAGCCCGCCGCGCGCGCAAAGGCGCCGGCGCGACAGAACCGGCGCTCGCCATTGATCGACAAAGCCCTGGAGCCGGTGCGCGGCCAGCTCGGCCCGAAGGCGCTGGCCCGGCTGAGCCGGGCGCTGGCGCTGATCATCGGCCCGGAGGGAATGGTCGTGACCAAGGACGTGCTGCGCCTCGACGACGGGGAGGCCCGCGGCGTGAAGCAGTGGGCGATCGCCGCGCTCGTCGAGGCGGCGCTGGCCGAGGCGCGACGCCCCGCACCGCCTTCCCGCAGAGCCAGGGCCGGAACCGCCCGGCCGCAACAGGAATGACCCCAGGAGGAACGCGCCCATGGACACCCGCATCGACGAGATCGCCGACGGCATCTTTCGCCTGTCGACCTTCGTGCCGGACATCGCCCCGCCGGCCGGCTTCACCTTCAACCAGTTCCTGGTCCGCGGCGACGAGGCGCTGATCTTCCACACCGGGCCGCGCAGGATGTTCCCGCTGGTCCGCGCGGCAGTCGCCTGCATCGTCGCGCCGGAGAGCCTGCGCTGGATCGGCTTCGGCCATTACGAGGCCGACGAGTGCGGCGCGATGAACGAGTGGCTGGCCGTCGCCCCCGCGGCCGAGGTCGTGCACGGCCAGCTCGGCTGCATGATCTCGCTCTCGGACATGGCCGACCGCCCGCCGCGCGCGCTGGACGACGGCGCGGTGATCGATCTCGGGCGCGGCAAGCGCGTGCGCTGGATCGACACCCCGCACACGCCGCACGGCTGGGACGCCGGCCTGATGCTGGAGGAATCGACGCGCACGCTGCTCTGCGGCGACCTCTTCACCCAGGTCGGCGACCGCCCGGCCCTGGTGCGGGACGACATTGTCGGCCCGGCGATCATGGCCGAGGACATGTTCGGCTATTCCACCCTCAACCCCAACATGGGGGCGACCATCCGCCGGCTGGCCGACCATGGGCCGCGCACCCTGGCGCTGATGCACGGGCCGTCCTTCGCGGGCGACTGCGGCGTGGCCCTGCGCGAGCTGGCCGACGATTATGACCGGCGGCGCGGGCCGGCGCCCGTTGGGGCGGCGGCCTGACCCATGGCCGCCCCGCTGACGCAGCGCCAGCTCGACGCCTATCTCGCCCGCATCGGCGTCGCGCGGCCGGCGCGACCCGATGCGGCGGCGCTGGAGGTGGTGCACCGTGCCCACCTCCTCGCCTTCACCTGGGAGGCGCTCGACGCCTATCTCGGGCGGCCCTCCTCGCTCGATCCTGCCGACGCTTTCGCCAAGCTGGTGGAAGGCCGGCGCGGCGGCTGGTGCTATGAGATGAACGGCCTCTTCGGCGCGGCGCTGGCCGCCCTCGGCTTCCGGGTGACGCGGCTCTGCGCCGCCGTCAACCGGCCCGAGCTGGGCGAGGTCGCGATCGGCAACCACCTCACCCTGCAGGTCGACCTCGACCGCCCGTGGCTGGCCGAGGTGGGGGTGGCCGACGCCCTCATCGCGCCGGTGCCGATGACCCCGGGGCCGATCCGCCAGCGCGGCTTCGCCTTTGCCCTGGCCGCGACGGAGGATGGCTGGCTGCGCCTCGAGAACCATCCGCTGGGCCTCGCCCGCACCGTCGACTTCCGCCCCGGCCATGGCGACGAGGCCGCCATCGCCGCCGCCCACCGCTGGCTGTCGAACGACCCCGCCTCCCCGTTCACCGCCACCCTCGCCCTCTTCCGCCACACGGGAGACGGCTATGTCTCCCTCCATGACGACCGGCTTCGCCGGATCACCGCGGCGGGGGTGGAGGAGGAGCCGGTCGGCAGCGCTGCCCGGCTGGCCGAGGTGCTGGAGGACGTGTTCGCGATCACCGTGCCGGCGGTCGGGGCCGTCTGGGAGAAGGTCATGGCCCGCCGGGCACAGCGCGCGGCCGCGTGACGGCGGCGCGGCTACGCGTTCAGGCCGCCATCCACGGTGACCACGGTTCCCGTGATCTGGCGGGCGGCCGGGCCGGCGAGGAAGGCGACGGAGGCGGCGATGTCTTCGGGCCGGCCATAGCGGCCGAGCGGCGTCTGCGCCCCCGGGCGGGCGGGGCCGGTCAGTTTGGGAAGCTTTGGGCTACCGCCGGTGCTCCTATGGCTAAGACAGCGACCCTCTCCGCAAGCTTCCGGATCGCGATCCCCAAAGCGATCCGGGAGGCCCGGCGTTGGGAAGCCGGACAGACCTTCGCGTTCATCTCGAAGGGGACCGGCGTTCTGCTGGTGCCCATTCCGACGCGAGAGTCGCTGAAGGGCCTCGCGCGCGGCGCCTCCGCAACCGGTTTTCGCGACCGCGCCGACCGGTTCTGACAATCCTCGTCGACAACGTCGTTCGCACGACACGATCGTGCTGGCGGCGGCGCACGCATGCCGGGCGCACGAAATCGAGACCGCCGGCCCCGTCGTCTTCGATCGGCAGATGGAGAACTGAGGCAGTAGGACAAGTGCCTGCCTCCGGTGAGCAGGCATACGAACGGGAGTCCGGCGAAATTGCCCTCGGCGACCTCCGCTGACGTGCCCGAGTTGGAGACGACCGGCACCGCCCCCTCTTCGATCGGGGGTCAGAGCGCACGCCCGCCTTGTTCAAACATTCCCACGAAAACACATTATTGTGCGATACCGCGCTTGCGTAGCCACACAAGTTTGTTCGATACAATAGCGGATGAACGGCAACGAGTTCATCCGCAGGCTCCGGGTACTCGCGAAAGCGGATGGCGTGCCAGTCGATCTCGACGAGGCGCACGGGAAGGGCAGTCATGCCACCCTGACCTATGGCAGCCGTCGCACGACGATCAAGGATCGCCGGAAGGAACTCGGCCTCGGGCTGATGCGGAAGATGTGCCGGGATCTCGGGATCGACCCCAACCGGCTCGGCTAGGGTGGCCGGTCCGTTCCTGCGCCTGGAGGGCAAGACTGTGCGCTACGCATATCGCTACGAAACCGAAACCGACGAAGACGGCCGTATCCTCGTCACCTTCCCCGACGTGCCCGAGGCTGGCGACGACGGCGCAACCCTGGCAGAGGCCCTTACCGAGGCCGGCAAGTCGCTGGTCGTGGCCTTACAATACCGGATCAAGCAGCGGGAGCCGATCCCGGCACCGAGCCGGCCATCCCGCGGCCAGCGCACCGTTGCCCTGCCGGCGCTCGCCGCAGCCAAGCTGGCGCTCTACAGCGAGATGCTGGCCCGCGGGCTGAACACCGTCTCGCTGGCGGCGATGCTGGGCGGGGAGAGCGAGACGGAGGTTCGCCGCCTGCTCGACCTCGGGCACGCCTCCCGCATCCGCTACGTCGAAGCGGCGCTTGCCGCGCTGGGCAAGGAACTGGTCGTGGAGACGCGGGACCGGGCGGCATAAGAAAGCAGAAAAGGCCCGACTGCTCGGGCCTTTCTGAAACTTCTCTTACGCACGGGAAATTGGCGGAGAGGGTGGGATTCGAACCCACGGTACGCTCACGCGCACAACGGTTTTCGAGACCGCCCCGATCGACCGCTCCGGCACCTCTCCGCTTGCTCGAACGGCCGCAGGTGATTACGGGGTCGGGCGGCGGAATGCAAGCCAAACCGTCACGGCAGGCGGACGGTGAAGGCCTCCTCGGCCAGGAGGTTGCCGTCGCGGTCGAAGAGCTGCACGAAACCCGGGCCGAGCAGGGCCGGCATCAGGTCCCAGGTGCGCCAGTTCGGGCTGACGCCGGCGTAGAGGTCGCGGGTGCGCACCACCCGGCCGTTGCTGATCCAGCGCAGGGTGAAGGCCGGGCGGTCGGGGTCGACGCGGGCGCAGTCGAGCCGCAGGAAGGCGTGGACGCGGTCGTACTCGACGGTGAATTCGGTCGTCGGCTCCACCGGCTCGCGCTGGTAGATGCCCTTGGCGGTGCGGAACTCGCGGATGATGCAGTCGTTCTCGGCGCGCGCCGGCAGGGCGCCGACGACCAGCGCCGGCGCAAGCGCCAGGACGAGAAGAAGGGCACGGCCGGTCGTCATTCGCGGGGCCAACCGTTACCGCAAGCGCGGGCGGGCACCAAGGGCGCCCGCAAGGCCCCGTCACCGAGAGGCCACGCCTGCGGCATTCCGGCAACGGCCGGCGGCCCAACCGTCGGGGCAGGCCCGCGATCTCAGCCTGGCAGGGTCTCCAGACCGGCAGGGTCTCTAGGCCGGCAGGGTGGGGCGCCGGTCGGCCCAGGGCCGCGCCCCCTCGAGCAGCTCGGCGAGGCGCAGCACGGCATAGTCGGAATGCCACGGGCCGACGATCTGGAAGCCCGTCGGCAGCCCGTCCGCGGCAAAGCCGCTGGGGATCGACATGGCCGGGTTGCCGGTCAGGTTGAAGGGGTACTGGTAGGCGGTCCAGCTCTGCCGGGTGATGCCGCATTCCCGGCCCGCCACCATGACCGGCTTGGTCGCGTCGAAATCCGCCTCTAGCGCGGTGCGCGCCGTGGTCGGCGAGACGATGAAGCGGTAGCGCTGGAAGAGCGCCTGCACCGCCTGGTAGAGCCGGGTGCGCGCCCGCTCGGCCCGGATGCGGTCGAGCAGGCTGTACTGCATGCCCCAGTCGGCGAAGGCGATCAGCGTCGGGTCGAGGCGGTTGCCCCAGCGCTCGCGCAGCGCCGCGACGGAGGCCGCGATGCCCGTCTGGTAGAGGATGCGCCCCTCGGGCTCGATCCAGTCGATCGCGTCCGTCACCTCCTCCACCTCCGCGCCGAGGTCGCGGAGCGCGGCCAGCATGTCGAGCGTGCGCGCCTCGACCTCGGGATCGACGACCGGGTTCGCCATCCGCGCGACATAGCCGATGCGCACGCCGTCGAGCCGCGCGCCCTGCAGGTCGGGCGGCAGCGGCGCCGGGCCGCCACCCATGCTCCACGGGTCCCGCGGGTCGGGTCCGGCCATGACCGAGAACATGAGGCGGGCATCGGCCACCGTGCGCGTCATCGGGCCGATGAAGGACTGGTTGAGGAAGATGTCGGCCGCCGCCTCGTGCGGGATGGCGCCGCGCGTCGGCTTCAGCCCGGCGATGCCGGCCGAGGCCGACGGCCCGCGGATCGACCCTGCCCCGTCGGTACCGACGGCGAGCGGCGCCAGGCCCGCCGCCACCGCCGCCGCCGCCCCGCCGCTGGAGCCGCCCGGGGTGTGCGCGACGTTCCAGGGGTTGCGGGTGATGCCGGTCAGCGGGCTGGTGGTGATGCCCTTGTGGCCGAACTCGGGCGTCGTCGTCTTGCCGACGATGACGGCGCCGGCGGCCCGCAGCCGCTGGACGGCGACGGCATCGGCACGGGCGACGTTGCCGGCATGGACGTGCGAGCCGTGGGTGGTGGCGACACCCGCGACGTCGACCAGGTCCTTGACCGAGACCGGAACGCCGTGCAGCGGCCCCAGTGGCCGGCCGGCGGCGACCGCCGCCTCGGCCTCGGCCGCCGCGGCCAGCGCCGTCTCGCGGGTGACCGCGACATAGGCGTTGATCGCCGGCTGCCAGCGGTCGATCGCATCGAGGACCGCCCCGACATAGGCGACGGGCGAGAGTTCGCCGCGACGGATCAGCGCCGCCGCGCGCGTGGCGGGCAGGAACAGCAGCTCTTCGGACATGGGTCGGGTCGGGCTCCGGAAGGACGTGGCCGGTGGAGCCGCCACGATGGCATGCGCCGCGCCGCCCGGCCAAGCACCGATGGCGCCAGGCGCCGCGATCGGCGCTGGACGCGGGCCCGGCCCCTCCCCCATGCTCCGGCGGCGAATTCCAGGCGAGGGCAGCGGGCAGATGCGGATCGTGGTGGTGGGAGCCGGCGGCGTCGGCGGCTATTTCGGTGGGTTGCTGGCGAAGGCCGGCCAGGACGTCACCTTCATCGCGCGCGGCGCCCATCTGGCCGCGATGCTGGCCGACGGCCTCACCGTCGAGAGCGAGACGACCCCCTTCCATGTCGCAGAGGTCCGCGCGACCGAGGATCCGGCCGCGGCCGGGACGGCCGACATCGTCCTCTTCGCCGTCAAGCTCTACGACATGGAGGCGACGGCGCCGACGCTGAAGCCGCTGATCGGGCCGGAGACGGTGGTGGTGACGCTGCAGAACGGCATCGACGCGCCGGAGATCGTCGGCCGCGCCGTCGGGCCGCGCCACGTCGTCCCCGGCGTCGCCCGCATCTCCGCCGTCGTCGCCCGGCCGGGGGTGGTGCGCCACAACGGCCTCGTGCCCTCGATCGTCTTCGGCCCGGTCGATCCGGCCCAGGCCGCCCCTCTCCAGGCGCTGAAGGCCGCCTGCGACGCCTCCGCCCTGACGGCGGTGCTGACCGACGACCCGTGGCGCGCGGTGTGGGAGAAGTTCGTCTTCCTTGCCTCCATGAGCGGCCTCACGGCGCTGACCCGCCATGCCATGGGCCCGATCCGCACCAACCCCGCGACCCGTGCGCTGTTGCGCGAATCGCTGGCCGAGACGGCCGCCGTGGCGGCCGCGCTCGGCGTGCGCCTGCCGGCGGACCTGCCGGAGCGCACGCTCGGATTCATGGATTCGCTGCCGCCCGGCGCCCGCGCCTCGATGCTGGAAGACCTGGAGCGGGGCCGCCGGCTGGAACTGCCCTGGCTGTCCGGCGCGGTCGCCCGGCTGGGTGCCGCCAACGGCGTCGCGACGCCGATCCACCGCACCATCGCCGCCGCGCTGGCGCTGCAGGTCGACGGCCAGCCCGTGAAGGGGTGACAGGGGCGGGGTTTCTCGGGGACAATCGTTCCGATCCCGTCACCCTTTCCCTGCATCGAACGGAGCGGAGCCCCGCCATGGAACAGTTCGGCATCGGCCAGCCCGTGCGCCGCAAGGAGGATGTCCGCTTCCTCACCGGCCAGGGCCGCTACACCGACGACATCAACCTGCCGGACCAGGCCTATGGCCATGTCCTGCGCTCGCCCCACGCGCATGCCCGCATCCTCGGCATCGACACCGCTGCCGCAGCGGCGGCGCCGGGCGTCGTCGCCGTCCTCAGCCATCGCGAGGCGGCCGCCGACGGGCTGCCCGGCCTGCCCTGCCATGTCGACGTGCCGGGCCGCGGCGGGGAGAAGATGTTCGCGCCGCTGCGCCCGGTGCTGGCCGACGGCACCGTGCGCTATGTCGGCGACCCGGTCGCCTTCGTCGTCGCCGAGACGGCCGAGCAGGCGCGCGACGCCGCCGAGCTGATCGCGGTCGAGTACGAGGCGCTGCCGGCCGTGGTCGACGCTCCGGCGGCGCTGGAGCCCGGCGCGCCGCTGCTCTGGCCCGAGCGCGGCAGCAACCTCTGCGTCCATTGGGAGAGCCATGACGGCACGGCGATGCGCGACGCCTTCGCGCGCGCCCACCGCACCGTGCGCTGCGAGCTCGTCAACAACCGCGTCGTCGGCAACCCGATGGAGCCGCGCGTGGCCATCGGCTCCTACGACCCGGCGACGGGGGTGCGCACCCTGCATTCGCCGACCCAGGGCGTCGTCAAGCTGTGGCAGGGCCTCGCCTCGATCGTCTTCGCCACGACGCCGGACAAGATCCGCGTCGTCTCGCCCGACGTCGGCGGCGGCTTCGGGCTGCGCGGCAAGCTCTTCCCCGAGACGGTGATGGTGGTCTGGGCCGCAACCCGCCTGGAACGCCCGGTCAAGTGGACCTCGGACCGCAGCGAGACCTTCCTCTCGGACCCGCACGGGCGCGATCATGTCACCGTCTGCGAAATGGCCTTCGACGAGGACGCCCGCATCCTCGCCATGCGGGCGGAGACCGCCGCCAATGTCGGCGCCTACCTGCTCGATTTCGGGCCGCGCATCCCGACCGTGGCAGGCGCGCGCATCGCGGGCTCGGTCTACGACGTGCCGGCCATGCAGCTGTCGGTCAGGGTGACCTTCACCAACACCGTGCCGACCGACGCCTATCGCGGCGCCGGCCGGCCGGAGATCTGCTACCAGATGGAGCGGCTGCTCGACCTCGGCGCGGCCGAGTTCGGCATCGGCCGCGACGAGATCCGGCGGCGCAACTTCATCCGCCCCGACCAGCTGCCGTACAAGAACCAGGTCGGGATGGTGATCGATTCCGGCCTCTTCGCCGAGACCATGGACCTGGCGCTGGCCAAGGCCGACTGGGCCGGCTTCGCCGCGCGGCGCGCCACCCGCCGCGACGGCAAGCTGCGCGGCATCGGCCTTGGCTATTATGTCGAGGCGTCGGGCGGCCAGCCGCTGGAGGAGGCGCGCGTGCGCTTCGAGGCGGACGGCCGCGTCTCCCTCGTCGTCGGCACCTTCAGCCACGGCCAGGGCCACGAGACCGCCTTCGCCCAGATCCTGGCCGAGCGGCTCGGCGTGCCCTTCGACCACATCGACCTGCGCCAGGGCGATTCCGACTTCGTGAAGTTCGGCAACGGCACCGGCGGGTCGCGCTCGTCCCAGATGGGTGGGGTCGCGACCGCGCGCGCCGCCCAGCAGGTGATCGACAAGGCCCGGCGCATCGCCGCCCACCGGCTGGAGGCCGCCGAGGCCGACATCGAGTTCCGCGAAGGCGTCTTCGGTGTGCCGGGCACGGACCTGCGCATCGCGATCGACGCGGTCGCGCGCATCGCCCGCGACCCGGCCAGCCTGCCGGAGGGGATGGAGCCCGGCCTCGACGAGACCTGCCGCTACCAGCGCCCGACCGAGTGCAACTTCCCCAATGGCGCCCATATCGCCGAGATCGCGCTCGATCCGGACACCGGCATCGTCGAGGTCGAGCGCTATGTCTGCGTCGACGATTGCGGCGTGCTGATCAACCCGATGCTGGTACGCGGGCAGGTGCATGGCGCGGTCGCCCAGGGCCTGGGGCAGGCGATCCTGGAGCGCACCGTCTACGACCGCGATTCCGGGCAACTCGTGTCCGGCTCGTTCATGGACTACGCGATGCCGCGCGCGGCCGACATGCCCGACCTCGAGATCGACTTCCACGTCGTGCCGAACCCCAGCAACGACCTCGGCGTCAAGGGCGCGGGCGAGGGCGGCTCGTGCGGTGCGCCGCCGGCCATCGTCAGCGCCGTCTGCGACGCGCTCGGCATCGCCCATATCGACATGCCGCTGACGCCCGAGGCCGTGTGGCGCACCGTGCGGGCGCGCCGGGCGGCCGCATAGGCCGGCGGCGGGGGAACCTCCGTCCCTCGCGCACCGTTCGTCCTCCCGGGGGCGCAACCAACGCGAAGGGGAAGCATGGCCACCCCCATTCTGCGGGAACGACGGTTCCTGGCGGCGGACGAGTTCGATCGCGTCCGCCGCACCCACTATCCGGCGATCCGCGACCTGTCGCCGGCCGAGGTGGGAGACCTCCGCCGCCAGATCCGCGACATGCGCGACAAGGCGCGCGACACCACCCGCCGCCAGCGCCGCGAGATGCGCGGCAAACAGGAGGCGCGCGGCGCCCGTCCCGCCGGCGACCATACCGGCACCTCGATCAAGGCAGAGCTGTTCGCGGGCGCCCTGAAGCGCCTCAACCGCATCGCGACCCGCCATCGCGCCGCCGAGAGCCAGGCGGAGATCGCCCAGCGGGCGCTGCGGCTGAAGCAGGCGGATACCTCCCGTCACCATCCCGGCGCCGGCCGGACGGCCGACGGCGGGATGTCGCCGGTGCCGAGCCGTGCGCCGACCGTGGCGGCCGACCCGCGGGAGGTGGGGCGGGTCAGCCAGTTCGTTCGTGACGCCCAGGCGCAGCGCGACAGCCGCTGACCGGCGACAGCGGCCGCGGGGGGCGCCAGCTATCCGCGCCCCGCGGCCGCCTCCGACAGGACCTGCGCGAGGCCGGCCGCAACGACCTCGGCCTCGCCCTCGCGGAGGTTCTCCGCCCCCGCCCACAGGACATTGCCGGCGCGCGGCGCCAGGAAGATGCGCGGCTCGCCCGCCAGCAGGCGCTGCGACAGCTCGGCCGAGGAGACGCCCGCGAGCGGCCCCTCGAAGCCCATGATGAGGTAGGGCGCGCGCCCGTCGTTCGAGACGAGCATGCGCCGCGTCAGGCCGGGAACACCTGCGACCGCCCGCTCGATCACCTGCAGCCGCTCGTGCCACTGCTGGCGTTCGGCCTCGTGGTCGCGCACGGCATAGTCGGAGAGCGCGGCGATCAGCCCGGCGATCTGCTCCTTGCCCACTTTGAAGCCGCGGCCGATGCCCATGTAGGGCGCCTCGGGATGGGGCCGGCCGGTGAGATCGGCATGGATGTCGGCGTCCTGGTGCTGGACCGCGATCGAGCGCAGCAGCGCCCGCCGGCAGGCGGTGAAGCCGCTGGCCGGCGGCCCGCCGATCGCCTTGCCGCCGCTGAACGAGACCGCATCGGCGCCGGTCGCCACCAGGGCGCGCAGGTTGTCGGCCGGCGGCAGCGCCATCGAGCCGTCGACCACCACCCGCTTGCCCCGGTCATGGGCGACCTTCACCACCGCGGCGAGGTCCGGCACGCCGGCCTGGTCGCGGTAGGGCAGCCCGGTCGCGTCGTAGAAGACGCAGGCGACCGCATCGTCGATCGCATCGGCCAGCGCGCCCAGCGGATCGGGCGCGGCGGCATCGACCAGCCGCAGCCGGGCGCCGGCCGCACGGATGGCGACGTCGTAGTAGCTGCGATGCTGGCGGAAGAGGACGCAGGTCGCCGGAACGCCCTCCGGATGCGGCAGCGCCCGCATGACGAGCGGATCCTCGCCGGCGATGCAGGCCGCGACCGCCAGCGTCGTCGCCGCGGCGGCGCCGGGCGTGGCATAGCCGGCTTCGGCCCCGGTCGCCTCGGCGATGACACGGCCCGCCGCCTCCTGCAGCTCGGCGAAGGGGACGTAGACCTGGGACATCTCGTCCATCGCCGCCCGGACCGCCGCCGACGGGGCGGTGTTGCCCATGCGCGTCCAGGGCCCGGTCGCGTTGATGACCGGCCGAATGCCGAGCCGTTCCAGTTCCCCCATCGTCCCACTCCCTCCAGTCTGGAGGGCAACCTACAGGCTTCCGGACTCAGGCGGCCAGCGCCTGGCGGTCCTCCATCGCATAGGCGCGGCCGAAGCGGTTGGCGAGGAAGCGGTCGAGCGGGATGTCCTCCTGCCGGACGAGACCGGTGGCCGGGATCGCGCCCTCCGCCAGGAGGTCGAGCACGGCCGCGATGCCGGCCGCCGTCGTCACCTGGATGGCGCTGCGCCGGCGCCCGCCGACCATGCCGCCATGGATCCGGTTGGCATAGGTCGTCTGCACCAGCCGCTCGCCCTGCCAGCCCGACACGGCGACGAGGACGACCACGACGTCCTGCATCGTCGTCGGCAGCGCGTGCTCCAGGATGTCCTTCAGGACATGGCGCCGGTCGCGCAGCCGGAGGTCGACCAGCAGCGCCTTCATCAGCGCGCAATGGCCGGGGTAGCGGATGGTGCGGTAGTTGAGCTGGCGCACCCGGCCGGCCAGCGTCTCGCACAGCGAGCCGAGGCCGCCCGAGGTGTTGAACGCCTCGTAGCGCACGCCGTCGAGCGAGAACTCCTCCAGCTCCTCCATCGGCGGCACCTCGCGGCGGACGCCGTCGACGATCGCCTCGCAGGGCTCGCAATATTCGTTGATGACGCCGTCGGTGCTCCAGGTGAGGTTGTAGTTGAGCGCGTTCGACGGGAACTGCGGCAGGGCGCCGACCCGCAGCTTGACGCTGTCCAGCCGCTCGAAGCGCTGCGCCAGCGCGGTGGCCACGATCGAGATGAAGCCGGGGGCGAGGCCGCATTGCGGGATGAAGGCGCGGCTGCCCTGGCGCGCCAGCTCGCGCACCGAGCGGGTGGTCGCCACGTCCTCGGTGAGATCGAGGTAGTGGCAGCCGGCGGCATAGGCGGCGCGCGCGACGCCGGCGGTCAGGTGGTAGGGCGCGGCGCTGAGCACGGCGAAGCGGCCGGCGAGCAGCCGCGCGAGACCGGTCTCGTCGGCGAGGTCGTGCTGGATCGCGGTCACGCCGGCGGCCACCACCTCAGCCAGCGCCTCCGGCGAGCGGTCGACGACCGCGACGCGATAGTCCCCCGATGCGGCCAGCATGTCCGCGATGGTGGCGCCGATCTTGCCGGCCCCGACGACGACGACGTCGCGCATGGTCCCGTCTCCCTCTCGATGGATGCGAATGGTCGAGGGCGACCCTACGGCGGACCCGCGTCGATCCGTACTATGCAGACCGTCGATCTGCGCGAAGATTTCCGTCAGAATGCCGAAATGAGCGACGAAACGCCGATAGACGCCACCGACGAGGCCCTGCTGCGGCTGCTGCGCGAGAATGCGCGGCGCTCGACCGCCGAGCTCGGCCGGCGCCTCGGGATCTCGCGGACGACGGTGCAGAGCCGCATCGAGCGGCTGGAGCGGCGGGGCATCGTCGCCGGCTACACGGTGCGCGTCGGCCGGGAGACGGCGAGCCGCCTGGTGCGCGCGCACATCCTGCTGACGGTGAAGCCCAAGCTGGCGCGCCCGACCGAGACGGCGCTGGCCCGCATCCCGCAGATCACCGCGCTGCATTCCGTCAGCGGCATCCACGACCTGATCGCGCTGGTCGAGGCGCGCTCGGTCGAGGAGATGGACCGACTGATCGACGAGATCGGCGCCCTCGACGGCGTCGAGCGCACCGTCACCTCGATCATCCTGTCGACCCGGTTCGATCGCGGCTGAGGCGGCGGGCAGCGATCTCGCCCGCGGCCGCCAGCCCGGCGCATGCCGCCATCAGGCCGACCGATGCGAACAGGACCTGGTCGACGCCGATCCCGGCCTCGAACATCCAGCCGAAGAGGGCGGGCCCGAGGGCGGTCGCCAGGACCGTCAGGGCCGTCATCTGGCCGCGCGCGGCGCCGAGCCGGCGCGGGCCGACGAGCTCCGCCAGGATGGTGGTGCGCAACGGCGCCGCCATCCCGCTTGCCACCCCGGCCAATGCGAAGTGGACCGGCACGACCCACGCGGCATCGGTCACGCCCAGGAGCGCGAAGGCAAGCCCGAGGGGTGCCAGATGCGCGACGAGAAGCCAGCTGCTGCCGAACCGGTCGACCGCCGGCCCGACCAGCAGCGAGGCCGGCACCTGGGCGATGGCGATTGCGGCGAAGGAGAGCGCGAACCATTCGAGCGTCAGGCCCATGTCGGCGGCGACCAGCCCCTGATGGAAGATCAGCGCCGTCGTCAGCAGCGGCGCGCAGAGGATGAGCGGCAGGAGCATGACGAACCGCCGCGACCACAGGCGCTCGCCGGCCTCGCTGCCGCCGTCGCCCTGCCGGCGGCGGGCGGGCGGCGCACGGAAGGCCGGCCGCGCGCGCACCAGGGCGGCGGCACCCGTCAGCAGGAGCAGCGAGGCCACCGCCGCCAGGGCGTAGGTCGGGCGCCAGCCGATCCAGCCGATGAGCGCCACGACGAGCGCGGGATAGACCACCTCGCCCAGCGGATAGCCGAGGGATACGAGCGAGAGCGCCGACCCGCGCTGGCGGTCGAACCAGCGCGCGGTGGCGGTCATCGCCACATGGCTCATCAACCCCTGGCCGGCGAGGCGCAACGCCAGCAGCCCGATCGTGACCGTGACCATGTCCGCCGACAGCGCCGTCCACAGGCAGGCGGCGACCAGCAGCAGGCCGCAGGCAGCGCCGTAGCGCAGCAGGTCGATGCGGTCGATCCAGGCGCCGAGCCAGGGCAGCGAGCAGGCGCTGGCGATCGTCGCGACCGCGTACATGGTCGCGAACTCGCCGGGGCTGGCGCCGATCTCGGCCGAAATGCTCGGCACGAAGAGCGAGATGAAGTAGGTCTGGCCGACGCTGGAGGCAAAGGCGTGCAGGAACCCGAAGCCGAGCGGCGCCGGCTCGCCGCGGATGAGCCGCGCGAAAGCCATGCCTGATTCTCCCCTGGGATCGCATGATCGTGTGGCGGCCCGGCCGGTCGGACGACCGATCCGCAAGACGCGGAAGCCGCGGAGGGTCCGACGAGCCTATTGCCGGAACCGCCCGGAGACAATCGGAGGAGCGATCGATGGAGCCGGAAGCGAAGGCGGAACTGGTCCGGCAGCTGCAGCAGCGCCTCGACGAGTTGGACCGCGAATCGAGCGGATCGGCCGAGAGCCGCCGCCCGGTCGAACTCGACCAGCAGAGCGTCGGGCGACTGTCGCGCATGGATGCGATGCAGGTACAGGCGATGGCCCAGGCGGCAGAGCAGCGCCGGGGGATCGAGCGGCAGCGCATCCTGGCAACGCTGGACCGCATCGCGCAGGACCGCTTCGGCCTCTGTGCCCGCTGCGAGGAGGAGATCGAGCCGGCCCGGCTGGCGCTCGACGCGACGACGCCGCTCTGCCTCGCCTGCGCCCGGCGCTGATCCCGCCGGGGCTTCAGCCGCCGCGCAGCGCGTCCAGGCGCAGGCGGATGGCGGCGCGGGTGACGGGCCCGGCGACGCCGTCGACGACGAGGCCGGCCAGCCCCTGGAACCAGCGCACGGCCGCCTCGGTCGCCGGCCCGGCCTTGCCGTCGACGACGAGCCGCGGGCTGGCGCCGAGATCGTTCAGCGCCGCCTGCAGCCAGCGCGTGTCGGTGCTGGCCCCCGCCGCCTCCCAGGCCGGCACGGGCGGCCCCGCCCCGTCCTGGGCCAGGGGCCAGACGCGGGCGAACCAGTGCTTGCGATCGGCGAGGCCGTTGAAGCCGCCATTGATCCGCCTTGTGATGGTGGCGATGTCGTCGAGGTCGGCGGCGAGGTTGAGGTTACCCTCGCTCCATTCGCAGAGCGCCGGCTTCAGCGCATGCTCGGTCGCGGTCACCAGGGCCGGATCGTCGTCGAAGCCGACGCCGCAGCGCTGGCCCATCCGACGATAGTTGCCGCGCCCGGTCGTCTGCAGCAGGCCGCCGCCGCGATAGCGGAAGCCGTCGCCGGCCCGGCTGTTCCCGAGCTCGGCCGCCTTGCGCGGATTGCCGAGGCCGTAGACGCGCTCGGCCAGCGCCTCGGCGTTGCCGATCAGTCCCGCCACCTCCTCCGCGCGGATGGCGGCCGAGTGGCGGCCGACACCGAAGATCTCCATCAGCCGCTCGGGCGTGCGGTAGCGTAGGTTCTCGAAGAGGACCGTGCCGCCGCCCGATTCGTGCAGCACCTGGGCGAGGAAATGGGCGATCCGCAGCGGGGCCTCGATCGCCGCATCGGCGAAGAGGACGTCGCCGGCATCGAAGGCTGCCCGGTACTCCGCCCGGGCATCGGGTGCCACCGTGCGGAAGATCTCGGCGATGCGGCCCATGGAACGACCCCTCCCCCTCGTGGCGGCGGCAGCATAGCATGGGTGCGTCCTTCAGGCCGAGCCGGTCTCCTCCCCCACCCCCCGGCCCGGGACCGAGGCGAGCAGCAGGCGGGTGTATTCGTGCCGTGGCCGGAACAGCACCTCGGCGCTGGGGCCGGCCTCCACTACTTCGCCCCGGCGCATGACGGCGATGCGGTCGCAGACCTGGCTCGCGACGCGAAGGTCGTGGGTGATGAAGAGGACGGCGAGCTGCAGCTTGCGCTGGATGTCGGCGATGAGGTCGAGGACCTGGGCCTGAACCGAGACGTCGAGGGCGGAGACGGGCTCGTCGGCGACCAGCAGCTCGGGCTCCAGCGCCAGCGCGCGGGCAAGGCCGATGCGCTGGCGCTGGCCGCCCGAGAACTCGTTGGGAAAGCGCTCGGCCGACGACGGGTCGAGGGCGACGAGGGCCAGCAGCTCGTCGACGCGGGCGCGCGCCTGACGGCGGTCCATGCCGTGGGCCAGCAGCCCCTGGGCGACGATCTCGTGCACCCGGCGGCGCGGGTTGAGCGAGCCCCACGGATCCTGGAAGACCATCTGCACCCGGCGCCGGACGGGGCCGAGGCGCCGGCCGCGCAAGGCCAGCAGGTTGCCGTCGACCCCGGCCAGGGTCAGCGTGCCGGCGTCGGCATCGACGAGACGGACGACCATCCGCGCCAGCGTCGATTTGCCGGACCCGCTCTCGCCGACGATGCCGAGTGCCTCGCCCCGCCGCAGCGACAGGTCGACGCCCGCGACCGCGGCGACGCGGCGGCCGGGACGGAAGAGCCCGGCGCGCCCGGCATAGGTCTTGGCGAGGCCCCGCCCCTCCAGCACCGTCGCGCCCAGTTCGGCCGAGCGGTCGGGCCGCGGCTGCAGCTTCGGTACGGCCGCGAGTAGACGCTGCGTATAGGCATGCTGCGGCCGGCCGAGCACGTCGGCGGCAGGACCCGTCTCGACGACGCGCCCCTCCTGCATCACCGCGACGCGGTGCGCCATCTCGCGGACGACGCCGATATCGTGGGTGATGAGCATGACCGCCATCGAGCGGGCCGCCTGGATCGCACGCAGGAGGTCCAGGATCTGCGCCTGGGTGGTGACGTCGAGGGCGGTCGTCGGCTCGTCGGCGATCAGCAGCACCGGATCGAGGGCCAGCGCCATCGCGATCATCGCCCGCTGCCGCTGCCCGCCCGAGAGCTGGAACGGCCGCGCGTGGCGGATCAGCGCCGGGTCGGGCAGTCCGACCGCATCGAGGAGCGCCAGGGTGCGGCTGCCGTCGCGATCGGGCCGGCCGTGGAAGCGGAAGACCTCGGCGATCTGGTCGCCGATGCGCATGACCGGATTGAGCGCCGCCATCGGCTCCTGGAAGATCATCGCCATGCGGCTGCCGCGCAGGCGGCGCCGCTCCGCCTCCGCCATGCCGAGCAGTTCCCGCCCTTCGAAGCGGATCGAGCCGGCGACGGCGAGCCCCTTCGGCACCAGCCCCATCACCGCATGGGCGGTCAGCGACTTGCCGGAGCCGGATTCGCCCACGACGCACAGCACCTCGTTGGCCCGCACGTCGAGCGCGATCCCGTCGACGGCGTGGGCGCGGTCGCTGCCGGCCGGCAGCGCCACCCGCAGGCCGGCGATCTCCAGCAGCGGGGCGGTCACGGGTCCGTCCGCCGGCGCATATGCGGGTTGAGCGCGTCGTTCAGCCCCTCGCCCACGAGGTTGATCGCCAGCACGGTGACGAAGATGGCGAGGCCGGGAAAGACCGAGAGCCACCAGGCGTGCCGGAAGACCGCCCGCGCCGCGCCGATCATATAGCCCCAGCTGATGCGGTTCGGATCGCCGAGGCCGAGGAAGCTGAGTGCGGATTCCGTCAGGATCGCCGTCGCCACCATCAGCGAGGCCATGATGACGATCGGCGTCAGCGCGTTCGGCAGTACCTCGCCGAAGATGATGCGGATGTGCGAGACGCCGGACAGGACGGCCGCCTCGACGAACGCGCGATGGCGCAGGGCCAGGAACTCCGACCGCGCGAGGCGTGCCACCGGCGGCCATGTCACGACCGAGATGGCGATGACGATCGAGGCGAGGCCCGGCGTCAGGATCGCGACCAGCAGCACCGCCAGCACGAAGCTGGGGATGGTCTGGAAGAATTCGGTGAAGCGCATCGCGACATCGTCGACGAGCCCGCCGAAGTAGCCCGCGACGGCACCGACCACGACGCCGATCACGACCGCGAAGACGGTGGACACGACGCCGATGAAGAGCGAGACGCGGGCGCCGTGGAAGATGCCGGCGAGCACGTCGCGGCCCAGCATGTCGCTGCCGAGCGCGAAGCCCTCGCCCGGCGGCTGCAGCGGCGCGCCGCGCGTGTCCCACGGGTCGAAGGAGAAGAGGAAGGGCGCCGACAGGGCGAGCAGCAGCACCGCCGCCAGCACCGCCAGCCCGGCGACCGCGCCGCGATTGCGCAGGAAGCTCTGCCAGAAGCTCATCGCCGCACGCTCATCCGCCGGCGGCTCCGATGCGCGGGTCGGCGATCCGCAGCAGCAGGTCGGTGACGAAGTTGAACAGCACCACCGCCACCGCCGAGGCGAGGAAGACCGCGAGCAGCAGGTTGTAGTCGCGCTGCAGCAGGGCGTCGAAGGCGAGGCGGCCGATACCGGGCCAGGCGAACACCGTCTCGGCGACGATGGCGCCCCCGACGAGGTGCCCGGCCTGAAGGCCGGCGAAGGTGATGATCGGCAGCATGGCATTGCGCAGGATGTGCGCCGTCACCACCCGCCATTCCGGCAGGCCCTTGGCGCGCGCCGTCTTGACGTAGTCGAGCCCCGCCGTCTCCAGCATCGCGCCGCGGGTGAGGCGGGCGTAGATGGCGACGTAGAAGAGCCCCAGCGTCACGGCGGGCAGGACCAGGTGCCGCGCGACGTCGATTGCGCGGGCCAGCTCACCCGACGGCGGGATCAGGCTGCGCATGCCGAAGGGCGGCAGCCAGCCGAGCGTCACCGAGAAGAAGAGGATGAAGAGCAGGCCGACCCAGAAGATCGGCATGGCATAGAAGACGAGGGCCGCCACGGTGATCAGGCTGTCGGCCGGTCGTCGCGCCTTCACCGCGGCCAGGACGCCCAGCGCCGGCCCGACGCCGAGGGCGAAGAGGAAGGCCGTGCCGGTCAACAGCAGCGTCGCCGGCAGCCGCTCCAGCACCATGTCGGCGACCGGCCGGCGGGTGCGGTAGCTGACGCCGAGGTCGAGCGAGAGGACATTGCCGACATAGGTGGCGAGCTGCGCCGGCAGCGGCCGGTCGAGCCCGAACTCCGCCCGGGTGCGGGCGAGGAAGTCCGCGTCGGCCGCGCCCGATTCGCCGGCCAGCACCGTCGCCACGTCGCCGGGCGCCAGACGGACGAGGCAGAAATTCAGCACGACGATGGCGAGCAGGATCAGCGCCGCCTTGACCAGCCAGCCGCCGAGGAAGAGGAGGATGCGCATCGGAAGTGCGGCCGTCCGGCCACTACCGGGTGAAGGCGGGGGCTGGGGGCGCCGGGAAGCGCCCCCAGCCCCTCCCCGTCACTTCGCCAGCCAGGCGTCGGCGAAGCTGTCGTTGGGTCCGAAGCCGTTGATGATGGCGTCGCGCAGCTTGGCCGAATGGATGGTCGGCCACTGGATTTCGACCAGCCAGGCGATCGGCGCCGCGCCGGCCACGATCTTCTGGATCTGCGAATAGAGCCGCTTGCGCTCGCCCTCGTCGGTGCTGCCGGCCGCCTTGGCGAACAGCGCGTCGACCTCGGGGTTGGAATAGCCCGAGGTGTTGGTGAAGAGCACGCCCTTGCGGATGTTGGAGGTGAGGTAGGTGCGCGACACGCCCAGTGCCGGGTCCGCCAGCATCGACAGAAACGTCGTCGTCATGTCGTAGTCCCAGTTGGCGAAGCGGCTGCCCCAGCCGGCGACGTCCGAACTCTCCAGGGTGACCTGCACGCCGACCTTGCCGAGCGCCTGGCGGATGTACTCCGACAGCCGGCTCCACAGCTCGCCATAGGGCAGGCCCAGCAGCTTGACCCTGGCCCGCACCCCGCCGCCGTCCGGCTTCAACCCCATCTCGTCGAGCAGCGCCGACGCCTTGGCCGGGTCGAACGGATAGGCCGGCACGTTGGGATCGTAGAAGGGTGAGCTGGAATGGAGCGGCCCGGTCGCCACCTTGGCGAGGCCGAAGAAGATGTTGGTGCGGATGAACTCGCGGTCGAGCGCGTGCAGGATGGCACGGCGGAAGCGCGGATCGTCGAAGGGCTTGCGGCGGTTGTTCAGCTCGATCCAGGAGATGGTCGAATTCCACTCCCAGCCCTTGGTGGTGACGACGAGGCCGGGGATCTTGCCGAGGCGCGCCACGTCGACGAACTCGATGTCGGTCTGGGCGGCCAGCTGGACCTGCCCCGTCTCCAGCGCCAGCGCGCGGGACGCGCTGTCGGGGATGAAGCGGTAATAGATGGCGTCGAGATAGGGCTTGCCCGCCTGCCAGTAGGAATCGTTGCGGACGAGGTGGACGTACTCGCCCTTCTTCCATTCCTTGAACTTGAATGGGCCGGTGCCGACCGGTGTCTGGTTGATCGGGTTGGCCCGGAAATCGGTGCCCTTGTAGAGGTGCGCCGGCATGATCGGCGCGCTGAGCGTGTCGAAGCTGCGGATCAGCGGCGCGTAGGGCTCCTTCAGCTCCAGCCGCACCGTATGTGCGTCGACCGCCGTCGTCTTGACGCGCTCGAAGGTCGGCCTCGAGCGCGAATGCACCTGCGGCATGAACTCGTTGAAGGAGAAGACGACATCCTCGGCGGTGAAGGGCTTGCCGTCATGCCACTTCACGTTCCGGCGCAGCTTGAAGGTGTAGGTCAGGCCATCGGGCGCGATCTCCCAGGACTCCGCCAGCACCGGGACCGGCGCCAGGTTGAAGTCGTAGGTCATCAGGCCTTCGAACATCTTGGTCGCCGGCAGCAGCGTCGGCGCGTTGAGGTTCACGCCGATGACGATGCCCGGCGGCTCCGGCCACAGCGTCGAATTGAGGATGCCGCCCTTCTGCGGCGCCTGCGCCGCCACGGTCGTGGCCGACAGAGCCAACCCGGCAGCGAACGCGATGGACTTCCAGACCCGTGACATGCCCGACCCCCGATCCGATTGCCGCCGGGAGTGAATCTCCCGCTTGACGATGGTGCAGCGCGATCTGCCGATCCTGCAAGGGCCCAGTCCTGCAAGGCCCGGGCCGATCGCCGGCTCAGAACATCGGCGCCACCGGCCGGCCGCTGGCATGCGCCTCCTCGGCGGCGAGGCAGACGGCGATCGACTGCTTCGCCTCCTCGGGCGGCAGGGGCGAGCGGTTCTCGCCGAACGCGGCGAAGGCGCGGCGCAGGTTCTCCTCCAGCTCGAAGACCTCGCCCGACTTGGGGATCGCCACCGTCTCGGCCTCGGTCCGGCCGCGGCGCAGCACCTTCAGCTCGTAGTCCGGGGTCAGTGTGCGGGCGACCGCGCCCGACCACCAGGTGCGGACGGCGCCGTCTGTGCCGGCCAGCTCCAGCATGGTGTGGTGCTCGAAGCCGGCCAGGGTCTGGGTCAAAAAGGCGGTCGAGCCGTCGGACCATTCGAGCAGCGTGCCGAAGTTGGAGACGAGGCCCTCACCCGCCGGCTCGCCGAACGCCCGGACCTGGGCCGGCAATCCGTTCTCGCGCGCGTACCAGAGGACGAGGTCGTAGAAATGGACCATCTCCTCCAGGATCCAGGAGCCGACCCGCGCGGGATCGTGGCGCCAGCCGCCCGAACCCGGTCGAAAGGGATGCCGGAAGAGGGTGAAGTTCTGATAGCGGACGCGGCCGACCTCGCCCTTCTCGACGACGTCGCGGATCGCCCCCCACTGGCCCGAGACGCGCAGCTCGTGGTCGAGCGTGACCTGCCGCCCCGTCCGCCGGGCCGCCTCGATGACGGCGTCGCACTCGGCCAGCGTCAGCCCCATCGGCTTTTCCAGGAAGACGTGGGCGCCCGCCTCCAGCGCCGCCACGGCGAAGCGGGAATGGACGTGGTTGGGGGCCGCGACCGAGACGACGTCGAAGCCGCCCGCCGCCAGCATGGCGTCGTAGTCGCGATAGCGCGGCACGTCGGGGAAGAGTTCGGCCGCCGCCGTCTCGGACCGTTCGCCATGGCAGAAGATCGCCGCGACCTCGGCGCCGTCGATGGCGCCGATCGCGCGCGCATGCATCTGGCCCCAGGCGCCGAAGCCGCCCATCGCCACCCGTGTCCGCTCGCCCGTCATCGACTGCCTTTCCTCACCAGGGCAGCGGCTGCCCCGCATAGGTGTAGAACCCGCCGGTCTGGTGATTGCCCAGCCGGCGCACGAAGTCCCGCATCGCCGCCACGCTCTCGGCCGCGGTCAACGGCGCATCGTCGCTGCCGCCGGCCGTCCGCACCCAGCCCGGATGCAGCAGGGCGACGGTGATGCCGTCGGCGAAGAGATCGATCGCGAGGCTGCGGCCGATGGCGTTGAGCCCCGCCTTGCTGGCGCGATAACCGTAGTGGCCGCCGGACAGGTTGGCCCCGATCGCGCCCATGGCACTGCTGACGATGAGCAGCCGCCGCTCCCGCCCGGCGGCGAGGTTGGACCGGAAACTCTCGACCAGCTTCAAGGGCCCGATCGTGTTCACCGCCAGCATCCGCTGCACATAGGCATAGTCGATCTCGCCGAGCCGGCGGATGTCGCGGCCGATGCCGGCGTTGGAGACGAGGATGTCGATGGGCTCGCCGGCCAGTTCGGCGGCCAGCCGGTCGAAGGCCGCGAGATCCGTCACGTCGAGGGCGCGGTGGCGCATTCCGTCGCGCTCCGGCAGGCGCCGGGCGAGGTCTTGGTAGGTGGCGACGACGGCATAGCCGGCGTCCGCGTACTGCACCGCGAACTCGCGGCCGAGGCCGCGGTCGCAGCCGGTGACGAGGACCGTCCCCATCAGCCGGCGAAGAAGGGTTCGGGCAGGCCGCGGGCACCGAGGCCGTCGATGCGCACGAGCCGGCCGGCGTCGGGCCAGCGCGGCCGTTCCTCGGGCTTCAGCATCTTCGTGGCCGAGGTGACGAAGAGCACGTCGAGGTCCGGGCCGCCGAAGGTGCACATGGTGGGCTGCTTCGCCGGCACGGGGATGCGCCGGACCAGCTTTCCCTCCGGCGAGATGCAGGCGACGGCGGCGCCGTGGATCAGCGCGCACCAGTAGTTGCCGTCGCGGTCGACGGTGGCGCCGTCGACCCGGCCGCCGAGGTCGACGGTCGAGAAGAAGACGCGCCGGTTCGAAATCGCTCCCGTCTCGATGTCGAGATCGTAGACCCAGACCGTGTCGCTGCGCGTGTCGGAGAAGTACATGCGGCGGTCGTCGGGCGAGAAGGCAATGCCGTTGCCGACGATGAAGCCGCCATCCATCCGCCGGCAGGTGAGGTCCGGGTCGAGGCGGAACAGCTCGGCCTGGCGGCCGACGAAGTCGGAATGGACGCTGCCGCACCAGTAGCGCCCGCGCCGGTCGCACTTGCCGTCGTTCAGCATCAGCCGCGGGTCGCGCGCCACGGGATCGACGATCGGCGCGACGGTGCCGCGGTCGAGATCGATGCGGTTGAAGCCGGTGCGCATGCCGCCGACCAGCGTGCCGTCGCGGGCGAATACGAACGAGCCGATGTCGGTCGGCATCGGGAAGCTCTTGACCCGGCCCGTCGCCGGATCGAGGCGGCGGATGGCGGGGGCGAATGCGTCGACCCAGTAGAGGCGCTGGTCGACGCTGTTCCACATCGGCCCTTCGCCCAGGATGTCGACGAGGTCGCATGCGATCGAGACGGAGGTCAGGGGCCGCTTCCTTCTTCCCACAGCCAGCAGGCGCGATGATGCACGCTGGCGCCGGGCGCGAGAAGCCGGATCGAGGGCCGTTCGCAGAGTTCGCCCGCAAAGCCCTCCGGGTCGCCATGGCCGGTCCAGCTCTCGACCGAGAGGAAGGGCGCGCCGGGCCGGCTCCACAGCACGACGTGCGGAAAATCCGGCGCATCGACGATGATCGCCTGCCCGCGGCCATTCTCGTAGCGCATCCGGCGGCTCGCCGCGTCGAGGAAGCACAGCGCTTCGCTTGCGAAGAGCCGGTCGTCGAGTTCGAGGACACCGTCCGCGGCGATCGGCACCGGCCGGCGGCGGTCCGAGAACAGCCCGCCCGGCGCGATCACCGGCACCTCGGCCCGCTCCGGCCGCGCGAAGCGGACGCGATGGCCCGCGCGCGGCGCGCCGGCGAGCGGCCAGCAGAAACCGGGATGCAGCCCGACCGCAAAGGGCAGCGGCCGGTTACCCGGATTGCCGACCGTGACCACGGCGGCAAGGCGATCGGCGGACAGGTGCCATTCGACCGATAGGCGGAACCGGAAAGGGTAGCTTGCCCGCGTCGCCGGCCCGTCCGTCAGTTCGAGGCGAACCCGGTCGGCCGCCTGTTCGACGACGTCGAATCCGGCCGCCGGCGCGAAGCCGTGCACCGGCATCGGCCGGCGAACTCCGTCGATCCGGACATGGCCGTCGCGCGACCAGCCGACGACCGGGAACAGCACCGGGGCGGTCCGCGCCCACCAGGCCGGATCGACCGTCCACAGCAGCGGCACGTCGCGGACGCGCCACGCCACGGGCTCGGCGCCGCGCGGCGAGATCGCGGCATGGGCCGGGCCGCTTTCGAGCAGGATCGGGTCGGCTGAGATGACCATCGGGGTCAGGTCGGAAAGACCCAGAGGTCGAGGTCGACGCCGGCTCGCGCCACCGTGCCGCGGTGGACGGCGCCCAGCTTTGCCGCGACCCGCAGCGAGCCGACGTTTCGCGGATCGATGTGTGCAGACAACTGCTCGAACCCATGGGCGGCGCGCAACCAGCGCAGGATCACCGGCACCGCTTCGGTCGCGTAGCCTTGGCCCCAGCCGCGGCGGCACAGGGCATAGACCAGCAGCGGCTCGGCGGCGGCGGCCGGATGGAACACGCCCATCCGGCCGACAAAACCGCCCGCATCCGTGATCGTCATCATGCCGTACCCGCGCAGCGCCCATTGCTCCAGGCCGCGCGCAATCCGGCCGTGCTGCTCCTCGGCCGAGGGCGGCGCACCCTCGTGCAGGTATCGGGAGACGTGGATGTCGTGCGCCAGCGCCAGCAGGTCGGCCGCGTCGCCCGCAGCGATGGGCCGCAGCCGCAGCCGTGGCGACCGGAGAACCGGCACGGAGTCGTCGCGCATGGGCCCAGCATAGGGGCAAGCCAGGTGGGCCGCATTCGCCGCCGTGCCGATCCGGTCTCCGGCATCCGCATCGGCGACAGCATTGCCCGGCGCCGCGCCGCTTCGCTACCCTCGGACGAGAGGCCGGGGCCGATGCACGCCCGCGAGAGGCGGCGGACCCCGGCGGCTGGAGGAGGAACGCAGGTGGCGGACTGGGACTACATCATCGTCGGTGCCGGCTCGGCCGGCTGCGTGCTGGCGAACCGGCTGAGCGAGGATCCCGGCAACCGCGTGCTGCTGCTGGAAGCCGGTCGCAAGGACGACAGCTTCTGGATCCCGATCCCGGCCGGGTTCATGAAGCTGATCAGCGACAAGACCTACAACTGGTGCTTCGCGACCGAGCCCGAGGCCAACGTCGAGGGCCGCTCGATCGCCATTCCGCGCGGCAAGACGCTGGGCGGCTCCAGCTCGATCAACGGCATGGTCTATGTCCGCGGCCAGCCGCTCGACTACGACACCTGGTCCCAGCTCGGCTGCCGCGGCTGGTCCTACGAGTCCGTCCTGCCCTACTTCCGCAAGTCCGAGAACTTCGCCGGCGGCGCCAGCGACGTCCGTGGCGCGGGCGGGCCGCTCAACGTCTACGAGGTACCGGAGCGGCACGAGATCCTGGACGCCTTCATCGAGGCCGCGACCGAGGCCGGCTATCCGCGCAATCCCGACTACAACAGCGGCGACCAGGAGGGCTTCGCCTATTTCCAGGTGACCCAGCGCAACGGCCGCCGCTGGTCGACGGCGCGTGCCTTCCTCGACCCCGCGCGCGGCCGCTCGAACCTGCATGTCGAGACCGAGGCGCAGACGACGCGGGTGCTGCTGGAAGGCCGGCGCGCGGTCGGCGTCGAGTATGTGCAGGGCGGCGAGAAGAAGATCGCGCGCGCCCGCGGCGAAGTCATCCTGGCCGCCGGCGCGGTGCAGTCGCCCCAGCTCCTGGAGCTGTCCGGCATCGGGCAGCCCGAGCTGCTGCAGGGCCTCGGCGTCGAGGTTCGGCACGCCCTGCCGGGGGTCGGCGAGAACTACCGCGACCACTACGCCCCGCGCATGAACTGGCGCGTCAAGCTACCGGTGACGCTGAACGAGCAGACGCGCGGCCTCGCCTTCCTGCGCGAACTCGGCAAGTACTACATGGGCGGGCGCGGCATCCTCACCATGCCGGCCGGCATCATCGCCGGCTTCGTCAAGACCCGGCCCGAGCTGGAAGGGCCGGATGTGCAGTACCACTTCGCCCATGCCAGCTATGCCTCGGCCGCCGTGCGCAAGCTCGACCGCGAGCCCGGCATGACGATCGTCATCTGCCAGCTGCGCCCGGAATCGCGCGGCTCGATCCACATGAAGTCCGCCGACCCGCTGGCGGCGCCGGCGATCCGGCCGAACTTCCTCGCCGAGGCGGTCGACCGGCAATGCGTCGTCGACGGCATGAAGATCGCGCGCCGGATCGTCGAGCAGCGCGCGATGGACCGCTATCGCGCCTTCGAGATGACCCCCGGCCCCGCGGTCGCGAGCGACGAGGAATGGCTCCACTTCGCCCGCATCAACGGCCAGACCGTCTATCACCCCATCGGCACCTGCAAGATGGGCCACGATCCGATGGCCGTCGTCGACGACCGGCTGCGCGTGCACGGCATCGGCGGCCTCCGGGTGATCGACGCCTCGATCATGCCGACCCTGGTCTCCGGCAACACCAATGCCCCGACGATCATGATCGGCGAGAAGGGCGCCGACATGATCCGCGAGGACGCGAAGGCGCAGGCGGCGGCTTGAAGGCCGTACGGCAAGACCGTACATTGCGTCGTGGAAATCGGCTCGGTCCGGCATCGCGGGCTGCGGCGCCTCATCGAACAGGATGATGCGCGAGAAATCCGGCCGGACTTGGTCCGCCGCGTACGCAATGTTCTGGCGGCAATGGTCGCTGCTCCCGGCATGGACAGCTTGGCCGGCCCGCCCGGGTGGCGCGTGCACCAGTTGGTCGGAGATCGGGCTGGCTGCTGGAGCGTCTCGGTGTCGGGAAACTGGCGGATCACGTTCGAACTGGTCGAGGGCCGCGTCGAGAGCCTCGACCTGGAGGACTATCACTGATGCCGGACGAAGCGATCACGATCGGAATGCGTCCCCCTCACCCCGGGAGCTTCATCCGCGACGAAGTCCTTGAGGAACTGGGCCTGTCCGTGACCCGCATGGCGGCCGCGCTCGGCGTGCGCCGCGCGACCTTGTCGGACGTCCTCAACGGCAATGCCCGTGTATCCCCCGAGATGGCGCTCCGCATCGAGAAGGCATTCGGTGTCAACATGGACATGCTGCTGCGAATGCAGGCTTGGCATGACGCCTTCACGATGCGGCAGCGTGCCGACGAGATCGCGGTACCGCCCTATGGGGCGCCGCCATGAGGCGCCGGAGGTCCCCGCGTCAGCCGCTCCCCGCCGCCCGGCGCCCGGCGCCGGCACCGGCGAGCTTGCCGAAGACGGCGCCCGACATCAGGCCGGTGCCGCCCGGATAGTTGAAGTAGAAGATGCCGCCGACCAGCTCGCCCGCGGCGAAGAGGCCGGGGATCGGCTGGCCCTCGGTGTCGATCACCCGGCCCTGGTCGTCGACCTTGAGGCCGCCGAAGGTGAAGGTGATGCCGCAGGTCACGGCATAGGCCTCGAACGGCCCCTCGTCGATGGTGTTGGCCCAGTTCGACTTGGGGATCGCCAGCCCCTCGGTGCAGCGCCCGTCCTTGACGTTGGGATCGAACGGGATGTCGGTGCGCACGGCGGCGTTGTAGGCGCGGATGGTGGCCAGGGCGCGCACCGGATCGACGTCGTCGAGCTTGCGGACCAGATCCTCCAGCGTGTCGGCCTGGACCTTGGTCACCTGGCGGATGCGGTACTCGTCGCGCAGCAGGTGGCGCGTCTTGCGGTCGAAGATCTGCCAGGCGAACTGGTTCGGCTGGTTCAGGATGACCCGGCCGTACTTGGCATAGGTGTAGTTGCGGAAATCCGCCCCCTCGTCGACGAAGCGCTCGCCGTTGGCGTTGAGCATGATCGAGAAGGGATAGCTGTGCTTCTGGAAGCCGTCGCCGACCGCGAGGTCGCCGAACTCGGGCGCGTTGCGGTCCCAGCCGACGGCGTGGCAGCCCGACCAGTGGCCGTAGGGCATGGCACCGACATCGAGCGCCATGCGGATGCCGTCGCCGGTGTTGAAGCGGCTGCCGCGCACCTTGGCGAGATCCCAACCGGGGCCGAGATAGCGCGTCCGCATCTCCGAGTTCGCCTCGAACCCGCCGGCGGCGATCACCACCGACTTCGCCCGCACCGCGCGGGTGCGGCCGCCCTGGCGCACCCGGACGCCACTGACCCCGTCGTCGCCCGCGACGAGCGAGACGGCGCGGGCCTCGTAGGCGACCTCGATGCCCTCGCGCTCGGCGGCGGCGAACAGCGCCTCGACGAGGCCCGGACCGCCGCCCCAGGCCTCGACGGTGAGGCCGCCCCAGAACTTGAAGCGCCCATCGACCTTGAAGGCCTGGCGGCCCCAGATCGGGGCGAAGCGCACGCCCTTTTCGCGCATCCAGCGGAGCGTGGGACGCGACCGGTCGACCAGCAACTCGACGAGATCGGGATTGGCCCGGTACTCGGTCACCCGGCCCATGTCGTCGTGGAACTTCTCGGCGGTATAGGTGCCGAAGTCGGTATTGGCGATCTCCTCGTTGGTGAGGTCGGGCATCAGCGCCTTGAGGTCGTCGACGCCGTCATAGACGCAGCGGATGGCGCCGGCGGTGAAGCGCGTGTTGCCGCCGCGCTCGTCCTCGGGCGCGCGCTCCAGCACCAGGACGGATGCCCCCTCCTCGCGCGCCGCGAGCGCCGCGCACATCGCCGCATTGCCGGCACCGATCACCACCACGTCGACCGCTTCGGGCAGCATCCGTCTCTCTCCCGCACTTTCGATGGATTGCTCTTCGATCCCGGCTTACGGCGGATCGCCCGCCTTGCCAAGCCGGCTCATTCCTCCTCGGGCCCGCAGAGATGCAGCAGCGCCAGCCCGATCAGCAGGAGGAAGATCGCCGCCGCCCGCTGACCGTTCCAGGTCTGCGACTGCCACATGGCGAACCACTCGCCGCCGATGCCGATGAACCCCGCGCCGTAGAGCAGGACGCCCGCCGTCAGCCCCAGGATCGCCGGCGCCCGTGCCGCGAGGAAGCGGCCGCGCGGCGCCGAGCGGTTCGCCCACAGGCGGATCACCCCGACCCAGAGCAGCAGGGCGGTTGCGATCTGCCAGGCGATGATCAGGGCATAGGCGGCGTGATGTAGCGTGGGATCGGTGATGGCGCGGCCCATGAGGGCCGGCGACTTGAACGTCGTATCCATCGACAGGACGTGCTGCACGAAGGCGAAGTTGCTGCCGTAGTCGACGACGTTGCCGAGCGCGACCAGCGAGAAGAACAGGGCGACGGTGGCGACGAGCAGGATGCGCGAGAAGCGAAGGGCCGTCATCGGAAGGAGCCTCGACCGCAGGACCGGACGCCCGATGCGTCCCCGCTATCAGAATGATCACCGCCGGCGCCGTTTGCCAACCGTCCGCGATGTGTTCTCCTGCACGGGACAACGAGGGAGGTCCCGGCCATGGCGACCGGAGACGAGGAGGGCCATCGCCGGACCGTTGCGGCGGCGGCGGCGCAGCGTCGCTCGATGCTACGGCGGATCGACGCGGCGCTGGCGCGGATCGAGGCCGGCGAATACGGCTGGTGCGCCGTCTGCGGCGAGCAGATCGCCACCACCCGCCTCGACCGCGAGCCGACGACCGCCTACTGCGTCGCCTGCGCCGGAATGGCCCGGGCGGCCGGGCGCTGACGCCGGCTCGCCATCAGACCGCGGGGGCCGTCGCCTCGGCCGTGTCGCGCCGCCGCGGCATCGCCGCCAGGAGCATTGCCGTCTCGGCTGCGGCCGGGGCGGTCAGCACCTGCCGCACCGGGCCCTGCTCGACGATGCGTCCGCCATGGAGCACCAGCACCGCGTCCGCGATGTCGGCCACCACGTCGAGGTCGTGGCTGACGAAGACGATGGTCAGGCCGCGGCGGCGGCCGAGATCGGCGATGAGCGCCAGGATTTGGGCCTGGGTGGCGGCATCGAGCGCGGAGAGGATCTCGTCGCAGATCAGCATCTCGGGCCCGACCGCCAGCGCGCGGGCGATCGCGACCCGCTGACGCTGACCGCCGGACAGCTGATGCGGGAAGCGGTCGAGAACGTCCGCCGGCAGCGCCACCTCGTCCAGCAGTTGCCGGCAGCGGTCGCGAACCTCGGCGGCGGGACAGAGGCCATGAATGGCGCACGGCTCCGCCAGCAATCTCGCCACGGGCAGACGCGGATTCAGGCTGCCACCGGAATCCTGGAAGACCATCTGGCAGCGGCGCGCGAAGGGCCGCCGGTCGGTGCTGGCCGCCGGATCATCGCCAAGGACGCGGACCCGCCCCGCAGTCGGCCGGACCAGCCCGACCAGGACCCGGGCGAGCGTGCTCTTTCCAGACCCGGATTCTCCGACCACGCCGAGCACCCGGCCCCGCGCCAACGCGAAGGAGACGCCGTCCAGCGCGACGTGCCGGCCGCCGTCGGGCCGCCGGTAGGTCACCGAGACCTGCTCGACGACGATGTCGGACCGCGCCGGCTCGGATGGCGGCGACGGCACGCGCGCGAGGGTGCGGCGGGCGATCAGGTGCCGCGTGTAGGGGTGCTCGGGCGCAGCGAACAGGTGCTCCACCGGTCCGCTCTCGACGACGCGCCCGTCCTGCATCACGAGGACGCGGTCGGCGATCGCCCCGACGACGCCCAGATCGTGCGACACGAACAGGATCGCCATGCCGCGGCGACGCTGCAGGTCGCGGAGGAGCTGCAGGATCTGCGCCTGGACCGTCGCGTCGAGCGCGGTGGTCGGCTCGTCCGCGATCAGGAGGTCCGGGTCGCAGGCCAGCGCCATCGCGATCAGGACGCGCTGCTGCTGGCCGCCCGACAACTGCCACGGCCGGCTCGCCGCGACCCGGACCGGATCGTCGATGCCCACCTCCGCCAGCAACTGGAGCGACCGTTTCCGCGCCACCGCGGGGGGCACCTCGCCATGGGCGCTGATCGCCTCGACGATCTGGGCGCCGGCGCGCATCAGCGGATTGAGGGCCGCCATCGCCTCCTGAAAGACGATTGCGATCCGGCGGCCGCGCAGCCGTCGCCAGCCGGCCTCGTCGAGCCGGGTGAGATCCAGCTCAGCCAGGCGCACGCGCCCCCCCACCCGCGCCGACCGCGGCAGCAGGCCCGCCAGCGCGAGCATCGTGGCCGACTTGCCGCTTCCCGACTCGCCGACGATCCCCAGCGTCTCGCCCCTGGCCAGCGCGAACGAGACACCGGCCACCGCCGGCGGACGATCACCGAAGCGGATCGTCAGATCCGCGACGGTCAGGAGCGGCACGCGATCGGCCTCCGTCACGCGACGCCCACCCGCGGGCGCGGATCGATCAGACGCTGAACCAGTTCCGTCAGACCGTTGACCAGGACCACCGAGACGGCCAGCACCAGGATGACGGCCTGTACGAGCGGGTAGTCCCGCCCCTGGATGGCGTCCAATGCCAGCGTTCCGATGCCGGGCAGGCCGAACAGCACTTCGACCGTGATGGTTCCGCCGACGAGACCGGCGAGGATGATGCCGCCGAGCGCAACGACGACGGCGAGGGAGCCCGGCAGGACGTGCCGCAGCAGGACGCGCGCCGGGCCAAGGCCCTTGGCCCGCGCGGTGCGGACGTGGGCCGCCGTCATCGTCTCCTTCAGCTCCTCGTGCAGCGGCTTGACGATCTGGCCGGCGATGTCGATGCCGATGATCAGCGCCGGCATCAACGTCTGGCCGAGAGCCGGCAGCCAGCCGAGCCAGACCGAGAAGATCAGGATGGCGGCCACGCCGACACAGAAGGTGGGAATTGCGATCGACCAGAGATTGACGATCTCGAGCAGCCACCCGGCCGCCGAGCGCGGCCACAGCGCAGCCGCCAGGGCGATCGCGATGCCGAGCGCGAGCCCGATGGCGAGCGCCGCCGCAGCCAGCGCCAGCGTGTGGGGAAGGGCAAGGCCGATCATGTCCACGACCGGCGTCTCGAAGCGCAACGACAGGCCGAGATCGCCTTCCGCGGCGCGGGTCAGCCAGATGCGGAATTGCTCGTGCCAGCCGAGGTCGAGCCCCATCTCGCGGCGCATCTCGGCCACGGCGTCCGCATCGAGCGCCCCCTCCGCCGCGAGGACGTCGACGACGTCGCCGGGAACCACGCGCACGAGAAGGAAGACCGCGACGGTGATTGCCGCGATCAGCAGAAGTTGCCGCACCAGCAGCGTCCCCATGGACCTCATGGCCGGGGCGTCCCGGTGTCGCGCAACGGATCGAGTGTCGCCCGCAGCCGGTCGCCGGCCAGGACGCAGACGACGGTGACGAGGGACAGCGCCATCATCGGCACCAGGGCTGCGTGCGGCGCCGTCTCGATGTAGGGGACGCCGTCGGCGATCATCCGGCCCCAGGTCGGCGTCTCGGGCGCGACGCCGAGGCCGAGAAAGCTGAGAACCGACTCCGTGGTGATGGCCCGCGGCACGACCAGCGCAGCCTGCGTCACGAGGGCGCCCACGATGTTCGGCAGCACGTGGCGACGCAGCAGAGCGAACCGCCCGGAACCGAGCACCAGCGCGGCCTGGACGTAGCCCGCCGCCATCTCGCGCCGGTAGGTCGCCGCCGCGACGAGAGCGAATATCGGGGCGAAGGCCAGCCCCAGGGCCAGGATGACCGGCGCGGCGCCGTTGCCGAGGGCGACCATCAGGACCAGCGCCAGGAGAACGCCCGGCATCGTCCGCACGAGATCCACGAGGCCCATCAGAACCGAGCGCAGCCACCCGCCGGCGACGGCGGCCACCAGCCCGACGCCGGCCCCCAGGAGAAGCGCCACCGCCGACCCGGCCAGCGCGATGGCGAGGCTGAGGCGGGTTCCGGCGGCAAGCCGTGCCGCCATGTCCCGGCCGAGCGGATCGACGCCGAGCGGATGGGCCGCCGAGGGGCCGGCGTTGCGCAGTTCGAGGGACTGGGCGAGCGGATCGTTCGCGACCAGTTCCGGTCCGGCCGCCGCGAGCAGAAGCACCGCGGCGGCCAGGCCGATGACGATGACCGGCCGCCGCGCAGCCGGGCGGCTACGGCCGGAGTCCGATCCGGACCCGGCCGTCAGCGTGGTCACGAGCGATTGCCGGCCAGCCAGGTGAAGGCGACGCCGCCGCCGGCCGAGTGCTGGCCCCAGGTGAAGCCCGTCGTGTAGCCGCGAACCTCCGGGCGGACGCCGATGGCGTTGGCCGAATGACCCACGACCACCGTGTAGTAACGCTCCATAGCCCGCTGCCAGGCCGAGAGATAGTTGCGGCGAACGTCCGCCGGGTCGGGCGCGGCGACCGCCTGGGCGACCAGACGATCGAACTCCCCATCCTGCACGCCACCCCAGAGCACCGGGTTGGGCCCGTCGCTGGTCATGCGCACGAAGCGCAGGAAGATGTCGGCGCGCGGGCCGGACGACATGGGCGCGATGTCCCAGTCGTACTGGCCGAGCCGCCGCTGCGCCCCGATGTCGTCGAGTGCCTGATGGTCGACGCCGAAGCCGAGCCGGCGCATCGCCTGCACGACGATCTGGGTGTAGGGATCCTGCCAGGACACGATGCGCACGGTGTGCGCGGCCGGATCGACGCCCGCCTCCCGCAGCAGGGCGGCCGCCTTTTCCGGATCCGGCTTGGCATGCCGGTCGGCCTCGTGCAGCGCCTTGTCCCAGAAGAAGTTTCCGGGCGCGGCCATCTGGTTCGTGACGACGCCGGCGTCGCCCGCGATGAACCGCATGTAGGCCGGCTTGTCGAGCATGTAGGTCACGGCCTGACGGACGCGGACGTCGTCGAACGGGGGGCGCGGCTTGCGGTTGTTGAACGACCAGAAGTACCAGGTCGTGTCCTTGAGGTGCTGGACCCCGACCTTTCCCTCCCTCTTGAGCTGGGCCGCCTTGTCGTGCGGCACGCGCGCGACGTGGAGGTCGCCCGCGCGCAGCGCCAGACTGTTGTCGTCGGCATCGCGCAGGTCGAACTCGACCGCGTCGAGATAGGGCTTGCCGGCCATCCAGTACTGCTTGTGCGCGGGCGCCCGGAAGCGAACCTTCGGCTGCCATTCGCCGAAGGCAAAGGGCCCGGTCGCGATCGGCCGGGTGATGGTGCCCGCCCAGCCGGGCGATTCCGGTGCGACAATCCACAGTTCCGACAACAGGTTGAGGAACGGCGCATAGGGCTCGGACAGCGAGACGCGCAGCGTGTGGCTGTCCGTCGCCTCGACGGCCGTCAGCAGCTTCATCGCGCTGGTCAGCCAGCCGCGCTTCACCGTGTCCCGAACCCGCTCGAAGTTCGCCTTGACGTCCGCCGCCGTGAGCTCGCGTCCATTGTGGAACCGCACGCCGCGGCGAATGGCGAACTCGTAGGTCCGGCCGTCGGCAGAGACGGAGTAACGCTCGGCGAGGAAGGGCCGGACCGTCCCGTCGTCGGCGATGCTGGTGAGCGTCTCGACGAAGACCTGCTGCACCGCGATGCTGCCGGTGTGGCGGTGCGGATCGGCGGTATCCAGGCCGAGCACCGCGATCTTGAGCGTGCCGCCGCGTTGCGGCGTCTCGTCGGCGAAGGCGGGATGGGCCAGGCCTGCAGCGAGCAGGGCTGCGCCGGCGAACAGGGTGCGGCGAGCGATCGGAATGCGGTGCATCGGTCTTCCCTCTGCGGTCAGGGCGGAGAAATCGGAGGCGGTTCCAGAGGCAGCGGACGCCCGTCCATCCCAGCCGTTTCGTGCCCGAGATGGCGCAGGACCGTCGGCGCGATATCGACCAGGGACGCGGGCATCGCGGTCGCGCGGGCGGTTGCGAAGCCGCCGCCGCGGATCACCAGGAACGGGCTCTGTTCGTGGATTCCAAGGCCGCCATGCTGGCCGAAGCCGTCATAGCTCTTGGCGCTTTCGGGATCGGCGACGATGTCCGCATGGCCCGGAACGCCGTGCGCGTTGGGGGCAAGATCGGCTGCCGTCGTCAGCGCCAGCAGCACCGGGCCGTCGACCGGCAGGCCGAGGCTCGCCAGCTCGCCCCCGGCGAAGACCCGGCCCACCCAGTCCTCGCCCTCCAGGAACCGGCGCAGGGCATCGCGCCGGTCCTGCGCCTCGGGCGCGGCGTAGATGACCGCCCCCGTGCCGTTCGGCGCGAGCACGATGTCGCTGCTGTCCGGCGCGGTCTTGAGGCCCGCCGCCACCAGCCGCCCGGTCGCGTCGATCGTGCGGCGGGTCGTCTCCATGCCGTGGTCGGAGCAGGCGACGAACAGGATGTCCTCCCCTTCGCGCGCCAGTTCGTCGACGGTGGCCAGCACCTCGGCGACGCGATCGTCGGCGGCGCGGATGGCAGCGCGATGGGCGGGCGAGCCGAGCGGCTCGGCGTGGCCGGTATGGTCCGGTTCGGACAACCACAGCGTCGCGACCGCGGGCCGCCGGCGCCGCAGCATCTCGTCGCAGAAGCGGGCCGTCATCGTCCGGTCTCCCTCGGCACCGATGCGGATCGCGAGGTGCCGTTCGCCCGTCTCGGGTACGAGTCCGGGCCCGTATGAACCGGCGCGGTGATAGACCCAGCCCCAGCCGTCCGGATCGTGGAAGTAGGCCGCGCCCGGGGAGACGTTCGACATGATGACCGCGCCGCCATGGTCGGCCAGGCGCTGCGCCAGGGTCGGCACCCGGAGCGTGCGGCCGGTCGCGCGCCGCATCCGCTCGCGGAAGTCGGGATCGCCGACCGAGCGGCAGACCAGCCCGGCCCCTTCGTCGAGTGCCATGGTGTTGCCGAGGAGGCCGTGGGTTCCGGGCAGGCAACCGGTCGCGATCGACGCGGAACTGGTGCGGGTCGTCGACGGAAAGACGCCGCGGAAGGCGCGGAAGGCGCATGCCTCGGCCATCAGGGCGGAGAGCGTCGGCGCGACGTCCGGGGCGATCAGATCGCGGCGCAGGCTGTCGCAGACGACGATGACGGCACGTCGGGTCATGGGGCTCCCTTCCCGGGCGGGAGCCTTAGCCGCCGCCCATGTCTGTTCGGCTACGGAGAGGTGAAGGTTCCGCGGAAGCGGCGGCGGGGTCGAGATCGGCCCGGGCGGGTCAGCCCTGCAGCCAGTAGCGAAGGACGGCGGTGACCGCGTGCGGGCGCTCGAGCGGGGTCATGTGCCCGCTGTCCTCGACCACGACGAGGCGCGCGCCCGGGATGCCGGCGGCCATCTCCTCGTGGACCGCGAGCGGAGTAAGAGCGTCCTGGCGCCCGCACAGCACCAGCGTCGGGACGGCAATCGCGGCGAGATCCGCCCGGGAATCCGGGCGGCCGAGCATCGCCTTCTGCTGGTTGAGGAAACCATCGCGCCCGACGCGGTGGGCCATCGCCGTCAGCCCGTCGACCAGCGGCGCGTCGGCGAGCCGGTCGGGGTGGACGAAGATCGGCATGTAGGCCTGCATGACGGCGTCCAATTCGCCGCGTTCGCCCATCGCCATGAAGCGGTGCCGGCGCTCGCGCTGCTCCGGCGAGTCGGCCCGGGCCGAGGTGTCGAGCAGCGCCAGCCGCTCGACGCGCCCGGGCGCCCGGCGCAGGATCTCGAAGGCGAGGTAGCCGCCCATCGAGAAGCCGGCCAGCGCGAACCGCGGCGGCGCCGTCGCCAGCACGGAATCGGCCATGCCGCCCAGGCTGTCGTGGCGGGAGAGGTCGGCCACGGTCACCTCGGCGAGGTCGCCGAGGTGACGGGCCGGATGCGCCCACAGCCCCTCGTCGGCCATGTGGCCGGGCAGCAGCAGGAGGGGCGGGCGCGCGGTCATCCCTTCGCCTTCCGGCTTTCGGCGACCGACTTCTCGCCGACATAGAAGTCGCCGGCCGCGATCTCCTCGAACGACACCCAGACCGACTCCTTGGGCATGCCGGCGGTGCCGGCGACGGCGTCGACGATCTTGCGGGCCATCTCGTCCTTGGTGGCCTGATCGCGGCCGGCGACGAGACGGACGCTGACGAACGGCATGATGGTTCCTTTCCAGTCGAGGGGAATGCCGAGAGGCCGCCGATGTTGCCCCGTCCGCCGATCCGGTGGAAGGGGCTTGCGACGCTCGCCTCCTGATGTAGCCTTCGGAACGGTACCCGCCGATGACGACGCCCGCTCCAAGCCCGCCGCCCGACAAGCCGCCTTCGCGCGGCGTCACCCGGCTCGCCCGCAATCCGGCCCGCGGCAGCGACGAGGCGCGGCTGACCATCCGCGTCGATTTCGGCAGCCACGGCGCGCTCGGGCCGGGCAAGATCCGGTTGCTCGAGTTGATCGGCGCCCAGGGTTCGATCTCGGCCGCCGGACGGGCGATGGGCATGTCCTACCGCCGCGCCTGGCTGCTCGTCGACAGCCTGAACCAGGCATTCCGGGAGCCGGTCGTGGCGACGCAGCATGGCGGCCAGGGCGGCGGCGGGGCGCAGCTGACCCAGGCGGGCCAGGCACTGATCGCGCGTTACCGGACGATGGAGGGGGCGCTGGAAGCGGCTGCGGCCGAGCACCTCGCGGCGTTCGCCGCCGCGCTCTCCGAGCGCACGCCCGTCTTCCCCGTCGACGACATCGACGAGGACGCGTAGCTCAGCTCGCGAAGCTGACCGACTTGACGACCGCGAAGACCGGCGTCCCGGCGGCCAGATTCATCTGCGCGGCCGAGCGCCGGGTAATGCGGGCGACCAGCAGCGCGCCGCCGCAATCGACCTGGACGTCGACCGCAGCGCCGTGCGCCGCGCCGACGGACGCGACCTGCCCGGCGAGGATGTTCAGCGCGCTGATGCCCTGCGGCCGGTCGGCCGCCAACATCACGTCGCGGGCCCGGATGCGCAGGCGGACGCTGCGGCCGGCCGTCAGCCCGGATGCCGGAACGAAGACGCGGCCGGCGCGGGTCTCGAGTTCGGCCAGGCCGAAGCCGTCATCCTCGCGCAGCACGCGGGCGTCGAGCACCGCCCCCGCCTCGTCGGTACCGGACAAGGGCTCGAGGTCGACGCGGCCCAGGACCCGTTCGGGCGCCCCGGCCGCCAGCACCTGCCCGCCGGCCAGCAAGACCACCGTCCCCGCGAGCCGCGCGACCTCGTCGATCGCATGGCTGACATAGACGATCGGCACCCCCGCCTCGTCGCGCAGGCGCTCGATGTAGGGCAGGATCTCGGCCTTGCGCCCCGGATCGAGCGAGGCCAGGGGCTCGTCCATCAGAAGGACGCGCGGCACCGACAGGAGCGCGCGGCCGATGGCGACGCGCTGGCGCTCGCCGCCGGAGAGCAGCGACGGCCGGCGGTCAAGCAGATGGCCGATCCCCAGCATCTCGACCACGCGATCGAAGTCGTCGCGCCGGCCGGCGGCCCCCGCGAACCAGCGGCCGTAGAGCAGGTTGTTGCGGACGGCCAGGTGCGGGAAGAGCCGCGCGTCCTGGAAGACGTAGCCGATGCGCCGGCGATGGGGCGGCACGAAGATGCCGGCAGCGGTATCGACGAGGATCCGGCCGTCGATGTCGATCCGCCCCTCGTCGGGCCGGATCAGCCCGGCGATGACGTTGACGAGCGAGGTCTTGCCCGAACCCGACCGGCCGAACAGCGCGGTGATGCCGGATTCGGCCGAAAAGCCGGCATCGAGGCGGAAGGCGCCGAGGCGATGGCGGACCGCGACCGAGAGGCGGGCCGTAGCCGATGGCGGGACCGGCTGCCGCGCACTCACTGGAGGCCGATCCGGCGGCCGGCCCGCCGCGCCAGCCATTCCGAAGCCAGCAGGGCCAGCAGGGCGATCGCGACCGAGACCAGCGTCAGGCGCAGGGCGCCGGCATCGCCGCCCGGGACCTGCGTCAGCGCATAGATCGCCGAGGGCAGGGTCTGGGTCTCGCCCGGAATGCTGGACACGAAGGTGATGGTCGCCCCGAACTCGCCCATCGCCTTGGCGAAGCAGAGGATGGCGCCGGCGACGATGCCGGGCAGCATCAGCGGCAGGGTCACGGTGAGGAAGACCCAGACCGGCGACGCGCCCAGCGTGCCCGCCGCGGCTTCCAGCCGGCGGTCGACCGCTTCGACCGACAGGCGGATGGCGCGGACCATCAGGGGGAAGCCCATCACGCCGGCCGCCAGGGCGGCGCCCGTCCAGCGGAACGCGAAGACGATACCGAGATACTCGGCGAGGAAGGTGCCGATCGCCCCACGCCGGCCGAACAGGAGCAGAAGCAGATACCCCGTCACCACCGGCGGCAGGATGAGCGGCAGCAGGACCAGCCCGTTGAGCAGCCCGACGCCGGGAAACCTACAGCGGCCGAGGACCAGGGCCACCAGCACGGCGACAGGCAGGCTGCCGGCGGTGGCCCAGCCCGCGACCACGAGGCTGAGCCGGACCGCGGTCAGTTCCTCGTCGCTCAGACCGAGCATCGCGCACCGGTGGATTCGTCCATCCCCGCTATATCTCGCAAAATATCTCGCCTGCCAATGGTGCAGGCTCATCGTGACGAGCATGGCAGGCGCACGCTATGAGGGATGGGGCGCCCCGGCGAGATCCCGAGGCAAGCGAGGAGACGGAACGAGATGCGAGCGCTGGTCGTCGACGACGTGCCCGAGATCCGGGAGTTGATCAGCGTCCTGCTCAGCGGCGACGGCTTCCGCGTGGAGGCGGTCGCCGAGTCGGCCGAAGAGGCCTTCGAGCGGCTGTACCTCGACGATCCCGCCGTCCCGCCGCCGGTCGACGTCATCCTGCTCGACGTCATGCTGCCGGGCGTCGACGGCATTGCCGCCTGCGGACGGATCAAGAGCGACCCGCGGTATCGCGACATCCCGATCCTGATGGTGACGGCGCGCCAGGAGACGGCATCGCTGCAGCAGGCATTCGCCGCCGGCGCGGCCGACTACATCCGCAAGCCGGTGCAGAAGTCCGAGCTGCTCGCCCGTGTCCGCTCCTGTCTGCGGCGCCGGAGCGAATCGGAGCGCCGGATGGCCGGGCGCCCGGAGGGGGCACGCGCGGTCGACCGGCTGCTGCTGCCGGGACGCGACCTGATCGAGGCGACGCTGGCGGCGGCGGCGGAGGCCGGCCGCTGCGCGCCGATGGCGGTCGCCGCCATCCGTATCGACGACTGGGAGGGTCTGCGCGAACGCCGGGGACGGGCTGCGGCGGACGCGGCGACGGGCGCCCTGGCCGAACGGCTGGCACGCCAGCCGGCGGCGCTGGGCGACCTGCTGGCCCATGACGGCGAGGGTCGTCTCCTGGCGCTGCTGCGCCGGACCCAGGCGCCCGAGGCGGCGCAGCGGGTCGCCGGCTGGATCGCCGACGCGGCGGATGGCGAGGCGGGAAATGGCGAGGCGGAGGATGGCCTTGCCGTCAGCGCTGGCCTCGCCTGGTGCCCGGGCGACACCCCGGACGGGCTGAAGCTGCTGGTCGAGCGCGCGCTGGCGGCACTGACCACGGCGGGCAATGCCGGCGGCCGTCGCCTCGAGATCGCCTGAGTCGAGATCGCCCGAGTCGAGATCGCCCAGGCCGCCGGACTCCGCCCCGACAGCCGCCCAGTGGCGGCATCCACCGCCAAGAGGAGCCATCCGATGCCGTCGTCCCTCCGCCTCCATCCCGTCATCCTGTCGGGGGGATCCGGGACGCGGCTGTGGCCGCTGTCCCGCGCCGACCTGCCCAAGCAGCTGCTGCCGCTGCTGGGATCGTCCTCGCTGCTGCAGGAAACCGCCACGCGAATCGCCGACGGCGACCGCTTCGCGCCGCCGCTGATCGTCTGCAACGAGGACCATCGCTTCCTGGTGGCCGAGCAGCTGCGGGCGATCGGCGTGGCGCCGGCGGCGATCGTGCTGGAGCCGGTCGGGCGGAACACGGCCCCCGCCGTGGCGGTGGCGGCGACCATCGTCGCGAGGGCGGAGCCGGGCGGCGTGCTTCTGGTGATGCCGTCCGACCACCACATCGCCGATCTTCCCGCCTTCCTCGAGGCCGTCGACCGGGCGGCGGAGGCGGCAGTCGAGGGCCGCTTCGCCCTCTTCGGCATCCGCCCCACGGGGCCCGACACCGGCTATGGCTACATCGTCGAGGGCCCCCCCACCGGCACCGCCGGCACCCATGTCGTCGAGCGCTTCGTCGAGAAGCCGCCGCGCGCGGCGGCCGAGGCCCTGCTGGCGACGGGCCGGGGCTGGTGGAACAGCGGCATCTTCGTCATGCGCGCGGACCGCTACCTGGAGGAGATCGAGCGCCTGCAGCCGGCCATCGCCGAGGCGGCTCGCGACGCCGTCGCGGGCGGTAGCGGCGACCTCGATTTCCTGCGGCTCGGCCGCGATGCCTTCGCCGCCTCGCCCGCCATCTCGATCGACCACGCCGTCATGGAGCACACGCCCGAGGCCGTCGTGGTGCCCGTCGACATGGAATGGAGCGATCTCGGCTCGTGGCAGGCACTGTGGGACATCACGGCCAAGGACGCGGACGGCAACGCCATCACGGGCGATGCGCTGACGGTCGATTCGCGGAACTGCTACGTCCGGGCCGGGAGCCGCCTGGTGACACTGCTCGGAGTCGAGGGCATCAACGTCATCGACACCGACGACGCGCTGATCGTCATGGCACGCGAACGGTCCCAGGACGTGCGCAAGGTGGTCGACCTGCTGGCCGCGCGCGGACGGCCGGAGGTCAAGAGCCACAAGCGCATCTACCGCCCCTGGGGCTATTACGAGACCGTCGATCTCGGCCAGCGCCATCAGGTCAAGCACATCCAGGTCAAGCCGGGCGGCAAGCTGTCGCTGCAGATGCACCACCACCGCGCCGAGCACTGGATCGTCGTCCAGGGCACCGCCCGCGTCACCTGCGGAAATGACGAACAACTGCTCCGCGAGAACGAATCCATCTACATCCCGCTGGGCCAGCGCCATAGACTGGAGAACCCCGGCCGCATCGCGCTCGACCTGATCGAGGTGCAGACCGGCAGCTATCTCGGCGAGGACGACATCGTGCGCTTCGAGGACACCTACGGCCGGACCTGATGGCGGACGGCCCCCCTCCACGACCACGCAGGACGTCCCGGAACGCAATCACGGCGGTCGTCGCGTTTGCCTATCTCGTGCTGCTCGTCGTGGTGGCCACGGGCAACTGGCTGACGGCGGACCAGGATCGCCAGGCCGTCCTGCAGGCTGCGGAGCGTTCGGCCGCGGCCACGGCCTTGCTGCTGGCCGAGCATGCCGACCGCACGATTCACGCGATCGACCTGCACATGCACTCCATCGCCGAAACCTTCCGCACGGAAGACGGGTCGCTGGAGGAATTCATCGGGCGTGCCCGCCTGCTCGCCGAGGCCGGCGACGGGCGGCTGCCGCAGGCGCTCGGTTTTGCCATCACCGACGAGGCCGGCATCGTCCGGCACGCCGCCAACCCCGCCACGATCGGACTCGACTTCGGCCGCCATCCGCAGTTCGTCCGCATGGCTTCCGACCGCAGTGTGCGCTACGTCCATTCGCGCCCAATGCTGATGCCCCAGATCGGCCAGCGGGCCGTCGTCATGGCATGGCCGCTGCGCGACCGCGCGGGCCGGTTCCGCGGCGCGGTCGGCACGATGCTCAACCCCGAATATTTCGCGACGGTGATGAGCCGGCTGGCGGCGAGCGGCCCGGCGCATGCCGCGGCGATCGCCTATCCCGACGGCACCATCGTCGCCGCCCACGGCCTGGACGCGCCGGACGCCCGTGGCGAGTGGTCGCTGCCGGTCGGACTGCCACTGCCGCCGGATGAATCGGCGGCGGTTGCCACGTCCGGGTTCGACGGCACGCTCGGAGATCGCAGCTCGCGGTGGATCATCGCCACCGCGGCGATTCCCGGCTTCGGTCAGGCGGCCATGGTCGCGATCGACTGCGACGAGGTGCTGGCGCCGGTGATCGAGCGGGCGCTCCTGCTCGCCGCCTTCTCCGTCGGCGGCCTGCTCGTCCTCGCCCTGCTGTCCTGGATCGTGCTCCGCTCCTACCGGGCGCAGGCGCGGGCGCTGGCCGCCGCCCAGGCCGCCAGCCAGGCCAAGACCGCTTTCATCGGCGTCCTCAGCCACGAGATCCGCACGCCGATGAATGCCATCCTCGGCATGAACCGCCTGTTGCGGACCGCACCGGACCTGCCCGAACGGCTCCGCTACCACACCCAGGTCATCCGGTCGGCCGGCGACAATCTCGTCACCGTACTGAACGACATGCTCGACATGTCGAAGATCGAGGCCGGCCAGCTCGAGTTGGAGCGCGCCGATTTCGACCTGGAGCAACTGGCCGACGAGGTGGTCGCCCTCCATCGGCCGACCGCCGCGGAAAAGGGCCTGGAACTGCGGGTCGCCCCGATACCCTCGCCGCCGATGCTGCGCGGCGACGCCGTCCGCATCCAGCAGATCCTGGGCAACCTCGTCGGCAACGCCATCAAGTTCACGAATGCGGGCCGCATCGACGTGGAGTTCGCGATCGCGGGCGCCGCGCGCGGCGATCCCGCCGGCCGCCCGGCCGTCCTGCACATGGAGGTGCGGGATACCGGGGTCGGCATCCCCGCCGACCGCCGCGGCCGGCTGTTCCAGCCGTTCAGCCAGGCGGACAGCTCGACCACCCGCCGCTTCGGAGGCACCGGCCTCGGCCTGGCGATCTGCCGCCGGCTGACGGAAATGATGGACGGCACGATCGAGTTCGACAGCGAGGAAGGCCGGGGCAGCTGCTTTCGCGTGCGCCTCATGCTGACGACGGCCGAGACCCGCCGGCAGCGCGACGGTGCCGCTCCGGCGGCCCGCCTCCGGCCGCTGTCGATCCTGGTGGCCGAAGATTCCGCGCTCAATCAGGAGCTGATGCGCGAGGCGCTGCAGGCGGTCGGGCACCGGGTGACGATCGCGGAATCGGGTACGGCCGCGGTGACCGAGGCCGAGAGCGGTCGGCACGACCTGATCCTCATGGACGTTCGGATGCCCGGCATGGACGGCGTCGAGGCGACGCGCCGGATCCGGGCCGGCGGCGGGGCCGGCGCCGGCCTGCCGATCATCGGGCTGACGGCGGACGCAACCGAGGCCCAGCGCGAGGAATGTCTGGCCGCCGGCATGGAGGCGGTTCTGGTGAAGCCCGTGGACTTCGCGCGCCTTTGGCAGCTGGCAGCCAGCCTGGTTCCGGCAGCCGACGCCGCGGCCGCTCCGGCCACTGCCACGGCGACGACCTCGGTCGCCGAAGCGATGCAGGCAGCCGCTGCGGCCGAAATGGAGGTGGCAATGGTGACGTCGGACGCTTTCTCCGGGATGCCCCTCGTCGACCACAAGCGCCGGGAGCGCACCGCTGCGGCCATCGGTGCCGAGCAGGAAGGCCGTCTGTTTGCCGCCATGCTGGACAGCGTGGCCGAGACGATCGCCGTCCTGGCCAAGCCGGGCCTGCCGCTGGACGACGTGCGCGCGGCCGCCCATCGTGCCAAGGGCGCGGCCGCGAACCTGGGCAGCCCGCGCATCGCCGGCCTGCTCGAGGCGATCGACACGGCCGCCCGGGCGGGGACCCCGCCCTCCGGTGCCGACATCGAGCGCCTGCGCGAGACGCTGGAGGCCGTCTCCGCCACGGTCTGACGCAGCGCTGCGGCCTGGATGCGGCGGGCGCTCCGCCCTACGATGGCGGCCCCGCCACGGACCGGAGCGCCACCTCATGGCCCCCCTCGACGGCATCACCGTCATCGACTTCTCGACCCTGCTGCCGGGGCCGCTCGCGACACTGATCCTCGCGGAGGCCGGTGCCACGGTCCTCAAGGTCGAGCGTCCGGGGACGGGCGAGGACATGCGCGCCTATCCCCCCGCCTTCGGCCGGGACGGCGGCGCCAATTTCGGGCTGCTCAACCGCGGCAAGCGCTCGCTCGCCATCGACCTCAAGGCGCCCGGCGCCCGCGACCGCCTGCTGCCCCTGATCGATCGGGCCGACGTCCTGGTCGAGCAGTTCCGGCCGGGCGTGATGGACCGGCTCGGCCTCGGCTGGGATACGCTCTCGCAGCGGAACCCGCGCCTCGTCTATTGCTCGATCACCGGCTACGGCCAGAGCGGACCGAAGGCCCAGGTCGCCGGCCACGACCTCAACTACATGGCGGAAACCGGCCTCCTCGCGCTGGCGGCCGGCCCCGACGGCGCCCCGGTGGTCCCCCCGGCGCTGGTCGCCGACATCGCCGGTGGAACCTATCCCGCCGTCATCAACATCCTGCTCGCGCTGGCGGAACGCCAGCGTACCGACCGGGGTCGGCGCCTCGACGTCGCCATGACCGACAACCTGTTCACCTTCATGTACTGGGCGATGGCCGACGGCCTCGCCGGGGGGCAGTGGCCGCGACCGGCCGGGGCGCGCGTCACCGGCGGCTGGGCGCGCTATCGCATCTACCGCACGAGCGACGGCCGCTTCCTCGCGGCGGCCCCGCTGGAGGACCGGTTCTGGGCGATCTTCTGCGACGTGCTCGACCTGCCGGAGGCGGCCCGCAACGACGAGGCCAATCCGGAGGGCGCAGCGCGCATCGTCGCCGAGACCATCGCATCGCGGACGGCCGCGGACTGGCAGGCCGCCTTCGCCGGGCGGGACTGCTGCTGCGTCGTGGTCAACTCGCTGCAGGAGGCCATGGCCGAGCCGCACTTCGTCGGGCGCCAGCTCTTCGCCCGCGGGCTGCTCGACGGCCTGGGCGGCCGGATCCCGGCCCTCAAGACGCCGGTGGTTCCCGAACTGACGGCAACGCCGGCGGAGGCGGGCTATCCAGCGCTCGGGGAGGCGAACGGGCTGCTCGGCGGCTGAGGGCGGTCGCGGCGAACGGCGCCGACGAACGCGCGCACATGCTCGTCGGCCGGCCGCTCCAGGATGTCGGCCGGCGCCCCGACCTGGACGACCGCGCCGTCGCGCAGGATCGCGATGCGGTCGGCGAGGCGTGCCGCCTCGTCGAGGTCGTGGGTCACGAACAGGACGGTCCGGCCGTGGCCGCGATGCAAGGCCGCAAGCTCGTCCTGCAGCTCCGCCCGGGTCAGCGGATCGAGGGCGGAGAAGGGCTCGTCCATCAGCAGCACCGGCGTCTCCACCGCCAGCGCACGGGCCAGGCCCACCCGCTGGCGCATGCCGCCGGACAGCGCCTGCGGCATGTGCCGCTCGTAGCCGGCGAGGCCGACGCGCTCGAGCCACGCCGCGGCCCGCGCCTCGCGCTCGGCTCGCGGCTCACCGCGCACCTCGAGGCCGTAGGCGGCATTCTCGAGCACCGTGCGGTGCGGCAGCAGGCCGAAATGCTGGAAGACCATGGCGACCCGGCGACGTCGGAACGCCTCCAGCCCGCGCCGGTCGAGCGCCGAAACCTCGATGCCGTCCACCCGGATGCATCCCGCCGTCGGGTCGATGAGGCGATTGACGTGGCGGATGAGCGTCGACTTGCCCGACCCGGACAGGCCCATCACGGCAAAGAACTCGCCGGGCGCGATCGTCAGCGACAGGTCGGCGAGCGCCAGGACGTGGCCCTCCGCCAGCAGCGCCGCCTTGTCCGCCCCGGCCCGGAAGCGCTCGAGCGCCCGCTGCGGACGGCGGCCGAAGAGCGTGGTCACGGCCGCGAACTCGATCATCGGAGCGCCGGCCGGCGGAGCGTCCCGCATCAGCCGCCGCGGCCGGCCTGCAGCCGGCGCCCCCAGGCCTGGGTGATGCGGTCGAAGGCGACGGCGAGCAGCACGATGCCGAGGCCGCCGACGAAGCCCTGGCCGGCATCGCCGCGCTGCAGCCCCAGCAGCACGGTCTCGCCGACACCGCGCGCGCCGATCATCGAGGCGATGACGACCATGCCCAGCGCCATCATGACGGTCTGGTTCACGCCCTGCATGATCGCGGGCAGCGCGAGCGGCAGTTCCACCCCCCACAGGAGCTGGCGCGGGGAAGCCCCGAAGGCGCGCGCGGCCTCGGTCGCCGCCGCGTCGACCTGGCGGATCCCGAGGTCGGTCAGCCGCACCAGGGGCGGCGTCGCGTAGACGACGGTGGCAAGGATCGCCGGCACCTTCCCCAGCCCGAACAGCATGGCCGCCGGGATGAGATAGACGAAGGAGGGGATCGTCTGCATGAGGTCGAGGAGCGGCGCGAGCCCAGCGCGGACCGTGGCGCGCTTGGCCGCCAGCACGCCGAGCGGCAGGCCGACGAGGACGGAGATCGCCACCGAGACGAGGACGATCGCGACCGTCTGCATCGCCTGATCCCACAGGCCGAGCGCACCCACGAACCAGCACACCGCCGCCATGGCGGCCGCCAGGCGCAGGCTGCGACCGGCGGCGAAGGCGAGCGCCGCCACCGCAGCGACGAAGACGACGGGCGGCACGGCGCGCAGCGCCTGCTCGATCGCCACCAGGACGACCAGAAGCGAGTCCGAAACCGCCTGGAAGCCGTCGCCATAGACCACCACGAGATGGTCTACGGCCGCGTTTACACCGCGGCGGATGGGGCCGGCGAGGTCGGGAAACAGCAGCCGGCTCCGTCCGCAGACAGGTTCAGAGCGCCGCCTTGACGCGTGCGGCCACCTCTGCCGGCACCCATGCCTGCCACAGATCGGGGTGCGACTTCAGGAAGTTCCGTGCCCCCGCTTCGGGTTTGCCGCCGCTGTCCTGCATGAAGGCGAGCGCCTCGGAGACGAGGGCGCCGGTCGTCTGGTAGGCGTCGAGGAAGCGGGCGATGCCCGGCGCCTTGTCGGCGAAGGCCGAGTTGATCCCGACCACGACCTTGACCACCGGATAGGCGACGGCCTTGGTGACCTTCGCCGGATCCTTCTCGGCCGACATCGCGTCCCACACCTTCTGGTCGAAGGCCGGCTCGTCGAGCATGACGACGTCGCTGCCGATCTTGCCCAGCAGCCAGGTCGGGCCCCAGTAGTAGAAGACGATCGGCTGGCGCCGCTTGATCGCGCTTTCCGCGGCGGCGGCCAGTGCGGCACCCGTCCCCGGCCGGAAGTTGGTGAAGTCGTCGGCCAGCCCATAGGCGTGCAGCTTCTTCTCGTTGACCACCTCGCACTGCCAGCCGGCGACGCAGTTGTAGAAGCGCCCCTTCGACGGCTCCTCCGGGTCGCGGAAGACCGCCTTGTGCTTGGCGAGATCGGCGACCGAGCGCAGGCCCTTGGCGGGCGCCTGGTCGCCTTCGACGAGATAGCGCGGCACGAACCAGCCCTGCACCGCGTCCGGGAAATTCGTGCCGTTCTCCCGCACCGTTCCGGCCGCCGCCGCCTTGGTCCAGGCTTCCGGCTGGTTGTTCGACCAAATCTCCATCAGCACATGGACGTCGCCGCGGGCGAGGCCGTTGATCAGGGGGATGGTCGAGCCGGGGATCTGGTCGACCTTGCAGCCATACCCGTGCGCCAGGACGAACTGCGCGACGGCCGTGTGGAAGGCGGCCGAATCCCAGTCGAGCCCTCCGAACATGACGGGCTCGTCGACCTCGCATTTCGGCGCGGCCGCGGCCGTGCCGGCCCATGCCAAGGCAGCACACGCCGCCACCGTCCGGAGAATCATCTTCATTGGAACAGCCCTCCCGCAAGCCGCCGGCCACGGGGCCGGCGCAATCATGCTTCCATGGTGCCCGCCGGCCTTCGTTCCGGCCGCCGGACCTGCCACCCCTCGGGGACATCGCACCCTCCCGGAGGCCCGCCCCCCTGTCAACCGTCGCGGTCCTCCGGAGGCGGGCGAAGCCGATCGACCGCGTCGTATATAGTCCGGTTCCGGCTCCGGCCGGAGTCGCGCGAAGACGAGGATGGTATGGCGAAGGATGTCCCGGCCGAGGCGGCGCCGCGGCTGTTGCAGGGCTGGCGGTTGCACGGCGCCAACTGGATGGCGCCGCGGTCGGTGTTCGCAGTGCGCGTCGGCGGGCGCTATGCACCGTCGGACTGGCCGGCGGTCCGCGATCTCATGGCCCGCATCCTGCCGCCCGGCCTCGAGCCCGGCCAGCTCGACGCCACCCCCGAAACGCTGGCCGGGGCCGTCGAAGCGCTGGCCGGCCTGATGCTGGCATGGTGCGGGCACCCGGCCGAGCCGGTCGTACGGACCGAACTTGGCGCCACGGCCCCCGATCGCGCGATCGTCGCGCTGGGCAACCCCGAGATGACGTCGGCGGCGTGCGTGTTTGCGGTGCGGGTGCTGGCGCGTGCCGTCGGCATGCCGCCGGCCGACACGGCATGGATCGAGCAGGCGACGGAGACCCTGCTGCGGGCCAGGGCCGATGGCGACCTGTGGCTGAAATCCTCGCGCAAGTTCATCGCCCGCGCCGCCGAGGCGAGCGGCATCCCCTGGCGCTCCCTCACGCCCGCGACCCATGTGCTGGTGCTGGGGGAGGGCCGATACAGCCGGCGCTACGACGCGACGGCCACCTGGCGAACATCGATCCTGGCCTGCTCGGTCGCGGGCAACAAGCGCAGCGGCAACCTGACGCTGCGCCGGGCCGGCCTGCCGGCGCCGCTGCAGGTCCGTGTCGACAGCGCAGCCGACGTGGCGGCCGCGCTGCCGCGGCTCGGCCTGCCCCTGGTCTTGAAGCCGCTGGCCCTGCGCGAGATGCAGGGCATGCGGATCGTCTACCACGCCGACGACATCGAGGCGGCCTTCGCCCACTCCGCCAGCCTCGAGCAGCCGGTCGTGGCCGAGACCTACATCCCCGGCAACGAGTACCGCGTCCTGGTTCTCGAGGGGGAGGTGATCGCCGCCTGCCTGCGGCTGCCGGTCACCGTCACCGGCGACGGGCGTTCCACGATCCTCGAATTGGTCGCGCGCGAGAATCTGGACCCCCGACGCGGCGACATCACGCGGGGTTTCGGACTGGCCCCGATCCGGATCGAGGCGCTGGCCGAGCGCTATCTCGCGGAGTGCGGCCGTTCGCCGTCCGACGTCCCGGCAGCCGGAGAGGCGGTGCAGGTCCATCCCCTGCCCATGATGCGCTTCGGCGGGGGCGGGCGCGCGGACGTGACCCATCTCATCCATCCCGAAAACCGGGCCATGGCGGTGGCCGCCGTGGCGGCCTTCGATCTCGACATCGCCGGCATCGACCTGCGGATGCCGGACATCTCCCGCTCCTGGCGCGAGGTCGGGGCGGGCATCTGCGAAGTCAATCCGCAGCCCAATCTGGCGGTGCACTACGGATTTCCCTCGCCGGTCGACGTTGCCGGGATCGTCCTGGACCGCACCTACCCGCCGTCCGAGCGCGGACTGTTCCGGCATATCCTCCTGGTCGGCCAGGGCGACCTCGGCCCCCACGTCGCGGCGATCGCCGCAGCGATGCGCAGCCGGTTCGGCTGGCGCGTGGCGACGGCGACCCCGACCGGAATCGATCTCGACGGGTGGACCCCCGGTGAACGCGTCGCCAACCTGCCCGATGCCTACGGCCTCGTTGTCGAGGACCGCGAGATGGAGGCCGCCGTCTACGCCGCCGCGCCGGACGCGGTGGCGGCCGCCGGGATCGGGACGCGGCGCCTGGATCTCGCCATGGCCATGGTCGATCGTCCGACGGGGGTCTGGCGGGCCGTGGACGCGGCGGTCCGTGCGGCGGGCACCGGCCTCAGGCGCCTGCCCGACGACCCCGCCCAGAGCGCCCGCCGCGCGATCGCGATCCTCGAACGCCAGATCGCCGAACGCTGATCGGCCACGCGATCCGGCTGGGCAAGCGTCCGGCGAATTGTTACAGGTTCGAGACGATCGCGGAACGCCGTGGCCGATGGCGCCATGCCGGCGAAGCGGTCGAGCCTGACGGGGGATACGCTTCGATGATCGCAACTCGCCTGGGCCTGCTGGGCCTGCCGTTGCTGGCGTTGGCGGCGCCGGCAGTCGCGCAAGGCCAGCTCAATCTCTACTGCTCGGTGCAGGTCGAATGGTGCCAGGCCATCGCGACCAACTTCGAGAAGGAGACCGGCGTCAAGGTCGCGATGACGCAGAAGGGATCGGGCGAGACCTTCGCGCAGATCCGCGCGGAGGCGCAGAACCCGAAGGCCGACGTCTGGTTCGGCGGCACCGGCGACCCGCACATGGCAGCGGCCGAGGAGAAGCTGACGGCCGTCTACGAGAGCCCCAACCTGAAGGAACTCCATCCCTGGGCCCAGAAGCAGTGGTCCCAGTCCGGCAAGCGGTCGGTCGGGGTCTATGCCGGCGCCCTCGGCTTCGGCTTCAACCGCGAACTCCTGGCGAAGAAGGGGCAGCCCGCCCCGGCCTGCTGGGCCGATCTCGTGAAGCCCGGGCTCAAGGGCGAGGTCCAGATGGCGAACCCCAATTCGTCCGGGACCGCCTACGTCATGATCGCGACCATCGTGCAGCTGATGGGCGAGGACCCAGCCTTCTCGTACATGAAGGCGCTGCACCCCAACGTCAACGCCTACACGCGCTCCGGCACCGCGCCGATCAAGGCGGTTGCCCGCGGCGAGACCGCCGTCTCCATCAGCTTCGTCCATGACGCCGTGGTCGAGGCGAATGCCGGGTTCCCGGCCGAATATGCGATGCCGTGCGAGGGCACCGGCTTCGAGATCGGCTCGATGTCGATCATCGGCGGCGCGCGCAACATGGCCAACGCCCGGAAGTTCTACGACTGGGCCCTGACGACGCCGGCGCAGCGCCTCGGCTACGATGCGGGCAAGCAGCTGCAGACCCCGGCCAACCGGGCGGCGCCGCTGCCGCCCAAGGCGCCGGACCTCGGCCGGATGAAGCTCATCGAGTACGACTTCGCCAAGTACGGCCGCGCCGCCGAGCGCCGACGCCTGATCGAGCGCTGGGACCGCGAGGTCGGCAGCCTGCCGCGCGGCTGATGCGCACGCTCACCGCGGCCGCCGCCGGTCTCGCGCTGCTCGCGGCCGCCGCCTCGCCGGCGGCCGCGCGCGGCCAGCTCAACCTCTACTGCTCCGGCCCCGTCGAATGGTGCCAGGAGATGGCCACGGGCTTCCGGGCGGCCGCCGGCGTCGAAGTGGCGATGACGCAGAAGAGCACCGGCGAGGTGCTGGCGCAGATGCGCGCGGAAGCGGCCAACCCGCGCGGCGACGTCTGGTGGACCGGCCAGGCCGACGCCCATCTGGTCGCCGCCGAACTGGGCCTGACCGACACCTATCGGCCGGCCGCCTTCGACGATCTGGAGCCCTGGGCGCAGGATCTGTGGACGGCATCGGGTGGCCGCGCCGTCGGCATGGCAGGGCTGGTCGTCGGCATCGGCTACAACACCGAGTTGCTGGCCAAGCGCAGGCTGCCGGCGCCCGCCTGCTGGGCCGACCTCGTCAAGCCCGCCTATCGCGGCGAGATCCAGATGTCGAACCCGCACTCCTCGGGCACGGCCTACACCATCCTCAGCATCCTCGTGCAGCTCCAGGGCGAGGAGCCGGCGTTCCGCTTCCTGCGCGAGATGCATGCGAACGTGAACAGCTATCCACGCTCCGGCATCGCCCCGACCCGGGCGGTCGCCCGCGGCGAGACGGCCGTCTCGCTCGGCTTCGTCCAGGGCTTCGCCGCCGAGGCCCGGGCCGGCTTTCCCGTCGCCGGCACCGCCCCCTGCGAGGGAACGACGCTTGCGCTCGACGCCATGTCGATCGTCAAGGGCGCGCGCAACCGGGCGGAGGCGCGCCGCTTCTACGACTGGGCGCTGACTCCCGAGGCGCAGGCGCTGACGGCCAAGGCCGGCCACCTCCACCTCCCGGCCAACCGCAAGGCGCCGCCGCCCCCCGGCAGTCCCGATCTCTCCCGGGCGAAGCTGGTGAGCCAGGATCTGGCCCGCTTCGGGCGTTCGGCCGAGCGCAACCGGCTGCTCGCCCGCTGGGACGAGGAGATCGGGCGACTGCCGCGATGACCGCTGCGGACGTGCCGCCGCGGTGAGACGCCCTCCGGTCGCCGTCTGGTGGTGGCTGGCGCTGGCGGGCGCCGTGCTGCTGCCATGGCACATGCAGCAGGACGGGCTCGGCGCAGGGTCGCTGTTCGCGCTCTTCCAGGACGATCCCGAGGCGGCGTCGGCCGCCGCCCAGGCCGTGCGGCATGGGCGGTTCTGGTTCTGGCCGGTGCTGGCCGCGCTGGCGCTGGGCGCCCTGCCCGCGCTGCTGCCGCGGCTCGGCCGCGAGCGGCGCGGCGCGCTCCTGATCGCGGTCGGCCTCGCCGGGCTCGCCGCGATCGCGGCCCAGGGCTTTGCCGTCGGCATTCGCGGCTGGACGGCGCCGTGGCTGGAGGCGCTGTTCGGGGAACTCGACGACCGGCAGTTCGGTATCGGCATCGGCGGCGCGGTTGCCGCCGTCGGTTTCCTCTTTCAGGCCAGCGACGGGCTGGCGCTGCGCGGCGCCTTCAAGGGCGACCGTTTCGCGGCCGGAGCGGTCGCGCTGCTCGCCGGCGCCATCCTGGTCTTCACGGCCTGGCCGATGGCGGTCATCCTGACACAGGCGTTCGGCACGACGCCCGAGGCCGGACCGCTGGCCGCCTTTGCCGACCGCGTCGCCGACCGCAAGGTCTGGGGGCTGGCCTGCCTCACCTCCTCCCGCTCCTGCGGCGTCGCCTGGAACACCCTGACGCTCGGCTTCTCGACCGCGACGGCGGCGACCGCGCTCGGCCTCGCCTTTGCCCTGATCGCGACACGCACGGATTTCCGGGCGCGGCGGGCGATGCGCATGCTGACCGTGCTGCCGATCATCACGCCGCCCTTCGTCATCGGTCTCGGCCTCATCCTCATCTTCGGCCGCTCCGGCGTCGTCAACCAGCTCGTCGAGGGGCTGACCGGCGCCCAGTTAGGCCGCTGGATCTACGGCGCCCCCGGGGTCTGGCTCGCCCAGGTCTTCTCCTTCACGCCGACCGCATTCCTCGTCCTGATCGGCGTGGTCGAGGGCATCTCGCCTGCGATGGAGGAAGCTTCCCATACGCTCCGCGCCAGCCCGATGCGCACCTTCCGCGCCGTCTCGCTGCCGCTGATGCGGCCCGGCCTCGCCAATGCCTGGCTCGTCGTCTTCGTCGAGAGCCTCGCCGACTTCGGCAATCCCATCGTCCTCGGCGGCTCGTTCGGCGTGCTCTCGACCGAGATCTTCTTCGCCGTCGTCGGCGCCCAGACCGACTTCGGCCGAGCGGCGATGCTGGCGCTCGTCCTGCTCACCTTCGCGCTGGCCGCCTTCTTCCTGCAGCGGGCCGTCCTCGGCCGGCGCTCCTACGTCTCGCTCTCCGGCAAGGGCGATTCCGGCCTGCCGACGCCGCTGCCGCGGCCCGTCGCCGTCCTGGCGTTCCTCGTCGCGGTGCCGTGGGCGATCCTGACGGTCGTCGTCTACGGGATGGCCCTGGCGGGCGCCTTCGTCCGGGTCTGGGGGCGCGACTGGACACCGACCCTCGATCACTTCGTCCGCGCCTTCGCGATCACCACCGGCCCCGACGGCGGCATCATCCTCTCCGGGCTCGCCTGGAACTCGCTGGGCACCACCGTCACCCTGGCGGCCATCGCCGCACCGATCACCGCGGCCCTCGGCATGCTCGCCGCCTGGGTTCTCTCCCGGCAGCGCTTCGCGGGGCGCTTCGCGCTCGAGTTCGCCCTGATGCTGACCTTCGCCGTGCCGGGCACGGTCATCGGCGTCGCCTACATCCTGACCTACAACGTGCCGCCGCTGGAGATCACCGGGACGGGGATCATCCTCGTCGCCTGCTTCGTGTTCCGGAACATGCCGGTCGGCGTCCGCTCCGGCATGGCGGCGATGAGCCAGCTCGACCGCAGCCTCGACGAGGCCTCGGCGACGCTCGGCGCCTCGACCTTCCGCACCCTGCGGCGGGTGGTCATGCCGCTCCTCAAGCCGGCAATCCTGACCGCGCTCGTCTATTCCTTCGTGCGCGCGATGACCACGGTCAGCGCCGTCATCTTCCTGGTCTCGGCGCGGCACGAGATGGCGACGGTCTTCATCATCAACCGGGTCATCAACGGCGACTACGGCGTCTCGATCGCCTACAGCGCCGCGCTCATCATGCTCATGGTGGCGGCGATCGGCCTGATCCAGCTTCTGGTCGGCCGACGCCGGCTGGGCCGCAGGCAGGCGGGCGGCCCGGGTGCCATTCCGGTGGGAGGACGCGCGTGACGGCAAGCAGGACCGGCGCCGAGGTGCGGCTGGAGGGCGTCGGCAAGCGCTACGGCAGGGTCGAGGCGGTCAAGCCGATCGACCTCGTCATCCAGGGCGGAACGCTGGTGACGCTGCTCGGGCCCTCGGGCTGCGGCAAGACCACGCTGCTGCGCATGATCGCGGGCCTCGAGACGCCGAGCGCGGGAACGATCCGGATCGGCGGGCGCGACGTGACGCGGCTGTCGGCCGGCGAACGGGACGTCAGCCTCGTCTTCCAGTCCTACGCCCTCTTCCCGCACATGAGCGTCGTCGAGAACGTCGCCTACGGCCTGGTGTCGTCGGGCATGGGTCGGCGCGCGGCGGGCGAGCGGGCCGAGGCGGCGCTCGGCTCGGTCGGGCTCGCGGGGCTCGGCCAACGCCTGCCGTCGGAACTTTCCGGCGGCCAGCAGCAGCGGGTCGCGGTCGCGCGCGCCCTCGTCCTCGAGCCCGCGGTGCTGCTGTTCGACGAGCCGCTCTCCAACCTCGATGCGCGCCTGCGCCGACGGATGCGCGACGACATCCGCGAGCTCCAGCAGCGGCTCGGCGTCACCGTCGTCTACGTCACCCACGACCAGAGCGAGGCGCTGGCCGTGTCCGACCGCATCGTCGTCATGCGCGACGCCGAGATCGCCCAGGCCGGCACGCCGGCCGAACTCTACGAGGCGCCGGCGGACGTGTTCGTCGCCGGCTTCATGGGCGAGGCCAACATCCTGCCGGCGCGCGTGACCGCGCTCGACGGCGCCGCCGCCCGGGTCGAGATCGGGCCGCTGACCGCGACGCTGCCGCATCGCGGGTTCGCGGTCGGGGACGCGTCCCTCGCGGTGCGGCCCGAAGCGGTGCGGATCGGCCCGCCCGGTGCCGGCCTGCCGGGCACCGTCCGGCGTGCGGCCTACATGGGCGCGGTCATGGAATACACCTTCGACACGCCGGTGGGCGCCGTCTTCGCCGTCAGCCACGCCCTCGACCGGCCGCTCCGCGCGGGCGACCAGGCCGGCCTGACGCTGGCCGACCGCGGTGCGGTGCTGGTAGCATCCTGATCGACGCGTAGAAGACGGGGGCGGTGGTGAGAAGAGGGTTTCGGCGAGGAATCGCCGCGCTGGCGGGGCTGCTCGCCGTCGGACTGACGGCCGCCGGGCCGGCGGTCGCGCAGACGCTGCGGATCGGCGTCTCGGTCGAGCACAGCTCGCTCGATCCGCACTTCCATTCCACCGTGCCGAACGCGCAGATCGCCCGCCACATCTTCGACCCGCTGGTCGCCCAGGATGCGGGCCAGCAGCTCGTTCCCGGCCTCGCCCTCTCCTGGGAGATGGTCGAGCCGACGCGCTGGATCTTCCGCCTGCGGGCCAACGTGCGCTTCCATGACGGCCGCCCGTTCGAGGCGGAGGATGCCGTCGTCTCCCTGCGGCGCGCCGTCGCCGTGGAAGGCAGCCCCGGCGGCTACGGCACCTATCTCCGGGCCATTGCGTCGACGCGCGCGATCGACGCCACCACCCTGGAGATCCGCACGCACGGGCCGGCGCCGACCCTGCCCTGGGATCTCACGGCGGTCGCGATGGTGCAGAGGACTGCGATCGAGACCCGGACCGACGCGTTCAACACCGGTATGGCGGCGATCGGAACGGGGCCGTTCCGCGTCGTCTCCTGGCGCAAGGGCGAGAGCCTGGAACTCGCGCGAAACAGCAGCTGGTGGGGCGGAGCGGTGCCGTGGGAGCGCGTCACGATCCGCCCGATCGCGCGGGAGGCGGCCCGGGTCGCCGCCCTGCTCGCCGACGACGTCGACCTGATCGACGCCGTGCCGTCGACGGCGCTCACCGATCTCCGCCGCCGTCCGGAGATCCGGCTGGCGGAGCGGGTGACGAGCCGTGTCCTGTTCCTGGCCCTCGACAGCGTCCGCGAGACGAGCCCCTTCGTCAGCGACGGAACCGGCAAGCCCCTCTCCGCCAACCCGCTGCGCGACCGCCGGGTGCGGCGGGCGATCTCGCTGGCGGTGGACCGGCCGGGGTTGGTCGACCGCATCATGGAAGGGGCGGCGGTGCCCGCAGCCCAGTTGCTGCCCGCCAGCTATCCCGGAACCAGCCAGCGCCTCCAGCCGGATCGGCACGACCCGGCGGCGGCCCGCCGGCTGCTCGCCGAGGCGGGCTATCCGGACGGGTTCTCGGTCGTCCTGCACGGACCCAACGGACGCTATCTCAACGACGACCGCATCACCGTCGCCATCGCCGGCATGCTGCAGCGGATCGGCATCCGGGCCGAGGTCGCCAGCCTGCCCGGCAACATCTTCAAGTCGCGGGCGGCCAAGCGCGAGTTCAGCCTGTTCATGGACGGCTGGTCGACGGAAACGGGCGATGCCGCGCTGGCGCTGCGCGGGCTGCTCGCCACGCCGGACCGGGCCGCCGGCTGGGGCGGCTACAACCGCTCGGGCTACTCGAATCCCGATTTCGATGCGGCGCTGCGCGCGGCGCTCCAGATCGCCGACGATGCGGAGCGCAGCCGTGCCCTGGGCCGGGCGATGGAGATCGCGATGGATGACGCGGGCATGCTGCCGCTCTATTTCCAGCAGGCGATCTGGGCATCCCGCCAGCGCGTCCGCTACGAGGCGCGCGCCGACGAGTTCACGCTGGCGATCGCCGCGACCCCGGCCGCGAACTGACCGCCATGGCGGTGGAAACGCGGCCGGCGCCGCTGCTGCGCGGCGCCAACTGGTTCGCCGACCGTTCGGTCCAGCTGCTCGCGGTCGGCGGCGACCCGCTGGAGCCCCAGGCGTGGGAGGCCGCGGCGGAAGCGCTGGATCGCATCCTGCCGCCGGGCCTTCCCGACGGGCGCCTGCCCCAGCCTTCGGATCTTGCAGAGGCGGTGGAGACGCTGGCCGCGGCCATCTGCAGCTGGGCCGTGATGCCGCCCGTCCCGTTGCGACGATCGCCGCTCGGCGAGGCTCGACGCGACCTCGCGGGGCTGTGGCCGGGCCATCTGGCGATGACGCGCCATGCCATGGTTCTCGCCCGGGAGATGACGCGGCCCGGCGGATCGGAACCGGAACTGGACGCCCACCGCCAGGCCACCCTGCTCGAATTGCGGCGCGAGTCCGAAGGCTGGCTGCGCTCGTCGCGCCGCCACCTCTACGCGGCGGCCGAACGCCGGGGGCTGCCGTTCCTCCTCCGCAGCGTGACCGGCGTCATCTGCCAGATCGGCGAAGGCCGGCACGCGCGCATGTTCGATGCCACCGCCACCGAGTCGACGGCGTGGCCGGCAATGCAGATCGCGCGCAACAAGCGCCTCGCCAACCATGCGTTGCAGCGGGCCGGCATTCCGATGGCACGGCAGCGGCCGCTCCCGAACCTCGCGGCCGCCCGTCGGGCAATGGAGGAACTCGGGCTGCCGCTCGTCATCAAGCCCGAGGACGAGCGGCGCCAGGCCGGCGTCGGCTTCGTCTTCCGGGAAGCCGATCTGGAGCCGGTATTCTCGGCCAGCCGGGTGGTCAGCCCCGACCTCCTGGCGGAGAGCTTCATACCCGGCATCGAGCATCGCGTCCTCGTGGCCGACGGCCGCATCGTCCATATCGTCGCCGGGATGCCGGCAGCGGTGACCGGCGACGGCACGCGCACGGTTCGCGAGCTCGTCGCCGCCGTCAACGCCGACCGTCGCCGCGGTCCGCGCGACCGCGGCCACCGGCTGTCGCCGATCCCCGCCGACGATCTCGCGCTCCGCCACCTCGCCACCCAGGGCCTGACGCCGGACGACGTCCCGGCCGCCGGCCGGTCGGTCGAGGTCCACCCCCTGCCGATGATGCGGTTCGGCGCCGGCTGGAAGACCGATGCCACGGACCATATCCACCCCGATACGGCGGCGATGGTCCTGCGTGCGGTCGCCGTGCTCGGGCTGGACATCGCCGGCGTCGACCTGCGGACGCCGGACCTCAGCCGCTCCTGGAAGGAGGTCGGGGCCGGCCTGTGCGAGGTGAATCCACAACCGAGCCTGACGGTTCACTACAACTTCGAGCGTCGGCCGCAACCGACAGCCACCGACCACCTGCTCGACATCCGCTTTCCCCCGGAGCGCCCCTACCGGATGCACCATGTCGCCATCGTGGGCGAGCCGGACCTGTGGCCGGCCGCCGAGCGGATCGCCGGCAACCTGCGGCGCGAACGGGGCTGGCGGGTGGCGATCACGGCACCCGGCCGGATCGATCTCGACGGGTGGGACGCCGGCGATGCCGGCGGACGGCCGGCGGACCGCTACACCGTCGTCGCCACCGACCCCACCCTGGACGCCGCCGTCCATATCCTCCGGCCGGAGGAGATCGAGCGCTTCGGGCTGGGCATGCCGGCGCTCGACGTGGCGTATATCCCCGCCGCCGCGGCGACGGCGCAGCGGCTGACGGCGCGGTTGCGGCAGACGCTGGCCGCCGCGGGCGCCCGGGTCCGGCGCCTGCCGCAGCCTGACCAGGACCCGGTCGCGGCCGCGCCTACGGGGTGAAGTCCGCGCCGAGGTGGAAGAGGCAGTCGCCGCGCTCCGTGCGGCCCGGGACGCGCTTGCACAGGACGAGGCCGGGGGCGGCGAAGCGGGCGAGCGTGGGCTCGCGCCAGGGCGTGTCCTGGAAATGGATGAGGCCCGCCGGATCGCCGGCTTCGACCTCCTGCCCCAGTTCGGCCAGCGGCTCGAAGAGACCACTGTCGGGCGCATAGACGTAGTGCGCGCCCGCCTGCACCTCCAGCAGCCGGGTCGGCGGGTCGGCCGGCGGGGGCGCCGCGCCGGCGAGCGCGCCGATATGGTGCAGCACGCGCCGCAGCCCCTCTTCGGCCACGCGGAGCGCGGCGGGCGTCACCTGTCCGCCGCCTCCGAGTTCGGAACTGAGATGCATGACGCCCTGGCGGGCGGCGGCCGCGGTCAGGGTGCGGTCCTCCGTGCCGGTGGCGCTGCCGACATAGGAGCAGGGCGCGCCGAAGACCCGCAGGAGTTCGATCGTCCGCCGCCGGCGCTCGGGATCGGGGCTGAGCCGCGCCAGGCCGCTCGGCACATACATGAGCGAACTGCCGCCGGAATGCAGGTCGATCACATAGTCGCACTTGGGCAGCATCACATGCTCGATCCAATAGGCGATCTGCTGCGTCACCGTTCCGTCGGGATCGCCGGGGAAGAGCCGGTTGAGGTTGCCGTCGTCGATCGGCGAGGTCCGCATGCCGGCGAAGGCGGCCGGGAAGTTGGCTGCGGTGAGAAAGACGATGCGACCCCGCACGTCGGCCGGCTCGATCGCGCGCAGGAGCTTCATCAGCGCGACCTGGCCTTCGTATTCGTCGCCGTGGTTGCCGGCCATCAGCAGCACCCGCGGCCCCTCGCCATTCTTCACCGCGGCGATCGGGATCGGCAGCCAGCCATAGGCGGAGCGATGCACGGAGTGCGGCAGGCGCAGGAAGCCGGTGTGCTTGCCCTCGCGCTCGAAATCGACTTCGGAGGAGAGGCGGCTGGGGCGGGTCATGGCGGATCCTCGGGCGGAAGCGGGTGCCGGCAGGTCAGGCGGTGGCAAGATGGCACGCCACCTCGTGTCCCGGTTCGAGCAACCGCAGGGCGGGCACCTCGACCCGGCAGCGCTCGACGGCGAGCGGGCAGCGTGTATGGAAGTGGCAGCCGGGCGGCGGGGCGGCGGGGCTCGGGATCTCGCCCGGCAGCGCGATCGGAGCCTTGCGGACGAAGGGGTCGGGGACCGGAACCGCCGCCAGCAGCGCCTGGGTATAGGGATGGCGGGGCGCGGCATAGAGACGGCGCTTGGGCGCGGTCTCGACGATGCGGCCGAGATACATCACCGCGACGCGGTCGGCGACGTGCTTCACCACGCCCAGATCATGGGCGATGAAGAGGTAGGCCAGCCCGAAATCGCGCTGCAGATCCTCGAGCAGGTTGATGATCTGCGCCTGGATCGAGACGTCGAGGGCCGAGACCGGCTCGTCGCAGACGATGAGGCGCGGCCGCAGCGCCAGTGCGCGGGCGATGCCGAGCCGCTGCCGCTGGCCGCCCGAGAACTCGTGCGGATAGCGCAGCGCGTGCGCCTGGGGCAGGCCGACCAGTTCGAGCAGTTCCATGACGCGGGCGCGGCGCTGGCGGCGGTCGCCGACGCCGTGGATCACCAGCGGCTCTTCCAGCAGCTGCGCCACGGTCATGCGCGGGTCGAGCGAGCCGTAGGGATCCTGGAAGATGATCTGCATGTCGCGGCGATGGGGCCGCAGCGCATCGGCATCGAGCCCGGTCAGGTCGTGGCCGGCGAAGCGGACGCTGCCCGCGGTCGGCTCGATCAGGCGCAGGACCATGCGCCCGGTCGTCGTCTTGCCGCAGCCGGATTCGCCGACGAGCGCCAGGGTCTCGCCCTCGGCGACCGTGAAATCGACCCCGTCCACCGCCTTGACCGCGGCGACCTGGCGGCGGCGCAGCACCCCGCGGGTGATCGGGAAGTGCTTCTTCAGCCCGACCACTTCCAGAAGCGGTGCCGCCGACGACGGAGCGGTTCCGGTCATGGCGTCGCTCCCGGCGCGGCGAAGCAGGCCGCGCGATGGCCCGGCTCCGGCTCGACCGCGGGCGGGATGCGCTCGCGGCAGACCGGCATCGCCTGCGGGCAGCGCGGATGGAAGCGGCAGCCGGGCGGCATCTCCGCCAGGGTCGGGACCATGCCCGGAATGCTCGGCAGCCGCTCGCGCTCATGGTCGAGCGACGGGATGCTCTCGAGCAGCAGCCGCGTGTAGGGGTGCAAGGGGCGTCCGAAGACCTGCTCGACCGTCCCCTCCTCCGCCACCCGGCCGCCATACATCACCATCACGCGGTCGACCATCTGGGCGACGACGCCGAGGTCGTGGGTGATGAGGATGACGGCCATTCCCATCTCACGCTGCAGCTCGCGCAGCAGCGCCAGGATCTGGGCCTGGATGGTGACGTCGAGCGCCGTCGTCGGCTCGTCCGCGATGAGGAGCGAGGGCCGGCAGGCGAGCGCGGCGGCGATCATGACGCGCTGGCGCATCCCGCCCGACAGTTCGTGCGGATACTGGCGCATCCGCCGCGGCGCATCGGCGATGCCGACCCGCTGCAGCAGGGCCAGCGCCCGGGCCGACGCTTCGGACCGGCTCAGCCGCTCGTGGACGCGCAAGGCTTCGGCCACCTGCTCGCCGACGGTGAAGACCGGATTGAGGGCCGACATCGGCTCCTGGAAGATCATGCCGATCCGGGCGCCGCGGATGCGCTCCATCTCGCTTTCCGGCACGGTCACGAGATCGCGGCCCTCGAACTGCACCCGGCCGCCGGCGATGCGGCCGGGCGGGCTCGGCACCAGGCGCAGCAGGGCGAGCGCGGTCAGGCTCTTGCCCGACCCGGATTCGCCGACGATGCCGAAAGTCTCGCCGGCGCCGACGCGGAAGTCGACGCCGTCGACCGCGACCTGCTCGGAGGCTCCGCGCCCGAAGGCGACGCGCAGCCCCTCCACCGACAGCAGCGGCTCAGTCATGCTGCACCCGCAGCCGCGGATCGAGCACGTCGCGCAGCCCGTCGCCGAGGATGTTGAGACCGAGCGCCGTGATCATCACGGCCAGCCCCGGGAAGAGCGCGAGCAGCGGCGCCTCGCGCAGGTAGTCCTTGCCCTCGGCGATCATGTTGCCCCAGGTCGGCGTCGGCGGCGGCGGCCCGACCCCGAGGAAGCTGAGGATCGATTCCGCCAGCACCGCATAGGCGAAGATGAAGGTGAGCTGGACGATCAGCGGCGCCAGACTGTTCGGCAGGACGTGCCGCAGGATGATCCAGCGATGGCGTGCCCCGAAGGCGAGCGCGGCCTGGACGTACTCCATCTCGCGCACGACCAGCACCGTCGAGCGGACGATGCGCGCGGTCCGCGGCGTATAGACGACGGAGAGCGCGATCACCGCATTGACCGCGGACGGGCCCAGGGCGGCCGCGATGGCGATCGCCAGCAGGATGGCGGGAAAGGCCATCAGCGCGTCCATCACCCGCATCAGCGGCTCGTCGAGGCGGCGGAAATAGCCGGCGAGCAGCCCGATCGTCGTGCCTGCGATCCCCGTCACGACGACGACCGCGAACCCGATGGCGAGCGAGAGTCGGGCACCGTGCGCCAGCCGGCTCCACAGGTCGCGGCCGTAATTGTCGGTGCCGAGGGGGAACCGCCAGCTCGGCCCCTCGAAACGGAAGCGATAGTGCATGCGCTCGGGCGCCGCGACCTGGAGCAGGTCGGCGAAGAGCGCGAGCACCAGCATCAGGCCGAACAGCACCGAGCCGGTGACGAAGAGGCGGTGGCGCAGCAGCCGGCGCACGAGCCCCCGCCCGACCGGGCGGGGCGCCGCGGCCGCGTCAGCGGCGGTCATAGGTCACGCGTGGGTCGAGAACGGCATAGAGGAGGTCGACCACGAGGTTGAGCAGCACCAGCGTCGCCGCCGTCACCAGCAGGCCGCCTTGGATGACGGGATAGTCGCGGCTGAAGATGGCGGTGGCGAGCAGCCGGCCCATGCCCGGGATCGAATAGACCGTCTCGATCACCACCGAGCCCGACAGCAGCAGCCCGAAGGAGATGCCGATGACGGTGACGACCGGGATCATCACGTTCTTCAGCGCGTGCTTGCCGACCACCATCGTCCGCGGCAGGCCCTTGGCGCGGGCCGTACGGACATAGTCGTTGCGCAGCACCTCCAGCATCGTCGCCCGGGTGATCCGCGCGAGCAGCCCGATCTGGAGCAGCGCCAGCGAAATCGACGGCAGCACCAGGCTGCGCGCCCACTCCACCGGATCCTCCATGAAGGGGACGTAGCCGCCGGTCGGCAGCCAGTCGACGATGACGCCGAAGAGGACGATCAGCATCAGGCTGAGCCAGAAGTTCGGCACCGAGACGCCGATCAGCGCCATGGTCAGCACGAGCTGGTCGACCCAGGAGTTCGGGCGCAGGGCTGCCAGCACCCCCGCGGGCACGCCGATCAGCACGGTCAGGAGGAGGGCGACGCCGGACAGGGCCAGCGTCACCGGCACCCGTTCCAGGATCGCCTGCCCGACCGTGCGGTTCAGCGTCAGCGAAAAGCCGAGATCGCCCTGGGCGAGCCCGACATACCACTCGCCGAGGCGCACCACGAACGGCCGGTCGAGACCGAGCTGGGAGCGGACCTGCGCCACCTCGGCGTCGGTCGCCCCCTGCCCGGCGATGATCGCCGCGGGATCGCCCGGCACGAGCTGCATGATCGACGCCGAGATGAGCGTGACGATCAGCAGCACCGGGATCGCCGCCAGGAGGCGGCGAAGCACGAACTCGCCCATGTCGCTTGCCGGCCGGCGGCGTCGCTGCCGTCAGTCCTCCAGCGACACGTTCCAGAAGCGCGGGATGCGATAGGGCTTGTAGCCCTTCACGTTCGCACGCGTCGCCTGCTTGCGCTGGAAGTCCCCGAACTTCAGGAAATGCACCTGGTCGTAGACCCGGGCCTGGAACTTGCCGAACGTCGCCTTGCGGGCGTCCTGCGTCTCGCCGGAGATCATCTCCTGGAACAGCTTGTCCAGCGTCGGATCGGCGACGAACTGGTTGAGCTGCGGCGACACCACGTCCTTCAGCGCCGTGAACGGCCCGACCGACGGGCCCGTCCCCTGGCCGGTGAACCACAGGTTCCAGGCGTCCTTGTTCTTGCGGCGGGCCATCGCGGTCGCCCAGTCGAAGACGTCGATCCGCACCTTCATGCCGATCGCCTTCAGCTGCTCGGCCACGACCTGGGCCGCCTTGTACATGCTCTGGTAGCTGGAGTTCGTGATGATGACGAACTCCTCGCCCTTGTAGCCGGCCTCCTTCAGGAGCGCCTTCGCCTTGTCGGGGTCGGCGACGTTGTAGAGATCCTTGCCGTCGGTGACGTAGTAGGGGTTGCCGGGATACTGCAGGCCGGGCTGGAGCGAGTAGGAGCCGTCGCTCGAGATCTCCATGATCGCCTCCATGTCGAGGGCGATCTGCATGGCGCGGCGCACCTTGAGATTGTCGGTCGGCGGGCGGGCGTGGTTGACCCAGGCCGCGTGCAGCCACCAGTTCTTGAGGTCGTAGAGGACGATGTCCTTGCGGCCCTCGAGACGCTTGGCCGACTCCGTCGGAATGTCCTCGACGATGTGGAACTGGCCGGATTCGAGGCCGGCGACACGGGTCCCGGGTTCCTTCACCAGCCGGATGTCGACCATGTCGACCAGGACGTCCTTGCGGCCGGCGAAGCCGTCGGTGCCCTTGTAGCGGGTGTCCGGCCGGTAGCCTTCGAAGCGCTTCAGCTTGAGGTGGCTGTCGGCGACCCATTCGACGAACTCGAAGGGACCGGTGCCGACGATGTCGATCTTGCCGCCGTCGCGGGCGCCCTGCTCGGCCGGCATGATGGCGATGGGCGAGACGAAGGCGCTGATCTCCTCGAGGAAGACGGGCACCTTCTTCGACAGCTTGATGACGAAGGTGTGGGGGTCGGGCGCCTCGAAGGCCGCGACCGGGGCCAGCGTCACCTTCGGCAGCGCCATCCGCTTGTAGCGCTCGAAGGACGCCTTGACGTCGGCCGACGTCATCTCCTTGCCGTTGTGGAACTTGACACCCTTTCGCAACTGGAAGGTGTAGGTCAGCCCGTCCGGACCGACCTGATAGTCCTCGGCCAGCTCCTTGATCAGCCCGTTGTTCTCGTCGCGGGTCAGCAGCGTCTCGAAGATGTTCATCGCGACGTTGCGGGTCGAGACCGAGGTCGAGAAATAGGGATCGAGCGTCGGCGGTGGCGCCTCCTGCACGAAGACGAGCGTGCCGCCGCGCTTCTGGGCCGCCGCGGGCGCCGCGACCAGCGCCAGGATGCCCAGCGCGGCCGCCGAAGCCGCCGCGATTCTGCCGAATCCTCGGTTCATGATTCCCCTCCCCCGGGATGCCTTGAACGGACTTGAAGGAGGGAGGTTGCGGGACGGCCTCCGGGCTTGTCAACGTAGAGCCGAACCCCAGCCGGAGAATTCGCCGCCATGGTCCGCCGCCTCGCGCCCGTCCTGCTCCTGCTGTCCGCCATGCTGCCCCTTGCCGCGACGGCCGCGGATCGGCCCTTCCAGCCGGTCGGCCTGTGGCGGTTCTTCCATACCGACGGGTCGGCGTTCCTGGCCCGCCTCCATCCGGACCAGTCGGCGACCACCACCTTCGGCCAGGGCGAGGTCGGCATCTGGCGCTGGGAGGGGGACCGGGTGCGCCTCTACTACACCGACGGCTGGGACGACCTGCTCTATCGCCGCGACGGCGCCTTCCGGAAATCCGCCTGGAAGCCGGGCGCCGATCGCTGCGCCGCGCCGACCAACGACACGCCCGCAGAGCATCTCTCGGACGACCCGAAGGCGGCCCCGCAATAGCCGGCCACCATGCTGCACTGCGAAACGAATCCTTGACTTCGACAGCCCGAACCGCCATCTAGCGGACATCCGTCGTTCCAGGCGGATGCCGGCGCCGCAGGCCGCGTGAACGCCGACCCGATGGGTCGATCGTCCTGCCGCGGTGCCACGCAACTCCCGACGGAAGAGCCCAGGCAGCGCGGGGCGTCCACCAGAAATCCCCGCGGGGTTTCGTGCGTGGCGGCCTCCATATCGGCCGGCGCCAGCGTCCTGCGGGCACCCGAAAGATTCTATTCCCTTGACCCAGTTCACCGACCTCGGCCTCGCGGCGCCGCTCCTGCAGGCGCTCGCCGACGAGGGTTATCTGACGCCCACGCCGATCCAGGCGCAGGCCATTCCCCATCTGCTGACCGGCCGCGACCTCCTCGGTATCGCCCAGACCGGCACCGGCAAGACCGCCGCCTTCGCCCTCCCCATCCTCCACCGCCTGATGGCCGACCGGCACGCGCTGGTGCGCAAGTCCGTCCGCGCCCTGGTCCTGAGCCCGACCCGCGAGCTGGCGAGCCAGATCGCCGAGAGCTTCCGCGCTTATGGCCGCCACCTGCCCGTGCGCGTCGCGCTGGCCTTCGGCGGCGTGCCGCTCGGCGCGCAGATCCGCGCGCTGGCGGGCGGCGTCGACGTGCTCGTCGCCACTCCCGGGCGCCTCATCGACCATCTCGATACCGGCGCCGTGCGGCTCGACCAGGTCGAGATGATCGTGCTCGACGAGGCGGACCACATGCTCGACATGGGCTTCATCCATGCCGTGCGCCGCATCGTCCGCGCCCTGCCGCACAAGCGCCAGAGCCTCTTCTTCTCGGCGACCATGCCGAAGGAGATCGGCGCGCTCGCCGCCGACTTCCTGCGCGATCCCGTCCGGGTCGAGGTGGCGCCGGTGGCGACGACCGCCGAGCGCGTCGAGCAGCGCATGATCTTCGCCGAGCAGGCGCAGAAGCCGGCGCTGCTGGTTGGCCTCGTCAAGGAGGTGAACCCGCGCCTGATGCTGGTCTTCACCCGCACCAAGCACGGCGCCGACCGCGTCGTCCGGCAGCTCGAGCAGGCCGGCATCGAGGCCGCAGCCATTCACGGCAACAAGAGCCAGAGCCAGCGCGAACGCGCCCTCGCCGCGTTCCGTGCCGGCAAGACCCGCATCCTGGTCGCGACCGACATCGCCGCCCGCGGGATCGACGTCGACGGGGTCTCGCACGTCATCAACTTCGATCTGCCGAACATCCCCGAGAGCTATGTCCACCGCATCGGCCGCACCGCGCGGGCCGGCGCCGACGGCATCGCGATCGGCTTCTGCAGCTCCGAGGAGAAGCCGTACCTCAAGGATATCGAGAAGCTGATCGGCCAGAAGGTCGAGGCGATGGGTGCGCCCGTCGAGCTGCCGGCCGTGCGCCCGGCATCGGCCCAGGCTCCGAGCCAGCGGCCGCAGGGCCACGTCAAGGGCGGCTATGGCGCCGGCCATTCCGCAGCAGGCCAGCATCGCCGTTCGGGCCCGCCGGCCGGTCGGCCGCAGGCCGCGCGCCCCGGCCGTCGTCCCCAGGGCGGGCAGCGGAGCGCCGCCAGCCGCTGATCGCTGAGGGCGGCCCCGCGCGGAGCGGCTGAGAACCGCTCGCAACCGAAAGGTGCAGAGGGCACCAATCGGTCGCTCCGGCGTTCTGGCCTTTTGTCATGGTCGACTTGTATCGTGGGGCGGTCGCTGGGGCGGCCGCCCTCGCGATGCCCTTCGGCCTGGGCCGAACCTTGCGGAGACGGAAGCGATGGGAGCGAGCAGCGCGGGATTTCATGAGGACGCCGACAAGCTGTCCGCCAAGACGCAGGACATGCATCGGGCGATCGTCTCCCTCATGGAGGAACTGGAGGCGGTGGACTGGTACCAGCAGCGCGTCGATGCCGCGAGCGACGACGAGCTGCGCGCCATCCTCGCCCACAACCGCGACGAGGAGATCGAGCACGCGGCCATGGTGCTGGAATGGCTGCGTCGGCGGAACGCCAAGTTCGACGAGGAACTGGGCACCTACCTCAACACGACCGGCTCGATCCTCGAGGTCGAGGATGCGGCGACGGCCGGTGGTGGAGGTGGCGGTGGTGGTGGTGGTGGTGGAGAAGGCCATGCCGCCGAACCGGAATCGGAAGAGGGATCGCTGCGCATCGGCAGCCTGAAGGGGAGCAAGTGACGATGAACGACCTTCGCCGCAATCTCGCGCCCTTCTCGGCCGACGTCTGGTCGGAGATCGAAGAGGAGGCCGCCCGCGTCCTCAAGCTGCATCTGGCCGCGCGCAAGCTGGTGGACTTCAACGGCCCGCTCGGCTGGAACACCTCGGCCATCGACATCGGCTGGACCTCCGAGCTGAAGGAAGCACCGGCCGAGGGCGTCGGCGCCTATATCCGGCTGCCGCAGCCGCTCGTCGAGTTCCGTGCGCCCTTCACGCTGATGATGCGCGACATCCGGGCAATCGAGCGCGGCGCCAAGGATGCCGACCTCGGCCCCGTCGTCGACGCCGCCAAGGCGATCGCGCGGGCGGAGGACAAGGCCGTGTTCCACGGCTATGCCGCCGCCGGCATCATCGGCATCGCCGAGGCGTCCGCCGAATCCGCGGTCAGCCTCAGCGAGGACTACACGCGCTATCCGTCCGCCGTGCTGGAAGCCATCGAGAAGCTGCGCGCCGCGGGCATCGACGGCGACTATGCCATCGCGCTCGGGCCGCGCTGCCATGCGGGGCTGCACAAGACTCTGACCCCGGCCGGCTATCCGATCATCGAGCATGTGCGGAAGCTGGTGTCGGGCCCCATCGTCTGGGCGCCGGCCGTGGACGGCGCGGTCGTGATGTCGCTGCGCGGCGGCGACTTCGAGCTGGTGGTCGGCCGCGACATCTCGGTCGGCTATCGCTACCACACCGCCGACGCCGTCGAGCTCTACCTCGAGGAGAGCCTCACCTTCCGTCCGCTGACGCCCGAGGCCGCGGTGCCGCTCGTCTATCGCGAGGTGGCGAGCCGGTAGCACGGGACTCCGGAACGGGAAGCGGCCGGAGCGGGAAGCGGATTGGCCTCCGCCCGCCTCGCCTATATCGCGCATCGGCTCCGCACGACCTTCTGGCTCGTGCCGGGTCTGATGACGGCAGCGGCCGCCGCCGCGGCGGTCGGGGGAGTGGCCCTCGACCGCACCCGCTTCGCCGAAGGGCTGGCGGCGCGCATTCCGGCGGCCGAGATCAACATCGAGGGTGCGCGGCTCATCCTCAGCACGATCGCCGGCGCCACCATCACCGTCGCCAGCCTCGTCTTCTCGCTCACCTTCGTCGCGCTGACGCTGATCTCGCAGCAGCTCGGCCCGCGGCTCGTCCTCATCGTCATGCGCGACCGGGTGACCCAGGTCGTGCTCGGCACCTTCGTCGCCACCTTCGTCTATTCGCTGCTGGTGCTGCGGGTCATCGGCACCGACGACAGCCCCGACTTCGTACCGCACCTGTCCGTCACCTTCGCGATCATGGCCGCCTTCGCGAGCTTCGCGCTGGTCATCTACTTCGTCCATCACCTCGCCGGTGCCATCCAGGCCGACATGGTGATCTATGAGATGGGACGCGAGTTGGACGACGCCATCGCCGCGATCTTCGGCTCCGATCGCGCGGCGACCGGAGCCGTCCCCGAGGATGTCGAGCCGCCGGGCCTGAAGCGTCTCATCCGCTCGGAAGCGGCCGGCTACGTGCAAGCGCTGGAAGTCGACGAGGCAGTCGCCGTGGCGCACCGATCCGACTGCCTCATCCGCCTCCTGGTGCGACCGGGGCATTTCGTCGGGCGGGGAGAGGTGATCGCCGCGGTCTCGGGCCTCACCCGCGAGGGTGCCGACGTCGATGCGGCGGTGCGCTCGCTCGTCGTCCTCGGCCCCCAGCGCACCCCTGCCCAGGATCTCGAATTCCGCATCGACGGCCTGGCGGAGATCGCCATGCGGGCCCTGTCGCCCGGCATCAACGACCCGAACACCGCGATCGCCAGCATCGACCGCCTCGGCAATGCGCTGCGGCGGGCCCTGGAGGGCGAGCCGCCCGACCCGACGGTCCGCGACGCCGACGGCAGACCCCGGGTCCTTCTCCACCCGCATTCCTTCCGCGATCTGCTCGACGCCTCGTTCCGCGGCATCCGGCAGGCGGGCCAGGGAAAGCCCGCGATCCTGATCCGCCTCGCCGAGGCGCTGATCCGCCTCGCCGACCGCGCCGTCCGCGACGAGGATCGCGACGCCATCCGGCGCCATATCGAGGTCATCGAACGCGCCGCGGCGCGGCTGACGGAGGAACCCGACGACCGCGAGGACGTGGAGCGGCGCCTTCAGGCCCTGCGCACGGCGATCGCGGCCGGTCCCTCGCAGCCGCCGGGCAAGTCGTAGCGGGCGGCCCACCGCGTGCCGGCTTGCGCCGCGGCCGCGGCGCCCTACCCTCTTCCTGTCAGCAGACCGCCCGTGCCCGCCGGAGGATCCCTGCCATGGCCCGACCGCTCGACCTCGACCCCGAAGGCCGGCGCCTGCCGATCAAGGTCGACAGCGCCTCCAACGGCGAGTTCTTCCCGCAGCCGATCACCGCAGCCGAGCGCCGGGCGAACGCGCTGGCCGAGCGCCGCGTCGGCGAGGCGGCGCGGCGGACCGGCCTCGACCGCCGCTCCTTCCTGGTCTCGGCCTGCGGCGCGGCGGCGACGCTGCTCGCCTTCAACGAGGCCAACGCCGCCCGCGGCGGTCGCTTCGCCCTGCCGGCGGAGGCCGCCTTCGAGCCGCAGGTCGCCCAGGCCGCGCTCGGCGGCGGCGGCGTCATCGACCTCCAGACCCATTGCGTCGACCCGTCCGGGCGCTGGAAGGAAGGGGCCGACGGCCAGCGCTGGACGCGCACGCTGACGCAGGTCTTCGGGCAGAACGCCAAATGCACCGGCGGCTCCTTCGACTGCTATTCCGCCGAGCAGCTGGTGAAGGAGGTCTTCCTCGACAGCGACACCGACATTGCCGCCGTCTCCGCCCTGTGGGGCGCGCCCGGCAGCAACCCGACGCCGATCGACTATGCGGCCGAGGCGCGCGACATGGTGGCGACGATGGGCGGCCGCCAGCGCATCCTGATCCATGGCGGGGTGCTGCCGAACGCGCCGGGCCAGCTCGAGTTCATGGACGAGCTGGCCGGACGGTGGAAGGTCGACGCCTGGAAGCTCTATCCGCAATGGGGCCCCGAGGGCCGCGGCTTCCACATGGACGACCCCCGGTTCGGCCTGCCGCTGCTGGAGCGGGCGCGGCGGCTCGGCGTGCGCATCGTCTGCGCCCATCGCGGCCTGCCCCTGCCGTTCCTGGAGTACGAATACTCGCACCCGGCCGACATCGCGCGGGCGGCCCGCCTCTTCCCCGACCTCACCTTCGTCTGCTTCCATTCCGGCTTCGAACCGGGGCTGGTCGAGGGGCCCTACGATGCGGCCCGCGACCGCGGCGTCGACCGCTTCGTCAAGGCCGCGCGCGATACGGGCGTAGTACCGAACCAGGGCAATCTCTACGCCGAACTCGGCAGCGTCTGGCGCCACTACATGGGCAAGCCCGACCAGGCCGCCCACCTCATGGGCAAGCTGCTCGCCACCTTCGGCGAGGATCGCATCTGCTGGGGTACCGACAGCATCTGGTACGGCAGCCCGCAGGACCAGATCCAGGCCTTCCGCGCCTTCGAGATCACGCCCGAACTGCAGGAGCGCCACGGCTACCCGGCCCTGACCGCCGCCGCCAAGGCGAAGATCCTGGCCGGCAACGCCGCCCGCATCCACGGCATCGACACCACCCGTCTGCGCCGCGCCGACACGCCCGACCGCATCGACCGCCTGCGCGCGGAGTATCGCGAGGCGCCCAACCCGAGCTTCCAGACCTTCGGCCCCAAGACCCGCCGCGAGATGCTGGCCCACCTCGCGACGAAGGGCGGGCTGCCGTGACCGACGCCGACACCCCCGTTGCCGCGACAGAGGGCGATTCGGAGCAGGCGACCGCGACGGCGGCCCGGCGCCGCCGTCTGGGCGCCCTCGTGGGCCAAGTACAGGTGCCGGCCGAATTCGACGCCGCGCTTCCAGAGGCAGTACTGGACGAGTTCGAGGGATCCTGAAGGAGCCGCCTACTCCGCCGCCGACGGCATGGCGACCGGGGCGCGGCCCTCGACCACGGCGCGTTCGGACTGGAATAGGGCGACCAGGGCCTCCATGACGCCGCGGATGCGGGGCAGCACGCGGAGGTCGCGGTGGACGAGGAGCCACTGTTCCGTCGACGCCTCCTCGATCGGGGGCCCGAGGCGGCGCAGGCCGGGGTCGGCGTCGCCCATGTGGCAGGGCAGCACGGCAAGGCCCGTGCCGGCGCGGGCGGCCTCGCGCAGCAGCAGCCAGTTGTTGACGCGCACGGCGGGGCGGATGCCGTCCAGCAGGTTCAGCATCCAGCGCTGGCCGGCCATGTAGATGTGGGCCTCGTCGAAGCCGACCCAGGGCATGGCGCGCAGCGCCTCGGCCGACCCGTCGGCCGGCAGCAGGCCGGGGGCGGCATAGACGGCATGCGCCGTGCGCCCGAGCTTGCGGGTGACGATGCCGGCGAGCTCGGGCACGTCCTCGCGGATCAGGAGGTCGGCCTCCCGTCGCGACAGGTTGGCGAGCTGGTGGCTCGCCACCAGTTCGATCTCGACGCATTTGCGGCCATGGCGGATGCGCGGCAGATGGCGGGCGATGAAGTCCGCCATCGCCTCGCCGGCGGAGATGCGGACGGTGCCGTGCACGGTATCGGTCAGGCCCGCCGCGCGGCGATGGATCGATTCGGCCGCCCGGTCCATCGCCTGGACGTCGGTCAGCAGCTCCTCGCCGGCCGAGGTCAGCACGAAGCGGTCCGGTAGCCGGTCGAACAGGCGGGCACCGATCGACTCCTCCAGCGCCTTGATGCGCCGCGCCACCGTCGGGTGGCTGACGTCGAGCCGGCGGGCGGCGGCCGTCAGGCTGCCCTCGCGCGCCAGCGTCAGGAAAATGCGCAGATCGCTCCAGTCGGCCGGCATGGGGTATTCTCCTTCCCGATGTTCGGGCCTTCCCGATGTTCAAGGACGTACAGCGGGTTTTCGAATCTGTCGAGTTACGAACATCCCTGTTCAGCCTATCTTCCCGCCATCCACACGGGGAACGACAATCATGCATTTCGAGCGGCGTCTGTGGGTATTCACCGAAGGGGTGCGGTTGCGTATCGCTTGCACCGTGCTGATCGGCCTCGCGTCGGTCGCCCTGGGCGTGGCGCGGCTCGGCCTGCTCGGCTGGCTGATCGGCCAGGTGTTCCTCGGCCGGCCGCTCGACTCGCTGGTCTGGCCGGTCGTCGCCATCGCCGGCGTCATGGTGCTGCGCGGCATCTTCGAGCACTGGCGCGCGGTCGTCGCCCACGCCACGGCGGCGCGCGTACAGACCAAGCTGCGCCGCGCGATCTACGACCGCATCGCCGACCTCGGCCCCGGCACGGTCGGCGGCAAGCGCTCCGGCACGCTGACCCTGTCGCTGATCGACGGGGTGGAGCAGCTCGAGGTCTATTTCGGCCAGTTCCTGCCGCAGTTCCTGATCTCGCTGCTGACGCCGATCCTGATCTTCGCGGCGATCGCCTTCATCGACCTGCCGGTGGCCGCGATCATGCTGGTCTTCGCGCTGGTCGCCCTCTTCGCGCCGGCGCTGTGGCATGGGCTGGACGTCGAGAAGTCGCGGGCGCGCATGAAGGCCTATGGCGCCTTCGCGGCGGAGTTCCTCGATTCGATCCAGGGCCTTGCCACCCTCAAGGCCTTCGGGCAGAGCCGCGCACGGGCCGACCGGCTGGAGGTCGAGGCGCGCGACCTCTTCCGCCGCACCATGTGGGTGCTGGCGACCAACTCGCTGGCCCGCGGCATCACCGACAGCGCGATCGCCTGCGGCGCGGCAGCGGCACTCGCCGTCGGTGCCTTCCGCGTCGAGGCCGGCGCGATGGAACTGACCTCGCTGGTCGTGATCCTGATGCTGGGCGTCGAGATCTTCCGCCCGATGCGCGAGCTGCGCTCGGTGCTGCACCAGGGCATGGTCGGCATGTCGGCCGCCCAGGGCATCTATCAGATCCTGGACGAGCGGCCGCTGGTGGCGGACGCCCCGGCCGCCCCGCTCGCCCGGCCGCTCGCCCCGACGATCGCCTTCGAGGGCGTCCGCTTCCGCTATCCCGCCACCCGTCGGACGATCCATGACGGGCTCGCCTTCCAGGTTGCGGCCGGCGAGCGCGTCGGCATCGTCGGCCCGTCGGGCGGCGGCAAGTCGTCAATCGTGCGCCTGCTGCTGCGCTTCTACGACCCCGAGGCCGGCACGGTCCGGCTCGGCGGCCAGGATCTGCGCCAGCTCTCCTTCGCACAGATCCGCTCGATGATCTCGGTCGTCAGCCAGGACACGTTCCTCTTCCACGGCACGGTCGAGGACAACATCCGCATGGGCCGGCCCGACGCCAGCCAGGCCGAGGTCGAGGCCGCCGCCCAGGCCGCCAACATCCACGGTTTCGTCGCCGGCCTGCCCCAGGGCTATGCCACGGTCATCGGCGAGAAGGGCGTCAAGCTGTCGGGCGGCCAGCGCCAGCGCGTCGCCATCGCCCGGGCGCTGCTGCGCGACACGCCGATCCTCGTCCTCGACGAGGCGCTGTCGGCGGTGGACGCCGAGAACGAGGCCACCATCCAGCAGGCGCTCGACCGGCTGATGGTCGGCCGCACCACCATCGTCCTCGCCCATCGCCTGTCCAGCGTCATCGGCTGCGACCGCATCCTGGTGCTGGACGGCGGCCGCGTCGCCGAGAGCGGGCGGCACGAGGCGCTGATGGCGGCGGGTGGCACCTATGCCCGGCTGATGGCCGAGCAGGCGCGCGAATCCACCGCCGGCGACACGATCGCCGACGGGCCGGCGGCAAAGGCGGCCGAGCGCACCGCTGCCGGCGGCAGCATCCCCGCCAAGCCCTTGACCGAGGGCATCATCAAGGCGGACGGCATGAGCTGGCCGCAGCTCGTCGTCCAGCTGATGAAGGTCATCCTGCCCTGGAAGGGCAAGCTGACGGCGACCTTCCTCTTCGGCGTGCTGCGCGTGCTGGCCTTCATCGGCGTCGGCGTGCTGAGCGCGCTCGTCGTGCTCGCCCTCAAGAACGGCCAGCCCTACGAACCCTATCTCTGGGGGCTGGCGGTGGTGGCGCCGCTGTCGGGGGTGCTCCACTGGCTCGAATCCTGGCTTGCCCACGACATGGCCTTCCGCCTGCTGGCCGAGATGCGGATCGACGCCTTCCGCAAGCTCGACCAGCTGGCGCCGGCCTATCTCGTGCGCCGGCGCACGGGCGACCTGATGGCGCTCGCCACCCACGACATCGAGCTGGTCGAGTATTTCTTCGCCCATACCGTCGCGCCGGCCTTCGTCGCGGTGCTGGTGCCGGCCGTGGTGCTGGCGGTGCTGGCGTCGACCAGCCCGTGGATCGCGCTCGCCCTGCTGCCGTTCCTCGTCCTGGTCGCGCTCAGCCCGTTCCTGATGCGCGGCCGCGTCGACCGGCTGGGGTCGGAGGCGCGCGAGGCGGCCGGCGAACTGGGCGCCTTCGCCGTCGATTCGGTGCAGGGCCTGGGCGAGATCGTCGCCTTCCAGCAGGAGGCGGCGCGCGGCGCCCGGCTCGACGCGCTGTCGGACCACCATGTCCGCCTGCGTCTGCCCTTCTTCGCCGAGCTGACGCGGCAATCGAGCCTGCTCGAGATCCTGACCGGGCTCGGCGGCCTCGCCGTCGTCATCACCGGCGCGGTCCTGGCGACCCGGGGCGCCGTCGACCCGGGGATGCTGCCGCTGCTGACGCTTCTCGCCATGGCGGCCTTCCTGCCGATCTCGGAGATCGCCCAAGTCGGCCGGCAGCTCGCCGACACGCTGGGCGCGACCCGGCGCATCTACGCGCTCGCCAACGAGCCGGTGCCGGTGACCGACGGGCCCGGCGTGCCGGCGGTGCCGCGGCCGGCGGCCATGGCGCTGGAAGGCGTCACCTTCACCTATCCCGGGCAGACGCGCCCCGCCCTCGCCGACGTGTCCTTCGCGATCGGTGCCGGGCAGACGGTGGCGCTGGTCGGCACCTCGGGTGCGGGCAAGACGACGACCGCCCAGCTCCTGATGCGCTTCTGGGATCCCGACCAGGGCCGCATCACGCTGAACGGCCGCGACCTGCGCGACTATGGCCTCGACGACCTGCGCCGCCAGATCGCGCTGGTCGCCCAGGACACCTACCTCTTCAACGACACGCTGCGGGCCAACATCCGGATCGCCCGGCCCGACGCCAGCGAGGAGGAACTGCTGGCCGCCGTCGCGCACGCCTCGCTCGACGATCTCGTCGACAACCTGCCGGACGGGCTCGATTCGCCGGTGGGCGAGCGCGGCACCAGCCTGTCGGGCGGGCAGCGCCAGCGCGTCGCCATCGCCCGGGCCTTCCTCAAGGACGCGCCGGTGCTGATCCTCGACGAAGCGACCTCGCACCTCGACGCGGTCAACGAGCAGGCGGTGCGCCGCTCCCTCGACCGGCTGCAGTCCGAGCGCACGACGGTCGTCATCGCCCACCGCCTGTCGACGGTGCGCGACGCCGACCTCATCGTCGTCCTCGACGAGGGCCGGCTGGCGGAGACCGGGACGCACGAGAGCCTGCTGGCCAAGGGCGGCCTCTATGCCCGCCTCGTCTCCCGCCAGCTCGCCTCGGCCTGGTCGGCGGCCGCCCAGTGATGCTCAGCGGATGCCGAGCAGCTTGTGGGTCTGGAGGGTGAGGCGCCAGCGCGGATGGGCCATGCAGTAGGCGATGGCGGCCTCGGTGTTGGCCGCCAGCGCCGGCCCGTCCATCGGCTGCAGCAGGAAATGGTCGAAGGCGAGGTGCTCGAACCGCTCCGGCTCGCCGCCCGCCTGGGGAAAGACGAGCTTCAGCTCGTCCCCGCCGGAGACGGCGAGCGCGTTGCCGGCCTTGGGGCTGACGCAGATCCAGTCGATCCCAGCGGGAGGGGCGATCGTGCCGTTGGTCTCCAGGCAGACCTCGAAGCCGGCGGCATGCAGGGCGGCGACCAGGGCGTCGTCGACCTGCAGCAGCGGCTCGCCGCCGGTGAGGACGACCATCCGACCCTCCCTGCCGGCGCCCGGCCAGCAGGCGGCGATGGCCGCGGCGAGCGCGCCGGCGTCCGCGAAGCGGCCACCGCCCGGCCCGTCGGTGCCGACGAAGTCGGTGTCGCAGAAGCGGCAGGCCGCCGTCGCCCGGTCGGCCTCGCGCCCGGACCACAGGTTGCAGCCGACAAAGCGGCAGAACACCGCCGCGCGGCCGGCATTCCGGCCCTCGCCCTGCAGCGTGTAGAAGATTTCCTTGACCGCGTAGGCCATGGGCGGATCAGGCCGCGCCCCGGTTCTCGACCATGCGCGGCATCAAGCATGGCCGGGCCGCCGCCTCAACCCCCATCTCGCGCCGGCGGCGTCGGAAAGGGCGCGCCGCCCCCCTGCAGGTAGGCGAGAACCATGTCGGCGATCAACTCCTCGTAGGCGGCGATCCGCGCCTCCTCGCCGAGATCGACCTGCAGCACGGTGCCGAGCGTGTAGCGGTTCGACTGGTAGAAATAGCCCAGGCCCGAGAGCGCGACATAGAAGCCGACCGGCTCGACGTCGGCGCGGAACAGCCCCTGCTCGCGCCCAGCCGCGACCAGCCGCTCGATCGCCGCCAGCAGCGGGTTGTAGAGCGCGGGGATCGCCTCGGCGCCGCGGATGTGCCGGGCGCGGTGCAGGTTCTCCTCGTTCATCAGGCGGATGATCCAGGGCATCTCGCGAAAACCGCGGAAGGTGTCGATCACCAGCCGCCGCATGCCCTCGACCGGCCCGAGCCCTTCGAGCTGGGTCTCGTTCTGGCGCCGCCGCAGGCGCTCGTACATCCGCATCTGGACGGCGAGGTAGAGGCCCTCCTTGGTGCCGAAATGATGGAACACCAGCCCCTTGGCGACGCCGGACCGGCGCGCGATCGCCTCGACGCTGGCCCCGGAATAGCCGTTGGCCGCGAACTCGCGCAGGCCGGCGTTCAGGATCTTCTCGCGCGTGCGGACGGCGTCGCGCGGCTGGCGGGCGGCCGCACCCGGCTCGGGCTTCGCGGATTTCGGGCGTTGACGAGTCGCCATGGTTGCGTCCAGCATATGCGCCTGACTGACCAGTCGGTCAACTTCCGGAGGACGGGGCGGACGGATGGCGCCAGACAGTGGATCGGATTTCCGGGCGGATGCCCGCATCGGCGTCGATGTCGGCGGCACCTTCACCGACATCGTCCTGGCGCTGGCCGACGGGCGCATCGTCCTCAACAAGACGACGACCACCCCGCGCGACCCCGGCGAAGGCGTCGTCGCGGGCATCGCCGCCGTCCTGGCCGAGGCCGGGCTCGACCCGGCGCGCGTCGCCGAGATCGTCCACGGCACCACCGTCGCCTCGAACACCATCCTGCAGAAGGTCGGCGCCCGCACCGGCCTCCTGACCACCGCCGGCTTCCGCGACGTGCTGGAGATCGGGCGCATCCGCACGCCCGGCATGTTCGACCTGCGCTGGAAGAAGCCGGAGCCGCTGGTGCCGCGGCGCTGGCGCCTCGAGGTCGCCGGGCGCATCGCCGCCGACGGCAGCGTCGTGACGCCGCTCGACGAGGCGGGCGTGCGCGCGGCCGCCGCCCGCTTCCGCGCCGAGGGGGTGGAGGCGGTCGCCGTCTGCTTCATCAACAGCTATGTCGAGCCGGCGCACGAGCGCCGGGCGGCCGAGATCCTGCGCGCCGAGGCGCCGGAGATCCTCGTCACCGCCTCCTGCGAGGTCCTGCCGGAGATCAAGGAGTACGAGCGCACCTCGACCGCGGTCGTGAACGCCTATCTCCTGCCGGCGATGCGGGTCTATCTCGACCGGCTGACGGCCAAGCTGGGCGAACTCGGCATCGCGGCGCCGGTGCAGGTGATGGCGTCGAACGGCGGCATGGTCGGCATCGCGACGGCCGGCAACAAGCCCGTCTTCGCCGTCGGCTCCGGCCCCGCCGGCGGCGTCACCGGGGCGGCCCGCATCGGCAACGCCGTCGGCGCGCCCGACCTCATCGTCTTCGACATGGGCGGCACCACCGCCAAGGCCTCGATCATCGAGGGCGGCCTGCCCTCCCTCGTCACCGAGTACGAGTTCCGCGACGGCATCAGCTCGCCCAGCCGCTTCATCAAGGGCGGCGGCTACATGCTGAAGGTGCCGGCCATCGACATCGCCGAGGTCGGCTCGGGCGGCGGCTCGATCGCCCGCATCGATGCCGGCGGCCTGCTGGTCGTCGGGCCCGAGAGCGCCGGCGGCGATCCCGGCCCCGCCTGCTACGGCCGCGGCAACATGCGGCCGACGGTGACCGACGCCAACATGGCGCTCGGCCTGCTCAACCCCACGGCGCTGGCCGGCGGCAGCCTCGCCGTCGACCCCGAGCGGTCGCGCACCGCAATCCAGGCCGAGGTCGCGGGCCCGCTCGGCATCGATGTCGCCGCGGCGGCCCACGGCATCCGCCAGGTCGCCAACGTCAACATGGCCCGCGCCATCCGCGCCGTCACGGTCGAGCGCGGCCGCGACCCGCGCGACATGGCACTGATGGCCTTCGGCGGCGGCGGCCCCCTGCATGCGGTCGACGTCGCCCGCCTGCTCGGCATCCGGCGGGTGCTGATCAGCCCGGTTTCCGGCGTCTTCTCCGCCGCCGGGATGCTGGCGGCGGAGGCCGAGCACAGCTTCGTGCGCGCCATCCTGGCGCCGCTCGACGGCGTGCCGGAGGCGGTGCTCGACAGCGCGCGCACGGCGCTGGCGGCCGACGGGGAGCACGCGCTGGCGGCCGAGGGCTATGGCGGCGATGCCGCGACCCTGCGGTTCGCGGCCGACCTGCGCTATCTCGGCCAGTCCTCGGAGCTGACCGTGCCGGTGACGGAATGCCTCGACGCGGGCGGCCGGCAGCGCCTCGCCGCGGCCTTCCACCGCCTCTATGCCGAGACCTTCGGCTACAGCGCCGACGAGCCGGTCGAACTGGTCAACCTGCGCGTGACCGCCGTCGGCACCGCCGCGACCCGCATCGACTTCGCCGCCCTCGACCTCGACCCGGCGGCCCTGGCGGGCGGCAGCGGCAGCCGCATGGTCTCCTTCGCGCGCGACGGCGCGCCGGTCGCGACGCGCATCGTGCCGCGCGCCGCGGTCGCCGACGGACCGGTCGCCGGGCCCGCGATCATCGAATCCTACGACACGACCATCGTCGTGCCGCCCGGCTGCACCGCGCGCGCCGCCGAGGCGGGCTGCATCGCCATCGACCTCGAACCCGCGTGAGGCCAGCCATGCCGCAGCCAGCCATTCCGCAAGACGTCTCCCCCGCCCGGGAGGCGATCGATCCCATCACCTTCGCGGTCGTCAAGAACGCGATGGACGCGATCGTCGACGAGATCGCCTACACCGTCATCCGCACCGCCAAGTCCGAGATCGTCCGCGACGTCATGGACTATTCGGCCGCCATCTGCGACGCCAAGGGCGAGATGGTGGCGCAGGCCAAGACGATCGCCCAGCACCTCGGCGCCATCCCCGAGGCGATGCGCTCGGTCCAGGAGCGCTGGGCCGGCCGGGTGGCGCCGGGCGACGCCATCATCCTGAACGACCCCTATCTCGGCGGCATGCACCTGCCGGACATCTTCATGTTCCATCCGGTCTTCCACGAGGCGGAGATCCTGGCCTGGGTGGTGGTGATCTGCCACCACACGGATGTCGGCGGGCGGGTGCCGGGCTCGAACGCAGCGGATTCGACCGAGATCTACCAGGAGGGGCTGCGCCTGCCGCCGGTGAAGCTGTTCGAGGCCGGCCGCATCAACGAGATGCTGGAAGCCGTCATCGGCATCAACGTGCGGGTGCCGGACCGGGTGCTGGGCGATCTCAACGCCCAACACGCCGCCTGCCAGGTCGGCGCGCGCGAGATCCAGCGGATGATCCGCCGCTACGGCGCGGCGGAGTTCCAGGGCTATCTCGCCGCCCTGCTCGACTATGCCGAGCGGATGGCGCGCGAGGAGATCCGCACCTGGCCGGCCGGCACCTACCGCTTCACCGACCATATCGACAGCGACGGGCTGAGCGACGACCCGGTGGTCCTGTCGGTCGCGATCACGGTCGCGGGCGACCAGCTGACGGTCGACTGGACGGGCTCCTCGCCGCAGGTGCGGGCCGCCATCAACTCGACCCTCTCCTACACCAAGTCCAACACCTTCCTGTCCGTGCGCTGCGCCCTCAAGGGCGACATCCCGAACAATGCCGGCGTCTTCCGCGCCGTCACGGTGACCGCGCCCGAGGGCAGCGTGCTGAACCCCCTGCCGCCCGCCGCCGTCGCCGCCCGCGCGCTGACCGGCTACCGCGTCATGGACACGATGTTCGGCGCGCTCGCGCAGATCGTGCCGGACGTGCTGCCGGCCGCCGGCGAAGGCGGCAACACGGTCGTCTGCATCGCCGGCCGCCGGCCCGACCGCCGGCCCTTCATCGTCGTCGACATGATCAGCGGCTGCTGGGGCGGCCGGCCCGACCAGGACGGCATCGACGCCATCACCAACCCGTCGCAGAACCTGTCGAACGCGCCGGTCGAGGTGATGGAGCGCACCCACCCGGTGCGCATCGAAAGCTATGCGCTGGTGCCGGACAGCTGCGGCGCCGGCCGCTGGCGCGGCGGCCTCGGCCTGGAACGCTCCTATCGCCTGCTGGCGGACGAGGCCGTCCTGCAGCTGCGCGCCGACCGCGTGCGCTTCGCGCCCTACGGCCTGGAGGGCGGCGGCGAGGGCGGACGCGCCGGCAACTGGCTGGGCGAGGGCGCCGATCGTCGCGCCCTGCCGGGCAAGGTGACGATGACGATGCGCCAGGGCGAGCTGCTGACCCACCACCAGGCGGGCGGCGGCGGCCATGGCGATCCCTTCGCCCGCGACCCGGAGATGGTCGCGGCGGACGTCTGGAACGGCAAGATCAGCGCGACCTTCGCCAGCGAGCGGCACGGCGTCGCCGTCGATGCCGCCGCTGGCACGGTCGATGCAGCGGAAACCGCCCGTCTGCGCAGCGCGCGGGCAGGCTGAGCGAGCGATCGGGAACCGACGCGAACCACCAACTGGGAGAACGGGGCATGACGAGAACGAGCTTCCTGCGGCGCACCCTCCTGGCAGCCGCCGCGACCCTGGCGCCGCTCGCGGCGATGGCCCAGGACAAGCTGACCGTGCGCATGGACTTCGCCCCCTGGGGCATCCAGGCGGGCATGCACCTGGCCGAGGTCAAAGGCTGGTTCAAGGAGGCCAACCTCGCGGTCGAGGTGCAGGACGGGCGCGGCAGCGGCAACACGCTGCAGCTGGTCAATGCCGGGCAGGTCGATGTCGGGCAGATCCAGCTCGGCCTGCTCGCCCAGGCGCGCGAGAACGGGGCGACCGTCAAGTCCTTCGCCGGCTTCGCGCGCCGCACCGACCTCGTGGTGCTGGTCGACCGCACGAGCAGCATCCGGAAGGTCGAGGACTTCAAGGGCAAGACTCTGGTCGTCTTCGCGGCCAGCCCCTGGGCGCCGCTGATCGACCTCTACCTCAAGACCGGCGGGCTCGACCGCCAGAGCGTCACCGTCACCTTCGTCGACCCCTCCGCGCTGTGGGGCACCTACACCGCCAAGCGCGCCGACGGGCTGATGTCGACGATCGGCTCTGCCCTGCCGGTCGCCGAGAAGCCGCGGCCGAGCCATCCGGTGTTGGCCGAGGATGCCGGCATCACCTTCCCCAGCTATGGCCTGATCGCGACCGAGGCGACCTTGAAGTCCAAGGCCGACGCGCTGAAGCGCCTCGTCGCCACCCAGCAGAAGGCCTGGGCCTTCATGCGCGACGGCGGCATCGACGAGGGCGTGCAGGCGATGCTGAAGCAGCGCCCGGACGCCCGCCTCGACCCGGTCGTGCAGCGCGAGCAGATCAAGCTGACGATCGACTTCTTCGAGACGCCGGCGACCAAGGGCAAGCCGATCGGCTGGCAGGCCGAGGCGGACTGGAAGGCGCACATCGACATGATGGTGCAGGCGGGCGCCCTGAAGTCGGCGGTGAAGACCTCCGACCTCTACACCAACGACCTGATCCAGTAGGCGCATGGTCGCCTGCGTCGAGATCCGCGCGGCCGGCAAGATCTACGGGTCGGCCCGCGGACCGGTGACCGCGCTCGCCGACGTGTCGATGGACGTGGCCGAGGGGGAGTTCGTCTCCCTCCTCGGCCCGTCCGGGTGCGGCAAGAGCACGCTGCTCAAATGCATCTCGGGGCTGGAGGCGCCGAGCGGCGGCGAGATCCGGGTGCGCGGCGAGCGGCTGTCGGGCCCGCCCAAGGGGCTCGGCATGGTCTTCCAGCGCGACGTGCTGCTCGACTGGCGGACGATCCTGCAGAACGTCCTCATCACCGCCGAATTCCAGGGCCGGCCGACCGCCGCGACGATCGACCGGGCGCGCAGCCTGCTCGAGCGGTTCGGCCTCGGCGACTTCCAGAACCGCCACCCCTGGGAGCTGTCCGGCGGCATGCGCCAGCGCGCCGCGATCTGCCGGGCGCTGCTGTGCGAGCCGGAAATCCTGCTGATGGACGAGCCCTTCGGGGCGCTCGACGCGATGACGCGCGACGACCTCAACGTCGAACTCACCCGCATCTGGCAGGCGGCGCGGCGCACGGTCATCTTCGTCACCCATTCGATCGCCGAGGCGGTCTATCTCTCCGACCGCGTCGCGATGATGTCGACCGGTCCCGGCCGCATCGTCGAGATCATCCCGATCGACCTGCCGCGCCCGCGCCCGCTGTCGATCCGCGAGACGCCGGAGTTCGCCCGGCACGTCACCCACATCCGCGGGCTCTTCGCCGCCCTCGGCATCGTCAAGGAGTAGCCGCCATGATGGGAATGTGGTCCGGCTCGGCGGGGCTGCGCGGCACGCTGGCCGTGCTGATCGCCGTCATCGGCGGCTGGGAGGGCGCGGTCTGGGTGTTCCAGCCGCCGATCATCATCCTGCCGCCGCCGTCGCGGATCTGGGTCGATTTCCTCGAGGCGCCGTCCTACTTCCTGCGCCACACTTGGTACACGACCTCGACGACGCTGGCGGGGTTCGCGCTCTCGGTCGTGCTCGGCGTCGGGCTGGCCGTCCTCATCGTCAATTCGCGCCTGCTCGAGCGCATCATCTACACGGTGCTGGTCGCCCTCAACAGCCTGCCCAAGGTGGCGCTGGCACCGCTCTTCGTCATCTGGATGGGCACCGGCATCGAGCCCAAGATCGCCATCGCGGTCATGCTGGCGATCTTCTCGATCGTCGTCGACACGGTGCTGGGCCTGCGCTCGGTCGACCCCGACGCCATCGCGCTCGCCCGCGTCAACCATGCCAGCCCGCTCAAGATCCTGATCAAGATCCGCTTCCCCAACGCCCTGCCCAGCCTCTTCGTCGGCATGAAGATCGCGATCTCCTTCGCGCTCGTCGGCGCCATCGTCGGCGAGTTCGTCGCGGGCTCCGCCGGCCTCGGCTTCGTCATCCTGACCGCCCAGGGCCAGTTCGACACCTCGCGCGTCTTCGTCGCCCTGGTCCTGCTCGGCGTCCTCGGCACGCTGCTCTTCTATATCGTCGAGGCGGTCGAACGGCTGGTCCTGCCCTGGCACGTCTCCCAGCGCGCCGTCGCCGGCCACGGCGGGCACTGAGCGACGCGGACAACGCCCCGGCGGCCACGGCTGGCGGACGGCAACGAGCGGCGGGCGGTTCGTCCCCATCCGGGCGGCACACGATCGATCGGCTGGAAAATTCCTGTTGCACCGGCCGCCACAACACTTATGTTGTGTCCGTGAAGAGCACCGAGCTCCGCCGCCTGCTGAGAAAGCACGGATGCACGTTTGAGAACCATGCCGGGGGCAGCGGCCACGTCACGGTTCGGCGCGGTGACCGCACGACCCAACTCCCGATGCACGGGGCCGGCAAGGACCTCGGCACGGCGCTGGTGAACAAGATCCTGAAAGACCTCGGCATCCGCTAGGCCGGCTGCCAAGAGCAGTACACCCGCCCTGGAAGGAACAGTTTCCATGACCGACCTGCGCTACCGGGTCGAGATGACGCCGGACGACAACGACACGTTTCTGGTGACCTGCCCGGACCTGCCGGAGGTTACGACCTTCGGCGATGATGAGGACGACGCGACGATCCGCGCGGCTGATGCCATCACCGAAGCCCTGGCAGCCCGCATCGCCGGCCGCGAGGCGATCCCCGAGCCGCACTTCCGCGGCGGGCGTCCCGTCGACCTGCCGTTGCTCGTGCAGATGAAGGTTCGCCTCTATATGGCAACCCGGGAGCAGGGCGTTCGCAAGTCGGAGATGGCAAAGCGGCTGTCCGCGCACGGTCCGCAGATCGACCGCCTCTTCAACCTGCGGCACTCGTCCAAGGTCGAGCAGATCGAGGAGGCCTTCCGGGCGCTCGGCAAGCGGGTCGACATCGACGTGCAGCCGGCCGCCTGATCCGGCCACACCCGCCGCGGGCGGGGAACACTGTTCCGCCTCGGCGGTGATGACGCGCGTGTTCATCCCTGCGCGGGCGGGGAATTCGGGCTCATCGACAGACTGCAGGAGACGGGCACCGGTTCATCCCCGCGTGGGCGGGGAACACTGGCTCGACGGGAGTGCGATGCCGCTGGCCGTCGGTTCATCCCCGCGTGGGCGGGGAACACGCCGACGCAGCCGAAGTCCATGGCCCGCTCTCCGGTTCATTCCCGCGTGGGCGGGGAACACCCTGGATGCTATTGGAATCGCTGCCGAAATTGAAGAAGGCGGAAGCTACCGATGATTCCGCCGTTCTCCGCCGGCCGGTGTTCCACTTCCATTCGGCATTAGGTAGCAAACGCACATCGCGCCGTCTCGGCCTGCGGGCGCTGATACAATAGACCTCCGGACATGGGCGATACCTTCGCGATCAGCCCATTGGACCGGAAGCGGGCGGAGATCGCGAAGGCGATCGAGGACGCCGAGCGTGTTGCCGCCGGCCTTCGCGCCCAGCTCATGCACTTGGACGCCGTCATTGGCCTGTTCGACCCCGCCCGAGCGGTCGATGGCGCGCAGGCGATCCCGCCCCGGCCGCCGCGGAACTACTTCGGCCGCGGCGAGCTGTCCCGGATGGTGATGGAGATCATGCGGGAGACCGGGAGCCGGTCGCCTGCGGAGATCGGCCGGCAGGTCATGGTCCGTCGCGGCATCGACCCCGCCGACAAGCCGCTCGCGCACGTCATCAAGAAGAGCGTGAGCCGGGTGCTGCGGGAGATGCGGCGGCGGATGCCGGGCTGATCCGGAAGAAGGTCGCAGGGGCGGTAAGGGAGGTCAGGAACCGGCTGGCGGGGTAGCCGGCGACGCGGCATCAGGGAACGTTTGCAGAACATTCGCAGTTGGTGTATATGATTCGGTTGGTCGCCAACTAGGAGGGCGGGTTATGGTCGCCCACGCGAAGGCTGTAGCGAATGAGTTTCTGCGCCTAGCTAGCGAGGCGGGCCGGGGCATCGATCCGCTGCAAATGCAGAAGCTCCTTTATCTTTCGCAGGGTTGGTGCCTTGGGTTGACCGGAGAAAAGCTGTTTCGCGAGCCGATCGAGGCTTGGCAGTACGGCCCCGTTGTCCCTGAGATTTATCACGCGCTGAAGCACTACGGCGACCGGCCAATAAAGAAGCCGCTGGTTACCTTCGATGAAGAGCATGGAGCCGTTGTTCCTGCCTCATATCAATTTGATGACTATCTCAAGAAAGTTATCGAGAATGTTTGGGGCGCCTACGGTGGTATGTCCGGTCCTCAGTTGGTGCGACTGACACACGAGAAAGGCGCGCCATGGGATTTGGCGCGGCGCACCAACCCAAACGAGGAAAACGCCCGGATAGCGACACAAGATATGCTGGCGTGGTTCGATGGCGAGGCGGAGCGTGCCCGCGGTGTAAACGACGGCAATGGCGCCTCGTAAGGACCCCTCTGTCATTGGGAAGACGAAGGCCGGCGCGCAGGCGCCGACCTCCGAAGATAAACTAATATCTGATCAAGAGAAGGCCGCGGCGCGGAACGATGGGTTGGTCGCCGCCCAAGAAGTGCCGACCTTCCTTGGACGTTTCGGCACCATCGAAGAGATGCAACATGTCGCGGCTATAGTCGTGGTCGTCAGTGGGTTCTTTGGCTTGGTGCTCATGATGCTATTGAGCGACCAAGAGTGGAAAAGGCCCGCGTGGACGCTCTTGGTTGCCGCTTTTGGTTCCGCGGTAGCCCTTGTCTTCTCGAAGAAGAAGCGATCGAGATAGGCAGCTAAGCCGCCCGCTGCCAGTACCCCGCCCACACCCGCGACACCGGCCGGTTGAGCGCACCGGCGGCGATCATGGGGAACTGCTCCCCGTTCGACCGGCGGCGATAATCCTCGCGCCACGCCATTTCGCTGGCGTAGCAGGCGAGATACTGGCCGCTCAGATGATGGTGCTGGCCCCACTCGGCGCGGCGGAAGCGGGAGAAGTAGGACTCCGCCTGATTGGTGCAGGCACCGTCGTCGGAGAACGCGATCGAGTGGTTGATCCGCTTGGCCGCATAGACGGCGTGGAGATCATCCCAGGACGAAGCCTCGTCGGCCATGATGGTCGAGCCGCGGGCGACGCGATCCATGATCGTCGGGACGGCCTGGCCCTCGTAGCGGTAGACGCTGGTGATGGTCCGGCCGCCCCGCTCGCGCATCACGACGACGACGCGGCGCTTGCCGGTCTGGTTCTCGGCGAGGCGACGGTCGCGGCGGTCGGCCTTGCGGTTCTCCGGGCGGACGTGGCCGCCGAAGTCGGCGCCGTCGACCTCGACCTCGCCCGACAGCATCAGCTCGTTCTGCTCGGCCATCATCGCCTCGCGCAGCTTGTGGGCCAGCACGAAGGCCGTCTTGTACTGCACCGACATGTCGCGCCCGAGCTGGAGGGCGGAGATCCCCTTGACCGCGTTCACGAAGATCGCGATGGCGAGCAGGTAATCCCGGATGGGCAGCTTGCGGGAGGCGAACAGCGTGCCCGACGTGACGGAGAACTGCTTGCCGCAGCCCTTGCACTTGAAGATCGGGCGGGACGCGTGCTCGTAGCAGGTGGTGCAGCCGCAGGCGGGGCACACCGGGTTGCCGCCGTTGTTCGCCCAGCGCAGCGCCCGGAAGGTCTGGACGGCTTCCTCGTGGCTCATCCGCGCGACCTTGGAGACGCTGAGCGTCCGGGCCTTGGCGGAGAGAAGGAAGTGCTGAGACATTGGCTTGCCGCCGTTTGCGTTACTTGTGTAACGAATATGGCGGCATGATGTGGCGTTTTCAATGGCGTTCGTAACGAATATGATGGCGTCCGTAACGACGACGAGGGCGCCGTGAAGTCAGACGACAAGTGGATGAACATGGCGAAGGGCATCCTGCGCGCGGAGATGACGCGACGCGGGATCACCTACGACCAGCTAGCCGTAAAGCTGGCCGAGCAGGGCGTGACGGATACCGCCGTCAACATCCGGAACAAGGTGGCGCGGGGCGGGTTCTCCGCCGCGTTCTTCCTGCAATGCCTCGTCGCAATGGGTTGCCAGAACGTGCGCCTCGAAGATTGACCTGCCATGCAGGACGGCGGCGCTCCCGGTCTCGATGACACCGAAGATGCGGACCTTGATTCGCGCTGGCACGACGCGTTCATCCCGAAGAAGCTTTGGCACTTCCATAGGCAACTGCTGGCCCGGTACGGCCTCGTGCTACGGCCAGGAGAGTGCGAAGGGATCGCTCGCGCGATCAGAAGGCAGACTCCCGACGCGATGCTGATCGAGAAGCGCAAGTATGGCGGTATATACTGCGTTCGCATCCCGGGCACGAAAACGCATATCTTCGTTCGCGAGATTGGCCGCAACTTGGTCACGGCATGGCCGCCATCTGGAAAGATGCGTCGCAAGCGCAGCGAGCTTTTGGGCGCCGATGAGATTGAGGACGACAAGATGCCCGGCGACGTAGGCACTCCCTACGATTTCGACGAAAGCACCCTGCCAAACACTCATATCCAGTCAGCGGGAAGCGGTGAAATTCTCCGCATCTGCTGGCGCGTCGTGCGACGCCGGGACGGGTCCGCCTAGTCCTTGTGGCACTTCTTCCAATGCGGGATGCAGGATTTGCCGCGTCGCTGGGAGTCTGGACCGCAGCGCGGACCGTCGCGTCGCTCCGGCTCTTCGGCCGGGTTTGATGGCGGCGCCACCCTGATAGGCGCGGGGGCTGTAAGTAAGCGCGTGCGGTTCCGGCGGCGGCTTGAGGACCTGTGTTCCATCCCCGCGTGGGCGGGGAACACCTCGTCATCACCGATCGGTCGACATCGGAGAGCGGTTCATCCCCGCGTGGGCGGGGAACACGCCGTCTCCGGCCAGACGCAGGTGACGTCCGGCGGTTCATCCCCGCGTGGGCGGGGAACACATCGCCGCCCCGCCGGCCGTGCCCAGCATCATCGGTTCATCCCCGCGTGGGCGGGGGACACCAGATCGACGCGCCGTAGGCCGGGCGTCAGCGCGGTTCATCCCCGCGTGGGCGGGGAACACCCGGATCGGCGTGGCCCCATCACGCCGAATGCCGGTTCATCCCCGCGTGGGCGGGGAACACGGCCTGCAGATGATCTCTGCCGGCACGATCGTCGGTTCATCCCCGCGTGGGCGGGGAACACCCGGTGCCGCCGGTCGTGGTGATGACCATGCCCGGTTCATCCCCGCGTGGGCGGGGAACACACAGGCGGCTACCCGCCGCTGTCCGCGTCCGACGGTTCATCCCCGCGTGGGCGGGGAACACGGGCGCAGGCGGCTTTCCTGCCAGAGCTGCGCCGGTTCATCCCCGCGTGGGCGGGGAACACGCCAAGTTCAACGCGACCTCGGCCCGCTACGGCGGTTCATCCCCGCGTGGGCGGGGAACACGTCGCCAGCGCCCACCGCACGCTGCTCAACATCGGTTCATCCCCGCGTGGGCGGGGAACACCCCTTCCTGGATGCTATTGGAATCGCTGCCGAAATTGAAGAGGGCGGAAGCCACCGATGATTCCGCCGTTCTCCGCCGGCCGGTGCTTCAGTTCCATTCGCGCGCGCCGGCCCGGTTCCGGGACGGAGTTTGGACGCGGGGATTGGCGCCGCCGCGAGCACCCTCTTCGGGAACCTCATGCCGCCTCCGCCGGTTCATTCGGCAAGAGGAGGGAGGCCGATGCACCATCCGGGCACGCTCGACGATTCCGCTGAGGCGCCATGACGGGCGCCGTGCTGCAGCTGCCGCGCCGGCAACCGGCGGCGGCGCCCGACGAGATGGCGGCGCGCTATCGCGCCGTCCGGCGGGGGACGGAGGCGCTGGCCGAGCCGCTCGGCCCCGAGGACCAGATGGTCCAGTCGATGCCGGACGCGAGCCCGACCAAGTGGCATCGCGCGCATACCACCTGGTTCTTCGAGACCTTCGTGCTGTCCCGCTTCGCGCCGGGCTATCGCCCGTTCGATGCGGACTTCGCCTACCTTTTCAACTCTTACTACGAGGCCGTCGGGCCGCGGCATCCCCGCCCGGCCCGCGGGCTCCTGACGCGGCCGACGGTGGTCGAGGTCGGCCGCTACCGCGCCCATGTCGACGCCGCCATGGCGGCGCTGCTGGCCACGGCGCCGGCAGCCGCGATGCCGCTGGTGGAGCTGGGCCTGCACCATGAACAGCAGCACCAGGAACTGCTGCTGACCGACATCAAGCACGCCTTCGCCCAGAACCCGACCGATCCGGCATACGTCGCCGCGCCGCCCGCACCGCATGCACCGCACGGCGATCCCGCCCCGGGCGACCTGCCGCCGGTCGACTGGATCGACGTCGAGGGCGGCATCGTCGGGATCGGCCATGGCGGCGACGGCTTCGCCTTCGACAATGAGGGGCCGTGGCATCGCGCACTGGTGCCGGACTTCCGCATCGCCAGCCGGCCGGTGACGGTCGGCGAATATCTCGCCTTCGTCGAGGATGGCGGCTACCGCCAGCCGCAGCACTGGATGTCGGAAGGCTGGGCGATCCTCCAGGCACGCGGCTGGGAGGCGCCGGCCTACTGGCGGCGCGACGGCCGGGCCTGGTCGGCCTTCACCCTGCATGGCCGCCGCCCCCTGTCGCCGGCCGAGCCGGTCTGTCACGTCAGCTGGTACGAGGCCGCGGCCTATGCCGCCTGGGCGGGCCGGCGGCTGCCGACCGAATTCGAGTGGGAGACGGCAGCGGCCGCCGTCGGCCAGGCCGACCTCGCCATCGACATCGCGCGGCCGCATCCGCGGCCCGTCGGCCAGGGCTTCGTGCAGGACGTCTGGGAATGGACGGCCAGCGCCTACCTGCCCTACCCCGGCTTCCGGCCGGCCGCCGGCGCCGTCGGCGAATACAACGGCAAGTTCATGATGAACCAGATGGTGCTGCGGGGGCGCTCCTGCGCCACCGCGCCCGGGCACGAGCGCCCGACCTATCGCAACTTCTTCCCGCCGGACGCGCGCTGGCAGTTCAGCGGGTTCCGGCTGGCGGAGGACGCATGACCGCGCGCATCGACATGCTGCGGCTCCACGATCTGGAGCCGACGATAGAGGAATTTCGCGAGGCCGTCGTCGCGGGCCTCGGCTCGACGCCCAAGACCCTGCCCTGCAAGTTCTTCTACGACGCCGAGGGCTCGCGCCTGTTCGACGCCATCTGCGAGCTGCCGGAGTACTACCCGACGCGCACCGAGCTGGCGATCCTGCGGCGGCACGCGGGCGAGATGGCGGACGAGATCGGGCCGGACGCCGGCATCGTCGAGTTCGGGTCGGGCGCCGGCATCAAGATCCGGCTGCTGCTCGCCGCGCTGGAGCGGCCGGCCGCCTATGTTCCCGTCGACATCTCGCGCGAGCACATGCTGGCGGCGGCACAGGACCTGGCGGCCGAGTTTCCCGGCCTGCGCATCGCGCCCGTCTGCGCCGACTATACCCGGACCTTCGCCCTGCCCGCGCTGCCGGGCGCGCATCCGCAGAGCATGGTCGGGTTCTTCCCCGGATCGACCATCGGCAACTTCGCGCCATCGGAAGCGGTCGCCTTCCTCGCCCGGGCGCGCCGCCTGCTCGGCCGCAACGCCCTGATGCTGGTCGGGTCCGACCTGCCGAAGGACCGGGAGACGCTGGAGGCGGCCTATGACGACGCGGCCGGCGTCACCGCCGCGTTCAACCGCAATCTCCTGGTGCGGATGCAGCGCGAGCTGGCGGCCGAGCTGGACATCGACGGCTTCCGCCACGAGGCCCGCTGGTGCCCGGTGCAGCGCCGTGTCGAGATGCACCTCGTCAGCCTGTCGCGACAGGAGATCCGCGTCGCCGGCCACCGCTTCGCCTTCGAGCGCGGCGAGACGATCCACACCGAGAACTCGCACAAATACTCGCTGCCCGAGTTCCGGGCGCTGGCCGGCCGCAGCGGCTGGCTGCCCGCGCGCTGCTGGACCGACCCGGAGGAGCGGTTCGCCGTCCATCTGCTGCGTTCGGGATGAGCGCGCGGGGCCATGGCGTTTACCGCGCGGGGGTGATTGACTGAGGGTGAGCCCCGGTTCCCCCCGGAAGGACACCCCCCATGAGACGCCCGGTGGCCGCCGTCGCGGCCGCGCTTTCCGTCTTCCTTCTCGCCTTCGCCCATCATCCCGCCGCCGCCTCCGATCCGCCGCTGCCGCTCGCAGTGCCGGAGGCGGTCGGCCTGTCGTCGGAGCGGCTGGCCCGCATCGGCCGCACGATCGAGGCGGACATCGCCGCCGACCGGCTGCCGGGTGCGGTGGTCGCCGTCCTGCGCCACGGCAAGCTCGCCTACTACGAGGCCTTCGGCTTCCGCGACAAGGAAGCCGGCATCGCGATGACGAAGGACACGATCTTCGCCATCGCCTCCATGACCAAGCCGATGACCTCGGCCGCGGTCATGATGCTGAACGAGGAAGGCCGGCTGTTCCTGTCGGACCCGGTCGGCGCCCACCTGCCGCCCCTCGCCGGCATGGGCGTCGCCGTCCAGACCAAGGGCCCGGACGGCAAGGACCTCATCGAGATCGAGCCCGCGCGGCGGCCCGTCACGCTCCAGGACCTGCTGCGCCACACCTCGGGGATTCCCTATGGCGGGGCCACCCGCACCGCCGTGCACAAGCTCTATCCCGTGTCCTCCGGCTTCTCGGGCATGAACCTGACGCCGGCGGAGTTCGTGGATAAGCTGGGCGGGCTGCCCCTGGTCAGCCAGCCGGGCAGCCGCTGGGAGTACAGCCTGTCGGTCGACGTCCTGGGCGCAGTGGTCGAGCGCGTGTCCGGCCAGTCGCTCGGCGCCTTCCTGGCCGAACGGCTGTGGCAGCCGCTCGGCATGACCGACACCAGCTTCACGCTCCCGCCCGGCAAGCGCGACCGCATCGCCAAGGCGCTGCCGATCGACCCCGACACCGGCCGCCCGCCGATCATCCTCGACGTGACCCGGACGATGAAGATGGAGTGCGGCGGCGGCTGCGCCGCCTCGACCGCCGGGGACTATGTCCGCTTCGTCCAGATGCTCCTGAACCGCGGCACGCTCGACGGCCGCACCGTGCTGGCGCGCAAGACCGTCGAGTTCATGACCGCCGACCATCTCGGCGCGATCTCGAGCGGTGTCCTCTCGCCCGGCTACGGCTTCGGGCTCGGCTTCGCCGTGCGCCGCAGCCCGGGCGTCGCCGCACTCACCGGCTCGACCGGCGACTACTATTGGAACGGCGGCTACGGCACGCTCTTCTGGATCGACCCCGTGGAGGACGTCGCCGTCGTCTTCATGGCGCATACCCCCGGCCCGCGGCGCCTGCACTATCGCCGCCTGCTGCCGACATTGGTGAATCAGGCGCTGATGCGCTGACGGCGCATTGGCAACGGCGGTCGGCAGTGGTTGACTTCCGGGTGCCGTATGGCACCCGGAGGAAATCCCCCAGATGAGACCACTCGTCGGTATCGCCGCCCTCGCCCTTGGCGTCGGGCTCGCAGCTCCTGTCCTGGCCGCCGCCGATCCGCCCTTGCCGACCGCCGTGCCCGAGGCGGTCGGCATGTCGGGCGAGCGGCTCGGCCGCATCGCCCGCGTCCTCGAGGCCGACATCGCCGCGGGGCGCATTCCCGGCGCGGTCGTCGCCGTCGCCCGGCGCGGCAAGCTCGCCTATTACGAGGCCTTCGGCTTCCGCGACAAGGATGCCGGGACGGCGATGACGAAGGACACCATCTTCGCCATCGCCTCCATGACCAAGCCGATGACCTCGGCCGCGATCATGATGCTGAACGAGGAGGGAAAGCTCTTCGTCGGCGATTCGATCGCGCGCTACCACCCGGCGCTGGCGAAGATGCCGGTCGCCGTCCTCAAGACCGGGGCCGACGGCCAGCCCGGCTTCGACACCGAGCCGGCCAAGCGGCCCATGACCCTGCAGGATCTGCTGCGGCACACCTCGGGCCTCACCTATGGCGGCCGCGGCACCACGCCCGTCCACAAGATCTATCCCGCCTCCTCGGCCTTCTCCGGCACCAACCTGACCGGGGCGGAGTTCATCGAGAAGCTGGGCTCGGTCCCGCTGCTCTACGCGCCGGGAACGCGGTGGGAGTACGGCCTGTCGACCGACGTGCTGGGCCTCGTCGTCGAGAAGGTCTCGGGCCAGGGCCTGGGGGCGTTCCTGCAGGAACGGCTGTGGACGCCGCTCGGCATGACCGACACCAGCTTCGCCATCCCCGAGGCCAAGCAGGACCGCTTCGCCAAGGCACTGCCCAACGACCCGAATACCGGGCGCCCGCAGAGCGTGCTCGACCTGCGCAAGCCGCTGAAGATGGAATGCGGTGGCGGCTGTGCCGCCTCGACCGCGGGCGACTACATCCGCTTCGCCCAGATGCTGCTCGACCGCGGCCGGTTCGAGGGCCGCCAGATCCTGGCGCCCAAGACGGTCGACTTCATGACGGCCGACCATGTCGGCGATGCCGACCGCGAGCGGCTGGCGCCCGGCTACGGCTTCGGGCTCGGCTTCACCGTGCGGCTGGAAACCGGCGTCGCCGGCGTCACCGGATCGCCCGGCGACTACAATTGGGGCGGCGCCTACGGCACCTGGTTCTGGGTCGACCCGAAGGAGGAGATGACGACGGTCTTCATGGCGCACGCGCCGGGGCCGACCCGGCTGCACTATCGCCGGCTGCTGACGACGCTCGTCAACCAGGCCATCGTCGACTGATCCGTCACGACTCCGCATCCACCGGGTGCGGAGTCGCGTTCGGCGCCTCCGCGAAGGGGGTGTGGGCGTGCAGCCCGCGACGGCGCATCGATTCCCACCCCTCCTCCGGCGTGTCGACGATGTCGAACAGCGCGAGATCGCCCTCGTCGATCACGCCCTCCTCGACCAGCGCGTCGAAGCGCACGATGCGCTGCCAGTAGTCGCGGCCGAACAGCACCACCGGCATGGTCGGCGCCTTGCCGGTCTGCTGCAGGGTCAGGATCTCGAACATCTCGTCGAGCGTGCCGAAGCCGCCGGGGAACACCGCCAGGGCGTTCGCCCGCATCGCGAGGTGCATCTTGCGCATTGCGAAATAGTGGAAGGAGAAGGTCAGCGACGGCGTCGACCACTCGTTGGGCTCCTGCTCGTGCGGCAGGCCGATGTTGAAGCCGATCGAGGGCGCGCCGACATCCGCGGCGCCGCGATTGGCCGCCTCCATGATCCCCGGTCCGCCACCCGTCGCGATGACGTTGTCGCGAACACGGTCGGGGCGAAGGGTCAAGGCGCCGCCGCGCACCGAGACCAGCCGGGCGAAGGCGCGCGCCCGCTCGTACCAGACCGCGAGCCGGGCCTGCCGCTCGGCACGCTGCCGCGCCGCGCCGGCGGGGGCCGCGGCCAGCAGCGCCTCGACCGCCTCGGGTGCGGGAATGCGGGCGCTGCCGAACACCACGACCGTCGAGCGCACGCCCCATTCGCGCATCAGCAGGTCGGCCTTGTAGTACTCCATCGAGAAGCGCAGCCCGCGCAGCTCGTCGCGCATGAGGAATTCGCGATCCTCGAGCGCGGGCAGGAAGGCGCGGGCGCGACGCTGGCGGTCGTTGCCGGGGGAATCGGCCATGGTTGCTATGCGGCCTCCAGCGGCGCCTGCAGGCGGGTGCCCGGCACGATCACCCCGCCGCGGTCGCCGATCGCGACCGAGCCGTAGCGCTCGGCAAAGACCGGCGGCAGCGGCCGGGCGCCGGGACAGGCGAGCCAGAGGCGCAGCAGGTGGCGGCGCCGTTCCGGCTCCGGCCAGTCCTCGAAGCCGGTGCGGTCGTGCAGCAGCGTGTGATTGTGGACGAACTGCACGTCGCCCGGCCGGAACTCCATGTGCAAGTTGAGCGCGGGGTCGTTGGCCAGCGCGTCGAAGAGGTCGAGCGCCGCGACATGGGCCGGCGTCAGCCGCGGCGCGTCGGCAAAGCGCTGGGCGGAATCGATGTACTGGCGCTGGTAGATGGCGGTCAGGTGCCCCTCGTGCCAGTTGAACACCGGGATGCGGAAGAAGGGCTCCATGCCGGCCGGCACCTCGCCGCGCCGGTCGGTCGCGATCGGCTCCAGCAGCAGGGCGACCAGGTCTGGCCGGCGGCGGCGCATCTCGTTGAAGATGGTCGACGAGCTGACCAGCGTCGACAGCCCGCCCGACCGCGCGGTGCGCAGGCACAGCAGCGCCACCACGTCGCAGGAATCGGTGTGGTAGGTCTGCCGCTCGCTGGTCTGGTAGATGCGCACGTTGGGGTCGTCGCTGCGCAGGCCGAGGTCGCGGACATGGCCCAGCACATGGCCCTTGGCGTTCTGGGACCGGGCGCTGCCGAGATGGGCGCCGATGCCGAAGAAGGCCGTCGCCGCCTCGCGCATCGTCCAGCCTGCGGTCGGCAGGCCGCGCAGCAGCGCGAAGCCGCGGCCGTCCAGGACATCGTGCAGCACCGCGGCCAGACGCGGGCCGAGCCGCGGCAGCGGGAAATCGTCGCGCCGGATGGCCGCGATGTCGGCATCCGCCGCCACGAGGCGGCGGGTGGCGGTGGCGACCTCCTCCACCTCGACGGCGTCGAGGGTGACGAGCCAGTCGCGGCGCTGCGCCATGTCCGGGCCGTACCACACGGCCGGGCCGTGCTGGAGCGGCGGCAGTTCGGTCATGAATCCAGATCCTCCCGGGCCGGGTGAAATTGCGCCCGATTCATGTGCGCCGATGGACGATCGGATTGGATGCGTCACGGCCGCAAGGTAGGCTGTATATCTGAACCCTCTCCCGTCCCGCCATCCCGCGAGCCCTCCATGTTCCGTCTCCTGCCGGCCCTCGTCGCGCTGTTCCTGGCCGGTGCCGCATCGGCGCAGAACCCGGCGCCGACCCGCTTCGTGCCGGCCATCGTGTTCGATATCGGCGGCAAGCACGACAAGGGATTCAACGAGGCGGGGCTGCAGGGGGCCGAGCGCTACCGCCGCGCCACCGGCACCGCCTATCGCGAGTACGAGCTGACGCTCGATTCGGACCGCGAGGGCGTGCTGCGGCAGCTCGTGCAGGAGGGCGCGACCCTGATCGTCAGCATGGGCTATGCCCAGGCTCCGGCGGTGACCGCGGCCGCCAAGGCATTTCCCAACGTGCGCTTCGCCATCATCGACGGCGTCGTGGACGCGCCCAACGTCCGCTCCTTCCGCTTCAAGGAGGAGGAGGGCTCGTTCCTGGCGGGCGTGCTGGCGGCCAAGGCGAGCCGGACCGGCACCATCGGCTTCATCGGCGGCATGGACATACCGGTGATCCGCACCTTCGCCTGCGGCTATGCCCAGGGCGCCCGCCATGCGGTGCCGGAGATCAAGGTTCTGGAGGATCTGGCCGGCACCACGCCGGCCGCCTGGCTCGACCCCGAACGCGGCAAGATGCTGGCCGAGCGCCAGATGGACGCCGGCGCCGACGTCATCTTCGCCGCCGCGGGCGCCACCGGATTCGGCGTGCTGCAGGCAACGACCGGCCGGCACCGGCTCGGCATCGGCGTCGACAGCAACCAGAACCACCTCCACCCGGGCGCGATCCTGACCTCGATGGTCAAGCGCGTCGACGTCGCGGTCCATCAGGCGCTGCGCAGCGCCGCCGATGGCACCTGGACGGCGGGCACCACCGTGCTCGGCCTCAAGGAGGGGGGTGTCGGCGTCGTCATCGACGAGCACAACCGCGCCCTGATCACGCCGCCGCTGGAGGAAGCGATGAAGAAGGCGACCGACGACATCGTCGCCGGCCGCCTGGACGTGATCGACTATCGCAAGGCCGGGAAGTGCACGGCGGAGTGACCGCTCACGCCCGCGGCTGCGTCCCCGGCCCGTAGAGCACGAGCGTCCGCACCTCTATGCTCTCACGCGGGCGGGCATCCGCCGGGCTCGTGGGATCCTCGAAGGCCGAGTGCGCCGTGAAGCGCGCCGGTCCGTCGGTCGCCGAATCGTAGCACTTGATGAGCAGCGCCTCGTCCGGCGCCAGCCGCGGGAAATAGTGCCAGCGATGCTCCGGCCGGTGGCGGAACAGGTAGATCTCGCCGACGCGGTCCGGATAGACGAGGTCGGCCGTGACGAAATCCTCCGCGGCGATCGAGCCGGCGTCGCAGAAGGCGAGCGGGGCCTCCTCGACCGGCGCGCGGATCGGCCGCCACAGATTGACCAGCGCGAAGCGCTGCCCCTCGAGGACGGCCGGATCGATCCCCGCCGCCGCCAGCTCGGCCGCGGCGCGGGCCGGCCCCGAGACGGCCGTGAAGTCGTTGTGGACGCGGGTGACCGGTTCTTTGACGGCCGCCTCGCCGTTGCGGGCGCGGGCGCGCGACCGCAGGTTGTGATCGAACGCGATCACCCGCTCGGCCCCGGTCGCCGCCCAGACCTCGGCCTCGACCTCCGGGTAATAGACGGCGCGGACATGGGCGGGATCGTCGAAGTCGGTCACGGCGGTCGGGCGCGACAGCAGCTCGAAGCCCTGGCGATCGAGGTCGAGACGGCCGGCGATGAGGCGCGCGTCGGCGATCGGGACCGGCTCGGCGACGAAGACGCCGCTCTGCACGGGCACCCCCGCCGGCGGCGGGAAGTTGTAGCGGACCGGCCGCTCGGAGCCGTGGGCGACGTAGTTGAGGCGGGCGACGACGCGCGGCCGGTGCGCGATCGATGGTTCAGCCGTCATGGGCATCCTCCTGCGGGCTCTCCCGATCCCGCATCGGATATCGGACGCGACGGCCGGACGCGCAACGGACAAAGCCTAGGGTCTGGCGATAGTCCGCTTTGAGGCGCCGACCCGGAAGGCTACGGTCATGGGCCCGAGCCGCGGAAGGAGGAGCCCTGATGAACTTCCACACCCTGCTCGACCGCTACCGCGTCGACGACGGCAAGCGCTTCCGCCTGAAGGACCGGGATCCAGCCGACTGCGCCGGCCTCTCCATCGAGAAGCGGGAGGCCAAGCAGATGCTGGCGGAGGGGGTCGAGCGGCTGTCCAAGCTGCAGGAGGTCCTATACGCCCAGGATCGCTGGTCGGTGCTGACCATCTTCCAGGCGATGGATGCCGCGGGCAAGGACAGCGCCATCAAGCACGTCATGTCGGGAATCAATCCGCAGGGCTGCCAGGTCCATGCCTTCAAGGCACCGAGCACGGAGGAGCTGGACCACGACTTCCTGTGGCGGACGACGCGCGCCCTGCCCGAACGCGGCCGCATCGGCATCTTCAACCGCTCCTACTACGAGGAGGTGCTGGTCGTTCGCGTCCATCCCGAGCTGCTGGAGCGCCAGCAGCTGCCGCCCGACCTCGTCAGCCCGCGCATCTGGGGCCACCGCTTCAACGCCATCCGCGCCCACGAGCAGCACCTGGCCGAGAGCGGCTGCCTGGTCCTGAAGTTCTTCCTGCATCTCTCGAAGGAGGAGCAGCGCCGGCGCTTCCTCGACCGGCTGAACGACCCCGAGAAGCTGTGGAAATTCTCCCTCGGCGACGTCGCCGAGCGCCGCCACTGGGAGGCCTACCAGGAGGCCTATCAGGACGCCATCCGCGAGACGGCGGCGCCGCATGCGCCCTGGTTCGTCGTGCCCGCCGACCAGAAATGGTTCTCCCGCCTCGTCGTCATGGCGGCGGTGGTCGATGGGCTGGAGAGCCTGAAGATGACCTATCCGACGGTTTCGCCCGAAACGCGGGCGGCCTACGAGAAAGCCCGCACCGAACTGGAACAGGAGTGAGATGCCGATGGCCCGCGTGCCCTTCATCGACCGCGAGCAGCTGCCGCCCGAGCACCAGGACCTGCTGAAGCGCAACATCAACCTCTACCGCACGCTGGTGCACAGCCCGAACGCGCTGCGCCGCTTCAGCGGCCTCGGCCAGTACATCCGCTTTGACAGCAAGCTCGACCCGCGCCTGCGCGAGCTGGCCATCCTCCAGGTCGGCTGGCTGACCCGCTCGAAGTACGAGTTCTCGCACCACATCAAGATCGGGCGCGACTTCGGCGTCTCGGACGACGATGTCCGCGGCATGATCACCGAGACCGACGGGCGTCCCTCGAATCTGGAGCCGCTGGCCAAGGCGGTGCTGCGCGCGGCGCGGGAGATGACGACGGAGATGGCGGCGAGCGACGCGACCTTCGCGGAGCTGGCGGCGGCGCTCTCGACCGAGCACCTCACCGACCTCGTCGTCACCATCGGCTTCTACAACGCCGTCGTCCGCATCCTGGAGACGATGCAGATCGACGTCGAGGACGATTATCGGAAGTATCTGGACGAGTTTCCTTTCCCGCCGAGCTGAGCGAAGCCAATTGTCTTGCATCGCAGCATCCAGCGGGACCATGATGCTGCGATGCAATATGCTGCCGCCCGGCCGATGACGCCGCCCTGAGGCCGCTGCGGCTTGCCCCTTCTGCGGCGCCAGCCGGCGGCCCCCCGGGGCAATCCCATCATCGACGTCGACCCGCGTTCCCGGTCGGCCCCTGCTCCCCGTCCGTCCGCCGTTCCGACGCGCCGGCCCGGAGAAAGTCCCGCATGTCCCGCTATTTCTCGAACCTGCGCGCCGAATGGCTCGGCAATGTGCGCGGCGACCTCCTGTCCGGGCTCGTCGTCGCGCTGGCCCTGATCCCCGAGGCGATCGCCTTCTCGATCATCGCCGGCGTCGACCCCAAGATCGGGCTCTACGCCTCGTTCTCGATCGCCGTCGTCACCGCGATCGTCGGCGGCCGGCCGGGGATGATCTCGGCCGCGACGGCGGCGACCGCCGTGCTGATGGTGACGCTCGTGCGCGACCACGGGCTGCAGTACCTGCTGGCCGCGACCGTGCTGGCGGGCGTGCTGCAGGTCGCTGCCGGCCTGCTGCGGCTCGGCTATGTCATGCGCTTCGTCTCGCGCTCGGTGATGACGGGTTTCGTGAACGCGCTCGCGATCCTGATCTTCCTGGCGCAGCTGCCGGAGCTGATCGGCGTACCCTGGCTGACCTACGTCATGGTGGCGGCGGGCCTCGCGATCATCTACCTGCTGCCGCGCCTGACCCGGGCCGTGCCGTCGCCCCTCGTCAGCATCGTCGTTCTGACGGCAGCGACGTTGCTCCTGGACCTCGATCTGCGCACGGTGGGCGACATGGGTCAGCTGCCCTCGACGCTGCCGATCTTCCTGCTGCCGGACGTCCCGCTGAACTTCGCGACGCTCGCGATCATCCTGCCCTATTCGGCCGCCATCGCCGTCGTCGGGCTGCTCGAATCGCTGATGACTGCCTCCATCGTCGACGAGTTGACCGACACCCCCAGCGACAAGAACCGCGAATGCGTGGGTCAGGGCGTCGCCAACTTCGCGACCGGCTTCATCGGCGGCATGGCGGGCTGCGCCATGATCGGGCAGTCGGTGATCAACGTGAAGTCCGGCGGCCGCGGTCGGCTGTCGAGCTTCTGCGCCGGCGTCTTCCTGCTGATCCTCTGCGTCGCCCTGGGCGAGTGGGTCGAGCGCATCCCGATGGCGGCGCTGGTCGCCGTCATGATCATGGTCTCGGTCGGCACCTTCAGCTGGCGGTCGATCGCCAACCTGCGGGTGCACCCGCGCAGCTCCTCGATCGTCATGTTGGCGACCGTCGGGACGGTCCTGGCGACGCACAACCTCGCCATCGGCGTCCTGGTCGGTGTGCTGCTGTCGGGCATCTTCTTCGCCTGGAAGATCGCCCAGCTGTTCCGGGTCACCTCCCACCTGTCGGAGGACGGCACCGGGCGCACCTATGTCGTCGAGGGCCAGATCTTCTTCGCCTCGGTCGACGATTTCCTGGCCGCGTTCGACTTCCGCGAGGCGCTGGAGCGGGTGACGATCGACGTCTCGCAGGCCCACATCTGGGACATCTCCAGCGTCGCCGCGCTCGATACGGTCGTCCTCAAGTTCCGGCGCGAGGGCGCGGAAGTCGATATCGTCGGACTCAACCGGGCCAGCGAGACGATCGTCGACCGCCTCGCCGTCCACGACAAGCCGGGGGCGCTGGATCGCCTGACGGCCCATTGAGGGGGGACACGACCATGGGCCGCTATCTCGCACTGCTCGACGGATCGATCTACGCGCGCAGCGTCTGCGAGCTGACCGCCTGGGTCGCGCTGCGCGCGCCGGGCGCGGTCGACCTGCTGCACGTCCTGGGGCGGCGCGACGTCTCCAGCGCCCCGCTCGACCTCAGCGGCAACCTCGACGTGGACAGCCGCGAGACGCTGCTGGCCGAACTAGCCGCGCTCGATGCCGACCGGGCCAAGCTGGCGCAACGGCGCGGCCGGCTGCTCCTCGACCAGGGCCGGGCACTGGTCGAGGCGGCCGGCGTCGCCGACGTCGCCACCCGCCTGCGCCATGGCGACCTTCTCGAGACGGTCCAGGAGATGGAAGCCGGCTGCGAGCTGATCGTCATCGGCAAGCGCGGCGAGGCGGCCGATTTCGCCCGCCTGCATCTCGGATCGAACCTGGAGCGCGTGGTGCGCGCGAGCCGCCGCCCGGTCCTCGTCGCGGCCCGGGCCTTCCAACCGATCCGGCGCGTCCTCGTCGCCTATGACGGCGGCGCCAGCGCCATGAAGGCGGTCGACCACATCGCCCGCAGCCCGCTCTTCACCGGCCTGGACGTGACGCTGCTCACCATCGGCACGGACACACCGCAGGCCCAGCGCGCGATCGAGGATGCCGCCCGCCTGCTGCGCGGCGGCGGCCACGCGCCGCAATGCCGGATCGCGCCCGGCCACCCCGAAACCGCCATCGCCCGCCACGTCGAGGTCGAGGGCATGGATCTCCTCGTCATGGGCGCCTACGGCCATTCGCGCATCCGCGCGCTGATGATCGGCTCGACCACGACGGAGATGATCCGCTCCTGCAAGGTGCCGGTGATGCTGTTCCGCTGAGGCGGACTGGTCCTCAGGCTCCCGCCCAGGCATCGGCGAAGCGGACGCAGGCGACCGGCGGCAGGCGTGCCTCCGGCGCGCTCCAGCCGTCACCGCCGTCCTCGGAAACCCACAGCCCGCCGCTGGTCGAGCCGAAGGCCAGCCGCTCGCCCGTCGCGTCCACCGCCAGCGCGTGGCGCCAGACGAGGTCGTAGGCATGGCGCTGCGGCAGGCCGCGATCCAGCACCTCGAAGCTGGCGCCGCCGTTCCGCGTGCGGGCGACGACCACCCGCCCTGCCGGGGCATAGCGCCGCTCGTCCTTGTCGGCCGGCACGAACCACGCCGTCCCGGGATCGCGCGGATGCGCGACCACCGCGAAGCCGAAGTTGGACGGCCGGATGGCCGTCACCTCCCGCCAGTTGGCGCCGGCATCCTCGGAGCGGAAGACGCCGTTGTGGTGCTGGCACCAGAGGATTTCGGGATGGGCCGCGCACTGCGCCATCTGGTGGATGTCCTGGGCGATCGGGTCGCCCTCCTGGCCGGGCGGCATGTAGTTGTTGCGCATGCCGTGATTGATGACGCTCCAGCTGTCGCCGCCGTCGTCGGTCGCCCAGACGCCCGCCGTCGAAACGCCGAGCCGCAGCCGGTCGGGATTGCCGGGATCGACCAGAACGGCGCTGATGCCGGGCTGCTCGCCGCCGGCCACCCCCATCCAGCGCTTGCGGTCCGGCATCCGCCAGAGCGGCTCGTTGAGCTGCCAGGTCGTGCCGCCGTCGTCGGAGCGGAAGAGGCCGCCCGGCATGGAGCCGGCCCAGATGCGCCCCGGCACCCCACCCGGCTGCAGCGACCAGATGCGGCCCAGCGTCCAGGGATGGGGATCGTCGGTCGCGTCCTCGGGCTTGGGCGGAAATGCCGGCGCGGCCAGTTCGCTCCAGGCGCCGGCCGCATCTCGCCGCCACAGCTTGGCGCCGAAATGGCCGAGGTCGAGCGCAGCCAGCAACGACCCGTCCTCGCCGGCCAGGACCGCGGACACCGGGTCGCCGAGGAAATGCGCATCGACGATGTCCCAGCCGCCGGGTCCGCGCGCCAGTTCGAACAGGCCCTTGCGGGTGCCGACGTGAAGCCGATCTGCCATGGTTTCTCCCCAGGTGGGTCAGCCGCCCGAGAGCGCCTGAAAGACGTGGATCTCGTCGTCGCGGCCGACCGGGTCGGTCAGCCGCTCCCGGTCGCGAACGAGGCTGCCGTTGATGAAGACGGCGACGTGACGGCGCAGCGCCCCCTGGTCGTCCAGCACATAGCCGCGCAGGACCGGACGGCCGGCGAAGACCGCCGCCAGCGCTTCGCCCAGGGTCGCCCCCTCGACGGTCGCCGACGGCGCGTCCAGGAAGCGTTCCAACGCTCGGGTGAAGTGGACGGTCGCCATTCCGCCGGGTCCGTTCATTCCGTCATTGCCATTTATGTTGATATCAACGTAAATGGCGCATGTCAAACGACGGTGCCCTCCCCTTCGGCCTCACGCTCGAAGTGCGGGACGCGTGCCTCTGCCTCCATGTGCAGCGCGCCGCCCGCGCGCTTGCCCGCCGCTTCGACGACGAACTCCGGCCGGTTGGCCTGACGAGCGGCCAGTACTCCCTGCTGATGGCGCTGAACCGCCCGAGCCCGGCTGCCATCCGCGAAGTGACCCATGTACTCGCGATGGACCGCACGACCCTGACCGCCAACCTCAAGCCGCTGGAGCGCCGCGGCCTCGTCGCGATCGCGCCGGACCCGGCCGACCGGCGCAGCCGCCGCCTCACGCTGACCATGGCGGGTCGCGAGGCGCTGGCGGCCGCGGTCCCGATCTGGCGCCGGGTCCATGGCGCAATCGAGGCGCGTCTCGCCGACCCGGATGCGCTTCGGGCCGGCCTCGTCGCGCTCGGTGGATCGGCTACGGCAGGGGAATGAACTCCTGGTCGTCGAGGTCCGGCAGCTTCATGCGGCCGGCCCGCCAGTCGGCCTTGGCCTGCTCGATGCGCTCCTTGGACGAGGAGACGAAGTTCCACTCGATGAAGCGTTCGCCGACGGGCGCACCACCGATCGCGATGACGATCGTCGGCTCGGTGGCCCGCAGGGTGGCGTCGGCGCCCGCTTGGAAGACCGCCATGCGGCCGGCGCCGACGGTCTGGCCGCCCGTCTCGACGGCGCCCGCGACGACATAGGCCGCCCGCTCGCGATGGTCATCCGGCAGGGCGACGCGGGCGCCGGGCTCCAGTTCCCAGTGGATGTAGAAGAGCGGCGAGTTCGTCCGCACGGAAGCGAGGCCGAATGCGGTGCCGGCCACGAGGCGGCCGCGGACGCCCGGCTCCGAGAAAGCGGGCAACGCGTCGGTGCCGTAGTGGAAGAAGCCGGGATCGGTCTCCTCGTCCCCGTCGGGCAGTGCCACCCAGGCCTGGATGCCGTGCAGGTCGCCGCCCTCGGCCCGCGCCTTCTCGAACCGCTCGGAATGGGTGATGCCGCGGCCGGCGGTCATCCAGTTGACCTCGCCCGGACGGATCGGCTGTGCGGAGCCGACGCTGTCGCGGTGCATGATCTCGCCCGCGAAGAGATAGGTCACCGTGGAGAGGCCGATATGCGGGTGCGGCCGGACGTCCATGCTGTGCGGCAGGCCCGGCTGGAACGAGGCCGGGCCCATCTGGTCGAAGAAGATGAAGGGGCCGACCATGCGCCGCGCGGCGAAGGGCAGCACCCGCCCGACCTCGAAGCCGCCGCCGATGTCCCTCCGGCGCTGGTCGATGAGGATCTCGATCATGGTTCCGGCTCCCGACATTGAGGGTCGGCCCAGACTACCACGACAGCGCGCCGTGGACGGCGATCTCGACCGGCGACGGCGGTGCGTCCGGACCGTCGCCGAGGCTCGGCAGCAGCGGCGGCTGGGCCATGAAGCGCGGGCTGCGGCCGCGATGCGGCTGGGCGGAGTGGACCAGGAAGGGATGGCAGAGATAGACGGTCCCGGCAGGCCCCGTCGCGGTCGCCTCGGGCCGGGCTTCCGTTGCGCCGAAGTCCGCGGCGGCCATCTCGCGCAAGGCCAGCCCGGCCTCGCCGGCGGGGGCGAGAAGGCGGGCCATGTCGCGATGGGAGCCGGTGCGCAGGCGGGTCGGCGCATCGTCTTCACCGACATCGGAGAAGAGAAACAGCATCAGGAGCCGCCGGCCGCGCGACGCGACGTTGGCGCGCCAGTCCATGAAGTCGGGCGCCTCCCAGCCGAAGCCGGGGTCGATGTGCCAGCCCGCGTCGCCGGGATCCTCGGCGGACGGGAAGCGCACCGGGAAGGTGCCCATGGCCATGCAGGGCCGCCAGCGGCCGGCCCCCGCGAGCCGATCGAAGGCACCGCGCAGCAGCGGGCCGTTCGCCGCCCCGACGAAGGGCGGCTCGGAATACGTGCCCAGCCGGACGACCGGCCGCGTCCAGCCCGCAGGGTCGTCGGGGTCGAGGTTCAGGTCGCGCCAGAGGACCGCGCGCGCCGCCGACGCCAGTTCCGCGCAGAAGGCGCCTTCGATGCGGACGAACCCGTCGCTGAGGAAGGTGTCGATCACCCGCGCAGCGCCAGCATCTGGTCGAGATACCCGTCCGGCTCGACGGCGGCATCGATCACGGCCGGACCGCCGGACCGCAGCGCCGCCTCCAGTGCGTCGCGATACTGCGCCGGATCGGTCGCGCGATAGCCGGGCACGCCCATCCCCCGGGCGACCGCCGCGAAATCGACCGCTCCGAGATCGACCCCGTCGCGGCGCATCTGGCGATGGCGCTGCTTGATGTCGATGAGCGAGAGGGCACGGTCGTTGAAGACCACCACGACCACCCGCGCGCCCGTCTGGGCCGCCGTCGCCAGTTCGCCCAGCGCCATCGCGAGGCCGCCGTCGCCGGTGAAGGCGACGACGGACCGCTCGGGCTCGGCCAGCGCCGCGCCGATCGCGGCCGGCAGCGCGAAGCCCATGGTGGAGAGCCCGTTCGAGATCAGGAGGTCGCGCGGCCGGCGCGCCGGCCACAGCGCCATGGCCGAGAACATGTGCGCCCCGGCATCGACGGTCACGCGCGGGTCGAGGCCGAGCGCGGCGGCGGTGGCGGCCGTCGCCGCGACGATCGCCGACGGGGTCAGCGCCCCCTGCCCCGTCCAGGCGAGCCGCGCCCGCATGGCGTCGCGGTGGCGAGCGATCGCGTCGGCCGTCCAGGCCGACCGGCCGTCGGGCACCAGCGCCGCCAGCGCGGCCGCCGGGGCGCCGTACAATCCCGCCGCCGGCTCGACATAGCGCACCGGAAAGGCGCGCCGGGCGATCTCGATCACCGGCGCCCGGTAGCGCCAGGCCTGCGGGATGAGTTCGACGGGGTCGAGGCCGGCGAGCAGGATGAGGTCGGCCTCGCCGACCGCGGCCGCCTCGGCCGACCCGCCGGTGAAGTGACCGACGAAGGCCGGGTCGTCGTCGGCGATCACGCCCTTGGCCTTGTAGGTGACGAGGGCCGGGCAGCCGCAGGCGGCGGCGAACCGGCGCACCGAATCGGCCAGCGCCGGATCGGCGGCGGCCTCGACCCCGGCGATCACGATCGGCCGCCGCGCACCGGCGACGAGCGCGCGGGCGGCCGCCAGCGCAGCGGCATCCGGAGCCGGATCTGCCTGCGGGACCGGATCAGCGGCCGGGACTTCGCGGCGCACGGCATCGCCGGTGACGTCGAAATGCACCACCCCGGACGGTGCGGCCATCGCCGCATCGAGCAGGCGCTCGACCTCTGCCGCCGCGTCGGCTCCGTCGAGGCGGCTCGAACCCTTGGCGACCGGCGCCAGAAGGTCGGCATGCTCGAAGAACTGGTGGGTAACGAAGCGGCGATGCTCCGCCGAGAATCCGTCGGAGACGACGCAGAGCGGGGCCCGCTCCAGCGCCGCGCAGGCGATGCCGTTGGCCGCGTTGGCGAGCCCGGGCCCGCGCGTCGTCAACAGGACACCCGGCGTACCGGTGACCTCGGCCGTCGCCAGCGCCATGATCGCCGCCCCGGTCTCGTGGCGGGCCAGGACGAAGTCGATCCCGGCGGCCGATGCCGCGGCAATGGCGTCGAGGCTGGTCTCGCCGCCCGGCACGCCGAACATGCGGCGCACGCCGCGCCGGGCGAGCGAGCGGATGAGGGCGTCGAGCGGGGTCATGGCGGGCGCATCCCGTGCGTTGCGAAGGCGGGCACCCTAGTCGGCCTCGCCGCCGCAGTACAATCCCGGCTTCCCAGGCGTCCCGCCCCGGCCTAACCTCCCCGGCGGCGGAGCAGGCCGCCCCCGGGCCCGCGGGAAGGGCAGAGCCCACTTGCACCACCGATCCGGTCGTCCCGACCTTTCGTGCAGCCGATTCTGCGGGCCCTCGGCGCTTCTCGCACGGGAGGTTCCCCATGCCCCGGCTTCCGCAGCGCCCCGACATCGACCATCTGAAGCGCCAGGCGAAGGCGCTGCTGGCGCGCTACCGTACGCGCGACCCGGCTGCCATCGCCCGCTTCCGCAACGCGCTGCCGGCGGCAGCGGGCCGCGACGACGACGCCGTCGCCGCGCTCGACCTGCACCTGCACGACGCCCAATCCTGCCTGGCGCGCGAGCACGGCTTCCGCTCCTGGTCCGATCTGCGCAGCTTCGTGATCGCCCGCGCCGCGCGCGCCGGCGACCATGCCGGGTCGGTTCGCGCATGGCTCGCCCTCGTCTATGCCGGGGACATCGCCGGCGGCATGGGCAGAGCCAGTCCCGACGCGGCGGCGCGCCTCCTCGACGACGACTCTTCGCTGGCCGGGGACGCCCATGCCGCCTGCGCCGTGGGCGACCTCGACCGGTTGCGGCAGGCACTCGCGGACGATCCCGCCTGGGCGAACCGGCCCGGCGGCCCGCTGGCGCTGCCGCCGCTGGTCGCCGTGACCCATTCCGGCCTCCTGCAGCTGGCCGCCTTCCGCGACCGGCTCCATGCCGCCGCGCGCCTGCTGCTCGCAGCGGGCGCCGATCCGAACCAGTCGGTCGGCAGCCGCTGGCCGCCGGCATCGCCCGAGCAGCCCTCGCGCGAACACCGGCTGTCGGCCCTCTACGGCGCGGCCGGGCGGAATCACGACCCGGGCCTGACGGCGCTGCTGCTCGACGCGGGCGCCGACCCGAACGACGGCGAATCCCTCTACCACGCGCTGGAGAGCCCGGAATGCACCCGCCTGCTGCTGCGGGCCGGTGCCCGGATCACCGGAACCAATGCGATCTATCGCGTGTCCGACCTCGACCGCCTGGAATCGCTGGCGGCCCTGCTCGACGCCGGCGCCGATCCCAACGAGCCGGCGACCAGCCGGCCGACCGCCGACTGGGGTACGCCCCTCCTCTGGGCGATCCGGCGGCGGCGGTCGCCGGCGCATGTCGCGGCCCTGCTGGCGGCGGGGGCCGATGCAGCGGCCCGTACGCCCGACGGCACCGACGCGATGACGCTCGCTCTGCGCCACGGCCTGCCGGAGGTGGCGGCCCTGCTGCAACCGACCGGCCACGCCAAACCGCTGGCGGACGAAGAGCGCTTCGTCGCCGCCTGCGCGGCCGGTGACGAAGCGGCGGCGCGGCGCATCCAGGCCGCGCGGCCGGACCTGCCGGCGGCCCTCGGCGAGCCGCGGCTGCGGCTCCTGCCCGAACTGGCGGCGGAGGGGGCGGCCGCCGCGGTGCGGGCGATGGTGCGCCTCGGCTGGCCGGTCGCGACCCGCGGCGGCGACTGGGAGGCCTCGGCCCTCAACCATGCCGTCTTCCGCGGCGATGCCGCGCTGACCCGCTTCCTGCTCGAACACGGGGCCGACTGGCGGGACCGCCACGGTTTCGGCGACGATGCCAGCGGCACCCTCTCCTGGGCCTCGCTCAACCGGCCGGTCGAGGCCGGCGACTGGCTCGGCTGCGCCCGCGCCCTGGTCGCGCACGGGATGCCGCGGGGCGCGCCCTGCGCCGACGGATCCGACGACATCGTCCTCGACGGGCGGCGCAAGCGCTTCTCGGACGAGGTGGCAGAGTTCCTGATCACCGGACGATAGGATCGCCCCATGACGAACCTCTTCGACACGGCCGCCGCCACACCGGAGGCCGAGCGCACCGAGATCCTGCTCGCGGCCGCCGGCGTGCGGCTGGAGCGCATCCTGTCGCTGGGTCAGGCCTCGCCACCCGGCTTCTGGTACGACCAGGCGGAGGCCGAGTGGGTGGCGGTGCTGAGCGGCCGCGCGCGCCTGACGATTGCCGGCGAGGCTGCGGACCGGGAACTCGGACCGGGCGACGCGGTCTTCCTGCCAGCCGGCTGCCGGCACCGCGTCGCCTGGACCGATCCCGACGCTCCGACGGTCTGGATCGCCCTGTTCGTCGACCCTGCGCTGGGGCCAGCGCTGCGCCCGGCGCCTTAGGAGCGGAAGTAGGGCTCCACCGTTCCCTTGAGCTTGATCGTCAGCGGGTAGCCGTGGCGGTCGACCGTCTTGCCGGCCGCCACCCGGACCCAGCCCTCGCTGACGCAGTACTCCTCGACGTTGGTCTTCTCCGCGCCGTTGAAGCGGATGCCGATGCCGCGTTCGAGCAGGGACTGGTCGTAGTGCGGGCTGGTGGGGTTGTTGCAGAGGCGGTCGGGGGGTGTGTCGCTCATCGGTCGTGCTCGCTTCGTCTCTCAGATCTTCGGGCGATCCGGCCAGAACCGCACATTGGCACGGGCGAGGCCGCCCGCAACCCCGACCGGGGTGCCGTCGGCCCGCCAGCAGGCGGCCCCCGTCATCGCGCCATCGGGGCCGAAGGCGATCGCATTCATGCCGCCGGCGACGTGCGGCATCGCCGCCACCTCGTGGCCGCGGGCGGCCAGCGCCGCGCGCACCGCCTCCGGCACCGCGTCCTCGACCTCGACGGCGGCGCCTTGCGTCCACAGGCGCGGCGCCTCGACCGCCTCCTGCAGGCTCATGCCGTGGTCGACGAGGTTGACCACGGCCTGCATGGCCGAGCCGAAGATGCGCAGCCCCCCCGGCAGCCCCAGCGCGAAGGCGGGCTTGCCGTCCTTCAGCACGATCAGCGGCGACATCGAGCTGGTCACGCGCTTGCCGGGCGCGATCGACTGGGTGAAGCCCGGATGCGGGTCGAAGAGGTACATGTAGTTGTTGGGGATGATGCCGGTGCCAGGCACCACGAAGCGGGCGCCGAAGAGGCTGTTGATCGTCTGGGTCGAGCAGACGACGTTGCCGTCGCCGTCGGCGACCGTCAGGTGCGTGGTGTTGGCCGATTCGCCGGTCGGCTGCACGCCGGCCGTCCAGGTGCGCGCCCGGGCACGGTCGATCAGCGCCCGCCGCTCGTCGGCATAGGCCTTGTCGGTGAGGCGGGCGACCGGCACCGGAGTGAAGGCCGGATCGGCCGTCGCGGCCTTGCGGTCGGCGAAGGCGATCTTCAGCGCCTCCGCCAGCAGGTGCAGCGTCTCCACCGTGCCGAAGCCGAGTGCCCGGATGTCGAAGCCCTCCAGGATGTTCAGCATCTGGACGATGTGGGCGCCGCCGGAGGATGGCGGCGGCGGCCCGATCACCTCGAAGCCGCGATAGGTGCCGCGCACCGGCTGGCGCTCGATCGTGGCGTAGTTCGCCAGGTCGGCGAGCGACAGCAGCCCGCCCGCGCGGGCGAAGTGGTCGGCGATCTGCCGGCCGATGGCGCCGCCATAGACGACCCCGGGCCCTTCCTTGGCGATGGTCCGCAGGGTCTCGGCATAGTCCCCCATGACGAGGCGGGTACCGGCCTTGATCGGCGAGCCGCCGGGCAGGAACAGCTTGGCGATTTCCGGATCGCGGGCGAGGTCGGCCGCCGCGTCGGACGCGCATTCCCAGAGATAGGGGGTGGTGCGGAAGCCGCGCGCGGCGTGGCGGATCGCCGGCTCCATGACGTCGGCCAGCGGCATCGTCCCGAACCGCGCCAGCGTCTCGCACCAGGCCATGAGATTGCCCGGCACGCAGACCGCCTTGGGGCCCAGCGCATTCTCGCGCCCCTCGGTGTCGAGATAGTTGGGCAATGTGTCGGACACCGGCCGGTACATGTCGGGCGTGGCCGCGGCCGGCGCGTAGGCCTGGCCGTCGATCACCCGGTGGCTGCCGTCGGCGAGGCGGATATGGGCCATGCCGCCGCCGAGGATGCCGACCATCATCGGCTCGACCACCGAGAGGGTGAAGAAGCCGGCGATGGCGGCGTCGACCGCATTGCCGCCGGCCGACAGCATCTCGGCACCGGCCGCGGAGGCCAGCGGGTGATTGGTCACGACCATGCCGCGGCTGCCGGAGGCCGGCCGCTTCTCGCAGGCGAAACTGGTCCCGGCGCGGCTGCGCCATCCGTCGGTCATGGCTCGGTCTCTCGTGCTGGAGGATCAGGAAGGCAGGCGGAAATGGAAGGACTTGGGCCGGGTCAGTTGCTCGTAGCCGACGGCGGACAGCGTGCAGCCGCGGCCGGATTCCTTGACGCCGGTCCAGGCCAGCGCCGGATCGAGGTAGTCGCAACGGTTCATGAAGACGGTGCCCGTCTCGATGCCGTCGCCGATGCGCGCCGCAGATCCCGCATCGCGGGTGAAGACGGCCGCGGTCAGGCCGTAGCGGCTGTCGTTCATCCGGCGCAGCGCCTCGGCATCGTCGGCCACCTTCATGATGCCGACGACGGGACCGAACGTCTCCTCGCTCATCACCCGCATCGAATGATCGACATCGACCAGGATCTGCGGCGCGAGGTAGGGGCTGCCGGTGCGGTCGGCGGCAAAGCCCGCGGGATCGATCAGGGCGCGGGCACCCTGCGCCACGGCTTCAGCCGTCTGCGCCCGCACGAAGTCCGCGGCCGCGGTGCGGACCATCGGCCCGAGGTTGGTCGCAGCGTCCGTCGGGTTGCCCAGCTTGTATTGCCGGGTCAGGGCGACGGCGGCCTCGACGAAGCGCTCATAGACCGGAGCCGCGACATAGATGCGTTCGATGCCGCAGCAGGACTGGCCGGAGTTGAAGAAGGCGCCATCGACCAGCGTCTCGACGGCATGGTCGAGATCGGCGTCGGCGCGGACATAGGCCGGGTCCTTGCCGCCCAGTTCCAGCCCGGCGCCGACGAAACGGTCGGCGAGCGCGCGCTGGACCGCGGCACCGCCGGCGACCGAGCCGGTGAAGCAGACGAAGGCGACGCGCGCGTCGCGGATCATCCGCTCGGTGTCGCCATGCGAGAGATGCAGGTGCTGGAAGACCCCGTCCGGCAGCCCGGCCGCCCGCATCGCCGCGGCATAGCGCTCGGCGACCAGCGGGGTCTGGTGGGAATGCTTGAGGATGACCGGGTTGCCCGCGGCGAGCGCCGGGATCACCGCGTTGACCGAGGTCAGATAGGGATAGTTCCAGGGCGCGACGACGAAGACGGGGCCGAGCGGCTCGCGGCGGATCCAGCGGTCGAAGCCGGGTTTCACGGCGGGGCGGATGTCGGCCAGCGCGGTCGGCGCGATCTCCAGCATGAAGCGCGCCCGCTCCTCGAAGCCGCGCAGCTCGCCCGGGCTCTGGCCGATCGGGCGGCCCATCTGCCAGGTCAGCTCCTCGGCCGCACCGTCGCGGCCGGCGAGCAGCGCATCGACCGCCGCCGACAGCAGCGCGATACGGCGGTCGAGCGGGGTCGCCTTCCAGGAAGCGGCGGCCCGCGCGGCCGCGGCGAGCGCCGCCTCGATCTCCGCCGCGCCGCCGAGCGGACGCTCGCAATAGACCCGGCCGTCGACCGGACTGATCGTCTTCTGGATCGCCACCTGTTCCCCACCCCCGCGAAACTCCGCGGGGCGGGATGTTAGTGGACGCGTGCCCGCCGCACCATCCGGAACAGGCCGCGCGCCGCAGCGGCCGTCGCCAGCGCCAGCCCGCCGAAGAGGACGTACCACGCCGGCCGGAACTCGTACTCGAAGTCGAGGTTGGCACGCAGCACCATCGTCGCATCCGCGCCGGTGGCGAGGTGGATCCAGGTGGCTTCGCCCAGCGCGGTGCCGAGCGCGACCAGCAGCGACAGCAGGGCCAGCCGCAACGGCGACCGCCCGATCTCAAGACGGCCCGACGAGGCCCGCCACAGCATCAGCCAGGCGTAGGCCGCACCCAGAAGGGTCGGCTCGAACTCGGGCAGCTTGAACTGCATCGACTGATGCAGGATCGCGAGCGCGCCGATCAGGTAGACGGAGCGGTGGAGCATCCGCCAGCGCCGGCCGCCCAGCCGCTTGATCATTGCGTCGGTCGAGGTGGCCGCCAGCGCCGTCAGCAGGGAGAGGCCGACGAAGCCGATCGTCAGGTAGGTGCGCAGCACGATCTCGCCGGCGACGCGGGCGAGATCGAACTTCTGGTCGAGGACATAGGCACAGAGATGAAGGGCGAGGTAGACGAAGGCCGCGACGCCGACCATGCGGCGGAGCTGCAGGATCGCGGCCCAGTCGAGGATGCGGCGGAACGGCGTGACCGCCAGCGACAGGATCAGGATACGGATGCCCCAGGCCCCCGTCTCCTCGATCAGATACTCGGTCGCCAGCGCCGAGTAGCGCCCCATCGCCAGGCTGGCCAGGATCCAGACGCCCGGCAGGACGAGCAGGACCAGGGTGGCCGCCTTGAGCGGGGAGAACCGGCCGGCACGGTCGCGCCAGGGCATGGCCGGCAGGCGGAAGGCGGTTCGGGCGGCGACGGCGGCTTGCGGGCGGCTCATGGCTGCCTTTCTAACCGCAGCCGGCCCGACCCCGCACGTCACGGCCGTTCACGATTCCGTCGACGCCTCCGCCCAGGGTGCGACGTCGACGCCGACCTCGATGGTGTGGTCCCGCCCGCCGACCACGACGCCGTTGATCGGCGCGACATCGCCATAGTCCCGCCCCCAGGCGACGGTGACGTGGCCGGTGCCGGGCAGCACGTCGTTGGTCGGATCGAGATCGACCCAGCCATAGGGCGGGCACCAGGCGGCGAACCAGGCATGGCTGGCATCGGCGCCGACGAGCCGCGGCATCCCCGGCGGCGGCATCGTCAGGAGATAGCCGCTGACATAGCGCGCCGGAATGCCGATCGCGCGCAGGCAGGCGATGCCGACATGCGCCAGATCCTGGCAGACCCCGGCGCGGATCTCGAACACGCGGTCGACCGGCGTCGTCGCATCGGTGACGGTCGTGTCGTAGCGGAAATCGGCATGGATGCGGCCCATCAGGTCGATGGCACCCGCCAGCACCGGCCGGGCGGGCGGAAAGCTGGCCAGCGCATAGGCCGAGAGATCGAGGGCGGGCTGCACGAGCGGCGAATCGAAGAGGAATTCGACAGCTTCGGCGGCATCCGGACCGTCGGGCTGCTCCAGGGCCGCGCGCACCGCCTCCCAGGGGACGGACCGGGCGGCATCGTGCGGCGGCCGGGCGGCCTCGGTGACGCGGCTTTCGGCCAGGATCTCGAGCATCGTGTGCGGGTCCTCGAGCGTCACCCATTCCGCCAGGTTGCCGAAGGCGTCGAGCCGCTCGGTCCGGCGGGTCGGCGGCGGCGTGATCGCGATGTGGGTCCCGACCACCGTCTGCCGCGGCGTGGCGCGCGGCGCCAGATGCAGCAGATGCTGCGACTGTGCCACCGGCTGGAGGTAGTGGTAGGTCGTGCGGTGGCGGACCCGGTACTCCATCACCCGCCCTCGCGGCGCGGCGCCGAGCCCGTCCGCCGCCGCAGCGAGGGACGGAAGTAGCGGTCGGCCAGGGCGTCCGAAAGGCCGTAGAGCGTGCCGGCCACCGCGTCCGACAGGCCGCCGACGCCCCCCGGCCGCGTCAGCAGCGCCGGATCGGTCCGGCGCAGACGGACCAGCAGCGCGACCATGTCGTTCTCGACCACCAGCTGTTCGCGCAGTTCGTTCAGGTGGCGCGCCAGCGTCGCGACCTGGTGCGCGGCCGAACGCGGGTTGCTCTCGTCGAGAAGCAGCAGGTCGAGCACCGGGGCGGGCTGAAACGTGCCGAGATAGCGGAAGCGGTAGGTCATGGCGCTGTCGGCGATCTCGAGTGCCATCTGCATCCGTTCGATCGCGCGCTCGTCCGGCTCGCCGACGAGCTGGCGGGCGACCCAGGTGGCACCGACGCCGCGCTCGATGCGCCGGCCGAAATCGAGGAAGAGCCAGTTCGGCCCGCGCGTCATGTTCTCCGCCGACAGGCCGGCCAGCGCCGCCGTCCGGCGCACCAGCATGTCGAGCCGCGCCGCCAGGTCGGCGAGATCCGTCGCCGCCTCGTCCTCTTCCTCGGTCAGCGCCAGGATGCTGCGCCAGTGATCGAGGGACAGGCGATCACGCACCGACCAGGCGGTCCGCCGGACGCCGGCCAGCGTCCGGGCGAGACCGTGCGGTTGGTTACGGTCAGCCGCCAGCGCCAGCATCTCGCGCGCCAGCGCAGCGCCGTCGCCGGCCTCCGCCGCCGCTGCTGCCGCCTCGCTCGCCTGCGCATAGGGAACGAAGAGCCGCCGCGCCAGGTCGGGCGCGCCGCCGGCGTCGGGTCCGGCATCGTCGCCGAGGCGCCGCACGACCGCCCGGATCGTCCGCGCCAGCGCCTCCGCCCGCTCGGCATAGCGCCCGAGCCAGAGCAGGTTGTCGAGGGCCCGGCTCGGCGGCTCGTCGCCGCCCCGGCGGATGGTCAGCGGCTCCGACTGCGAGCGCAGCAGGGTGAAGCGCTCGCCCTGCGGGCGGCCCGAGGCGACCCAGACGTCCTTGCTGGCCGCGCCCGACTGCATCGACAGGGTGGCGCGCTCGCCGTCGCCCTGGCCGACCCGCGCCAGACCGCCCGGCAGCACGACGTAGCCCGCGGGCGTCCAGGCGGCAAAGACCCGCAGCGCCACGGGACGCGGCACCAGCCGCCCCTCGACGAGCGCCGGTGCGAGGCAGGGCGGCATCACCTCCTGGACGGCCAGGGTCGCGCCGCGCCGTTCCATCAGCCGTGCCAGCCGGCCGCGGTCGCCGCGGTCCATCTCGATGCCGAGGCGCGCGTTCGATCCGCGGGCGAAGAGCGGCACCGAATCGAATGCGTCGCGGACGACGGAGCGGTCCAGCGCCGCCAGTGCCGCCCGGCGGCCGGCGGCGGTGCCACACCAGTGGGTCCGCACCCCCGGCAGGCGAAGCTCCTCCCCCAGCAGCGTCCGGCACAGGTCGGGCAGGAAGGCCGCCATCGCCGGCCCTTCGACCACGGCGCCGCCGAGCGGGTTGGCCAGCACGACCCGGCCGGCCCGCGCGGCCTCGACGAGGCCCGGCACGCCGAGGGAGGAATCGGCCTTCAGTTCGAGCGGATCGGCAAAGAGGGAATCGACGCGGCGCATGACGAGGTCGGCCCGCCGCAGCCCGCCCAGGGTCTTCAGGTAGACGTCGCCGTCATGGACGGTCAGGTCGTCGCCCTCGACCAGCGCCAGCCCGAGATAGTGTGCAAGGAAGGCGTGCTCGAAATAGGCCTCGTTGTGCGGCCCCGGCGACAGCAACACGCCCCGTGCCCGGCCCGACGGCAGCAACGTGGCGAGCGCATCCTTCATCGCCTGGAAGAAGGCGGCGAGCCGCACGACGTGGCCGTCGCGGAACGGGTCGGCGAAGGCCTGGCTGACGACGATGCGGTTCTCGAGCGCATAGCCCATGCCGCTCGGCGCCTCGACCCGGTCGGCGAGCACGGTCCAGGTTCCGTCCGGCCCGCAGGTGAGGTCGGCCGCATAGACCAGGACATGGACGCCGCCCGGCGGCCGGACCCCGATCAGCGGGCGCAGGAACTGCGGATGCCCGGCCGGCAGGTGCGGTGGCAGGCGCCCCGTCTCCAGCAGCCGGCGCGGGCCGTAGATGTCGGCCAGCACGGCATCGGCCAGCCGGGCGCGCTGCACGATGCCGGCCTCGATCGTGGCCCATTCCTGCCCATCGAGGATGAACGGCAGAGTGTCGAGATCCCAGGGCCGGGCGGCACCGCCCGCATCGTCATAGACGTTGTAGGTGACGCCGTTGTCGCGGATCTGCCGGCGGACGGCGCGGTGGCGATGCTCCAGTTCCGGCCCGTCGATCCGGGCGAGCTCGTCGAGCAACGGCCGCCAGTGCGGACGCACCGACCCGTCGGCGGCGAGCATGGCGTCGTGGCGTCCGGCCGATCGCGGATAGTCCGCGAGGATGCCCGCGCCCGCCGCCGACGTCAGGACCGGATCCATGCGACCGCTGGCGCAGCGCCGGTCGGGGGCGCCCGGCAGGCAGGCATGGGAACGAGGGTCGCCATCGGGTTCAGTGGAACCGCCTGAGGTCGAGCGTGAGCGGGAAATCGGGGTGAACGTCCGGCGGGGCGGGGTCGAACCGGCCGCCGGTCATGCCGAAGGCGTCGAAGCGGGCGAGCCGCCGCCCCTCGGCCTCGTAGGCGTTGACGGGAGCGGTGGTGTAGTTCCGCCCGCCCGGATGCGCAACATGATAGGTGCAACCGCCGATGGAGCGGCGGCGCCAGCCATCCCACAACTCGACGACGAGGGGGGCGTGCGGCGCGATCGTGGGATGCAGACTGTGCGCCGCCTGCCAGGCCCGGAACCGGACCCCGGCCACCGCCTCGCCCAGCTGTCCGGTCGGCGCCAGCGGCGCCGCGCGGCCGTTGACCAGCAGGCGATAGCGGTCGGGTGCGAGCCCGGAGACCTTCGCCTCCAGCCGTTCGACGGTGCTGTCGACATAGCGGACGGTGCCGCCCGCCGCTCCCTCCTCGCCCATGACGTGCCACGGCTCCAGCGCCTGCCGCAACTCGACCCGCATCCCGTCCGGCTCGACGGCGCCGAGCAGCGGAAAGCGGAAGTTCCAGTGCGGCCGGAACCACTCCGCATCGATCGGGAAGCCCGCCTCGCGCAGCGCGGCCACGACGTCGAGAAGGTCGGACCAGACGAAATGCGGCAGCATGAAGCGGTCGTGCAGCGCCGTGCCCCAGCGTACCGGCCGCCCGCGATAGGGCTCGCGCCAGAACCAGGCGACCAGCGCGCGCAGCAGCAGCGCCTGGGCGAGGCTCATCTCCGGATGCGGCGGCATCTCGAAGGCGCGGAACTCGACCAGTCCCAGCCGCCCGGTCGGTCCGTCCGGCGAGTAGAGCTTGTCGATGCAGATCTCGGCCCGATGGGTATTGCCGCTGACGTCGATCAGGAGGTTGCGGAAGATGCGGTCGACGATCCAGAGCGACAGCGGCTGGCCGTCCGGCTCGGGGATCTGCGCAAAGGCGATCTCGAGTTCGTAGAGCGAATCCTGCCGTGCCTCGTCGACCCGCGGCGCCTGGCTGGTCGGGCCGATGAAGAGGCCCGAGAAGAGGTAGGACAGCGACGGGTGGTTCTGCCAGAAGGCGACGAGGCTGCGCAGCAGGTCGGGACGGCGCAGGAAGGGGCTGTCGGCCGGCGTCGGGCCGCCGAGCACGATGTGGTTGCCGCCGCCGGTGCCGGTGTGGCGCCCGTCGACGAGGAACTTCTCGGTCCCGAGGCGGGTCTGGCGGGCCTCCTCGTAGAGCACCGTCGTCACCTCGACCTGCTCGCGCCAGCTCCGCGCGGGATGGATGTTGACCTCGATCACGCCGGGGTCGGGCGTCACCTTGATGACGTTGAGGCGCGGGTCGGCGGGCGGCGGGTAGCCCTCGACATGGAGCGCGCAGCCGACTTCGGCCGCCGCGTCCTCAATGGCCGCGACGAGATCGAGATAGTCCTCGACCGTTTCCGTCGGCGGCATGAAGACGCAGAGCCTCCCGTCCCGCGGTTCGATCGTCAGCGCGGTGCGGACGCTCTCGCCCTCGACCGGCGCCTCCTGCTCGACCTGGGCGACGCGGGCCTGCCATTCGGGGCTGCGCGCCGCGCCGGTCAGGTAGGGCTGGCGCGCCGCGTCCGGGTCGGGCAGCGGCGGCAGTTCCTCCATCGGGTCGCGGGGCACGACATGGGGATAGAGCGAGGGTGCGATCCACGGCAGGGAGGCGATCGGCAGGCGGAAGCCCACCGGGGAATCGCCCGGCAGCAGCAGCACCCGGCCGCGCCGCATCTGCCAGCGCTCGGACCGCCAGCGGCGCCGATCGGGTGCGTTCCAGCGCTGCACGGGCAGGACGAAGCCCACCGGGTTGCCGAGCCCGCGATCGAACACGCGGACGAGCCGCGCCCGCTCCTCCGGGTCGTCGAGCTTGGATTCCAGCGGGTCGACGTTGACCGGCAGCGCCTGCTCGCGGGCGAGGTAGTGCCAGGGATCCTCGAAGGCCGGCATCGCATGGTCGGGGCTGACGTCGAGCCGGCGGGCGACGGCGCGCGCGAGCCGGCCGGCATCCTCGGCCGTCGCCGCATGGTCGGCCGTCTCTTCCGCGACGCGCGCCGGGTCGCGCCACAGCGGCCGGCCGTCGCCCCGCCAGTAGAGGGCGAAGGCCCAGCGCGGCAGGCTCTCGCCCGGGTACCACTTGCCCTGGCCGTAATGCAGCAGGCCGCCCGGCGCGAACCGGTCCATCAGCCGGCGCACCAGGGTGTCGGCGAAGGCGCGCTTGGTCGGTCCGACGGCGGCGACGGTCCATTCCGCGCCTTCCATGTCGTCGATCGAGACGAAGGTCGGCTCGCCGCCCATGGTCAGGCGGACGTCGCCTTCCTGCAGCATCCGGTCGACGGCATCGCCGACCCGGTCGATCGCCGCCCACTGTTCGGGCGTGTAGGGCCGGGTGACGCGCGGCGCCTCGTCGACGCGGGCGACCGACATCTCGAAGTCGAACGTCACCTCACACGGCTCGACGCCGCCGCTGATCGGCGCCGCCGCGGTCGGACTGGCGGCGCAGGCGAGCGGGATGTGCCCTTCGCCGGCGAAGAGGCCAGAGGTCGCGTCGAGCCCGACCCAGCCGGCGCCGGGCAGGTAGACCTCGCACCAGGCATGGAGGTCGGTGAAGTCGTGGTCGGTGCCGCTCGGCCCGTCGAGGGCCGCGACGTCGGGCTTGAGCTGGATGAGATAGCCCGAGGCGAAGCGCGCGGCGAGCCCGAGCCGGCGCAGCAGCTGGACCAGCAGCCAGGCCGAGTCGCGGCACGAGCCGGCCGCCCGCTCGAGCGTCTCGTCCGGCGCCTGGATGCCCGGCTCCATGCGGATGAGGTAGGTGATGTCGCGGGCGACGCGCGTGTTGAGATCGAAGAGGAAGCCGACCGTGGGCTTCGGCTCGCGCGGAATCTCGGCGAGGTAGGCCTCGAACCGCGGGCCGCATTCGGCCGGCACCAGATACGGCGCGAGGTCGGCTGCGAGTTCCGCCGGATAGGCGAACGGGAAGGACTCGGCGTCCGGTTCGAGGAAGAAGTCGAACGGGTTGATGACGGCCAGTTCGGCGACGAGTTCGACCGAAACGGTCAGATGGTCCGTCTTCTCCGGCACCACGACGCGCGCCAGCCAGTTCGACTGCGGATCCTGCTGCCAGTTGAGGAAATGCTCGGCCGGTTCGACCTTCAGCGAATAGGCGAGGATCGGCGTCCGGCAATGCGGCGCCGGCCGCAGCCGGACGACCTGGGGCCCGAGCCCGACCCGGCGGTCGTAGCGATAGCGGGTGACGTGGCGGATGGCGGCACGGATCGTCATGGCGCGGAAGTATGATGCGGGACCGTCATCGACCCTACCGGAATTTGCGCTCCGGACCCTGCATCATCCATGCCGGAGGGCCGCGATCCCTGCTATAGCGTCGGCTTCCCGCGGGAGGGGGTTGAGGATGGCAGACAAGGCAGCCGCTTGGCCGGTCAAGACGCGGGATCTGCATAACCATCACTTCGACAGCACCGTCTGGGATGGCTTCCGCTTCCGGGACGACGACATCGTCATCGGCACCTACGCCAAGTCGGGCACGACCTGGGCCCAGCAGATCGTCGGCCAGCTGGTGTTCCAGGGCGACCCGACCGTGAACGTCGGGGAGATGTCGCCCTGGCTCGACCTGCGGGTGCCGCCCGCGGCGGTCAAGCATGCGGCGCTCGAGGCCCAGACGCACCGGCGCTTCGTCAAGACCCACCTGCCGGTCGACGCGCTGCGCTATTCCCCGCAGGCGAAGTACCTCTACATCGTCCGCGACGGCCGCGACGTGGTCTGGAGCTTGTACAACCACCACGCCAACGCCAACGACCTCTGGTACGCGGCCGTGAACGACGCCCCGGGCCGGGTCGGGCCGCCGATCGAGCGCCCGCCGGCCTCGATCCGGCAATACTTCCTCGACTGGTTGGAGCGCGACGGACATCCCTTCTGGTCGTACTGGGAGAATGTCCGCAGCTGGTGGCAGATCCGCGACCTGCCGAACCTCATGCTGATACACTACGCGGACCTGCAGCGCGACCTGCCCGGCATGATGCGGAAGATCGCCGCCTTCCTCGACATCCCGATCGACGAGACACGCTTCGCGGCCCAGGTCGAGCACTGCACCTTCGACTGGATGAAGGCCAATGCCGGACAGGCCGCGCCGCAGGGCGGTGTGTTCTGGGACGGCGGCGCGGCGACCTTCATCCACAAGGGCACAAACGGCCGCTGGCACGACACGCTGACGCCGGAGGACAACCGGCGCTACGAGGAGCGTGCGGTGGCCGAACTCGGCCCCGAATGCGCCGCCTGGCTCGCCACCGGGCGGCGCTGATCCGGGAGCCGGTTCCGGCGGCTACTTCGCCGCCGGCGTCGCCTGCATGGCCATCGTCCATTCGTCGGCGCGCGGCGCGTAGGCGATGCCCTTGCGGGTCGCGACGGCCGTCATCTGCGTGTGCAGGGGCAGGACCGCGCCGTCCTCGACGGCCGCCCGCATCGCCCCCTGCATGAGCGCCAGCCGCGCCTTGGCGTCCATCGTCGAGGTCGCCTCCTCGATCCGCCGGTCGACCTCGGCCGAGGCATAGGCCCCGAAATTGTAGGCGCCATAGCCGCGGGCGGCGTCGATCGAGTGCAGCAGCCCGGTCAGCGCGCCCGACGAATCGCCGGTCGAGGAGCTGCCCCAGCCGAGCAGCATCATCGGCAGCTCCGACTGGCCCTTGCGCGCCTTGGTGAAGAAGACGTTCGAGGGGTAGGTCTCGACCTTCATCGCGAGGCCCGCCCGCGCCCACATCTGCGCCACCGCCTGGCAGATCGCCGCGTCGTTGACGTAGCGGTCCGACGTGCAGGCGACCGTCATGCCGAAGCCGTCGGGCCAGCCGGCCTCGGCCAGCAAGGCCCGCGCCCGGGCGAGATCGAAGGCGGGCACCGGGATGCCGGGGTCGTAGCCGAAGAAGCCCTCCGGCACGAGCTGGCCGGCGGGCGCCGCGAAGCCCTCCATCACCCGCTCGACCATCGCCGGGCGGTTGATGGCGAGCGACAGCGCCCGGCGCACCCGCACGTCGCGCAGCGGGTTGCGGTCGAGCGGCTGGCCGGCCTTGGTCGTGAGGCCGGGCAGCGTCTCGGCGCCGACATTGGGAACGAGATAGATGACGCGGTCCGACGCACGGCTGGCGAGGTTGGCGCGCGCGTCGGTCTTCATGCGCGGCAGGTCGGCCGTCGGCACATAGTCGATCAGGTCGACATCGCCCGCGAGCAGGGCCGCCACCCGGGCGGCGGGATTCGACATGAAGCGGAAGGTGACCTTGTCCCAGGCCGGCTTCGGGCCGCGATGGCCGTCGAAGCGCTCCAGCTCCAGCCGGTCGCCGCGGGTGTAGCGCACGAAGCGATAGGGTCCGGTGCCGATCGCCGCCTTGCCCGACATGAAGTCGGCCGGGCTCGCGCCCGCCGCCGCCTTGTGCGAGACGATCGACATGATCGTGAACTGGCTCGGCAGGATCGGGTTGGGCCGGTCGGTGCGGAAGATCACCGTGTAGGGATCGGGCGCCTCCGCCCCGACGACGGATCGCAGGGCGCCGGTATAGGCGCTGGGGTTGTTCGGAACGGACGGCACCCGCTTGACCGTGAAGAGCACATCCTCGGCCGTGAACTCCTGGCCGTCGTGGAATTTCACGCCGCGGCGCAGCTTGAACTCCCAGGTCTTGTCATCGAGGGTGCGCCAGCTCTCGGCAAGCCCGGGGACCGGCTGCGAGTTGACGTCGCGCGCCACCAGCGGCTCGAACATGTGCTGGGCGTAGGCCATGTTCGTCGAGAGGTAGAGGAAGTGCGGGTCGATCGATGGATCGAAGCGCGCGCCGACCGTGAGGTCGGCCGCCGCCGCCGGTGCCGCCAGCGCGGCCATGACGGCCGCCGTCGCCAGGAACTTCCTCATGCCGTGCTCCTCCCTCCGTTGGCGGGCCGCCACGCCTGGCGTGCCACCCGCATCCAGTTGCCGCCCAGGATCTTGCCGACCTCCGCATCGCTCCACCCGGCCGCCGACAGGCCGTCGGTCACCGCCGGCACCTGCTCGGGCTGGAAGAACTGCGGCACGCGCGCCCGGTCGTAGCCGCTGCCGGCCGGATAGCGCTGGGCGGTGCCGCGGATCAGCACGTTGGTCAGCGTCTCGGGGTCGTAGACGAAGTCGAGCCCGAGCCCGACATGGTCCGGCCCGACAAGGTCGAGGCAGTGGCGCATGTGGCGCAGGAAAAGCTCGACCGTCGGCGGCCCGCCGAGGAAGAGGTCGAGCCCGTTGATGCCGACGACACCGCCGGAGGCCGCGCAGGCGCGGATCTGGTCGTCGCGGATGTTGCGCTCGTGCTCGAAGACCGCGCGCGGGTTGGAGTGGGAGAAGATGACCGGCGCCGTCGACGCCTCGATCGCGTCGAGCGAGCTGCGATGGCCGACATGGGTCACGTCGACGATCATGCCGACCCGGTTCATCTCCTGGACCAGCGCCATGCCGAAGCGGCTGAGCCCGGCATCGGTGCGCTCGTGGCAGCCGTCGGCGGCGAGGTTGCGCATGTTGTAGGCCAGCAGCATGTGCCGGATGCCGAGATCGTAGAAGAGCGCCACGTTCTCGAGCTTGCCTTCCAGCGGATTGCAGCCCTGGAAATGGAAGGCGACGGCGAGCTTGCCCTCGGCCTTCGCGCGCTCGACGTCGGCCGCGGTGTCGACCAGCACGAAGCGGTCCGGCCGCTCCAGGAAGAACCGGCGCTCCTTGGCGAGCGAGGCCATCGCCTCGGCGAAGGGCGTGCGGTCCTGGGCGACGGTCAGCGACACCATCGTGTAGCCGCTGTCGATCAGGCGATCGAGGGTGCCGGGCTTCAGCTCGGCCCGCTGGGCATAGTCGCCCCAGGGCATGGTCATGTCGACGACGATGGCGCCGCGATGCAGCGCGGACGGGGGCGCAGACCGGGACGGATCGCCGGGCAGATCGGTCGATCGGGAGGCGATGGCGCTCATGACCGCTCCTCGTTATGCTTCGACCGTACAGTACTGTATGGAAGCTCGGCAAGGACAAGGCGGAGGGAAATCGGCATGTCGGACAGCAGCAAGGGATCGCCCGCCTGGACCATGAGCCCGGCCGACTATCTCGCCGCCCGGCCCAGGACCGAGAGCGTCGGGATCGTCACCCGCTCGCTCTACGTCCCGGTGCGGGACGGGGTGCGGCTGGCGGCCGACATCCACCTGCCCGCAGGCGCCGCCGATACGCCGCGCCCGGCGGTCGTGCTCTTCACCCCCTACTACCGGCGCTTCCGGCTGAACGACGGCACGCCCGCCGGCGTCGAGGCGAGCCCCAGCTACGCGGTCTATCGCGACTTCTTCGTGCCCTACGGCTATGCCGTCGTCATCGTCGACGTGCGCGGCACCGGCGCCTCGTTCGGCGCGCGCGAGGGCTTCCGCTCGCCGGCCGAGCGGCTCGACTATCACGACGTCGTCGACTGGATCGCCCGCCAGCCCTGGAGCGACGGCCGCGTCGGCATCACCGGCATTTCCTATGTCGGCGCTGCGGCCGACTTCGCCGCCTCGACCGGCCATCCGGCGATCAAGGCGGTCATGCCGACCTTCTCGGTCTGGGACACCTGGGGCGACATGTTCTACCCGGGCGGCCTCGCCTATATCGGCATGATCGGCGGCTATGGCCGGATGATCGAGGCCCTCGACCTCGACCGGCGCGACGTGCTGCAGGAGTTCCCGTATTTCGCCGGCCCCCACTTCGCCGGCCCGGCGCCGGTCGACGACGACCCGGACGGCGCCCTCGTGGCGGTGGCCGTCGCCGAGCACGCCGCCAACTTCGACACCACCGCCTTCGTCACGCAGCTGCTGGCGCGCGACACCGCCTTCGCCCATGACCCGGAATTCCGGGCGACGACGGTCGCGCCGCGCACCTACCTCGCCGGCATCCGGCCCGACATGCCGCACTACGGGGTCTCCGGCTGGATGGACGGCGCGGCCTACACCAACGGCGCGGCCGGCCGCTTCGCCGCCCTGCCCTGCCGCGAGAAGCACCTGCTGTTCGGCCCCTGGGACCATGGCGCGCGGACCAACGTCAGCCCCGCCCGCGTCGGCGCCCGCCCGCGCTTCGAGATGCATGCCGAGATGCTGCGCTTCTTCGATCAGCACGTCGCCGGGCGGGAGACCGGCCTCGCGGCCGAACAGCCCGTCCACTACTTCACGATGATCGAGGAAGCCTGGAAGGCGGCCGACACCTGGCCGCCGCCGGCCACGCCGACGACCCTGTGGCTGGCCGCGGAGCGGGCGCTCGCCGCGACCGCGCCGACCATGGCCGGAGCCGACGAGTACCGCACCGACCAGGGCATCGGCACCGGCGGCAACACCCGGTACGAGCGCATCGCCGGCCAGCCGGTCGAGGAATACTATCCCGACTGGCATGGCCGCGACGCCCGCATGGCGATCTGGAGCGGCGCACCGCTCGATCGCGACACGGAGGTCAGCGGCCACGCCGCCGCCCGGATCTGGCTGGCCTCCGAGGCGAAGGACGCCGGAATCATCCTCTATCTCGAAGACGTGGCGCCGGACGGCACCACCCGCTACGTCACCGAGGGCATGCTGCGGGCGATCTTCCGCAAGACCGCCGAGCCGCCCGCCGACTATCCGCATTTCGGCCCCTGGCACCCCTCCGGCGAGGCCGATGCCGAGCCGCTGGTCCCGGGCGAACCGGCGCTGCTCGAGATCCAGCTGATGCCGACCTCGTGGCTGTTCCGTGCCGGCCACCGCATCCGTCTGGCGCTGGCGGCGGCGGACCGGGATCACCTGGTGCGGGTGCCCTTCGGCCGGTCGCCGCTCCTCACCGTCCTGCGCGGCGGCGAGCGCGCCTCCTCGCTCACCCTGCCGATCGTCGCGCGCAGGTGATCGGGCATCGGCTGACCGGTGAGGACCCGATAATAGTGGGGCAGCAGGTCGAGCCGCTGCGCGCGGGTCTCGCGGATGGCGAGCGCGTAGTAGCCGACCTGGTGAAAATAGGCGACGCGGGCCCGCACGAAGGCGTCGGTCCCGGCATGGCCGAGGTCGGCGAAGATGCCGGCGAGCAGGCCGATCCGGCGGTCGTCGGTGCGCCGCACGGCCGCCGCCGCCGCCGCGTCGTGGCGCGCCCAGTCGCGCACCGCCGCATCGTAGGCCGGGCTGAAGGCGACCTCGTCGATCCACAGCCGGATCAGCGCCGTCAGCTTGGCATGGCCGCCTTCGCCCGCCCGCGCCACGGCCTGCTCCATCGGCGCGGTATTGGTCGCCTCCCAGTGGCCGAGCAGCGCCGACAACAGCTCCGCCCGGTCGGCGAAGTGCCAGTAGAAGCTGCCGCGCGTCACGCCGAGATCGGCCGCCAGCCGGTCGATCTTGACCGAGGTCACGCCGCCGGCCGCCAGGGCGCGGCGGGCGGCCTCGATCCAGTCGGCGCGGCCGAGCGAACCGGACGGACGGACCGTGCCGTCGACCGCCGCCTCCGCCATCGCGCGCCGCTTTCCGGCCATGTTCGTTCCTTTCCCCGGGCGACTGCCTTACAGTCTTGTACCCAAACGGAAATTCCAAGTGCCCCGGTCGACCTACTCCGCCCTGTCCCTGCTGCGCCACGGCCTGACGCGCCACCGCACCTGGCGCCCCGCCTGGCGCCGGCCGGACCCCAAGCCGCATTATGCCGCCATCATCGTCGGCGGTGGCGGCCATGGTCTTGCCACGGCCTACTACCTCGCGAAGACCCACGGCATCACCGACGTCGCGGTGCTGGAGAAGGGCTGGATCGGCGGCGGCAACACCGGCCGCAACACCACGGTCGTGCGCTCGAACTACTATTTCGCGGAGAGCGGCCGGCTCTATGACCTGGCGCTGAGACTCTACGAGGGCCTGTCGCGCGAGCTCGATTTCAACGTCATGCTGTCCCAGCGCGGCATGCTGATGCTGGCGCACAGCCACCACGACATGGAGTTCGCCCGGCGTACGGCCAACGCCATCCGGCGCAACGGCATCGACTGCGACCTGCTCGACCGCGACGCGGTCGCGCGGCGGCTGCCGCTTCTCGACATGTCGACCGATGCCCGCTTCCCGGTGCTCGGCGGCTACCGCCAGGGGCGCGGCGGTGTCGCCCGGCACGACGCCGTCGCCTGGGGCTATGCTCGTGCCGCCGACCGGCTCGGCGTCGACATCGTCCAGAACTGCGAGGTGCTGGGCTTCATCGTCGAGGCCGGCCGCATCGTCGGCGTCGAGACGACGCGCGGGGCGATCCGCGCCGACCGTGTCGGGCTGGCGGTCGCCGGTCATTCCGGCCAGCTCGCCGCCAAGGCCGGCTTCCGCCTGCCGATCACCAGCTACGCGCTGCAGGCGTTCGTGTCCGAGCCGGTCAAGCCGATCCTCGACGAGGTGGTGCTGTCGCCGGCGACCGGCGTCTATGTCAGCCAGTCGGACAAGGGCGAACTGGTCATCGGCGGCGGGCTCGACCTTCACCCCTCCTACTCCCAGCGCGGCAACCTGCCGACGGCGGAGAACGTGCTCTCCGGCCTCGTCGGCATGTTCCCCTGCTTCGCCAACCTGCGCCTGATGCGCAGCTGGGGCGGCATCGTCGACGTGGTGCCGGATTCGAGCCCGATCATCGGCCCGGCGCCCGTCTACGGCCTCTATCTCAACTGCGGCTGGGGCACCGGCGGCTTCAAGGCCATCCCCGCCGGCGGTACCCTGCTCGCCCATCTGATGGCGACCGGCGAGCAGCACCCGATCGCCCGGCCCTTCGGGCTGGAGCGGTTCCGCACCGGCGCGCTCGTCGACGAGGCCGCCGCTTCCGGGATTCCCCACTGATGCTGCTGATTCCCTGCCCCTGGTGCGGGTTGCGCGACGAGGCCGAGTTCCACTGCGGCGGCGAGAGCCATGTCGTCCGGCCACCCGACCCCGATGCCGCCGACGACGCCGCCTGGGCCGCCTACCTGTTCGACCGGGACAATGCGAAGGGGGTCGGGTTCGAGCGCTGGCTGCACCGCCACGGCTGCGGCCGCTGGTTCAACGTCGCCCGCGACACCGTCACCCACGAGATCCGGGCGGTCTACGGCATGACCGATCCACGGCCCGAGACCGCGTCGTGACGGGGTTCCGGCTGGCCGCCGGCGGCCGCATCGACCGCGCGCGGCCGATCGCCTTCCGCTACGACGGAAGCTGGCACCAGGGTTTCGCCGGCGACACGCTGGCCTCCGCCCTCCTCGCCGCCGGGGTCGACACCGTGGGGCGCAGCTTCAAGTACCACCGCCCGCGCGGCATCTTCGCAGCCGGGCCCGAGGAGCCCAACGCCATCGTGCAGGTCGGCCCGCGGCCGGACCTCAAGGCGACCCAGGTGCCCCTCGCGGAGGGGCTGGAGGCAACGCCCGTCAATTGCTGGCCCACGGCCCGCTTCGACGTCGGTGCCGCCATCGGCCTGGCCAAGCGGTTCCTGCCGGCCGGCTTCTACTACAAGACATTCAAGTGGCCCGACTGGAACTGGTGGGAGCCGCTGATCCGCCGCGCCGCCGGCCTCGGCCGCGTCGATCCGGCGGCGACCGCCCCGGCCGGCCAGCGGCGCCACCTGCATTGCGAGGTGCTGGTGATCGGCGCAGGGCCGGCCGGCATCGCCGCCGCGCTTGCCGCCGGCGCCGACGGACGCCGCGTGGTGCTGGTCGAGCAGGATCCCCTCCTCGGCGGCTCGCTGCTGGTCGACCCGGGCGAGATTGACGGCATGCCGTCCGACCTCTGGCTGCGCCAGGCCGAGGCCGCGCTGGCGGCCCGCCCACGCACCCGCATCCTGCGCCGCACCACCGCCTTCGGCTGCTACGACCATGGCCTCGTCGCCGCCGTCGAGCGCGAGTGCATCGTCTGGAAGATCCGCGCCGCCCGGGTCGTCCTGGCATCGGGCACCGTCGAGCGGCCGATCGCCTTCCAGGACGACGACCGGCCGGGGATCATGCTGGCGGGCGCCGTGCGCGCCTATCTCGGGCGCTGGGCAGCGGCGGCCGGCCGCCAACTCGTGCTCTTCACCAACAACGACGACGCCTATCGCACGGCGCTCGCCTGGGCCGAGGCGGGCCTGGCGGTGACGGCGGTGGTCGACGCGCGGCGCAGCGCCGATGGCATGCTGCCGGAGGCGGCCCGCGCCGCCGGCATCGCGGTCACCACCAATGCCGTCGTCGAGCGCGCCCATGGTCGGTCGCGGGTCGCGGGCGTCACCATCCGCGACGGCGCCGGCGGCACGCGGCGCCTCGCCTGCGACACGCTCGCCGTCTCCGGCGGGCGCGACCCGGCGCTGGCGCTCTTCGTCCAGGCCGGCGGCGCGCTGGCCTGGCATGACGGCCTCGCCGCCTTCGTCCCGGGGGATGGGGGCTATGTCGCCCCGACCGGCGCGGCGACCGGCCTATCGGGGCTGGGCAGCGCGCTCGCCCACGGTCATGCGGTGGGCGCGACCATCGCCGGCGACGGTGCCCCGCCGCAGGCACTGGACACGCCGGAAGGCACCATCCTTGCCATGTGGCATGCCGGCGGCGATCCCGCCCGCAGCTGGGTCGACCGGGCGAGCGACGTCACCGTCGCCGATGTCGGGCTGGCGGCGCGCGAAGGCTATGTCTCGGTCGAGCACTACAAGCGCTATACGACGGGCGGCATGTCGCCCGACCAGGGCAAGTCGAGCGCCGTCCTCGCCCTGTCGCTGCTGGGACGGGAGACGAAGCGGACCCCGACCGAGGTCGGCACCACCCGCTTCCGCCCGCCCTGGGATCCGGTCCCGATCGCCGCCCTGATCGGTGCCGATCGCGGGCCGCTGCTGCGGCCGGTGCTGCACCTGCCGGCGGACGACCGCCACCGCGCGCGGGGCGCCCTCTTCGAGGAATATGGCGGCTGGATGCGCCCGGCCTGCTACCCCGCCCCCGGCGAGAGCCGCGAGGATGCCATCCGGCGCGAGGCCGCAGTAGTGCGCGCCCATGCCGGCATCTTCGATGCCTCGCCGCTCGGCAAGATCGACGTGCGCGGCCCCGATGCGGGGCGCTTCCTCGACCGCATGTACATCCACCGGCTGTCGACCCTGAAGCCGGGGCGGCTGCGCTACAGCTTGGCGACCGGCGAGAACGGCATCGTCGTCGACGACGGCGTCGTCGCCCGGCTGGGAGCGGACCGCTTCCTCGTCGGCACGACCTCGGGCGGCGCCCAGCGCATGGCGGAGTCCTTCGAGGAATGGCTGCAGTGCGAATGGACCGACCTCGACGTCTTCGTGACGCCGGTGACGCAGCAATGGGGCGTGGTCAACCTGGCCGGACCGCGCGCCCGCGACCTGCTGGCGGCGGCGGGCAGCGACATCGCGCTCGACGGGACCGCCTTCCCGCATATGAGCTTCCGCGACGGGCAGGTGGCGGGGATTCCCGCCCGCCTCGCGCGCGTCAGCTTCACCGGCGAATGCTCGTTCGAGGTGTCGGTGCCCGCGCGCCGGACCGCCGAGCTGTGGGATGCCCTGATCGCCGCCGCCGCCCGCGCCGGCATCCCGGAGCCCTCGCCCTTCGGCGTCGAGGCGCTGATGACGCTGCGCATCGAGAAAGGCTATCTCCATGTCGGCGCCGACACCGACGGCACCACCTATCCGGCCGACTGCGGCTTCGCCGATGCGGTTGCGCGGCGCAGCGACGATTTCGTCGGCCGGCGCTCGATGCGCCGCGAGGATGCGCTGCGCGCCGGGCGGCATCAGCTGGTCGGGCTGCTGCCGGTCGGCGACGACGCGGCACTGGTGTCGGGCGCCCATCTGGTGGCGACCGACGGGGGCAGCGACGGCCATGTCTCGTCGGCCTGCTGGAGCCCGGCCGTCGGCGGCCGCATCGCGCTCGCCATGGTGCGCGACGGCCGCGCGCGGCTGGACGAGGCGGTGACGGTGGAGAATCTCGGGCGCTGGACCCGGGCCCGCATCGTCCGGCCGGTCTTCGTCGACCCCGAAGGGGCACGGTTGGCATGAGCCTGCGCATCGACGCCCCCGACCTGCGCGTCGCCGAGGCGCCCGACCGCCGTCGCCTGCTGCTGCGCGGCCGGGCCGAGGACGCGGTCTTCGCCGACGAGGTGCGCTGGGTCTTCGGCGTCCGCCTGCCGGTCTATCCCTGCACGTCGAGCGAGGGCGACGACGCGCGCTGCCTCTGGCTCGACCCCACCACGTGGCTGACCGAGTCGGCCGACCGCGAGGCCGACCTCGCCATCGCGCGTCTCGGCGCCATCGAGATCGGCGACGCCCGGCTGGTGCTGGCGGTCGAGGGGCGGCGGGCGCGCGACCTCCTGGCGGTCGGCACCGGCGTCGACCTCGATCCGGAGATGTTCCCCCCGGGCCGCGTCGTCCGGACCCTCTTCGGCCGCGTGACGGCGACGCTGCACCATGTCGATGCCGCGCCGCTGCTGGGATCGCCGCTCTTCCACCTCCATGTCGACCGGGCCGCCGGACCGTGGTTCGGCGACTGGTTGCGCGCGGCGGTCCAGGCGCTCGAGATCTAGGCTCGGAGCCGATGCTCTTCGCCCTGCGCGACTATCTCGATTCGCTGCCGCATCTCGGTCGGCCGACCGGAACGACGCTGCCCTTTCCGGTCGGGGTGCGCGACATCCCCGGCACGACACATCGCGACGCGATCGGCCCCTGGCCCTATGTCCCGGCGCCCTCGCCCCACGACCTGGCGGCGGCGCTGGAGGAACTGCGGCGCCTCGGCCTCGTCAGCCTGACCCTGATGCTCGCTCCCGACACCGGGCCGGAAGACGCCGGCGCATACGCGCAACTGGGCGTCGCGCTGCTGCCGCTGAAGGACCATTTCGTGGTCGACCCGGACCTGCCGGCCGCCGAGATCGGCCCCCGGACCCGGCGCAACCTGGCGATCGCGGCCCGCAACTGGGACGTCGTCGAGGAAGTGGCACCGGCCGAACTGGCGGCGACGGCCGCCCGGCTCTATGCCGGCCTTGCCGACCGCCGCATCCTCAGCGACATCACCCGGGTGCCGCCATCGCATTTCACGGACCTCGCCCGCCTGCCGGGGATCGCCTTCCTCTCCGCCCGCAGGGGCCCCGTCGTCGGTGCAATGGTCATCGCGGCCCGCGACGAACGACGCACCGACCTGCTCCACCTCCTCATCGACCAGGCGCATATCGCGACCTGTCCGGGTTATGCCGTCCTCGGCCACGTCGCCCGCGACTGGGCGCGCCGGGGGCCGGTCTATCTCGGCGGCATGCCGGACGGCCCGGACGGCCCCGGCGTCGGCCGGTTCAAGGCGCGCTGGGCGAACCGGACCAGCCCGTTGCTCCTGGCGACTGCGATCCTCGATCCGAAGACCTATGCCACGCTGACCGCGGGCAGTGGCGACAGCGGATACTTTCCGGCCTATCGGCGACCGCAGGCGAAGGAAGCCGCGCCGTGAGCGAACTGCTGGAGCCGATCCTCGAGCGCCAGGGCGACCGGGAGCCGGAACTCGGCATCGTGATGCCGATCCGGAACTCGCAGTCGCGCATCGTCGCCGCCGTCCGCTCGGTCCTGGAGCAGCGCGACTGCGTCGCCGACATCCTGATCTCCGACGACCAGTCGACCGACCGGACGCTGGCCGGCGCGCGCCATGCGATCGAGGGCTGGCGCGGGCCGCATCGCGTTCGCCTGTTCCGCACGACGCGCCGCCTGGCGATCGACCACCTCCCGACCCTGGTCGCTGCGTCCAGCCAGGCCTTCCTGGTGCAGGCACACGGCGACGACGAGCAGCTTCCGGGCCGGGCGGCGACCCAGCGCGACGTCCGCCGGCACAGCGGCGCCAGCCTCGTTTCCTGTGTCGCCTTCCAGGTCCGCGGCGAGCGCGTGCGCCGCGAGATCCTGCCGCCGGCCGTGTCCGAGGGCTTTCTCGCCCCCGCCCAGCTGGCCGGCGGGACGCCGATCCACATGCTGTCCGGCAGCCGGCTCGCCCTCGACCGGCGTCTCTACGACGCCTTCCCGCCGCTCGATTCCCAGTATCTCTCGATCGGACACGACATGCTGAAGTCGTGGCGGGCGCTGCTTCTCGGCGGCATCTGGATCGGCGCCGAGCCGCTGCTCGCGGTTCATTGGCACGACCAGCAATGGTCCAACCGCCTGTGGGACACGCGCCGCCCCGAGAGCACGCTCTTCGCCTCGATGCTGCACCGGCTGGCCATGCTGCGCGCGCTGCAGCGCGACATCGCACATGTCGAGGCGGCGGGCACCGTGCCCGCAGAGCGGCTGGCAGAGGTCCGGCGGCTGTCGCAGAACGTCTGGCACCAGGCCGTCGACCGCCTGCTCGATGCCCGCGAGGTGTTGCACCGGCAGGGCCTCGAGCCCGCCTGGACCGACCTCGACGACCTGGCGGAGCTGAAGCGCCGGGCGCAACCGCAGCCTCGTGGTTGACTCCCGCGGCCCGCCGACTATAGTGCCGCGCTTCCGGGCGGCCCCAGGGGTCGCCCGCACTCATTGTCTGGACAAGCCGAACTGGCCATGTACGCAGTCATCCGCACCGGCGGCAAGCAATATAAGGTCGCCAAGGACGACGTCATCGTCGTCGAGAAGCTCGAGGCCGAACCGGGCTCGGCGGTCACGATCGGCGACGTGCTGATGGTGGGCGGCGAGGCTGGCATCACCATCGGCAGCCCCCTGGTCGCGGGCGCCTCTGTCACGGCCGAGGTCGTGAGCCAGGGCAAGGGCGACAAGGTCATCATCTTCAAGAAGAAGCGGCGGCAGAACTATCGCCGGAAGCGCGGGCACCGCCAGATGCAGACCGTGCTGAAGATCACCGGCATCGCCGCCTGACGGAGTATTCGCGATGGCACACAAGAAAGCAGGCGGCAGCTCGCGCAACGGCCGCGATTCCGCCGGCCGCCGCCTCGGCGTGAAGCGCTTCGGCGGCCAGCACGTCCTGGCCGGCAATATCCTGGTGCGGCAGCGCGGGACGAAGTTCCATGCCGGCGACCTCGTCGGGATGGGCCGCGACCACACCCTCTTCGCACTGGCCGACGGCCATGTCGCGTTCGGCATCCACCATGGCAAGACCCTGGTCTCGGTGGTTCCGGTCGCGATCGAGGCTGCGCCGGCCGAGTAGCGGCCGACCACCCGGCCCGAAACAAGGGGGGAACGGCTGGCCGTTCCCCCCTTTTTCTTTGCATCCGCCGCTGCCGGAGGCAGCCCGACGATGAAGTTCCTCGACGAGTGCAAGATCTACCTCAAGAGCGGTGACGGCGGCCGCGGGGCCGCCAGCTTCCGGCGCGAGAAGTTCATCGAGTTCGGCGGCCCGGACGGCGGCGATGGCGGCCGCGGCGGCGACGTGGTGATCGAGGCGGTCGCCAACCTCAACACCCTCATCGACTATCGCTACCAGCAGCATTTCCGTGCCCAGAACGGCCGCCCCGGGGCGGGGCGCAACCGCACCGGAGCCGATGGTTTCGATTCGGTGCTCAAGGTGCCGGTCGGCACCCAGGTCATCGACGAGGACAAGGAGACGGTCCTCCACGACCTGCTCGAGCCGGGGCAGCGGATCGTCCTCCTCAAGGGCGGCGACGGCGGCTTCGGCAACACCCACTACAAGTCCTCGACCAACCAGGCGCCGCGCCGTTCCGGTCCCGGCTGGCCCGGCGAGGAACGCTGGGTCTGGCTGCGCCTCAAGCTGATCGCCGATGTCGGCCTGGTCGGGCTGCCGAATGCGGGCAAGTCGACCTTCCTCGCCGCGGTCACCTCGGCACGGCCGCGCATCGCCGACTATCCCTTCACGACGCTGAAGCCGCAGCTCGGCGTCGCCCGGATCGACGAGCGCGAGTTCGTGCTGGCCGACCTGCCGGGTCTCATCGAGGGTGCGCATGAGGGGGTCGGCCTCGGCGACCGCTTCCTCGGCCATGTCGAACGCTGCAGCGTCGTCCTCCACCTCGTCGACGGCACCGAAGAGAACGTCGCCGCCGCCTACCGCACCATCCGGCGCGAGCTGCGGGAGTACGGCCATGGTCTCGACGAGAAGCCGGAAATCGTCGGCCTCAACAAGATCGACGCGCTGACGCCCGAGGAGCTGAAGAAGAAGAAGCAGGCGCTGGCCCGCGCGGCCAAGCGCCAGCCGATGCTGCTGTCCGGCGTCACCGGTGCCGGCACGACGGAGGCGCTGCGCGCCCTGCTGGCGACCATCGACGACGCGCGCGCCGCAACCGCCGACCTGCCCGTGGCCGACATCGCCGAGACGCCGTCCGCGGCCGACCCATGGCGGGGCCCCAGCCTGTGAGCGCGCCGGCGGCCGCGGCCGAGTCCACTCCCAGGCTGGCCGACGCGCGCCGCGTCATCGTCAAGATCGGCTCGGCGCTGCTGGTCGACGATGCGACCGGCGCGGTGCGCCGCGACTGGCTCGACCGGCTGGCCGACGACCTGGCAGCGCTGCGCGCCCGCGGCCAGGAGGTGGTGATCGTGACCTCCGGCGCCATCAGCATCGGGCGGCGCCACCTCGGCCTGACCGGCCGGCGCATCCGGCTGGAGCAGAAGCAGGCCGCCGCCGCCACCGGCCAGATCCGCCTCGCCCACGCCTATTCCGAGACCTTTGCCCGGCACGGCATCACGGTCGCCCAGATCCTGCTGACGCCCGAGGACACCGAGGCCCGCCGCCGGCACCTCAATGCCCGCGCGACGCTGGAGACGCTGCTCGGCCTCGGCGCCATTCCCGTCGTCAACGAGAACGATTCCGTCGCCACCGCCGAGATCCGGTTCGGCGACAACGACCGGCTGGCCGCCCGCGTCGCCCAGATGATCTCGGCCGACACGCTGGTCCTGCTGTCGGACATCGACGGGCTCTACACCGCCGACCCCAAGCGCGATCCCGCGGCCCGGCACATCCCGGTCGTGCCGGTGCTGACGCCGGAGATCGAGGCGATGGCCGGCGACGCCCTGCCCGGCTACAGCTCGGGCGGCATGGTGACGAAGCTCGCCGCCGCCCGCATCGCGGTCGGGGCCGGCTGCCGGATGGTGATCGCCCAGGGTGCCCGCGCCAACCCGATCGCGGCGATCGAGGCCGGCCGGCCCTGCACCTGGTTCCTCGCCGGCGGCGGTCCGAAGGCGGCGCGCAAGCGCTGGATCGCCGGCTCGGTCAAGCCCAAGGGGGTGCTGGTGGTCGATGCCGGCGCCGCGCGCGCCCTCTTGGCCGGGCGCAGCCTGCTGCCCGCGGGCGTCGTCGCCGTCGAGGGCCGGTTCGAGCGCGGCGACCCGGTCGTCGTCCGCAGCGCCGAGGGCCGCGACCTCGGCCGCGGACTTTCCGCGTACAACAGCGGCGATGCCCTGCGCATCCGCGGCCACCACAGCGACGAGATCGCCGGCATCCTCGGCTATCGGGGCCGCGAGGAGATGATCCATCGCGACGACCTGGCGCTGGTGGAGGAGACGCAATGACCGCCCTTGCCAGCGAACGCGCTCCCCCGGGCGACCTTGCCGCACAGATGACGGCGCTGGGGCAGGCGGCCCGCGCCGCTGCGCTCGAGCTCGCCACGACGCCGACGGCCGCCAAGGATCGCGCGCTCGCGGCCGCCGCCGCGGCCATCCGCGCCGCGGCACCGGCCATCCTGCAGGCGAACACGGCCGATCTCGCGGACGCACGCGCGGCCGGCCTGTCCGGTGCGATGATCGACCGGCTGCTGCTCGACGCCGGCCGCATCGAGGCGATGGCGCGCGGTCTCGAGGAGGTGGCGGCACTGCCCGATCCGGTCGGCACCACGCTCGCCGAATGGACGCGGCCCAACGGCCTCGTCATCTCCCGCGTGCGGGTGCCCCTCGGGGTCATCGCGATCATCTTCGAGAGCCGGCCCAACGTCACCGCGGACGCCGCCGCCCTCTGCCTCAAGGCGGGCAACGCCGCGGTACTGCGGCCGGGGTCGGAGAGCTTCCGCTCGTCGCGCGCCATCCTGGCGGCGCTACAGGCGGGCCTGGCCGTCGCCGGCCTGCCGGCCGCCGCCATCCAGATGGTGCCGACCGCCGATCGCTCGGCCGTCGGCATCCTGCTCGGCATGTCGGGCCTGATCGACGTCGTCGTGCCGCGCGGCGGGCGCGGGCTGATCGAGCGGGTCATCGCCGAAAGCCGGGTGCCGGTGATCCGCCATCTCGACGGCAACTGCCACGTCTATGTCGACGGCGCCGCCGACCCCGCCATGGCGCTCCGCATCGTCCACAACGCCAAGCTGCGCCGCACCGGCATCTGCGGCGCCGCGGAATCGCTGCTGGTCGACCGCCGCGCGACGGCGACGCATCTCGCTCCCATCGTCCGCGACCTGCTCGATTCCGGCTGCGAGGTCCGCGGCGACGCGGCGGTGCAGGCCGTCGATCCGCGCGTGCGGGCGGCAAGCGAAGCCGACTGGTCGACCGAGTATCTCGACGCCGTCATCTCGGCCGCCGTCGTCGACGGGGTGGAGGGGGCGATCACCCACGTCAACCGCTACGGCTCGCACCACACCGACGCCATCGTGACGGAGGACGCGGCCGCCGCGGCCCGCTTCCTCGCCGCCGTCGACAGCGCGGTCGTGCTGCACAACGCCTCGACCCAGTTCACCGACGGGGCCGAGTTCGGGATGGGGGCCGAGATCGGCATCTCGACCGACAAGCTGCATGCCCGCGGGCCCGTCGGCACCGAGCAACTCACCTCCTACAAGTATGTCGTGCGCGGCTCGGGCCAGCTGCGCCCCTAAGGCCGACCGGCCGGCCGCGCTCGCGCCCGGCCGGCGGCGGATCGGGCTGCTCGGCGGTTCCTTCAATCCGGCGCATGACGGGCACCGTCACCTGTCGCTCTGGGCGCTGAAGCGGCTGGGGCTCGACCGCGTCTGGTGGCTGGTCTCGCCGCAGAACCCGCTGAAGCCGGCCGCCGGCATGGCCCCCCTGGCGGAGCGGCTGGCGACCGCCCGGCGCGTCGCACGCCATCCGGCGATCCGGCCGACCGACATCGAACGGAGCCTCGGCACCCGCTACACCGCCGATACGGTGGCCGCGCTGCGGCGGCGCTTCCCGCGGGCGCGCTTCGTCTGGCTGATGGGAGCCGACAACCTGCGGCAGATTCCCCACTGGAAACGCTGGCGTACCATCTTCGAGGGGCTGCCAGTTGCGGTGTTCGACCGGCCTACCTATGCTTTGGGGGCGCTTTCCGGCTTGGCGGCGCGCCGGTACGCCCGGCGACGGCTGCCGGCATCGGCGGCTCGATCGCTCGCGGACCGGCCAGCACCGGCCTGGACCCTCGTTCGAATGCCGCTGCATCCGGCCTCCGCCACCCGGATCCGCGCGAACCTGTCATCACCGGCGACCATGCCCAACCGGAGGCCCGACCCATAAGACGCCCAAAGCCCGCATCCAGCCCGCCCGACCGGAACCTGCTGGAGCTCACCCGGGCATCGCTCGAAGACGACAAGGCCGAGGACATCGTCGTCATCGAGCTCGCCGGCAAGTCGACGATCGCCGACTTCATGGTGATCGCGACCGGCCGGTCCAGCCGCCAGGTCGGAGCCATGGCGGAAAACCTGCGTCGCAAGCTGATCGAGACCGGCATCAAGCGGGTCGCGGTCGAAGGCCTGACCCAGGGCGACTGGGTGCTGCTCGACGCGGGCGACATCATCGTCCACCTGTTCCGCCCGGAAGTGCGCGCCTTCTACAATCTCGAGAAGATGTGGGGCGCCGACCTGCCGGGCGAGCCGCCGGCCGAGGCCGCGACGGCCTGACCGCGGCCGGATCGGCCGGCACCGGTGCGCATCCATGTCATCGCGGTCGGGCGCGCGCGCGGCGGCCCGACCGCCGCTCTCTTTGCCGAGTACACCCAGCGCCTGCCCTGGCCGGTCGCATTGCATGAGGTCGAGGCCCGGACGGGCGCTCCGGAGGGTCGCAGCCAGCGCGAGGCGGCCCTGCTCGCCCAGCGCATCCCCGCCCGGTCGACCCTGGTCGCCCTCGACCCGCGCGGCCGGATGCTGTCGAGCGAGGCACTGGCCGAGCGCATGGGACGCTGGCGCGACGAGGGGACCGCCGACCTCGCCTTCCTGATCGGCGGTGCCGATGGCCTGGACGAGGGCCTGCGCACGCGCGCGGACCTGCTGCTCTCGTTCGGGCCGATGATCTGGCCGCACCTGCTGGCCCGCGCCATGCTGGCCGAGCAGCTCTTTCGCGCCCACACGATCCTCGCCGGCCACCCCTATCATCGGGAGTGACCGGCCGCCGGAACGGTTGCCGGGCGCGGCCCGATCAGCTGCGGGTCTCGACCGCGTAGTGGCGGACGCGGTCCTCGTCGACCGCGATGCCGAGCCCCGGCGTGCGCGGCACCACGACCTTGCCGTCCACCGCCGGGAACGGCTCGGCCAGCAGGTCGCGCTCCAGGAAATAGGTCGCCTGGTAGAACTCGCAGCCGAGCGAGATGTTGGGGGTCGCCGCGATCATGTGCGTGCCGGCGAGATGGGCGATGCCGGTCTCGAACATGTCGCCGCCATAGCAGGCGATGCCCGCCGCCTCGCAGATGGCGGACACGCGCCGGCCGGCCATCATCCCGCCATGCTTCATGATCTTAATGCTGACGAGGTCGGCCATCCGGCCGGCCGCGACCTGCAGCGCGTCGGTCGGCGTGAAGACGCTCTCGTCCGCCAGGACCGGCGTGTCGAGCGCCCGCGTGATCTCCGCCAGCGCCGCGCGCTGGTGACCCGGAACGGGCTGCTCGATGAAGGTCGGCCGGAACGCCTCGACATCGCGCAACTGGCGGATCGCGTCATGGGCCTCCATGCCCTGGTTGTAGTCGATGCGCAGCTCGGCATCGGCCGGCAGTTCCTTGCGGAACCGCTCCATCCGCTTGATGTCGGCGGCATGGCCGGCAAAGCCCGTCTTCATCTTGAACAGGCGCAGGCCCTCGCCATAGAGGCGCTTCACCATGTCCATGTCGCGGTCGAAGTCGGGATCGGCGACCGAGAAGGAGAGCGGGATCGAGTCGCGGCAGCGCCCGCCCAGCAGTTCCGCCACCGGCAGGCCGGCGGCCTGTCCGACGATGTCGAAGAGGGCCATCTCCATCGCCGCCTTGGCTTCCGGATGACCGACCACCGCATGGTCGGCATCGACCAGCAGCTGGCCGATGCGGCTGGGATCGGCGCCGATCAGGATCGGCCGCAGATAGACGTCGAGGGCGGCGGCGCAGGCTTCGACCGTTCCGGTGAAGACCGACCACGGCGCGGCGTCGCCCCAGCCGGTGATGCCGGCGTCGGTCTCGATCTTGACGATGGCGTTGCGCACCGAGCCTTCGACATCGCCGGAGCCGTGCCGGCGCTTGATGACCACCGGGATGGCGGTGACGTAGACGGTGAGCGCGGCGATGCGCATCGGCGGAACTGCGGCGCGGACCTGGGTCACGGGGCGGAAACCTCTCTCGATCATGCGATCGGCCATCATTCGACGGCGAGGCCCCGCGACGCAAGGCGCGGTGACGCCGCGGTACGGGCCCCTCGCTCGGCCCGACCATTGATTGCCGCTCCAATAGACGCCATATTGCGTCAATATTTTCGGCCAAGGACAGGACGGGAGCGGGATGGTCGGGCTGACGCAATATGCGGACGACGGATTGTTTGCGCCCCGCAAGATCGCCGAGGCGTTCCGCACTACCCGCGAGGAAGTCGCCCGCACGGCCGGGCTGGGCAAGGATGCCGTCCAGCGCAAGGAGCGGGTTCGCTCCGACAAGACGCAGCGCCGCCTGCGGGAGATGATCGAGATCGTCAACAAGGTGGAGCCGCGGTTCGGCTCCGCCCTGATGGCCTATGCGTGGTACCGCTCGGAGCCGCTGGCCGGCTTCTCCGGCCAGACGGCCATGCAACTCGTACGTAGCGGACGAGCCGAAGAAGTCCTGGACTATGTCGACGCCGTCGATGCCGGCGTTCACGCCTGACGGCGACGGCTCTGCGGCGATCCGATACCGGGGCAAGCTGTACCGTGCGATCAATCCGATTTACGCGCGCGAGCCGTTGTCGGGCCGAGGGGCCGCGCTCTACGGGGGCCGGTTCAATCCGAAGGGCGTCCCCGCCCTCTACACCTCGCTGACCATCCTGACGGCCCTGCGGGAGGCCAATCAGGTCGGCAACCTTCAGCCCACGACGCTGGTGTCCTACGATGCCGATATCGAGCGGGTGTTCGACAGCCGCAATGCGGCAGCGCTGGATGCCCAGGGCATGAGCCCGGGGTCGCTCGCCGATCCGGGCTGGCGCGATGCGATGCGGATCCATCGTGAGGGCGCCACGCAGCATTTCGCCCGCCGGCTGATCGCGTCAGGCTATCGCGGTCTCCTGGTGAGAAGCCTCGCCCCCGGCGCCGGCCCGGACGACTTCAACCTCGTGCTGTGGGAATGGGGTACGGCACCGGCCTCCCGCCTCGTTCTGGTCGATGACGAGAACCGTCTCGGACGATAGCTTTCCGACGGCACGCCGGCGGCCGCATCCCGGCAATCTTCCACCTGCGGAAGCGCGTCGGCGCTACCGCCCGACCATCGTCTTGAGCAGGCCGCCGCGCCGGGCCGTGATCAGGCCGATGGCGGCCATGGCCAGGACGCTGACCGCGATCAGGATGGTGGCGATGGCGGTGATCGTCGGATTCACCTGCAGCACCAGTTCGTTGAACATGCGCTTCGGCACCGTCTGATAGACGCCGGCGACGAAGAGGGTGACGATCACCTCGTCGAAACTGGCGATGAGCGCCAGGATCCAGGCCGAGGCGAGGCTGGGCACGAGGTTGGGCAGGAGCACGCGCAGCACCGTCTGCGCCCGTGAGGCGCCGAGCGTGAAGGCGACCTGCTCGATGCGCTCGTCGAAGGAACGGATGGCGACGCCGACGACCAGAACCACGAAAGGCACCGACAGCACGACGTGGCTCGCCAGCAGGCCGACCCAGGTCCCGAGCAGCCCGACCTTGGCGAGCGCCAGGTACATGGCGACGGCAACGACGATCGTGGGCAGGATGAGCGGCGCCATGAAGTTGGCGTCGATCAGGCCGCGGCCCGGCAGGCGGCCGCGCACGATGCCGTAGGCGGCGGCGCTGCCAAGCACGAGCGCGACGATGCTGGAGGCGAAGGCCAGCACGGTCGAGGTGATCAGGGCCTCGACCCAGCGGGGGTCGCCGAAGAAGGATTCGTACCAGCGCAGCGACAGGCCGGGCGGCGGGAACTGCAGCGAACTCGCGCTGGAGAACGACATGGCGACGACGATGAGGATCGGCAGCACCAGGAAGACGAGCGTTGCGATCGCCACCAGCGCCACGAACGGTCCGGCCTTCATCCGCCCCTCCCTCAGGCCGCGCGGGCGGCGATGGTTCGATAGACCCCGTAGAGCGCCAGCGTCACCGCCAGCAGCAGGGTCGATATCGCCGCCGCCAGCTCCCAGCGCGGCATCTGGTTGATCAGGATGTCGAGCATGCTGGAGATCATCGGCACCCGCCCGCCGCCCAGGATCGCCGGCGTGACGTAGAAGCCCAGCGTCAGGATGAAGACGAGGACCAGCCCGGCGGCGAACGCCGGCAGCGAGAGCGGGAAGAAGACGCGCCAGAAGATGGCCCGGCGCGAGGCGCCCAGCGTCGCCGCCGCCTGCAGCAGCCGCTCGTCGATCTTGAGCATGGCCGCGAACAGCGGCAGCACGAGGAACGGCAGCAGCACGTTGGTGGTGCCGATCGTGACGCCGAGCTGATTGTAGAGGAAGGAGACGGGGCGGTCGGTCAGGCCCAGCCCCATCAGCGAGCGGTTGACGATGCCGTTGTTGCCGAGGACGACGATCCAGGCGTAGGTCCGGACCAGGATGCTGATCCAGAACGGCAACAGCACCAGCGTGACGACCGCGAGCTGCGCCCGCCCGCCGAGGCCGCGCATCCAATAGGCGAGCGGATAGCCGATCAGCCCGCAGACGGCGGCGGTGACCAGCGCGATCTGGAAGGTGTTGCCGAGCACCCGGAAATAGATCGGGCTCTCGACCAGCTCGGCCCAGTGCGCCACCGTCGGATGGGGAGCGAGCACGCTGCTCGCCAGCATGAGGAGGATCGGCACGTCGAACGCGACCACCATCAGCACCAGGAGCGGCACCACATAGGTGCCGGCGTTCCGTCCGATCCGCAACCGATCCTCCCCCTGCTCCGTCAGCCGTCCGTCACAGGCTCAGCTTGAACTGCTGCCAGCGCTTCTCGATCATGGCGGCATTGTCGAACCACCACTTGACGTTGTGGATGATCTGCTTTTCGCGGTGCACGGTCGGGTACTCGGCCAGCTTTTCCTTCGGCAGCATGGCCGGCAGCTCCGGGCTGGGGCCCGTGTAGGAGATGATCTTGGCCGCCTCGAGCTGCGCCTTCGGCCGGCTGTACTCGCGCAGGAGCCGCATGGCGGCCGCCTTGTCGGCCTTATTCGCGCCCTTGGGTACGACGAGATAGGCAAGGTCGAGCACCGCCTGCTCGTAGGTGTAGGAGATGCCCTTGATACCGGCGACGCGGCCGGAATAGGCGGCGGCGTACTGGACCTCGTTGTCCTGGAGGAGCTGCGGCGCCTGGGCGCCGGCATTCCACCAGACGGCAACGTCGTTCTTGATCCGGTCCATCGCCTTGAAAGCCCGCTCGACGTCGAGCGGGTAGAGCTTGTCGGCCGGCACCCCGTCGGCGAGCAGTGCGTAGACGAGGCCGTAGGGCCGGTCCTGCATGGCGCGCTTGCCCGGGAAGTCCTTGGTGTTGAAGAAATCGGCCCAGTTCTTGGGAGTCTTGGCGTCGCTCCGCCAAGCCATGAGGGTCGAGTAGTATTGCCAGCCGAAACCCATCGGGTTCTTGGCCTCGGGATACATCGCCTCGGGCTGGATGGCATCCCAGTCGAGGGGCTCGATCAGGTCGAGGGCCTTGGCCTGCTCCATCCCCGTGCTGCCGAGCTCGAAGAGGCAGATGTTGGTCTGTCCCCCCTGGACGAGGCTGCGCAGCTTGCCGAAGGGGTTCGGGCTCTCGCGCACGACCTTGATGCCCGTCGCCTCGGTGAAGGGCTTGATGTAGGGCTCCATCGAATCGCCGGACTTGCCGCCGGCCTCGATCATGCGGATCTCCTTGACGCCCTGGGCGCGGAGGATACCGGGGGCGGCAAGGCCCGCCGCCAGGGCGCTGCCGGTCGCCAGCAGTTCACGTCTTGTCAGGCGCATCGCATCTCTCCTCTGCGAAGAGCGGCGTTCCGTTGCTCGGGGCGCCGCTGGGGTAATTCCGGTCGATCTCACGCGGCCGCGCCGCGTGCTTCCTCGGGCAGCAGCCAGACATCCTCCGGCGCCCAGGCGACGCGCACCCGGTCGCCGATCGCCGCCTGCCCGACGCCGTCGGCGGCCGCGGCGATCAGTTCCGGCCCGGCATCGGAGTCGAGATGCCAGCGGCGGAGATGACCCAGATAGACGTCCTGGCGAACCCGCGCGGCGATCCCCTCCCCCGCCGTCTCCGGCAGGAGGCGCACGCGCTCGGGCCGGACCACCGCGGTCGCCGGCGAACCCTCGGCCAGGCCTTGCGTGGCGCAGGCGACCAGTTCGCCGGTCGGCAGGCGAAGTCCCCGGCCGGCCTCGACCCGGCCTTCGAGCAGGTTGGCGAGGCCGAGGAAGCCGGCGACGAAGCGGTTGGCGGGCCGGCGATAGACCTCGTCGGGCGTGCCCACCTGCTGCATCGCGCCATGGTCGAGCACGATGATCCGGTCGGACAGCGACAGGGCCTCCTCCTGGTCGTGGGTGACGAGCAAGGTCGTGATGCCGAGGTCGCGCTGCAGCGCCTTGAGTTCGACCTGCACCTCCTCGCGCAGCTTGCGGTCCAGCGCGCCGAGCGGCTCGTCGAGCAGCAGGATGTCGGGCTCGAAGACGAAGGCGCGGGCCAGAGCGACCCGCTGCTGCTGGCCGCCGGACAGCTGCTGCGGCTTGCGCCTGGCGAAACCGTCGAGACGGACGCGGGCGAGCGCCGCCGCCACCTTGTCCGCGATTTCTGAGCGCGGACGCCCACGGACGGCCAGCGGGAAGGCGACGTTGCGGAAGACGTCGAGATGGGGAAAGAGCGCGTAGGACTGGAACACGAGCCCGATCCGGCGCTGCTGCGGCTCCAGGTTCGTGACGTCGCGGCCGGCGATCAGGATGCGGCCGCCGGTTGGCGGCACCAGGCCCGCCACGAGCGACAGGATCGTCGTCTTTCCCGACCCCGACGGTCCGAGGATGGTGAGGAACTCGCCCTCCGGCACGCGCATCGTAAGGTCGCGCACGGCATGCACCGGCCCGTAGCGCTTGGCGACGCCGTCAAACTCGATCGCGCCCAATAATCCCTCCAGAACGGCTGCGGGGGCGTGGTTGGCCGGGACCGATATCTGGTAAGAGGATCGATCGCACGATCACCGCGGCCCGGAGACGCCGATGAGCAGCAAGTTCGATGCCACCTCCCCCGCCCCGGTGCCGGGCGAACGGCGCAACTCGACGGCGCGTTCGCAGGCGCTGTTCGAACGCGCACTCCAGGTGATGCCGGGCGGCAGCACCCGCGCCACGATCTTCTTCCATCCGCATCCCCCATATGCGGCCCATGGGGAAGGATCGCGCATCACGGACGTCGACGGCAATGCAATCGTCGATTTCACGAACAACTTCTTCTCGGCCGTGCATGGCCACGCGAACCCGCAGGTGGTCGCGGCCGTCACCGAGGCGGCGGCGCGCGGCATCAGCTTCGGACTGCCGACGGAGGTCGAGGTCGATCTGGCCGAGCATATCTGCGGGCGTTCGCCCGCCTTCGAGACGATCCGCTTCTCCAACAGCGGCAGCGAGGCCGTGCTGAGCGCCATCAAGGCGGCGCGCGCTTTCACCGGGCGGCCGGCGGTGGCCAAGATCGAGGGCGCCTATCACGGCAGCTACGACCACGTCGAAGTCAGCCTCGACTCGAAGCCGGGCGACTGGGGCGAGGCGGCGCCGATCGGCACCAAGTATGCCCGCGGCACCCCCGATGCGGTTCTCGGCGACACCGTCGTCATCCCCTTCAACGATGCGGAGGCGGCCACGCGCCTGCTCGAGACGCATGGCCGCCGCCTCGCGGCCCTGCTGTTCGACCCCCTGCCCTCGCGCGTCGGCCTCGTGCCGGCCTCGGCCGAGTTCGTCGCGGCAATCCGCGAGGCGACCGCCCGCCTCGGCATCGTCCTCGTGGTCGACGAGATCGTCTGCTTCCGCCTGTCGCACGGCGGCGCCTGCCCCCTCTGGAACCTCGAGCCCGATCTCGTGACGCTCGGCAAGATCATCGGCGGCGGCCTGCCGATCGGCGCCGTGACCGGCAAGCGGGCGATCATGGACATGTTCGACGTCCGGCCGGGCAAGGCCGCGGTGCCCCATGGCGGCACCTTCACCGCCAATCCGGTGACGATGGCGGCCGGCCTCGCCAGCCTGCGCCAGCTCGATCAGCCGGCCTACGACCACCTCAACGGGCTGGGCGACTATTTCCGCCGCCGGGTCACGGACGCCATCGCAGCGACCGGCATCCCGGCCCAGGTCACGGGCATGGGCTCGCTCTTCCGCATCCACCCGCACCAGCGCCCCGTGCGCGACTATCGCACCGCCTATCCGACCGACGGCGAGAAGGCGCTGCTGGCGCGCCTCCACCCCTGGCTGGTCGGGCAGGGATTCCTGCTGACCCCGAACCTGTCGGGCGCGCTGTCGACGCCGATGACCGAGAGCGAGGTCGACGCCCTGGCCGAGGCCCTGGCGGAAGGCTTCGCCTGGGCGTCGTCGGATCGGGCGGCGGCCTGATCGGAGGGCACCCTACCGGCGGGAGGGGGCATCCCTTATATTGTCGGGATGACTGCGAAACGACCGAAGCCCGTCGTCCTGTGCATCCTGGACGGCTGGGGCCATCGCGAGGGCGGCGCGGACAACGCGCTGGCCCAGGCGCGGTTGCCGAACTGGCGCCGCCTCGTGGCCACCTGCCCGCACGGGCTGCTCGACGCCTCGGCCGAGGAGGTCGGGCTGCCCGACGGGCAGATGGGCAATTCCGAGGTCGGGCACATGAACATCGGCGCCGGCCGCGTCGTCATGCAGGAACTGCCGCGCATCACCCGCGCGCTGGCCGACGGCGAAGTGGTGCGCAACCCGCGCTTCACCGCGTTCGTCGACGCGCTGAAGGCATCGGGCGGCACGGCGCATCTGATGGGCCTGCTGTCGCCGGGCGGCGTCCATTCGCACCAGGACCACATCGCCGGGCTCGCGCGGCTCCTCGACACTGCCGGCGTGCCCGTCGCCGTCCACGCCTTCCTCGACGGCCGGGACACGCCGCCCGAGAGCGCGCTGGAGGCGCTGGCGGCATTCCGGGCGGCGGTCGAGGGCACGACGCGGGTGCATCTCGCCACCGTCGCCGGGCGCTACTATGCGATGGACCGCGACAAGCGCTGGGACCGCGTGGAGCGGGCTTGGCGTGCCCTCGTCCTGGCCGAGGGCGAGGCGGCCGACGATGCCGAGGCCGCGGTCCGGGCGAGCTATGCGGCGGGCAAGACCGACGAGTTCGTGCTGCCGGCCATCCTCCCGGGCCATGCCGGCATGCAGGACGGCGACGGCATCCTGATGGCGAACTTCCGGGCCGACCGGGCGCGCGAGATTCTCGGCGCCCTGCTCGACCCGGACTTCGCGGGCTTCGAGCGCCCGCGGCGCCCCGCATTCGCCGCCGCCCTCGGCATGGTCGAATATTCCTCCGACCTCGCACCGCTGCTCGGCGCGCTCTTCGCGCCCGAGGAACTGCGCGCCACGCTGGGCGAGGTGGTCGCCAAGGCCGGGCTGCGTCAGCTCCGCATCGCCGAGACCGAGAAATACGCCCACGTCACCTTCTTCCTGAATGGCGGCGAGGAGCGCGAATTCCCTGGTGAGGAGCGCATCCTCGTTCCCTCGCCCAAGGTCGCGACCTACGACCTGCAGCCGGAGATGTCGGCCTTCGAGGTCACCGATCGGCTGGTCGAGGCGATCGCCGGCGGAACCTTCGACCTCGTCGTGGTCAACTTCGCCAACCCCGACATGGTCGGGCATTCCGGCATCCTCGCCGCCGCCGTGCAGGCGGTCGAGGCGGTCGACCGCTGCCTCGGGCGGCTGGAGGCCGCGGTGCGGGCGGCGGGCGGCGTGCTGCTGGTGACCGCCGATCACGGCAATGCCGAGCAGATGCTGGACCCGGAGACCGGCGCCCCGCACACCGCCCATTCCATGAACCCGGTGCCGATCGTCATGGTCGGCGGGCCGGACGTCGCGGCGCTCGCCCCGCCCGGCGGTGGGCATGGCCGCCTCGCCGACATCGCGCCGACGATCCTGGAGATCATGGGACTGCCGCAGCCGGACGCCATGACCGGTCGTTCGCTGCTTGCCGCGACCGCCGGGCGGCGGCGCGCCAGCGCCTGACCCGCGCCGGCCGCCAGTCCGCCCCCCCCGTGGTCCACTTCCGCGCCAGCCTGTTGCCCGCCGCCGCCCTGCTGTTGGCTGCGCTCCCCGTCCAGCCGGCCGGCGCGCAGCCGGATCCGCGGCGCGAGCTGCGCGACGTGCAGCGGACGATCGAGGCCGAACGGGCCCGGCAGGCGGAGATCGAGCGGCGGGCGGAGCAGCTGCGCCGCGAGATCGAGCGCCTGCGCGCCGAATCGATCGCGGCGGCCCGCGCACTGCAAAGCGAGGAAGGCAATCTTTCGGGGGTCGAGGAGACCCTGCTGGCGCTGGACGAGGAAATCCGGCGCCAGGAGCGCCTGCTGACGGAGCGGCGGCAGAACATCGAGTCGCTGGTGACCGCCCTGGCGCGCCTGACGCGGCATCCGCCCGAGGCACTGCTGGCGCTGCCGAACACGCCGGTCGAGACCGCCCGCACGGCCAGCCTGCTGAGCCGCGTGGTGCCGATGATCGCACACGAGACGGCGCGTCTGCGCCTCGCGCTGGCCGACCTGCGCGAGTTGCGGCTGGAGACCGAAGCCAAGCGGCGGCAGGCTTCGACCGGGCGGGTCGCCGTCGAGCGCCGGCGCAAGGCGCTCGATGCGCTGATCCAGCAGCGGACCGCCGCGCGCGGCGAAGCCGAGACCGAGGCGCGTGAGCGGGGCCGCGAGCTGCAGCAGCTGGCCTCGCGGGCGAACGACCTGCGCGACCTGATCCAGCAGGCCGAGGCCGAAGCGGAGCGCCGTCGGCGCGAGCAGGAACAGCGCCGCCAGGAAGCCGAGGCCGAGCGCCGGCAACTGGCGGCGGCGGCCGAGGCGGAGCGCCGGCGCCAGGCCGCGGAAGCGGCCGCGGGCCGCGGGCAGGCCACCCTCCACAGTTCGGAGACCCTGCGCCTGGAGGCCGAGCGGCTGGTCGACGAGCAGCGGCGCTCGGCCGATCGGCGGCGCGACGACGAGCGCCGGGTGGCGTCGGTGGCGGCGATGCGGGCACCGACGCTCCGCGGCTTCGACCGCGCGCGGGGCAGCTATCTGTTGCCCGCCGCCGGCAGCGTCCAGCGCAATTTCGGCGACGATCTCGGCTTCGGCCAGCACAGCCGGGGCATCACGCTGCGGACGCGGCCGGGCGCCCGGGTGGTGGCGCCGTTCGACGGCCGGATCCTCTTCATCGGCCCGTTCCGGGCCTATGGCGAGATCCTGATCATCGAGCACAGCGGCGGCTACCACTCGCTGGTCGCCGGCCTCGGCCGCACCGACGGCGCGGTCGGCCAGACGGTGTTGTCCGGCGAGCCGGTCGGTATCATGTCGCCCGATGGCGAAGAGCGGCCGAGGCTCTATATAGAGCTGCGGCGAAACGGAACCCCGATCGATCCCCAGCCCTGGCTCGCGGCCGGCGAAGGGAAGGAAAGCGGATGATGCGGAAAATTTTACCCTGGACCATCGCGGGCGCGGCCATCGTCTGGGCAGTTCTGCCGGCCGAGTCGCAGAACGCGCGCAACGCCAACGACACCTACCGCCAGCTGAACCTGTTCAGCGAAGTGTTCGAGAAGGTGCGGGCGGACTATGTCGAGCAGGTCAGCGACGAGCAGCTCGTCGAGTCCGCGATCAACGGCATGCTGTCCGCGCTCGATCCGCATTCGAGCTTCCTCAACGCCAAGAACTACAGCGACATGCAGGTGCAGACCCGCGGCCAGTTCGGCGGGCTCGGCATCGAGGTCACGATGGAGAACGGCGTCATCAAGGTGGTGTCGCCGATCGACGACACCCCGGCCGCTCGCGCCGGCCTCCGGCCCAACGACCTCATCACCCACCTCGACGGCGAGCCGGTCCTGGGACTGAGCCTGCCGGAGGCGGTCGAGAAGATGCGCGGACCGGCCGACAGCGACATCAAGCTGACGGTCCGCCGCGGCAGCGCCGAGCCGTTCCAGCTCACCATCACCCGCGCCGTCATCCGCGTACAGTCCGTCCGCTCCCGCGTCGAGGGCGACATCGGCTATCTCCGCGTCACCAGCTTCACCGAGCAGACCGACAGCGGACTCAAGACCGCGATCCAGCGGATCAAGGAGCAGGCGGGCGACAAGCTCAAGGGCTATGTCCTCGACATGCGCAACAATCCGGGCGGCCTGCTCGACCAGGCCATCGCGGTCTCGGACGCCTTTCTCGAACGCGGCGAGATCGTCTCGACCCGTGCCCGCAAGCCCGATGACGGCCAGCGCTACAATGCCCGGCCGGGCGACCTGATCGACGGCAAGCCGCTGGTCGTCCTGATCAACGGCGGGTCGGCCTCGGCATCCGAGATCGTCGCCGGCGCCCTGCAGGACCACCGTCGCGCCGTCCTCCTCGGTACCCGCACCTTCGGCAAGGGCTCGGTGCAGTCGATCATCCCGCTCGCCGGCCATGGCGCGATGCGCCTGACGACGGCGCGCTACTACACGCCCTCCGGCCGCTCGATCCAGGCCAAGGGGATCGATCCCGACATCGTCGTCGAGGCCGCGCGCATCGAGAAGGTGAGCCAGGGCCCGACGCGGCGCGAGGCCGACCTGCGCGGCGCGCTGGCGAACCCGGACCAGCCGCCGCCGGGCGCCCAGCCGGTACCGCCGACCAATCGCGCGCCGGTCACGACGCCGGCGCCCGACACCGGCCCGCAGGGCCCGGTCAGCCCGGAGGAGGACTACCAGCTGCAGCGGGCGCTCGACATGATCCGCGGGATCGCTCTGTTCCAGACGCGCACCGCCAACTGAGGCCTAGAGGAGCCGGATCCGCTTGCCCACTCTCCATCGCGACGCCGCGGCGGGACTGCCCTATCGCCGCGGCGTCGGGGTCATGGTGCTGAACCGCGACGGGCAGGTGCTCGTCGCGCGCCGCATCGACATGCCGAGCGAAGCCTGGCAGATGCCGCAGGGCGGCATCGACGCGGGCGAGTCGCCCATCGAGGCCGCTCAGCGCGAGCTGTGCGAGGAAATCGGCACCTGCAACGGCGAGTTCCTCGGCGAGAGCCGGGACTGGTACAGCTACGACCTGCCGGCCGAACTGGCGGGGAAGCTGTGGCGCGGGCGCTTCCGCGGACAGACCCAGAAATGGTTCGCCTTCCGCTTCGCCGGCAGCGACGCCGAGATCAACCTCGAGACCGAGACGCCCGAGTTCCTCGCCTGGAAGTGGGTCGAACCGGACGAGGTGCCGCGCCTGATCGTGCCGTTCAAGCGCGACATCTACACGGCGATCCTGACCGAGTTCACTCCGTTCCTGGCGCGCGCGCCCCTCGCACGATGAGTGGATTTCCCGGAACGGCGCCGACCCTCGCCGACATCGAGGGGCTCGGCCGGATCGGCTTCCAATCGATCCCGTGGGAGCTGCGCCGCCATGCCCAGGACGTCGTCATCCGCGTCGAGGATTTCCCCGATTCGGAGACCGAGGAGGAGATGGACCTGGAAAGCCCGTTCGACCTGCTCGGCCTCTATCGCGGCGTGTCGCTGCTGCACAAGAGCGTCTCCGACCCCGTGCCGCATGTCGACATGGTGTTTCTCTATCGCCGCCCGATCCTCGACCTCTGGTGCGAGAGCGGCGAGGACCTGCTGCACATCGTCCGCCATGTGCTGATCCACGAGATCGGCCACCATATGGGCATGAGCGACGAGGACATGGAACGCCTGGAGCAGGAAGCCGACGAGGCGGAGGCGGTTGCCGCCATCTCGGAACTGCCGCGGGCATGACGGCGGAGGCTCCATTGGGCAACGAGATAGCAGTCCGCGACAATCCGGAGGCCCGGCGCTTCGAGGCCACGATCGACGGCCAGGTCGCCTTCGCCGAGTACAACCGGCTCAGCACCGGCATCGTGCTGGCGCACACGGAGGTTCCGCCGGCCCTGGAAGGGCGGGGGATCGCGTCCGCGATCTTCCGGACCGTCGTCGCCACCTTGCGGGAGCGGCAGGAAACCGTGATGCCGGTGTGCCCCGTCTTCGCCCTCTGGCTGAAGCGGCACCCCGAGGCGCACGACGTCGTGCATCCGTCGTACCGCAGCACTCTCGGCATTGCCGCAGACTAGCGCCGCGGTGGCATCGCTCGATCTGTTCCCGGCCTTCGCCTGCGAACACCCGCTCGATACGCCGCTCTTCTTCTACCATGTGCCCAAGACGGCGGGCACGACGGTGGACGCCGTCCTATATGCCCTTGCGATGACGCGCCAGCGCGGCTTCCAGGTCGTGCCACGCGCCGTCGGCATGCGCGAACGCGACCGTTCCCGCCGGCATGTTCGGCGACGACCGGACGCTCGTCTATGCCGGGCACTGCTGGTTCGGCCTGCACCGCCTGGTCGGGCGGCCGGTCCAGCTCTGCACGGTGCTGCGCGATCCCGTCGCCCGTGTGGTCTCGGAGTATCTCTGGATTTCGTCCAGTCGCGGCCGCCCGCCGTCGGTCGAGGATTTCCGCCACTATCTGGACAATCTGGCACTGCCCAATCTCGCGACCCGACTGCTCAGCGGCGAGAGCGAGATCGACTGGCGGTCGGTCGACCGCGCGATCGCCCATCTCGGGCAGTTCGCGCTCGTCGGGTGCACCGAGGATCTGGCGCCGTTCCTCTCGGCACTGCTCACCACCTATGGCGGCCCCGCCGTCCGGACCGGCAGGGCCAAGGAGCGGTCGGACCCGCTGAAGGCGATCCTGCGCGAGGAGTTCGGCGAAGAGATCGCCCGGCGCAACGGCTATGACCGCATTCTCTACGCGTTCGCCGAGGCACAGCTCTTCGGGCGAGCGAAGGCGATCCTGGCGGGTTCCCGCACGCCGGACCCGCGCCGGGTCCGCGTCGATAATCCCCACGGCAAGACGTTCGTCGTCACGCTCGAGGACGGGTCCGAGGATTGATACCAAATCCGGTGGATGGGGAACGACCCGTCATTGATGCCGTTGCGTCCCTCGACTTCGCTCGGGATGAGCCACCCTATTGATATGATTAAGAAATCGTCCTCATCCCGAGCGAAGTCGAGGGACGCACGGTCGCTGGCCGGCACCATGAGTCATGGCTTTTCGGACTTGGTATGAGGCTGCGAGGGCTGCCCGCCCTCGCCGTCAGAAGGCCGGCTCGGCCAGGGCCGCCGAACGCGCCGGCTGCACGAGGTTGGCCACCCCGAAATCGGCCCAGCAGTTCGGCGTCTCCCACACCCGGACGCCCGTCAGTTCCGCCTGGCCGCCGCTGCGCCGGGCGATCGCGGGGCCGAGACGCTCGAACCAGTGTCGCGCAAGACATTCGGCGGTCGGGGGAAAGCCGATGACGTAGAGCTTCTGCTCGATCCGCGCGTCGGTGCGCAGCGCGAAGCCGTCGGCAGCGACGTCGGCGGTGACGGCGCCGATCCAGTGGTCGGCATCGACCCCTTCGGGCGCGAACATCCGCAGCAGCGCGGTGTCGTCGACGGCGAGGATCAGGCCATGGTCGCAGAAATGGTCGATGATCCGGACCATCTCGTCCTTGAGGAACCCGAAGTCGAGCACCATGCCGGCCTGCTCGCCGCTGCCCACCAGTTCCCCGGTCGCGGCCCGGCAGCTCGCTTCCACGACGTAGCGATGGCCGTGCAGATGCCGGCACTTCGACGCGTGGCTGGCGATGCGGTGTCCGGCATCGATCTCGATCTTGCGGGTTATGGCGAAGTCCATGTCCCTATCCGCTGTATCGGGTTCGCTCTGGCTCAGGCTCGCCGGCACGAAAAGCCATTCGGACCCTGGTTTTATCGGTTCTGGTTATAGGTCTACGTCGATACGGTTACGAGCGCGATCTTCGCACGAACGTGCGCACCTCAGCCGCCGCGCCGCCCTATGACGGGGAGGCCGCGTTGCGCCATGCGCCTTTTTCCGGTCCGTCCGCAGTTCCGGCACGATGACGGCAGTGGAGCCGACTCGGGGCTCGGCCCGCCGTCGGCGACTCGCGTCCGCCCTAGGATGCCAGCCGCGCCGCTTCCTCTCGCGCCCGCATCCAGGCGGCGGCGCTGGGATAGCTGCCGGCGGTCGCATCCGGCCGGAGCACGGCGTTCTCGCGCAGCCGCTGCTCCTGGGTTCGCGCCAGGTCGGCGAGATAGTGCGAGGGCAGATCCATGAACGGGCGCCGGTTCTTTTCCTGCCAGTGGCGGCAGTCGACCTCGTTCATGAAGATCTGGTTCGATTCGCGCGCCGGCCATTCCGGAACCCGCAGCCACAGCCGCAGGAGATGTCGGCGACGCGCGACCTCGGGAAAATCCTCGTAGCCGGTCCGCGAATGCATGACGCAGCGGTTGTTGAGGAACTGGATGTCCCCTTCCTCGAAATTCATGTCGAGGAAGAACTCCTCCGACTGGGCGAGGCGCTGCCAAGTGTCGTACGCCTCGACCTCGATCGGCGACATGTCGACGCCGCCATACTGCACGGCATAGCGGATGCAGCCTGACGCCAGGCAGGTAATGCGGCCGTCCCGCTGCGACAGGAAGGGCAGGCGATGATCGCTCTGCGGCGGGAACAGGGAATGGACGGCGTCCATCTCGTGGTTGCGGTGGTAGTAGCCGCGGTACAGCACCTCGACCAGATCGGGCCTGGTCTCGAGCAGGGCATTGTGCAGGGCCGCGACGCTGACGATGCGGCTGGCGCCGCCCGACTTCGCCGCCCGCAGGCACATCAGGGCGACGATGTCGCAGGCCGACCCGTCGATGTGGAAGTTCATGCCGCCGCCCGCGGCATAGCCACGGACCTTCTCGACGATGTCGGAAATGTCGATGACGCTGCCGAGGAGCTGGCCCTGCCAGGACTGCGCCGTCGGAACGCCGAAATGCACGCCGAGGCCGACATAGATGCGGGCCATCTCGTCGGCGCTGTAGCGCTCACGCGGAAAGCCGCGCATCAGGACGACGCCACGGCCGTCGAGAAGCTCGTCCCGCAGCGCCAGGATGCGGGCGGCGAAGGTGGGCAGCGGGAAGGTCTCCCGCGTGATCTCCGGCACGTCGCGCTCACCGCAGACGCGCAGCGCCGCGTCGACCTCCGCGACCTCGTCGGTCGTGAAGCGGTGCATCATCTCGGCCCGGTAGTCCACTTCCGGACCCTTCCAGGCCTGCTTGCCCACGATCTTCGCCGGCGTCATCGATCTCTACTCCCGTACCCTCTGCCGCCGCAGGTTAGGGCAGCGGCGCTTCCCATTCCAATGATCAAACGTCCGGTTCGGCGCAGTCTTTCCCGAATACGTCACCATGTCGCAGGAGGGTCACGGGGGAGAGCCCGCCCCCTCGGCGGAAAAGCCGTTCGCAGCCAGGAACGCAGCCACCTCGGTGGCCGTCATCGGCCGGGCGTCGGATCCGTACTCCCAGCACGACTCGGCCGCCGGCTGCTCTCCCGCCAACTCCGGCAGCATCGGACGGATCAGGAAGTACCGCCCATGGTCGGTGGTGCGGCGCGCCTCCTCTGTCGAGATCAGCCGCTCGTGCAGCTTCTCGCCCGGCCGGATGCCCGTTTCCACCATGTCGATCGCGCGGTCGCCGATCAGCGCCCGGGCGACGTCGAGGATGGCCGCCGACGGGATCTTCGGCACCAGTATGGCGCCGCGCCCGGCCTGCTCCAGCGCCAGGGCGACCGCATCGACGGCATGCTCCATCGACAGGAGGAAGCGCGTCATCGCCGGGTGCGTGATGGTGACCGGGCCTCCGGCCGCGATCTGGTCGAGAAACAACGGAACGACCGACCCGCGCGACGCCAGGACGTTGCCGTAGCGCACCTGAGCGACCCGCGTGGCAGGCAGCTCGAGCTGGGCTGCGATCAGCAACCGCTCCTGCAGCGCCTTCGTCATGCCCATGACGTTGCAGGGCTCGACCGCCTTGTCGGTCGATATCCCGATGACCGCTTCCGGCGGACGGCGGCAGCCGGCGATCGCCGTCATGAGGTTCTGCGCGCCGACGACATTGGTCAGCGTCGCCTCGCCGGGGAAGTACTCGCAGGTCGGAACCTGCTTCAGCGCCGCCGCATGGATCACGACGTCGATCCCGTCCAGTGCCGGAACGAGGCTGGCGGGATTGCGCACGTCGCCGATGCGAAACTGCAGGCGCCGTGCCGGATCCGCATCGGCACCCCGCGTCGAGGTGCCCGTCGAGCGGGCCCAGGCCAGCCGCATGTCGTGCTGCTTGGCCTCGTCCCGCGACAGGACGACGACCCGCTCGGCTCGGCCCATGCCGCCCGTGAGGAGGTGCCGCGCCAGTGCCTGTCCAAGGGAGCCGGTGCCGCCGAGGAGCAGGACATGCTTGCCCGCGAAGGCCGTCATTGCTGCGCGGCCCCAGCCTGCCACCGAGCCGCCAGGGCGGGCGCGAGATATCGGTCGGGATAGAACGGCTTGGGCGGCGGCAGGTGGTCGATGGGCGCCCAGCGCGGTGGCAGGGCCAGCCCGCTGGCATGCAGCCGGAGAAAGAGATCCACCCAGGCGTCGGCCGGGCTGTCCCATGGCAGGAGCCAGGTTGCGGGCCGGCCGGCGCAGCGTTCGATCAGGGCGCCGATGGCGCTGGCCGCAATGGGCAATCCCGCTTCCATCATCTCCGACAGCGCATAGGACCAAGTCTCCGGCACCTGGGCCGGATGCCAGGCGACATGCGCGGCGACGGCTCCGGCACGCTCCCTCAGGCGGCTGAAGTCGGCGATCGACTCGATCGTCAGCACATCGTCGAGCGCCGGCGGCAGCGGATCGATCTCGCCGAGGACGTGGAAGCGCAGCGGCAGGCTTCGGGCGCGCACGATGCGGACGACATCGGCGACGAGCCGGCTGCCCTTCGGCGGACCGATGCTTCCGAGGAGGAGAATGCGCAGGGCTTCACCGCCGCCCAGACCGAGCGGAAGCACCGTCCGTCGCTCCGGCGCGGGATGCGCCCAGTGGGCCGCGCAGACGAGCGGCAACTCCGGCGCGATGCTCGAGACGCGGTGACAGAGGTCGCCCGAGATGGCGATGACCCGCTCGGCCCCGCGCACGAGGGCGCTGGGCACGGCGCGCAGCACCTTCGCATCCCGACGCGTCACCGCGTCGTCGCCATGGAACCGGCCGGAGACATCCGCCAGATGGGGCGAGTGGGCGAAGTGGTCGTAGTCGACCAGCGTTGCGTCATAGGACAGGCCGAGATCTCCGAGCAGGCGCATCGCTTCCCCTTCGAAGCCCGATGCATGAAGGACATCGGCTCGGGCAAGCGCCGCGTTCCGCAGCAGGTCGAGCAACGCTCCGTATTGATGGAACCCGTCGAAACGCACCCCGTGCCGCCCCTCGCTCGCCGACAGGGACAGGCGGAACCGGCCACCGGCGGCACCATAGAGGACGATGGGCAGCGCCCGACCGGACAGCAGGACACACAACTCGCGCAGATGCACGACGGTTCCGCCACCCAGATCATGGACCAGGAAAAGAACTCGCGGCAGTGATGGCGGGCTCGCCGCATCGAGCGCCGCCAGGATTGCGGCCGCAGCGCCGGGTCCGTGAAACGAACAGATCGACTGCCCCGCCAACGCCGTCCGGAGGTCCGTCCGGGCCGGCCCGGAAGAAGCGGCCGGGATGCCGCTCGCCTCCTGCGTCGACACCGCCAGGATCGCCGGGTCGAGCCGGGCCCGGTCCAGGACACCGTCCTCCGTGAAGGCCGCGAGGAGCGCGGCGGCGGTATCGCGGCGGAGGAGCAGGCCATCGCCCGGCAGGCGCTCGTCCGCCGGCCCCAGAAAGACGAGATCGGCATCGCGTCGCGTCTGTTCGAGAAAGCCCGCCCGTACGGCTGCGGCCGACGGCAGCCGATCGGCTGCGACGAAGAGCAGCCAAGCGGCCCCGCTGCCCGCGACGGCACCGTCGATCGCATGGCGGTCGGCATCCACGGACTGCACCTGGCGCGGAGCCGGCGACCAGACGCCGATCGCTTGATCGGCAACGGCCGGCGTATCGAGGTTGCCGGGCGTCAGGACGAGGCAATCATACTCCCGCCGACGACACAGCCGGTCGACCTGGCGGTCGATCTGGTCGACCACTGCCGGATAGGAGCCCATGCGGCCTCGCTGGCGCAGGAGATATCCCGACTCGGAGCCCTCGTAGGCCCGCATCAGGGACGGGGACAGGCGCGTCAGGGCGGAGAGGAACAGGCGCTCGGCCTCGCGGACATGAGCGGGATGACGCGAGCCCTGCCGGGCATGGCGACGGTGCAGCGTATCGGCCGAGGCGACATGCACGAACGGCAGGCGATGGGCCATGCGCAACCAGAGATCATAGTCCTGCGTCGTCGGCAGACCGGGGTCGAACCGGCCGATCTCGTCGAATGCCGTGCGCGGAATGAGCATGGCGCAACCGTTGAGCCGCCGCTCCATGATCGCATCGAGCGGCCGGGCGGCCAGATGGATGTCGGCCAGGGAGACGCGGCCGGCCGGCCGGCCGCTCTCGTCCATCAACTGGAAGTCGCCGACGATCACCGCACGCGGGTCCGCTGCCTGCCAGGCAGCCACCTGCCGCTCGACCTTCTCCGGCCGGTACAGATCGTCGTGGCTGAGCCAGCTGAACAGTTCCCCGCGCATCGCCTCTATGCCGAGGTTGAGCGCCGTGGCCACGCCCCCGTTCGGCTTGTGGAGATAGCGGATCTGCGATCCGAACGCGGCGGCGATCCGCCGGGTCGCGCCGCCATCGTCCGAGCCGTCGTCGACGACGACGATCTCCGTCGCGCCATAGGTCTGCGCGAGCGCGCTCTCGATCGCCTCGCACAGATAGTCCGCTCCGTTGAACACCGGGATGACGATGGAGACCAGCGGGATGGACGGCATCGGACGCCGAGGTGCGATCAGTATTCGGGATGGGCGACCGCAAGGCCGGCCGCACGGAGGGCGCGCGCCAGGGCGGCCCCGCCACTCCAGCTGCCGAGCAGGGCGGCGCGGCTGCAGCGCGTGGCCCGGACCAGCGCCCGCAATGCCTGCGGCTCGCCAGACGGGCTCAGTTGCAGCGGGGGCAGCCGATCGCCCGGGGCAATCGCGAGAACACCATCCGGGCGCACGGCGGCCGTGATCGCGACCTCGTCCGGCGGCAGGGCCATGGCTGCGGCACGCGCCAGCGCCAAGCCCGACCCCTCGGGTGCCGGGCCGACGAGCAGCACGGCGCGCGCACCGGGCGCGACGAGCCGCCCGAGCCAGCCCCACAGGCGCTCGCGCTCGGGGTCGGTGGCGGACCCGGCGGCACGCAGGCGCGACACCAGGACGGCCAGCTCCCGGACGATGGCCGGGCGGTTGGCCTGTGGAAACGCCGCGAGATGCGCCGCCGCCCCCGGCCCGTCGAGATCGCGGTTCGGCGCCAGTCCGCCGGCGAGGCCGACCTGGATGAAGTGGCGGAACGCCTCGGCGCGAGGCGTCTCCCAGCCGAGGTGACGGCGCGCGTACCAGGCCAGGTCGAACTCCGGGCAGGGATCGTGGCCGGCCGCCGCGCCCGTCGCGAGGAAATGCTCCAGCGGGCAGGAACGGCCCGCGATCTCCGGCACCGACGCCACATAGTGGGCACCGGAGAACCAGGGGTTGGGATCGCGCCCTTCCTTCCAGCCCTGCTCCCGATAGTGCCGGACGCAGTCGGTGGCGGGGTCGAGGATCGGAGCCTGCGCCCTGTACCAGACGGGATCGACGAGCATCGCAACGGGATCGTCGGCATCGAGGGCCGCACTGTCGAGAAGGTCCGCCAGGATCCGCGACCGCTGGAAGACCGGAGCGGCGCGAACGCGGGCTGCGATGTCCGGCCGGTCGAGCGCCGGATGCGGGACGCAGCCGGCGGCCATGCCTTCGCCCAGGAAGTGGGCGAAGGCGTCCTGCGGCCCCCCGCCCGGCATGTATCGTCCCGCATACCATTGCGCATCGAACCGCGGATGGGGCAGCGCACCGGTCGCGGCGCCCCGCTCGCAATAATGGACGAGGGGGCAGATGTCTTCCGCGGCGGCCGCCGGCTGGCGGCTCAGGTAGAAGCTGGTCGAGAACCAGGGCCCGGGATCGCGCCGCTCACGCCAGCCCGTCTGTAGGTAGTGGTCCGCAGGATCGACACCCGCCCGCGCCACGTCGGGATAGGTGGCGCGGTACCAGTCGCGATCGACCAGCTCCGCGCCCTGCCGCGCCACCCCCTTCTCCGCGATGAGGGTGGCGATGGCCCCTTCCCGCGATTCCGGTGCCGTGCCGCCGAGAAGGTCCGCAATCTCGGGCGTGTCGAGGGCGGGATGCGGCACATGCCCGCCCGGCGCACCCACCTCGAGGAAGTGGAGAAGCGTCAGGGCCGACGGCTGGGATCGCCCGAGATAGCGCTGCGCGTACCAGCCGAGTTCGACCCAGGGATGCGGCGGCAGGCCGGCCGCGGCGCCCTTGCGCACGAAATGGATGAGCGGACAGGTTTCGGCGACACCACTGACCGCCGCATAGAACCGGCCCGAGAACCAGCGATTGGGATCCTGCCCCTCGCGCCAGCCGCGCGTCAGATAGCGGCGCAGGCGATCGGTGCGCAGGCCATCCGCCGCACCAGCCACGCAAACCGGGCGGTAGAGGCGATCGACGACCGCCCGCAGGTCGAGCCCGCCCTGCTGCCGGCCGGTCACCGCGGCACCTCTTCGGCCGCCAGATCGGCGACCATCTTCGGCCATTCGGGCGCCATCCATCCGGTGGCGGCCCGAAAATGCCCACCGTCGAGCCGACGGTCGCATTCCGGCCATGGCTCGGGCAGCACCGGCGTCGCGCGCTCGAAGGCGGCCCGCAGAAGAAGTAGAAGGTCATGCTTGGCGATCGGCGCCGCCGCCACATGCCATGTCCCGCTCATGCCGCGATGGCGTTCGAGCAGATCGCCGCACAGTTCTGCCAGCACCGTGGTCGTGACGCCGGAGAAAACCGCGCGGGTGAAGCCGCGGACGGGCGCCTCGCCCTGGGAAAGAAACCACTCGACGAGACCCTGGCGACGGCCGGCCTCGCGCCCGATGATCGAGGTGCGAAGAACGAGGACATGGGGGGCCTCCGGCTCGCCCAGCAGCTTGCTGCGGCCATAGATGTCGGCCGGCTCCGCCGGATCGTCCTCGCGATAACCGTCGGGGCCGCGGACGTCCGCGGCGCGGCCGGAGAAAACGCAGTCGGTCCCGAACTGAACGAGGCGGATTCCCCGCGTCCCGCAGAGCCGCGCCAGGCGATGCGGCAAGAGCGCATTGATCGTCACCGCCTCTTCGCCGTCGCCTGGCCCGAGGCGCTGCTTCACGACGCCGACGGCATTCAACACTGCCTCCGGCCGGAAGCGATCGAGCAGCCGCGCCAAGCCGCCTTCGTCGGCGACATCGACACCGCCGACGACCGTCGTTCCGCACACGGCGGACGACACCGCGCCCGCCGCCCCTCGCAACGTCGCCACGACTTCGAAGCGCGGCGCCAGCACGGCAGCCAGCCGATGCCCGAGCATTCCCCCCGCCCCCAGCACCATCACGCGCATCATTCTAGTGCCGCGCGGCCGGAGGCATGGCGAGCGGCAGGGTGCCCGCCAGGATCCGCAGTACGGTCTCGCTGACCGCGGGAACGCCGTACTCGGGCGGCGCCTGCCAGCGCGGCGGCGCTTCGACCGCGATGCGCACGGCCCGGCCGATGGCGGCTGCGTCGCTGCCGGCGACGATCGTCGCGCCCGCCTCGATCGTCTCCGGCCGTTCCGTCGCCTCGCGCAGAACGACGCACGGCAGGCGCAGGATCGCGCACTCCTCCTGCACGGTTCCGCTGTCCGTCAGCACGCAGCGCGCCGCACGTCCCAGCGCCAGGAAATCGGCAAAGCCGAACGGCGGCAGGAAGCGAACCTCCTGGCCGGCCACGATGCCGGCCGCGGCCAGCCGGTCGGCGGTTCGCGGATGCGTGCTGACGATTACCGGGACGCCATGCTCGGCGGCGAGCTGCGACAAGGTGGAGGCGAAGTCCGCAAGGCGTCCGGGATCGTCCGTGTTCTCGGCCCGGTGAAGCGTCGCCAGCAGGAACCCGCCGGCTTCGAGGTTCAGCGCCGGCACGACCGTCGAACGTTCCACCCGGTCCATGTTGCTGCCGATCACCTCGTGGATGGGATTGCCGATCACATGGATGCGCGCGCCGGGGAAGCCTTCCCGCAGCAGGTTCTCGCGACTGCGTTCGGTATAGGGCATCAGCACGTCGCTGACCTGGTCGACGATCCGCCGGTTGACCTCTTCGGGAACGCGCGGATCGTGGCAGCGGTTGCCCGCCTCCATGTGGAACACCGGGATGTTCATCCGCCGTGCGACGATGGCGGAAAGCGCGGAATTGGTGTCGCCCAGCACCAGCACCCGGTCCGGGCGCTCGGCCAGGAACACCTCGCGCATGCCGGTGAGGATGGCCGCGATCTGGCGCGCGAAGTCGCGCTCGGCGATGCCGAGGTGGTAGTCGGGCGAACGCAGGTCGAGTTCCGCGAAGAAGCGGCCGGACAGGGCGGGGTCGGCGTTCTGGCCGGTGTGAACCAGGATGTGCCGGAAGTGTCGGTCGAGCCGCGGCACGATGCGCGAGAGCCGGATGATCTCGGGCCGGGTACCGAGGACCGTGACGATCTTCATGCCCGGCCCTCCTTGCCCTCAGACGGCATAGCCGCGCCAGTCGAAGCGCGGGGCATCCTCCCGCCACCAGGCGATGGTCCGCCGCAATCCCTCGTCGAGCTCGACCCGGGGGCGCCATCCGAGCAGTTCGCCCGCCAGCCGATTGTCCGAGCAGAGGCGGTCGACCTCGCTGCCCGGCGGCCGCTCGCGCGCCCGATCCTGGACGATCTCGCACGGACGGCCGACAAGCGCGATGATCCGCTGCGCCAGCGCACCGATGGCGACGGCCTCGCCGGTGCCGAGGTTGATCTCCCGGCCCACGGCGCCGGCAGCGTCGGCGGCGAGGATCATGGCGTCGGCGGTGTCGTCGACGAACGTGAAGTCGCGCTCGGGCGTGAGTGCCCCGAGCCGCACGGGGCCGCCGGCCAGAGCCTGCTGGATCACCGTGGGAATGACCGCGCGCGGCGACTGCCCGGGCCCATAGGTGTTGAACGGCCGGACGGTAACGGCCGGCAGGTCGAACGAGCAGACATAGCTTTCCACCAGCTTGTCCGCCGCGATCTTCGAGGCGGCGTAGGGTGACTGCGCGCGCAGCCGGTGCGACTCCGCCATCGGCGTCGTCACGGCGCTGCCGAAGACCTCGCTGGTCGAGGTGTGGATCAGACGGGGAGTGCCCGCCCGCCGCACCGCCTCGAGGAGGTTGAGCGTGCCCAGCGCGTTGACATGGAAGGTGTCGCGGGGCGCCGCATAGGAATACGGGATCGATATGCGGGCGCCGAGATGGAAGACGGCATCGACGCCATCCACCGCTCGGCCCACCTGCTCGACATCGAGGAGGTCGCCGCGCTGGATTTCCAGGCGGTCACCGGCCACCCCCGCAACGCCGTGAAGGCCACCGATATCGCCCGCGGCGCCGTAGCGGACGAAGGCGCGGACGCGCCATCCGCCGGCGAGGAGGCGAGCGCAGAGCCGGCTGCCGATGAAACCTCCGGCACCGGTCACGAGTGCGAGCCGCCCGCTGCCGGGCACGGGCGCGGCGCTGTCGGTCATCCCGCCGCTCCTTCGGCCGCAGCGGCGAACGTCTGGGCCCGCTGCAAGTCGTCGGGCGAGCCCACGTCGATCCAACGGCCGCCATGCGGGTAGGCCGCGACCGGACACCCGGCTTCGACCAGTCGCTGCAGCAAGTCCGGCATGTCCACCGCTTCCTCCGGCCGGAGATGCCCCAGGATGCCCGACTCCACCAGGTAGCAACCGATTGCGACACGATGCCGGACCTCCGGCTTCTCGCGATAGCGGACCACGCGGCCCTCCGGATCGACCTCCACCGATGCCGTCGGCAACCGCGACACCTGCTCCACGGTCGCCACGGTCGCAAGGGCGCCCAACGCGCCGTGGCGCGCGCGCATCGCCGCCAGGTCGAGGTCGCAGAGGATGTCGGCGTTCATGACGACGAGACTGCCCTGCCAGCCACCGAACTGGGCGATGGCGCCGGCGGTGCCCAACGGCCGATCCTCGACGAGATAGCGAATGCGCACGCCGAACCGCTCCCCGTCGCCGAAATAGGCCTGCACCAGCGGCGCGAGATAGCCGACGGAAACCGTCAGCCGGCGCACACCCTGCGCAGCAAGCAGGGCGACCACATGCTCCATGACCGGGCGGTCGGCGACCGGGACCAGGGGTTTCGGCAGGAACGCCGTCAGCGGGTCGAGCCGGGAGCCACGCCCCCCTGCCATGACCAGTGCTTGCAATTCCATCCGCTCCAGTTCCCGCTCGAAGGTTCCTCGAACCGACCCGACCGGACGCGGCCGATAGGCACCATACCGATGCGCATCCGCACGGAGCAAGCCGACCCCCGCCGGGTCACCAGCCCGCCAGGGCGGCCCGGACCCGGATCGCGAGATCGCGCAGGCGGAACGGCTTGCTCAGCAGGCGCGCGTCGGGATCGAGCTGGCCGCCATGCACGATCGCGTTTTCGGTGTACCCCGACATGAACAGCACCGCGATGCCGGGCCGGAGGCGAACCGCCGCGTCGGCGACGTCGCGGCCCGACATGCCGCCCGGCATGACGACGTCGGTGAGGATGAGATCGAACGGGCGGCCCGACAGCATCGTCAGGGCGGCGGCGCCGTCCGGCACCCCGACGACCTCGTAGCCAAGGCCCAGCAGTTGCCGCTCGGTGTGGGCGCGAACCTGCGCGTCGTCCTCGACCACGAGGATCGCCTGCCCCTCCCCTGGCGGTATTCCGGGCTCGTCCGGCAGGGCGTCGGGCGCCACGGCGGCGTCGGTCGCGCGCGGGAGATAGAGCCGCACCGTCGTGCCTCGCCCCGGCTCGCTGTAGATCTTCACATGGCCGCCGGACTGGCGGACGAAGCCGTAGACCATGCTGAGGCCGAGGCCCGTGCCCCGGCCCACGCCCTTGGTGGTGAAGAAGGGCTCGAACGCCCGCCGGACCACGTCGGCCTCCATGCCGCAGCCGGCGTCCGACAGGGCGACCATGACGAACGCGCCCGCCGTCGCACCTTCATGGTCGGCGGCATAGGTGGCGTCGATCTCGACGTTCGCCGTCTCGATCGTCACCGGCCCGCCATCCGGCATGGCATCGCGGGCGTTCAGCGCGAGATTGAGGATCGCGGCCTCGAGCTGCGCCGGGTCGATCACCACGTCCCAGATCTCGGCCGTCAGCACGAGACGGATGTCGTACTGCTCGCCGAGGGTCCGCCGCAGCAGCCGTTCCATCTCCGACACGAAAGCTGTCACCTGGACCCGGCGTGGCTGCAGCGGGGTGCGCCGGGCGAACGCCAGCAGGCGACTCGTGAGGTCGGCTGCCGCATCGGCCGCCTGCATCACCACCCGCGCCAGTTCCCGCGCCTCCGGGCCGACGTCGGGGCGCTCCGCCAGCAGTTCGGCATTGCCCAGGATCACGGTCAGCATGTTGTTGAAGTCGTGGGCAATGCCGCCGGTGAGCTGGCCGACGGCCTCCATCTTCTGCGCCTGCCGGAGGTGCTCCTCGACCCGCTTCTGACGGGTGATGTCGAGGCGGACGCTGATCCGCCCGCCCTCCGATGTGCGGCGCTCCAGCAGATGGAACCAGCGGTCGTCGCGCCAGTGCACCTCGACGTCGGTCCGGCCGTCGCGGAACTGGGCGAGCCGCTCGCGCAGCCACTCCTCCTGGCGTCCGACGGCGGCGCGGTCGAGTTCCAGCGCCGCCGCGCGCGCCGCAATCGCCGGAAAGGGCGTCCCCAGCGGCACGCTCGCGATGACCACCGGATCGGTGATCCATTGCACGTCGTTCGACAGGACGAGCCGCTCCTCGGCATCGAACAGCCGGAAACTGCCGGGAAAGGCCGCCACCGCATCCATCAGCCGCGCATGGGCCGAATCCGCCAGGGCCTGGGCCCGGGTGCGCTCGGCGATCTCCGCCGAGAGCCGGGCGTTCGCCGCCGCGAGCCGCGCCTCGCTCTGCTGCCGTCGTCGCCACTCGCGCAGCAGCCAGGCCAGCAGGGCCAGCAGCGGCACCGCGGCCGCAACCGCGCCGATCGCGACGATGCCGATCATCCGGCGCCATGGATGAAGGACCTCGTCGATGGGCTCGGTCGCCGCGATCACCAGCTCGGGGTAGGCGTCGAACCGGCGATAGGCGATCTGGCGCTCCACGCCGTCGACCGGGCTGCGATCATAGTCGATGCCGGCCGGCGCCCGCGGAAGCAGGTCGCGGAACAGCGGCAGATGCTCGTACCGCTGCCCCATCGCGCGTTCGACGAAGGGCGAACGCATCAGCAGCGTCGAATCGGCCCGAAACAGCGTGATGGAGCGCCCGCCGCCGGCCGTCTGCACGCTCCAGGTCCGTTCCAGACTATCCGGCCGCAGCGCCGCGACCAGAACACCGGCAAACCGCCCGTCCGGACCGATCCGGGGTGCGCTGACCGGAAGCAGCCAATTGCCGGTGGCGCGGCTCCGGATCGGCTGGCCGACATGGAGCGGCTTGTCCGGCCGCGCCCGGAGCGACCGGAAGTACTCGCGATCCTCGAGGTTCATCCCGAAATTGCCGCCGACATCGTAGACGACGCGCCCTTCGCCATCGAGCACCCAGACCGACGCGACGTTGCTGCGATCGGCGATCATCCGCCGCAGGAGGTCGCTGACCGCCGGCGCATCCGCCGCCATCGACGGATCGAGCCCATCGAGGGTGCCCGCCACCTGGCGCAGCAGGCGGCCCACCGATCCGAAGACGGCGCTCGACTGTTCCTCGACGATCTGGGCGAACGATTGGACCAGCCGTTCGCCGGCCGCGATGGTCTGTTGCCGGGACTGCACGATGAGTACGCCCAGCACGACCATCGAGCCCAGCATCCAGGCAAGGAAGGCGGCGAGCAGGATCAGCCGGCGCAACGGCGGCAGCGGCGCCACCTCGTTCCGGCCGTCCTCCCGGTTCGAACCAGGGGCAGCTCCTGGAGCAGCCATCGGCGGGTGCCCTCGCGTCGCCAGTTGCGGGGCAGCCTATGCTGGTCCGCTGCCGGACGGTCAAGCCCCTGCCATGCAATGCTCAGCCCGACAGGCCATGGCCGATTCCGCTTTTCTTTCCCGGCGGGGACCGCGAACCTGCGGCACGGAGCGAGCAAGGAGCCTCATGACGACCACCGACAGCAACCGTCCGTTGGCCGGCCGGGTGGCCCTGGTGACCGGGGCCGGGCGGGGCCTCGGCCGCGCATTTGCCGAGCGCCTCGCCGCGATGGGTGCGGCCGTGGGCGTGCACGGCATGCGCGAGCACGGACCGGCCGAGTACGGCGAGGGGACGACCCTGACCGCCGTGGCGGAGGAGATCGCGGCCGCGCACGAGGTGCGCACGCTGCGGCTGCTGGGCGACCTGACCCTGTCCGACGATATAGCACGGGCGGTCGAGGCGACCGAGGCCGAACTCGGACCGATCGACATCCTGGTCCACAATGCCGGCGGCGACATCGCCGCCGCCGGCGGCAAGCCCGATCCCAACGACGCCCTGCACATCCGCGAGGAGGACATGAAGGCGGTGCTCGACCGCAACCTCCTCTGCACGATCCTGACCTGCCAGGCCGTCGCGCGGCGGATGGTCGACCGCCGGCGCGGACGCATCGTCACGATCGGCTCGACCGCCGGATCGCGTGGTCGGACGAACGGTGCCATCTATGCCGTCGCCAAGGCCGGGGTCGCGCATTTCACCCGCTGCCTCGCCGACCAGCTTCGCCCGTTCGAGATCACGGTCAACTGCATCGCCCCCGGCGAAACCCGGACCGGCCGCTTCCTCGGCACCCGCGCGGTCGATCCGCAGCGGCTGGCCGAAGCCGGCACGCTCGACCGCGTCGCCACCGTCGACGAGGTGGCGCGCCTCGTCGACATGTTCGCCGGCCCGCTCGGCGCCTTCGTGTCGGGGCAGGTCCTGCGCGTCGACGGCGGCGGACAGGGTTGGCCGGCCTGAGCCCGGGCGGGAGCCGGACGCGATGACGAGGGCCGGCGCGGGCCCCGGCACCTGGAGGGTCGCCGGCGGCGGCCTGGCGGCGACGCTGATCGGTAACGGGATCGGCCGCTTCGCCTATACGCCCCTGATCCCGGCGCTGATCGCCGCCGGCTGGCTGACGCCGGCCGAGGCGGTCTATCTCGCAGCTGCCAATCTCGCGGGCTATCTGGTCGGCGCGGTCATGGCCGCGCGCGTCGCCCGGGCCATGACCGCGACCGGCGCCATCCGGGCCGCCGCGGTGGCGACCATGGTCAGCCTCGCCGCCTGCGCCTGGCCGCTCGGCTTCGCCTGGTTCGTACCCTGGCGCTTCCTCGCCGGCATCACCGGCGGCGTGCTGATGGTCCTGGCGGTCCCGGCCGTCCTCGCGCTCACGCCGCCGGAGCGCCGCGGCCGCGCGGCCGGGATCGTCATCACCGGCGTCGGCCTCGGCATTGCCGCCGCCGGCGCCGTGGTGCCGGTCGCCGCCCGGTTCGGGCCGGCGGCGGTATGGGTCGCGCTGGCGGTCGCCGCATTCCTGCTGACGATCCATGTCTGGATCACGATCCCGCACGACCGGCCGATGCCGGCGGGTCGGCCGGGCGAAGCCGGCGCGCTGCCGATGCCGGTCCGCCTGCTCCTCGCCGCCTACGCCTGCGACGCCCTGGGCTTCATTCCGCACACCGTCTTCTGGGTCGACTACATCGCCCGCGGCCTCGATCGCGGGCTGGCGGTCGGCGGCGGCTTCTGGACGGTCTTCGGGGTCGCTGCCGCGCTCGGTCCCTTCCTCTCCGGCGCCGTCGCCGACCGCGTCGGCCTCGGCCGGACCTTCGCCGGCGCCATGGCGCTGAAGGCCATCGGAGTGGCGCTGCCGCTCTTCGGGACGGGTCCGGTCGTCCTCTTCCTCTCGTCGGCGATCGTCGGCGCGCTCATCAGCGGCACGACGACCCTCTGCTCGGCCTGGGTGGCGGAGCTGGTCGGGCTCGCCCGCCACCGCCCCGTCTGGGGCTGGATGACCAGCGCCTTCGCCGTCGCCCAGGCCGGCGGCGCCTGGGCGATGTCCTATCTCTTCGCGACCCTCGGCTACCACGACCCGCTCTTCGCCATCGGTACGGCGGCGCTGCTCGCGGGGACCGTGCTGTCGCTGGCGGCCGGACGCATCCAGCGCGCGAGCGCGCGATGACCACCGCCATCCTCGGCGCCGGCATCCTCGGCACCTGCGCCGCGCTCGAGATCGCCGACCGCGGCGGCCGCGTCGTGCTGATCGAGCGCAACGCGCAACCCATCTCCGAGGCCAGCCTGCACAACGAAGGCAAGGTGCATGTCGGGCTCACCTATGCCGCCGATCCGACGCCGGACACCGTGCGGACCATGCAGACCGGCGCCGCCCGCTTCCTCGACGTGCTCGCGCGCTGGGTGCCGGCCGATGCGCTCGACCGGCTGCGTTCACAGCCCTTCGACTATGCCGTCCTCGACGACAGCCAGGTGCCGCCCGACGCGGTCGAACGGCATTTCGCACGGGTCGAGGCGGCCTGGCGGCAGGCTGCTCGCGGATCGGCCCGGCCGCCCGTCGCGCCGGATCGCCCGTTCTGGCGGCCGCTGGCGGAGGCCGAGCGCTTGGCACGCTATGCCCCCGGCCGGGTGACGGCCGCCTACGAGACGGCCGAGATCGCGATCGACCCACGGGGCCTGGCGCCGCTGCTGCGCAGGGCCGTCGCCGACCACCCGCGGATCGAGTGGCTGGGCCGGACCCGGATCACCGGGATCGAGCGGCAGGATCGCGGCTATTTCATCTTGGCCGACGGCCCAACCGGACCCGCCCGGCTCGGCCCCTTCCCATCGGTGGTGAACGCCCTGTGGGCCAACCGTCCCTGGCTCGACCGGATGCTCGGCATCGACCAGCCGGGGCCGTGGTTCACCCGTTTCAAGGCCGGCGTGCGGATCGCCGGACCGCCGCCGGCCGGCCTCCGCAGCGTCACCGCCGTCCTCGGTCCTTATGGGGACGTCGTCGTTCAGCCCCACGGCGAGACCTACCTCTCCTGGTACCCAGACTGCATGATCGGCAGCACCCGCAACGCCGAGCGCGGCGAGTGGAGCGAGCACGCGGCCGGGATCGACGGCGACCGCATCGCCATGCGGGCGATCGCCGCCATGGCCGCGATCCAGCCGGCGGCAGCCGCCTTCCTCGCCAGCCCGCCGGCCGCCATCGAGGTCAGCGGCGGTGCCATCTATGCGCTCGCCGTCAGCGACATCGACGACCGGGCGAGCCGGCTGCATCGGCGCGACATCGTCGGCATCCGCTCCTACGATGCCTACCATTCCGTCGACACGAGCAAGTTCACCCTCGGCCCGGCGCTGGCGGTCGACGTCGCCGACCGTGTGCATCCGCGATGATCGGGTCGCCGTGAACGATGGCCCGCCGCCGGTCACGGTCTGCGTACCGGTCTGGAACGGCGCGGCCTTCGTCGCCGACACGCTGGCCTGCATCGCCCGGCAATCCTTCGCCGACTTTCGCGTCCTCGTCTCGCTCGATCGGGGCGACGACGGATCGGAAGCGATCTGCCGCCGCTTTCTCGCCGACCGGCGGTTCGAACTGGTCGTGCAGCCGAACCGGCTGGGCTGGGTCGGCAACGTCAATTTCCTGATCGGCCGGGTGACGACGGAGTTCTTCTGCATCACGCCGCACGACGACCTGCTGCATCGCGACTATCTCGCGCGGGTGTTCGGGCTGGCAGCCGGGGATCCGGCCATCTCGACCGCCTATTCCGACATCGCGACTTTCGGCGACGATCATGTCCACATCGTCCAGCCGGAGGTGCGCGGCGACCGGCTGCACCGGCTGCTCGACGTGCTGCTGAACCATGGCGACTCCGTCGCCTTCCGCGGCCTCGTCCGACGGCGCGGCCCGGACGATCGACCCTTGCTGCCGACGGGACTGGTCGGCGACTTCGCGGCCGACACGGTGTGGCTGGTCGACCTCGCGGCGCGCGGCGAACTGCGGCGGGTCCCGGGCGGGTTCTATCGCAAGCGCCTGCATGGCGGCTCGGCCCATGCCGCATGGGAGCGCTGGCCGATCGCCCGGCGCCGTTCGGCCTGGATCGACCAGGCGGCCCGCATGGCCATCGCCGCCGCCGGCTGGGTCGACGGCGAGGACGAGCGCGGGCTGGTCGCTGCGGCAGCGATGATGCGCCTCATGGGCCTGGGTGCCGTCGCCCGTCCGCCCTTCGCCGCCACCCGGGTCGAACAGGGACACGAGGTGGCGGCCTTCGCCGCTCGCATTCATCCGCTGGCCGTGCCCGAGCGCCCCACGACCCTGGCGGAAGACGCCAGGGCGGCGCCGCTTTCGGCCGCCCGCCTGCTGGAGACGGCGCGGCGCAAGGCGGGGGAGGGCGCTGCCGCCGAGGCGATCACCGAGGCGGCCCGCGCCCAGGCGGCCGACCCGCTCGGCGGCCATGCACCGGCCTTCCGGTTGCGCCTGCTCGTCCGCGCGGCCAAGGACGCGCTCGCCCGTGGCGAGCCCGCGGCCGCCCGGGCGCCGGCGGCAGCCGCCCTCCGGATCGACCCCGACGACTACCATGCCGCCCTGCTGCAGGCCGAACTGCTGGCCTTCGACGGCGATGTCGCAGCCGCACTGGCCGTCTTGCGCGGGCTCGACGCACGATGGCCGGGGACGCGCCCCGTGGCCCAGCGGATCGCGCGCTTCACCGCGCCGGGCGCTTCGCATTGACGGCGCGGGCAGGGGCGCGCGAACCTGACGGCCGACAATGATCCGATCCGACCAGGGGGCGAGAATGCAGGTGATGGCGGGCTTCCCACCGCCGGCGGGGAAACAGGTGACGCTGGCGAACTGGCGGACCCCGCCCTTCCACCGCTGGGGCTTCCAGCATGTCCGCGAGATCGTGCCGACCGCTGCGATCCCGAGCGACCCGGACCGGATCTGGCGCCTGCCCGCCGCACCCCGCGATCTCTCGCGGCTCGCGATCGAGACCGCTGCCGGCACGATCGATCTCGATGGCTTCCTCGCCGCGACCGACAGCGACGCGCTGGTGATCCTGCATCGCGGCCGGATCGTCTGGCAGGGCTATGCCAACGGCATGACGGCGAGCCGCCCCCACATCCTGATGTCGGTGTCGAAGTCCATCCTCGGCATGGTCGTCGGCATCCTCGCCGGCCAGGGCGTGCTCGATCCCGGCGCATCCGTCACCCGCTGGCTGCCGGAACTGGCGGACGGCGCCTATCGCGAGGCCACGCTGCAGCAGCTTCTCGACATGCGCGCCGGCATCGCCTTCGAGGAAAACTATCTCGCAACCAGCGGGCCGATCATCGCCTATCGCAAGGCGCAGGGCTGGAATCCCCCCGAGCCCGGCGACCCGCCGGCCGACCTGCGGAGCTTCCTGGCCAGCCTCGACGGCCGCGACGGGCCGCATGGCGGCCGCTTCCACTATGTCTCGCCCAACACCGACCTGCTGGCCTGGGTGATCGAGCGGGCGACGGGCGAGCCCTATGCCGACCTCGTCGGGCGGCTGCTGTGGCAGCCGATGGGCGCCGGGCACGACGCCTACATCACGGTGGACCGGCTGGGCGCGCCGCGCGGCGCCGGCGGCATGTGCATGACCGCCCTCGACCTCGCCCGGATCGGCCAGCTTCTCGTCCAGGGAGGCGTCCGCGACGGAGTCGCGATCGTGCCACCTGCCTGGATCGACGACCTTGCCGCCGGCGGCGACCGCGCCGCCTGGGACGCCGGCGACTTCGCCACCTACTTCCCCGGCCTGCCGATGCACTACCGCAGCAAGTGGTATGTGCTGCACGGGCCCTCGCCGCTGCTGTTCTGCGTCGGGGTCAACGGCCAGAACCTGTTCGTCGACCGCGACGCCGAACTCGTCATCGCCAAGTTCTCCTCGCAGGACCTGGCCATGGACGAGCAGCGCATCCAGCTGACCATGCAAGGGGTCGCCGCGCTGCGCCGGCACTTCGCGGCGGCATGAGCACTGCGGCGGCGCCCTGGGAGGCGGCGCTGGCGGCCGCGGCCCGGCTGCACGAGGCCGGGCGCCTGCCGGAGGCGGAGGAGCGGCTGCGCGCCATCCTGCGCGAACTCTCCCAGCGCGCCCGGGTGCGGCCGGTGCCGGTGCTGCTGCGGCTGGCCGGGGTGCTCGTCGATCGCGGCGAGGCCGAGCGCGCCTATGCCGTCGCCGACGAAGCCGCCGCCATCGAGCCCGGCAATCCGCTGGCGCTCAATCTGCGCGGCTCGACCCTGGGCCTGCTCGGCCGCGCGGCGGAGGCCGAGGCGGCGTTCCGCGCCGCGGTGGCGATCGACCCCGCGATGGTCGAGGGCCACTTCAACCTGGGCCGCCTGCTCGCCGGTCAGGGCCGCAATGCCGAGGCCGCGATCGCCTTCCGCACGGCCCTCGATCTCGCGCCCGACGCCGCGCCCGTCCGGCGCGCCCTCGCCGCGGCGCTGCGCGACGAGGGCCGCTTCGCGGCGGCGCTGGCGGAGCTCGACCGCGCGATCGGGGTGGAGCCGCCCGGCGCCGACCTCCTCAACGAGCGCGGAATCCTGCTGATGATGAACGGCGAGGCTGCTGCGGCGCTGGCCACCTTCGACCGCGCCCTGGCATTGCAGCCGGACATGGTCGCGCCGCGCTTCAACCGCTCGCTGGCCCTGCTGCGCCTCGGCGACTTCGCCCGCGGCTGGGCGGCCTACGAGCACCGTTTCGAAACCGAGATGGTCCGCCCCCTGCCCTTCACGCAACCGCGCTGGCAGGGCGAGCCGATCGCGGGGCGCACCATCATCCTCTGGGGCGAGCAGGGGCATGGCGACACGCTGCAGTTCGCCCGCTATGCCCCCCTCGTCGCCGCGCGCGGCGCCGCGGTGGTACTCGTCGCCCAGGCGGGCCTCGTCCGCCTGCTGCAGTCCGTCAAGGGCGTCCGGCGCGTCGTGGCACCCGGACAGCCGGTCGGCCCGCACGACCTGCATGCGCCGCTGATGAGCCTTCCCGCCCTCTTCGGAACGACCCCCGAGACGATCCCTGCCGCCGTTCCCTATCTTGCTCCGGACGCAGAGGCCCGCCGCCGCTGGGCGGGGCGGTTCCCGGATGGCGGACGGCTGCGGGTCGGGCTGGTCTGGGCCGGCGACGCGCGCCCGCACCTGCCGATGAGCAACGCGACCGACCGCCGTCGCAGCATCCGCCTGGAGAACCTGGCTCCGCTCTTCGCGGTCGAGCGCGCCGCGTTCGTGTCGCTGCAGTTCGGCGCCCGCGGCGGCGACCGCGACCGCGTCGCCTTCGCCCGCGCCATGAGCGACCCCATGCCGGAGGTACGCGACTTCACCGACACGGCCGCGATCGTCGAGCAGCTCGACCTCGTGATCACCGTCGACACGGCCGTAGCGCACCTCGCCGGGGCTCTGGGGCGGCCGGTTTGGCTGCTTTCGCGCTTCGACGGCTGCTTCCGCTGGCTGGCCGGCCGCGACGATACCCCGTGGTATCCGACCATGCGTCTGTTCCGGCAGGAAGCGCCGGGCGAATGGACGCCGGTCGTCCGCCGTGTGGCAGAGGCTCTGGAACAAGCCGTCGCCGGGACGAAAACTCCGCCGGTTCTTGCATAATTATGGATAGAGCTGGCGAATACATGGGCGGCCAAGACGAGCGGCCATTGCGGTGAGGCCCGGAGAAATCTAAAAGCAGACGATACTCTCCGGTCGCTGGTGCCCCATGGCCAAGATCGATCTGCTGAAGCGCCCCGGCCTGGCCGATCCCGGCCCTCTGCCCGTGCTGGTTCCGACCGATCCGCTGGCGGGAAGCCAGTGGCATCTCGACGCGATCGACGTGAAGCGCGCCTGGGACGGCTATGCCGGGCGCGGCATCAAGATCGGCATCGTCGACGACGGTTTCGAGCGCACGCATCCGGACCTCGTCGGCAATTACCGCACCGACCTCGACTACGACGCCCGCCAGGGCGATTCCGACGCGGCCGCCGCCAGCGGCGACAATCACGGCACCGCCGTCGCCGGCGTCGCCGCGGCCACGATGAACAATGTCGGCGTCGCCGGCATCGCCTGGGAGGCCGACATCGTCGGCCTGCGCATCGGCTATGGCAGCAACGGCAACATCGCCCAGATCGCGACCGCCTTCGACCGGCTGACCGGCGTCGACGTGGCGAACAACAGCTGGGGCTATGGCGGCTATTTCCAGGACAATTTCGCCAGCAGCGCCTTCCAGACCGTGGCGTCCGAACTGCAGGCCGCGGTCACGAGCGGCCGCGGCGGGCTCGGCACCGTCGTCGTCTTCGCCGCCGGCAACAGCCGGGCGTCGGGCGACAACGTCAACTATCACGACTTCCAGAACAGCCCCTACGTCATCGCCGTCGCCGCCACCGATTCCAGCGGCGCCATCGCCGGCTTCAGCACGCCGGGAGCCGCCGTCCTGGTGGCCGCCCCCGGCGTCGGCATCGTGACGACCGATCGGCTAGGCGGCGCCGGCTATGTCAGCGGCGACTATGCCAGCGTCAGCGGCACTTCCTTCGCGGCGCCGGTCGTCAGCGGCGTCGTCGCCCTGATGCTGGAGGCCAATCCACGCCTCGGCTATCGCGACGTGCAGGAGATCCTGGCCTATTCCGCCCAGCAGCCGGCCGCGGGCGGAACCTGGTTCACCAACGGTGCCGGCGACTGGAACGGCGGCGGGCTGCGCTTCAACGACGATTACGGCTTCGGTCTGGTCGACGCCCACGCCGCGGTGCGCCTCGCCGAGAGCTGGACCGACCAGTCGACGCAGGGCGATCGCCTCGTCGTCACGCGCACCTCCGACCCCAGCCCCAACCTCGCCATCCCGGACGGCAGCGGCGCCCTGCAGAATCGGATCACCGTCAGCGGTACGGCGATCGAGATCGACCGCGTCGAGGTGACGCTCGACATCTCCCACAGCTGGATCGGCGATCTCACCGTCACGCTCGTCTCGCCCGCCGGCACGCAGTCGGTGCTGGTCGACCGGCCGGGCCTCTCGACCTCCGCCACCTACGGCACGAGCCAGGACGACATCCGCTTCACCGTCGACAGCGTCCAGTTCTGGGGCGAGAGCGCCAACGGTACCTGGACGCTGATTGTCGAGGACGCCATCGCGGGAGACCCGGGCACCCTCAACGCCTGGACGCTGGGCCTCATCGGTGACGCCGACACCGGCGACGACCGCTTCGTCTATACCGATGCCTATGCGGGCCTCGGCACGGCCGCCGATCGCAGCACGCTCTCCGACGCAGGCGGCATCGACACGTTCGACCTCGCGGCGATCACGGCGGCCAGCCTGCTCGACCTCAGGGCCGGTGCGACCAGCACCATCGCCGGGCGATCCCTGGCCATCGCCGCCGGCACGGTCATCGAGAATGCCATCCTCGGCGACGGCAACGACCGGGTCCTGGGCAACGACGCGGGCAACGATCTCGACGGTTGGCGCGGCGCCGATTCGCTCGACGGCGGCGCCGGTGACGACACGCTGTTCGGCGGCGCCGGCAACGACACGCTCCTGGGCGGCCAGGGAACGGACCGCGCGATCTATTCCGGCGCCCGCGCCGACTATTCGGTCGTCTGGTCGACCCAGTCGGCGAGCTTCACCGTCAGCGACCTGCGCGGCGGGTCGCCGGAGGGCAGCGACCTCCTGTCCGGCATCGAGACCTTCGTCTTCGCCGGCCAGACAGTCGCCGCGGCGAGCCTGCAAGGCGGCGGAGGGGGATCTGCGGGCCAGACGGGCAGCGCCGGCGCCGACACGCTGAACGGCACGGCCGGCGACGACCTGCTGTCGGGCCTTGCCGGGAACGACCGCCTCAACGGGCTGGCCGGTGCCGACACGCTCGACGGCGGTGCCGGCAACGACACCATGGCCGGCGGCCAGGGCAACGACGTCTACATCGTCGATTCCACCCGCGATTCCCTGTCCGAATCGAGCAACCAGGGGACCGACCTGGTGATGGCGTCGGTCACTTTCACGCTCGCCAACAACTTCGAGAACCTGACGCTCACCGGCTCTTCGGCGATCAACGCCACCGGCAACGGCGTCGCCAACCTCCTGACCGGCAACGGCGCGGCCAACCGCCTCGACGGCAAGGGCGGCGCCGACACGATGATCGGTGGCGACGGCGACGATACCTACACGGTCGACAATGCCGGCGACCAGATCGTCGAATTCGACGGGGAAGGGCTCGACCTCGTCCAGAGCTCGGTTGCCTACACCCTCTCCAACTTCGTCGAAAACCTGACGCTGACCGGCTCGTCGGGGATCGCCGGCACGGGCAACAGTCGGGCCAACCTCCTCACCGGCAACAACGGCAGCAACACGCTGACCGGTGGCGACGGCAACGACACGCTCGTCGGCGGCAACGGCCGCGACCTCCTTGTGGGCGGTCCGGGCGCCGACCTCTTCGTCTACCGGACCACCGGCGAAAGCCCGCGCGGCACCAACCGCGACACGATCGCCCAGTTCGACGCCGACGACCGCATCGACCTGTCGGCGATCGACGCCGACACCCGCAGCTCCGGCAACCAGGCCTTCACCTTCATCGGCACCGCCGCCTTCAACGGCGGCGCCGGCCAGCTGCGCTATGTCGTGAGCGGCGGCAACCTCGTCATCCAGGCCGACACCAACCGCGACCGCACGGCCGATCTGGAAATCCAGGTCAACGGCGTCACCAAGGTCGACGCGCTCGACTTCATCCTGTAGCCGGACGGCGATCCCGGAGGCGGCCCGGCTGACCGGGCCGGGGAAACCGGCACGAGCGCAGTGGTATCAGGCGGCCGCTCCGCGGAGGATCATGTCGGCGCCCTTCTCCGCGATCATGATGGCGGTCGCGTTGGTGTTGCCGGAGACGACCGTCGGCATGATCGAGGCGTCGACCACGCGCAACCCCTCCATCCCCAGGACCCGCAGGGTCGTGTCGACGACGGCCGTCGGATGCTGCCCCATCATGCAGGTGCTGGTCTGGTGGAAGGTGGTGCCGGAGGTCGCCCGGACATGGTTCAGCAGATCCTCGTCGCTGACGGCATCCGGGCCCGGCATGAACTCCTCGGTGACGCAGCGGCGCATTGCCGGCGTCGCGAAGACCCGGCGCGCCGCCTTGAGGCCGGCCACCATTGTCTCGCGGTCGTTCGCCGTCGAGAGGTAGTTCGCCATCATCTTCGGCGGCATGGCCGGGTCCGGCGACTGGATGCGCAGCCAGCCGCGGCTCTCCGGCCGGCAGGGAATGGTGACGATGGTGCAGCCCGGGAACGCGTGCATCGGCTCGCCCGCCTTGGGGGAACTGCCGGCGAGGAACTGGTACTGGATGTCGGGCGAGGAGAGTTCCGGGCGGGTCTTGACGAAGAGGCCGATCGGCGCCGCCCCGGTCATCAGCGCGCCGCGGGAGGCAAAGACATACTCCATCCCCGTCAGCGCCTTGCGCCACCAGGAGCGGGAGATCTCGTTGAAGGTGTTGGCGTTGCGCGCCTTGTAGATCAGCCGGCCGCCAAGATGGTCCTGCAGGTTCTCGCCGACCCCCGGCAGTTCGTGCACGACGGGGATGCCCAGCGATTGCAGCAGGCCGCCCGGCCCGATTCCGGACAGTTGCAGGATCTGCGGCGAGTTGATGGTGCCGCCGCACAGCAGCACCTCGCGCCGGGCACGGGCCTGGCGGACGGCGCCGTTCTGCCGGAACACGACGCCGACGGCGCGCCGTCCTTCGGTCAGCACGCGCTCGGTCAGCGCATGGGTCTCGACCGTGAGGTTGGAACGGCGCAGGGCCGGGCGCAGATAGCCGACGGCGGCACTGCAGCGGCGGCGGCCGCGCACCGTCACCTGCAGCGGGCCGACCCCCTCCTGCGAGGCGCCGTTGAAGTCCGGATTGAAGGGGTAGCCCGCCTCCTGCGCGCCGGCGACGAAGGCGTCGTGCAGCTCATGCGGGGTCCGGAGATCGGAGACGGCGAGCGGGCCGTCGCCCCCGTGATACTCGTCCCCGCCGCGCTCCTGGCACTCCGACTTGCGGAAATAGGGCAGCACGTCGTCATAGGACCAGCCGGCATTGCCCAGCTGCCGCCAGAGGTCGAAATCCTCCTTCTGGCCGCGGATGTAGATGAGGCCGTTGATCGAGCTCGATCCGCCCAGCACCTTGCCGCGCGGCCAGGGGATCCGGCGCCCCATCATCTCGGGCTCCGGCTCGGTCTCGAACTTCCAGGCGACCTTGGGGTTGTAGATGTTGCGGTAGAAGCCGGCGGGGATGTGGATCCAGGGGTCGGTGTCCCGCCCCCCCGCCTCCAGCAGCAGGACCGTGGTGCGGCCGTCGGCGGTGAGCCGGTTGGCGAGCACGCAGCCGGCAGAGCCGGCACCGACGATCACGAAGTCGAACTCCTGAGCCGCTTCCATTCCCGATGCTTTCCTTCACGGGCGCCGATTCGCCACTGCGCCTTCCGGCCGAAGTATGCCCCGCGAAGACGGTGCCGGGAACTTCCGGGCGCATCTGCGCGCTCTATTGGAGGGGATATTCCGAACGCCACGACAGCAGGAGAATGGGATGGCCGCAGCGCCCAGCCAGCGTCCGACCGTCATCGTCACCGGCAGCGGCGGCTTCCTCGGCAGCGCCATCGCCCGGCGTCTGGCCGCCGGCTATCGCGTCTTCGGGTTCGACCTGTTCCTGCCGAAGCGGCCGCAAGAGGGGGTCGAGCCGGTGGAGGTCGATCTCACCTCGGACGAAAGCGTGTCAGCGGCGCTGACCAAGGTGCGCGAGACGGCCGGTCCAGAGGTCGCGTCGGTGATCCATCTCGCCGCCTATTACGATCTCTCGGGCGATCCCGATCCGCGCTACGAGGCGGTGACCGTCCAGGGCAGCCGCCGTCTGATGCGCCACCTGCAAGGGCTGGAGACGCAGCAGTTCATCTTCGCCAGCACCCTTCTGGTGCATCGCGCGACCGAGCCGGGGCGGCCGATCGACGAATCCTGGCCGATCGACCCCAAGTCGCCCTATCCGCAGTCGAAGGCCGACACCGAGACGGCCCTGCGGGCCGAGCACGACGCGATCCCGCTGCTCGTGCTGCGGCCGGCCGGCATCTACGACGAGGATTGCCGGGCCGCGTTCCTCGCCCAGCAGATCGCCAACATCCACGAGCGCAGCCCGCTCGGGCGCTTCTATCCGGGCAAGCTGGAGCATGGGCAGCCCTATCTCCACCTCGACGATCTGGTCGACGCCGTCGCCCGTGCCGTCGACCGGCGCGACCGCCTGCCCCACGACACGGCGCTGCTGCTGGCCGAGCGGGAGACGCTCGGCTATGGCGATCTGCAGCACCGCTTCGGATGCCTGCTGCATGGCGAGGAATGGGCGACCGCCGAACTGCCGAAGGTGCTGGCCAAGGCCGGGCAATGGCTGCAGGAGGACGTGCTCGACCAGGATCCCTTCGTCCAGCCCTGGATGATCGAGCGCGCCGACGACCATTACGAGGTCGATCCGGCCCGTGCCGAAACCCTGCTCGGCTGGACCCCGCGACATCGGCTGGCGGACACCATCCCCGAGATGATCCGGCGGTTGAAGGCCGACCCCGCCGGCTGGTACGCGAAGAACAAGCTGGACGCCGCCGCGATGGCGGCCGCCCGGGTAGAGGATGCGCCGCCGGACCGGATCGGCGAGGAGCGCCGCAAGGCGGTCGCGCGCCGCCGGACCGCCGCCCACCAGGACAGCCGTTGGGCGCCGTTCCTCGTCGCGATGCTGGGGCTGTGGCTGATCGCCAGCCCCTTCGGTTTCGGACTGTTCGAAGGCGCAACGGGGGGTGGGGTGCCGCCGGCGGCCGGCGCCCCGCTACCGGACGGCGCATGGCGCGCGGCAATGCTGGGCGCGAGCGACCTCCTCGCCGGCCTGCTGCTGACGGGGCTCGGAACGCTGGCGCTGTCCGAGCGTCATGGCTGGGCGCGCTGGGCGGTTGCCGCGACCGGCACCTGGCTGCTCTTCGCCCCGCTCGTCTTCTGGACCGGCAGCGCCGGCGCCTATGCCAACGACACGCTCGTCGGCGCGCTCGCCATCGCGCTCTCGACCGTCTTCTCCAATCCGCCGGGCATCGCCTCCGTCGCACTCGCCGACGACAGCGACACGCCGCTCGGCTGGAGCTATTCCCCCTCCAGCTATTCGCAGCGCCTGCCGATCGTCGTGCTCGCCCTCCTCGGCTTCCTCGTCTCGCGCTACATGACGGCCTTCCAGCTCGGCCATGTCGATGCGGCCTGGGACCCGGCGTTCGGAAGCGGCAGCGAGACCGTCATCTCCTCGGAGTTCTCGCGCGCCTGGCCGATCCCGGACGCCGGCGTCGGCGCGGCGGTCTACCTGATCGAGGCCCTGACCGGCGCCATCGGCGACCGGCGACGCTGGCGGACGATGCCCTGGCTGGTGCTGGGCTTCGGCCTGCTCATCGTGCCGCTGGGCGCGGTCAGCATCGGCTTCATCATCATCCAGCCGGTGCTGATCGGCGACTGGTGCGGCCTCTGCCTCGCCACCGCCGTCGTCAGCGTGCTGATGATCCCCTACGCCCTCGACGAACTCCTGGCGACGGCGCAGTTCCTGCTGCGCGCCCGCCGTGCGGGGCGCCCGTTCTGGCGCATCTTCTGGCGGGGCGGCGGCGGCCTGCCGGGAGCCCAGTGCGAGCCGGGCGAGGACGCCGACGCCCCCGCCTTGGAAGTGCTGCGCAAGTTCGCCGTGGGCGGCGTCAACTATCCCTGGCAGCTCTCGACGGTGATCGTGATCGGGCTTGCGTTGATGGCCACGCGGCTGCTCTTCGGGACGGAGGGCGCGCTCGCCGACAGCGACCATGTCGCCGGCTGCCTCGTCATCACCGTCGCGGTGACCGCGCTTGCGGAAATCGCGCGGCCCGTCCGGTTCCTCAACGTCGCGATCGGCGGGTGGCTGGTCGCCGCGCCCTTCCTGCTCGACGGCGGCGGAACCTGGGGCTCCGCGTTCGGCGTCGCGGCCGGGCTCGCGCTGATCGCACTGTCGCTGCCGCGCGGGAAGCTGAGCGGCGAGCATTACGGCGGGTGGGACCGCGCGATCCTGTAGCCGCCGCGCAACCGGCGATGGATCGAAAGCGGCCCCGACGGCGTTCGCCCACCGATGCCTACGGGAGGAAGGCCGGATGGACGGACCGATACCCTATTGCGGGCCGGGGCCGCGACCGGGAGAGGCCTGGGCGAGTTGGAACCTCGACCCGGTCCTGCTCGCCGGCCTCGCCCTGCTCCTGACGGCCGGAATGGGCCGCGCCGCCCTGCGGGGCGGGGGACGGGAAGGCGCGGCCTTCGCCGCCGGCTGGGCCATGCTGGCGATCCTCTTCGTCTCGCCGATCTGCGCGATGGCGTCCGCCCTCTTCTCGGTCCGGGTCGCGCACCATCTGCTGCTGATCGCGGTGGCGGCCCCCCTGCTCGCGGCAGCGCTGCCGCTTGCGCGGACCGGCCGGCTCGGCCTTCCGCTGGCGACCCTGGTGCAGACCGTGGTGGTGTGGGTCTGGCACGCGCCCGCCCCTTACGATGCGGCCCTCGGCTCGTACGCCATCTACTGGCTGATGCAGGCGACGCTGCTCGGCTCGGCCGTCGCATTCTGGATGTCCCTGCGCAGTGTTGGCGCAGCCAGCGCCGCCGGCGCCTCCGCGCTGCTCGCGACGATCGTCCAGATGGGGCTGCTTGGCGCCATCATCACCTTCGCGCCGCGGCCGCTCTATCGCTACCACCTTGCGACCACCCCACCCTGGGGCCTGACCCCGATCGAGGACCAGCAGCTGGCAGGGCTCCTGATGTGGGTTCCGGGCGCCGCGCCCTACGCCGCCGTCGCGCTCGTCGCGCTTGCCGGCTGGCTCGCCCGGGCACGCCGGGATCGCGCGGCGTGACGGCAGCCTGGCTCAAGCTCATCCATGTCGCTGCCCTCTCGGCGTGGTGCGCCGGTCTGATCTTCCTGCCCGGCCTCATCCGACGCCAGGCGCGGCCCGACCTGGCCGAGGAGGGCGGCGTGCATCTGCGCGGCTTCGTGCGCGCCTGCTACCTCATGGTCGTGTCGCCCGCGGCCGTCATCGCGATCGGCAGCGGCATGGCGCTGCTGTTCGTGCGCGAAGCCTTCGCGGGGTGGATGTTCGTCAAGCTCGCCGCCGTCGGCGCCATGGTCATGCTGCACGTCCATCATGGCCGCGCGATCCGCACGACCGGACGGCGCGTGCCCCGGGCGCCGGCACTCGAGGCGATCCTGCTCCAGCTCGCCACGGTCGGCCTCGTCCTGGCCGTCCTCTGGCTCGCCCTCGGCAAGCCCGATCTCGACGACAGCCTCTTTCCCGACTGGGCGCGCCGTCCGCGCCCGGCGGCCGCCTAGTCGCGCCCCTCCAGGATCAGGCCGATCTGATGTTCGAAGACGAGCTTGCCGCCGTGCCAGCCGGCGATGGCCACGAAGACGACGCACAGGCCGGACAGCGCCGCGCCCCACGGCAGCGGCGAGGCGAGCGGCTCGGCGAGGCGAAATCCCCAGTTCGCGCCGGCGATGGCGAGCAGCATCATGGCGGCGACGAAGTGCGTCCAGCTCGCCGGGCGGCGGCGGATGCCGGGTGCCAGCAGGATCTCGACCGTGCCGGCGATGCCGGCCGCAATGCCCAGCCAGAAGGCGAAGCCGCTCGACCACAGCGCCGCCCGGATCCAGAAGGGATCGGCCGTCCACCAGAAGAAGAAGTCGCTGCCGGCGGTCGCCATCACCAGCGCGATCGGGAAGCTGACCAGCATCGCATGGATCGGATGGCCGGCCAGCGCCACGCGCGAGCCGATGTCGTGATAGCGCGGATCGCGCAGATGCGGTTCGTCCATGGCACGCCAACGCGGCCGGCCGCTGCCGGTTTCCTGCTCGCGCCGCTGCTGGGCGGCTGCGCAGGTCCGCTGTCCGCCCTCGATCCCGCCGGGCCCGGCGCCGCCGCCATCGCGCTCCTGTGGTGGGGCATGCTGGTGGGTGCGGCGCTGATCCTCCTCGGCGTGCTCCTCCTCCTGGCGCATGCCCTGCGGCCGAGGGCCGCTCCGCGGCGGGTGTCCGAGCGGCTGATGCTGGGGGGAGCCGGCGTCCTGTTCCCGCTCGTGACCCTGACCGTTCTCCTCGTCTTCGCGCTCCGCACCGGCGAGGCATTGCTGCCGCATCGATCGGCCGGGGACCGGCCGCTGGTGGTCGAGGCACGCGGGCAGCAATGGTGGTGGGAGTTCGTCTATCCGGATTTCGCGGGAGCGCCGCTCTACACCGCCGGCACGCTGCACATCCCCGCAGGGCGGCCCGTGGATGTCCATCTCTCCTCCCGCGACGTGATCCACGGCTTCTGGGTGCCCCGCCTCGCCGGAAAGCTGGACGCCATTCCGGGCCACCGCACGGTGCTGCGGCTCCAGGCGGACCAGGCCGGCACCTATGCCGGAGCGTGCGCCGAGTTCTGCGGGCTCGAGCACACACGCATGACTTTCACCATCGTCGCCCATGATCCGGCGGACTTCGCCGAGCGCCTGACCGCCCTCGCCGCGCCGCCTCCCGCCGCCGAGCCCGAGGTCGCCGCGGCCTTCGCCGCCGGCTGCGGAGCCTGCCACAGCACCGACGCGCGCACCCGCAGCGGCGCCGGCCCCAATCTGGCCGGCATCGGCCGGCGCCTGCCGGGCGACCTCCCCGCGCTGCTGGCACGCCATCCAGTGCCCCGGCCGGGCCATCGGATGCCGGACCATGCCGTCCCGGACGCCGCCATGCTGGCGCGCATCGCCGCCTATCTGGAGGAGCTTCGATGACCGTGCTGGAGCCGGCGCCCGGCCTCGACGGCGAACTCGACGCGCTGTGGCGCACGCCGCACGGCCGGCGGGGCTGGCTTTCGGCCGTCAACCACACGAATCTCGGGCGCCGCTTCATCGTCACGGCCTGCGTCTTCTTCGGCATCGGCGGTCTGCTCGCGATGCTGATCCGCATCCAGCTCGCGACGCCCGCCAACGCCTTCCTCAATGCCGGGCTCTACAACCAGATCTTCACCCTGCACGGCACGGTGATGATGTTCCTCTTCGCCATCCCGCTGTTCGAGGGCATGGCCGTCTATCTGCTGCCGAAGATCCTGGGCGCCCGCGACCTCGCCTTCCCGCGCCTCACCGCCTACGGCTACTGGTGCTACCTCTTCGGCGGCAGCCTCGTGGTCGGCTCGCTGGCCTTCGGCGTCGCGCCGGACGCCGGCTGGTTCATGTACACGCCGCTCTCCTCGCGCCCCTACTCGCCCGGGATCAACGCCGACATCTGGCTCATCGGGATCACCTTCGTCGAAGTCTCGGCGGTCTCCGCGGCGGTCGAGATCGTCGTCTCCGTCCTCAAGGTGCGGACCGGCGGCATGCCGCTCTCGCGGATGCCGCTCCTGGCCTGGTACCTCCTCGTCACCGCGGCGATGATGCTGGTGGGCTTTCCGCCGCTGATCCTGGGCTCGATCCTGCTCGAGATCGAGCGCGCCTTCGGCTGGCCCTTCTTCGACCCGACCCGCGGCGGCGATCCGCTGCTCTGGCAGCACCTCTTCTGGCTGTTCGGCCACCCCGAGGTCTACATCATCTTCCTGCCGGCGGCCGGGGCGGTATCGACCATGATCCCCGTCTTCGCGCGCCGTCCGATCCTGGGCTACGACTGGATCGTCGTCAGCATCGTCGCGCTCGCCTTCCTCAGCTTCGGGCTGTGGGTGCACCACATGTTCGCGGTCGGCATCCCGCACCTGGCGCTCGGCTTCTTTTCCGCGGCGAGCATGCTGGTGGCGATTCCGACCGCGGTCCAGATCTTCGCCTGGATCGGCACGCTGCTGGCCGGCCGGCCGGTCCTGCGGCTGCCGATGCTGTTCGTCTGCGGCTTCTTCTTCATCTTCGTGGCGGGCGGCCTGACCGGCGTCATGCTGGCCGTCGTGCCGTTCGACTGGCAGGCGCACGACACCCACTTCGTCGTCGCCCACCTGCATTATGTCCTGATCGGCGGCTTCCTCTTTCCGATGATGGGCGCCGCCTACTACTGGCTGCCGCACCTCACCGGGCGGATGCCGGTCTACAACCTCGGGACCGTCTCCTTCTGGCTGCTGTTCGTCGGCTTCAACCTGACCTTCCTGCCGATGCACCTGACCGGCCTCTTGGGGATGCCGCGGCGGGTCTACAGCTATGCGCCGGACCTCGGCTGGGACTGGCTGAACCTCCTCTCCTCCGTCGCCTCCTTCGTGATGGCCATGGGCTTCGCGCTCTTCCTCGCCGACATCCTGCTGCAGCGCCGGTTCGGCGAGCGTGCCCCGGCGGACCCGTGGCAAGCCGGCACGCTGGAATGGGCGATGCCGACCCCGCCGCCGAGCTACAACTTCGCCAGCCAGCCGGACCTCTCCCACCCATCGCCGTCCGAGGCGCTGGCGTCGGAGATCGCGGCCGGCCGGCATTTCCTCGGCTTTGCCCGCAACGGCTGGCGCGAGACGCTGGCGGTCGAAGCCGCGTCGGGACGCCCCGACCAGGTGCTGCTGCTGCCGGGGCCGACGCTCCTGCCGCTCTGGATGGGGCTGGCGACCGCCCTCTTCTTCGTGCCCGCGCTCTTCGGGCTCTATCCCCTGACGCTGCTGGGGGCCGTGCTGGTGATCGGCCTGACGCTGGCCTGGCTGTGGAGCATGGGGTCGCGCGACGACCCGCCGACCGTGCCGGTCGGGCGCGGCCTCTCGATCGTCGCCGCACCGGCCGACCGGCGATCGCCGCTCCACTGGGGACTTGCCGCCGCGCTGGTCGCCGACGGTTCGCTCTTCGCCGCACTGGGCTTCGGCCAGGCCTTCCTCCACCTCGTCGCGCCGAACGTGCCGGCGGACGACCCGGTCCCGATCGGCGCGGCGGCCATCCTCGCGGCCGCCGGGCTGGCCGCGGCCGCCGGCGCCGCCGCCGGATCGCGCGTCTCGCAGGCGAGGCTCGGCATCGCCGCCGCCGGCAGCGCACTGGCCATGGCCGGCATGCTGCTGCTGCCGCTGCCGGCGCCGACGGAACACGCCCAGGCCGCCGCCGCGAACGCGCTCGCCGCCTTCGTTGCCCTCCACGCCGGCATGGCGTCGATCGCGGCGCTCTACAGCCTCGCCCGGCTGCGCGCCGGCTATGTCTCGGCCGTGCGCGATCTGGCGCTGCGCAACACCGCGCTGCTCGCGGCCTACGCCGCCGGGACCGGCATCCTGGCGCTGGCGCTGATCCACCTCCTGCCGCTGGCGGTGCGGTGATGCGGCGGCATCCGCTGCTGCCGCACGGTGCCGCCACCGCGGTCGGCGCCTTCGCCATTTGGGCATCGGCCTTCACCCTGCTCTACATCGTCCAGGCGCTCGGCTGCCGCTTCCGCGGCGCGGAGACCATGCTGCTCCACCGCGCGACGATGTACGGCGTCTGGATCGTCCATCTCGTGCCGCTGACGCTGCTGCTGATCGCGTTGCTGCAATCGTCGGTGCCCATGCGCCGCGTCGCCATCCTGGGCACGGCCGCAGCCCTGGGCGCGACCGCCTGGACCGGCCTGCCGCTCTTCTTCGCCTCCGCCTGCCAGTGACGGCCGCGACTATTCCGGGATCGGTCCGGTCCGCCGATAGAAGACCGACATGGTGGCGACCTCGACGCCGAAGCGCCGCACCGAGGCGCGGGCGATCAGCACCCCGCCCGGCTGCAGCCAGAACCAGTCGTCGAAGGTGAACCGCGTCCCGTCGGAGCCGGGCACCCGGCGCGTGTAGACCCAGTGGAAGGCGTTGCCCGCCTGCCGCCCTTCGGCCGTGCCGACGAGCCGCGGCTCATGCCCCTCATAGCGTCCGTCCGCCAGACGCCGGATCGACCATTCCAGGCGGTCTTCGCTGCCGTCGTCGAAACGGTAGGTCTCGACCAGTCGCAGCGTCCGGCTGTCCGCGTCCCACTTGCCGCGCGCGTCGATGCGGAACTGGCGCCGCAGCGTGCCGAAGCGCGACTGCATGATGCCCCAGCCCTCGGCCGGGCCGGCAAACCAGTCCTCCAGCACGAAGGCCGGCTCGCGCCCGGCAAACTCCTCCACCTTCATCTCGCCACACCCCGCGACGAGGGCGGCCAGAGCGATCCCGCCCACGGCCAGCCCGAGCCTGCGCCGTATCGCCATCCTGCTGCCCTCCCGCGCCTTCGGATCGGAAGGGCCAACGGCAGGCGACAAGGAGCGTTCCCGCCGGGGCTGGTGCAGGCGCGAACGAGTTGCGACAATCGGGGTCCTCGCCCACGGAACCCCAGGGAAGAAGACATGGAATATCGTCTGCTCGGCGGATCGGGCTTCATGGTGCCCGCCCTCAGCTTCGGCACGGCCACCTTCGGCGGCGGCAACGACTTCTTCCGCGCCTGGGGCGCGACGGACGTCGCCGAGGCCGAACGCATGATCGACCTCTGCCTCGATGCCGGCCTCAACATGTTCGACACCGCCGACGCCTACTCGCTCGGCATGGCCGAGGAGATCCTGGGGCAGGCGATCCGCGGCAAGCGCGACCGCCTGCTGATCTCGACCAAGGCCACCTTCCGCGTCGGCCAGGGCCCCAACGACGTCGGCAGCTCGCGCCACCACCTCGTCGCCGCCTGCGAGGCCAGCCTGAAGCGCCTCGGCATCGACCATATCGACCTCTGGCAGATGCACGGCTTCGATGCGCTGACCCCGATCGAGGAGACGATGCGCGCGCTGGACGACCTCGTCCGCGCCGGCAAGGTCCGCTACATCGGCTGCTCGAACTTCTCCGGCTGGCACCTGATGAAGGCGCAGGCGATCGCCGACCGCTACGGCTGGACGCGCTACGTCGCCCACCAGCTCTATTATTCGCTGATCGGCCGCGAGTACGAGTGGGAGCTGATGCCGCTCGCCGTCGACCAGAAGGTCGGCGCCGTGGTGTGGAGCCCGCTGGCCGGCGGCCGCCTCTCCGGCAAGCTGGGGCGGAACCGCGTGCCGGGCAAGGACACCCGCCACGGCCAGCTCGGCGGCATGGGCCCCGAGTTCCCCGAGGAGCAGCTCTACGACATCGTCGACGTGCTCTATGCCCTGGCCGAGGAAACCGGGCGGACGGTGCCCCAGGTGGCGCTCAACTGGGTGCTGCGCCGCCCGACCGTCGCCACCGTCATCGTCGGCGCGCGCAACGAGGCGCAGCTGAAGGAGAACCTGGGCGCGGTCGACTTCGCCCTGACGCCGGAACAGGTGGCGCGCCTCGACGCGGTCAGCCACCGCCCGCCGGTCTACCCCTACTGGCACCAGCGGCGGACCAGCATGGACCGCAATCCGCCGCTCTTCGTGAAGTAGCAACGACGGGGTCCGCCGGCCGGCCGAGCCGGCGGACCCTTGCGAACAAAAAGAGAATCTGGCTTTCTCGGGCGGGCATGAGTCCCGCCGGCCACGCCTTCCTCGACAGCCTCAATCCCGAGCAGCGGCTCGCGGTCCTGCATGGCGACGGGCCGCTGCTGGTGATCGCGGGCGCGGGATCGGGCAAGACGATGACGCTGGCGCACCGGGTCGCCCGGCTGGTCGCGGACGGCGCCGATCCGCGGCGCATCCTGCTCCTCACCTTCTCGCGCCGCGCGGCGGCCGAGATGGCGCGGCGCGCGGCCCGCATCCTGGCGCGGCTGCCCGGTCCGCGCGCCGCCGCCCTCTCCTGGGCCGGCACCTTCCACGGCGTCGGCGCCCGCCTGCTGCGCCAGGAGGCCCACCGGGTCGGCCTCTCGCCCGGCTTCACCATCCTCGACCGCGAGGATGCGGCCGACCTGATGGGGCTGGTGCGGCACGAGATCGGGCTGGCCGGTCGCGACAGTCGCTTTCCCCTGAAGGCGACGTGCCTTGCCATCTATTCGCGCACCGTCAATGCCGAGGCCGAGCTGGCCGAGGTGCTCGACACCGCCTTTCCCTGGTGCCGCATGTGGGAGGCGGAGCTGCGGCGGCTGTTCGGCTCCTATGTCGACGCCAAGCAGCGCCAGCAGGTGCTCGACTATGACGACCTCCTGCTCTACTGGGCGCACGCCATGCTGGAGCCGGCGCTCGCCGCGGAGATCGGCGCGCGCTTCGACCATGTCCTGGTCGACGAGTACCAGGACACCAACCGGCTGCAGGCGACCATCCTCGGCGGCCTCAAGCCCGACGGCCGGGGTGTCACCGTGGTCGGCGACGACGCCCAGGCGATCTATGCCTTCCGCGCCGCGACCAACCGCAACATCCTCGACTTCCCGCAGCAGTTCCGGCCGCCGGCACGGGTGCTGACGCTGGAGCGCAACTACCGCTCGACGCGGCCGATCCTCGCCGCCTCGAACGCCGTCATCGCGCTCGCGGCCGAACGCTATGCCAAGGAACTCTGGAGCGACCGCGGCTCGGCCGAGCGGCCCCGGCTGGTCACCGTCGCGGACGAGGCCGACCAGGCGCGCTGCGTCGTGGCCGAGATCCTGGAGCGGCGGGAGGCGGGCCTCGCCCTCAAGGAGCAGGCGGTCCTCTTCCGCACCGCCCATCACAGCGGCGCGCTGGAGGTCGAGCTGGTCCGTCGCAACATCCCGTTCGTCAAGTTCGGCGGCCTCAAGTTCCTCGACACGGCGCACGTCAAGGACGTGCTGGCCGTGCTGCGGTGGGCGGAGAACCCGCGCGACCGCGTCGCCGGGTTCCGCGTCCTCCAGATCCTGCCCGGCATCGGCCCGGCCATCGCCGGCCGCGCCCTCGACCGCGTCGCCGAGGCCTTCGATCCCGAGATGGCGCTGGCCGCCCTCGCCCCGCCGGCCCGCACAGCCGAGGCCTGGCCGGCGCTGGTCGGGCTGGTCGGGCGCCTCGCCCGCCGCGCCGCCGGCTGGCCCGGCGAACTCGCCGACATCCGCGCCTGGTATGAGCCGCTCCTGCAGGAGCGCTTCGCCGACGCCGCGCCGCGGGCCGCCGACCTGGCACAGCTGGAGCAGATCGCCGGCGGCTATGCCTCGCGCGAACGCTTCCTGACCGAGCTGACCCTCGACCCGCCCGACGCCACCAGCGACGAGGCCGGCACGCCGCTGCTCGACGAGGACTACCTGATCCTGTCGACGATCCATTCGGCCAAGGGGCAGGAATGGACCGCCGTCCATGTCCTCAACGTCGTCGACGGGTGCATCCCGTCCGACATGGCGACCGGCCGCGCCTCGGAAATCGAGGAGGAGCGCCGCCTTCTCTATGTCGCGATGACGCGCGCCCGCGACCATCTCGCGCTGATGCTGCCGCACCGCTTCTACGTCCACCAGCAGAGCGCGGCCGGCGATCGCTACCTGCACGCCGCGCGCTCGCGCTTCATCCCGCCGGCCCTGCTGCCGCTGTTCGAGGAGACGCGCTGGCCCGCCCCACGCCCCGCCGCCGACCCGCCCGGCGCCGGGGGACCGGCGGCCGACATCGCCGCCCGCCTGCGCGCGATCTGGGGTTAGGCCCCGTCGCGGTCGAGGGCGAAATCGTCGAACCAGGGCTCGCGGCCGCCGGCGACGAGGCGGCGGATCATGCGCGAGGCGAGGAAGCTGAAGGTGATGCCGTTGCCGCCATAGCCATAGGCGGCGATGACCCGCGGCCGGTCGGGCACCGGCCCGATCAGCGGCAGGCCGTCCGCCGTCGTACCGAAGACGCCGGACCAGACGTGATCGGCCCGCGCCTCCGCCGCCGGCCACAGGCGCCGCAGCTTGGCGAGCAGAACGGCGGTCTTGGCCGAACTCGCCCGCTCGCGGTCGGCCGGCTCCACCATCCGCTCGTCATCCTCGCCGCCGACCACGATCCGGTCGTCGGGCGTGGTGCGGGCGTAGAGGTAGGGCGAGCCCGCTTCCCAGACGAGCGCACGCTCGCGCCATAGCTGGCCGGGGGCCTGCCGCGGGGTGGCGAGGGCCCAGCTCGAGACCAGCCGGTGCAGGCGTCCCGGTACGAAGTCCGGCATGACATAGCCGGTCGCCAGGACGACGTGCCCGGCCTCGACGACGCGGCCGTCGGCGCAGCCGACCAGCACGGACCGCCCCTGCTGCTCGTAGGCGACGGCATCGCCCGCATGCAGCCGCGCGCCGGCGGCCAGCGCCGCCCGCAGCAGGCGCAGCGACAATTGCAGCGGGTCGGCATCGGCCGATCCGGGCGCGACGATCGCCGCCGGACGATCGAAGCCGAACGCATCCCGCAGCGCCCCGTGATCGAGGAAGCTGCCGGGCAGGCCGGCCCTCCGTCGCAACGCATGCTCGGCCTCGAGGTCGGCGACGTCGCCGGTGTCGGCGGCGAGGAACACCGATCGGCGGCGCCGCATGCCGCAGTCGAGGCCGAGGTCGTCGATCAGCCCGCACAGGCCGTCGGCGGCGGCGAAGCTGCGGCGATAGACGCGGGCGGCGCGGGCGAAGCCGTAGAGGTCGGCCAGTTCGGTCAGCGGCCGGTCGATCTCCCACTGCAGCATGGCCGTGCTGGCGGCCGTGCTGCCGAAGCCCGGCCGCCCGCGATCGAGAACGAGCACATCGTGCCCGCTGGCCGCGAGATGTTGGGCAGCGAGGGCGCCGGTGATGCCGGCCCCCACGACGAGCACGCCGCAGCGGCCGTCGCCGGCCAGCGGCCGCGGCGGGGGAAAGTGCGGTTCGTCGCGCCAGGGCGGCTCGCCGCCGCGGAGATCGGACTGTCGGGTGGTCTCGGGATCGAGCATCGCGGAGCTGCAACGCCCCAACCGTCTCGCGGTGGCAGGAAAGATTTCCGCCCCGGAACCGTCCACCCGGGGGCCGGTTGAATCGGTATCTCCCGCTGGGAGATCGAAAGATGACAAGGAGTCGAGGCTCATGGCCAATCCGCAGAATCCGGCTGGAAACGACCCCCGCAAGCAGCAGAACCAGCAGAATCAGCAGAACCCCAACCCGCAGAACCCCGGCGCGCAGCCGCAGCCCGACGACCGCCGGCAGTCGCAGCAGGGCGAGCCGCAGCGCCGCCCCGGCGGCCAGTCACAGAACCCTCAGCAGGCGCAGGAAGGCGGCAAGCCGGGCCAGCAGTTCCGCAACTAGCCGACCTGCCGGCGTTGCACGGGAGGGGGAGGCCGCACGGTCTCCCCCTTTTCGCATGTCCTCCCGGCGTAGCATCCTGCGGCAGCCATGGGAGGAGCGCGGGACGGATGAGCCAGTCGATCTTGAAGGTGGGATATGTCGGCATCGGCCTGATGGGCCGGCCGATGGCCCTGCGGCTGTTGCAGGCGGGCGTACCGCTCACGGTCTGGGGGCGGACGCCGGAGAAGGTGGCGGACGTCGTGGCCGCCGGCGCCGTTCTGGCCGACAGCGCCGCCGACTTGGCGCGGGCGAGCGACGTCGTCATCGCCTGCGTTTCCGACACGGCGGCGGTGGAGGCGGTGGTGTTCGGCCCCGGCGGCATCGCCGAGGGCGCAGCGGCCGGCAAGGTGCTGGTCGACATGTCGACCATTCATGCCGGGCGCAGCCGCGCCTTCGCCCGCCGCCTGCGCGAGGAAACCGGCATGGGCTGGATCGATGCGCCCGTGTCGGGCGGCCCGCCGGGCGCGGCGGCCGGCACCCTGGCGGTGATGGCGGGCGGCAGCGAGGCCGACTTCGCCTTCGTCCAGCCGGTGATCCGGCATCTGGCGGGGGCATTCACCCTGATGGGCGGCCCCGGCGCCGGCCAGACGACCAAGATGGTGAACCAGGTGATCGTCGGCGGCTGCAAGTCCGTCATCGCCGAGGCGATCCAGCTGGCGATGAATGCCGGCGTCGATGCCACCCGCCTGCCGGAAGCCTTCGCCGGCGGCCGCGCCGATTCCTCGCTGCTGCGTCAGTCGGTGCCGAAGATGGTGTCCGGCGACTTCACACCGACCGGCCATCTGCGGACGATGATGAAGGATCTCGACATGGTCATGGAGCTGGCGCGGGAGACGCGGACGCCCATGCCGATGACCGGCCTCGCGACCGAGATCCACCGCATGATGGTGGCCCACGGCCATGCCGACACCGACACCACCTCCGTCATCGCGCTGCTGCGCGACAAGCCCCTGCTGTAGCCGGCGTCAGGCGGCCCGGCCGAGGCGGGTCGCGGCGAAGGCGTCGGTCAGCGCCGCCACGAGCTGGTCGATGTCGGCCGCCCCGTGCAGCGGCGAGGGCGTGATGCGCAGGCGCTCGCTGCCGACCGGGACGGTCGGATAGTTGATCGGCTGCACATAGACGCCGTGCCGCTCGAGCAGGATGTCGGCGATCGCCTTGCAGCGCCGCGCGTCGCCGACCATCACCGGCACGATGTGGCTGGGATTGTCGAGATGGGGGATGCCGGCGGCGTTGAGGCGCCGCCGTACCTCCGCCACGGTCGCCTGCTGCCGCCGGCGCTCCGCGTCGCTCGCCTTGAGGTGTCGGACCGCGGCGCGGGCGCCGGCGGCGACGGCGGGCGGCAGCGCGCTGGTGAAGATGAAGCCCGAGGCGAAGCTGCGCACGAAGTCGCAGAGGGCGGCCGAAGCGGCGATGTAGCCGCCCACGACGCCGAACGCCTTGGCGAGCGTGCCCTCGATCACCGTCAGGCGGTGGGCGATGCCCTCGCGCTCGGCGATGCCGCCGCCGCGGGGACCGTAGAGGCCGACGCCGTGCACCTCGTCGAGGTAGGTCATGGCGCCGTGCCGCTCGGCGACGTCGCAGATCTCCGCGATGGGGGCGATGTCGCCGTCCATGGAGTAGACGGATTCGAAGGCGACGAGCCTGGGCCGGGCCGGGTCGATGTGGGAAAGACAGCGGTCGAGGTCGGCCGGGTCGTTGTGCGCGAAGACATGGCGCTCGGCGCGGCTGTGGCGCATGCCCTCGATCATCGAGGCGTGGTTCTGGGCGTCGGAGAGGATGACGCAGCCCGGTATGCGCGAACCCAGCGTCGACAGCGTCGCCCAGTTCGAGACGTAGCCCGAGGTGAAGAGCAGCGCCGCCTCCTTGCCGTGGAGGTCGGCCAGCTCACGCTCGAGCAGGACATGCTCGTGGCTGGTGCCGGAGATGTTGCGCGTGCCGCCGGCGCCGGCGCCGCAGCGGTCGAGCGCCTCGTGCATGGCCGCCACGACGGCCGGGTGCTGGCCCATGCCGAGATAGTCGTTCGAGCACCAGACCGTGACCGGCCGGCCCCCGGGGCCGATGTCGTCGTGCCAGGTCGCGCGGGGAAAGTCGCCCGCCTGCCGCTCCAGGTCGGCGAAGACGCGGTAGCGCCCGTCCCGGCGCAGCCCGTCGAGCTCCCCCCGGAAGAAGGCGTCATGGTCCATTTCGATCTCCAGGCTCGGAAGCCCCGGATATGGAATCCCGCGCCGGCCCTTCGCCATGCGCGAATGGTCGCGCGGCATCGGCGCCCACGGTGAGCGCGACGGCGATGTTCCAGCGGAAGGCCGCGCGCGCCGCGGCGACGGCCGGCCAGGGGCGGGCCATCGCCGCGCCCGCAGCGTCCAGCCGGCGGCGGTAGAGGGTGCGGAACTGCGCGCGGTCGCCGATGCCGGGGAAGGCATGGAAGGCCAGGCCCGCAAGGCCCAGCGTCCGGGCGAGCAGCCGCTCCAGGATCGGGCCGCCGCCGAGGTCGCCGAGCTGGCGGGCATAGGCATGGCCGACGAGCGCCCCGCCGTCGCCGCCGGCCGCCCGGGCGATTGCATCGCCATAGCGGCCGCCCGCGGCCGACAGCGGCAGCGTCGCGGCCCAGTCCCCTCCTGCCAGACGCCGGAGATCGGCCTCCAGGGCCGCCGTCCGGTAGAGTTCCGGCAGGGCCAACGCCCCCGCGACGGAGCGACCGCGATGCGCCTCTAGCCCGGCCTCGAGCGCCCGGTAGGCCGGCAGAAGGTTGCGGAGATAGACGAGATGCTCCGTCACCGTCGCCCGTCCGGCCAGCAGGCGGCCGACATGGCCGGCCCGCTCGGCCCGGCGGTGGAGGTCGCCGGTCGAGCGCCGCAGCCGCTCGGACAGCGCAGCGGCGCCGGTCATCGGCCTCCGACGTAGCGGCCGAACCAGGGATCGAGATGACGCTCCAGATAGCCGTCGATCCAGGCGACGTCGCCTGCCGTCAGGTAGTCGCGATATCCCCCGACCTTGCCGCGCCGCACCTTGCGCGATTCCGGATTGTCCGGGTCGGCGACGGCAAGCCGGCGGCCGGGAATGGCGCCGGCCGCCTCCAGCGCCTGCATCCGCTCGAACCGGCACTCCTCGACCGTGGCGGCGATCCCGGCCGCGTCCGGCGAGGGCAGCCCCAGGAAGGCGAGCGCGGTCGTGAGGCCGGAGGCGGGGTCGGCGACGAGATCCTCATAGTCGACGCGCAGCAGCGCGGCCGGCGCGGCCCGACCGGCCGCCCAGGCATTGTAGAAGGCGACGATGTTGGGGATGCCGCCCTGCGGATGGCGGACGAACTCGGCCAGGGATCCGGTGAAGGGTTCGACCGGAAAGGTCTCGTGGTTGCGCGTCGTGCGGTGGAAGAAATAGGAGACGACGACGTCGCGCGGGTCGCGCACCTGCAACAGCACCCGGCAATGGCCATAGATGCCCTTGTCGCGCGCGATATCCTCCACCCGCTTCAGTTCCGGGTCGTCGTCATGGGTGACCTCGAGGCGCGGCAGGTCGCGGCGCAGATGCCAGATTCGGCCGAGGTCGGTCGGGTCGGGAAGCGCCGGACCGCCGGCGCGGGCGACGGCACGGCCGATCATCATGCGCAGCCAGGTGCGGCCGCATTTGGGATATTCCAGCAGGAAGGCATCGGCCGCCGCATAGGTGAGCAGCCGGTCGAGCGCGATGGCGATGCCGCGCAGCGAGGCGGGGTCGAGCCCGAGGATCGGCAGGACGAAGCCGTGGCGGGCCAGCGCGGGCAGGCCGGCCCTGGCCCGGTCCAGCGCCTGGAGCCGCCGGGCATCTGCGGGCGCCATCGCCGCCAGGGCGAAGGCGCGGACGAGTGCGGCGACGGACCGGTCCCCCTCCCCCAGCGTCGCCGCGGCCTCCGCCAGCCGGGGCCAGTCGTTGGCGCGGAAGGGTGCCAGCAGGGCAAGGGCATCGGCGCGGGCGATCGGGCGGCTCATCGACAGGTTCCGGAGGAGGTTCGGTGCTGGGGCAGAGGGGCTGGGGTAGAGGGGCTGGGGTTGCGAGGCGGGCCACAGTACCCTGTGCGGCAGCGGCGACGGAGGAGAAACCGGCATGGCGGCGCAGCGCTCGGGCGGCACGATCACGGTCTATGGCGCGGCCGCCTCGGGCTCGGTTGCGGTCGAGGCGGCGCTGACCCTGCTCGGCATCCGCTATCGCCTGGTCGAGGGCGCGACCTGGCAGGACGAGGCGGCGCGGACCCGGGTCGAGCCGACCAACCCGCTGCGCCAGGTGCCGACCTTGGTGCTGCCATCGGGCGACGTCATGACCGAGAGCGCGGCGATCCTCGTCTGGCTGACCGACCAGCACCCGGACGCCGGGCTGGCGCCCGCCCCGGCCGACCTGCGCCGCGGCCAGTTCCTGCGCTGGATGGCCTATGTGTCGAGCGCGATCTACGCCCTGCACTGGATCAAGCCGGACCCGGCCCGCGTCGGCGCGCCCGAGAGCCTGCGCGGCGCCGTGGTCGAGGCCGTGCACGACCGCATCGCCGAATGCTGGGCGGCGATGGACCGGCAGGTGACGCCCGGCCGCTTCCTCCTCGGCGACCGGCTGTCGGTCCTCGACCTCTATGTCGCGGTCGTCTCCCGCTTCGGGCCGTGGCGCAACCGCTTCTATGCGGCGGCGCCGCAGATGGCCCCGATCGTCCGCCGGGTCGACGCCGACCCGCGGCTGGCCGACCTCTGGCGCCGCCGCTTCCCCTTCGCGCCCGGGTGGGAGGGCTGATACCAACTCCGAAGAGCCATGACTCATGGTGCCGGCCAGCGACCGTACGTCCCTCGACTTCGCTCGGGATGAGGCATCTTCTTGATATAATTAAGAAATCATCCTCATCCCGAGCGAAGTCGAGGGACGCAACGGCATCAATGACAGGTCGTTCCCCATCCACCCGACATGGTATGCGGCCTACGCGACGACGAGGCTGGCGGGCGGGGCCCAGCCGACCTCGGCATCGAGCGGGAAGATCGGCCGCGGCACGTTGACGAGGCCGGCCTTGGCCAGCACCGGCGTCGTCAGGCCGGGCACGTCGACCTCGACGATGCGATCCGACGGGAACTGCTCGTCGAAGCCGGCGCGGAAATGGCCGCGGCTCTTGACGACGAGCGAGCGCAGGGCGGGGAGATCGACGCCGACCTGCTCGATCTGCGCCGGGTCGAGCAGCTGGTTGCGCAGCGAGACGACGACGACGTCGATGCCGCCGAGGCGCAGGCGCGCGCTCGGGCCGAGCTGCTGGGTGCGCCCGGCGAGCATGCCGCGGCGCCCGACCACCGTGCCGTCGGAGAGCGCCATGACCTCGGCCGGGGCCGAGAAGGGCTTGGAGAAGGCCTGGCCCTCGGACCGGTTGAAGCGCGCCTCGAAGCGGGCGCCGGTGCCGAGGCGATGGGCCTCCGCCGCCAGCTCGGGGTCGTTGACGATGCCGACGGCGCAACCCTCCACACCGGCGCGGTGGAAGGCCTCCAGGATCCACATGGTGTTGCCGCGGCCGCCGCCGCCCGGATTGTCGGCCACGTCCGCGAAGAGGAGCGGCGGCAGCGCGGGGTCGCGGCCGACGGCGAGCGCCATTCGCGTCGCCTCCTCCAGCGAGGTCAGCTGCGGGACGTAGCGGGCGCGGTCGGCCCAGGCGCGGGTCGCGACCTCGCGCGCCACGCGGTCGGCCAGCGCGGCGTCGCCCGCCGTCGTCACGATCACCGACATGCCGGCCTTGGGCGTGTCGCCGGAGGTGAAGCCCGACGCGACCGAAACGTTGACGACATCGCCGCCGATCAGCCCCTCGGCATGGCGGATGATGTCGGCATAGGGGCCCTCGCTGGTGTTCTGCGTCACCGAGGGCGGGATCAGCGGCAGCTTGGCATAGGCCTTGGCGGTGCGCATGCCGGCCAGCATCCGCCGCAGGATGGCGGCGCAGTCGGCGCCGCGCTCGGCCATGTCGACATGCGGGTTGCGGCGATAGACGACCAGCGCGTCGGGCTCGGCCACCATGCGGCGGCTCATGTTGGCGTGCAGGTCGAGGGTCGCGACGATCGGCACGTCGGGGCCGACGACGGCGCGGATGCGCTCGAACACCACCCCGTCCGGGTCGGGCTCGACGGTGGCGATGGCGGCGCCGTGCTGCGACAGGAAGACGGCGTCGACCGGCAGGGCCGCCCGCAGGCGCTCGCACATCCGGTCGACGGTGCGGTCGAAGAAGCCCTGCTCGACCGAGCCGCTGGCCCCGGCCGAGGTCATGACCAGCGGCACCGGCACCCAGTCGCCGGCAGCGTTCATCGCCTTCCAGAAGCCCCAGAGGGTCGCCGGCATGCGCGGCGCCGGGCGGGCGAGGTCGGCCAGGATTTCCTCGCCCTCGGCATAGACGGCGGCGCGGAATTCCGCCTCCGTCGCGACCGGCGCGTGGCAGTTGGATTCGAGCATGAAGCCGCCGATGGCGACGCGCGGTGCGGCAGGCATGGGGCACTCCGGGAATGGTGGGGCCGCAAGGTTCGGCCCGCCGGGAACTTACCAGCGAGTGTGGGTGTTTTCCCATACGGATACAATGTCTGGAGCATCCGCCACCCTCATCGCGGCCGTCGCCGCGCTCGCTGCCGGCATCGCAGAGCCCGGCCCCGCGCGCCGCGACCCGGTCGCCGCCACCTCCGAGGCCATTTCCGGCACGCTGGTGCCGATCATGCTGGCCGACGCCATCGCCGCACGCTGCCGCTGGGCGGACCCCGCGGGCGCGGCGAGCCGCGACGCCGCGCTGGCCCGCTGGCGCCGGGCCAACGGCGTCGCGCCATTCGAGGCGGCGCTGGCCGCGGTCGCCACGCAGGCGCCCGAACTGGCCGGCGGCCGGGAGCGCATGCGCGCCGCCGCCGCCGCCCAGGCCGCCCGCACCGTCGCCGCCGACCCCGCCGCCTGCGCCCGCCTCCCCGCGACCCTGGCCCAGCCGCAATACCGCATCCGGCGCATCACGACCCGCGCGACGCCGCTCCTCCACCACCTCGCCGCCGTCCTGGAAGAGAGCGTCCGCCCACGCCGGGCCCACGCCGCCCGCTGACCCCGCATCCCGTTTGCACCCGCCGACCGCTTCGGCTATGGTCGCCGCCGGCCAAGCACCCGTAGCTCAGCTGGATAGAGCGCTGCCCTCCGAAGGCAGAGGTCGTGAGTTCGAATCTCGCCGGGTGCGCCATTTCCAGTGTATCAGCTTAAGCAGCCCTGGTCCTGGTCACGAATTGGTCACGACCGCGATCGCTGTTAACTGTCCGTCCGAGTTGGTCCAAATCTGCCGTTGAGCCTGCCTGAATGGGGTGACGGAATCTCGCCGGCTGCCGACGCTAGACACTCAGCATCGGATGTCTTCTTTGGGACGCGTCCCTGACCGCGAGTATCCGCGCGGACGCTTCAGATCTCTCAATAGCAGCCGCATGGTTCTTCCCACCCCGGTATCCGCCGATGGCGGCACTATGAAGCGGCTCGCGCCGGGCGCAGGTCAGAAACCGCTCCGGGCCCAGAATGGATCGGTCCCCTCCTGTCGGACGGGGCCGATCTTCATCTGGACCTTGCGTCAGTTCCCAGACACACCGCGCAGCCCGGTCAAGCTGGGGAAATCACCCTCGACGCCGGCACCCGACCGCAGAACCCCAAGGCGCGCCGACATCGCCTCGATCTCGGTGCGCTGCGCCGCGATGATGCCCTCCGCGATGCTGCGAGTCAGCGGATCACGCCCGTAGATCAGCACCAGCCGCGCCATGTCCACGGCCCCCTGATGGTGCGGGATCATCATCACCAGAAAGTCGATGTCCGGATCCCCGGTGTAGCCGGGGCCATGCATGTGGGCCATCATCCGGCCCATGTCGGCATCCATCTGCCGCTGGAAATCCGAAACCGCCGCCCCGGCAGCCGCTTCCGCATGGCCGGCATGCCCCATCGCGCCCGCTCGGTGTTCCATTCCGTCGTTCATGGCGCCGTCCTCAGCCCGTATGCATGGCCGAACCCGGCCGGACATAGATCAGGTTGATACTCTTGCGGTTGCGCAGCTTGCCCGAGGGCAGGTCCAGCCAGCCAAGCGGGATCTGGGTTAGAAATGCCGGTTGAAAGGGGTCGGTGATGTCGAAGACAGATGTCACCGCTTGCCCTTCGTTCGGCGTGCCGGGCAGCTGGTCCTGTTCATGCGCGACATAGAGCTTCGTCGCATCGGGGTCGATCCACATCCCGTGCGCCTCGCGTCCATGCGAATGGAACGTGGTGACCACCTTTCGCTGACCGCGCGGGGCGTCCCGGTCGATCACCGCGATCCGGCTGGAGGCGGCACCACCGGGGCCGTCGTCATCCACGCGGGCAAGGCTCGCGAAGATCGCTTTCCCTTTCGAATTCTCGGCGAACTCCACATGGTTCGGCCGTGCCTTCTCGCCCAGATCGACGGCGTCCAGCAATTCGTGGCCGCCCGTGATGTGTCGCGCGGAGAGACGGTCAGCGAGTTTGTGCGACATCCACATTTCCTTGCCGTCCGGCGCGATCTTCTGGAAAGGTGTGAATCCGAACTTGTCTTGATCCTTAATGTCGATGACCCTGAGCCTGCGGGGATCGCTGTAGCCATCCGCCCCGATATTGGTCGCAATCACGTCGATTTCCGAGATCTTCTGCGAGATCACATAGGCGAGAGCCCCGTCCTTCGAAAACCAGACCTGCGCCGGCCCATTGATGGTGGGCAGATAGGCCCGCACCGCCCGCACCGGTGCCCCGGCGCTCTCCTGTCGGGCGAGATCGACGTCAACGATGGCGATCCGATCCTCGCCCCGCAGCGTGACCCAGATCTCCTTGCCGCTGCGCGAAAAGGTCGGCTCATGCGGTTCGCGCCCGACCAGAACGCCGCTCGTCAACCTCTCGGCGACCGTCTCGTCCGATGCCAGCGGGTTCGGCCGGTTGCCGATCAGCGACAGCGTCGCATGGTCGAAGAGATAGATGTTCGACGATCCCCGCCCGGTGATCGCCGACAGCATCTGGTCAGGCGAGGGCGCGCCGCCATGAACATGGATCGCACCATGATAGAGCGGCTTTTCCAGCATCGCTTCGTGGGTCGGCATCACCCCGCCGGTTACAAATCGGAAAGGTGGACGCTTGTCTTCATCGAAGCTCGTCAGGTTGACCGTGCGCATCACCGTGTCGGTCACCGGGTCTATGACGGAAAAGGTCTGGCTGCTTTCGTTGCAGACGAGCACCCGGTCGCCTGGGCGGGGGCCGGATGGGCCCTGGGTTGCGCTTAACCTTGTCGCAAGGGACATCATGCCAATGGCAGACGCCGTCCCCAAAAGTACCTCACGTCGGTTCATCATGGAATTGCTTCCCCCGTCCTGTTGACTGGTCAACGCTTGGGGGCGGCGGTCGCCCAGCGACCGCTGCCCCTCGCTTGCCGTGCTCGCTCAGCTTCTGATGAAGGCCAACAGATCAGCGTTTATCGTCTCGGCATTCACCGTGGCCATGCCGTGCGAAAAGCCGGGGTATATTTTGATCTGGCCCTTCTTCAGGAGCTTGATGGCGAGCTTGGCGCTGTCATCGATCGGCACAATTTGGTCGTCGTCGCCGTGCATCAGCAAAGTCGGAACATTCATGGCTTTGAGGTCGTCGGTGAAATCGGTTTCCGAGAAGGCCCTGATGCCGTCATAGTGCGCCTTGGCGCTGCCCATCATGCCCTGGCGCCACCAATTGTCGACAATTGCTGGCTTGGCTTCGACTCCGGCGCGGTTGAAGCCGTAGAATGGGCTCGACGCCACTGCGCGATAGAAGCTTGAGCGGTCGGCCGCGAGCGATGTGCGGAAGCCGTCGAACACCTCCATCGGCAGACCGCCTGGGTTCTTTTCCGTCTTCAGCATGATCGGCGGGACCGCGCCGATCAGAACGGCTTTCGACACGCGGCCCGGTTTGGCTCGGGCGACGTAATGCGCCACTTCGCCGCCGCCCGTCGAATGGCCGATATGCACGGCGTTCTTCAGATCAAGCGCGTCCGCCACCGCCGCAACGTCTGCGGCGTAGTGGTCCATATCGTGACCGTCAGAGACTTGCGCCGAGCGCCCGTGGCCGCGCCGGTCATGGGCAACGACCCGGTAGCCTCGATTGACGAAGAACAAAAGCTGCGCGTCCCAATCATCGGCGCTCAACGGCCAGCCGTGATGAAACACGAGCGCTTGCGCATCCCTTGGGCCCCAATCCTTGTAAAAAATTTCAACGCCGTCCTTGGTGGTGACATATGTCATGATGACTTCTCCGATCTTTCCTTGATGTAGGCGTCATTGAATTGAAAGGATTCGGCTGCTCTCTTGCGAGGGTTGTCCGATGGAAGTGCCGCGGGGCAACCCTATAGGCGATGCGCCTCCCCTATCATCTCGGCGGCGCGCTCGCCGATGATGGCGCAGGGTGCCTGCGTGTTTCCGGTCGTGACGCGGGGCATGATTGAAGCGTCGGCGATGCGCAGCGCCTCGACGCCGTAGACTTTGAGCGAGGCGTCCACGACCGACATGTCGTCGCGCCCCATCTTTGCGGTGCAGCTCTGATGCCAGTACGTGACCGCGGCGTCGCGGATGTAGTGGTCAAGCGCATCGCCACTCAGATTCCCGGGCATGACTTCTCCGCGCACGAGCGGCTCGAACGCACGTGCATTGCCAAGAGCGCGACAGAGCTCAACGCAGGCTCTCGCGGCGATCAGATCGCGTGGATCGGACAGGAAGTTCGCGTCGATTGCGAGGGAGTCGGCGGGATCCGCACTCTTGAGGCGAAGACGGCCGCGGCTGTGCGGGCGCGCCAAACCGGCGAACATGGTCCAGCCGTGCTCTGGAAGACCGCGCGCCGCCGTGCGTTCGCTTGGCGCTGGAAACTCGACCTGACAGAAGAGCAGATCCGGGTTGTCCAAATCTGGCCGGCTCTTCCAGTACATTTTGGCTTCGCTGCCGCTGTTCCGCGGGGGGATGGGATTTGCATATTCCCAGGTGCAGCCAAAGGAGACATGGTCCTGCAGGTTCTGTCCGACGCCGGGCAGATGCTGGATGGACGATATGCCGAAGCGCGCAAGCTCGGTGCGATCGCCCACGCCTGAATGCATGAGAATTTTTGGTGTCTGGATCGCGCCCAGGGACAGCACGATCTCGGAGCGCGCGCCGATCAGTGTTGTACGCCCCTGAAGTACTAGCTCGACGCCAGCTGCGCGGCGGCCCTCGAACACGATCCGACGCACCACAGCGCCCGTCAGAATGGTCAAATTCGGCCGGTCTCTGATGGGGTGGACATAGGCGCGATAGAGCGAATGCCGCTTGCCGTTTCGCACCAGCATGTCGGTGAGCGCCGCGCCGCCGGGGTGCTCCATCATTGCGCCGTTGGAAGAGTCGAAGGTCGGCACGCCGAGCTCGCGCGCGCCGTCCAGCATGGCGCACGCGATGGGATTGGGATCCGCCGCCTGCTGCACCCAGACCGGCCCGCCGTCGCCGCGGTAGTGCGGATCGGGCGGACCTTGATAGTTCTCGATGCGACGATAGAGGTCGAGCACGTTGGAATGCCCCCAACGAGAATCGCCGGCTTCCGACGCGAAGAAATCCCAATCGCTGCGGTGACCGCGCGCCCACACCATGACATTGATGCTCGATCCTCCGCCGAGCCCTTTGCCCATGGACATGGCGATCGCGCGTCCATTGAGGTGCGGGTTTGGCTCCGCGGTGAATCCCCAGTCGCGCGCGCCGCCCAGATTGGTCGGCCACAAGCCCGGATCGAGGACTTGATCGGCGGCGTCGTCGCCGCCTGCTTCAAGCAGAAGCACCTGAACTTCGGGATTGTCCGCGAGGCGGCGCGCGACGACGGAACCGGCAGCGCCGGCGCCGCAGACGACGAAATCGTAAGATGGTTGCAGGGAGGAGGTTAGACGCGCCTGGTTCTCCTCGCTGCGGCGGATAAAATCAGCATCCTCCGAAGTGTGGTCGAGGGTCATGGGTTCGCTTTCCGCTTGAGATTTGCGGGCGCGCGACAGGGATCGGGCCCGAGGCGCGCGCCCACGCTGACTTTGGTTGGAAGGCGCCTAGTCGCGGCTAGTGCGTTTGGACTGCGGTCGCGGTTCTCGCCGCAGCGCTACGCGCCGCCCGATCGATCACGTCCGCTACCGCGCGAGGCTGCGTCAGAAACGGAACGTGGCTCGCCTCGACCTCGGTGATCTCGGCGCCGATGCGCGCCGCTTGCTGGCGCAACAGTCGCGGATCGATGGCGCGATCTTGCGTGGCGACCACTGCCCAGCTTGGGCGCGTACGCCAGGCCGCTTGAGTCAGGGGCGTCGCGAAGATTGACATGTCGATCGGCACTTGGCTGTCGCGCAGGAAAGCTGCGTCGGCCTCGTTCACGTCGCCGGCAAAGCCCTCACGAAACTTTTCGAGATTGACGAAGCCAAAGCCGTCTGGCCCCGGTTCGATGACGAATTCCGGCGGCGCCGGGATCTCGGCGAATTGCTGGCCCGTGCTTTCGCCGACGTCCGGCGCGAGCGCGGACACATAGACAAGCCCCACAACGTTCGCATCGACGCCAGCTTCCGTGATTACCGAGCCGCCATAGGAATGGCCGACAAGAATGCTCGGCCCCTGCTGACGCGCGAGTACGCGGCGCGTTGCGTTGACGTCCTCTTCCAACGATGTGAGCGGATTCTGCACAATGGTAACGCGATAGCCGCGCGCGGTGAGATCATCATAGACGCCGCGCCAACCCGAACCGTCCGCGAACGCGCCATGCACCAGGACCACATTGCGCACGGCTTGGCTGTCGGAGATCGCCTCAACCGTCTGCGCCTGCGCACCACTTGCCAACGCCGCCGTCGCTGCAGCCGCCACCAAGACTTTGCGAGCACTCTTCAGCATCACACTCTCCTACATATCGTGTGCGATCATATCGCGCACGATATGTATGGATGGCGGTTGGGGATTGTCAATCGGTGACCTGACCTCCGAAATCACCTCCACGTGAAGGTAGAGTCCGGCCCACCGACAGGACCGACGGACAAAGCGATCGCGGATCACGGAAGAGCCGATCATCGGGGTACTGCGCGAGCAGGGGGCGGGTGTGGCGGCGGCGGAGCTACGCCGCCGGCATGGGATCAGTTCGCCGACCTTCTACAAGTGCAAGGCTAGGTATGGCGGCCTCGGCGTGTCGGAAGTGCGCCGGCTGAAGAGCCTTGAGGACGAGAATGCGCGGCTGAAGCGGATGTTGGCCTACGTCATGCTGGACAACGTGGCGCTGAAGGATCTGCTGGGAATAAGGCGGTGACGTCCGCCGCACGGCGTATGGCCGCCGCGCATCTGCGGGCGGCCTATGCCATGAGCGAGCTGCGGGCATGCCGGGTGCTCGGTGTCGACCGAAGCAGCGTGCGATACGCCGCGACGCGGCCGGACGATGGGGCGTTGCGCGAGCGGCTGAAGGCCCCGGTCCAGGAACGGCCCGCTTGCGGGACGAACTGCTGAACGAGACCTTGCTCGCATCCCTCTCGCATGCCCGGGCGACGCTCGAAGACTGGCGCCGCGATTACAACGAGCGGCGCCCCCATTCCAGCCTCGGGTGGCTCACCCCCGAGGCATATGCCGACACCGCTGTCCAGCGGCGCTGCCGGCCAGGCGCTGCGCTACGCCAGGGCTCCGCGCCCCGGCCTCTTGCTACCATCGACGACAACAGTTCAGATCACCGCCGGACTCTACTTCCGACTGGATGAGGAACGGGGGGCAGCTCACCGGTTGCGATTAGTTTGTTCGCGATCTATCTCCGTGTGTGAACACGATAGGCAACTGATCGTAATTCTATGAAAAAGACGACAAAAGTGCCGAAGCAGGAACTCGCGGGCTCGCTGGCCGACTTTCTCTGCTTCGCGGTTTACTCAACCAACCTCGCCTTCGGACGCGCCTATAAAAGGCTCTTCGATGAGCTTGGGATCACCTACCCGCAATACGCCACCCTGATCGCGCTCAATGAGGCGGGCGAGCAGACGGTTGGCGCACTCGGCGACAAGCTCTTCCTGGAATCGAGCACCCTCACGCCCTTGCTCAAGCGCCTTGAAGCTGCGGGCTATGTCACCCGCCGCCGCGACCCCGCCGATGAGCGCCAGGTGCGCGTCAGCCTTACCTCAGAGGGCAAAGCCATCTTTGAGCAAGCGTTCTGTGGGCGCGAGTCCGTGATCGAAGCAACAGGACTCGATCCTGAGACTTTCGTGCGCCTGCAGCGCGACCTGATCACATTGCGCGACAATCTGCTGGCGGCGTCAGATAAATAGCCCATCGCCCGCAGCCGCTCGCTCATCGTCTGCTGCGATAGGCTGACCCCGAAGGTCTCGTGGATCCACTGCGCCGGGTCGATCAAGCGCCAGCGGACGACGCCGTGCACGGCCGGGATCGGGCCGACCTCTACCAGCCGGGCCACCCCCGCCCATTGCTCGGCCGACAGCTTCGACGAGGGGCCGCCGGCCTTGCGGTCGATCAGGCCGTCGGCGTTGAACGCTAGCACCCAGTGCCGCACCGTCTGCGGGCCGACACCGCCCAGCCTTGCCGCATCACCCCGACTACCGCCGTCGTAGATCGCAGACAGAGCCAGTAGCCGACGGGCCTGGCCGGCATCCTTCGAGCGCTTTGCCAAACCCCGGAGCGCCGCTCCGACATAGTCCCTGCGCAACCCGATCGCAGGTGCCGCGGCGAATTCCAGTCCGTTCGCCATCCTTGAATCAGAACTCCGAGCCCAACGGAATGCCACTCGTGCGTCACCTCACGCCGGCCTTGGCATAAGGCATCGTCCGCAAATCCTGCCGACGGGCGTCAGCCCGGATTGCGTATGGACGACGACCGTCGTCCAAACCTGCCGCCGACCCGTGCGTAGATCCGGCTGCGGTTCCGCAGGGCCGAGCTGGCCGGATGGCGGCAGGGTGAACTTCGGTGCCCGGGGGCGCCGCGCCCCGGCCCTACATGATGTAGATGAGGATCGCGCCGTCGCCGCCGAGCATGGTGTCGGTGTGGTGGCTGCCGTCGAGATCTTCGAAGGTGAGGTCACCGCCGCCGACCTTGCCCAGCGACAGGACGCCGTCGGCCAGGGTCACGCTGTCCAGGAACTTGCCGTATTTCGCGTGGAGGCCGGTCAGCACGATGACGTCGCCGGCCTTGCCCGTTTCGAAGCCCGACACGACGTCGCCCGAGAGCTGGGCGACCGAGCCGAAGACGCTGTCCCTGGCGCCGTCCGCGTCGAGGACGATCCAGTCGTCCATGGCCTCGCCATAGAGGCGATCGGCGCCGTCGCCGCCGATCAGCGTGTCCTCGCCGTCGCCGCCGCGCAGGCTGTCGGCGCCGTTGCCCCCCTGCAGCAGGTCGCCGCCGGCAGCGCCCTCGAGCCGGTCGTTCCCGTCCCCTCCGTCGAGCACGTCCGCGCCGGATTCGCCGTAGAGCGTGTCGTTGCCGCCGCCGCCGGAGCCGGTGTCGTTGCCATTGCCGCCCCACAGCGCGTCCGGGTCGGCCCCCCCGTCCAGCTGGTCGTTGCCGTTGCCGCCCTTCAGCGTGTCCCTGCCGGCCATGCCGAAGAGGATGTCGTCGCCGTTCTTGCCGTCGATCGAGTTGCCCTGGCCCGTGCCGACGAGGATATCGTCGCCGTTGGTGGCCGACTTGCCGGAGGTCAGGATGCGGATGGTCGTCTGGTCGTCGCCCGCGTCGTAGGTGGCGGCGACCACGCCCGCGACCGCCTTGCCGTCGGCGCGCAGGACCATGCCATTGCCGTCGCCGAAGTCGAGCAGCCCATCGGGCCCGAGGCTCTGGCCGGCGATATCGCCGTGCTGGCCGCCGACCACGATCGCGTCGGACCCGGCGCCCGCCCCGGCGGTGAAATCCTCCACCGTGTCGGCGTCGAGGTCGTCGACCGAGGCGCCGTAGACGATGTCGGCACCGGCGCCGGTGCGCACCAGATCCGCGCCGGCCCCCGGGTCGAGCGTGTCGCCCCCCTCGCCGCCATCGATCGTGTCGCTGCCGTCGCCGCCGGCGATGCGCTCGCTGTCCTTGCTGCCGTCGATCCGGTCGTCGCCGTTGCCGCCGGTGAAACTGTCGTCGAGCGCGCTGGCCGACGACAGTGTCACCCGGTCGTCGCCGTCGAGCGCGTCGCTGACGTTGCCGAAGAGGGCGAACGCGGCCGCCACGTCCGTCGCGCCGAGATCGACCGTGTCGGCATCCTCGGTGAACAGCGCCTGGGCGAGCGTGAAATGGGTGGTGCCGCCGACCACCGTCCGCTGCCAGGCCAGCCCGTCGGTGCCGGGCAGGGTGATGTCGGCGACGCTGTCATTGTCGAGGTCGATATCGCCGCCGCCGATGAAGGTGTCGCGGCTGTCGCTGCCAATCACCGTGTCGAGCACGATGCGGTCGACGTCGCCGCCGGCTATCGTGTCGAAATCCAGCACCGTGTCGTCGGACAGCCCGTCGAGCGAGCCGAAGACGGTGTCGCTGCCGGCGCCCACGGCGATCAGGTCGGCCTGCCCGCCGCCGACGATGCTGTCGTCGCCGTCGCCGCCGTCCAGGGCGTCGCTGCCGTTGCCGCCGAACAGGACGTCGTCGTCGGCATCGCCATAGACGAGGTCCGCCGCGTCGTCGCCGAACAGCGTGTCGGCGCTCTGGCCGCCGAGGAGCGTGTCGTCGCCCGTCTCGCCGTAGACGAGGTCGTCGTCGGCGCCGCCGTAGAGGAGGTCGTTGCCGTTGCCGCCATAGACGAGGTCGGCGCCGGCGCCGCCGTCGGCGGTGTCGGCGCCCTCGGCGCCGAAGATCGTGTCCGTGCCGAGTTCGCCGTCGAGGAGGTCGCCGTCGTCCCCGCCATAGAGCAGGTCGTTGCCGCCGCCGGCGGCGATGACGTCGGTCCCCTGGCCGCCCAACAGCGTGTCGTTGCCGCCGCCGAAGCTCGTGCCGACGATCGTCTCGCCGCCCGCGGTGTCGACGAGCAGGCTGACGACGGCGCCGTCGCCGAAGATCGTGTCGTCGCCGAAGCCGCCGGTGATGAAGTCGTGCTGATCGAAATACTGGCCGCCATAGGCCGCGAAGACGACCTCGGCATCGTAGTCCGAACCCGGCAGCTCGACCGCCAGCAGCGCCCCGTCGCCGACGATGAGGTCGCCGTCGCCGACCGTGTCGACCCCCCATTCGTCGCCGGCCAGCGAATCGGCGCCGTTGCCGCCGACGACGATGTCGAAGCCGTCATGGCCGGTCAGCGTGTCGTTGCCGCTGCCATAGCTGGCCATGGCGATATAGTTGGCGCCGACCACGGTATGGGCATGGTCGCCGATGACCGAATCCTTGCCCCGGCCACCATCGGCGAAGTCGTTCCCGCCGCCGCCCATGAGGATGTCGTCGCCGCGCTCGCCCAGCAGCGAATCGTTGCCGTCGAGGCCGGACGGCACGCTGCCGTCGCCGAGGATCAGGTCGTCGTCGCCGCCGCCGACGGCGGTGTCGTCGCCACCGGCACCGATGTGGAAGTCGTTCCCGCCCTGGTTGTTCGCGCTGACGTCGAACAGGAAATCGTTGCCGTTGCCGCCGTCCAGCGTGTCGGCACCCTGACCGCCCAGGAGACTGTCCTGGCCCGCGCCGCCGAACAGACGGTCGGCGCCCTGGTCGCCATGGATCGTATCGTCGCCGGCGAAGCCGAGGCTGTCGTTGGAGGCGTCGCCGAAGAGGCTGTCATCCTCCGACCCGCCGTAGATCAGGTCGGACGCGTTGCCGCCCTGGATCGTGTCGGCTCCGCCCTCGCCATTGATCGTGTCGGCGCCGGGGCTGCTGTCCCAGCCGAACGTATCGTTGCCGGACCCAAGATTGAAGATCGCCATTGCCGCCGCCCCCCGCGCCGACTGCAGATGCATCATGCATCGGACTTGGGAACTATTCGCGTTCGCCGCGCCTCGCGTCAATCGCACATCGGTGGCGATTTGTGCTGCACGGCGAGTATTTCGATGTACCCGGACCGGCCGAGGCGAAGCGGACCACGCGGGCGCATCCCGGAGCCGGTCCGGCCCCGGCCGCAGCGCCGCCACCGGGATGGCCCGGCAGACGCCGATCGTATCGGGCAGGCACGATTTCCCGCGGCCACGGCTTCCGAGCAGCGGCCGGCGGGATCAGGCGTCCGGGCGGCGGGCCGTGACCACGAAGAAGGGGCAGGCGCCGGCGGCCTGGTGGGCGTAGGGATGCTCGGCGAACCGATCCTCCCAGTGGCGGACGTCGGTGAAGCCGTGCCGGGGCAGCAGTTCGTGCACCTCGGCCACCGTCACGCCGCGATATAAGGGCAGCGCCGCGCTGACCTCGGCATAGTCCGTCATGTCGTGGGACGAGGCCGCAGGCGCCTTCGTGTCCGTTCGCCACAGTGCCGTCAACCGGCATCCCTCGGTTCCTGGCAGACATCGACCCACTCGGCGCCGGCGAGGTCGGCCAGGCGCTGCGGCGCGATGCGGAGCGCGCTGTTCGGCGAGCCGGCGGCCGGCACCACCTCCGCGAAGGCGCGGAGCGAGACGTCGCAATAGACCGGCAGCGGATGGGCGAGCCCGAACGGGCAGACCCCGCCGACCGGATGGCCGGTCAGCCGCTCGACCTCCCCGGCATCCAGCATCCGCGGCTTGGTGCCGAAGGCGGCCTTGGTCTTGCGGTTGTCGAGCCGCGCGTCGCCGCGCGCGACGAGCAGGACGACGCGGTCGCCGAGCCGCAGCGACAGGGTCTTGGCGATCTGCGCCGGCTCGACCCCGTGGGCCGCCGCGGCCAGCGCCACGGTGGCACTGCTCTCCGCGGTCTTGAGGACGACGATGTCGGGCGCCCGGGCCGCCAGGAAGGCGCGGACGGACTGGAGGCTCATCGGAGGCGGGATTCCCCTGGGAAGCGATCGGCGCGAGCTTGGCCGCCGGCATGGGCCGCCGTCAACGCACGGGAGCGCCGCCCCGGATTCCCCGGCCTAGCCTGCCGGCAGCCGGCCGTCCCGGTCGCTGTCCGCCGTCAGCTGCAGAAGCGCGGCCAGCGTGCCCACGACGATCAGGCTGATCCAGCCGGTCGCATAGCTGCCGCTCCACTGGTAGCTGAGGCCGCCGAGCCATGCGCCGAGGAAGGCGCCGACCTGGTGGCTGAGGAACATGACGCCGAACAGGGTGCCGAAATTGGCCAGCCCGAACAGGCCGTTGATGAGGCCGCTGACCGGGGGAACGACGCTGAGCCAGAGCAGGCCCATGGCGGCGGCGAAGATCAGCGTGCTCTCGATCGTGGCCGGGAGGGCGAAGAAGACGCCGATGGCCGTGGTCCGCAACAGATAGATCAGCGCCAGCACGTTGCGGTTGCCCCAGCGCTGGCAGAGCCAGCCGGCGCCCAGCGTGCCGACGGCGTTGCAGATGCCGATGAGCGCGATCGCCTGCGCGCCCACCGACGGCGGCAGGCCGCAGAGCCCGATGAAGTTCGGCAGGTGCGTGGCGATGAAGATCAGCTGGAAGCCGCAGGCGAAGAAGGCGAGCGTCGTGATCACGAAGGTCCGGTTCGCCAGGGCGTCGGCGATGGCGCGGCGGGCGCCGACCGGCGGCCCGTCGGCCGGCGAAGGGCCGCGCGCACCCGCCCGGGGGAACAGGGCCGCGACCGCCGCCATCGCTGCCGCCAGCAGCGCCAGCCCGACCAGGGCGGCCTGCCACGACCAGCCGTCGATCAGGGCCTGCGCGGCCGGCGCGACGAGGAAGGTGCCGAGCGACCCGACCGCGGCGAGGATGGAAACCGCCGTCGCCCGCACCGCCGGCGCGGCAAGGCGCGAGACGATGCCGACCAGCACGCCGTGGGAGGTGCCCGCGACGGCGATGCCGACCAGCAGCCCGCCGCCGACATACAGCCCCGGATGGCTGCCGCCGGCCGTGAGTGCCAGGCCGGCGCAGTAGAGTACGGCCGCCGCGACCACGACGATGCGCCCGCCGAAGCGGTCGCAGAGGGCACCCATGAAGGGCTGGCCGACGCCCCAGGCGAGGTTCTGGATCGCCATGGCGAAACCGAACGTCGCGGCGGAGACGCCGGCACCGCGCGCCATCGGCTCCAGGAAGAGGCCGAGGCTCTGCCGCACCCCCATGGAGGTGGAGAGGATGGTGCCGGCCGCGACGAGCGTCACGACGAGGGCGGGCGTCCATGGTCCGGCCGGGCGGGCCGCGAGGGGCGGGCTGGTCTGCATCGCCCGCCAGGGTAGGCGCCGCCGGGGGAGAGGATACTCACTAGTCGGTATACATGCTTGGCGCAGTGCCGCCGGCCGCCCCGGCGGCGACGATCGCGGCCGCCGCCCGGCCCGCGGCGGCGGCATAGGCGACGTCGCGGTGGATCAGCATCTGGGCGATGGCACCGTCCAGCAGGATGATGAGCTGGCGCGCCATCAGCCCCGCATCGGCGATGCCTTCCCCCAGCAGCACCTCCGCCAGCCACGCCTCGAAGCGCCGCTTGTGGGCGGCGGCCATGGCGACGGCCGGATGACCCGGCTGGCCCGCCAGTTCGACCGCCGCCCGCGTAAACCCGCAGCCGCGCCATTTCGGGCGATCGGCATGGGCCGCCAGGGCCGCGAACATCGCCCGCATCCGGTCGGGCAGCGGCCCGCTGTCGCCGAGCCAGCCGCGATAGCGCTCCAGCGTGGGCCCGTCCCGCGCGGCCAGGCAGGCGGCGATGAGGTCGTCCTTGCTCTTGAAGTGGTAGTAGAGGGTGCGCTTGGTGACGCCGGCATGCTCGGCGATGGCATCGACGCCGACGCTGCGCAGCCCGTGCGCGTAGAACAGCGCCTCCGCGGCGGCGACGATGCGGGATCGCGTGGTCTCTTCCATCGGGCAATCGTCTTTCCGATCGGAGGCGCCGGGAACCGGTCGCGGCCGGATCGTCCGACGGGTGTCCGCCGCCCGGCAATCTGCGATGCTTGGTCCGAACCAACACCGACTGTCCACCGAATTGGAAGCCCAGAAGGATGACCCTCGCCAGCTCGCTGTCGCTGTTCCTCGTCATGGTCACGCTGGCCGCAGTCCCGAGCTCCAGCGTCGCGCTGGTGGTCGTCCGGTCGGCCCAGCTCGGGCTGCGCCACGGCATCGCCGCGGCGCTGGGCATCGTCGCCGGCGATCTCCTGTTCGTGGCGCTGGCGGTGGCCGGGCTCGTGGCGATCGCCGAAATGCTGGGGACGCTGTTCGCCGTCCTGCGCTATCTCGCCGCCGCCTACCTCATCTGGATCGGGCTCGGCCTGATCCGCGGCGCGGGCGGCACCGGCATGATGGGCGACGTGCAGCGGGCGGGCGGCACCGGCGTCAGCTTCCTCGCGGGGGTCGCGCTGACGCTCGGCGACGTGAAGGCGATCCTGTTCTACGCGTCCCTGTTCCCGCTCTTCGTCGAGGTGTCCGCGATCACCCTCCTCGATGTCGCCCTGATCGCGGCGATCACCCTGGTGTCGGTGGGCGGCGTGAAGCTGGCCTATGCGCTGGCCGCCCGCTCGATCGCCGCGGCGTCACGCGGCTTTCCGCTGAAGCGTCCGGTGCGCGTCGCCGCCGGCGCGATGATGATCGGCACCGGCGGCTATCTCATCGCCAAGGGATAGCGCGCATCCCATGCCTATTTCAGCCGCGCCTCGATCCAGCCGACGATGTCGGCGAGGACGCCCTCCTTGCCGATATCGGCGAGCAGGTCGTGAACATGGTCCTGGTAGAGCTTCAGCGTCTTGTCGGCCGAGCCGGCATGGGCGTGGAAATACTCGCTGCCGCGGCAGACCGTGGCCTTGTCGGCCGTGCCGTGCAGGATCAGCACGGGCAGGGTGATGCTGGCGAAGGAGTCGTGCAGGCGTTCGTCGGCGCGCACCAGCGCGGCCACGGTGGCGGCCGGCTGCACCTCGCCCTTGGTCAGCGGGTCGGCTTCCAGGGCCGCCAGGGCGACGGGGTCGCGGGTGAAATCCTTCATGTGCAGGGTGAGGACGCCGAGCCGCGGCGCGATGTGGCTGAGCCCCTTGATCGCCGACAGCACGAAGCCGGGCGCCGGCACCTGATAGGCGAAGCTCTCGCAGATGAGGCCCGCGATCTCGTCCTGATGGTCGAGCGCATAGGTGCAGGAGACGACCCCACCGGCGCTGTGGCCGAGCAGATAGACCGGCAGGCCCGGATGACGCGACTTGGCGATGCCGATCGCGCCCGCCACGTCCGCGACGTAGTCGGCGACGTCCTCGACGAAGAACCGCTCGCCCTCGGACTTGCCGCGGCCGCGCAGGTCGAGGGCGAAGACCGCGAATCCGCGGTCGGCGAACTGGCCGGCCGTCCAGGCGTGCTGGCCGCCATGCGAGTTCACCCCGTGGCAGATGACGACGACGGCACGGGCGTCGCTCTGCGGCATCCAGGAGCGCAGGTGAATCCGGACGCCGCGGCTGCTGAAATCCTCCTCGATCACCGTCCCGCTCCCTCTGTTCGATCGGTGCGCCGCTGCGACGGTGCGGCGAAGCGCCAATTGTGGCTGCGCCGACCGAGTTCCGGTATGACGGGCAGTGTCAAAGCATGGGCCGGGAGCGACAAACGTGACCGTTGGCGCCGGGCGGACCGAAATCGGGATCGTCGTCTATCCCGGAGCACAGTTGGCCGCGATCCACGGCCTGACCGATCTCTTCGGCATCGCCAGTCGCTTCTCCGCCGACGGCCGATCGGACCGTCCTGCAACGCTTCGCATCAGCCACTGGGGGCCCGGCGAGGGCGGTATCGCGTGCATCTTTCGCAGCGACCCTACGGCGACCGCACCCCCGCGCGTCCTGATCCTGCCGCCGACCCTGGCGGATCTGCCCGATCCGGACACATGCGCGGCCCTGGCCCTGTGGCTGCTGCAACGCCATGCCGAGGGCGTCGCGCTGGTGACGGTTTGCTCCGGCGTCTTCCTCCTCGCCCCGACCGGCCTGCTCGACGGGCGCACGGTCTCGACGCACCGCTCCTGCGCGCAGGCGTTGCGGGATGCCTTTCCGCGCATCGCCGTCGATGCCGAACGGGCGATGGTCGAGCATCCGGACATCCTGACCGCCGGCGGCTTCATGGCGTGGGTCGACGTCGCGCTTCTGCTGATCGAGCGCCTCCTGGGCACCGCCATCCGGACCGAGACCGCGCGCTTCGCGCTGAGCAGACACGAGGCCGGCCCACCGGAGGGAACACTGGAGTTCCTCCACCGCCAGGGGCACGGCGACGGGGCGGTGCGGAACGCCCAGTCCCTGGTCCATCGCACGGACGGCCAGGGCCTGACGCTGGCCGCGATGGCCGCCGCCGCCGGGCTTGAACGGCGCACGTTCCTTCGCCGTTTCGTCGGCGCGACCGGGATGACGCCGATCGAGTACTGCCGGGCCGTACGGTTCGCGCGGGCACGCGAGGTGCTGGAAGCGGGCAACATGCCGCTGAAGCAGATCGCGGAGGCGCTCGGCTATGGGGATGTCAGCTCCTTTGCCCGCGCCTTTCGCCGCGCCCACGGAATGGCGCCCGGAGCCTTCCGCAAGAAGCGCGGCGGCGCCGTCGCCGGAGAATGGACCGGGCGATCGTCGATCGATCGGACACCGTCATCCTGGCCGGGCGGTTGGGACCGTTGACGAAACTTGCGAGGAGCGATGCGGCAATTCCTGGCGGAACTGGACCATGACGGCGATGACGGCTTCACCGTGCTGCGCCTCACCGACGAGAACGGCAATGACGGGACATGGCTGGTCGATCGCAGCCGGCTCTTCGCCGACCGGGCGGAACTGGAGGCGGCGCTGGCGGCCGAGCTCGACGCGGCCGTCACGGTCGAAGAAGCCTGAGCCGAGGCAGGCATCCCTGCGGCCGCCCCCGGCGTTGACGAGGGCGAAGGAGGACCAGCCGATGAAGCTCGAAGGAGGATGCGCCTGCGGCGCGGTGCGGTTCGTCGCCGAGGGGACACCGTGGCGCGTCGGGCTCTGCCATTGCATGACCTGCCGCAAGCTCGGCGGCAGCGTCTTTAACGCGTTCGCCATCTATCCGCGCGCGGCGGTGCGGATGACCGGCACGACCGCCATCTGGCGATCCTCGGAGCGGGGCCGCCAGCATTTCTGCCCGGCCTGCGGCGGCCAGGTCTTCGCCCTGGATGCCGGCGGCGACGAGGCCGAGCTGCCGCTCGGTGCCTTCGACGAGCCGGACCGCTTCCGCCCGACCTACGAGGGCTTCGTCGGCCGGCGCGAGAGCTGGTTGCCGCCGCTTCCGGGGGTCCGGCAGTATGCCGGCAACCGCGAGGGCCCTGGACGCACCGAGCCCGGCACCACCGAATAGGCCCCGTCTCCATGCATCTGGTCTGCGTCGACTGCGCCGCCCGCCACCCGGCGGAGATGCGCTATTCCTGCGAACGCTGCGGCGGCATCCTGGAAGTGGCCGAACCGGCCCGCCTGCCGCGGCCGCTGCCGGGCGCCGGGATGTGGTCGGCCGACGCCGCGCTCTGCGTGTCGGACCCGGCCGCGGTGGCGACGCTGGGCGAAGGCGGCACGCCGCTGCACCGGGCGCCGCGGCTGGCGGAAGCGGTGGGCGCGACGGGCCAGGTCTGGATCAAAGACGAGACGGTCAATCCCAGCGGCTCGTTCAAGGACCGCGCGGTCGCCGCCGCCGTCGCCCGCGCGCGCGAACTCGGCATGGCCGGGATCGTCTGCGCCTCCAGCGGCAATGCCGGCGCATCGGCCGCCGCCTATGCCGCCCGCGCCGGCCTGCCCGCAATCATCGTGGTGCCGACGCACACGCCCGACGAGAAGCTGACCCAGATCGCCGCCTACGGCGCCCGCCTCGTGCGCGTCGACGGGCACTACAGCAACGCCTATCGCGTCGGGCTGGAGCTGGCCGAGCGGCACGCGCTGGCCAACGTCACCACCACCTACCTCAACCCCTACGGCGTCGACGCGCTGAAGACGGCCGGACACGAGATCTTCGACCAGCTCGGCGGGCGGCTGCCCGACTGGGTGCTGGTGCCGACCGGCGCCGGGCCGCTGGTCAAGGGCGTCGTCCAGGGGCTGCGCGAGCGCTCGGGCGGCCGCTCGGCGCGTCTGGTCGCCGTCCAAGCGGAGGGCTGCGCACCCATCGTGCGCGCCTTCGAGAGCGGCCGGCGCGAGGTCGAGGCCTGGGGCACGCCGACCACCTTCGCCTCCGGCATCTCGGACCCGCTCGTCGGCTACGAACGGGACGGCACCCACACGCTCGACCTCGTGATCGCGACGGAGGGGCTGGCGGTCGCCGTCGCCGACGCGGCGATCCGCGCGGCGATGGCGCTGCTGGCACGGCGGGAGGGGTTGCTTGCCGAGCCGACCGGCGCCAGCGCGGTCGCGGCCCTCGAGATGCTGCTGGCGGACGGGCGGATCGGCCGCGACGCCACCATCGTCTGCATGGTGACGGGGCACGGCTTCAAGGACTTCAAGGTCTGGCGCGCCATGCCGCCCGCATCGGGGGCGGACCTTCCGGTGGGTGACCGCGCGGCCGAAGATCGTCCGGGCTGAGGGCGCGGGCCTATCGCCGGCCCGCCTCGATCAGCGACCGGGCGGCGGCCTGCAGCATCGCGGTCGCCTCTCCCGGCTTCAGGGCGTCGGCGCTGACGAAGCCGCCATTGATCAGCAGGGAGAGCTGGCCCGCGAGTTCGTCCGGACGGGCGACCCCCAGACCCTGCGCGATCTCCGCCAGCCGATCGCGCAGCGCGCGCTTGTGCGCCGCCGCCACCTTGCGGGCGGGATGCTCGCGTTCCGGGAACTCGGCCGCGACGTTGATCTGGGGACAGCCGCGATAGTCGGCGCGCGCGACCCGCTCGCCGATCCAATCGAGCTGCGCCTTCAGTTCCCCGAGCGCGTCCCCGGGGTGGGCATCGCGGACCCCGTCCCAATGCGACCAGAAATCCTCGTCCTCGCGCTTCAGGAATGCCGCGACGAGATCGTCCTTCGTGCCGAAGTGGCGGTAGAGGCTGGTCTTGGCCACCCCCGCTTCTGCGACGATGAGGTCGACGCCGACCGCGCGCACGCCGCGGGCATAGAAGAGCCGGCACGCCGTATCGAGGATGCGCGCCCGCACCTCGGCATGGCCTGCATCATCGGGATTCACGGGGGGCAACCGTACGCCAACCTTCGCACGCGACGGCACTAGCATGCCTCCGCTTGACGCGCTACAGACCTGTTCGCAATATGCGTACAGACCTGTCTGTTTCTCGGAGCGCACCATGACGCGGGATCAGGAATCGCAGCACATCGTGGCCGTCGTGGGTGCCACCGGCCACACCGGTCGGTTCGTCGTGGCGGAGCTGCTGCGCAGGGGGATCGCGCCCGTGGCGATCGCCCGGGACGCCGATGGCCTCGCCGCCGCCTTCGCCGGTACTGGATTGGACACGCACGCGGTGCGACTGGAAGACGGCGCGGGCCTGGATCGCGCGCTGTCCCGCGCGCAGGCGGTGATCAACTGCGCCGGGCCGTTCCTCGATACGGCGTCGGCAGTCGCCGCAGCCGCGATCCGCGCCGGAGTTCACTACCTCGACGTCATCGCCGAGCAGGCGAGCGCGGCCGAGACGCTGGACCGCTTCGACGAGCCCGCCCGATCGGCCGGAGTGAGCGTGCTTCCCGCAATGGGCTTCTATGGCGGCTTCGCCGATCTTCTGGCAACGGCCGCGATGGGGGACTGGGACAGCGCCGATTCGGTCGAGATCGCCATCGGCCTCGACGGCTGGCATCCCACCCGTGGAACCCGGCTGACCGGCGCCCGGAACAGCGCGCCCCGGCTCGTCCGCTCGCGGGGGGAACTCGTGCCGCTGCCGGTGCCGCCGACCGAGAAGCAATGGGAGTTCGGCGAACCGCTCGGCCGCCACACGGTCGTGGCCCTGCCGTTCCCCGAGACCATCCTGATCGCGCGTCACATCGCAGCGCCGGAGATCCATACCTATCTCAGCGCCGTCGCGGTCGCCGACATCCGCGATCCCCGGACACCGGCACCGATGCCGTCGGACGAGTCCGGTCGCTCGGCGCAGCGTTTCGTGGTCGAGGTGGTCGCCAGACGCGCGACGGCAGTGCGCGCAGCGACGGCTGGCGGGCGCGACATCTACGCCTTCACCGCCCCCTTCGTCTGCGAGGCGGCCGAGCGGCTCGTCCAGGGTCGCGTGCGTCGCCCCGGAGCCCATCCGCCGGGCGCGATCTTCCCGGCGGCGGACCTTCTCCGGGCGCTTTCGCCCGAGCATATCCGGCTCGAAGTGCGCTCCGTCGCCTGAGCGCACTTCGGCCAGGGCTGGCGGAGGCGCCGGCCGCTAGTTCTTCGCCCGCCAGGCGTCGTAGCGGGCCTTGTTCTCGGCGTTGGGCGGATAGAGGCCGGGCAGGGCGGCGCCCTTCTCGACCTCGCCCATGATCCAGGATTCCAGCGCCTCCTGCTCGACCGCGCCCTTCAGCACCTCGTCGAGGAAGGCGGCCGGGATCAGCACCGCGCCGTCCTGGTCGACCACGACGACGTCGTCCGGGAAGACCGCGACGCCGCCGCAGCCGATCGGCTCCTGCCAGTTGACGAAGGTGAGGCCCGCGACCGACGGCGGCGCGGCCGCCCCCTGGCACCAGACCGGCAGGCCGGTCCCCAGCACGCCCGCGACGTCGCGGACGACGCCGTCCGTCACCAGCGCCGCCACGCCGCGCTTCTGCATGCGCGCGCACAGGATGTCGCCGAAGATGCCGGCATCGGTGATGCCCATGGCATCGACGACCGTGATGCACCCCTCCGGCATCGCCTCGATCGCAGCACGGGTCGAGCGCGGGTTGGACCAGGATTCCGGCGTCGCCAGATCCTCGCGCGCCGGCACGAAGCGCAGCGTGAAGGCGCGCCCGACGAGCCGGGGCTGGCCCTCGCGCAGCGGCCGGGTGCCGCGCATCCAGACGTTGCGCAGCCCCTTCTTCAGGAGATAGGTGGTGAGGGTGGCGGTCGAGACGCCGGCGAGCGTCCGGACGATGCTGGGGTCGAGCGACATGCCTCGGAATCTCCGGTGGAGGGCTTGCGAACCGGCAAGGTATAGGCCGGAGTGCCCGCGAAGGGTACACCCCAGCGGGGATCGCTCCAGCCCCCGTGCTTGCCGCAGCCGGCGGCCGGCACCTATAACCGCGGCGCAGCAGAGCCAGGACCAGCCAGACCATGATTCTCGTCACCGGCGGCGCCGGCTTCATCGGCTCCAACCTCGTGGCCGCGCTGGAGGCCCGGGGCGCGACCGAAATCGCCGTCGTCGATCGGCTGGGCAGCGACGAGAAGTGGCGCAACCTCGCCAAGCGCGAGCTGGCGGCGATCGTGCCGCCGGAGGAGATCGAGGCCTGGCTGGCGCGCCATGCCGGGACGATCGACATGGTGTTCCATCTCGGCGCCGTCTCGGCCACGACGGAACGCAACGCCGACCTGATCATCGCCAGCAACTTTGCCCTGTCGCTCAAGCTGTGGGACTGGTGCGCGGCGACCGGCACCCGGTTCGTCTATGCCTCCTCCGGCGCCACCTACGGCGACGATGCCCGCGACTTCGACGATGACGGCAGCCTGGAGGCGCTGGCCCGGCTGCGCCCGCTCAACGCCTATGGCTGGAGCAAGCATCTCTTCGACCGGCGCGTCGCGCGCCTCGTCGCCGACGGGCGGCCGGCGCCGCCGCAATGGGCCGGCCTCAAGTTCTTCAACGTCTACGGGCCCAACGAGGGCCACAAGGGACGGATGGCGAGTGTCATCACCCATGTCCTGCCGCAGGTGCTGGCGGACGAGCCGGCGGTGCTGTTCCGCTCGCACAGACCGGACTATGCCGACGGCGGCCAGTCGCGCGACTTCATCCATGTCGACGACTGCGTCGCGGTGATGCTGTGGCTGATGGACCGGCCGGAGGTGTCGGGCCTCTTCAACGTCGGCACCGGACGGGCGCGCAGCTTTGCCGATCTCGTCACCGCGGTTTTCCACGCGGCGGGCCGCGAGCCGAAGATCCGGTACATCGATACGCCCGAGGACCTGCGCGACCGCTACCAGTACTTCACCGAGGCGCGCATCGACCGCCTGCGCGCCGCCGGCTATGCGGGGCAGTTCATCCCGCTCGAGGAAGGTGTGCGCCGCTACGTCCAGGACTTCCTGCTGACCGACGACCCCTATCGCTGACGAGGCGCCGATGATGTTCGCGATCCCCTTTCCGGCGATCGACCCGGTCCTGGTCCAGGTCGGGCCCTTCGCGGTCCGCTGGTACGCGCTGGCCTACATCGCCGGCATCATCATCGGCTGGCGCTACACCCTGACGCTGGTGCGGCGGGGACCGGCGCCGCCGTCGGGCCCGGCCGTCACGACCAAGGACATGGACGATTTCATCGTCTGGGCGACGCTCGCCATCGTGCTGGGCGGGCGCCTCGGCTACGTCCTCGTCTACAAGCCGGGCTACTACATCTATCATCCGCTGGAGGCCCTCCAGATCTGGCACGGCGGCATGTCGTTCCATGGCGGACTGGTCGGCGTCATCCTGGCGATGGCGCTCTTCGCGCGCCAGCGCGGCTTCGCCTTCTGGCGGCTGGCCGACATCGTCGCCGCAGCCACGCCGATCGGGCTCTTCTTCGGGCGCATCGCCAACTTCATCAACGGCGAGCTCTACGGCCGCGCGAGCGACGTGCCCTGGGCCATGGTCTTCCCCCATGGCGGCCCCGAGCCGCGCCATCCGAGCCAGCTCTACCAGGCGTTCTTCGAGGGCATCTGCGTCTTCGCGGTGCTGGCGGTCCTCGAGTGGCGCTTCCGCGTGCGCGAGCGGCCGGGCACGATGGCCGGCGCCTTCCTCGTCTCCTACGGCATCGCGCGCATCGTCGGCGAGCTGTTTCGCCAGCCGGACGCGCATCTGGGCTTCCTCCTCCTCGGCGTCACCATGGGCCAGCTGCTCTCCCTGCCGATGGTGCTGATCGGCGGCTGGCTGATCCTGCGCGGCCGCCGGGCGGCGTGACTCTCGCCGAGCGCATCGCCGGCCGCATCCGGACGGGCGGCGCCATCACCGTCGCGGAGTTCATGGCGGCGGCGCTGCAGGATCCGGAAGGGGGCTACTATCGGCGGGACGACCCGCTGGGTCGCGGCGGCGACTTCACGACGGCGCCCGAGATCAGCCAGATGTTCGGCGAGATGCTGGGCCTGTGGTGTGCCGCAGACTGGCTGACGGCCGGACGCCCCGCCCCGTTCCGGCTGGTCGAACTCGGCCCCGGGCGCGGCACGCTGATGGCGGACGCCCTGCGCGCGACGGCGCATGTGCCGGGCTTTCATGCGGCGATGCGCCTGCATCTCGTCGAATCGAGCCCGGGACTGCGCCGGTGTCAGGGCGCGCTGCTTGCCCCGTTCGCCCCCTCCTGGCACGACCGGCTGGAGGACGTGCCGCGGGGGCCCGTCTGGCTTCTCGCCAACGAGTTCCTCGACGCGCTGCCAGTCCACCAGATGGTCCGCACACAAGCGGGCTGGCGCGAGCGCGGCGTCGCGCTCGGCCCGGACGGCGCCCTCGCCTTCACCGACACCCTGCCCGCACCGGCCGAACTGGTGCCCGCTTGCGACCACCCGCCCGGCACCGTCGTCGAGCGCCGGCCGCTCGGCGAGGCGGTGGCGGCCGAAACCGCGCGACGGATCGCGGCCGAAGGCGGCGGTGGGCTCTTCGTCGACTATGGCTATGCCGAGGGCCAGGGCGACACGCTGCAGGCGGTGGCGGAGCATGCGCGGGTGCCGGTGCTGGAGACGCCGGGCAGCGTCGACCTCAGCGCGCATGTCGCCTTCGCCGACATCGCCCGGGCCGCGCGGCAGGCGGGCGCGGCGGCCTGGGGCCCGGTGACGCAGGGTCTCTTCCTGCGCGGGCTGGGGATCGTCGAGCGTGCCGACCGGCTGGCGGCGGCACGCCCCGATGCCCGTGCCGTCCTGGCGGCCGCCCTGCACCGCTTGATCGGAGCAGGCGCGATGGGCACCTTGTTCAAGGTCCTCGCGATCACCCCGCCGGGCGCGCCGCCGCCGCCGGGCTTCGCCAGCACCGAACCAGGAGCCGCCCCGTGATCATCGCCCCTTCGCTCGCCGCCCTGCCCGGCATCCGCCACGCCTTCTTCACGCGCGAGGGCGGCGTCAGCCAGGGCATCTATGCGGGCCTGAACTGCGGCTTCGGCTCGGGCGACGACGGCGAGCGCGTGACCCAGAACCGGGCACGCGCCATGGACTGGCTGGGGCTGCCGGCGGGCGCGCTGGCGACCGTCCATCAGGTGCACAGCCCGACGGTCGTGGAGGCGACGGAGCCCTGGCCCCGCGGCGGGGCGCCCCGGGCCGACGCCGTCGTCACGTCCCGCCCCGGCATCGCGGCCGGGGTGCTGACCGCCGACTGCACGCCGGTGCTGTTCGCCGACGGCGAGGCCGGAGTCGTGGGCGCCGCCCATGCCGGCTGGCGCGGCGCGCTCGACGGCGTGCTCGAAGCCACCATCGACGCGATGGAGGCGCGCGGCGCCGCGCGCGACCGGATCACCGCCGCCATCGGCCCCTGCATCGGTCAGAGTTCCTATGAGGTCGGCACGGAGTTCCGCGACCGCTTCGTCGCCGCCGCGCCCGGCTTCGACCGTTTCTTCGCCCCCGGCCTGCGCCCCGCCAAGCATCAGTTCGATCTGCCGGGCTTCGTCGCCATGCGCCTGGAATCGGCCGGGATCGACCGGATCGACCGCTGCGCCGCCGACACGGTGCCGGACCCCGAGCGCTTCTTCAGCTATCGCCGTGCGACCCTGCGCGGCGAGCCGGACTATGGCCGGGCGCTTTCCGCGATCGCGCTGGTGGAATGAGCCGGCGGGGGGCCAGCCGATGCCCTACGTCTTCATCCTGATGGCCGCGTGCCTGATGCTGCTAGCGGTGAGCTGTGTCGTCCTGTGAACGGCCGGGAACGGCGGCGCTGCTCGCCGCGCTGATCGCGCTCGCCGCCTGTCAGCCCGTGCCACGGCCGCTGGCCGACGTCGCGCCGCCGGGACCGGACCTCCTCAACCTGCCCGGCCGTGGCGGCCTCAGCGTCCTGGAGGTCGAAGGGCTGAGCGGCGCGCGGGCCGCGGCCTTCCCGGCCGCCCTCGCCGAGGCGCTGCAGCAGCGCGAAGTTCCCGCCGTGGCCGGCAAGGGCATCCGCGACAGCCTGTTCCTGCTCGGCCGCGTCACGACCCGCGACATCGGCGGCGACGGTGTCGAGGTCGACTGGGATTGGGAGCTGGTCGACGGGCGCGGGCGGACCCTCGACCGCCGCAAGGAGCGCGACGTGATGACGCGCCGCGACTGGGAATGGGCCGGGGCCAAGGCGCTCGCCCAGCGCGCCGTGGCGGGGGCGGCCGCGCTCTACGACGCGCAGATGCCCTCCCCACCGCCGGAGGAGCGCAAGCCCGCGGTCTTCCTCGCCGGCGTGCGCGGCGCCCCCGGCGATGGCGGGCGCACCCTGCCGCGGGCGCTGGCGACGGCGCTGCAGGGCCAGGAACTGCTCACGACGCGCGAGCGGGACGCGGCGACGGCCGCGGTCGAGGGCACCGTCGCGCTGGCCCGCTCGGGACCCGGTCTGCAGAAGGTCGAAATTCGCTGGCGCGTGACGCGCCCCGACGGCGAGGAGGTCGGCGTCGTCACCCAGGCGAATGAGATTCCCGCCGGCAGCCTCGAGGGCGCCTGGGGCGAGGTCGCGGGCTATGTCGCGCTCGCCGCCGCCGAGGGCATCGCCGATCTCGTCCGCCGCATTCCGCCGGACCCGCCGCGGCGCCGCTGACGGCAGGAAAGACGCGTCGCAGCGGCGTTTACATGCGGCCGGCACGCTGATATGTTCCGCGCCCGCTTCCACCCGGCGTCGTTTCCTGGGGCTTGCCCCATGCGCGCCGGGTCCGTTTTTTTTGCGGCGATCCCGACGGGCCCGATGAAGATCCTTACCGGCAACAGCAACCGGCCGCTCGCCGAGGCTATCGCCGCCTACCTGAACATCCCGCTGACGAAGGCGAGCGTCCGCCGCTTCTCGGACATGGAGGTGTTCGTCGAGATCCAGGAGAACGTGCGCGGCGAGGATGTCTTCATCATCCAGTCGACCTCCTATCCGACGAACGACAACCTGATGGAACTGCTGGTGACCCTGGACGCGCTGAAGCGCGGCTCGGTCCGGCGCGCCACGGCGGTCATTCCCTACTACGGCTATGCGCGGCAGGATCGGAAGTCCGGGCCGCGCACGCCGATCTCGGCCAAGCTGGTCGCCAACCTGATCACCGTCGCGGGCGCCGACCGCGTGCTGACCGTCGACCTCCATGCCGGCCAGATCCAGGGCTTCTTCGACATCCCGACGGACAACCTGTTCGCCGCGCCCGTCTTCGTCGACGACATCAAGCGGCAGTATGGCGGGGACAACCTCGTCATCGTCTCGCCGGACGTCGGCGGCGTGGTCCGTGCGCGCCTGATCGCCAGCCGCCTCGGCGCCGACCTCGCCATCGTCGACAAGCGGCGCGAGCGCGCCGGTGTCTCGGAGGTCATGAACATCATCGGCGACGTCACCGGACAGCGCTGCATCCTGGTGGACGACATCGTCGATTCGGCCGGCACCCTGTGCAACGCCGCCGAGGCGCTGATGGCCGCCGGTGCGCAGGCCGTCTCCGCCTACGTCACCCACGGCGTGCTGTCGGGCGGCGCCGTCGCCCGCGTCACCGCCTCGCCGCTGCAGGAGCTGGTCATGACGGACAGCATCCAGGCGACCGAGGCCGTGCGCGTCGCCCACAACATCCGCCAGCTCTCGATTGCGCCCCTCATGGCCGAGGCCGTGCGGCGCATCAGCGAGGAGCGTTCGGTTTCGAGCCTGTTCGACTAGGGAAGGGTCCCGGTCCGGCAGGTTCGGATAGGCGCCAAGGGCACCCCTGGAGGCCGGCGCCTTCATCCCAGGAGAGGAGCAATCCATGCAGGAGATCAACACGATCGCCGTCCAGCGTCGGGAGCGGGCCGGAAAGGGGGCCGCCCGCGCCACCCGTCGCGAGGGCAGCGTCCCCGGCGTCGTCTATGGTGACGGCAAGGAACCCGCGATCATCACCATCGACCCGCGGCTGGTCGAGCGCGAGATGAACCGGGCGGGCTTCTTCGCCCGCATCTACGAGCTGGACGTCGCCGGCCAGAAAGAGCGCGTGCTCCCGCGCGACGTGCAGCTGCACCCGGTCACCGACCGGCCGCTGCACATCGACTTCCTGCGCGTCGGCGCCCATACGCGCATCCGCGTCGAGGTGCCGGTGAACTTCGTCGGTCAGGAGAGTTCGCCCGGGCTGAAGAAGGGCGGCGTGCTGAACGTCGTCCGTCACGCGGTCGAACTCTATTGCGGGGTCGACAACATCCCCGACCAGATCACGGCCGACCTGTCCGGTCTGGAGATCCACGACTCGATCCATATCAGCCACGTCACGCTGCCGGCCGGCGCCAAGCCGGTGATCGGCGACCGTGACTTCACGCTCGGCTCGATCGCCGCGCCGACGGTCGCCCCGGTCGAGGCCGAGGCCGCTCCGGCCGCCGCCGCAGCCGCCCCGGCCGCCGCCGCCAAGGCACCGGCCAAGGGCAAGAAGTAAGCGCCGCGGGCTGTCCCGCGGGCGGAGAACCGGGATCGGACCATGCGCATCGTCGCCGGGCTCGGCAATCCCGGTTCCCGCTACGCGGGCAACCGCCACAACATCGGCTTCATGGCGCTCGACGCCATCGCCCGGCGCTGGCGCTTCGGGCCGTGGCGCGAGAAGTTCCACGCGCGCATCGCCGACGGCGTGATCGGGGACGAGAAGATCCTGGCGGTCGCCCCGCTCACCTACATGAACGAGTCGGGCCAGGCGATCGCCGCCGCCATGCGCTTCTACAAGCTGACGCCGGCGGACGTGATCGTCCTCCACGACGAGCTGGAGCTGGCGCCCGGCAAGCTGCGGGTCAAGACCGGGGGCGGCGCTGCCGGCCACAACGGCCTGAAGAGCATCGACGCCCATATCGGACCCGATTATCACCGCGTCCGTCTCGGCATCGGACATCCGGGCGTAAAGCATCTCGTCCACAATTACGTCCTGCAGGACTTTCCCCAGGCGGACCAGCCCTGGGTCGAAAAGCTGGTCGACGCCGTCGCCGAGGCCACCCCCCTGCTGGTGGCCGGCGACGCGAACGGTTTCATGAACAAGGTCACGCTGACGCTCAACCCGCCGCCGCCCAAACCGGCGCGGGCAGCCCCGGCGGCGGAGAAGTGAATTGGGCTTCAAGTGCGGCATCGTCGGCCTGCCGAACGTCGGCAAGTCGACCCTCTTCAACGCGCTGACCGCGACCGCGGCGGCCGAGGCGGCCAACTATCCCTTCTGCACCATCGAGCCGAACGTCGGCCGGGTCGCGGTGCCCGATCCCAGGCTGGATCGCTGCGCGGAGATCGCGAAGTCGGTGAAGTACGTCCCGACGCAGCTGGAGTTCGTCGACATCGCCGGCCTGGTGCGTGGCGCCAGCCGTGGCGAGGGCCTCGGCAACCAGTTCCTCGGGCATATCCGGGAGGTGGACGCGATCGTCCATGTCCTGCGCTGCTTCGAGGATTCCAACATCACCCATGTCGAGAACCGGATCGACCCGGTCGCCGATGCGGAGACGGTCGAAACCGAGCTGCTGCTGGCGGACCTCGATTCGGTCGAGCGCCGCATCGCGAACCTCCAGAAGAAGGCCAAGGGCGGCGACAAGGAATCGAAGGAGGCGCTGGCCGTCCTGGAGCCGGTCGTCGAGGCCCTCCGCGAGGGCCGGCCGGCGCGCTCCGTCGACCTCGGGCCGGGGACGGCCGAGCGCCTGCGCCCGCACCAGCTGCTGTCCGCCAAGCCGATCCTCTATGTCTGCAACGTCGAGGAATCCGCCGCGGCGACCGGCAACGCCCATTCGGAGAAGGTCCACGCCAAGGCCGCGGCCGAGGGCGCGCGCATGGTCGTGATCTCGGCCGCGATCGAGGCCGAGGTCGCGCAGCTCGAAAGCACGGAGGACAAGCGCGACTTCCTCGATTCGCTCGGCCTGGAAGAGACCGGCCTCGCGCGGATCATCCGCGCCGGCTACGACCTGCTCGGGCTCGTCACCTTCTTCACGATCGGCCCGAAGGAGGCCCACGCCTGGACCATCACCGCCGGCACCAAGGCACCGCAGGCGGCCGGCAGCATCCACACCGATTTCGAGCGCGGCTTCATCGCCGCCGAGACGATCGCCTGCGCCGACTTCATCGCGCTCGGCGGCGAAGCGGCGGCCAAAGAGGCGGGAAAGATGCGCCTGGAAGGCCGCGAATACGTCGTCCAGGACGGCGACATCATGAACTTCCGCTTCAACGTATAAACGTATGCTTGTAGGATTTACCCTACAGTCCGTGGGGTAAACATGACTGCACCACTTTGGCTAGAGCTACTGAAGACCGGCATCTCGGCAGCGACGCCCATTGCAGCAGGCGTGGCCACATATTTCGTGGCACGCGCGAGCATAAATATAGAAAGAACCCGAGTCTCGAATCAGGAAATAACAAAAAGGCGCATCGCGATCTATGATTCAGTTGGAATGCAGCTGAACGATATTTACTGCTTTCTTCGATTCCGCGGTCACTGGAAGGATCTTACACCGTCAGAGATGATATCGCGAAAGCGTGCGATAGACAGAAGAATTTATGTGGACCGACCTTTCTTTTCGATCGAGTTGTTGGAGAAATATAACCTGTTCATGGAGACTTGCTTTTCGACATTTCAAGGGTTTGGCGAGAATCCTAAAATTCGGATCGAGCATGATCGCTTTAAGCGATTCTGGAGCAATCAGCAGAATTGGGATCCAGCTTGGCTGAATGCATTAGACGACACTAATGCAGCCTCCTCAAAAGACATCGAAGCCGCCTACTACGGGCTGATCGATCAGTTTGCTAGGGAGATTACCCTCAGTCGCGGGAAGCCCCCTTCCACATCCGACCGTCCAACGCGGAGAATCTAAGCTGCGAGCTTGTCGAGACGCTTCACGCGCTGCTGCAGCATCATCCAGACCCCGCGGGTGGCGGCGCGGTTGAGCCAGCCGTTCGGCTTGAGGCCGATCGCCTTGAAGATCATCGCCGTGGCACGCTCGACGTGCGGCGGGCGGTAGGAGCGATAGGCGCGCGCGGTGTAGGCGTCGATGCAGCGCTTGCGGTCATAGGGGCCTACGCCGTCGTTGGCCGCCCAGTAGGCATAGGCCAGCTCGTCGTCGCCCTCGGTCTCGCGCACGCGCAGGAAGGCGACGGCAAAGCGCCGGAAGGTCGAGACCTTCTCGCGCTCCAGGTAGCGCTTCATATGCGTATAGAAGAGACGGTAGTGGCGGAACTCGTCGGCGGCGATGCGCCGGCAGATGTCCTTCAGCACCGGCTCCTGGCAGGCCTCGCCCAGCGCGCTGTAGAAGGAACTCGTCCCGGTCTCGACGATGCAGCGGGCGACCAGCTCGCCCGACCGGGTGCCGCGGACCGATTCCGTCGATTCGACCGGCAACCGGTAGCCGTCGGTGAACCGCTTGAAGGCGGCCTCGAAATCCCAGCCCGGATCCGCGGTCATCGCCCAGCGGCCGAGCGCCCGGCCATGCTGGACCTCCTCCTCGCCCCAGATTCGGGCGACCGCCTGGAATTCCGGGTCGTCGTGGAAGACGTTGCAGAGATAGGCCGTGTAGTCGCTGCCATTGTGCTCCACCATGGCGGCGGCCTTGGCAACCTTCACCAGCTCGGGGTCGACCCGCGCAGGATCGAACCGATCCCAGGGAAGGTCGTCGAGGGTCCAATGCTTCATCGCTGCTCCCTGGCGCTCCAGCATTCCGGCTCGGCCGCCGCTGAAATATGCGCGACCGGCGGTGCCGCTTCAATACCCGGGCAGGGAACCGGGATTCGACGGGCGCAGTCCGGCAGCGGCCACGCCCGTCGATGAAGTGTCAGTGATAGGACGGATTGTCGAGCGCGGCCAGCATCGCCTCGCCGACTTCGACCGCTGCGGTGTCCGCAGCCTCCCGATCTTCCTTCAACTGGCGCTCGACCGCCGCGCGGTCGATGTCGGCCAGCGGCATCGCGCGCTCCGCCAGCACCGTGCAGCGCTCGCCGGTGACCTCGGCGAAGCCGCCGGCCACGAAGATGCGCTCGGTCACCTTGCCGCCGGCGAAGATCGCGATGACCCCCGGCCGCACGGTCGCGATCAGCGGCGCGTGCCGGGGCAGGATGCCGAGGTCGCCCTCGGTCCCCGGCACCACCACCATCTCGACCGGCTTGGCGAACAGCAGCCGCTCCGGCGAGACGAGTTCGAAGTCGATCGTCTCGGCCATCGGCTCAGGCCGCCTCGGCCGCCATGCGGCGGGCCTTCTCGACCGCCTCGTCGATCGAGCCGACCATGTAGAAGGCCGCCTCCGGCAGGTCGTCGTAGTCGCCGGCGACGATGCCCTTGAAGCCCTTGATGGTGTCCTCGAGGCCGACGAGCTTGCCGGGCGAGCCGGTGAAGACCTCGGCGACGAAGAAGGGCTGCGACATGAAGCGCTGGATCTTGCGCGCGCGCGAGACGGTCAGGCGATCCTCTTCGGACAGTTCGTCCATGCCCAGGATCGCGATGATGTCCTGCAGCGCCTTGTAGGTCTGCAGCACTCGCTGCACGTCGCGCGCGACCTGGTAGTGCTCCTCGCCGACGATGCGCGGGTCGAGCATGCGCGAGGTCGAGTCGAGCGGGTCGACCGCCGGATAGATGCCGAGCTCGGCGATCTGGCGCGACAGCACGGTGGTGGCGTCGAGATGGGCGAACGAGGTCGCGGGCGCCGGGTCGGTCAGGTCGTCGGCAGGCACGTAGATCGCCTGCACGGACGTGATCGAACCCTTCTTGGTCGAGGTGATGCGCTCCTGCAGGGCGCCCATGTCCGTCGACAGGGTCGGCTGATAGCCGACCGCCGAGGGAATGCGGCCGAGCAGCGCCGACACTTCCGAGCCCGCCTGGGTGAAGCGGAAGATGTTGTCGACGAAGAACAGCACGTCCTGGCCTTCGACGTCGCGGAAATACTCGGCCAGCGTCAGGCCGGTCAGGCCGACGCGGGCGCGGGCGCCGGGCGGCTCGTTCATCTGGCCATAGACCAGCGCCGCCTTGGAGCCCGGGCCGTCGGTCTTGATGACGCCCGATTCCATCATCTCGTGATAGAGGTCGTTGCCTTCGCGGGTGCGCTCGCCGACGCCGGCGAAGACCGAGTAGCCGCCATGCGCCTTGGCGACGTTGTTGATCAGCTCCATGATCAGCACCGTCTTGCCGACGCCGGCACCGCCGAACAGGCCGATCTTGCCGCCCTTGGCGTAGGGCGCCAGCAGGTCGACGACCTTGATGCCCGTGACCAGAATCTGCGCCTCGGTCGACTGCTCGATGAAGGGCGGCGCGTCGCGATGGATCGGCGAGGACATCGCCGCGTTGACGGGCCCCCGCTCGTCGATCGGCTCGCCGACGACGTTGATGATGCGGCCCAGCGTCTCCGGGCCGACCGGCACCGTGATCGGCGCGCCGGTGCTGACCGCCTGCTGGCCGCGGACGAGGCCGTCCGTCGTATCCATGGCGATCGTCCGGACCGTGCTTTCGCCCAGATGCTGCGCCACCTCGAGCACCAGGCGCTTGCCCTGGTGCTCGACATGGAGCGCGCTCAGGATCGCCGGCAGCTCGCCGTCGAACTTCACGTCGACGACGGCGCCGATCACCTGGGTGATGGTACCGATGTTGTTCCGCGTCTCAGCCTCAGCTGCGGCCATGATCTGCTCCCGTGACGTGCGAACCGGCGGGCTAGAGAGCCTCAGCGCCGGAGATGATCTCGATCAGTTCCTTGGTGATGGCGGCCTGCCGCGAGCGGTTGTAGACCAGCGTCAGCTTGCCGATCATGTCGCTCGCGTTGCGGGTGGCATTGTCCATCGCCGTCATCCGCGCGCCGTGCTCGCTCGCGTTGTTCTCGAGCAGCGCCCGGTAGATCTGCACCGCGAGGTTTCGCGGCAGCAGACCGTCGAGGATCTGCTCCTCGTCCGGCTCGTACTCGTAGAGCGCCTGCGGACCGCCCGAAGCTTGGCCGCCCGTCGCCTGGCCACCTGCCGCCTGCCCGCCCGCCGCCGCGGCCGGCGGCGAAAACGGGATCAGCTGCTGCACGGTCACGATCTGGGTGATCGCCGACCGGAAGCGGTTGTAGACGATCTTGGCGACATCGAACTCACCGGCGAAGAACATCGCCGAGACGCGCTCGGCGATCCGGGCCGCGGTGTCGTAGCTGAGGCGTGGGCGGGCGAAGTCGGTGATCGTGTCGACGATCATCGATCCGAACTCGCGCCGCAGCAGATCGCGGCCCTTGCGGCCGACGCAGAGGATCTTGACCGTCTTGCCGTCGGCGAGCAGGGCCCGGATCTGGCGCCGCGCCTCGCGCACGATCGAGGAGTTGAACGCTCCGCAGAGACCGCGGTCGGCGGTCGCGACGATCAGCAGCTGGACCCGGTCGCTGCCGGTGCCGGCCAGCATGGCCGGCGCGTCGGTGGGCGAGGACAGGGCTCCCGCCAGGGATGCCAGCATCCGCTCCATCCGCTCGGCAAAGGGCCGCGCCGCCTCGGCCTGCTCCTGGGCGCGGCGCAACTTCGCGGCCGCGACCATCTTCATGGCCGAGGTGATCTTGCGCGTCGACTTGACGCTGTTGATGCGGACCCGGAGGTCCTTGAGGCTGGGCATGCGCGCCTATCAGGTGAGCGGTTGTCCGGCCGGCCTCAGACCACGAAGGTCTTGGCGAAGTTCTGGATGAAGGCGGTCAGCTTGTCTTCCGTCGCCTTCGACAGTTCCTTCTCGGAGCGGATCGTCGCGAGGATGTCCGGCGCCTTGGACCGCAAGTCGGCCAGCAGCCCTTCCTCGAAGCGGCCCACCGCGGCGAGCGGCAGCGGGTCGAGGAAACCGCGGACGCCGGTGAAGATCGAAACCACCTGCTCCTCGATCGCCATGGGCTGGTACTGGGCCTGCTTCAGCAGTTCCGTCAGGCGCGAGCCGCGGGCCAGGAGCCGCTGCGTCGAGGCGTCGAGGTCGGAGGCGAACTGCGAGAAGGACTCCATCTCGCGGAACTGCGCGAGTTCGAGCTTGATGCGGCCGGCGACCTGCTTCATCGCCTTGATCTGGGCCGCCGAGCCGACGCGGCTGACCGAGATGCCGACGTTGATGGCCGGACGGATGCCACGATAGAAGAGGCTCGGCTCCAGGAAGATCTGGCCGTCGGTGATCGAGATCACGTTGGTCGGGATATAGGCCGAGACGTCGCCGGCCTGCGTCTCGATGACCGGCAGCGCGGTCAGCGAACCCTTGCCCATCTCGTCCGACATCTTCGCCGCGCGCTCGAGCAGGCGGGAATGCAGGTAAAAGACGTCGCCCGGATAGGCCTCGCGGCCCGGCGGGCGGCGCAGCAGCAGCGACATCTGGCGATAGGCCACGGCCTGCTTCGACAGGTCGTCGTAGAAGATGACCGCGTGCATGCCGTTGTCGCGGAAGAACTCGCCCATGGCGCAGCCCGTGTAGGGCGCCAGGAACTGCAGCGGCGCCGGCTCGGACGCGGTCGCGGCGACGACGATCGAGTATTCGAGCGCGCCCGTGTCCTGCAGCGTCTTGACGATCTGGGCGACCGTCGAACGCTTCTGGCCAATCGCGACATAGATGCAGAAGAGCTTCTGCGAATCGTCGGTCGCGGCGTCGTTGATCTTCTTCTGATTGAGGATCGTGTCGATGATCACGGCGGTCTTGCCGGTCTGGCGATCGCCGATGATCAGCTCGCGCTGGCCGCGGCCGATCGGAACCAGCGAATCGATCGCCTTGAGGCCGGTCTGCATCGGCTCATGCACCGACTTGCGGGCGATGATGCCGGGCGCCTTGACCTCGACGCGGGTGCGGGTGACGTCGACGAGGGGGCCCTTGCCGTCGATCGGGTTGCCGAGGCCGTCGACGACACGCCCGAGCAGGCCCTTGCCGATGGGGGCGTCGACGATGGCGCCCGTGCGCTTGACGACGTCGCCTTCCTTGATGTTGCGGTCGTCGCCGAAGATGACGACGCCGACATTGTCGCTCTCGAGGTTGAGCGCCATGCCGCGGAGCCCACCGGGGAACTCCACCAGCTCACCCGCCTGCACCTTGTCGAGACCGTGGACGCGCGCGATGCCGTCGCCGACCGACAGCACCTGCCCCACTTCCGCGACATCGGCCTCCGTGCCGAAGTTGGCGATCTGTTCCTTCAGAATGGCGGAGATTTCCGCCGCGCGGATTTCCATCACGCGACCCCTTTCATCGCGAGCTCGAGACGTTGCAGCTTGGTGCGGAGTGAAGAATCGACCATGCGCGAGCCCACGCGCACGACCAGTCCGCCCAGAAGCGAAGGATCGACCGTCGGGTCGACCGTGACCTTGCCGCCGACCGCGCGACGCAGGGCGTCGGTCACGGCGGCGAGCTGGGATTCGGAGAGCGGCACGGCCGAGGCCACGTGCGCGGTCAGCTCGCCGCGGCGGCGCGCCAGTTCGGCGAGGAATGCCTTGGTGATCCCGTTGAGGGCATAGAGGCGCCGGTTGCGCGCCAGCAGCCCCAGGAAATTGCGGGTCAGGCCGTCGAAGCCGGCCTTCTCCGTGATGGCAGCAATCGCGCTGCCCTGTTGCTCGCGGCTCAGGACCGGGCTGCGGACGAGACGCTGCAGGTCCGCACTCTCCGCCAGCATCTCGCGGAGACGGCGAAGATCTTCGGCCACGGCATCGACCGCCCGGCGCTCGTCTGCGAGATCGAACAGCGCGCTCGCATAGCGCTCGGACAGCCCGGCGGATTCTGACGCTTTGGCAGCCACGCAACCCTTCCCTTCGGCGCCTGGAGAACCGGCATCGGCCTGCCGCCCCCGGCCAGGCAATGCACACCCGTCGGGCAGGTGATGCCGCCCGGACGCGGCCGGTTGACTAGCATGGGGTTCGCTGCATTGCAACGACTGGTCCCAACGAAAAGGCCCGCGGCGCAGCGCCGCGGGCCCGTTCGCCGCCCCGCCGGGCGGGGTTGCGTCAGCAGCCGAGATCGAGGCGCTGGCCCTCGCGGCCGACGGCGCTGCGGCGGTCGCCGCGACCGCAGCTGTAGGTCACTTCCAGCACCTTGGGCTCGCCGAACGCGGGATCGCCGCAGAGCGCGTTGTCGACCCGGATGCCGCAGCGGTCGCGACCGTTGCAGCGATTGGCGACGGCCGGGGCGGCGTCGCAGGCGCGCGAGCGGCTGCCGTAGCGCGCATCCAGGACGCGGATGTCGCGATCACGGCCCGGACCCGGGCCGGCGCCCGGCGGGCCGAAGCCGGGCGGGCCGAAGCCAGGACCGGAGGCCGGCCGGCCGAAGACCTGGGCCTCGGCACGTCCGCGCTCGCACGCCAGGCGGACGCGCTGGCCCTCGCGTGCGCGGACCATGTCCTGATCCGAGCCGCGCCGTCCCTCGCAGCCGAACCGCAGCCGCAGTTCCTTGACCGTGTTCGGCGCCGGATCGCCGCAGAGATGGTTGCCGACCTCGAATTCGCAGCCGCGGCGGCCGGTGCATTCGCGGGCGATGCGGCGCTCCGCATTGCAGTAGCGCCCGCGCTCCCCGTAGTCGGCGTCGTAGATTTCCAGCCCTCGCGGCGCCTGGGCGAGTTGGACGCCCGCCCCGCTCGCATCGACGACCTGCACCTGTCCCGGCTGCGCATAGCCCGGCGGCGCATAGCTGGTTGCCACTCCGCCACGCTCCTCGACGCAGCCCATCAGCAACAGCGCCCCCGCCATTGCCGCCAAGATCATTCGCATGATTGCCTCCTCCCGATACCGCGCACGGCACATCGGACAACGTTCCGCCGCCGGACGTTAGTCCCTCGACATGGCGCGGACAATCGCCCGCTCGGCAATGCAACGCTAGAGGAACCCGTAAGGGTCCACGTCGACCTGGCAGCGCACGCTGCCCGGCAGGCGTACGCGCGCCAGCCAATCGCGCAGGATCGCCTGCAGTGGGGCCTGGCGCGGGGCATTGACGAGGAACCGGCGCCGGTGCCGCCCGCGCAGCACCGCCAGCGGCGCCGGCGCCGGCCCCAGGATCTGGACATCCGGCTCGGCGGGGGCGGCACGCGCCAGCATGGCAGCCGCCCGCTCGACGTCGGGCGCGGACGGGCTCGAGAGGATCAGGGCGGCCAGCCGCGCGAAGGGCGGCATGTGCGCCCGCCGCCGGCCCGCCGCCTCGGCCGCGAGAAAGCCGTCCCGGTCGCCGCGCGCCAGCGCCGCCATCACCGGATGGGCCGGATCCAGCGTCTGGACATAGACGACGCCCGGCCGCTCGGCACGGCCGGCGCGGCCGGCCACCTGGCTCAGAAGCTGGAAGGTGCGCTCGCCCGCGCGGAGATCGCCGCCATGCAGCCCGAGATCGGCATCGACCACCCCGACCAGGGTCAGCATCGGGAAGTGGTGGCCCTTGGCGACCACCTGGGTGCCGATGAGGATGTCGACCTCGTGGCGGTCGACCCGGTCGACCAGCGCCTGGATCGCGCGCGGGCCGGACAGCGTGTCGCTCGCCACCAGTTCCACCCGCGCCGTCGGGAAGCGTGCGGCGACCTCCTCCGCCAGACGCTCGACCCCGGGGCCGCAGGCCGCAAGCGTGTCCGCCTCGCCGCAGGCCGGGCATTGCCGCGGCAGGCCGGTGGAATAGCCGCAATGGTGGCACTGCAGCCGGCCGGCCAGCCGGTGCTCGACCAGCCAGGCGGTGCAGGACGGGCACTCCAGCCGGTGGCCGCAGGCGCGGCAGAGCGTCAGCGGCGCATAGCCGCGGCGGTTGAGGAAGAGCAGCGTCTGCTCGCCCGCGGCCAGGGTCTCGCCGACCGCGCGCACCAAGGTCGGCGCCATCCAGCGCTGCCGCTCCGGCCGGTCGCGGCGCAGGTCGATCATCCGGATCTCCGGCAGGCTGGCCCCGCCATGACGGGCCGGCAGGTGCAGCATCCGGTAGCGCCCGGCCTCGACGTTGACGACCGATTCCAGCGACGGCGTCGCCGAGGCGAGCACGACGGGCAGCCCCGCGAGATGGCCGCGCAGCACCGCCATGTCGCGCCCGTGATAGATGACGCCGTCCTCCTGCTTGAAGGCGCCGTCATGCTCCTCGTCGACGATGATCAGTCCGAGGTCGGCATAGGGTAGGAAGAGGGCCGAGCGCGCGCCGACTACCACCTTGGCGGCGCCGGTCGCGACCCAGCGCCAAGCCCGCCGGCGATCGCCCGGAGAGACCTCCGAATGCCATTCCACCGGCGGCGCCCCGAAGCGGCGGCGGAAGCGGTCCAGCCACTGCCCGGTCAGCGCGATCTCCGGCACCATCACCAGGGCCTGGCGCCCGGCCCTCAGGCAGGCGGCGATTGCCTCGAAGTAGACCTCGGTCTTGCCCGACCCGGTGACGCCGTCGAGCAGGACCGTGCCGGCGCGCCGGTCCGCGACCTGGGCGGCGAGGTCGGCGGCGGCGGCGGCCTGCTCGGCCGACAGGACCGGCCCCGGCGAGGACGCGTCCGGCTCCGGCGGCGGCCGGTCGCCGGCGACCGGAACGGCCTCGACGAGGCCGGCGTCGAGGAGGCCGCGGACGACACCCGTGCCGACCCCCGCCTCGCGCGCGATCTCCACGACGGGGCGGGCCGGCGCCCCCTCCAGCACCTCGAGCACCCGCAGGCGGGCCGGGGTCATCCGGAGGTCCGGCGGCACCGGCAGCGGCGAACGGCGGTGCAGCAGGGCCGGCGGCGCCGGGTCGAGCGCGGCAGTCGCCCCGAGCGACAGGCGCAGCACCGCCCCCAGGGGCGAGACCGTGTAGGCCGCGACCCGCTCGAGGAAGCGGCGATGGGCCTCGGGCATCGGCGGGGCATCGAAGCGCCGCTCGATCGGGCGGAGGCGCCGGGGATCGACGGCCCCTTCGGCCGCCCCCCACACGACGCCGACATGGCGGGCACCGCCCAGCGGCACCACGACATAGTCGCCCGGCCCGACCGCGAGCCCATCCGGCACGGCATAGTCGTAGGCGCCCGCCAGCGGCAGGGGCAGCAGAACCGCCACCCTCGGCGGCCCCTCCCCGGGGTCGCCGCGCGGCTGACTGGCGCGGTCGGGCGGCATCGGATAAATTCTAGCCATGGATTCGAGGGGCGGGAACCGCCAGCCTCGCGAACATCGCCACCGAAGGACGCAGGCCGTTGAAATTCTTCATCGACACCGCCGACATTGCCGAAATCCGCGAACTGGCGGCAACCGGGCTGGTCGATGGCGTGACCACGAACCCGTCGCTGGTCGCCAAGACCGGCCGCGACTTCCTGGAAACGGTGGCGGAAATCTGCGCGGTCGTGCCCGGTCCGGTCAGCGCCGAGGTGACGGCGACCGACCATGAGGGAATGCTGGCCGAGGGCCGCCGCCTCGCACAGATCGCCGCCAACGTGACGGTCAAGGTGCCGCTGACCCCGGCCGGATTGCGGACCTGCAAGGCGCTGAGCGACGAAGGTACCATGGTCAACGTCACCCTGTGCTTCTCGGCCGCCCAGGCGATCCTCGCGGCCAAGGCCGGGGCCACCTTCGTCTCGCCGTTCGTCGGGCGGCTCGACGACATCGGCGCCGACGGCATGCTGCTGATCGACGAGATCTGCACGATCTACGACCAGTATCCCGCGCTCACGACCGAGGTGCTGGTCGCCTCGGTGCGCAATCCGGGCCACGTCGTCGCCGCGGCCAAGATGGGCGCCCATGTCGCCACCCTGCCGCCGGCGGTGCTGCGCCAGATGTTCCAGCACCCGCTGACCGACAAGGGGCTCGCGGCGTTCCTCGCCGACTGGTCCAAGACCGGCCAGTCGATCCTGGGCGGTCCCAAGGCGGCCGCGGACTAGCCGAGGGGAGGCGGATCGGCGCAATGGTCGACCGGCGCGGCGAGGCCGCAGGCGAAACCACCACGGCGCCCCCGGCGCTGACGGCCGGCCGCGTGGCGGCCTATCTCAAGGCGCACCCCGACTTCCTGGTGCGCCATCCCGAACTCGTGACCGTCCTGGCCCCGCCGGCGCCGAGCCGCGGCGAGTCCGTGGTCGACATGCAGCAGTTCATGCTGAAGCGCCTGCAGGACGAGATCGGGCGGATCAAGGACGAGCAGCGCGACCTGCTGCGCGCCACCCGCGCCAACATCCAGAGCCAGGCGCGCATCCACGACGCGGCCCTGGCCCTGCTCGGGGCCCGCACCTTCGAGCATCTGGTGCAGACATTCACCACCGACCTCGCGCTGCTGCTCGACGTCGACGTCGTCATGCTCTGCGTCGAGACCGCCGACGGGCGGCTGCCGCGGGTCGACGTGCATGGCCTGGGCGGGCTGCCGGTCGGGTCGGTCGCCGACCTGATCGGCCCCGATCGCGAGGTGCTGCTCCGCGACGACGTCATCGGGGATCCGCTGCTGTTCGGCGCCGGGGCCGGCCTCGTGCGCTCGGACGCCCTGATCCGGCTCGCGGTATCCGGCATGGCGCCGCCCTGCCTGCTGGCGATGGGGTCGCGCGACCCGCAGCGCTTCCATTCCGGCCAGGGCACCGAGCTCCTCGGCTTCCTCGGCAAGGTCGGCTCGCTCGCCATCCGCTCCTGGCTCGACCTGCCGCCGGCGTGACCGGGATCGTCTCCGCCGACGCGGAAGCGCCCGCCGACGGGCAATTGCACGAGGCGAGGCGCGCCTGGGCCGTCTGGCTGGAGGGCGAACGGCGGCTCTCGCCACACACCCTGGCGGCCTACCGCGACGATCTCGCCGGCTTCCTCGGATTTCTCGGCGAGCATCTCGGCGGCCCGCCGTCGCTGGGCGATCTGACGAGCCTCCGCCCGGCCGACTTCCGGGCCTGGCTCGCGCGCCGGGCGCGCGACGGCTATGCCCGCAGCTCGACCGCCCGTGCCCTTTCGGTGGTGCGCAACTTCGTCCGCTTCCTCGACCGGCGCGGCTATGGCCACACCCCGGCGCTGACCGCCGTGCGCTCGCCCAGGCTGCCCCACGCGATTCCGAAGGCGCTGACGCCGGGCGCCGCGGCCGCCGTGCTCGAGGAAACGGGGAATGCCGACGAGCCCTGGATCGCCGCGCGCGACTTGGCGCTCCTGTCGTTGCTCTACGGCGCAGGCCTGCGCATCGGCGAGGCGCTGGGCCTGCCGCGGTCGGCCGCCCCGCTCGGCGAGGCGCTGGCCGTGCTCGGCAAGGGCCGCAAGGAGCGGCGGGTGCCGGTCCTGCCGGCCGTGCGCGAGGCGGTCACCGACTATCTCGGTCTCAGCCCCTGGGGCGGGACGCCGGACGGCCCGCTCTTTCGCGGCGCGCGCGGCGGTGCGCTGCAGCCGGCAGTGGCACAGCGCCGGATGCGGGATCTGCGCCGCCGGCTGGGCCTGCCCGAGACCGCGACGCCGCACGCGCTGCGGCACAGCTTCGCCACCCACCTGCTGGCGGCGGGCGGCGACCTGCGCGCCATCCAGGAGCTGCTCGGCCATGCCTCCCTGTCGACGACGCAGCGCTATACCGCGGTCGACACGGCGCAGCTGATCGAGACCTACAACCGCGCACACCCGCGCGCCCGCACCTGACCCGGGAACCGGACCCGCCTTCGTCCTCGCCTTCCTGCCTCAGACCGTCGATCCCGCGCGGCTGGGACGCGGCGATGCCGTTCGTCGTCCTCGGGCCGACGCTCGCGGTCCGCAGGCGACGTCGGTCAGGCCACGAGGCCCTTCACGACGAGGACGCCGCCGCCGATCAGGATCGCGGCCTCCAGGATCCGGGTGTGCAGCGTCGCCGAGAAGCGACGCACCAGCCAGCGGGCGATGAAGGCGCCCGGTGTCGTGACGGCGCCGATCATGAGGGCCATCGCCCAGTTCGCCGGCGACATCGAGCCGGCCGCCTGGAAGACGCCGGTCTTCACGACCGACGTCACCAGCGTCACCGCGCAGTCGGTGGCCAGGACCGCGGGCCCGCCGAGGCCGGCCGCCATGAGGATCGACAGCAGCAGGATGCCCGAGCCCGCCGTCGAGCCGACGAGCACGCCGTATCCCGCGCCCGCCACCGCCATGCCGGGTTCCGACAGGCGCAGTTGCACCCGCCGGGCCCAGCGCCGGGCGGGCACCATGACGATGAGGAAAAGGCCGATCAGCACGCCCGCGCCGGGTCCGGTGAGCAGGGAATAGCCCCAGGCGCCGAGGATGCAGCCGGGGACGGCCGCCGCCGCGACGATCAGGAACGCCCGGCGGTCGAGATGCTCCCGGAAGACCCAGAACCGGCTGGCATTGGTCAAGAAGGCCGAGGCACCGATCACCGGGACGGTCGATTCGGCGCCGATCGTCGGCACCAGGACCAGCGGCAGCAGCAGGCCCGGGCCGTACCCAGCCAGACCGCCGATGACCGAGGCCGTCAGCGCGACGGCCAGGACCAGGAGATACTCTGGAAGCGAGACGTCCCCGAAGAGGAGGCGTGCGAGGTCACCGGCCGCAGCATCCTCCATCGGCCGGCGATCCCGGGATCAGATGTGCAGCGCGCGTCCGTCGACCGCCAGCGCGGCTTCCTTGACCGCCTCGTTCAGCGTCGGATGGGCGTGGCAGGTGCGGGCGATGTCCTCGGCCGAGGCGCCGTACTCGATCGCCAGCACGCACTCGGCGATGAGGGTGCCGGCATCCGGGCCGATGATGTGGACGCCCAGCACCTTCTCGGTGCGCGCATCGGCCAGGATCTTCACGAAGCCGTCGGTCTCGCCGACGCAGCGGGCGCGGCCGTTGGCCGTGAAGGGGAACTTGCCGACCTTGTAGGCGACGCCCTCCGTCTTCAGCTCCTCCTCGGAGCGGCCGACGGTGGCAACCTCCGGCCATGTGTAGACCACGCCCGGAATGGCGTTGTAGTCGATATGGCCTGACTGCCCGGCGATGATCTCGGCCGCGACGACGCCCTCGTCCTCGGCCTTGTGGGCCAGCATCGGGCCGCGGACGACGTCGCCGATGGCGTAGATGCCGGGGACGGGCGTCTGGAAATGCTCGTCGATCGGCACCCGGCCGCGGTCGAGCGTGATGCCGACCCCCTCCAGGCCGAGACCGGCCGTGTAGGGCCGGCGGCCGATCGCGACCAGCACGACGTCGCATTCCAGCGTCTCGGCCGTGCCGCCGGCAGCCGGCTCGAGCGTCAGCGAGACGCCCGCGTCCGACGCTGCCGCCGCCGTCACCTTGGTGCCGAGGCGGAACTTCAGCCCCTGCTTGGCGAGCGTGCGCTGCAGCGTCTTGGCGATCTCGAGATCGATGCCGGGGGTGATGCGGTCGAGGAACTCGATGACCGTGACCTCGGCGCCGAGCCGGCGCCAGACCGAGCCCAGTTCCAGCCCGATGATGCCGCCGCCGACCACGACGAGGCGCTTGGGCACGGCCGAAAGGGCGAGCGCGCCCGTGGAGGACACGATGCGCTGCTCGTCGATCGCGACACCCGGAAGCGGTGTCACCTCCGAGCCCGTCGCGATCAGGATGTTCCGGGTCGAGAGGGTGCGCTCGGCCCCGTCCGCACCGGTCGCCACCACCTGCCCCGGCGCGGCGATGCGGCCGACGCCGCGAACGCGCTCGACCTTGTTCTTCTTGAAGAGGAAGTCGATGCCGCGGGTGTTGTCGGCGACCGCCTTGTCCTTCCACGCCATCATCGCCGGCAGGTCGAGCGAGACCTTCTCGACGACGACGCCCTGGCGGGCGAGATGGCCGACCTCGGCGAACTTCTCGGAGGAATCGAGCAGCGCCTTCGACGGGATGCAGCCCACGTTGAGGCAGGTGCCGCCCAGGGTGGCGTCCTTCTCGACGCAGGCCACCCGCAGCCCGAGCTGGGCCGCGCGGATGGCGGCGACATAGCCGCCGGGCCCGCCGCCGATGACGACGAGGTCGAAGCTGTCCTCGGCCATGTCTGGTTCCTCAGAGATCGAACAGGAGGCGTTCCGGATCCTCGATCGCATCCTTGATGCGGACGAGGAAGGTCACCGCCTCGCGCCCGTCGATGATGCGGTGGTCGTAGGAGACGGCGAGATACATCATCGGCCGCGCCTCGATCCGGTCGCCGACCACCATCGGGCGCTGCATCGTCTTGTGCATGCCGAGGATCGCCGACTGCGGCGGGTTGATGATCGGCGTCGACATCAGCGAGCCGTAGACGCCGCCGTTGGAGATCGTGAAGGTACCGCCGGTCAGGTCCTCCATCGAGAGCTTGCCGTCGCGCGCCTTCTTGCCGAGGGCGGCGATCGTCTTCTCGATCTCCGCGAAGGACATGGCGTCGGCATCGCGCACCACCGGGACGACGAGGCCCTGCTCGGTGCCGACCGCGACGCCGATGTCGTAGTGGTTCTTGTAGACGATCTCGTCGCCGTCGATCTCGGCATTGACCGCCGGGATCTCCTTCAGCGCGGCGATCGCAGCCTTCACGAAGAAGGACATGAAGCCGAGCTTCACGCCGTGCTTCTTCTCGAAGGCGTCGCGATGGCGCTCGCGCACGGCGATCACCCGCGTCATGTCGACCTCGTTGAAGGTCGTCAGGATCGCGGCGGTGTTCTGCGCGTCCTTCAGGCGCTCGGCGATGCGCTTGCGCAGGCGCGACATGCGCACCCGCTCTTCCCGCGGGCCAGCCTCCCGACGCGGCGCGGAGGCGGCAGTGGGCGCCGGGGCAGGAGCCGAGGGAGCCGGGGCCGCCGCGGCGGGCTTGGCCTCGACATGGTTGACGACGTCTTCCTTGGTGATCCGTCCGCCCTTGCCCGTCGCGGCGATGGTGCCGGCATCGAGCCCCTGGTCGGCGATCATCTTCCGCGCCGCGGGCGAGGCCGCGACCTCGGCCGTGGCGGCCGGTTCTGGCGCGGCCGCGGCCGGGGCCGCCTTCGGCGCCTCGGCCTTCGCGGTGGCGGGCTGGGCCGCGGCGCCGGCTGCGTCGATCGTGCCGAGGAGGGCGCCGACCTCGACCGTGGCGCCTTCCGGCTGCGCGATCTCGACCAGCACGCCGGCAGCGGCGGCGTTGACCTCCAGCGTCACCTTGTCGGTCTCGAGCTCGACCAACGGCTCGTCCTGCTTCACGACGTCGCCCGCCTTCTTGAGCCAGCGCGCCACCGTGGCTTCGGTCACCGACTCGCCGAGCGCGGGGACTTTGATTTCGGTCGCCATGGTCGTCCTTTGTTCCGAACGGTGCGGTGATCAGATGGTGAGGGCGGTGGAGACGAGTTCCGCCTGCTCGGCCGTGTGCCGCCGCAGCAGGCCCGTCGCCGTCGAAGCGGAATCCGCCCGCCCGACATAGCGCGGCCGCTTCGCCTTGCCGTCGAGGCCGGCCAGGACCTCCTCGATCCGCCGGTCGACGAAGTGCCAGGCGCCCATGTTGCGCGGCTCCTCCTGGCACCAGACGACCTCGGCCTCGGGGAAGCGCTTCAGCTCCAGCGCCAGCTTCTCGTGCGGGAACGGATAGAGCTGCTCGACCCGCATCAGATAGACGTCGTCGATCCCCTCCGCCTCGCGCGTCTCGAGCAGGTCGTAATAGACCTTGCCGCTGCACAGCACGACGCGGCGGATCTTGCCGTCGGCGACGAGCTTCTTCGCCCCGCCGGTATCGGCATCGTCCCACAGCACGCGATGGAACGAGCTGCCCGGGCCGAACTCGGACAGCTTCGACACCGCCCGCTTGTGCCGCAGCAGCGACTTCGGCGTCATGATGACGAGCGGCTTGCGGAAGCTGCGGCGCATCTGGCGGCGCAGCGCGTGGAAATAGTTCGCCGGCGTCGTCAGGTTGGCGACCTGCATGTTGTCCTCGGCGCAGAGCTGCAGATAGCGCTCCAGCCGGGCCGAGGAATGCTCGGGCCCCTGCCCCTCGTAGCCGTGCGGCAGCAGCATGACGAGGCCCGACATGCGCAGCCACTTGCTTTCGCCCGACGAGATGAACTGGTCGATGATGACCTGGGCGCCGTTGGCGAAATCGCCGAACTGCGCCTCCCAGAGCACCAGCCCCTGCGGGTCGGCCAGCGTGAAACCGTACTCGAAGCCGAGTACCGCCTCCTCCGAGAGCGGGCTGTCCCACACCTCGAAGGTGGCCTGGGCCGCCGCGACGTGCGAGATCGGCACATGGCGCGCCTCGTTGGTCTGGTCGACCAGCACGGCGTGGCGCTGGGAGAAGGTGCCGCGGCCGACATCCTGGCCCGACAGGCGCACGGGCGTGCCCTCGGCGCACAGCGTGCCGAAGGCCAGCGCCTCGCCGGTGGCCCAGTCGACGCCCTCGCCCGTTTCGAACATCTTCTTCTTGGCGTCGAGCTGGCGGGCGATCTTGCGGTTGAGGTCGAAGCCCTCGGGAACCGTGGTCAGCGCCTTCCCGACCTGCTGCAGCAGATCGTCGGCGACCGCGGTCTCGCCGCGCCGATCGTCGGGCGTGGCCGTGCCGAGCCCGGCCCAGGCGCCTTCCAGCCAGTCGGCCTTGTTCGGCCGGAAGCTCTTGGCCGCATCGAACTCCCGGTCGAGCATCGACATGAAGCGATCGACCATCTGCTCGGCCTCGCCCTCCTGCAGCACGCCCTCGCGGGCGAGCCGCTCGGCGTAGATCTGCCGGGTGGTCGGCAGCCGGCCGATCTGGCGGTACATGGCGGGCTGGGTGAAGGCCGGCTCGTCGCTCTCGTTGTGGCCATGGCGGCGATAGCAGACGAGATCGATGACGACATCGCGCTTGAAGCGCTGGCGGAACTCCGTCGCGACGCGCGCGACATGGACCACCGCCTCCGGGTCGTCGCCGTTGACGTGGAAAATCGGCGCCCCGACCATCTTCGCGACATCGGTGCAGTAGGGCCCGGAGCGGGCGTAGGCCGGGGCCGTCGTGAAGCCGATCTGGTTATTGACGACGACGTTGATGGTGCCGCCCGTGCGATAGCCGCGCAGCTCGGACAGCATCAGCGTCTCGGTCACCACGCCCTGGCCGGCGAAGGCGGCATCGCCATGCATCAGGAGGCCGACCACCTGGTTCTTCTCGACGTCGCCGCGCTGGCGCTGCTTGGCGCGCACCTTTCCAAGCGTGACGGGATTGACCGCTTCGAGATGGGAAGGGTTGGCCGACAGCGACAGGTGGACGACGTTGCCGTCGAACTCCCGGTCGGCCGAGGTGCCCATGTGGTACTTGACGTCGCCCGAGCCCTGAACGTCGTCGGGATTGGCGGAATTGCCCTGGAACTCGGAGAAGATCGCCGAGAAGGGCTTGCCCATGAAGTTGGCGAGCACATTGAGGCGGCCGCGGTGCGGCATGCCGAGGACCAGTTCGCGCACGCCGAGCTGGCCGCCCCGCTTGACGATCTGCTCCAGCGCCGGAATCAGGCTCTCGCCGCCTTCGAGGCCGAATCGCTTGGTGCCGGTGTAGCGCCGGTCGGAGAAGCGCTCGAAGATTTCGGCCGCCGTCAGGCGCTCGAGGATCGCACGCTTGCCCGCGACCGTGAAGTCGGTGTGGTTGCGCTCGCCCTCGATGCGCTCCTGGATCCAGATGCGCTGCTCCGGATCGGAGATGTGCATGAACTCGACGCCGATGCTCTGGCTGTAGGTGTCCCGCAGCAGCTGGACGATCTCGCGCAGCGTCGCCGTCTCCCGGCCGAGCACCCGGTCGATATAGATCGGCAGGTCGAGGTCGTCCTCGTCGAAGCCGTAGCTGGCCGGATCGAGGTCGGCATGGACCGGCCGGCTCTCGATGCCGAGCGGATCGAGCGCGGCGACCAGATGCCCGCGCACGCGATAGGCGCGGATCAGCATCAGCGCGCGGATCGAGGCCTGGATGGCCTTGCGCCCGGCATCCTCGCCGGCGGCGATCGGCGGCCGGATCTGGCCGGCCGCGGCCGCCGTCGAGGCAGCGGCGGCGACGCCGTTGACATGGGCGATGATGCCGCCCGACCGCGGCGCCCAGGAAGCCCCCCGCAATTCCCGGGCGACGGCGGCGCCGTCATCCTGCAGGCCCCGGAAGAACTGGGCCCAGCTCGGCTCGACCGACGAGGGATCCTCCAGGAACCGCTCGTAGAGTTCGGCAATGAACGGCGCGTTGGCGCCGCTGAGGAAGGTGCTCTGATGGACACTCACGATCGGGTTTCTCCAGGCTCCGGCCGGGGGGTGCCGGCGGCGCTCAACCTTTCAGAACCTTCAACATGGTGGTGCCGAGGGCCGCTGGGGAGTCCGCGACCGTGATGCCGGCCGAACGCATGGCCTCCATCTTGTCGCCGGCCCCGCCCTTGCCGCCGGAAATGATGGCACCGGCATGGCCCATGCGGCGGCCGGGCGGCGCGGTGACGCCCGCGATGAAGCCCACCACCGGCTTCTTCACCTTGGACGCCTTCAGCAACGCCGCGCCGTCCTCCTCGGCCGAGCCGCCGATCTCGCCGATCATGATGATCGCCTGCGTCTCGTCGTCGGCGAGAAACATCTCCAGCACCTCGACGAAGTTGGTGCCGTTGACCGGGTCGCCGCCGATGCCGACGCAGGTCGACTGGCCGAGGCCGGCCGCCGTCGTCTGCGCCACCGCCTCGTAGGTCAGGGTGCCCGAGCGGGAGACGATGCCGACCTTGCCGCGGAGATGGATGTGGCCCGGCATGATGCCGATCTTGCACTCGTCGGGCGTGATGACGCCGGGGCAGTTGGGCCCGATCAGGCGGGTGCCGGAGCCGCTGAGGCCGCGCTTCACCCGCACCATGTCGACGACCGGGATGCCCTCGGTGATGCAGATGACGAGCGGCAGGCCGGCATCGGCCGCCTCCAGGATCGCGTCGGCCGCGAACGGCGGCGGGACGTAGATCACCGATGCGTTCGCGCCGGTCCGGTCGACGGCCTCGGCGACGGTGTCGAAGACCGGCAGGTCGAGATGGCGGCCGCCGCCCTTTCCGGGCGTCACGCCGCCGACCATCTTGGTGCCGTAGGCGATCGCCTGCTCGGAGTGGAAGGTTCCCTGCGCGCCCGTGAAGCCCTGGCAGATGACCTTGGTCGCGGAATTGACGAGAATGGACATCAGGCCGCTTCCTTCACCGCTTTGACGATCTTTTCCGCGGCATCGGCGAGGTTGTCCGCCGAGGTGATCGCGAGACCGGACTGCTTCAGGATCTTCTTGCCGAGGTCGACGTTGGTGCCTTCCAGCCGCACGACCAGCGGAACATGCAGGCTGACCTCCCGCGCCGCCGCGACCACGCCCTCGGCGATGACGTCGCAGCGCATGATGCCGCCGAAGATGTTGACGAGGATGCCCTCGACGTTGGCGTCCGACAGGATCAGCTTGAAGGCGGTCGTCACCCGCTCCTTGGTCGCGCCGCCGCCGACATCGAGGAAGTTCGCCGGCTGGCCGCCATAGAGCTTGATGATGTCCATCGTCGCCATGGCGAGGCCGGCGCCGTTGACCATGCAGCCGATATTGCCGTCGAGCTTGACGTAGTTGAGGCCGTGCTTGCCCGCCTCCAGCTCGTACGGATCCTCCTCGTCCTCGTCGCGCAGCGCCTCGACCGCCTTCTGGCGGTAGAGCGCGTTGTCGTCGAAGTTCATCTTGGCATCGAGGGCGATGAGCTCGCCCGCGCCGGTGACGACGAGCGGGTTGATCTCGACGATGCTGGCGTCGAGGCCGACGAAGGCGTCGTAGAGGGCGGTCATGAACTTGACCGCCGCGGAGACCTGCTTGCCCTGGAGGCCGAGGCCGAAGGCGAGCTTGCGGGCGTGGAAGGGCTGGAAGCCCGTCGCCGGATCGACCGCCACCTTCAGGATCTTCTCGGGCGTGGCGGCGGCGACCTCCTCGATCTCCATGCCGCCTTCGGTCGAGGCCATCACCGTGACGCGCTGCGTGCCGCGGTCGATGAGCAGGCCGAGATAGAGTTCGCGCGCGATGTCGCAGCCTTCCTCGACATAGACCCGCTTGACCTCGCGGCCTTCCGGCCCGGTCTGGTGGGTGACGAGGTTCATGCCGATCATGCGGCGCGTCTCGGCCCGGACGTCGTCCAGCGACTTCACCACCTTGACGCCGCCGCCCTTGCCGCGGCCGCCGGCATGGATCTGCGCCTTCACGACCCAGACCGGCCCGCCCAGCGCCTCGGCCGCAGCCGCCGCCTCGTCCTCGGTATAGGCGACCTGCCCCTGCGGCACCGGAACGCCGTATTTCTTCAGGAGCGTCTTCGCTTGGTACTCATGGATGTTCATCGCGGAACCGTTCCGTTCAGTCGAGACGCGGGGGACGGGCCGGGCGCACGCCCGAAAACGCGATCACCCCGCCGTTTCGGGGGGCGATCACGTCCGGCCACTCTAGCAAGTTTTTGTTGCACCGCAACGCGCGGCCGGGCGGGCGATCAGCCCTGCATCAGGCCGCGCGTGACGTCGATCAGGCCCTGGACGGCGCCGACGGACTTGTCGAACATCGCCTTCTCTTCGGCCGTCAGGGCGATCTCGACCACCTTCTCGACCCCGTCGCCGCCGATGATGACCGGCACCCCGACATAGAGGTCCTTCACCCCGTACTGGCCGGACAGCCAAGCGGCGCAGGGCAGCAGCCGGCGCTTGTCCTTGAGGAAGCTCTCGGCCATCTGGATCGCCGCGGAGGCCGGCGCGTAGAACGCGGAGCCGGTCTTGAGCAGGCCGACGATCTCCGCGCCGCCGTCGCGCGTGCGCTGGACGATCTGGTCGATATTCTCTTGCGTCGACCAGCCCATGCGGATGAGGTCGGGCACCGGGATGCCGGCGACGGCCGAGTAGCGCACGAGCGGCACCATCGTGTCGCCATGGCCGCCCAGCACGAAGGCCGTCACGTCCTCGACCGAGACCTGGAACTCCTCGGCGAGGAAATAGCGGAAGCGGGCGGAATCGAGCACGCCCGCCATGCCGACGACGCGGTTGTGCGGCAGGCCGCAGGCCTCGCGCAGCACCCAGACCATCGCGTCGAGCGGGTTGGTGATGCAGATGACGAAGGCGTCGGGGCAGTGCTCCTTGATGCCGGCGCCGACCTGGTTCATCACCTTGGTGTTGATGCCGATGAGGTCGTCGCGGCTCATGCCGGGCTTGCGCGCGACGCCGGCGGTGACGATGACGACGTCCGCCCCGGCGATCACGGAATAGTCGGCTCCGCCCGCGAAGCTGGCGTCGAAGCCCTCGACCGGGCTCGCCTGGGCGATGTCGAGTGCCTTGCCCTGGGGCACGCCGTCGACGACGTCGAAGAGGACGACGTCGCCCAGTTCCTTCAGCCCTGCGAGGAGGGCGAGCGTGCCGCCGATATTGCCGGCGCCGACGAGGGCGATCTTGTTGCGAGCGATCTTTCCGCGAGCCATGAGGGTTCCTCACCAGCGGCTGGAGGGCCCGGCAGGACGGGCCGATTCGGGATGAGACAGGGGCGCCGACAGGGGGCGGCACCCGGCCGGGCGGCTTGTTAGCGCGAATGGACCGCACCTGCAAGCCGGGCCGGGCGCATGGCTGCCCGGCCGTCGCCGCTCAGACGAGCCAGCCGCGCGGCAGCGGCACCCCCAGCCCCCACTCGAAGACGAGGTAGAATCCGCCGACGATCGCCAGCGCGGCGAGCCCCTCGAACGCCGCCTGGCGCGTGGACCAGGGCGTGAAGCGGGCGACCCGCATGGTCGCGAGGAAGCCGGCGAGACTGGCCGCGAGGAAGCCCGCGACCGGCATCGCCGCGACCCAGGCGACCGCGACCGCCACCAGCGCGAGCCGCCGCCCGGCAGACCCGCCGGGCGCGCGCGGCCGCACGGCGGGAGCCAGGACGATGCGCCCGGCGAGCAGCAGCGAGGCGGCGATCATCACCGTGGCGATGGTGCGCGGAAAGACGGCGGCGAAATCGCTGAACGACGACGCCTCGTGGAGCATCCATCCGCCGAGCAGGATCGCCGCGCCCGCCCCTGCAAGGCCGGGCCAGTCCCGCCGGGCGGCGGTGGTCTCGCCTGTGGCGCTCACGTCGCCAGCCGCGGCCGCCACAGGCGCGTCGCCAGCAGCGGATAGAGCAGCGTCAGGGCGATCACCGCCAGGATCGCCAGCGAGATCGGCCGGCCGAAGAACATGCCGACGAGATCCTCCTGCGCGCCGCCGATCAGCCAGCCCTGGACGAAGCCCTGTTCGCAGATGCCGCCGAGCACGACCCCGAGCACGATCGGCGCGGCCGCGAAGCCGGCCCGGCCGAGCAGCCAGCCGGCCACGCCCAGGACCAGCATGACCACGACATCGTCGCCGCTGCCCTGGATCGCATAGGTGCCGAGGATCGTCATGAGAAGGATCGTCGGCGCGAGCAGGGTCTTCGGCACGGCGGCGATCGAGCGGTAGGCGTAGCGTCCGAGCAGCAGGCCGAGCGGCAGCATCAGGATCGTCGAGACCAGAAGCCCCGCCATGAAGGTGTAGACGATCGCGCTCTGCTCCTGGAACAGGTTGGGCCCCGTGCGCACGCCATGCACCAGCAGGGCGCCGAGGATGATCGCATCGGGGGGTGTGCCGGGGATGCCGAGTACGAGCGTCGGGATGAAGCCGCCGCCCACCGTCGCGTTGTTCGCCGACTCGCAGGCGAGGATGCCCTGGGGAGCGCCCTTGCCGAAGGTCTCGGGCCGCGGAGAGGTCCGGCGCGCCTCGGCATAGGCGATGAGCGCGGCGATCGCCCCGCCCGCCGCCGGCAGGGCGCCGACGAAGGTGCCGATGGAGGAGCTGCGCAGCAGGTTCCAGGCGCCGCCCCGCACCTCCGAGAGGGCCTCGGAGAGGCGGTAGCCGCGCCCGCTCTCCGCCATCTCCATGTGGCCGCCGGGCTCGGCAACCAGGTCGATCACGACCGGGATGCAGAAGAGGCCGATCAGGGCGGCGACGACGTTGACCCCGCCCAGCAGGCCCGGCAGCCCGAAGGTGAAGCGCACGTCGCCGCCGACCACGGCTGTCCCGACCATGGCGATCGACAGGCCGACGCAGCCGCCGATCAGTCCCTTGAGCAGGCTGCCCTCGGACAGGGAGGCGATCAGGGTGAGCCCGAGGACGGCGAGCCAGAAATACTCGACCGGGCCGAAGGCCAGCGCCACCTCCGCCAGCGGCGGTGCCAGGGCGAACAGCGCGAGCGCGCCGACGAGGCCGCCCGCCACCGAGGCGAGGTTGGCCAGCGTCAGGGCGAGGTCGGCGTCGCCGCGGCGCGCCATCGGATAGCCGTCGAAGGTGGTGGCGATGGCCGACGGCGTGCCCGGGGTGTTGATGAGGATGGCCGAGTAGCAGCCGCCATAGATCGCGCCGGTATAGATGGCGCCGAGCGCGATCATGGCGGAGGCCGGCTCCATGCTGAAGGTGAGCGGCGTCAGCACCGCCACCGCCATGGTCGCCGTCAGTCCCGGCAGGGCCCCGATCACCGTCCCGGCGACGACGCCGCCCACCGCCAGCAGGAGGTTGAGCGGCGTCAGGGCCGCCAGCAGGTCGGACAGCATCGCCGGGATCGCGCCGGATCGGTCGCCGCTACTTCACGAGCCCCAGCAGCTTGCCGATCTCCGCATAGCGCCGGGTGTGCTCGGCCATGAAGGCCGGCAGCTTGTCCTGGCCGACATCGAGGGGAACATAGCCGCCGTCGATCATCTTCTGGCGGAAGGCGGGATCGGCGTTGATCTGCCGGAAGGTCTCCGACAGCTGCCGGCGCACGGGATCGGGGGTTCCCGCCGGCACCGCGACGCCGCGCATCGCGCCGTCGACCATGTCGACGCCCTTCTCGCGGAAGGTCGGAACGTCCGGGAACTGCGGATGCCGCTGTTCCATCGCCACGGCCAGAACCCGCACCTTGCCCTTCTGCTCCACCCCGACGGTGGTGAAGTTCCACAGCGCGGCGACCTGCTTGCCGAGCAGCGCGGTGACGGTCGCCCCGGTTCCGGTGAAGGGGACGTAGGTGGTGCGGATGCCGGCCGCCTGGTCGAACGACTGCTGGGCGACGTGGTTGGCCGAATGGGTGCCGGTGCCGGCGACGGTGATGGCGCCGGGCTTGGCCTTGGCGGCGGCGACATACTCCTCGATCGACTTGATCGGGCTGTCGGCGGCGACGATCAGGGCATGCGGCGTCAGCTGGAAGATGTAGACGGGATTGATGTCGGCCGTGCGGTATCCGGCCTTGCCGGACATCGGCTGCAGGAAGATGTGCGGGGTGTTGAAGCCCATCATCGTCCCGCCGTCCGTCGGCAGGCCGTTCAGCTGCGCCCAGGCGGCGGCGCCGCCGCCGCCCGTCTTGTACTGGATGACGAAGCCGTGCCCCGTCAGGCGGCGGTAGACCGGCTCCTGCAGCCGGGCCGTCACGTCGGACTCCCCGCCCGGATTGAAGGGGATGATGTAGGTCAGGTCGCGCGCCGGCAGCGTCTGTGCCGATGCCGCCGTGCCGGCAAGCGTGAAGGCGAACAGCGCCGCTACTGCGCGGCCCAGGCGATGCGTCATCATGGTCGGTCCCTCCGGCTGCGGGCCCCGACCGTCTGGCGCGGCGGCTTGCCCGTTCGTCCCGGGGCAGAGCCTAGGGAGTCCGGGGGCTTCCTGGCAACCCGCCCCGGACTGCGATGCACGCTACCGATGACGCGCTACCGGTGCGCGTCGTCGTCGAGATAGTCGGCCGACTGCATCTCCTGCAGGCGCGACGCCGTGCGCTGGAACTCGAACGCCCCGTCACCGGCGGGGTAGAGCCCCTCGGGTTCGTCCTCGGCCGAGCAGAGGAAGCGCACGCGCCGGTCGTAGAGGGCGTCGATCAGCGTGACGAACCGCTTGGCGACGTCGCGGCGGTCCCGCCCCATCCGCGGCACGTCCGACAGGATCACCGCGTCGAAGTGATCGGCGATCGCGAGATAGTCGGCGGGGCCGAGCGGCCGGCCGCAGAGTTCCTCGAAGCCGAACCACGCGACGCGGCGGGCGGCCCTGGGCACCCGCAGCCGCCGGCCCAATACCGCGATCTCCTCCGGCGTCCCGGCCGCGCCCGCGGTCAGGTCCGCGAAGGCCGCGGCCAGGGCCGCCTCGGCCTCGGGCCCCGGCGGCACATGATAGAGCCGGTGGTCCTTCAGCCGGTCGAGCCGGTAGTCAACGGCCCCCGCCAGTTCGAGCACGTCGAGCTTTTCCTCGATCAGCGCGATGAAGGGCAGGAAGCGCTCGCGCTGCAGCCCGTCCTTGTAGAGGTCGCGTGGCGGCCGGTTCGAGGTCGCGACGACCACCACGCCCGCCTCGAACAGCGCCTGGAACAGCCGGCCGAGAATCATCGCGTCGGCGATGTCGCTGACCTGGAATTCGTCGAAGCAGAGGAGCCAGGCCTCGCCCGCCAGTTCCTGGGCCAGCGGCTGCAGCGGGTCGCCCGCATTCGCCTTGCGCCACTCGTGCAGGCGGCGATGCACGTCCTGCATGAAGGCGTGGAAATGGACCCGCCGCTTCGCCTCGACCGGCGCCACGTCGAAGAAGAGGTCCATCAGCATCGACTTGCCGCGGCCGACCTCGCCATAGATGTAGAGGCCCTGCGGCGCCGGATCGGGGCGTCGGGTCAGGCCCAGCCGCGCCCGCCAGCCGCCGCTGCCGGTCTGCGGCCGGTAGCCCGTCAGCGCGTGCCACAGGCTCTCCAGCTTCTCGGCGGCCAGCGCCTGCATGGGATCGGAGCGCAGGTCGCCGCGGCGCACGAGGCCGCGGTACCGGGCGAGCGGCGACGCCGCGGCGGGGGATTGGGACGTATCGGGCATGGAACCGGGCGATAGATAGCCGTCGCGGCCCGGATTGCAACATTCGATCTCACGCCCGATGCCCCGCCGGACGCGCGGTCCGGCGGGGCTCGGCGGTTGCCGTTCAGGATTCGGCGACGCAGCGGTTGGCGATGGTGCCGATGCCTGCGACCACGCATTCCACGAGATCGCCCGGCCGGAGCCAGGCTTCGCTGCCGACGTCGCCGGTCGCGATATAGTCGCCGGGCTTCAGCGTCATCGCCTCGGCACAATCCCGGATCTGGGCCGCGACCGAAAAGACCATGTCGCTGGTATGGACGACCTCGTGGTCCTTGCCGTTGACCCGCACCGTCAGCGTGACGTTCTGCGGGTCGGGCGCGTAGGCACGCGGCACGATCCACGGACCGGTCGGGGCGAAGCTGTCGAAGATCTTGTTCTTGGGGAAGGACAGGCCGCGCGCCGTCACGTCGTTGAAGGCGGTGTAGCCATATACGCAGTCCAGCGCGTCCTCCTCGCGCACGCCCTTGGCCGGACGGCCGATGACGACGCAGAGTTCCGCGCCGGAGGCCGTACGCTCGGGCCAGACCTTCGGGATGACGATGTCCTCCATGTTGCCGACCAGCGCCGACGTCGGCTTCATGAAGATCTGCGGGCTCTTCGCCATCTGCTGCCCGGTGGCGACGGCATGGGTCGGGAAGATGAGGCCCATGCACAGGATCTTCTCGGGATCGGGGACCGGAGGCAGCAGGCGCGTCTCCGCAAGCGGGGTACGGAGCACGCGGCCCAGCCACCTGGCTCGGCCCTGTTCCTTGACGTGGGTGGCGGCGGAGATCGCCGCATCCACCCCGGCATCGCCCAGCGCGATGAAGGACCGCATCGCTGCCGGCAGGAAAGACGGCCCCTTGCCGCCGCGGCCGTCGGCCAGCGCTGCGGCATGGCAGTCGGGAATGTCCCAAACCGCATCGTCGTCGACGATGCCGATCGAGGTCGTGCCGCCGCGCTGATAGGTGACCAAACGAACTGGCTCGAGGGCCATCTTTTCCACTCCCACGAAGTTCCGGTGTCCTGGGTCGTCCGGCAGCCCGGTCAGCTGCCGAAGAATTCCCGATAGGCGGCGTCCTGCGCCTTCAGGAAGGCCATGAAGGCGGGTCCGTCGAGGTAGCGGATGCCGAAGCCCTGCTTCTCCATGAACTGCTTGAAGCGCGGATCGGCGACGGCCTTGGCGACCGCGGCCTGCATTCTCTCGACGACGGGTGCCGGCACGCCGGGCGGAAGCGCCAGGCCGCGCCAGGTGCCGAGGGTGATGTCGAGACCCTGCGACTTGGCGGTCGGAACCGAGGAAAAGGCCTCGACCCGCTCGGGCGCCGTCACGGCCAGCATCCGGGCAAGGCCGCCCTCGACCTGCGCGCGGACCTCCGCGGCGCTGACCGTCACTGCCTCGATATGGCCGCCGAGCATGTCGCGGGTCGCCGGCGCTGCGCCGTTGTAGGGCACATGGACGAGCTTGAGGTCGGCCTTCCGCTCGAGCTCGACCGCGACCATGTGCCAGGTGCCGCCCTTGCCGCTGTTGCCGACGCGGACCTTGCCGGGGTTGGCCTTGGCGTGGGCCACGAACTCCTGCAGCGACGTCCAAGGCGCGTTCGCCGCCACGGTGACCGCGCCGGGATCCGAATTGACCATCGCCAGCGGCGTCAGCTCGGTGAAGCTGAGCTTGCTGGTGCCGAGGATGGGTGCGGTCAGGAGCTGCGGCGTGATGAAGCCGAAGGTGTAGCCATCCGGCTCCGCCTGGCGGATCGCGGTATGGCCGACGACACCGGCTCCGCCCGGCTTGTTGATGACGGGGATCGGTGTCCCGAGGATCTCCGAAAGGATCGGGGCGAGCGCGCGGCCGACCTGGTCGGTGCCGCCGCCGGGGGACCATGGCACGATGAACTCGATCGGCTTGGACGGCCATTCGGCCGCCGTCGCGCCGCCGGGTGTCGCGAATGCAAGCGCTATCAACGAAAAGGTGGCCGTTGCCAGACGGCAAGCCGTGTTGGAACGCATGACAGTCTCCTCCATTCCGGATCTGACGTCCGGCTCGTGTGTGGACCGCTTCTGGGCAGACCCGAAAGGTATACCATCATACCGAGACCGAATGCGCCCCAAAATTCGATCATTCTATTGCGCCGATCCTCGCAGGCATGTTTCCTGGACACCAATCAACAACGCATTCCGGGAGTCGACGTCCATGGCCAGACTGGTTTCGGCGCCGATCGATCTTGCAACAGGCATACTTCTGGCGGGGCTCGGAACAGCCGCATTATGGATCGGCTGGGACTGGCCGGCCGGCTCGCTGGCGGAGATGCAGGCCGGCTTCTTTCCCCGCCTTCTCGCCGCGGCGCTCGTCCTCGGCGGGCTGGCCCTGATCGGTCGATCGGTGCTGACGAACGGGGAGCCGATGCCGCGCATCTCCTGGCGGCCGGTGCTCGGCGTGACGGCTGCCGTCATCGCCTTCGCCCTGACGCTGGAGCGATTGGGGCTCGTCATCGCGATCCTGACGGTGGTGGTCATCGGCAGCACCGCCGGCGCCGGCCTCCGGCCATTGCCCCTGCTGCTGCTGTGGCTCGTGTTGACCGTACTGTGCGGGGTGATCTTCGTCTGGGGCGTGGGCCTCCCGATCCAGCTTGCCCCGTTCTGATCGGCCGGGACCGATGGACATTCTCGGCAACCTGACGCTCGGCTTCTTAACCGCAACCACGCCCAACAATCTGCTGTTCTGCCTGCTCGGCTGCCTGCTCGGTACGCTGATCGGCGTGCTGCCGGGCCTCGGGCCGACCGCGACGATTGCGCTTCTCCTGCCGATCACCTTCTACCTGGAGCCGGTCACCGCCCTCATCATGCTCGCCGGCATCTACTACGGCTCGCAGTATGGCGGCTCGACCACGGCGATCCTCGTCCGCATCCCGGGCGAGTCGGCTTCGGTCGTGACCTGTCTCGACGGGCACGAGATGGCACGCCAGGGCCGAGCGGGCGCGGCACTCGCGGTGGCGGCGCTGAGTTCGCTGTTCGCCGGCTGCATCGCGACGGTGGCGATCGCCGCCCTGGGGCCGCCGCTCGCGATGATCGCGCTCGAATTCGGGCCGGCGGAGTATGTCTCGCTGATGGTTCTCGGCCTGATCAGCGCCGTGGTGCTGGCGCACGGATCGGTCCTGAAGGCGATCATGATGATCTTCGTCGGGCTGCTGCTCGGGCTGGTCGGCATCGACGTCAATTCGGGCGAGCAGCGGTTCACCTTCGGCCTGCCCGAACTCTTCGAAGGCATCGGCTTCGTCACCCTGGCGATGGGCCTCTTCGGACTGGCGGAGATCATCGGCAACCTCGAGGAGACGGCCGGCAAGGGGCGGGTTACGGCGGCGCTCTCCCGCCTCTGGCCCACCCGGGAGGATGTTCGCCGGTCGGCGCCGGCGGCCGTCCGCGGCACGCTGCTCGGCACCGCGCTCGGCATCCTGCCCGGCGGCGGCTCGACCCTATCGGCGTTCGCCGCCTACGCGCTCGAGAAGAAGGTCTCCCGCGATCCCGGCCAGTTCGGCCACGGCGCCGTCGAGGGCGTGGCGGGGCCTGAGGCAGCCAACAATGCCGCCTCGCAATCCTGCTTCATCCCGATGATGAGCCTGGGCATTCCGCCGTCCGCCATCATGGCGCTGATGATCGGTGCGCTTACGATCCACGGCATCACGCCCGGCCCGCAGGTCATGACGAACCATCCGGAACTGTTCTGGGGGATGGTCGCCAGCATGTGGATCGGCAATCTGATCCTGGTCGTGCTCAACCTGCCGCTGATCGGGCTGTGGGTGCGCATCCTCAACGTCCCCTACGCCTTTCTCTTCCCGGCGATCCTGGTCTTCTGCTGCATCGGCGCCTTCAGCGTGAACAACAGCGCGTTCGAAGTGATCCTGATGGCCGGCTTCGGGGTCTTCGGCTACGTCCTGCGCAAGCTCGGCTGCGAGCCCGCCCCGCTGCTGCTGGGCTTCGTCCTCGGCCCGATGCTGGAAGAGAACTTCCGCCGTGCCATGCTGCTGGCCTATGGCGATGCCACGGTCTTCGTGACGCGGCCGATCAGCGCCGGCCTCCTTCTCGCCGCCCTCGCGGTGCTGCTCCTGATCGTCGCCCCATCCTTCCGGCGGGCGCGGGAGGAGCTTCGGGAATAGGGCGCCGTTCAGAGGCCCGCGATCTGCTGCCGCCACCAGTCGCCCATCATGCGCAGGAGCGCGACGTCGGCGAGGCCGTGGCGGGCGGGATGGCCGGGCCGCAGGCGGTCGAGGCCGGCATGGCGGACGGTGACCCGGGTGCCGCCCGGAACGGCCGCGAAGCGGACCTCGACCTCGGTCTCCTCGCCCGGCGCGTAGTTCGGATTGCGCCAGGAGAAGGCGAGCCGGCGCCCCGGTTCCCAGGCGCGGATGCGACCGACCTCGAACTCCGTGCCGTCGGGGTAGGCTTCCAGCAACCGGCCGTCCGGACCCGGCTCGAACCGCATCGTGCCGTCGCCGGCCGGCCGGAAGCGGTAGACCGGCCCCCGCCGCCACCAGCGATCGACCTCGACCGTGAAGAGGCGGAAGGCGGTCTCGGGATCGGCCGCGACCGTCGTCGCCACCATCACCGCGGCGCCGCTCATTCGTCCTGCCCTCCGCGGGCATCGACGTGGGTGCGGAAGGCGTCGAGCTGGTCGCTCCAGTAACCCGCCACCGCCTGCAGCCACCCCTCCAGCTCCTGGAAGGGCTCCGGCCGCAGCCGGTAGAGCCGCGCCCGCGCATCCTCGGCGACCGCCACCTCCTCGATGATCCGGCACTGGCGCAGGACCCGCAGATGCTTGCTCATCGCCGGCGGCGCCAGCGCCAGCCGGCGTGCCAGCTCGCCCGCGCGGACGGGCCCGTGCCGCAGGATATCGACGGCGCGCCGGCGGGCCGGATCGGCCAGCGCCGCCAGCGCCCGGTCGATGCCGGCCTCGGCCGGCGTCATGTGCGGTATTCGACCGTGAGGCCCGTGGCCTTGCGCATGTCCTCGGCCGAGACGTCCCGGACATGCTGGCCGAAGTTCCAGTGGTGGCCCTCGGGATCGGCCGCGCGATAGGTGCGGTCGCCGTAGAACTGGTCGCTCGGCTCGGCGACGATGCGCGCGCCCGCCGCGCGCGCCCGCGCGCAATGGGCGTCGACGTCGGCCACCGCGACATGCACCGTCTGCGTGTTGGCGCCGCCGGCGGAGCGCGGACTCCGGGCCCAGTCGGACCAGCCGCTGGGCCCCAGCATGACGGTGCCGCCCTCGGCCGCGAGTTCGGCGTGCTGAACGCGGCCGGCGTCGTCAGTCACCATCAAGGTGGGCTGGAACCCGAATGCCGCCTCCAGGAACGTGATCGCGGCGTTGGGGTCGTCATAGGTGAGGGCGGGCATGACGCTCATCGGACACTCCAATCCATTTCCATTTTTGGAAATAGTATCCGATGAGCGCAATTACAAGCGTGCTGACCTCACAGCCCGCCGGTCGCGCGGAGCGTCCCGCCATGGCAATAGGCGGCCGCATCGGACAGAAGGAACAGGATCTGTCCGGCGACCTCCTCCGGCGAAGCCGCCCGACCGAGCGGAACGAGCGAGACCATGCGCGCAACCCGGCCGGGCTCGCCGGCCGCGGCGTGGATGTCGGTGTCGGTCAGGCCGGGCGCGATGCCGACGACCCGGATGCCCTCCCCCGCCACCTCCTTGGCGAGGCCGATGGTCAGGCTGTCGATCGCCCCCTTGGAGGCCGCATACCACACGAACTCCCCCGCACTGCCGCGACTGGCCGCGCCCGAGGAGACGTTGACGATGACGCCGCCCCCACCGCCCCGCGCGGTCGACATGCGTCGCACCGCCTCCCGGGCGCAGAGGAAGGCGCCCAGCACGTTGACCCGGAAGACCTGGTCGAGCGTCTCGGCCGAGACGTCGGCGACGCGGCCGATCGGCCCGCAGATCCCGGCATTGTTGACGAGGCCCGTCAGCGGTCCGAGGGCGGCAGCGGCCTCGAACATGCCGAGCACGTCGGCCTCGACCGCGACGTCGCCGGCGACCGCGGCCGCCCGGCCGCCCACCGCCTGGATGTCGGCAACGACGCCGGCCGCAGCCGCCGCGTCGCGGGCATAGTTGACGCAGACGGCATAGCCGGCCTTCGCCGCGGCCCGGGCGGTGGCGGCGCCGATGCCGCGGCTGCCGCCGGTGACGAGCAGCACCCCCCGCGCGCTCATTGGGCGGCCTCGCCCAGGGCCGCAGGGCGGAACATCGCCTCCATCTCCCGGCGCACCCGCACCGCCTCGACGCCCGCGTCGATGGCGACGTCGGCCCAGCCGACCGGCCGGCCGGCGGCGATCGGCCGCTTCAGGCGCACCCCGTGCGCCAGGCCGAGCGGCAGGCCGCCCGCCGCCAGCGACGCCGCCGCCGGCATCAGCCGGCCATAGACGGTGAAGCCGCCCTCCCCGTCGAGCGTCTCGCCCTCGGCGAGGTCGCGCTTGGCGGTCGCGACGACGTCGCCGAGGAAGCCCTGTGCGGCACCGGTCGCCTCGCCGCGCAGGCCCGCCATCGCGACCGTGATGCCGAGTTCGAGCCCGATCAGGTGATAGGGCTTGTGCATGGCGGCATAGCGGCCCGAGGGATCGGTGACGAGGCCGTACTCGCGGAAGCAGCGGGCGACATAGTCGTCGGGCGCCTCGAAGACCGCATAGACGCCCCAGCGCAGGTCGCGGAAGACCGGCCGGCCGTCCCGCTCCAGGCTGGAGACGACCTCGACCGTGCCTGGCCCGTCGGCGACGGCATCGGCGAGTGCCCCACCGAGCCGCGCCGGACGCAGTACCCGTGGCAGGTCGTCGACGCCGCAGGGCGGGAACGAAAGCCCGTGCGCCTGGGGGACGAGGCCGGTCGCGTTGGCGACCGCCGCCATCTCGATCGCCGACTTGGTGCCGTCGAGGAACGAGTTGAACATCTGCGGGTTCATCCCGCCCGCGGCCGCATCCTCGGGCGAGAGGCCGTAGTGACCCCAGACGGTATCGGGGGTCGAAGCGTGATAGGCTGGCAGGTACTTGGTCCCCTTGCCGGCGCAGACGACGCGCAGGCCGACGGCGCGCGCCCATTCCACCATCTCGGCGATCAGCGCCGGCTGGTCGCCATAGGCCAGCGAATAGGCGACCCCGGCCTGGGCCGCCCGCCGCGCGAGCAGCGGCCCGGCCAGCACGTCCGCCTCGACATTGACCATGGTGACGTGCCGGCCCTGGGCGAAGGCCGCCAGCGCATGGCGGATGCCGGCCGCCGGATGGCCCGTCGCCTCGACCACCACGTCGAGCCCGTCGGCGGCGATCAGCGCCATGGCGTCGTCGGTGATCGCCGTGGTGCCGCCTGCGCGGGCGGCCGCGAAGTCCACGGCGGCATACTGCTCGGCCGGCCAGCCGCAGCGGGCGAGGGCTGCCCGCGCCCGGTCGGGCGAGAGGTCGGCGATGCCGAGGACATGGAGGCCCGGCGTGCGGCGGGCCTGGGCCAGGAACATGGTGCCGAACTTGCCGGCGCCGATCACGCCGACGCGGATCGGATTCCCGGCGGCTGCGCGCGCCATCAGCAGGCGATGCAGGAACATGGGCTCAGGCGGCCTTTCCGAGGTGCAGCAGGCAGTCGTCCGGCAGCGGATCGATCGGGCGGAAATCGCGATGCGCGATCCATTCCGGCCGCTTGAAGCGGCGGATCGCGTTGTCGACCCGGTTGAGGCTGACATAGACGATGGTGCGGTCGAAGGGCGACAGGTTGCCCGGGCTGGCATGGACGAGGTTGCCGTGGAACATCAGCACCGAGCCCGCCCGGCCCTTGGGCGCCACCAGCCCACCCTCGGCGACGAGGCGGCGGATGGTGTCCTTGTCGATCGTCCACAGGGGATAGCTGGTCGTCTGGAGGTCGTGGCCGGCCTCCAGCACGCCCAGCTTGTGCGAGCGCGGGATGAACATGAGCGCGCCGTTGAACTCGGTCACGTCGTCGAGGAAGACGGCGACGTTCATCGCGTTCGGCCCGGGCATGTCGTCGTCGTTCTTCCAGGTGCCGTAGTCCTGGTGCCACTGCCACTGGTCGCCGTCGAAGGCAGCCTTGGCGTTGATCTTGAACTGGTGGATGTAGGTCGGCCCGCCGAGCAGCTGGATCACCGGCTCGACCATGCGCGGATGACGGGCCAGCGCCGCGAAGGTCGGGTCGTAGGTGTGGGTCGCGAATGCGGTCCGGACGACGTCGCCCGTCCGCTCGCGGACATTCTCGGGCCGGCGCTGGGCGAAGATGCGCGGCACCTCGCCCCGCATCACCGCCACCTCTTCGGCGGTGAAGACATCGGGAAGGAAGAGGTAGCCCTCCTCCTCGAAGCGCGCGACCTGATCCGAAGCCAGTCTCATGGCGTTCGCTCCCTTCGATCTTCGTTGCCCGAGGCTAGGCCGAACGCCACCTGCCAGCAAGCCGGCGGCATCACGCCGACGTGACGATGCGGGGTTGGCGCCGGTCTGCTATTCGAGTACGGCAGATTGCACGGGAGGAGCACCCATGACCTCGAAGCTGGCCGCCGGCAGCGCGATGCCGTCCATCACCCTGCCCAGAGCGGGCGGCGGAACCGTCGATACGGCGGCGGGGGCGCCGGACTGGTCGCTGGTCGTCGTCTATCGCGGCCGGCACTGCCCGCTCTGCAAGCGCTATCTGGCGCGGCTGGAGGAACTGCGGCCGGAGTTCGAGGCGGCCGCGACGCGTGTGCTCGCCGTCTCGGGCGATCCGCAGGAGAAGGCGGAAGCCGACGTCGCCGAATTCGGCTGGAACTTTCCGGTCGGCTATGGGCTGTCGGTCGACCAGATGCGCATGCTGGGCCTCTACGTCTCCGAGCCGCGGAGCGCGCAGGAGACCGACCGCCCCTTCCCAGAGCCCGGTCTGTTCGTCGTCAATCCCGCCGGCCAGATCCAGATCGTCGACCTGTCGAACGCGCCCTTCGCGCGGCCGGACCTCGACGGCATCCTGCGCGGCGTGCGGCTGATCCAGGAGCGCAGCTACCCGATCCGCGGCACGCTCGCCTGAGCCGGCGGGCGCCGGCTCAGCCCAGCGCCGTCGCCAGCACCATGATCGACGCGGCGGCGACGACGGCCCAGGTGGCGAGCATGCCGAAGCCCCGGCCGAGGCTGGGACCGTCGGAGCCGGCGAGTCCGATCGCGTGGCCGATGCGGCCGGCAAAGAGGATGCCCGCCAGGATATGGATGTAGAGCGAGCCCCACCCCGCCAGCGCCAGCAGGAGCAGGAGGAAGAGGGCGAGCGGCACATACTCGGCGAAGTTGCCATGCACCCGGATGGCCCGTGCCAGCACCGGGTCGCCGCCGTCGCCGACGCCGGCCCTGGCGCGGTAGCGGTGGCGCACGACCAGCCCGGCGAGCGCGAGATAGAGCAGGCCGAGCAGGCCCGACCACAGCATCAGGGCGGCGATGGCGGGCTTCATGCCTCGTCCTCCGGCGGCAGGATGACGCCGGCGCGCTGGGTGATCGGGCCATAGGCCTCGGGCCGGCGGTGGGCGGCGAAGTTGAAGATGCTGGTCTTGTAGGCGACCGTGCGGTCGAGGTCGCAGCGGGCGACGATGAGTTCGTCGTCGCGGCTCACCGCCTGGGCCACGATCTCGCCCGAGGGCGCGATGATCGCCGAGCCGCCGATCAGCATGCAGCCCTCCTCGACGCCGGCCTTGGCGACGCCGACCACCCAGGTGCCGTTCTGGTAGGCGCCGGCCTGCATCGAGAGATGGTTGTGGAAGTCCGACAGGGGATCATGCTCGGGCGCCGGCGGATTGTGCTCGGGCGTGTTGTAGCCGAGCAGGACCATCTCGACGCCCTGGAGGCCCATGACGCGATAGGTCTCGGGCCAGCGGCGGTCGTTGCAGATCGCCATGCCCATGATGCCGCCGAAGGCGCGCCACACCGGCCAGCCGAGGTTCCCGACCTCGAAATAGCGCTTCTCCAGGTGCTGGAAGGCACGCCAGGGTTCGTTCGCCGCATGGCCCGGCAGGTGGATCTTGCGGTACTTGCCGACGATGCGGCCCCTGGGGTCGACCAGGATGGCGGTGTTGAAGCGGCGGCGGCGCCCCTCCTCGACCGTCAGCTCGGCATAGCCGATCTTGAAGCCGATGCCGAGCCGGGCCGCCTCCTCGAAGAGCGGCCGCGTCTCCGGCCCCGGCATCTCCTGCTCGAAGAAGGCGTCGATCTCGGCCTCGTCCTCCATCCACCAGCGCGGGAAGAAGGTGGTCAGCGCGAGTTCGGGGAAGACCACGAGGCGGCAGCCCATGCCGTGCGCCTGGCGCATCAGCTCGACCAGACGCCGGATGACGTCGGCGCGCGTGTGCGCCCGCTGGATCGGTCCGAGCTGGGCGGCCCCGACGGTGAGGATGCGCGACATGGGTCCCCTCTCTCCTATTCCTCGGCCAACCCTATTCCTCGGCCAATTCGACCAGTGTGTGCAGCAGGACATCGGCCCCGGCCGTCAGGTCCTCGGCCCGTGTGAACTCGCCAACATTGTGGCTGAGGCCGCCGACCGAAGGCGTGAAGATCATCGCGGCCAGGCAGATGCGCGCCATCATCTGGGCGTCGTGGCCGGCGCCCGAGGTCATGCGGCGGATCGAGTGCCCCAGCCGCCCCGCGACCTGCTCGATGCGCCGGGCGATGCCCGTGTCGAAGACCACGGGATCGAACCGCGCCAGGCGCCGCGACCGGATTTCGACCTTCTCCGACCGGGCGAGATCCTCGGTGAAGGCGGCGAGCCGCCGCTCCGCCTCGGCCAGCGCCGCGGCGTCGGTGTTGCGCAGGTCGACCGTCATGGTGGCGCGGGCCGCGATGACGTTGATGATGTTGGGGACGAGCTCGATCCGCCCGACGGTCGCCAGCTGGTTGCCGCCCATGCGCTGCGCCAGCTCGCGCAGGAAGAGCGTGACGGCGCCGGCGACGAAGCCGGCATCGCGGCGCAGGCGGAGCGGCGTCGTGCCGGCATGGTTCGACTGGCCCTCGATCGTCAGTTCCTGCCAGGAGATGCCCTGGAGGCTGTCGACGGCGCCGAGCGTCACCCCTTCGCTATCGAGCACCGGCCCCTGCTCGATATGCAGCTCGACGAAGGCGTGCGGCCGGATGGTGCCGACCGGCATGTCGCCGACATAGCCGATGCGCGCCAGCTCGTCCCCGACTAGCGCGCCGTCGATGCCGCGGACGGCGAGCGCCTCGGCCAGCGACAGGCCGCCGGCATGGACGAGGCTGCCCATCATGTCGGGCGCGAAGCGCGCGCCCTCCTCGTTGGTGAAGACGGCGACCGCGAGCGGCCGGCGCGTCAGCACCTCCGCCTCGTTGAGGACGCGCACCACCTCGAGTCCCGCCAGCACGCCGTAATTGCCGTCGTAGCGGCCGCCGGTGCGCACCGTGTCGATGTGCGAGCCGGTCATCACCGGCGCGCCGTCCTCACGGCCCGCACGCACCCCGAAGATGTTGCCGATCGCGTCGATCCGCACGAAGAGGCCGAGTTCGCGCATCCATTCCACGACCTGGTCGCGGCCGGCCTTGTCCGCGTCGGTCAGTGCCAGGCGGCAGCAGCCGCCGCCCTCGATCGCGCCGATCCCGGCCAGCGCGTCGAGCCTGGCGGCGAGCCGTTCCCCGTCGATGCGGAGCTTGCCGAGGTTCCTCATGCCGCCGCCCGCACCGCCGCGGCCGGGCGGCCGACCAGCTCGGCATAGAGGGCGGGGTCGGTGTCGCCCTCGCTGCCGAAGAGCAGCACCCGCGAACCGGCATCGAGGCCCAGCGCCCGGCGCGCGTCGGAATCGCCCATGGCCGCCATCAGCCCGGCGAGACCGCCGACCCCGGATTCACCCGCGACGACCGGCGGCGCGCCCGCGGCCAGCGCCTGCATCGCCGTGACGGCGGCGGCGTCGGGGATCGTCATGAAGGCGTCCGCACCGGTTTCCAGCACTGCCCAGGCGATGAGCGAGACCTCGCCGCAGGCGAGCCCGGCCATGATCGTGTCGAGCGCACCGGGAAAGACGGTCGGCCGCCCGGCCTCGGCGCTGGCGAAGAGGCAGGCCGCCTTCTCCGGCTCGACGACGACGAAACGCGGTCGATCGGCGCCCCAGCGCTCCCAGAAATGGCCGCAGATGGCGGCCGCGAGGCCGCCGACGCCGGCCTGGACGAAGCAGTGGGTCGGCCGCTCGCCGGCGGGCAGCTGGGCCATCGCCTCGTCCGCCATCAGGGCATAGCCCTGCATGACGTCGCGCGGCACGTCGACATAGCCCTCGTAGGAGGTGTCGGAAACGACGAACCAGCCGTTCCGCGCCGCATCCTCGGCCGCCCGGCGCACCGAATCGTCGTAGTTGCCGGGCGTGCGCACGACCTCGGCGCCGTAGGCGGCGATGGCGTCGCGGCGGCCCTCGCTCACCGTCTCGTGGATGTAGATGACGCAGCGGCAGCCGAAGGTCCGGGCGCCCCAGGCGACCGAGCGGCCATGGTTGCCGTCGGTGGCGCAGGTGACCGTGATGCCGGACACGATGTCGCGATGCCGGCCGGCCGCGAGTTCCGCCGCCCCGACCGTCTCGCCGGTGCGCGCCGCGATCTCGCGGGCGAGCAGGCGGAAGACGGCATAGGCGCCGCCCAGTGCCTTGAAGCTGCCGAGGCCGAAGCGCCCGCTCTCGTCCTTGTACCAGAGGGCGCTGAGGCCGAGATCGCGGGCGAGGCCCGGCAGCGCGACCAGCGGCGTCGGCGCATAGCCCGGCCAATGCCGGATCTCGTCGCGGGCGGCGGCGAAGGCGGCCTGGTTGAGCACGGCCTGCTGGGCGGGGCCGTAGGGAGCATCCGGGCCGGCGGCGCGCGGATTGGCGATGAGGCGGTGGGGGATCGTCGTCATGGCTGCGGGACAATAGCCCGCCCTTGGCCCGATTGTCCCTTGTCGCTCCGCGCCTGCGCGCGGTACGGGAATCGTCCCTCCGCCGATCCCGCCATTCCTTCCGGGAGCCCCGTCATGATCGACCATTCGTTCAGCCACAATCTGCAGATGACCAAGGCGGTCGTCCGCTCGAAGGGCGGCGTCGTCGCCTCGCAGAGCCGGCGCGCGGCCGATGCCGGCGCGGCCGTGCTGCGCGCCGGCGGCAATGCCGTCGACGCGGCCATCGCCGCCTCCTTCACGGTCGGCGTGCTGGAGAACTGGATGAACGGCATCGGCGGCGGCGGCTGCATGCTGGTCTACGTCGCCAAGGAGAAGCGCGTCCACGCCATCGACTTCACGATGGTGGCGCCGCTCGGCATCGACCCGGCCGACTATCCCCTGACCGGCACCAGCGGCGCGGCCGATCTCTTCGGCTGGCCCGGCGTGCTGGAGGACCGCAACGTCCACGGCCCGCTGTCGATCGCCGTTCCCGGCTACCTCGCCGGCATCGACCTCGCCCGGCGCACCTTCGGCTCCAAGCCGCTGGCCGAGCTGATGGCGCCCGCCATCTCCCATGCCGAAGCCGGCCTGATGGTCGACTGGTATGCGACGCTGCTGATCTCGACCGGTGCCAAGGACCTGCGGAAGTATCCCGGAAGCGCGGGCATCTGGCTCGACGACGGCGTGCCGCCGGTCGGCAACTGGTCGGGCCCGCCCCGGATGCTGCCCTTCCCGAAGCTGGCGGCGACGCTGCGGCACATCGCGACCCACGGTGCCGAGGACTTCTACAAGGGCACGCTGGCGAAGAAGGTCGTCGCCGACATGCAGGCCGTCGGCGCCAAGATCTCGCTCGAGGATCTCGCGCGCTACGAGGCGCGGCTGGTCGAGCCGATCCGGCTGCCCTATCGCGGCTTCGACATCCACGCCATGTCGGGCCTGACGGCCGGCCCCACCGTCGCCAAGTGCTTCGAGCGGCTGGCGGCCGAGGCGGTCGGAGGCGACGGCGCCCCCGACACCGAGCGCTATCTCGCCTATGCCCGGACGCTGCACGACGCCTATGCCGAGCGGCTGGAGACGATGGGCGAGGCCGAGGGCACGAAGGAGCCGGTCTCGACCACCCACCTCGCCGCCATCGACGGCGAGGGGAACATGGTGACGATCACCCAGACCCTGCTGTCGCTGTTCGGCAGCAAGGTGACGCTGCCCGAAACGGGCATCCTGATGAACAACGGCATCATGTGGTTCGACCCACGGCCGGGCCGGCCCAACGCGATCGCCCCCGGCCGGCGGCCGCTCAACAACATGTGCCCGCTGGTGGTGACCAAGGACGGCGCGCCGCGCTTGGCCATCGGTGCCTCGGGCGGGCGGCGCATCATGCCGGCGGTGATGCAGATCTCGGCCTTCCAGATGGACTATGGCATGGGCTTCGGGGAGGCGTTCGCCCAGCCGCGGCTCGACGTCAGCGGCGTCGACGGGGTCACGGCCGAGCCGCGCCTGCCGCAGGCGACCCTGGACGCGCTCGGCGCCGAGTTTCCGCTCAGCGTGCAGCCGCGCATGGTCTATCCCAAGAACTACGCCTGCCCGGTGGCCGTCGCGGTGGACCCGGCGACGGGCGAGCGCATGGGCACGGCCGAACCGTCGCAGCCCTGGGGCGACGCGTCCCCGGAGGTGTGACGCGATCGAGGCACGGGTCTTGCTTGGCCGGCACGCGGAGGCTTCGCGCGTCGCCGGCGGCGACCCGTGCCGATCGACCTCGGCGCTTGTCAGGTCGGCGGTCCGGGTTATGCTAGCTGTCAACGAACAAGAACGCGCGGGATCCCTGGGGATCGACGACCGTTCGGGCCGCCCTTCCATTGTGGAAGGGCCAATGGGGAAGGGGAAGCATGATGAAGCAGTGGGCAATCGCCGCATCCGCGGCGGCGCTGGCGGTATCGTGGGGCGCGCCGGACGCGGCCGCGCAAAAATCCAAGGACACGCTGCGCGTAGCCTGGCAGTACACAGTCGAGAACGTCGACAACTACTTCAACACCAACCGCGAGGGCATTCTCTTCTCGCGCATGGTCTGGGACACGCTGGTCGATCGCGACCCCAAGACCTTCGAGACGATCCCGAACCTCGCCACGGCGTGGAAGTGGATCGATGACCGCACGCTGGAGATGGAGCTGCGCCAGGGCGTCAAGTTCCACAACGGCGAGGAGTTCGATGCCGACGACGTCGTCTTCACCCTGAACTGGATCTCCAATCCCGAGAACAAGGTCCTCAACCAGTCGAACGTGAGCTGGATCGAGAAGACCGAGAAGGTCGACAAGTTCAAGATCCGGATCATCAGCAAGAAGCCGTTCCCGGCGGCGCTGGAGTTCCTGACCATCCCGATCGTCATCTATCCGAACGAGTACTATGCGAAGGTCGGCCCGAAGGAGATGGGCCTGAAGCCGGTCGGGACCGGCCCCTACAAGGTCACCAAGATCGAGCCCGCCAAGGAATACACGCTGGAGCGCTGGGAAGGTCATTTCTCGGGCGGCTCCAAGCCGCATGCCAAGATCAAGAACATCGTCATCCGCACCATCCCGGAAATGTCGACGCAGATCGCCGAACTGCTGGCCGGCGGCGTCGACTGGATCTGGTACGTCCCGACCGACCAGGCCGACCGCCTGGAGCGCCTGCCCAACCTCAAGGTCGACCGCGCCGAGACGATGCGGACCGGCTATATCGGCTTCGACGCCTCCAACCGCACCAACAACAAGGCGATCAACGACGTCCGCGTGCGCCAGGCGATCGCCCATGCCATCGACCGCGACGCCATCATCAAGAACCTGATCGGCGGCGCCTCGCGCAAGATCCACGCACCCTGCTTCCCGACGCAGTTCGGCTGCGACGATTCGGTGGCGACGAAGTACGAGTACGATCCCGCCAAGGCGAAGAAGCTGCTCGCCGAGGCCGGCTACGCCAACGGCTTCGACCTCGACTTCTACGCCTACCGGCCGCGCGACTGGGCCGAGGCGATCATGGGCTACCTGACCGCGGTCGGCATCCGTCCGAAGCTGCAGCACATGACCTACATCGCCGTGCGCGACAAGAACCATGAAGGCGTCACGCCGATGTACTTCATGGACTGGGGCTCGTATTCGATCAACGACGTCTCGGCCATCATGCCGAACTTCTTTGGCGGCAGCCCGGACGACTTCGCGCGCGATCCCGACGTCCAGAAGTGGCTGGCGGCCGGCGGCGCCACCGTCGACCAGAAGGTGCGCAAGGAGAATTACTCCAACGCCATCAAGCGGATCACCGAGCGGGTCTACTGGCTGCCGATGTACAGCTTCGTGACCAACTACGCCTATACGAAGGACCTGGACTTCACGCCCTTCCGGGACGAGCTGCCGCGCTACTACCTCTACTTAGATCCTCGGCAGCGTCAGATGTGTACAGGGGCCAGGCGCACCTTCTGGTCGACGGTGGCGCCGCCGGCCGCCCCGCTTCCCCCCTGTCACGGGCGACCCGATGCTCGCTTATTCCCTGAAGCGCCTGGTCCTGGCCTTCCTCGTGGTGCTGACGGTTTCCGGCATCACCTTCACGCTGACCAATGCGGCGATCGACCCGGCCAAGGCCCTGGCCGGCGAGTCGGCGACCGCCGGCGACATCGAGGCGATCCGCAAGGCCTACGGTTTCGACCGCTCCTATCTCGTGCAGTATTTCGACTGGCTGGGCGGCGCGCTCACCGGCGAGTTCGGCGAATCCTTCCGCATGCGCCGCCCGGTCGCGACCCTGCTGGCCGAACGCCTGCCGGTGACGATGACGCTCGGCCTGTGCGCGCTGGCCTTCGCGCTGCTCGTCTCGATCCCGCTCGGGGTGGTGGCCGCGCTCAAACCGAACTCCGGGGTCGACCGAGTCGCCCTCTCCATATCCGTCCTCGGTCAGGCACTGCCGACCTTCTGGTTCGCGCTGATGATGATCATCCTGTTCGGGGTGGTCCTGCGCTGGCTGCCGATCTCCGGCTCGGACACCTGGCTGCATTTCGTGATGCCATCGATCGCGCTCGGCTACTACGCGACGCCGGCCTTCATGCGCCTCACGCGGGCGGGGATGATCGAGGTGCTGGCCTCGGACTATATCCGCACCGCGCGCGCCAAGGGCCTGCGCGCGCCGACCGTCCTCTTCAAGCACGCGCTGCGCAACGCGATCATTCCGGTCGTCTCGCTGGCTGCGGTTCAGTTCGGCTTCATGCTCGGCGGCTCGGTCGTCATCGAGACGATCTTCGCACTGCACGGCGTCGGCTTCCTCGCCTGGGAATCGATCAGCCGGTCGGACATTCCCGTGGTGCAGGCGATCGTGCTGCTGATCTCGCTCTTCTACATCGTGCTGACGCTGCTCGCCGACCTCCTCAACGCCTATCTCGATCCTCGCATCCGGGTGGCCTGACGACCATGTCGACCTCGACCGTGATCGGCCCCGGCCGCCTCTCTCCCGGACAGATGCTGGCTCCGACGCCGGGCGCGCTGCTGCGGCGGCGCGTCTTCGGCCACCGCAGCCTGATGTTCGGCATCATCGTCCTCGGCCTGATGCTGCTGATGGCGTTCGGCGCCTGGTTCATCGCGCCGCACGACCCCTATGCGCAGAGCCTCGCCACCCGGCGCATGCCGCCGATCTGGCACGCCTGGTTCTGGGACGACCCCAAGGCGACCTGGGATCATGTGCTGGGCACCGACAAGGTCGGCCGCGACTACCTGTCCCGCCTCATCTACGGCGCCCGCATCTCGCTCCTGATCGGCGTCGCGACGATGCTGCTGTCCGGCATCATCGGCACGACGCTGGGCGTGCTCGCCGGGTATTTCGGCGGCCGGGTCGACCTCGTCGTCACCTTCCTCATCACCACCCGCCTCTCCATGCCGGTGGTCCTGGTGGCGCTGGCGGTGGTCGCGCTCTACGGCAGTTCGCTCGAGGTCGTGATCCTGGTGCTGGGCTTCCTCCTGTGGGACCGCTTCGCGGTCGTCATGCGCAGCGTCACGATGCAGGCGCGCTCGCTCGACTACGTCACGGCGGCGCAGGCCATCGGCTGCTCGACCTCCTACATCGTCGTCCGCGAGATCCTGCCGAACATCCTGAACTCGCTGGTGGTGGTGGCGACGGTCGAGATGGCCAACGCGATCCTGCTCGAGGCGGCGCTGTCCTTCCTCGGCCTCGGGGTCCAGCCGCCCCTGCCATCCTGGGGCCTAATGCTGTCCGAGGCGAAGGAGGACATGTTCTTCAGCCCCTGGATGATCACCCTGCCCGGCATCTGCCTCTTCATGCTGGTGCTTTCGATCAACCTGCTGGGCGACGGCGTGCGCGACGTCACCGCGCCCGAGAACCGGAACTGAGGCGGCCGAAATGAGCGCCATTCTCGAAGTCGAGAACCTCCGCGTCGAGATCCCGGTCGCGACCGGCACGCTGGTGCCGGTCCGCGGCATCAGCTTCAGCGTCCAGCGCGGCGAGACGCTGTGCATCGTCGGCGAATCCGGCTGCGGCAAGTCGCTGACCTCGCTGTCGATCATGAACCTGCTGCCGAAGCGCGCGAAGCGTACCGCCGACCGGCTGAGGCTCGGCGGCGCCGACCTGCAGACGATGGACGAGCGGACGATGTCCGACATCCGCGGCGACCGCATGGCGATGATCTTCCAGGAGCCGATGACGAGCCTCAATCCGGCCTACACGGTCGGCAACCAGCTCGAGGAGGCGTTTCTGCGGCATCGCAAGGCCTCGCGGCGGGAAGCGCGGGAGCGTGCGGTCTTCCTCCTGGAGAAGGTCGGCATCAGCGCCGCGGCAAGCCGGCTCGGCCAGTATCCGCACCAGCTCTCCGGCGGCCTCCGGCAGCGCGTCATGATCGCCATGGCCCTCATGTGCGAGCCCGAGCTGATCATCGCCGACGAGCCGACGACCGCGCTGGACGTCACCATCCAGGCGCAGATCCTGCACCTGCTCGCCTCGCTGCAGCGCGAGTTGCAGATGGGGGTCATGCTGATCACCCACGACCTCGGCATCGTCGCCCGGGTCGCGGACCGCGTCGCCGTCATGTATGCGGGTGAGATCGTCGAAACGGGGACGGTCCACGAGGTGTTCTCGCGCCCGCTGCACCCCTATACGCAAGGCCTGCTGCGCTGCATCCCGGTCCCGGGCAAGACCAGGCGCGGCGCACATCTGGGTTCGATTCCGGGGGTCGTGCCGGCCCTCTTCGGCGATCCCACGCAGTGCAACTTCGCCAACCGGTGCGAGCATGCGGTGCCCGCCTGCACCGCCGGGCCGGTGCCGCTGACCGGGCTCGGCGAGGGGCGCGGCTACCGCTGCGTGCTGCCCGTCGAGACCTGCATCGCCAACCAGGCGCGCCCGGTGGCCGCATGAACCCGCTCCTGGAAACGGCCAACGTCTTCCGCACCTTCCAGATCGGCACCGGCTTCCTCAAGCCGAAGCGGCCGCTGCATGCGGTCAACGGCGTATCGCTCCGCCTCACCAAGGGGGAGGTGCTGGGCCTCGTCGGAGAATCCGGCTGCGGCAAGTCGACCCTGGCCCGGATGCTGCTCGGCCTCCTGCCGCCGAGTTCGGGCGACATCCTGATCGGCGGCGAGTCGATCACCGCGCTCGATCGCCGGGCGACCGCCCGGCGCGTGCAGCCGATCTTCCAGGATCCCTACTCCTCGCTCAATCCACGCAAGTCGATCGGCGAGATCATCCAGCTGCCGCTCAAGGTCCACCGGGTCGGAGACCCCTCGGCGTGGCCCGGCAAGGTGCGCGAGATGATGGACATGGTCGGGCTGCCGAGCCGGTATGTCGGCAACTTCCCGAGCCAGCTCTCGGGCGGCCAGCGCCAGCGCGTCGCCATCGCCCGCGCCCTCATCATGCGCCCGGAGGTCGTCATCTGCGACGAGCCGACCTCGGCGCTCGACGTGTCGGTGCAGTCGCAGATCCTGAACCTGCTGCTCGACCTGCAGCGCGAGCTCGGGTTGACCTACCTCCTGATCAGCCACAACCTCGCCGTCGTCGAGCACATGGCCCACCGGGTCGCGGTGATGTATCTCGGCCGCATCGTCGAGGAGGCGGAAACCGACCAGCTGTTCCGCGATCCGCAGCACCCCTATACGCGCGCGCTGCTCGCCTCGGTGCTGACGCCGGAGCCCGGCCTCGGCGTGCCCGACGCCCATCTCGGCGCGACCTTCCCCAACCCGATAGACCCGCCGCCGGGCTGCACCTTCCACCCGCGCTGCCCCCAGGCGATGCCGGCGTGCCGCACCATCGCCCCGAAACCGCTGGCGACCGCGACCGGACATGTGGAGTGCCACCTCTACGACACCGAGTTGAGGCGGGCGTCCTGACGCCGGGCGTCATCGTGCCACGGCCATCGACCCTGCGTGAGCGGTTCGCGGACGACGGATTCGTCGGCCCGGAGGCGGTTCTCACCGTGCCGCAGTGCGCCCTTCTGCTGCGTCACGAAGCCGTAGGCTCGTGTCCTCCACCGCTCGACTGGAACAAGGGCCGCGCCGCCACCGACCCGCTGTTCGCCGACATCGCACGCACCCCCGCGATCCTGCGCCTCCTGCGCCCGCTGCTCGGTGACGACGTCGTTCTGTGGGGTGCATCGATCGTCCGCCGCGGCCCGGGCGACGTTCACACCTGGCACACGGACATCGAGACATCGACCCCAACCGGACGGTTCGTCTCGGTCTGGATCGGGCTCGAGAACACCAGCGCGGCGTCGGGCCTGACCCTGATCGGCGGCTCGCACCGCCTGCCGCGCACGATCCAGGAAGAACTGCATCGCCGCGGCCTGCGACGGAGCGAAGTCGACGACGACGCCGTCCTCGCGATCGCCCGCGAGATGGATCCGGGTGCGACGCTGGCCATCCCGCCGACCGGGGACGGGCTGGCGATCCTGTTCCATGGACGCACCTGGCACGGCTCGCGCAATCTTCGCGGCGGCCTGCCGCGGAGCGCCCTCCTGCTGCAGTACGCGGCGGCGGCCACGCCGGTCCGCATCCTCGATTCGAGCCGGCTGGAGTGGCCGTTCGCCTTCCTCGACGAGCCGCGACCGCCGGTGCTGGCCGTGCTGGGCGAAGGCGACGCGCAGGCGAACCGCGTGGTCCCGCCGCCCGGCCGCGCCGGAACCCTGCCGCCGGAGCGGGTGTTCCCCCTGACCCTGCCGTTGCCCCGACCGCCCGCGGCCGCTTGGCATCCGCATGCCCTGCTGTCGGGGCGGGCACCGAACCTGCCCGCCTTCACCTGCCACGCTTCGGTGCTGGCGCCGGGTCACCAGCCGCACCTGCCGCACAGCCACATCGAGGAGGAGATCCTGGTCGTCCTCGAAGGCGAGGCGGAGCTGGCGATCGCCCACGCCCCGGAGGATCCGGCGCCGCGGCGGATCGCCGCCCATGCCGGCCACGTCGCCTACTATCCGGCCTATCAGCACCATACGATCCGGAACGTCGGCCCGGGCCCTCTCAGCTACGCCATGATCAAGTGGTCGGGTCCGGCTGCAGCCGTCGAAACCGCGCTTGGCCTGCAGTCCGCAGCCGATCCCGGCGCAGCTGCGGCGCCTGGCAGCGACCGCGTCGCCATCCGGCCGATCTTCGAGGGCCCGACGCAGTTTCTCGGCAAGCTGCACGCCCACCGCACGACGATCCGGCCCGGCGGCGGCTACCCGGCCCATGTCGACCCCCACGACATCGTCATCTTCGTGCTGTCCGGGCGCGTCCGCACGCTCGGCCGGGAAGTCGGCGCGGGCGCCGTGCTCTTCCACCCGGCGGGCGAGCCCCACGGGATGGAGAACCCCGGTTCCGAGCCTGCACGCTACGTCGTGTTCGAATTCCATGCGCCCGACCCCGCAACCATTCCGGCGCTGGTCGATGCCGACTGGTACCGGGCGCGATATCCGGACGTGGCAGCCGCCGGCATCGATCCACTGACCCACTACCTGCGCTTCGGCGCGCGGGAGGGACGGCTGCCGCGACCGCCGACGCCCGCCGCGCTCGTCGATGCCGACCTGCTGGATCCGGCGTGGTACCTCGCCCGCTATCCCGACGTCGCCGCCTCCGGCCAGGATCCGGTCCAGCATTATCGCTATTTCGGCGCTGCCGAGGGGCGCGATCCCTGTCCCGAACCCGTGCTTCGCCTCGCCGAGCGGTCCGGACTGTTCGATGCGGACTGGTATCGCCGCGAGCACCCGGGCGAAGCCGGTCCGGTGGAGGCGCTCCTGCGGGCCTACCTCGCCGATCCGGCCCTGAGGCAGCGGGCGCTCGGGCCGCGCTTTCACGGTGCCCGATACCTGGCGGAGAACCCGGATGTAGACGCGGCCGGGCTGAACCCGCTCGCCCACTATCTCCGGCACGGGCGTCACGAGGGACGCGCGCTCCCGATCTGCGAGGACTGGAAGCCGCCGCCGGACCTGGAGCAGCGCGTCGCCCACTATCGCGCGCGCTCGCCCGGTGGCCAGCCACGCATCGCGCTCTGCACGGCGATCGTCGGCGGCTACAAAACCCTGATGGTGCCCGACCGCCCCGACCCCGCCGTCGACTATCTCTGCTTCTCCGATCGCCCGATCGACGGGTACGGCGTCTGGGACGTCCGCACCATCCCGTTCCGGCACGACGACCCGGTGCGCGTCGCTCGCTTCGCCAAGACCCATATCGCCAAGCTGGCGGAGGGGTATGAGACGGTCGCCTGGATCGACGGCAACGTGCTGCTTCGCGGCAGCCCGCTATCCTATGCCGACCGCATGGAGGCCGCCGGCTGGGGCGTCGGGCTCGTTGTCCATCCCGAGCGCGCCTGCATCTTCGCCGAAGCCGAAGCCTGCAAGGCCCAGATGCGCGACGATCCCGCCACCATCGATGCGCAGATGGCAGCTATCGTGCGCTCGGCCTCCCGTCGGACGCCGGCCTATGGGAGACCAACTTCCTCGTCCTCCGTCCGGGCGCGCCCGGCGTACGCGCCGCGCTCGATCTGTGGTGGGACGAGATCGCGCGCCATAGCCGTCGCGACCAGCTTTCCCTGGGCTTCGCGCTCGCACGCTCGGGCGCCGTTCATGGCGCCCTGCTGCCGGCCGGGCAATCCGTGCGCAACCACCCCGACTTCAGCTATTTCGACCATGCGGTCTGCCGGCGAATGATCGCGCCCGAATTCCTGCGCACCTCGCTGCTCGTCCCGTCCTGAGCCTCACGGCCGCCGGTTGCGCCGGCGGTCCTCGGGCTGGTCCCACATCAGGAAGTCCGGCCCGAGGCGGTCGATCGCGGGGCAGCCCATCTGCGCCATGGCGAGGTCGACCTCGCGGCGCAGGATCGAGAGCGCCTTGTCGACGCCCGCCTTGCCGCCGGCCGCAGCGCCGTAGAGGGTCGCCCGCCCGGTGAAGACCATCTTCGCGCCGAGGCAATGGGCGATCAGCGCGTCGCTGCCGCGGCGGATGCCGCCGTCCAGCATGATCGTCATCCGGTCGCCCACCGCTTCGGCGACCGAGGGCAGGGCCTCGATCGGCGCCGGGGCGCGATCGAGCTGCCGCGCGCCGTGGTTCGACACCATGATGCCGTCGACGCCGAGATCGGCCGCGCGCAGCGCGTCGTCGGGATGCATGATGCCCTTGATGACGAGATTGCGTGGCCACAGACGCCGCAGCTTCTCGACCGCATCCCAGGTCAGCGCGGGATAGGATTCCTGGACGACGAAGTCGGCGACCTCGTCCGCGGTCGCGCCCGGGCGGGCATAGGGCGCCCAGTTGTCGAACATCGGCGTCCCGGTGCGCAGATACTCCATCATCCAGCCGGGATGGAGCAGCGCCTCCAGCCGCGTGCGCATCGTCATCCGCAGCGGCCGGCCGAAGCCGTTGCGCACGTTCCGCTCGCGGTTCGAGGTGCAGGGAACATCGACCGTCAGCACCAGGGTCGATAGGCCGGCGTCGCGGGCGCGCTGCACCATGCCCTCGGAGACGTTCCAGCTCTTGGCCAAATAGATCTGGTACCAGCCATGCTCGGGCGCGACACGTGCCAGATTCTCGATCGAGGCGGTGGCGGTGCCGGACATGATGAAGGGCACGTCGGCGTCGCGCGCGGCCTCGGCCAGCATCAGGTCGGCGCCGGGGCGGAAGAGGCCCGCAAGCCCGGTCGGCGCGATGCCGAAGGGACTGGCGTACTCGCGCCCGAACACGGTCGTCTTCTGGCTGCGCTGCGTCACGTCGACGAGGAAGCGCGGCACGATGCGATAGTCCTGAAACGCACCAGTGGCCCGGTCGAGCCCCTCCTCGCCGTCGGCGCCGCCTTCGATGAAGTCGTAGCAGATCTGCGGCAGCCGCCGCTTCGCCATCCGGCGCAGATCGTCGAGATTGACGGCACGGTCGAGATTCATGGTTTCCACCCCGATGCGGATCGTTCTTGCGGCGACGGCGCCGCCCCCGGGGCAGGCCTCGACTCGCTGCCATTCTGATTCGCAAGCCGACCCGTTCCAAGGGCTTCGCGCTGGCCGGTCGCTCAATTCCGTCATAATGTCGCGATCCTTCCGCGGGCGGCCTCCGGGGCCGCCGCATCAGCCCATCGCGATCCGATCCGAACCGCCGAGGCCCCTGCCATGTCCCGCGACGCCGTCATCCAGGAAATCGAGCGGCACTTCGATTCCGGTGCCTTCCACGCCGACCTCGCGCGCCGTGTCGCCATCCCGACCGAGAGCCAGAACCCCGACCGGCGCCCCGTGCTCTACCAGTACCTGACCGAGGAGATCGGGCCGGCCCTGGCCGCCCTCGGCTATCGCTGGGAAGTGCTGGAGAACCCGGTCGCCGGCGGCCCGCCCTTCCTGGTCGCGGAGCGGCGCGAGGGCGACCATCTGCCGACCGTGCTGACCTACGGCCACGGCGACGTGGTGCGCGGGCAGGAAGAGCAGTGGAAGAAGGGCAAGGGGCCCTGGCAGCTCGACATCGACGGCGAGCGCATCTATGGCCGCGGCACCGCCGACAACAAGGGCCAGCACACGATCAACATCGCCGCCATCGCCGCGGTGCTGAAGCTGCGCGGCCGGCTCGGCTTCAACTCGCGCATCCTGATCGACATGGGCGAGGAGGTGGGATCGCCCGGGCTCGACGCGTTCTGCGCCGCCCACCGCGACCGGCTGGCGAGCGACGTGCTGATCGGCTCGGACGGGCCGCGCCTGCAGCCGGGGCAGCCGACGCTCTACATGGGCACGCGCGGCGCCTTCAATTTCGACCTCACGATCGACCTGCGCCAGGGCGGTCATCATTCCGGCAACTGGGGCGGGTTGCTCGCCAACCCCGGCATCCTGATGGCGCACGCGCTGGCGAGCCTGACCGGGCCGACCGGCGCCATCCGCGTGCCGGAATGGCGGCCGGCGCCGATGACCAACTCCGTGCGCGCCGCCCTCTCCGGCCTCCAGGTCGACGGCGGCGAGGACGGCCCGGAGATCGATCCCGACTGGGGCGAACCCGGCATGTCCCCGGCCGAGCGCGTCTTCGGCTGGAACAGCTTCGAGGTGCTGGCGATGCGCACCGGCAATCCCGACAAGCCGGTCAACGCCATCCCGCCCAAGGCCACGGCACACTGCCAGATCCGCTATGTCGTCGGCTCCGATCCCGAGGAATTCGTCCCGGCCCTGCGCCGCTGGTTCGACAGCCACGGCTTCCCCATGGTCCAGGTGAGCCGGTCGCGCGGCGAGGCGGCACCCGCCACCCGCCTCGACCCGGAGCATCCCTGGGTCGTCTGGACGTCGGGTTCGGTCGAACGCACGCTCGGCCGGCCGCCGGCGCTGCTGCCCAATCTCGGCGGCACCCTGCCCAACCATGCCTTCGCGCTGACCCTCGACACGCCGACCGTCTGGGTACCGCACTCCTACGCCTCGTGCTCGCAGCACGCGCCGGACGAGCACATGCTCGCCCCGATCGCGCGCGAGGGGCTGCGCATGATGGCCGGCATCTTCTGGGACCTGGGCGAGCCGGGCACGCCTGCCCGCGCCGCCGCCTGACCGATCGAAAGGAACGCTTGATGAGCCAGCTCGTCGACCAGCCCGCAACCGAACTGCGGCGCCTCATCGGAACCCGCCAGCTCTCGCCGGTGGAACTGCTGGAGGCCTGCCTCGTGCGGATCTCGGAGGTGAACCCGACGCTGAACGCCGTCACCGCGATGTGCGTCGACCGCGCCCGCGACGAGGCCAGGAAGGCGGAAGAGGCGGTGATGCGCGGCGATCCGCTGCCGCCGCTGCACGGCCTGCCGGTCGGCATCAAGGATCTCAACGAGACGGGCGGCCTCAAGACCACCTGGGGCTCGCCGCTCTTCGCCGACCACGTCCCCGCCAAGGACGAGCGCATGGTGGCGGGCGTGCGCGCCGCCGGCGCCATCGTCGTCGGCAAGACCAACGTGCCCGAATGGGGTGCGGGCGCCAACACCAACAACCCGGTCTGGGGTCCGACGGGCAATGCGTGGGATCCGACCCGCATCTGTGGCGGCTCCTCGGGCGGCTCGGGCGTCGCGCTCGCGACCTCGATGCTGCCGATCTGCACCGGTTCGGACACCGGCGGCAGCCTGCGCATCCCCGGCGCCTTCTCGGGCATCGTCGGCTACCGGCCCTCGCCCGGCCTCGTCCCGTCCGAGCGCCGCGGCCTCGGCTGGACGGCGCTGTCGGTGGTCGGCCCGATGGGCCGCAACGTCGCCGACACATGTCTGCTGATGGAGGGCATGGTCTCCGACGACAGCCGCGATCCCTTCGCGGTGCCGGTCGACGCGGCCAGCTTCGGCCGTCCGGGCCGCTGCGACCTCTCGTCGATGCGGGTCGCCTTCTCCGAGGATCTCGGCTTCGCGCCGGTCGACAACCGCATCCGCGCGACCTTCCGCGAGCGCGTCGAACTCTTCCAGCACGTCTTCAAGGAGGCCGTCTGGCGCGACCCGAACATGGAAGGGGCCGACTTCGCCTTCGACACCATGCGGGCCCAGAACTTCCTCGCCTCGCACCGCGAGCGCTACGAGAAGCACCGCGACAAGCTCGGCCCCAACATCATCGACAATTACGAGCAGGGCCTGAAGTTCACCGCCCTCGACATCGCCGAGGGCCACAAGGCACAGACCCGCATCTTCCGGTCGTTCCAGGACTTCTTCCGCGAGTTCGACTTCCTGGTCACCCCGACCGTGCCGGTGCCGCCCTTCCCGCTCGACCAGCTCTACGTCACCCATGTCAACGGCGAGCCGCTGCGCCATTATTTCCACTGGCTGGCCCTGACCTACGGCATCACCCTGACCGGGCACCCGTCGCTCAGCATGCCCTGCGGCCTGGAGCCGACCGGCACCCCCTTCGGCCTGCAGGTCATCGGCCCGCACCGCGGCGACCTCAAGCTGCTCGCCTTCGCCCATGCCCTCGAGCAGGTGCTGGAAGGCGACGCCCGAACCGCCCGGCCGATCCCCGACCTCGCCAAGCTGAAGAAGTGAGGCTGCCGCCATGCCGCGCCTGCTGCTGGTCCACATCTCCCACGAAACCAACACCTTCTCGAAGCTGAAGACCGACCTCGCCGCCTTCCAGCGGCGCATGTTCCATGTCGGCGACGCCTCGGTCATCCAGGCGATGCGCGGGACACGGACCGAGGTGGCCGGGTTCCTCGACGCCGCGGAGTCCTATGGCTGGGACGTGCGGTTGCCGATCTCGGCCGCCGCCACGCCCAACGGCACGGTGACGGCCGAGGCCTGGGACGCCCTGACCGGCCCCGTGCTCGATGCGCTGGCGGACCCGTTCGACGGCATCCTCATCGCCTTCCACGGCGCCATGGTGGCCGAGGGCGCGGACGATGCGGAGGGCGACCTCCTGACCCGCATCCGCGAGCGCATCGGCCCCGATGTGCCGATCGCCATCACGCTCGACCTGCACGCCAACGTGACCGAGACGATGTGCCGCCACGCCGACATCGTCATCGCCTACCGCACCTATCCGCACATCGACCAGTACGAGCGGGCGCAGCAGGCGGCCGCCCTCATGAAGCGGACGCTGGAGGGCGAGATCCGGCCGAAGGCGGTCGTGGTGAGCCGGCCGACCCTGCTCGGTTTCGACGGCGGCAAGACCACCATCGAAGGCGTGATGACCGAGGCGCTGCGCCGGGCCGAGGCCTTCGAGAAGGAACCGGGCATCCTCGTCGTCAGCGTCCATGCCGGCTTCACCCGCTCCAACATCCACGATGCCGGACCGTCGGTCGCGGTGACGCATGACGGCCAGCCCGAACGCGCCGTCGCCATCGCCGAGACGCTGATGGACTATTGCTGGGAGAACCGGAAGAACAGTTCGACCCAGCGAACCACGGTCGGCGAGGCGGTGTCGATCGCCCGCCGGCCGGACGACAGCGGCAAGCCGCTGGTACTGGCCGACTACACCGACAATCCCGGCGGCGGCGGCTATGGCGATGCAACCAACCTGCTGCGCGGCCTGCTGGCCGCCGGCGTGAAGGATGTCGCGGTATCGTCGATCACCGACCCCGAGGCGGTCGAGATCTGCCGCGCGGCCGGCGTCGGTGCCACCGTCGAGCTCGCGATCGGCGGCAAGATCGATCCCGAGTTCGGCGGGCCGCCGCTCGAGGTGAAGGGCGTCGTCAAGCATCTCGGCGACGGCGAGGTCGTCTTCGACGGCCCGATGTCGAAGGGGGTGCGGTCGAGCATGGGCAGGACCGCCGTGCTGCAGGTCGGCGAGATGGAGGTCGTGCTGGCGACCAACCGCTTCCAGACCATCGACCGCCAGCACTTCCTTTCGGTCGGGATCGACCCCGCGAAGAAGAATGTGCTGGTGGTGAAGTCGGCGCAGCACTTCCGCGCCACCTACGCCCCCATGGCCCGCCGCGTCCTGACCGTCGATACCGGGGCGCTGACGACGCCGGAGCTGACCCGCTTCGACTTCTCGAAGCTGCGCCGGCCGATCTGGCCCCTCGACCCGCTGGAATAGTGGCAGCGGGCGGCGGCGGAAGTCAGCCTTCCGTCGCCGCCTCCCCCCGCAGCGAGCGGGCGGGCGGAAATTCGAGCGTCGCCGTCGTCCCTGCGCCCGGCGCGCTCTCCAGCGTAAGCCGCCCCTGGTGCAGGGCCATCAGTTCCTTCACCACGGCGAGGCCGAGGCCGGTTCCGGCCGGCCGGTCCGGCCCGTCTCCGGTGCCGCGATAGTAGGGCTCGCCCAGCCGCGCCAGCACCTCGGGCGCGATGCCGATCCCGTTGTCGGCGACCGAGACCGAGATCCCGCCGTCTCCGCGCAGCGACGCCGACGTGCCGACGATGCCGCCCGGACTGTAGCGCACCGCGTTCGACAGGAGGTTGAGCAGCATCTGGCGCAGCATCCTGGCATCGGCGACGAGCCGGGGCAGGCGGTCCGCGATCGAGACCACGAGCTGGGCGCCGTTGCCCTGCGCCATCGGCGCCACGACCGTCATCTCGCGCGCCAGGAATTGGGCAACGTCGATCGGCTCGTCGCGCGGCACCGATGCCGGTTGGCCGATCTCCTCCGCCAGACCGCCGACGAGCTCGAGCAGGTGCTGCCCGGAATGCCGGATCAGCGCCGCATAGTCGCGATACTTGGGGTTCGCCAGCGGCCCCAGGACTTCCTGCTCGACCATCTCCGAGTAGCCCAGCACCGCCGACAGCGGCGTGCGGAACTCGTGGCTGAGACGCTGGATGAAGGTGGCCCGCACGCCAATCTCGGCCTCCAGGCGCTCCTTCGCGCGCCGCAACTCGTCCTGAACCCGCTTGACCTCGGTGATCCGGGTGCGCAGCGACAGGCGCAGGCCGTGCGGCGTATCGATCACCCGCACCTTCTCCCAGTTGCCGGATGCCATCATCCGCTCGGCCATGCTCGGCTGGTTGGCGCGGAACTCCGCGATGCGACGCGCGACGAAACCCTCGGGATCGCGTTCCGCCTGGGCGTCGGCGAAGCTGCCGGCCGCCAGCGTCCGGCGCAGCATCTCCTCGAAGGTCCGGCCGACCAGTTCCTCGTCCGGCGGCAGATGCGGGTAGCGCCGGTGATAGGCGCCGTTGCCGAAGAGGTACCGGTCGTCCCGGTCGTAGGCGACGATGGTGGTGTCGAGGCTGTCCAGGACTTCGCGCATGAACTCCGCGTCGTCCTGCGGCGACGGCACCAGCACCGCCCAGGCGCCCCCCTCGAGGTCGAGCCGCCGCACGAGCACGGAACGACCGTCGGGGAGGTGGACCCGCCCGTCCGCGTCGGGATGGGCCGCCACCTCGGGATCGCGCCCGGCGAGGAAGCGCTTCAGGCTGGCATTGGCATGGACGAGGCGGCCCGCCCGGTCGAAGACGGCGATGCCGGTCGCCTCCGCGTCGAGTTCCGCCGCGAGCCGAGCCACCCCATCGGCCCCGCCGGACGCCGTTCCCTCATCTCCCTCATGTGCCACTGCGGAGCCTCTCAGGCGACAGCCACGGCTTGAACGGTGCGGTCGGACGGGAATGACAGCGTCGCCACCGTCCCTTCCCCGGGCGCGCTGACGAGCTGCAGCCAGCCCTGATGCAGGGCGGCGAGTTCCTTGACGACCGCCAGACCCAGCCCGCTGCCGCCCTCACCGCCCGACGCGGGCGGCATGCCGTGGAAGTACGGTTCCCCCGCGCGCGCCAGCACTGCGGACGTCATGCCGACCCCGTTGTCCGCGATGCGCACGTCGATGCCGCCGTCGGCGCGCTGCGTCAACGACACCGCGACCGCTCCCTGGCGGGTGAAGCGAACGGCATTCGTCAGAAGATTCAGCAGCATCTGCCGCACCAGGCGAGGGTCGGCCCGCAGGCGCGGGAAATCGCGCGGCAGGTCGAGCGCGAGGAGCGTGCCGTTGTCGCGCGCGGTGGGTTCGACGACCGTGATCTCCCGCCGCAGCAGGTCGACCAGGTCGACGGTGCTGTCGGACACCTCCATGCGGCCCGCCTCGAGCCGGCTCAGCTGGAGGATCTGGTTGACCAGATCGAGCAGCCGCTGGCCCGCCTGGACGATGCTCGCCGCATAGCCGCGATAGCGATCGGCTCCCACCGGACCGACGACTTCGCCCTCGATCATGCCGGCATAGCCGAGGATGGCGGTGAGCGGCGTCCGCAGTTCGTGGCTGAGCTTGGCGACGAAGGCGGCGCGCTGGGCACCCTCCATCTCGAGCCGATCGAGCGCGCCGCGCAGTTCCTCCTGCGTGCGCTTCTGCTCGGTCACGTCGCTCCGGATCGAGAGGCGAAATCCGTGCGCCGTCAGGATGATCCGCGTCAGATCCCAGCTGCCGTCATTGTTCAGACGCTCGGAGCTGGTTCCGTCGGGCTGGCGAAGCTGGTAGAGGCGGCGCGCCAGATAGCCCTCGGGATCCTCGACCGCCTGCTTCTCCAGGATCGATCCCGCCTCCATGGCGTAGCGCACGATCTGGGTGAACGTGCGCCCGGCCAGTTCTCCGTCCGGCCCGAGATGGGGATAGCGGCGGTGATAGGCCCGGTTGCCGGTCAGGTAACGGTCGTCGGGGCTGAAGGCGACGGCCGACTCGTCGAGACAGTCGAAGATCTCGCGGTAGAGGGCGGCGCCGGAGCGCACGTCCCGTTCGCTTTCCCTGGCGCGCAGTTCGGCGCGCACGGCGCCGAGCCATCCCGCGAGCTGCGTCGTATCGGCGCCGGCAACTGTCATGACCGTCCCCCGACCGGCGCGCTGCGCTGCGCGGGAAAGGACAGGGTCGCGGTCGTGCCGACGCCGGGCGCACTCTCGATTGCCAGGTCGCCCTGGTGCTGTTCGATCAGATCCCGGACGATCGCGATCCCCAGGCCGGGGCCGGCCTCGCGATCGTCGCCCTGCCGGGCCTGGAAATAGGGCTCGCCCAACCGCGCCACCACCTCGGGCGCCATCCCGCTGCCGGAATCGGCCACGATCACGTCGACGCCGCCGTCGCCGCGCAGCGCCAGGGTGAGATTGACGACGCCGTCGGGGGTGTGACGCACGGCATTGCCGATCAGCGCCTGCACCATCTGGCGCACCATGCGCGGGTCCGAAACGACCGCCGGCACGCCATCCGGCACGACCACGCTCAGCTGGGTGCGTCCCGCGCGGGCCGCGGCCTCGAAGCCCACGATCTCGCCGCGCAGCAAGGCGCCGAGATCGACCGGCTCCTCGCGCATCTCTCCGGCGCTGGCCTGGGTCCGGCTCATCTCCAGCAGGCCCTCGACCAGTTGCAGGAGCTGGCGACCGGCCTGATGGACGAGTGCGGCATATTCCTGATACTTCGGCGATCCCAACGGCCCCAGCACTTCGGACTCGATGAGTTCGGCATAGCCGAGGACGGCCGACAGCGGGGTCCGCAGGTCGTGGCTCAGCCGCCCGACGAAGCGGGCACGGCTCGCGGTCTCGACTTCCAGGCGCTCCTTCGCGCGGCGCAACTCCTCCTGGACGCGCTTCTGCTCGGTGATGTCGGTCCGCATCGACAGCCGCAGCCCGGACGGTGTGTAGGTCGTACGCAGGAGATCCCACTGGCCCGCTGGCGACAGCCGCTCCGACTCACCCGGACGATGGTCGCGGAACTCGCGCAGGCGGCGCTCGATATACCCTTCCGGGTCGCGCACGGCCTGGACATCGGCGACGACGCCGGCGGACAGCGTCGCGCGCAGAAGATCCTCGAAGGTCCTGCCGATCAGTCCGCCGTCGTCGCCGTGGTTCCCGTAGCGCTGATGAAAGGCGGCATTGCCGAACCGGTAGCGCTCTGCCCGGTCGTAGACCGCAAGCGAACTGCCGAGATGGTCGAGCGCCTCGTGCAGCAGATGCGCCTCGTCCTGGCGCACGAGGTGCAGCGTGTCGCCGCCCAGCAGATAGGAGCGCACGGCGAAATGCGGCAGCTCCCGAAGCCGGGCCAGGGTGGCCGCCGGCGCCTCCTCCGGCGCCTGCACCAGCCGGCGCCACACGGCATTGGCATAGACCAGCCGACCGGAGGGCGCCTCCAGGGCGACGCCCTCGATGACGCGGTCGAGCAGGTCGGCCAGCGGCACGCCGCCGGCCCGGTCGGCTGCCCCTTCGGAGCAACCATCCTGCCCGGCATCGGTATGGCCGTCGGCGTTCGCCATCCGGTCATTGTGCCGCCGTCCGCCCCGGCCGTCGACCGGCTTGGAGCCGGCGACGACAGAAGCCGGAGATCAGCTCGCCCGTTGCAGTTCCTGCCGGCGCAGGAGGCGGCCCGGACGCGCTCCGGTAGAGGCGCCATCGGCCCACACCGCCGTTCCGTTGACGAAGACGCAATCGATGCCCTCCGCCGGCGTCGCGGGCTTCTCGAAGGTCGCCGAGTCGATCACCGTCGCGGGATCGAAGACCGTGATGTCGGCATGGGCGCCGACCGCGATCCGGCCGCGGCCCGAGAGGCGGAACCGCTCGGCCGGCAGGGACGTCATGCGCCGCACCGCCTCCTCCAGCGGAAACAGGCCAACATCCCGCGCATAGTGGCCGAGCACGCGCGGGAAGGTGCCCCACAGCCGCGGGTGCGGGTGGCTGTCGTGCGGCAGCCCGTCGGAGGCGACGATGGTGTGCGGATAGGACAGGATCCGGCGGACGTCCGCCTCGTCCATCATGAAATAGATGGCGCCGGCCGGGTTGAGGCGGTCGACGGCCTCGATCTGGCTGATGCCCCATTCCGCGGCGATGTCGGCGAGATCGCGGCCGCTGACTTCCGGATGCTTCGTCGACCAGGTGACCATGACGCGGCTGGAGCGTTCGAGCCGGCTCGAATCCAGCACGGTCGACGCGGCGACGTAGGGATAGCAGTCGAGCCCGATATCCTGCTCGCCCTGGGTGCGGTCGATCAGCGCCAGGGTTTCCTCGGAGCGGCCGAAGTTCGGCTTTCCGATCACCTTGTGGTGGCTGACGATCGCCCGCACCCCCGCCTCGCGCCCGATGCGGAAGGTCTCGTGCAGGGAGTCCATCACCCCCTCGCCCTCGTCGCGCATGTGGGTGGCGTAGAGCGCGCCGGCCGGCTGCAGCAGCTCGGCCAGCGCGATCACCTCCTCCGTCGGGGCGGCGTTGGCGGGGCGGTAGAAGAGGCCGGTCGACATGCCGATGGCACCCGCCTCCAGCCCTTCCGCCAGGCGCTCCTTCATCGCCGCGATCTCCGGTTCGGTCGCGGGCCGCATCAGGTCGTCCATGGCACCGACGCGCAGCGTGCCGTGACCGACGAGGCAGGCGGCATTCACGGCCGCCGGGGCGGCATCGACCGCCGCCATGTAGTCGGCCATGCGCGGGAAGCGATACCACTCCTGATCGCCCAGCAGGTCGAGCGGCGGCGGCGGCCGGCGGTCGATCGCCAGCGGCGACAGGCTGACGCCGCAATTGCCCACCACGACCGTCGTGACGCCCTGGCTCGTCTTCATCGCCATGTCGGGATTGGACAAGAGGGCCCGGTCGTCGTGGGTATGCACGTCGATGAAACCCGGCGCCACCGCCTTGCCCGTCGCATCATGGACCGCGTCGGCGCTCGCGCCCGAGAGGTCGCCGACGGCGGCGATGCGGTCGCCGATCACGCCGACATCGGCCGGGCGGCCGGCAGCGCCGGTGCCGTCATAGAGGGTGCCGCCGCGGACGATGAGGTCGAAGTGCTGGGTCATGCCGGAACTCGCTGAAGAGGGATTCGGAAGGTCGGGATCGGCTCAGGCCATGTGCTGCGCGACGTCCTCGCGCTCGGCCGGTGTCAGGTGGAGGCCCTCCTTGGTGCGTCGCCACAACACGTCGTCGGCCATCTCCGCCCATTCGGCCCGGCGCAGGCGGTCGATCTCGCGCGCATAGAGGCCGGCGCCGAAGTGCCGGCCGAGGTCGCCCGGGGTCTTCGCATCGCCCAGCACGTCCGAGACCATCGCGCCATGGCGGCGGGCCAGGCGCCGCAGCCAGGCGGCGTCGAGGCCGGGATGGCGGCGGGCGAGCGCCGCACAGAAGCCGTCGAAGTCGCCGCCGTCGATCGCCCCGCCCGGCAGGGAAGACCCCGCCGTCCAGGCCGGCTTCAGGTCGGGCAGGACGGTTCCGAGCTTTTCCATCGCATGCTCGGCCAGCCGGCGGTAGGTGGTGATCTTGCCCCCGAAGACATGCAGGGCCGGCGCCTCGCCGCCCTCCGCCTCCAGCTTGAGGACATAGTCGCGGGTGACGGCCGACGGATTGGCGGTGCCGTCGTCATAGAGCGGCCGGACGCCGGCATAGGTCCAGACGACGTCCGCAGGCGTGAGCGCACGGGCGAGATAGCGCGAGGCGGCGGCGCAGAGATAGGCGATCTCGTCCGCACTCGCCGCGACGCCGCCGGGGTCGCCCGCGAACGTCACGTCGGTGGTCCCGATCAGCGAGAAGCGGCCTTCGTAGGGGATGACGAAGACGACCCGACGATCCTCGTTCTGGAGGATGAGGGCATGGTCGCCGTCATGAACCCGCGGCACCACGATGTGGCTGCCCTTGATGTGGCGCAGGGGCGGCATCCGGTTGCCGCCCATGACGCCGCCAGCCACGCGGTCGGCCCAGGGGCCGGCGGCATTGACCAGGATGCGGGCCGCGGCGACGGACTCCGCGCCGTCACGGCGGCGGCGCAGCCGCAGTTCCCACAGCGGCCCCGAACGCCGCGCGGACACGCATTCGGTGCGGGTGCGCACGTCCGCGCCGAGGCGCTGCGCGTCCATCGCGTTCAGGACCACCAGCCGGGCGTCGTCGACCCAGCAGTCGGAATAGACGAAGCCCTTCGCCAGTTCCGGCCGCAGCCCGGCGCCGAAGGCGCTCTTTCGCAGGTTCACGCCGCGCGAACCCGGCAGGGTCCGGCGGCCGCCGAGATGGTCGTAGAGGAAGAGGCCGGCGCGGATCATCCAGGCCGGCCGCAGGTGGGGCTCGTGCGGCAGCGCGAAGCGCAGCGGCCAGATGATGTGCGGGGCCATCGCCAGCAGCACCTCGCGCTCGGCCAGCGCCTCGCGCACCAGCCGGAACTCGTAATGCTCCAGATAGCGCAGGCCGCCATGGATGAGCTTGCTCGATGCCGAGGACGTCGCCCGCGCGAGATCGTCGGCCTCGACCAGCAGCACCTTCAGTCCGCGTCCGGCCGCGTCACGCGCGATGCCCGCGCCGTTGATCCCGCCGCCGACGATCGCGAGGTCGAAGGCGGTCACGAAATGCCGGCCATTGTCATGGGCGCGCAACCGACGGCTGCTAAGGGGGCGTCTCCGCCCGGTTCGGGCTGTCGGCAGTGGAGGTGCATCATGTCGCGTCAGCGTTACGTCTTCGGCAAGGGCCCGTCCCGGCGTGCCGTGCTCAAGGCCGCAGCGACGACCGGTGCGATGGTCGGTCTGGCTCCGTGGATCGCGCGGGAAGCGCTGTCCTCGTCCGGAAGCCTCGATCTCTACACCTGGGGCGACTACGTCTACCCCGAAATGGTCAGCGATTTCGAGAAGAAGACCGGCATCAAGGTCAAGCTCTCCACCTACGGCACCAACGACGAGGTGTTCAACAAGATGCGCGCGGCCGGCGGCCAGGGCTTCGACATCATCATGCCCTCGGTGACCCGCGTTCCGAACTATCTCGATTATGAGCTGCTGCAGCCGATCGACGAGAAGAAGGTCAACATCGCGGGCGTCATCCCGTCGATGTGGAAGGCGTCCGAAGGGCTCGGCGGCGTCGACAAGGGCAAGCGCTACGCCTGCCCCTTCAACTGGGGCACCGAGGCACTCTGCATCGACACCTCCAAGGTCAAGCTGGCCTACGGCGAGGCCTCCTACGGCTCGCTGTGGGATCCGGCCGTGAAGGGCAAGGTCACCATCCGCACCCATTCCGGGATGCTGGGCATGGGCCTCTTCCTCGATGCGACGGGACAGGTCGCCTCGAACCGGATGCGCGACACCTACAAGGACGAGGCGTCGATGCGGAAGGTCTACGACCAGATCGCCAAGTTCGCCTGCGACAAGCGCGCCTGGATCGCGCGCTTCTGGAACAACGCCCAGGAGACCGAAGCCGCCTTCAAGCAGGAGGGCTGCGTCCTCGGCCAGACCTGGGACGGGCCCGCCATGCGCATGCGCACCGAGACCAAGGGGCGCATCACCTATCTCGCCCCCAAGGAAGGCGCGCTCACCTGGATGGATTCGATGGCGATCCCCAAGGGTGCGCGCAACGTCGAGCAGGCCTATGCCTGGATGAACTGGTACTACACGCCGGAAGCGGCCGCGATCCACATCCGCAAGTCCGGCTACAACAGCTGCGCGGCGGGTGCCGACAAGCTGGCGGGAGACGCCTATGCCGCCAACTTCGCCGCCGCCTATCCCGGCAACGCGATCGAGAACCTGTGGTGGTATCCGGCCGAGCCGGCCTGGTTCGTGGCCGCGCGGACGGAGTACCGCGACCGCCTGATGGCCTGCTGAGCCAAGGGAGGCGGGAGGGCTTCGCCGGTCCTCCCGCCGCTCGACCGATGGTCGCAGCAGTCACCCTCGACAGCCTGACGGTGCGCTTCGGACGCGTCGCCGCGGTCGACGACGTCAGCCTCGACATCCGGCCGGGCGAGTTCTTCACCCTGCTGGGGCCGTCCGGCTGCGGCAAGACGACCCTGTTGCGCTGCCTCGCCGGCTTCGTCCAGCCGACGGCCGGGCGCGTGGCGATCGGCGGCCGCGACATGAACGGGGTCGGCCCGAACCAGCGGCCGACCGCGCTCATCTTCCAGAGCCTCGCGCTCTTCCCGCTGATGAGCGTCGCCGACAATATCGCCTTCGGGCTGGAGGTGCGGGGCATGGACCGCGCGACGCGGCACGCGCGTGTCGAGGCCCTCCTCGACCTGATCGCACTGCCCGGCATGGGCCAGCGCCGCGTCGACGAGCTGTCGGGCGGGCAGCGCCAGCGCGTGGCGATCGCGCGCGCGCTCGCGGTCGAGCCCGCCGTCCTGCTGCTCGACGAGCCGCTCTCCGCCCTCGACCTCAAGCTGCGCCAGCACATGCGGGCCGAGCTGCGCGCGCTGCAGCAGCGCACCGGCATCACCTTCGTCTACATCACCCACGACCAGGGCGAGGCGCTCGCCATGTCCGACCGGGTCGGCGTGATGGCCAACGGCCGGCTGGAGCAGGTGGCGGAGCCGGGCGACATCTATGCCAGCCCGGCGACCCCCTTCGTCGCCCGCTTCGTCGGCGAAACCAACGCCATACCGGGCCGGGTGGTGGCGATCGACGGCGGCCAGGCGGTGCTGGAGACGCCGTTCGGACGGTTGACCGGCCGGTCCGGCGCGGATCTCGCGGTCGGCACCATGGCGACCCTGTTCCTGAGACCGGAACGGCTGCGCACCGGGCCGCCGCCATGGAGCGCCCAGCTGGTCCGCGGGACGCTCGAACGGACGGAGTTCGAAGGCGCGGCGACGACGCTGTTCGCCAGCGCCGCGGACGGGATCCGCCTCGTCTGCCAGGTCGCGAGCCATGCCGCAGTGCCGCCCGCCACCGGCACCGAGATCACCTTCTTCTACGCGCCGTCCGACGCCCTGGTCCTCGCCGAGCAGCCGGCATGAACGGGCTCGCGGCGCGCTATGGCTGGCCGCTGGCCGCCATCTGCCTGGCGCTGGTCGCGGCCTGGCTCGCGCTCCTGATCCTGCTGCCGCAACTCATGATGTTCGAGTTCTCGCTGCGGCCCAACCTCCTGCCGCGGCAGCTCGGCGGGCCGGAGGATGTCCGCAGCCTCGCGAACTATGCCCGCCTGTTCGGCAACCCGATCCATCTCGGGATCTTCCTGCAGACCATCTGGGCCAGCAGCCTGGTGACGGTCGTCGTCCTTGCCGTCTGCTATCCGATCGCTTTCTACCTGGCACAGGTCGCCCGCGGCCGGCAGGCGGCGCTGCTGTTCGTGGCGCTGGTCGTCCCCTTCTGGGTGAACGAGATCCTGCGCGCCTTCGCCTGGCTGATCCTGCTCGCCCGCAACGGGCTCGTGAACCGCCTGCTGATCGATGCGGGGCTGATCGCCGAGCCGCTGCCGCTGCTGGGCGGGACCGGCTCGGTCCTGCTCGGGATGGTCTATGCCTACGTCCTCTTCATGGTGTTCCCGCTCTACAACGCCATCGAATCCCTCGAACGCCAGCAGATCGAAGCGGCACGCGACCTCGGCGCGCCATGGTGGCGCATCCACTGGCGCGTGGTGCTGCCGCACGCCAAGCCCGGGATCGCCGTCGGCTGCATCATGACCTTCATGCTGGCGGCCGGCAGCTATGCGGTGCCGATGCTGCTGGGCGGGGTGCGCAGCCGCTGGTTCACCGAGGTCATCTACACGTGGTTCTTCGAGGGGGCGAACTGGAACCAGGGCGCGGCCTACGCCTTCGTGCTGCTGCTGCTGTGCATCCTGTTCATCTTCGCGATGATGCGGATCTTCCGGGTGCGCGTCTCGGATATCGGCCGATGACCGCCGACCGGCTGGCGCAGGTCGCGATCCGCGGCTACCTCGCGCTCTTCTTCGCCTACCTCTTCCTGCCGCTCGGCGTCCTGGTCGGCGCCGCCTTCAACGCCAGCCGCTACCCGACCCTGGTTCCCTGGGAAGGTCTCACGGGCCAGTGGTTCGCCGACCTCCTGGCCGACCGGCTGATGGGCGAGGCGGCGTGGAACAGCCTCGTCGTCGGGCTGGGGGTCGTCGCCGTCTCGGTGCCCGTCGGCACGGCCGGCGCGCTCGTGCTCTCCAGCCTCCATGCCCGCGCCCGCACGCTCCTCTACGGGTTCCTCGTCTCGCCGATCCTGACGCCGGGGGTCATCATCGGGATCGCAACCCTGATCTTCTGGAACCGCGCCTTCGGCGTGCCGGGCGGACTCATGCTGACCGTCGTCGCCCAATCGAGCTTCATCGCCGCCTACTGCATGCTGCTGGTGCTGGCGCGGCTGGAGCGCTTCGACCGGGCACAGGAGGAGGCGGCCCTCTCGCTCGGGGCAAGCCGCCTCCAGGTCTTCCGGCGGATCACCCTGCCGTTCCTGGCGCCGGCGCTCTATGCCGGCGCCTTCATCGCCTTCCTTCAATCGTTCGAGAACTTCAACACGACGCTCTTCGTCGTCGGAACAGACACCACCCTGCCGATCCGCCTCGCCAGCATGGTGCGGCAGACGATGTCGCCTTCGGTGAATGCGCTGGCGGTGATCCTGATCGCCACCACCGTCGCCGCCGCCGCTGCCTACGAGGTGCTGCGCCGGCGCGGCCGCTGACGCGCCGGAGCCTCCGGGCGGTCGAAGGTCATGATCTTCGAGAGGAAGCGGCGCTCGACCCGGCCCGGGACGAGGCCCGCCGCGGCAAACAGGCCGGCAACGTCCAGCGTGTTCCAGCTCGCGAAATAGGGTTCGTGGAACACTGCCGGGAACCGCTCCAGCAGCCCGTCATAGGGCGGGTGGTCACCGGTCTGCAGGGAATCGACCAGCACGAGGCGGCCGCCCGGCCGCAGGACGCGCGCGACCTCGGCCGCGACTGCCGTCCGCACCTTCGGCGGCAGTTCGTGGAAGAGGTAGATGCAAGTCACCGCATCGAGGCTGGCGTCGGCGAGCGGCAGCCGTTCGGCCGGTGCCTGGACGAGGGCGACGCGGCGCCGGCCGGCGAGGCGTCGCGCGGCCTCGGCGAGATAGGCGGGGCTGAGATCGACGCCGAGCGCGGCCACCCGCGGCCAGTTGTCCTTCACTGCCGACAGGAACCCGCCGGTCCCGCAGGCGAGGTCGGCCATGCGGGCGCCCGGACCCGCGCGCCGCAGGGCCTCGCACAGCGGCGGCAGGGCGCCGCGGCGCATCGCACCCGCCGCGCCGGCGAACAGCACCTCGACCTGGAAGTCGTAGAGGCGGGCCGACTGCGGCGTCAGCCAGCCGCCGCTCTGGTAGTGGAAGTTCTGGCGATAATAGGCGGGCAGCCCGAGGAGGCCGGGCTCGGCCGCCGCCTCCCGGAAGCCGCGTTCGCGCCGCCGCCGCGAGACCTCCGGCAGGTCGCGAAAGAAGGCGCGGCTGTCGGCGATGGCGCGGGCAGGCCGGGCCGGCAGTCCGGTCGGCGCCAGATAGTGCCCGGCCTCGACGGCGGCCCAGTCGGCCGCGACCAGCGCATCGAGGTCGGCGTCGATGGCGGCCCGGCCTGGGCCCACGGCCCCGGACGGCCGGCGCCCGCGGTCGAGCGCGGCCGCCGCCAGCCAGTGGCCGCGGTACCAGGACCGGCGCAGCCGCTGGGCTGCGTGAAAGGCGATGCGTTCCAGCGTGTTCGGCATCCATGGCGGATGTGGGGCGGCGGCCGGGCCGGTCAAGCATCCCGGCCGTGAGCGCCGGCCCAAGCTGGACTCGCCGCGGCGGGCGCGGATATGACGGTCGCCTCCCTTCCCCCGCCTCGGAGCCGCCCGCCCATGACCGCGCCCTTCCGCACCCTGGACGACCTCGACGTCGCCGGCCGCACCGTGCTCGTGCGGGCCGACCTCAACGTGCCGATGGCCGACGGGCGCGTGACCGACGCGACCCGCATCGAGCGGCTGGTGCCGACCCTGACCGAACTCGCCGGGCGCGGTGCCAAGGTCGTCGTCCTGTCCCATTTCGGCCGCCCCAAGGGCAAGGACCCGGCCCTGTCGCTGGCGCCCCTCGTGGCACCGCTTTCGGCTGCGCTCGGCGGCCGGCCGGTCGCCTTCGGCATCGACTGCGTCGGACTGGCCGCCGCCGCGGTGGTCGACCCGCTGCCGCCGGGCGGCATCGCCCTGCTGGAGAACCTGCGCTTCCACAAGGGCGAGGAGAAGAACGACCCGGCCTTCGCGAAGGAGCTGGCCGAGCTGGGCCAGATCTACGTCAACGACGCCTTCTCGGCCGCCCACCGCGCCCATGCCTCGACCGAAGGGCTGGCGCATCTGCTGCCATCGGCCGCCGGCCGCCTGATGCAGGCCGAGTGCGAGGCGCTGGCCCGCGCGCTGGAGACGCCGGAGAAGCCGGTCGTCGCCATCGTCGGTGGCGCCAAGGTCTCGACCAAGCTCGACCTGCTGCGCAACCTCGTCGCCCGGGTCGACCGGCTGGTGATCGGTGGCGCGATGGCGAACACGCTGCTGTTCGCCCGCGGCATCGATGTCGGCGCCTCGCTCTGCGAGCGCGAGATGGCCGAGACCTGCCGCGAGATCGAGGCGGCGGCGAAGGCCGCCGGCTGCGAGCTGATCCTGCCCGCCGACGCGGTGGTCGCGGCCAAGCTCGCGCCCGGCGTCGAGACGGCGACGGTCGCGATCGACGCGGTGCCGGCGGACCGGATGATCCTCGATGTCGGCCCGGCGACCGTGGCCGCGGTCAATGCCGCGCTCGCGACCGCGCGCACGCTGGTCTGGAACGGCCCGCTCGGCGCCTTCGAGACCAAGCCATTCGACGCCGCGACCGTCGCGGTCGCGCAGGAGGCGGCGCGCCTGACCGCGGAGGCCGGCCTGGTCAGCGTCGCCGGCGGCGGCGACACGGTGGCCGCGCTGGCTGCCGCCGGGGTCGAGGACCGGCTGACCTATGTCTCGACGGCGGGCGGTGCCTTCCTCGAATGGCTGGAGGGCCGCCAGCTGCCGGGGGTCGAGGCGCTGCGCCGCTGATCCTATAGCAGGCGGAGCTGATCGCCCGCCTTCTGCGGCGGACGGAAGCGACTGGTGTCGAGGCGCCAGTCGCGCCGGCCGAGGCCGAGGCGGCGGACGGCCAGCGCGAAGCGCTGCGAGAGCAGCTCGGCATGGACGCCGGTGCCGCGCATGCGCTTGCCCCAGCGGCTGTCATAGGCCTTGCCGCCCCGCATCTCGCGCACGATCGCCATGACGTGCCGGGCGCGGCCGGGCGCGTGCTCGGAAAGCCATTCCTCGAAGAGCTGTTCGATCTCCAGCGGCAGGCGCAGCAGGACATAGCCGGCGGTACCGGCGCCCGCCGCGGCCGCCGCCTCCAGGATACGCTCCAGTTCGCAGTCGTTGAGGGCGGGGATGACAGGCGCCGTCAGCACCCCCGTCGGCACGCCGGCTGCCGCCAGCGCCCGAATGGCGTCGAGCCGCCGCTCGGGCGTCGCCGCCCGCGGCTCCATCCGGCGGGCGAGGTCGCGGTCGAGGGTAGTGACGCTGATCGCCACCTGGGCCAGTCCCTTGGCCGCCATCGGCGCCAGGATGTCGATGTCGCGCAGCACCAGCGCCGACTTGGTGACGATGGTGACCGGGTGATCGCACGCCGCCAGCACCTCGAGGATGCCGCGGGTGACGCCCATGCTGCGCTCGACCGGCTGGTAGGGGTCGGTGTTGGTGCCCATGGCGATCGCCCGGCAGCGATAGCGCGGGTGCCGCAACTCCGCCTCCAGCAGCGCTGCGGCGTTCGGCTTGGCGAAGAGCCGGGTCTCGAAGTCGAGGCCGGGCGAGAGGCCGAGCCAGGCGTGGGTCGGCCGCGCGAAGCAATAGACGCAGCCATGCTCGCAGCCCCGGTAGGGGTTGATCGAGCGGTCGAAGGGGACGTCGGGGGAATCGTTGGTGGTGATGATGCGCCGGGTCGCATCGACCCCGACGGTGGTGCGCAGGGGCGACAGCTCGGCGTCGGCCGATCCCCAGCCGTCGTCGGTCGCGATGCGCTGCGTCGGCTCGTACCGCCCGGTCGCGTTCGAGACGGCGCCCCGGCCTTTCCTGGCCCGATCTGCGACGGCGTCCATGCCCGCCAGGATGTCGTTGCCGTTAGAACAAATCAAGAACTCATTGCAGGGTTGCGACGATCGGCATAGTTGCCGCTGGAATCGCCCGCGCGCGTCGGCGATGATCCGCCGGCCGATTTCCGCCGCCGGCCCCAGGGGCCTCGGCCCCCGGGGCGAGGACGGCATGTTCGCAAGAGGAAGCGCCCCATGGATGGCCTCGACCGCGTCCCGTTCAACGTCGTCCCGAACCCCGCCCCGACACCCGCGGCCGAGCGCGCGAAGCTGGTCGCCGCGCCCGGGTTCGGCCGCGTCTTCACCGACCACATGGTCACCATCCGCTATGCCGAGGGGAAGGGCTGGCACGACGCCCGGGTCGAGGCGCGCCGCCCGCTGACGCTGGACCCGGCGACGGCGGTCCTGCACTACGCGCAGGAGATCTTCGAGGGCCTCAAGGCCTATCGCACGCCCTCCGGCGGGGCGGCGATGTTCCGGCCCGACGCCAATGCCCGCCGCTTCCGCCAGTCGGCCGAGCGCCTGGCGATGGCGCCGCTGCCGGAGGGCCTCTTCGTCGAATCCCTCCGCCGCCTCGTCGAGGCCGACCGCGAGTGGATTCCCGCGGTCGATGTCGGCACCCTCTATCTGCGGCCCTTCATGATCGCCGACGACGTCTTCCTCGGCGTCAAGCCGTCGGCGACCTACCTCTACATGGTCATCGCCTCGCCGGTCGGCGCCTACTTCAAGAACGGCGCCGACGGCGTCACCGTCTGGGTGGCCCAGCAGGACACACGCGCCGCGCGCGGCGGCACGGGCGCGGCCAAGTGCGGCGGCAACTACGCCGCCAGCCTGCAGGCCCAGGCCGAGGCGGTGCGCAACGGCTGCGACCAGGTCGTCTTCCTCGACGCCATCGAGCGCCGGAAGATCGAGGAGCTCGGCGGCATGAACGTCTGCTTCGTCTTCGCCGACGGCTCGCTGCAGACGCCGCCGCTGGACGGCACCATCCTGCCCGGCATCACCCGCGATTCGATCCTACGGCTGGCCCGCGATTCCGGCATGACGGTGCGCGAGGAGGCCTACACGCTCGACCAGTGGAAGGCCGACGCCGCCAGCGGCCGCTTGACCGAGGTCTTCGCCTGCGGCACCGCCGCCGTCATCACCCCGATCGGCCGCATCCGCAGCCCGGAGGGCGAGTTCATCGCCGGCGCCGCCGGCCCGGCGGGCGGCCCCGTCACGCAGCGCCTGCGCAAGCAGCTCGTCGACATCCAGACCGGCCGGTCGGCCGATCCCTACGGCTGGGTGCACAGCGTCTGCTGAGCCACGCGACACGGGCCGGCGAGGGAGTGCCTTCGTCGGCGCGTGATGCGCGCATGGCGCACTATCGCGATCACCCCCTCGTCGAGTAGGTTTGCCCTCGGTTGCAACACCGACAGCAGGGTGAGAGACGATGCAGACTGTCTCGCGGGGCTTCCTCCGTCGCGCGGGTCGCCGGGCGGCGCTACCCGTGATCGCGATCGCAGCAGCGGCGTCAACAGCCGCCCCGGCCCAGGCCCAGGCGCTGTCGTGCCAGACCGCGGCCCGCCTGGAGATCACGACCGTGGGCACCAGCCCGCGCTATCTCTCGTTCCGCATCTTCAACCTGCACGCCGGCGCGCTGTCCGTGAAGATCACGGTCGGCAAGGTCGAGGCGCCGTGGATCGCCATGAACCCGCTTCTCGACCACTATCTCCGGCAGGGCCGCTCCGTCGCGTACACCTTCGCGCAGACCGCCGACCTGACGGCCGCGATGCCGGCCTATCTTCCCGTCTACGACATGCCCGCCGACCCTGCGGCGCTGCAGGTCGGAATCCAGGACTGCGTCGCCTCCTCCTGAGCCGTCGGCGGCACGGCCTCCGGCCGTGCCGCCCTACCGGCGATCGACGATGGTCGCTGTCCAGCCCTCGGCCTGCGGGGCATCGGCGAACGTGACCGTGCCGCGCAGCTTGGTGACCGACTGCAAGGTGTCGGCAACGCGCTCGGCGAACCCCGCATCGGAAGCCGCAGAAACGCACTCCAGCGCCATCTGGTCCCGCCCGGCCTCGCCCGACACCACCAACCTTGCGCGAGCGATCTCGGGATGGCGGCGGACGACTTCGGCGATCTGGGCCGGGTGGACGAACATGCCGCGCACCTTGGTCGTCTGGTCGGCGCGGCCCATCCAGCCCTTGATGCGGGCGTTCGTGCGCCCGCAGGGACTGGCGCCGGTCAGGATCGCCGAGATGTCGCCGGTCGCGAAGCGGATCAGCGGATAGTCGCGGTTGAAGGTGGTGACCACGACCTCGCCCGGTTCGCCGTCGGGGACGGGCTCGCCGGTGCCGGGGCGGACGATCTCGACGATCACGCCCTCGTCGACGATCATCCCCTCGCGCGCCGGGCTCTCATAGGCGACGAGGCCGAGGTCGGCGGTGCCGTAGCATTGCAGCACCGCGACGCCGCGCTCGGCCAGCTCCTGGCGCAGCGGCGGCGGCAGCGCCTCGCCCGAGACCAGCGCCTTGGTCAGCGACGAGACGTCGGCGCCGAGTTCCCCGGCCTTCTCCAGGAGGATCTTGAGGAAGGACGGCGTGCCGCCATAGCCGTGCGGCCGGAGGTCGGCGATCGCCCGCACCTGCTGCTCGGTCTGGCCGACGCCGCCCGGGATCACGGCGCAACCCAGCGCATGGGCGGCCGATTCCAGCATCGCGCCGGCCGGGGTCAGGTGATAGCTGAAGGAGTTGTGCAGGATCTCGCCGCGCCGGAAACCGGCCGCGAACAAGGCACGGGCGAAGCGCCACCAGTCGCGCCCATGGCCTTCCGGATCGTAGATCGGGCCGGGCGAGGCGAAGAGCCGGGCAAGCCCCGCCGGCGCCGTCGCGTTGAGGCCGCCGAAGGGCGGCACCCGCCGTTGCTGCTCAATGAGGTCGCTCTTGCGGGTGACCGGCAGGGCCGCCAGCGCCGCGCGGCTCGCGACGGCAGCCGGGTCAACCGCGGCCAGGGTTTCCGCATAGTGGGCCGCATGGGTCCGGGCATGGGCAACCTGGGCCGGCAGGGCCGCCATCAGCGCCCGCTCGCGCGCTTCGGGGTCGCGCGTCTCGAGTTCGTCGAAGAAGGGTCCGCTCACAGCCAGCGCTTCCGCCGCTTGTAGGATTTCAGGTTCTTGAAGGACTTGCGCTCTTCGCCGCCCCCGCCGCCGAGATAGAACTCCTTCACGTCCTCGTTCTCGGCCAGGGCCGCGGCGGTGCCGTCGAGCACCACCTTGCCGCGCTCCATGATGTAGCCGTAGCTCGCGACCTGGAGGGCCATGCGGGCGTTCTGCTCGACCAGCAGGATGGTGACGCCGAGTTCGGCCACCAGCCGGCGGACGATCTGGAAGACCTCCTGGACCAGGAAGGGCGAGAGGCCCATCGAGGGCTCGTCCATCAGGATCAGCTTGGGCCGCGCCATCAGCGCCCGCCCGATCGCGAGCATCTGCTGCTCGCCGCCCGAGAGGTATCCCGCCAGCCCGGTGCGTTCCTTGAGGCGGGGGAAATACTGGTAGACCATGTCGATGTCGGCAGCGACCTGGCCGCGATCGCGCCGGGTGAAGGCGCCGAGCCGGAGGTTTTCCAGGCAGGTCATGTCGGAGATGATGCGGCGGCCCTCCATCACCTGGAAGACGCCGCGGCGCACGATCGCCTCGGGCTCCAGCGCCTGGATCGGCTGGCCGTCGAACAGCACCTCGCCGCGGGTGATCGCGCCGTCCTCGGACTTGAGCAGGCCCGAGATCGCCTTCAGCGTCGTCGACTTGCCGGCGCCGTTGGCGCCGAGCAGCGCCACGATCTGCCCCGGCGGCACCGCCAGCGACAGGCCGCGCAGCACCAGGATGACGTCGGAATAGACGACCTCGATATTGTTGACCGCCAGCAGCGGCGCCGCGGAGGGCGCCGCCGCTGCCGGCCGGGAGGCGGGCTCGGCCGCGAGGCTCATGCCCGTCTCCCCGTGTCCGGTCCTACCAGCCGAGCCATTCCGGCTTGCGCGGCAGGTTCACGGTCGTGACCTTCTCCATCTTGACCACGCCCGACTTGATGAGCTCGTCGAGCGGCGCGTCGGTCGGCCCGGAGATGCGGGCGCGATAGAGCAGCACCTCGGTGGTCGGACGATGGTCGGTCTTGCTCCAGGTCGAGGGCACGCAGACCCCGTCCATCCCCTTCGGCACCCAGTTCTTGCGGGCATACATGCCGTCGCGGATCTTGATCGCGGTGATGCCGCCATTGCCGGCCGCCCACTCCATCGCCTCCTTGATGTAGAAGGCGGTGCAGATGCCGGCGATGTAGTGCGACGGGCGATAGCTGCCGGTGCCGCCGATCTCGCGCACCGTCTTCATGCCGGGCGCATCGTCGCTCCACAGGGTCCGGGTACGCACCGGCAGGACAACGCCGTCGGCGGCGTCGCCCGCGGCCTTGGCCGCGTTCTCGTCCATGCCCCAGACATTGCCCATGAACTGGATCTGGACGCCGGCGTTCTTGCACGCCTTGAGGACCGAGACGTTCGAGCCGGCCGTGTTGCCGAGATAGGCGTAGTTGGCGCCGGACTGCTTGAGCGTCAGGCACTGGGCGGTGTAGTCGCCGGGCGTCAGCGCGAACTGGATCGCCGGCAGCACCTCGAAGCCCAGCTCCTTCGCCAGCGACTCGGCCGCCGCCTTGGGCGCGTTCGGGTAGGGATGGTTGGCGCCCATATGGACGTATTTGGGGGCACCCTGGCCGCCCTTCTTCTTCCAGTCCTCGGCCGCCCAGGTGACGAGCGCGCGGGCCGCGTCGGAGTAGGAGGGGCCGTAGAAGAAGTTGAAGGGCGCGGCCGCCGTAGCCTTCTCGGCCTTGCCGGTCGGGTCCGTGAGCGAGCCGGCATAGGAGCCGGAGATGTAGGGGATCTGGTCCTTCGAGACGAAGGTGATCAGCGCCTCGGTGTCGGCCGTGCCCCAGCCGAAGATGGCGACGACCTTGTCGCGGCCGGTCCACTTCTTGTAGGTCGCGATCGAGCGCGGCACCTGGTAGCCATAGTCGACCGTGTCGAGGTTGACCTGGCGCTTGGCGACGCCGCCATTCTTGTTGATCCAGGCCATGGCGTCTGCGACGCCCTCGCCGAACGGCTTGCCGACGTCCGACGTCGGGCCGCTGTAGTCGGCGAGATGGCCGACATTGATCTTCTGAGCCGCGGCGGGTGCCGCGATCAGGGCCGCCGCCGCTGCGGTCAGCACCATGGGCTTCATGCGCATTATAGTTCCTCCCGGGACATTGTCGTTTGCCGCGAGCCTAGTATGAAAAGGGATAGAGCTTCCAGTACGCCTTGATCTGGCGCCAGCGATGCGCGAGCCCGTCGGGCTCGAACACCAGGAAGAGGATGATGGTCACGCCGACCGCGATCTCACGCAGGTAGGAGAGATTGTCCTTGAGGCCGAGGGCCCGGTCGAGGGGGGTGCCGGCGAGCGCCCCCGTGAGGCCGTCCATCACCTCGGGCAGCAGCACCATGAAGGCGGTGCCCATCAGCGATCCCATGATCGAGCCCAGCCCGCCGATGATGATCATGCCGAGGAACTGGATCGAGAACAGGATGGTGAAGCCCTCGACCGAGACGAAGCCGAGATAGTGGCCGTAGAGGGCGCCGCCGATGCCGGCATAGAAGGACGAGATGCCGAACGACATTGTCCGGTACTTCGTCAGGTTGATGCCCATCATCTCGGCCGAGAGGTAGTGGTCGCGCACGGCGACCAGCGCGCGGCCGTCGCGCGTGCGCATCAGGTTGGCGGCCCCGAGATAGAGCAGCACGACATAGGCCAGCACGACGTAGAAGAAGGTGGCGTCGGTGTCGAAGGCGAAGCCGAAGATGCTGAAGGGGCTGGCCGGGGCACCGTGCGTCCCGCCCGAGAACCAGTCGGCCCGGCCGAAGAAGTCCTGCAGGATGAACTGCGCGGCCAGGGTCGCGATGGCGAGATAGAGGCCCTTCAGGCGCGCGGCGGGAATGCCGAAGAGCATGCCGGCCGCCGTCGCCATCAGGCCGGCGAGCGGAATCGAGAAGAAGACCGGAATGCCGAAATTGTTGTTGAGGAAGGGCGAGGCGAAGGCGCCGAAGCCGAAGAAGGCCGCATGCCCGATCGAGATCTGGCCGGTGAAGCCGACCAGGATGTTGAGCCCCAGCGCCGCGATGCCGAGATAGCCGACCTGGATCAGCAGCGAGAGCTCGTACTTGAGGTCGATGCCGCCATACTCCGACACGATCGGCAGCAGGCAGAGCAGGACGACGCCGGCGACGCACCACCAGCGGCTGGCCGCCGTGTCGAAGATGCGGGTGTCGGAGGCATAGTCCTGCTTGAAGTCGCCGCAGGGACGGAAACCGGCGCCGGCCATCGTCCTACACCCGCTCGATGTCGCGGGTGCCGAAGAGGCCGTAGGGCTTGATCATCAGGATGACGATCAGGACCCAGAACGGCACCACCTCGATCAGGTTGCCCCAGTGCAGCCACTGGCTGTCGACGAAATGGGCGAGGTTCTCCAGGAGGCCGATGATGATGCCGCCCAGCACCCCGCCGACGATCGAGTCGAGCCCGCCCAGGATGACGGCCGGGAAGACCTTGATGCCGATGAAGGAGAGCGCCGAGGAGACGCCGTTGACGACCCCGACGACGACGCCCGCGACCGCCGACACCGCCGCCGAGATCGCCCAGGCCATGGCGAAGACGCTGCGGATGGAGATGCCGAGCGACTGCGCCACCTGCTGGTCGAAGGCGGTCGCACGCATGGCGAGGCCCATCCGGGTCGCCTTGAAGAAGTAGGCGAAGCCACCCATGATCCCGAGCGAGGCGACGAGGCTGACGAGATAGACCGTCCGCACCTCCAGCCCCAGGATCGCCACGGATTCGCGCGCGAAGATCGGCGGAAAGGGCTGGGCGAAGACGCCGAACGCCCACTTCATCAGCGCCTGGAAGATGATCGAGAGCCCGATCGTTACCATGATCACCGAGATCACCGGCTCGCCGATCATCGGCCGCAGCACGACGACCTGGATCAGGATGCCGAAGGCCACCATGAAGGCCAGAGTCATCAGGAAGCCGACGAAGAACGGCACCTGATACTTGGTCAGGAAGAACCAGCAGACCCAGGCGCCGATCAGCACGAACTCGCCCTGGGCGAAGTTGACCACCTGGCTCGCCTTGTAGATCAGCACGAAGCACATCGCGACGACGCCGTAGAGCGCGCCGACGATGAGCCCGTTGATCATGAGCTGGACGAAGAGGCCCCAGTCCATCGCGTCTTCGCCCCCCTCAGGCCGCCCGGCGGGCGCCGACGGGCGCACCGCGGTCGAGGTCGATCACCCGCAGGGTCGTGCGGATGCGCTGCTTGGTGCCGTCCTGGAAGGTGATGGTGGTGTCCACCGGCACCTCCCGCGCGCCCGCATACATCGCCTCGATGATGTCGCCGTACTTTTCGTTGATGACGCCGCGGCGGACCTTGCGGGTCCGCGTGAGTTCGCCGTCGTCGGCATCCAGCTCCTTGTAGAGGAGGAGGAAGCGCGCGATGCGCTGCGCCTCGGGCAGGCGGGCATTGACGCCCGCCACCTCCCCCTCGAGCAGGCGGCTGACCTCGTCCTTGGCCGCAAGGTCGCTGTAGGTCGTGAAGGCGATGCGCCGCTTCTCCGCCCATTTCGCGACGGTCGGGAAGCGGATGCAGACGATCGCCGACAGGTCGTCGCGCCCGTCCCCCAGGATCACCGCCTCCGCCACGTAGGGCGAGAATTTCAGCTTGTTCTCGATGTATTGCGGCGAGAAGCGGTCGCCGCGGGCGGTCGTCGCCATGTCGCGGATGCGGTCGATGACGACGAGGTGGCCCTTGGCGTCGAAATAGCCGGCGTCGCCGGTGTACATCCAGCCTTCGCGCAGGTCGGCGGCGGTCGCCGCTTCGTTGCGGTAGTAGCCGGCGAAGATGTTGGGGTGGCGGGTCACGATCTCGCCGACCCCCTGCGCATCCGGCTGGTCGATGCGGATCTCGATGTCGCGGTCGAAGGCGACGCCGACGGTGTCGAAGTCGACCGAGTGCGGCTGGTGGATGGTGTAGGCGCCGAGCAGCTCGGTCTGGCCGTAGAGCTGGCGCAGCGGCACGCCCAGGGCCTGGAAGAAGCGGAAGGTCTCCGGCCCCAGCGCCGCGCCGCCCGTCGCCGCCGACTTCAGCCGCGAGAAGCCGAGCCGGTCGCGCAGCGCGCGGAACAGCAGCTGGTCGGCGACCCAGGAGCGCCGTCCGCCGTCGATCGCGCGGCTGCCGAGACGCATGCCGAGTTCGAACAGCCATTGCTTGAGCGGGGAGGCGTCCATCATGCGGGCGCGGACATCGGCCGCCATCGCCTCCCACACGCGCGGTGCGAAGAGGACGAAGGTGGCACCGATCTCCCGGAAATCGGCCATCGTCGTCTCGGGTTCCTCGACGAAGTTCACCCGCATGCCGCAGACCAGCCATTTCCCGACGGCGTAGATCTGCTCCATGATCCAGGGCAGCGGCAGGACCGAGACATACTCGTCCTCCGGTCCCTTGGGATCGGCCGAGATGTAGGATCGGCAGTGGCGGACGAGCGCCCCCGCCGACAGCATCGCCAGCTTGGGATGGCTGGTGGTGCCCGAGGTCGTGCACAGGATGGCGACGGCGTCGCCGCGGCCGGCATCGACCAGCGCCTCGAAGCGGGCGGGATCGGCGGCAGCACGGCGCTCGCCCTCGGCCAGGAGGTCGGAGAGCGGCAGGAGGCGCGGATCGTCGTACTTGCGCATCCCGCGCGGGTCGGCGAAGACGATGTGGCGGACGCTCGGGATGCGGTCCTCGAGGCCCAGCAGCTTGTCGACCTGTTCCTCGTCCTCCGCCAGGACGACCGCGATATCCGCATAGGAGATGAGGTAGGCGACCTCGTCCTCGAGCGCGTCGCGGTAGATGCCGAGGCTCATCGCCCCCACGGCATGCGCGGCAACCTCGCCCATCACCCAGTCCGGGCGGTTGTCGCCGATGATCCCGACCACCTGGCCGGCCGCCACCCCCAGCCCCTCCAGCCCCAGCGCCATCGCACGCGTCCGGGCGAGGACGTCCCCCCAGGTGAGGGTGCGCCAGATGCCGAACTCCTTCTCGCGCATGGCGACCGCGTCGGCATTGGCGGTGCCGTTGTGGCGCAGCAGCCGGGGCAGCGTGTCGCAGCGCGCGGGATCGGCCGGCGTCCAGTTCACTGCGCCGTCTCCGCCGCCGGGGCCGCCTCGTCGTCGGTGACGCCGAGATAGGCGCGGCGCACCTGCGGGTGGGCCATGACCTCCGCCGGCAGGCCGAGCGCGATGCGGCGGCCGAAATCCAGCACCATGACGCGGTGCGAGATGTCCATGACGACGCCCATGTCGTGCTCGATCATCACCACCGTCATCCCCCACTCCTCGTTGAGGTCGACGATGAAGCGGGCCATGTCCTCCTTCTCCTCGAGGTTCATGCCGGCCATCGGCTCGTCGAGAAGGATGAGGTCGGGCTTGAGGGCGACGGCGCGGGCCAGTTCCACCCGCTTGCGCAGGCCGTAGGAGAGCGTGCCGGCGGTCGCCTTGCGGACGTGCTGGATCTCGAGGAAATCGATGATCTCCTCGACCTCGCGGCGATGGGCGAGTTCCTCGCGCCGGGCGCCGCCCAGCCAGTAGAGCGCGCCGGTCACCACGTTGTTGCGCAGGAGGTGGTGGCGGCCGACCATGATGTTGTCGAGCACGCTCATGTGCCCGAACAGCGCGAGGTTCTGGAAGGTGCGGCCGATGCCGATGTTGGCCCGGTCGTTCGGCGACAGGTGCGTGATGTCGCGGCCCTGGAAGCGGATGCGGCCCTTCTGCGGCCGATAGCGGCCGGAGATGCAGTTCAGCATCGAGGTCTTGCCGGCGCCGTTCGGGCCGATGATGGCGAAGAGTTCGCCCCGCTCCACCGCGAATCCGACATCGGTCAGCGCACGCACGCCTCCGAAGGCGAGGCTGACGTCCTCGACCGTGAGCAGCGGTTCCTGCGGCGTAGCGGTTCTCTCGCCCAAATGGCGCCTCCCCCGCGGCCGGTGCTCTCGTTGGTCGAATCGACGGCACCGTGCCGCACTCGATAGAGCTAGCCGGATGGCCCGATCAAGGCAAGCGCAGGCGGGTCAATCGGTCCAGGGGTCGAGCAGCGGCAGTTCGAGGTCGGCGAAATGTCGGCGGTTGCGGGTGGCCAGCGATGCGCTGCGGGCGATGGCGATGGCCGCAATCGCGGTGTCGCGGAAGTCGATGTTGATCCCCTGACGATGACGCCGGGCGGCGAGGTCGCTATCGCGGACGATCACTCTCGCCGGCACTCGTCCAGGTCCATCGGCCGCACCGGCGTCCCGCGGAACTCGGTAAGGTCTTCCGCCAGTCCGATCGACCGGAACTCCGCCGCCATTCGGGTTCCCAGCGGCCCGGCGTCCGCGTCCGGCACATCCGCCACCGCATCGCGCAGGATGTCGCGGACGGTCGCGTCCAGGCTCTGGCCGCGGCTGCGCGCACGCCGGCGCAGCCGCTCCTTCAGATCCTCGTCGATGTTGCGAACGAACAGTTGCGCCATCCCGGCACCGCCTCTGATGTCGCGATCTCAGAGTGGCGATGCCGGGACGGACCGGCAACCCCCGCGGGTCAGTAGCGGTAGTGTTCCGGCTTGTAGGGGCCCTGGCCGGCGACGCCGATATAGTCGGCCTGCTGCTGCGACAGCTTGGTCAGCTTGGCGCCGAGCTTGTCGAGGTGGAGGGCGGCCACCTTCTCGTCGAGATGCTTGGGCAGGACGTAGACCTTGCGCTCGTACTTGCCGACGTTGTTCCAGAGTTCGAGCTGCGCCAGCACCTGGTTGGTGAAGGAGGCGCTCATCACGAAGCTGGGGTGGCCGGTGGCGCAGCCGAGATTGACCAGCCGGCCCTTGGCCAGGACGATCAGCCGCTTGCCGTCGGGAAACACGACCTCGTCGACCTGCGGCTTCACCTCGTCCCACGTGTAGTTGGACAGGGCCGCGATCTGGATCTCGCTGTCGAAGTGGCCGATGTTGCAGACGATCGCGCGGTCCTTCATCGCCCGCATGTGGTCGATCGTGATGACGTCGACGTTGCCGGTGGCGGTGACGAAGATGTCGCCGATCGCCGCCGCATCGTCCATCGTCACGACCTGATAGCCCTCCATCGCCGCCTGCAGCGCGCAGATCGGGTCGATCTCGGTCACCATGACGCGCGCGCCTTGGCTGCGCAGCGAGGCGGCCGAGCCCTTGCCGACATCGCCGTAGCCGGCGACCACCGCGATCTTGCCGGCCAGCATGACGTCGGTCGCGCGCTTGATGCCGTCGACCAGGCTTTCGCGGACGCCGTAGAGATTGTCGAACTTCGACTTGGTGACGCTGTCGTTGACGTTGATCGCGGGCACCGCGAGCGTCCCCTTGCGCGCCATCTCGTAGAGGCGGTGGACGCCGGTGGTCGTCTCCTCCGAGACGCCGCGCACGTCCTTCATCAGTTCGGGATAGCGCTCATGCATGACGATCGTCAGGTCGCCGCCGTCGTCGAGCAGCATGTTCGGGCGCCAGCCCGGCTTGCCGTCGACGTCGGGCCCCTTGATCGTCTGCTCGATGCACCACTCGTACTCTTCCTCGGTCTCACCCTTCCAGGCGAAGACCGGCACGCCCGTGGCGGCGATGGCCGCGGCCGCCTGGTCCTGGGTCGAGAAGATGTTGCACGAACTCCACCGCACGGACGCCCCGAGATGCACCAGCGTCTCGATCAGCACCGCGGTCTGGATGGTCATGTGCAGGCAGCCGGCGATGCGCGCGCCCTTCAGTGGCTGCGACGACCCGAACTCGGCGCGCAGCGCCATCAGGCCGGGCATCTCCGTCTCGGCAATGGCGATCTCCTTGCGGCCCCAGTCGGCGAGGGAGATGTCCTTGACTTTGTAGTCGGGCGAAGCGGCAGCGGCCATGGATCGGTTCCCCTGGAGCATGGATGACCCGAGCGGAGATACCAACCACCGTCGGCCGATGCAACAAGAAATAAAGATATCTTTATGTGCGTGGCCGAGCTGTCTGTAGCGGGGCGCCGCTCACTGCCCCATCGGCGCGCCTTCCAGACGACGCAGCAGTTCGGGCGTCGGCAGGCCGTCCTGCGGCACGCCGATGTCCGCCTGGAATGCGCGGATGGCCTCGCCCGTGCGGTCGCCGAAGCTGCCGTCGACCGCGCCGGGCTTGTAGCCACGCGCGGTCAGAAGCCGCTGGATGTCCGACACCAGGGCCGGATCGGCGCTGCCGCTCGGTCGCTGGCGTGCATAGGCGAGATCCTGCGGCGGCAGGCGCCGGGCGATCTGCTCCATGCGCTCCTTGGCGTCCCCGTCGCCGGCTTCCAGCGCCCGCGCATACCAGCGATAGGCTTCGACGTCGTCGACGGTGCCCGCGAGGCCGCGCTCGTGCAGGACGCCGAGGTTGTAGGCGGCCTTGGCATAGCCCTGGGCGGCGGCGCGGCGGAACCAGTTTGCCGCCGCCGCGTAGTCCTGCCCCGTGCCGCGCCCCTCCGCCAGGGCGATGCCGAGATTGTACTGGGCGCCGGCATGGCCCTGTTCGGCCGCGGCGCGATAGAGCTGTGCGGCCGCCGCCGGATCGGCCGGCACGCCGAGGCCGCGCTCGGAGAGCACCGCCAGGTTAAACTGGGCATTGGCCATGCCGGAATCCGCCGCCCGGCGGAACCAGCGCGCCGCCTGCGCATAGTCGCGCGCCACCCCGCGTCCGTCGGCGTAGAGCACGCCGAGATCGTGCTGCGCGGTCGCATCCCCCTTCTCTGCCTTCTCGCGGAAGGCCGCCGCGGCCAGCGCGGCGGCCGATTCCGGCATGCTGCCGGGAACGGGCGAACCCGTGGTGCCGGCCGCCGGGGCGGTGACCGCCGGGACGCTGGCGGTCTTGACCGGAGCCGACGCAGGCGCCGTCGCCGAGGACGGCGCTTCACCGTCGCCGGACATCAGCCAGACCGATGCCAGCAGCAGCAGCCCGAGCCCGCCGGCGCCAACCGCCACGGTGCGCGGCGGCAGCCGGCGGTGGTGGACGAGCGGGTGGCCGGCGATGCGGCGGCCGGCCTGGGCGACCCGCGGTGCGAAGCGCGCGGCCGCGCCGCGCAGATGGATGGCGGCCCTTCCGGTACCCTGGCGCAACTGGCCGAGGACCGATGCGGCCCGGGCCGGCCGCAGGGGCAACCGCTCGGCGCGGACCGGCCGCGCACCCGCCTCCTCCGCGGCAGGCGCGGCCGGCGGTACCGGCGCCGGCGCCTCGCTGGCCACCGGAAGCGGCTCGGGCGAGCCCTGGATGACCCGCAGTTCGATCCAGTCCGCCGGGGTCAGCCGCATCGTGCCGGCCGCCGCCTCGACCAGTGCCCGGGTCGGCGGATCCAGCCGCAGCAGCAGGTCGGCCGCCTGCCCGGACCGTCGCGACGCGACCGCGCTCATCGCCGCCTGCTCCGCCCGGGCGACGGGGAGTCGAGTCGTGCTACATGCTGGAGTGGCCCGGTACGGCGCGGCACGAGAGGCATCGGAATTTCCATGGGCGACAAGGTTGCGTTGATCACGGGCGTCACCGGCCAGGACGGCTCCTATCTGGCGGAACTCCTGCTCGACAAGGGCTATGTCGTGCACGGCGTCAAGCGACGGTCCTCATCCTTCAATACCGGGCGCATCGATCACCTCTACCGCGATCCGCACGAAGCCGGGGTGCGCTTCTTCCTGCACCATGGCGACCTCGGCGACGCCACCAACATCATCCGGCTGGTGCAGGAGACGCGACCCGACGAAATCTACAATCTGGCCGCCCAAAGCCATGTCCAGGTGAGCTTCGAGGCCCCGGAATATACCGCAGACGCGGTGGGCTTGGGCACCCTCCGCCTGCTCGAGGCGGTGCGCGCGCTCGGCCGCGCCGCCGACTGCCGCTTCTATCAGGCTTCGACCTCCGAACTCTACGGCAACTGTCCGGCGCCGCAGACCGAGCGGACGCCCTTCCACCCGCGCAGCCCCTACGGTGTGGCCAAGCTCTATGCCTACTGGATCACGGTGAACTACCGCGAGGCCTGGGGCATGCATGCGTCGAACGGCATCCTCTTCAACCATGAGAGCCCGCGCCGGGGCGAGACGTTCGTCACGCGCAAGATCACCCGCGCGGTGGCGGCGATCGCCGCCGGGCAGGAGGAGCGCCTCTATCTCGGCAATCTCGACGCGGTGCGCGACTGGGGGCACGCGCGGGACTATGTCGAGGGGATGTGGCGCATCCTGCAGCAGCCGGTCGCCGACGACTATGTCCTCGCCACCGGCGAAGGCCACAGCGTGCGCGAGTTCGTCGAGATGGCGTTCCAGGAGATCGGCACCCGGATCGAATGGCGCGGCAGCGGTGTGGAGGAGGTCGGCGTCGATGCCGACACCGGGCGCATCCGGATCAGCGTCGATCCGCGCTACTTCCGGCCGGCCGAACTCGACCTGCTGATCGGCGACGCCACCAAGGCGCGGGAGGTCCTGGGCTGGGCGCCGACCTGCCGCTTCGCCGAACTGGTGCGCGAGATGGTCCAGGCCGACCGGGACCAGCTCGCATCCGCGCGCCCGGCACATGGCTGAGCCGGTCTTCGCGCTGGCCGGCCGGCGCGTCTGGGTCGCCGGCCACCGCGGCATGGTCGGCAGCGCGCTCGTCCGCCGCCTCGCCGGCACCGGCTGCACCATCCTCACCGTCGACCGGAGCCGGCTCGACCTGCGCCGGCAGGAACCGGTCGAACGCTGGCTCGCCGAGCAACGGCCCGACGCGGTGATCCTGGCGGCGGCGACGGTCGGGGGCATCCTCGCGAACGACCGGCGCCCGGCCGACTTCCTCTACGACAATCTCGCCATCGCCCAGGCGGTGATCGAGGGGGCGCGGCGCGCCGGCGTGCGCCGCCTGCTCTTCCTCGGATCGACCTGCATCTATCCGCGTTCGGCGGCGGTGCCGACGCCGGAATCGGCCCTGCTGACCGGCCCGCTGGAGCCGACCAACGAGTGGTACGCGATCGCCAAGATTGCCGGTATCAAGCTGTGCCAGGCCTATCGCCGGCAGCATGGCTGCGACTTCGTTTCGGCGATGCCGACCAACCTCTACGGGCCGGGCGACAATTTCGACGCGCTCGGCAGCCATGTCGTGCCGGCCCTGCTGGCGAAGTTCGCCAGGGCGACGGTCGATGGCGGCCCGGTCGAGATCTGGGGCAGCGGCCGGCCGCGCCGCGAGTTCCTCCATGTCGACGACTGCGCGGATGCCTGCATCCACCTGCTGCAGCACTATTCCGGCGAGCCGCACGTCAATGTCGGCTCGGGCGCCGACATATCGATCGCCGAACTCGCCCACTTGATCGCGGACGTCGTCGGCTATCGCGGTGCGCTGCGGTTCGACCCGGACAAGCCCGACGGGGCGCCGCACCGGCGGCTGGACGGCAGCGTGCTGGAGGGGCTCGGCTGGCGGCCGCGGATCGGGTTGCGCGAAGGGCTGGCGGCTACCTATCGCTGGTATCGCGAGACGGCGCGCCATCGCGGGGACGGCGGCGGTGCGGCGATCACGGAACGGTCATGATGGGCTCACCGTGGAGTGAGCGGGCGTGATTCGCCGCGGCGGGTGGCGGCGCCTACCTTCTGGTCATCGCAAGGGGCGGACGGGGATGGACCGATCGCCCAAGGAAATTCCAGGAGGTTCCCATGATCCGCATCATCGCTTCGGCCGCAATCGCCGGTCTCGTCTCCTTCGCCGCCTCGGCCTCGCCCCTGTCGCTGGACGGCGGCAAGTTCGGCGCCAACCAGGACCAGGGCAAGTACGGCGCGCTGGTCGACGAGGGCAAGTTCGGCGCCAACCAGGAGGACGGCAAGTACGGCCGCAACCAGGACGAGGGCAAGTATGGCCGCAACCTCGAGGACGGCAAGTTCGGCGCCAACCTCGACGAAGGCAAGTACGGCCAGTCGGTCGACGGCGACCAGAAGCTCGGCCGCTAGTGGTCCGATGCAGACGGAAGGTTCCCTTCCGTCTGCTGAATCGGCCCACCAACCAATAGATCTAGCGAGCGCCCCCGGCGGCCGGTCCAGCCCCCCAGTCCCCCGAGGGCCGGCCATTCCCCCCTGGCCAGCCCCGGACCGGCCGCCGACCCCCTTTTCCCCACTCCCCGACGCCAACGGGCCCGCGATCCAGTCGCGGGCCCGTTCTACTTTCCGGCCTGCGGCGAACGGATACGGGTGGAACTTTTGACTCATACCGGAGATAATGTTTTAAGCGATTCGCGGGAAGCGGCTCGCTCTGCGCAATCCATATGGAGCCGCTCGATCGATGGGCCAGGACGCGACCCGCGCCATGCGCATTCAGTACGGTGCATTGCCCTATCGCGTCGCAGCCTCGGGTTCGATCGAGATCCTGCTGATCACGACCCGGCGCACGCGCCGCTGGGTCATCCCCAAGGGCTGGCCGATCAAGGGCCTGAAGCCCGAGAAGTCCGCCGCGCGGGAAGCCTTCGAGGAAGCCGGCGTGCGCGGCTCGATCGGCAAGCGCCCCATCGGGCGCTTCACCTACGAGAAGAGCCTCAACGACGATGGCCGCGTCGTGCCCTGCGAAGTGCGGGTGTTCGCGCTCAAGGTGAAGCGGCAGAGCATCACCTGGCTCGAGGCGGGAACCCGCGACACGCGCTGGCTCGCCCCGCCGGACGCGCTGGAACTGGTGGACGAGCCCGGGCTGCGCACCCTGATCGCCAACTTCGCCGGCGTCGCTCCCGCCGCCGCATGAGCGACCGCGGCTAGAGTTCCTCCTCCTCGAACTCCTCGGCCACCTGGCTGCCGACAAGGTAGCCGGCGGCCATGCCGACCATCGTGCCCAGCACCTCGCCGATGATCGCCTCGCCCAGCACCGCACCGAGCACGACCGCACCGGCGACGATCGCGACATGCCGCAGCGTGATGCCGTTGGTCTCGATCTTCGGCGGCGTGATCGTAACGGACGGGGTGGCCGCCTGAGCGAAGGAGAGGCTTGGCAAGAGGCAGAGCAGCAGGACAAGGAACAGATTGCGCATCGGGCCCCCCGTGGCTGGTCGACACCGGCAGTGTACAGCAACCCGCCCGCGGGTGCAGCGCCGCAGGCACGGAGGGGGCCTGCGGCGCTGCCGGCAGGGGGACCGGCATCGGCAGAGGAGCGGCCGGCCGCCCCTCCCGCTCGTCCAACCTGCGACGCCGGCAGTCGTTCCCGCCACATGGCGTGCCCATGCCGTGCTAAGATTTCCACGCCGTGCAGCCTGTGGAGCCGGGAAGTTGGCCGGAAGCGACCCCTTCCATCTCGAGCGCTTCGTACGGGCCCAGGATCCGGTCTTGGAGCGCGCCATGGCGGAACTGCGCGCCGGACGGAAGACGACGCACTGGATGTGGTTCGTCTTTCCCCAGCATGCCGCGCTCGGCCGATCGCCGATGGCGGTCAATTACGGCATCCGGTCGGCGGCCGAGGCCGCAGCCTATCTCGACCACCCGGTGCTCGGCCCGCGCCTGGCGGCCGCCACCCGCACCGTGCTGGACGTCCCCGGCCGGACGATCGAGGCGATCTTCGGGCCGCTCGACGCGATGAAGTTCCGGTCTTCGATGACCCTGTTCGCGAGCGTCGCCGACACGGACGCCGACTGGCCGTTTCGCGCGGCCATCGACCGGTGCTGCGGCGGCGTGTCCGATCCGCGGACGCTCGCCCTGCTCGCGCCGCCGGGCTGACCGCCGACAGCGGGACGGGTTGCCCTTCTCCCCGCTCTGACGACGATTTCCGGTCATCCTGGTTTGGATACAGCTCGACCGAACGGCCGACGGCGCGGTTGGCTGGCTTCCGTTGGCCCCATGCTTGCGACACGCTCGACTTCGACAGATCCGATGCCTCCACCCCCAGGAGAGCGAGGCCACCCATGACTCTTCCCAAGGGAACCCCGAGCCCGTTCCGATCGACGCCATGTCCGCAGTGCGGCGGCCGGATGGAGATGATGCGGCGGGAGCCGCACCCGACCCTCGGCCTGCCGAGCGAGCTGCGGAGCTACAACTGCGCGGCCTGCGGCCATGTGCTGGCCGACGAAGCGATCGAGCCTGGACGATACTTCCTCGGGCGAAAGGCCGCCGCAGCCCCCCTTTAGACCCGGCCGCAGTCATGGCAGGCACCGCCTCGCGAGGCGGTACCTGCCGCGGCGCTCAGCCATGGCCGTCGTCACGCGGCAGGCGCCAACGCTACGGCATCGGCACCGGCCGGGAAGCGGAGCCGGCCGGACCGGTCATTCGCCGCCCGCCACACGGCTTCGGCCACGTCGGCCTCCTGCGTCACCAGGCCGGGCCGGGCATAGCCTTCGAAGATCGGGGCGGCGAATCCGGCATAGGTCTCGGGGATCAGATCTTCGATGCGCACCCCGCTGTTCGCGGCAAAGCGCGTCGTCGGGGCATAGCCCGGCTCGACCAGCTTGGCGCGGACGTCAAAGTGCGCGAGTTCGTGCGCCAGCGAGCCGGTGAACCCTTCGATCGCCTGCTTGCTGGCCGTGTAGGCCGCAGCCAGGGGCATCGGCGCCAGCGTCACGCTCGACGTCACGTTGACGATGACGCCCGATCGCCGGGCACGCATCTGCGGGATCACCGCCTGGGTCATCGCCATGACCCCGAAGGTGTTCGTCTCGAAGACCTTGCGCACATGCGCCATGGGCGTCGCCTCGAACGCCCCGACCACGCCGATGCCGGCATTGTTGACCAGCGCGTCGATCGGTCCGGCGGCGTCGAGCGCGGCCGCGATGCTCTCCGGCCGGGTCACGTCGAGCGGCAGCACGCGCACCCGGTCCGAGCACGGCAGGAGGCCCGCGCGCGGCACCCGCATGGTGGCGACGACCTGCCAGCCCATGGCGTGGAAGTGCAGTGCCGTCGCGAGGCCATAGCCGGACGAGCAGCCGGTGATCAGTACGGTCTTCATTTTGGGAACCTCCTTCGTTGCGATCGACGAACGAAGAGTAGTCCTGCCCACCTGGACGATCTGCGATCCATGGTCCATCCTTCATTGACGATAGTCCGGAATGTCAGACCCGCTCACGCAGATCATCGGGCTTCTTCGGCCCCGCACGGTCTTCTCCAAGGGGATCAGCGGCGCCGGACGCTGGGCCGTGCGCTATTCCGCCTTCGGCCAGCCGGGCTTCTGCGCCGTGATCGAGGGGAGTTGCAGGCTCGCCATCTCCGGCGAGAAGCCCGTCACCCTCGACGCGGGCGATTTCGTCCTCCTGCCGGCGACCCCGGCCTTCACCATGTCGGGCCTGCAGCCGGCGGTCCCGCGACGCCTCGATCCGGTGGCCGATCCGGCATCGGGCGCGGAAGTCCGCCATGGCCGTCGCGAGGGCCCTGCCGATGTCCGGTTGCAGGGCGGATATTTTCTCTTCGATTCGCCCGACGCGGCGCTGCTCGTCTCGCTCCTGCCGGCCATGATCCACATCCACGGCGACGAGCGGCTCGCCGCGCTGGTGCATCTCTTCGGCGAGGAAGCGAGCCGACAGCGCCCCGGGCGCGATCTCGTCCTGGCGCGTCTGGTCGAGATCCTGCTGATCGAAGCCCTGCGGGCGACCGTGCGGAAGGATGCCGCGCCGGGCCTGCTGCGCGGGCTGGCCGATGCGCGCATCGCCATGGCACTGCGGCGGATGCACGGCGATGCCGAACGGTCTTGGACGGTGGAAGCACTCGCCCGGGAGGCGGGCCTCTCCCGCTCGGCCTTCTTCGATCGCTTCGCGCGCACGGTCGGGCTGCGGCCGATGGAGTACCTCCTGGCCTGGCGCATGGCGCTCGCCAAGGACCTGCTGCGCAGCCGGACGATCGCACTCGACGAAGTGGCACGGCGCGTCGGCTATGGCTCGGCCAGCACCTTCAGCACCGCCTTCCGCCGCCACGTCGGCGAGGCACCGGGCCGGTTTGCGCGGGGCGTGGGCTGAAGCGGCGCAGCCCCGGCCCGAGGATGGTGCACGGGCTCGACGAGGCTGTGATGGTGGCCCTCCACCCTCCAGCTCACGCCCGAGACGTACCGCGATGCCCGTGCCGGCCAAGGGTAGCTGGAGCGCGTCAGCGGAACAACCGAAGGCGTCCCGGCGCCTGCCGGAAACAATCGCACCTCCGCGGCGGGCTACGCATCCCCGGCCTTCGTTAGCCGGCCGGCGATGGGAGCGGGACTTCGCAGGATACGCCGTTCGAGGCGAAGCTTCGCAAGCACCGATTGGGGCGAGGTTCGCGTGGTGGCGGTCGGGATGATCGAAGGCTTGGAATACGCGGTCATCTACACCGATCGCCGCGATGTCCGCTGGATCATCTCCGCGCGGCGCGCACGACAGAAGGAGCGGGAGCTATGGCACGAAGCGTTCGGATGAGCCGGGGCCGCGTCCGCCTCGCCGATCTGGCGAAGGGTGGCGGGCAGATCGACAAGGCGAAGGTGGACGCCACCACGGAAGAGGACATCGAGCGGCACATGGCCGAGGATGGCGAGCCCCCGGGCGGATACGAGCCGCGGCCGATACCGGACCTGAAGGCGCTGCGCCAGCGGCTTGGGATGAGCCAGGGTACGTTTGCCGCCGCGCTCGCCCTACCGGTGTCGACGGTGCGGAACTGGGAACAGGGCCGAACTTATCCGGATGCCCCGGCCATCACGCTGCTGCGAATCCTGCAAGGCGCCCCGGAGGCCGCATTCCGAGCACTCGGGGTGACGATCGGCGGTCCGGGCGGCGCCCCGCAGGCCGGTCCGCCGAGGAAGGCGGCGTGAATCGACTACGGCCGGGTGGTGCAACAGCTCAGCCGGGACAAGTCGAGGCGACTCAGGGCCATCTATTGATTGCGACCTGACCAACCCGTTGGGAAAGTCCAACCAACCCGGCCGGAACCCAAAATGGCCACAAGCCAAATTCTTGAGAGAATTGGCGCGCCCGAAGAGATTCGAACTCCTAACCCCCAGATTCGTAGTCTGGTGCTCTATCCAGTTGAGCTACGGGCGCGCACTGGGCAAGGGCGGTAGCCGCCCTCGCGGAGGCCGGGACACTACGCAAACGGTCCCCCACATGCAAGGCCGGAATTCGTGCTTTCGGCCGGCGCGAAGCAATGCACCGGCTGGCCGGTTTGGCGGGGTGCGCTACATGGCTGGCGTCGCTCATGAAGGAGGGATTGATGGTCCGCCGCATCGCCGCCCTGCTCCTGTTCTGCATCCTCGGTTCGCCCGTCGCGGCGCAGGCGCCGGAGGATCGGACCGCCATCGAGCGGGTGATCCGGGAGCAGATGGCCGCCTTCCGCACCGACGACGCGGCCACGGCCTTCGCGTTTGCCGCGCCATCCATCCAGGCGATGTTCGGGACGCCGGACAAATTCCTGGCGATGGTCCGCCGCGGCTATGCGCCCGTCTACCGGCCGCGCTCGGTCGAGTTCCGCGAACTCGGGCGACAGGACGGCAATCCGGTGCAGCGCGTGCTGGTGATCGGCCCGGACGGCGTGCCCGAGGTCGCCCACTACGTCATGGAACGACAGCCGGACGGCAGCTGGCGGATCGCCGGCTGCTTCCTGACCCGGAGCGAGGAGCGCACCACCTGAGGCCGCCCGTTGTCCGCGCCCCGGAGCTCGGATAAGCAGGAGGCATGAGCGATCCCTACCGCCACAGCCTCGCGGTCTCCTGGGAGGAGTTCCACCGCCTGTCGCGCCTCCTGTCGGAGCGGCTCCTGGAACACGCGCCGTGGCGGATGCTGGTGGCGGTGACGCGCGGCGGCCTCGTGCCGGCAGCGATCGTCGCGCGCGAACTCGACCTGCGCGTCGTCGATACGCTGTGCATCGCCAGCTACGACGACCGGACCCGCGGCGCGCCCGAAGTGTTGAAGGCGGCCGGGGCCGGCGACGGCGACGGCGTGCTGGTGGTCGACGACCTGGTCGACACCGGCGTCACGGCGCGCGTCATGCGCGGGCTGCTGCCGAAGGCGCATTTCGCCACGGTCTTCGCCAAGCCCGAGGGCCGGCCGCTGGTCGACACCTTCGTCGCCGAGGTCGGCCAGGACACCTGGATCGTCTTCCCCTGGGACCAGCACCCGCCCCTGGCGGGCGGGCGCCGGTAGCCCCTGCGGCGCGCCTACTTCCAGGCGACGCCGGTCACGTCGTTGGCCTGGACCGGGCTGTTCTCCCACACGCCGGTCAGGTTGCGGTTCCAGACGCCGAGCTTGGGCAGCTGGAAGAGAAAGCCGTTGACGGCATCCTCGGCCAGGATGCGCTGCGCGTCGCCGAAAAGCTTCGTCCGCGCGGCCGCGTCCGGCGCGGCATCGATCGCCGACATGACGCCTTTGAACCGGTCGCTGCGGTAGCCGAAATAATAGTCGTCGCGGCTGTAGATCTCGATGTCCATCGGCTCGGTGTGGGAGACGATGGTGAGGTCGTAGTCGCGGCCGCGGAACACCGTCGCCAGCCACTGCGCCCATTCCACCGGCTCGATCTTCACCCGGATGCCGGCCTGGGCGAGCTGGGCCGCCACCACCTCGCCGCCGCGGCGGGCATAGGCCGGCGGCGGCAGCTTCAAGGTCGCCTCGAAGCCGTCGGGCAGGCCGGCCTCGGCCAGCAGCGCCTTGGCCTTGGCGATGTCGTGCGGATAGGTGCCGGTCAGGTCGACATAACCCGGCGCCGCCGGGGAGAAGTGGCTGCCGATCGGCGTTCCGAACCCCTGCATCGCGCCGTCGATGATGGCCTTGCGGTCGATGGCATGGCTGATCGCGCGGCGGACGCGGACATCGTCGAAGGGCTTCTTGCGGTTGTTGATGGCGAGGATGGTCTCGCCCTCGGTCTGCCCCGGCTGGACCGTGAAGCGCCCGTCTGCCCGCAGCCGGCCCAAGGCCTCGGCAGCGCCGATGTTCGGCCACAGGTCGACGTCTCCGGCGAGCAGCGAGGCGACCTGGGCCGAGGGATCGCCGATGAAGCGGAAGGTCACCTGCCGCAGCTTGACCTGCGCCGCGTTGCGATGGGCGTCGTTCCTGACCAGGACGACCCGGTCGCCCTTGGCCCAGCGCTCGAACTTGAAGGGGCCGGTGCCGATCGGCGTGGTCTTGTTGGCGTCGGCCGTCTTGGCCGAGACGATCGTGGCGTCGCCCGCACCCATGTTGAAGAGGAAGTAGCCGTCACGGCGCGAGAGCGTGACGACCACCGTCAGCGGGTCGGGCGTCTCGATGCGCTCGATCGCGGCGAAGTACCGCTTCTGGGCATTCACCGAGTCGGCGCCGCGCGCGCGGTCCCAGGAGAACTTGACGTCGGCCGCGGTCAGCGGCGTCCCGTCGTGAAACTTGACGTCGGGATGCAGCGCGAAGCTGTAGGTGAGGCCGTCCCCGGAGACCGTCCAGCTGCGCGCCAGCTGCGGCGCCACCTTGCCGGCCCGGTTGATCCGCACCACCCCTTCGAAGAGGTTGGCATAGGTGACCTCGTCGATGGCCGCCGCCGCGCCGGCGGTCGGGTCGAGATGCGGCGGCTCCAGCCCCATGCCGAGGGTCAGGCGGTCCTTGGGCTGGGCGGCGGCGATGCCGGCCGGCAGGAGGATCGCGAGGGCGATGGCAGCGAAGGATCGAAGGATGCGCATCGGGGCTGTGCCTCCAGGCGGACCGGGCCTCCAGGCGGACCGGGAACGCCGCGGACGATAGCAGGCATCGCGCCAAGCCGGAACGATCTCTCCCGATTGCGCGTCGCCCGGCCGCCCGCGACGTGCTAAGGAGAAGTGGAATTCCCGCCGCAGCACCGGGTCCCAAGCCGATGATCCGCCGTCTCTTGCCCTTGCTCCTGCCGATTGCCCTCGCCGCCTGCGCGGCGCCCTCGGCCAGGGAGATGTATCCCACTCCCGGCACCGCGCTGGCGCCCACTGCCGAGCTGGTGGAATGGGAGAACGCCCCCGAGCCGGTCGACCTGCCCGACCCGGCGGCGACCCGCGACGCACCCCGCGGCCCGCCGCCCCTGCCGACCGAGCCGCTGCCGCGCCAGCGCCGGCTGCCTGGATTCGGCAACGAGACCGGCGGGTTCAACGACCCGCTCGGCCCGCTGCCCGGGACCGTGACCCGCCAGGGCTTCTGACGCCAGGCTTCTGGCGTCAGGGCTTCTGACGCCCGGGCCGCCGAAGCCCGTCTGCGCCCGCCCTACCAGGCGGGCGGGGTCCAGGTGGCATCGGCGTCGAGCGGGAAGAGCGGCCGCACGACGTTGCGGAACTCGAAATTGCCGAGATTGGGCGAAGTCAGGCCGGGCACGTCCGCCTCGATCACCTGGTCGGGGCGGAAGTACTTCGAGAAGCCGGCGCGGAAATGGCCGCGCGACTTCACGACGACGGTGCGCGCGTCCGTTACCGACACGCCGATATTCTCGAAATAGCCCGGGTCGATCGTCTGCTGGCGCTTGCTGATGACGGCGACCTTGATGGTGCCGACCTGCAGCACCGCCGTCGGGCCGAGATCGACCGTCATGCCGGCGCGCGAGCCACCCTCCTGGCCGACGAAGACGCCATCCGAGAGGCCGAGGACGGTCGCCGGCGCCGAGAACGGCTCCGACCGGGCGTCGTCCTCCGCGCGGTTGAAATGCGCGTCGAAGCGGGCGCCGACACCGAGCCGATGCGCCTCGGCGGCGAGCGGCGCGTCGAAGAGATGGCCGAGGACGACGCCCTCCGCCTTCGCCTCGTAGAGGGCGCGCAGGAGCCAGACGGTGTTGCCGCGACCACCGCCGCCCGGATTGTCGGCGACGTCGGCGATGACGGCCGCCGGCAGCGACGGATCGGCCGCGCGCGCGAGTGCACCCGCGACGCAATCCTCTGCCGAGGTCAGGCGCGGCACGAAGCGATGGCGCTCGGCCCAGGTCCGCTCCGCCAGCTCGCGGCACAGGCTGCGCGCGCGGGCCTCGTCGCCCCGGGTCGTGACGATGAAGGCCATGCCGTTGTAGGGCGTGTCGCCATAGGTGAAACCGCCCAGGATCGAGACGTTGAGCACGGTGTCGTCGAGCCTGGTCTGGCCATAGTCGATGATCTCGCCATACGGTCCGGACGCGGTGAGCTGGGTCACCTGGGGCGCCATCAGCGGCAGGCGGATGAAGGCCTTGGCGGTCTTCATGCCGGCCAGCAGGTCGCGCATCGCCCGGGCGCATTCGCGACCGCGCTCGACCTGGTCGACGTGCGGGTTGGTGAGATAGGCCGAGACATAGTCGACCATGTCGACCATCTCGTCCGAGACCATGGCGTGGAGGTCGAGGATGGTGACGATCGGCACCGAGGGGCCGACGATCGCGCGCGCCATCGCATAGAGCTCGCCGTCCGGATCGTGGCTGCCGGTCGAGATCGAGGCGCCGTGCTCGGCGAAGTAGACGCCGTCGAGCGGCATCGCCGCCTCCAGCCCGCGGCGCATCTCCTCCTTCAGCTCGAGATACATGGCGTGGTCGAGCGGGCCGGCGGCGCCGGCGTCGGCCAGCACGATCGGCATCGGCGTCCAGGCGCCGCTCTCGTCCATGCCGCGGACGAAGCCGACGGTGCCGCCGGTGACGCGCGGGTGCGGCGCGCGTGCATCCTCGACCAGCGCGGCGCCGCTGGTGATGCGCATGTCCGCGCGATGGACGACGGGCGCCCAGCGGTTTCCTTCGTGATGCAGACCGAGAACGGCGATGCGGGGGGCGGTCATGGGGGATCCTTGGGCAGGGTCGGGCGACGGGCAGGCGGATAGTGTCAGTTGGGCGGCGTCCACTCGGCATCCTGGTCGAGCGGATAGATCGGCCGCGGGACGCTGCGGAAGTCGAAATTCTCCAGCCGCGGCGAGGTGAGGCCCGGCACGTCCGCCTCGATCACCTGGTCCGGCTGGAAGTAGCGCAGGAACCCGGCGCGGAAGTGCCCGCGCGACTTGACGACGACGGTGCGCGCCGTCGCCACCGGCACCCCGACATGCTCGAGATAGCCGGGGTCGATGCATTGCTGCCGCCGGGTGATGACGACGACCGTCACGTTGCCGACCTGCAAGGCGGCGGTGGGCCCCAGATCGACCATGGTGCCGGCCGCGCTGCCATCGACCGCGCCGGCGAACACCCCGTCGGAGAGGCCGACGACGGTCGCCTTCGCGGTGAAGGGCCGCGAGCGCGGCTCGGTCTCGGCACGGTTGAAGAAGGCGTCGAAGCTGGCGCCCATCCCCAGCCGGTGCGCCTCCGCCGCCAGCGGCGGATCGGTGAAGACGCCGAGCACGACGCCCTCGGCGCCGGACGCGTGCAGCGCCTCGAGCAGCCAGGTCGTGTTGCCGCGGGCGCCGCCGCCGGGGTTGTCGGCGACGTCGGCGATGCAGATCGGCTTGCGGCTGCGGTCGCGGCCGGCCTCGACCGCCAGGCGCACGCAGTCGTCGAGGCTGGTCAGCTTCGGCAGAAAGCGCTCGCGGTAGGCCCAGACCCGGCCCGCCAGCTCCTTGCAGACGTCGCGCGCGCGGGCGCCGTCGCCGCGGGTGGTGACGATGAAGGCCATGCCCTGGTCGGGCGTGTCGCCATAGGTGAAGCCGCCCAGGATCGAGACGTTCATCACCGTCTCGTCGACCTTGGTCTGGCCATAGGCGATGATCTCCGCATAGGGGCCGGCGGCGGTCAACTGGGAGACCTGCGGCGCCATCAGCGGCAGGCGGATGAAGTGATGCTCGGTCTTCAGCCCGGCCAGCAGTTCGCGCATCGCGACCGCCGCCTCGCGGCCGCGCGCCGACTGGTCGGTGTGCGGGTTGGTGCGGTAGGCGACGAGCAGGTCGGTCGCCTGCACCATGCGGTCGGAGACGTTGGCATGGAGGTCGAGCGTGGCGACGATCGGCACGTCGGGGCCGACGATGTCGCGCGCCATCTGGAACAGCTCGCCGTCGGGATCGAGCTCCTCGGTGGTGATCGAGGCGCCGTGCTGCGGGAAATAGACGCCGTCCACCGGCAGCGCCGCCGTCAGCGCCCGGCGCATGTGCTCGCGCACCCGGACGTACCAGCCATGCTCGATCGCCCCGGCCGCGCCGCAGTCGAGATAGGTGATCGGCACCGGCATCCACGGGCCGGTCACGTCCATCGCCCGCACGAAGCCCCAGAGCCCGCCCATCGAGCGGGGCCGGTCCGAATTGGCATCGGCCATCAGCGCCTCACCGTCGAGCCGACCCCACTCGCGCGTGTCGGCCTCGGTGAGGGGGGGCGCGAAACGGCTGCCCTCGTGATGGATGCCGAGGATGGCGATGCGCGGGCTGGCTTTGGACATGCGGGTGGCTCTCGGAGGCGGAAGGCAGGGCGCCGGGGCGGGGATCGATGCTAGGATAACCTTAATGACGAACCCGGCCGCAACCTTGTTGCCCCCGTCGGTGCTGGAGCCGTTCTGCCGGCGCTGGCGGATCCGGGAGTTCGCCGTATTCGGCTCGATTCTGGGGCCGGAGTTCCGGCCGGACAGCGACATCGACGTGCTGGTGACATTCGATCCCGACGCGGACTGGTCGCTGATCGACCTCGTTCGGATGGAGGAGGAACTGTCCGGCGCGACCGGCCGCCGGGTCGACCTCCTGACCCGGCGCGGTGTCGAGGCGAGCCGCAATCCGATCCGACGCGCCGCGATCCTTAGCCAAGTGCGAACCCTCTATGCGGCCTGATCGGCGACGGGATTCCGCGAGCCTTCTCGATGCACTGCAGGCCAGTGTGGACGCTGTCGCCTTCTGCCAGGGGATGACACAACGCGACTTCCTCGCAGACCGAAAAACTCAGGCTGCTGTCCAACACCAGCTTCTGGTGCTGGGAGAAGCCGTCAAACGCATCTCAGAAACGACGCGGGCAGAGTGGAGCGAGGTGCCGTGGAGAGCGGTCGCGGGAACCCGCGACCGCTCTCCACGGATATGATTCCGTCGACCTGTCCATCGTCTGGTCGATGGTTGCCCGCGACTTACCCGACCTCATCGAGCAGCTGCGACGAATCCTCGCCGCCATCCGACCAGACTCCTGATCGGCCTACCCCGCATCCAGCCCGAGATCGAGGGCCGGGGCGCTGTGGGTGATCCAGCCGGCGGAGATGATGTCGACGCCGGTGGCGGCGATGGCGCCGACCGTGGCGGCGGTGATCCGGCCTGAGGCTTCGGTGACGGCCCGCCCGGCGACGATGGCGACGGCCCGGCGCAGAATTTCGGGCGGCATGTTGTCGAGGAGCACGGCATCGGGCCCTTCGGCCATCGCCTGGGCGAGCTGGTCGAGATCGTCGACCTCCACCTCGACCTTGACCATGTGGCCGACCGAACGGCGCGCCCGCCGCACGGCCTCGGCGACGCCGCCCGCGACGGCGATGTGGTTGTCCTTGATGAGGACGCCGTCATCGAGGCCGAAGCGGTGGCTGACCCCGCCGCCGGCGCGCACCGCATGCTTCTCCAGCGCGCGCAGGCCGGGCGTCGTCTTGCGCGTGCAGGTGATGCGCGCCGGGTGCGGCCGCGCGGCAGCGACGAGGCCGGCGGTCGCGGTGGCGATGCCGGAGAGGTGGCAGAGGAAGTTGAGCGCCACCCGCTCGGCCGTGATGATCGCCCGCGCCGGCCCGTCGAGGCGCAGCACCGCGTCGCCGGGCGCAACCGGGCTACCGTCCGGCCGCTCGACCGCGATGCGGACCGCCGGATCGACGAGGCGGAAGGCGATGGCGGCCGTCGCGATGCCGGCGACGACGCCCGGCTGGCGAGCGACGACGGCGCCGCGGAAGTGGGCGTCCGCCGGCACCACCGCCGCCGTCGTGATGTCGCCGGCGCGGCCGAGATCCTCCAGCAGCGCCGCGCGCACGAGAGGTTCCACCAGGAGATCGGGCAGCGCCTCGACGATCGCACCGGTCGCCATCAGCGCACCGCCAGCATGCGCTCGACCGCGCGGCGGGCGCGGTCCGCGATCGCGGGGTCGACCTCGACGGCGTGGGTCATCGTCTCCAGCGCATGGCGGATGTTGCCGAGGTCGATGCGCTTCATGTGCGGGCAGAGGTTGCAGGCGCGCACCAGCTCGACCTCCGGCACCTCGGCCGCGACATTGTCGCTCATCGAGCACTCGGTCAGCAGCAGCGCCCGGGCCGGCCGGCGGTCGCGCACCCAGTCCGTCATCTGCTGGGTGGAGCCGACGAAGTCCGCCGCGGCCAGCACGTCGGGTGGACATTCGGGGTGCGCGATCACCTCGATCCCGGCATGGGCGCCGCGGACGCGCGCGATGTCGGCAGCGCTGAAGCGCTCGTGGACCTCGCAGTGGCCGTGCCAGGCGATGATCCGCTTCGTCGTGCGGCCGGCGACCCAGTTCGCCAGATACTCGTCGGGCAGGAAGAGGACGGCATCGCCCGGCAGCGATTCGACCACCCGCTCGGCATTGCCCGACGTGCAGCAGATGTCCGCCTCGGCCTTCACTGCCGCCGAGGTGTTGACGTAGACCGCGACCGGCACACCCGGATGACGCTCGCGCAGCAGCCGGACGTCCGCGGCGGTGATCGAATCCGCCAGCGAGCAGCCGGCCCGGAGGTCGGGGATCAGCACCGTCCGGCCGGGGTTCAGGATCTTCGCGGTCTCGGCCATGAAATGGACGCCGCACAGGACGATGACCTCGGCCTCGGTCCGCGCCGCCTCGCGGGCCAGCGCCAGCGAGTCGCCGACGATGTCGGCGACGCCGTGATAGATGTCCGGCGTCTGGTAGTTGTGGGCGAGGATCACCGCGTTGCGCGCACGCTTGAGGCGCAGGATGGCGTCGATGTCGTCCGCGACCTCGTGCCATTCCGCCGCCGGGATGATCCCGTCCAGCCGCCGCCGGGCGGCGTCGAGCCGCGCCCCGTCGGAAGACCGTTCCGCCACCAGCATCTCAACCTCCTTATACTCCGATCGAGTATTTCAGAGGTAATTCTAAGCCTGAGTATAAGCCTGTCAAGAACGGATCAGGCCGCCGGCTGGCGCGGTCGTGGCAGGCGGAGGCCCGGCGCGGGACGCTCCAGCAGGACTTCCGAGCGGAAGCGCAGCAGTCGGGCGGGCCGGCCGCCCGTCTCGGTCGTCACCTCGCCCGTTTCCTCCACCAGGCCCTGCTGCTCGACGAGGCGCCGGAAGTTCGGCTTGTGCAGGCGGATGCCGGCCAGCCCTTCCACCGTCTGCTGAAGCTGCAGGAAGGTGAAGGCGGGCGGCATCAGCTCGAAGACGATCGGCCGGTACTTGATCTTTCCGCGCAGCCGGCCGATGGCGGTGGCGAGGATGCGACGATGGTCGGCACGCATGACGCTGCCTTCACCCACCCCTGGCGGAGCCCCTGCTTCCGACACCAACCCGGCGCCATAGAGCAGTTCGTAGCGCTCCAGGACGCGGTCCTCGATCCAGCCGTCGCCGCCCGTCCCGAAGGTCGCGGCGAGGCGGTCGCGGCGCAGCTGGCGCGCGCCGGCGGTCGCCCCCGAATCGGCCCAGGCGACGAGGCGCGCCTCCAGCCGGTCGAGCGCTGCCGGCTGCCCGTCGCGCCGGTCCTCCCACGGAAACCAGCGATACCATCCTTCCCACGCGGCATCGGCGCTGCCGGCGGGCCGCGCCTCGCGCACGAGCGCGAGATAGCCGATCGACAGGGCGCGAACGCCGGGATCGCAGGCCGTCCGGTCGCGGTCGCCGAAGGTATAGAGCTGCTCGACATGGCCGAGTTCCTGGCGCGTCTGCTCGGCGACCCAGCTGCGCAGGCCGGCCTCCAGCGTGCGGTGGGTTGCCTCCAGCGGGCCCGACGGCAGGCCCGGCGCACCACCTCCTTCGCCGCGCAGCGCCAGCACCGAGGGGCCGGCCGGCGTGGCCGCCACGATGGCGGCGCTGAGTTCGACCGTCACCTGGCCGGGCGCAGGCGGCGCTTCGTCGGACTCGGGCACCCGGCTTTCGGACATGCTCCTATCGTAGCGCGGGAACCATTGCCGCATCACGACCGGCGGCATCCGGATCGTCCGCTTCCGGATCGTCCGGGCCGGTATCGGCCGGCGGATGCGGGGCAAGCGGCCCCGGATCGCGTCCTCCGGCAAAGGCGACGAGCGCGGCAACCCGCTCCTGCACCGTCGGATGGGTCGCGGTCAGCCGTGCGAAGAAGCCCCGGTCGGCCGGATGGTCGATCATCATCGCCTGCAGATCCTCCGGAACGCGGGGCATGGCCGAGCGACCCTCTATCTTCCGCAGGGCCGAGATCATCGCGTCGGGATTGCGGGTCAGCTCGACCGCGCCGGCATCGGCCATGAACTCCCGCGTGCGGGAGAGGGAAAACCGGATGACGACCGCGAGCAGGCGGGCCAGCAGGAGGCAGGCGACGGCGATCAGGATCAGCAGGATCGCCGCCCCGGCATTGCCCTTGCGGTTGCCTCCCGAGCCACCGGAGCGGCCGAGGCGGCCGCCGGACCCAAGCGGGATTCGTCTCCAGCCTCGGCCAAGGAGGTCGGCGAGCAGCGAGACGATGCCGACGAAGACCGTCGCCACCATCAGCAGTCGCACGTCGCCGTGACGGATATGGCTCAACTCGTGGGCCAGCACCGCCTCGAGCTCGGGCGGCTCCAGCGCCTCCAGCAGCCCGCGGGTGACGACGACGGTGTACTGCTCGCGCGTCACGCCGGCCGCGTAGGCGTTGAGGGCATCGGTTTCGATGATGCCGAGGCGCGGCGTCGGCAGGCCGCGGGCGATGCACAGCGTCTCCAGCATCGCGTGGAGCTGCGGCTCGTCGCGCCGCCCGACCATGCGGGCGCCCGTCATGGCGCCGACCAGGCGGACGTTCCAGAACCAGGCGACCGCGAACCAGAGGAGCGCGGCCGCCACCGCCAGCGCCGCCAGGAGCGGCAGGCGGCGCGCCGCCTCGGCGAGGCCGGCGCCGACGCTCTGCGCCTCGCCCGCCGCGAGCAGCAGGGCCACGGCATAGGCGACGAGCAGCAGCAGGACGGGGAAGCCCGCCAGCAGGGCGAGCGAGCGCAGCCCGTTGTTCCAGAGATGGGTCTTCAGACCTATGGCGGTGATCATGGCCGGCGCCCGTTCCAGCCGGGATCAGAAGGCGACGCGCGGCGGGGCCTCGACGACCTTGCGCTCGTCCACGCCGAGTTCGAAGAAGGCGCGGGCGCGGAAGCCGAGGGCGCCCGCGAAGAGGACTGCCGGCACCTGCTCGATCGCCGCGTTGAATTCCGACACCGCGTTGTTGAAGAAGCGGCGGGCCGCGGCAATGCGGTTCTCAAGGTCGGAGAGGTCGCGCTGCAGCTCGAGGAAATTCGTCGCCGCCTTCAGGTCGGGATAGGATTCGGCGAGCGCGAAGAGGCGGCCGAGCGCGCCCGACAGGGCCGCCTCGGCCCGCCCGGCCTCGCCCGGCCCATGGGCGGCGACGGCGGCATTGCGGGCGGCCACCACCTGTTCCAGCGTCTGGCGCTCATGGCCGGCATAGCCTTTCACGGTCTCGACGAGGTTCGGCACCAGGTCGTGCCGCTGCTTCAGCTGGACGTCGACGTCGGCCCAGGCCTGGTTGGTCGTCTGCCGCAGCGCGACGAGCCGGTTGTAGACGAACACCAGCCACAGCACGACCGCCGCTGCGACGCCGATCACGATCCATTCCATTGCCAACACCTCTCCCCGGACCCGGCACCTCAGGGGCGCCGTGTATCGCCCCTGCGTCGCGCCGCGCCAGCTTCCGGTTCAGACGCAGGTTCGTCGGACCGGCCCGCGGCGCTCACGCCGACAGCACGGCCACCGCGCGCCGCTCCGCCGCGGCAATCAGTGCCGAGTCGCAGGATGCGAGCGGAACCCGCTTGCGCAAGGCCAGCTCGAGGTAGGCTGCATCGTAGGGCGTCAGGCCTTCATCGCGCGAAAGCTGCCGGGTCGCGCCCCATGCCTGCCGGTCGGTGTCCTCGTCGACACGGATCGCGAGGCGCCCCAATCGCACGAGCGAGCGGTCGACATACGCCTCCTCGCACCGACCGCGCCGGACTGCATTGCACAGGAAGTTGACGACCTCCAGCCGCCACAGGCCGGGAACGAAGGCGCCCTCGGCGGCGACGCGACGCAGCACCGCATGCGCGCCTGCGGTCCGTTCGTCGTCGAACAGCCAGGCGACCGCCATGGAAGCGTCGAGGACGACGCTCACCCGCGGCGACCCTCGTCGAGCAGTTCCCGGATCGACACATCTCCCAGGGAGTGGCGACTGCTGTCGGCGACGATCTCGGCTGCCGCCGCAGCCGCGTCCTGTCGCGCCCGGATATGGGCTGCCCGCCGTCGGACGACGAGATCGCCGTCCTGGAGTTCAACCTCCACCGTCTCGCCGTCGGCCAGACCGGACGCACGAGCGACATCCATGGGAACCCGGATGGCGAGGTTCTTGCCCCATTTCCCCACGATACTGTGCGTCATCCGGACTCTCCCCATCTCAGAATAGTCTGGGATATCCTCAATTGGAGCGCAAGTCGCAGACACGGAACGGCGGGCGCTGGCTGTGGGCCGGCGCCCTCACGGCCGTCCGGCAGGCGGTAGCGGCCCTTGGCATGGTCACCTTCGCCGCACTCATCGCCGCCGCCAGCTTCCGGCCGCGGCCGCGCAGTCAGAGCTTCTGAGCGAAACGCGGCCCCGGGATGAGGTCGTAGGGAGCCTGCCAGCCCGGCAGGCCCGCGATCCGGCCGAGCCAAGCGGCGACCGCCGGATGGGATTCCGGCAGGTCATAGCCCGTCTCCTCGGCGGGATAGTAGAGGTAGGCGCACATCGAAAGGTCGGCGACGGTCGGACGGTCGCCCGCGGCGAACGGCATCTGCTCGAAATGGCGCTCGGCGACGGCGAGCGCCCCGTCGACACGGCCGCGAAAGAAGGCGAGCACGTCGGCGCTCGGCGTCGCGGAGAACGCGCGCAGGAAGCGATAAGTGGCGAGATAGCTCGTCAGCTTGTGATTGTCCCACAGCAGCCAGCGCAGGATCTCGTAGCGCTCGGCGTCGGTTTCGCCCTGGAAGCGGCCATGGCGTTCGGCTAGGCGCAGCAGGGCGGCACCGGTCTGGGTCAAGCGCGTGCCGTCCTCCTCCAGGACGGGGATCTCGCCCATTTCGTTGACGCTGGCGCGCCATTCCGGCGAGCGCGTCTGGCCGCCGAAGAAGTCCGTCCAGACGGGCTCCCAGGACTGGCCGCACAGGGTCAGCATCAGGCCGAGCTTGTAGCTGTTGCCGGACTCCGGAAAGCAGTGGAGGCGATACTGGGGCATGGCGGGGCTCCCGGATCCGTCGGTGGTGGCGCGGTCTCTCGCGCACTTCGGCCGGCCGGTCTGGCTGGGGCGCCAGGATTCGAACCTGGGAATGGCGGAATCAAAATCCGCTGCCTTACCACTTGGCTACGCCCCAATGCCCACCGACACGGGCGGCCGGCAAACTAGTCGGCGGCGCGCCTGCGGGCAAGGGCGGCACGACCCGTGCTATCCAGGGCCTTCGGACCACCATTCTCGCCAGCCGCGGTGCCCATCATGTCGCACGCCGACGAACCGGCCCTCGTCCTCCTCTCGGGCGGCCAGGATTCCGCCACCTGTCTCGCCTGGGCGCTCGACCGCTTCGGTCGGGTCGAGACCCTGGGCTTCGACTATGGCCAGCGCCATCGCATCGAGCTCGACTGCCGGCCGCGCCTGCGCGAGGGCATGGCGGCCGTGCGGCCGCAATGGGCGGAGCGACTGGGACCGGACCACATGCTCGACCTCTCGACGCTGGGGCAGATCAGCGACACGGCCCTGACGCGCGAGACGGAGATCACGATGACGGCGGCCGGGCTGCCCAGCACCTTCGTGCCCGGCCGCAACCTGCTGTTCTTCACCTATGCCGCCGCGCTCGCCTATCGCCGCGGCATCCGCCACCTCGTCGGCGGCATGTGCGAGACCGACTATTCGGGCTATCCCGACTGTCGCGACGACACGCTGAAGGCCCTCCAGGTGGCGCTGACGCTGGGGCTCGACCGGCGTGTCACCATCCACACGCCGCTGATGTGGCGGGACAAGGCGGCGACCTGGGCCCTGGCCGAGACGCTGGGCGGCACGGCGCTGGTCGACCTCATCCGCGAGGACACGGTGACCTGCTATCTGGGCGACCGCCGCCACCGCCACGACTGGGGCTATGGCTGCGGCACCTGCCCGGCCTGCGAACTGCGGCGCGCCGGCTGGGAGGGATACGAGGTGGCCTCCCGCACCTAGCCAAGCGAAACGGGCCCGCGACTGGATCGCGGGCCCGTTGGCGTCGGGGGGAGGGGAAAAGGGGGTCGGCGGCCGGTCCGGGGCTGGCCAGGGGAATGGCCGGCCCTCGGGGACTGGGGGCTGGACCGGCCGCCGGGGGCGCTCGCTAGCGGCCGAGCTTCTGGTCGCCGTCGACCGACTGGCCGAACTTGCCTTCGTCGAGGTTGGCGCCGAACTTGCCGTCCTCGAGGTTGCGGCCATACTTGCCCTCGTCCTGGTTGCGGCCGTACTTGCCGTCCTCCTGGTTGGCGCCGAACTTGCCCTCGTCGACCAGCGCACCGTACTTGCCCTGGTCCTGGTTGGCGCCGAACTTGCCGCCGTCCAGCGACAGGGGCGAGGCGGAGGCGGCGAAGGAGACGAGACCGGCGACGACGGCCGAAGCGATGATGCGGATCATGGGAACCTCCTGGAATTTCCTTGGGCGATCGGTCCATCCCCGTCCGCCCCTTGCGATGACCAGAAGGTAGGCGCCGCCACCCGCCGCGGCGAATCACGCCCGCTCACTCCACGGTGAGCCCATCATGACCGTTCCGTGATCGCCGCACCGCCGCCGACGCCACGCCATCCAACTCGAGGAGTTCCACCGATGCCCGAAATCGCCATTCGCACCGCACAGGCCGGCGATGCCGGCACGCTGATGCGGCTGGTCCGCGCCCTTGCCGACTATGAGAGCCTGTCGGAGAACGTCGTCTCTACGGAAGCCGACCTCGTGCGCGACGGCTTCGGTCCCGCGCCCGCCTTCGAGGCGCGGATCGTCTCGCTGGACGGGCGGGACGTCGGCTTCGCGCTGTTCTATCCGACCTATTCCACCTTCACCGGCCGCCGCACCCTCTTCCTGGAGGATCTCTTCGTCGATCCCGAGGCCCGCGGCCATGGGCTCGGCCGGCTGCTGCTGGAGGATCTCGCCGGGATCGCCGCCGACCGAGGCTGGCAGACGATCGTGCTTCATGTCCTCGACTGGAATCCGACCCGCCGCTTCTACGAGCGTCTCGGCTTCCGGCAGCACGGCCAGTGGCTTCTCCACACCCTGACGGGCGACGCGCTGCGCCGGCTGGCCAAGCGGGATTGACCGCCCGACCGCGCAGAATCGGCAGGCGTCAGTTGCACTTGCCGATCGAGCCCTCGCCGCAGACGCGCTTGCCGTCCGTCCAGGTCGCACCCGAGAGGTCGGCGTTGGTGAAGTCCGTGCCGCGGACGATGGCGCCCGAGAGGTCCGCCTCGCGCAGGGCGGCGCCGAAGAAGCGCGCCCGCGACAGGTCGGCCCGGACCAGGACGGCCGCCGTCAGGTCGGCGCGCGTGAAATCCGCCTCAGTGAGGCGGGCTTCCTCGAGCCGCGCGCGCGGCAGCTTCGCCGACAGGAACTTGGCACGCGAGGCGTCCGCGCGGGTGAGATTGGCGTCGGTGAGGTCCGCGCGGGTGAAGGTGGCGTCGCGCAGGGAGGCGTCCGACAGGTCGTGCTTTGCGAGTTCGGCGCCGTCCTGGTAGCAGCGGCGCCAATCGACGCCGGGGCCCGCCGGATCGTTGCAGCCAGCCCTGGCCGGCGCGGCCGCGGCAAGCCAGAGGCCGGCGAATACGAGGATCGCCGCTGCGCGGTCGCTATGCCGCACGTCGCCGCTCCAGGCCGATCGAGCGGCCCGCCTGCGGCGGCCGCGGCACGGCACGGTGCGCCTCGGCCATCGCCGTCAGCGAGGCGAGGGCGGATGCCGGCCATGGGGCGGAGCGCCGCACGGCCAGGTCGACATGCACCGCCATGATCTCGTTGGTCGCCGCGAGAAACCCCTTCTCGGCGTGGAACATGGCGTGAAAATAGTGCAGCCGCTTGGGATCGAGGCCGAGGATCTGCGTGCGGATGCGGAAGGGCTCGCCCTCCAGCAGCTCCTGCTCGTAGGTCAGGTGCGTCTCCAGCACGAAGAAGCCGCAGTTCGAGCTGCGCGTGTAGGTCGACCCGATGCCATGGTGATGCAGCAACGTGTCCGTCGCGTGATCGAAGGCGAGAAGGTAGTAGGCCAGATTCATGTGGCCGTTGACGTCGATCCATTCCGGCTTCACCCGGCCGGCATGTTCGGCGAAGAGACGTTCGTCGTTGAGCGTGTCCGACATGGCGGGGGAAGATAGACGATCGGCCGCAATCTCCAAACCGTCCTGCTCCGAAGCCCCGCCGGTCGCCCAGGTTCCCACCCATGATGCTCCGCGCCCTCACCGTCCTCGGCCGCAACGGCACCCGCGTGCTGGCGCTCGGCATCCTCGTCGGACTGGCCCTTCCCGGCCTTGCGCGGGAGTTGAAACCATGGCTGCCCGTCGCCGTCGCCATGACCATGGTCGGCTCGATGCTGCGCCTCGAATGGGGCGAGATCGCCCGGCAGGTCCGGGCCTGGCCGCGCGTCCTGCTGGTCCTCGCCTGGCTGATGCTGGCCGCCCCCATCCTGGTGGCGGTCGTCGCCCGCGCCTTGCCGCTGCCGCCCGGCCTGGTCACCGCCATGGTGCTGTCGGCGGCCGCGCCCTGCATCATGTCGGCCCCCGCCATCTGCCTGCTGCTGGGGCTGGACGGGGCGCTGGCCCTGGTCGTGATGGTGCTGGCGCACCTGCTGGCGCCGCTCACCGTGCCGCCGCTGGCGCTGGGGCTGGTCGGGGTCACGCTGGAGATCGGCATGGCCGAGCTGACGCTGCGGCTCGCCGGCTTCGTGCTCGGCGCCGCGGCGGCGGCCGAGGCGATCCGCCGCATCGTCGGGGCGGAGCGGATGCGCACCCACGCCGACGCGGTCAACGGCTTCAACATGCTGGTGCTGGTCGTCTTCGCGATCGCGATCATGGACGGCGTGACGGACGCCGCCATCGCCGACCCTGCGCTCGTGCTGGTCTATCTGGCCGCCGCGCTCGTCTTCAACGCCGGCCTGCAGGCGGCCGGCTGGTTCGCCTTTCGCGGGACGGGCGCCCCGGCGGCGCTGGCGGCCGGATTCATGACCGGCAATCGCAACATGGGGCTGATGTGGGCGGCGCTCGGTGCCGACACCGCCATCGGCATCACCCTCTATTTCGCGGTCGCGCAACTGCCGATGTACATCTTCCCGGCCCTGCAATCGCGCCCCTACCGCCGATGGACACGGGGCGCCTGAGCCCCGGTCATCGGCAGTTTTCCCGCCAAATTGTGGATAAGCTTGCGGATAAGGCCCCTCGCCTGTGGATAAGAGGGGTGAACAACCCCGCTCAAGCCGTTACGGCGAAACGCTTCTCGGAAACGAGGACAACTTCCACGCCGACGATCTGGCGCATGCAGCGGGCAACGTAGTCCGCGAGTTCGCGGTCCATTCCCTCCATCTGGACGTCGATCGACAGCTCGTCGCCGTCGCGCCCCTCGGTCCGCGCGACGAAGGCCGAGGGCACGAGGTCGCGCTTGGCGAAGAGTTCCAGCACGCGCGGCATGAGGCCGGGCGTGGAGCGCGCGTTGAGGGAAAAGCAGGCGGTGGTGCGGGTGGTGGCGCCGACGGCGGCGCGCAGGTCGCTCGCGCTACGATCGGGGCGACGGGATTCCAGGTATTGCATGACGCGGCAGCCTTCTCGGATGCAAATGGACAAACGACGATGCCCGGCTCTCGAAGAGAACCGGGTCCGTAATTCGCCCACCGATCCGACGCTGCGCGTGGAACACCATGTCCCGAAGATAGGAGCGGCAGCGGTTCCGGTCAATGCACAGGGGCGCTAGGATGCCGCCCGCCATGCTTCTTCGCCGCCTGCTCCTCGTCCTCCTTCTCTCGCTCGCCCCCGGCCTGGCCGGGGCGGGCGAGGCGCAATGGCAGGCATTCGCCGCCCGCGTCGGTCTCGCCGATGTCGAGGCCTTCGTCGAGACCATCGGCCATCTCGACCGCACCGGGCGCCTGCCGTCGCGCTACGTCACCAAGGGCGAGGCCCGGGCCCTCGGCTGGCAGCCGGGCCGCGATCTCTGGGCGGTCGCGCCGGGGCGCAGCATCGGTGGGGACATCTTCGGCAATCGCGAGCGCCGCCTGCCGCCGCTGGCGCGCAATGCCTACCGCGAGGCCGACCTCGACTATCGCGGCGGCCGGCGCAACGCCCGGCGGCTCGTCTTCGGGACGGACGGCTCGCGCTGGGTGACCATGGACCATTACGACACGTTCGAACGGGTGCCGCGATGACCCTCCCCCGCCGCATCGTCATCGAGGGCGCCGCGATCGCCACGCTCGCCGACGGCTGGGAAGCGCTGGCCGCCCTGCTCGACCTTCCGCCCCATTTCGGGCGCAACCTCGACGCCCTCCACGACAGCCTGACGACCGACGTCGCGGGACCGGTCGCGATCGAATGGCGCGATGCCGCCGCCAGCCGCGCCGCGATGGGTGCGGCGTTCGACCGCCTGCGGGAGACGATCGCCGAGGCCGCAGCGACGCGCCCCGACCTGAGCGCCAGCTTCGGCGACTGACCTCCGTCAGCCGAGCTCGAAGGTGGTGATGCCCCAGGTGCCGGCGAGGTCGATCAGCGGGGCGGGGCCGCGATACATCCGCGCCGTCTCGAAGGCCGGCGCGAGGCCATGGCGCTCGGCCAGCGCCACCGCGGCGGGGTTGACCTCCGGCACGTCGAGGAAGACCGGCCCCTCGCCCGCCCGGGCCGCGAGGCCGCGGAAGAGATGCTCGGCCCCCGCCGCATCGTCGGCGAACAGCGGCCCGATCTTCCAGCCGATCCGGCAGCGCCGGACGACGCCGTAGCCCGCGAGCATGCCGTCCCGCAGCAGGGCGTAGCCGTGGCTGTGCGGCAGAGACGCCCAGACCGCGAGAAACTCCCGCCGCGGCGCCGGAAAGAAGCGGCGGTCGTAGGCGAGCAGCCGGTCGAGCGGCACTTCGGCCAGCGGCACCAGCCCCGGCTCGACCCGCACGCCCGACGGCGAGCCGCCGAAGCGGACATTGCGATAGGCGAGGACGAAACCGGAGCGGGCATAGTTCGCCTGCTGCGCCGGCACGCCGTCGAGCCCGACCACGGTGCCGGAGAGGTAGGCCATGCCCGCCTGCCACAGGGCATAGCCGTGGCCCCGGCCGCGGAACGGCGGGCAGGCGATGTAGAAGCCGAGAAAGCCGAAATCCCCCGGATAGCGCACGACCGAGATCGAGGCCGCGGGCGCGCCGTCGACGCGCGCCATCAGGAAGCCGGTCGGATCGGCGGCGCGGAACGCGAGCGCGTCGGAGAGGCCGGGATTCCAGCCCTCGTCGGCGGCCCACTCGACCGCCAGGTCGAGATCGGCGGCGCTCATCACGGCGATGTCGGGTACGGGGTGGGGCATGGCGGTACGGGCCTCGGTCGGTGGGGTGCCCCCGCAGCGTGGCGCCGGCACCGCGCCGGTGCAAGTCGCCGGCGCGAATCGTCGCCCCGACCTGGGCGCACGCGGCGACATTCGCTATATCGGTTCGATGAATACTTTCCTGACGGTGCTTCTGGTTCTCGTCATGATGGCGACACTGGGCGTGCTCGGCGCCGGGGTCGTCGGCATGATCCGCGGCGGCAACGACCCCCGCCGCAGCAATGCGCTGATGCGCTATCGCGTGCTGTTCCAGATGGCGGCGGTCGGCATCTTCGCCCTGATCCTCTGGCTGATGAAGAGCTAGCGGCTCCATGGTCCAGCTCACCCGGATCTACACCCGCGGCGGCGACCGCGGCGAAACCTCGCTCGGTGACGGCAGGCGGGTGCCGAAGGAGGATCTGCGGGTCGAGGCGTTCGGCACCGTCGACGAGGCGAACGCCGCCGTCGGCCTCGCGCGCCTCCATGCGACGGGCGAGCTCGACCGCCTGCTCTCGCGCATCCAGAACGACCTCTTCGACCTCGGCGCCGACCTCTGCACGCCCGAGGAGGGACGCAAGGCCGCCGGCGCGCTGCGCATCGTCGCCACCCAGGTCGAGCGGCTGGAAGCGGAGATCGACCGCTACAACGCGGCTCTCGCCCCGCTCTCCTCCTTCGTCCTGCCGGGCGGTACGGCGGCGGCCGCCTACCTGCATCTCGCGCGTACGATCACCCGGCGGGCCGAGCGCCTAGTGGCGGCGCTGTCGCGGCGCGAGGCGGTCAACCCCGAGGCCTTCAAGTATCTGAACCGGCTGTCGGACCTGCTCTTCGTGCTGTCCCGGCACGCCAATGGCGACGGGGCCGGTGACGTGTTGTGGGTTCCCGGCGCCAACCGGTAGCCGACTTGCCGGAGGGACGTTTCGGCTTGCCATGCCATTGTGCATGTGCACAAATCGCGCGCCGCGGCGCCATGGAGCGGGCCAGAGAGCCCGGGTTCGCCTGCCGCCGCCCAGCATCCATCAGGTGAGTTGTTGCCGATGAAAGTGCTCGTCGCCGTTAAGCGGGTCGTCGACTACAACGTCAAGATCCGGGTCAAGGCGGACAAGACCGGGGTCGAGACGGCCAACGTCAAGATGTCGATGAACCCGTTCGACGAGATCGGGGTCGAGGAAGCCGTACGCCTGAAGGAAGCGGGCGTCGCGACCGAGATCGTCGCGGTCTCGCTGGGCGTTCCCCAGTGCCAGGAGACGATCCGGACCGCGCTCGCCATGGGCGCCGACCGCGGCATCCTGGTCGAGACCGACCAGGTGCTGGAGCCACTGGCGGTGGCCAAGCTGCTGAAGGCGGTGGTCGAGAAGGAGCAGCCCGGGCTGGTCGTCCTCGGCAAGCAGGCGATCGACGACGACGCCAACCAGACCGGCCAGATGCTGGCCGCCCTGCTGGGCTGGCCGCAGGCGACCTTCGCCTCCAAGCTCGCGATCGACGGCGACAAGGCCGACGTGACGCGGGAGGTCGACGGCGGGCTCGAGACTATCCGCATCCCGCTGCCGGCGATCGTCACGACCGACCTGCGCCTCAACGAGCCGCGCTACGCCTCGCTGCCGAACATCATGAAGGCCAAGAAGAAGCCGATCGAGACGGTGAAGCCGGCCGACCTCGGCGTCGATCCCGCGCCGCGCCTCGTCACCCTCAAGGTCGAGGAGCCGGCGAAGCGCCAGGCCGGGATCAAGGTCAAGACCGTGGCCGAACTCGTCGACAAGCTGAAGACCGAAGCGCGGGTGATCTGATGAGCGTCCTCGTCCTTGCCGAGCATGACGGCTCGGCCCTGAAGCCGGCCACCCTGAACGCCGTCACCGCGGCGGCCGAGATCGGCGGCGAGCTTCACATCCTGGTGGCCGGGCAGGGCTGCGCCGGCGCCGCCGAGGCGGCGGCCAAGGTCGCCGGCGTCGCCAAGGTGCTGGTCGCCGACGACGCGGCCTACGCCCACCCGCTGGCCGAGAACCTGGCCCCGCTGCTGGTCAGGCTGGCGCCCGGCTACAGCCATGTGCTGGCGCCTGCGACGACGAGCGGCAAGAACGTCATGCCGCGCGTGGCGGCCCTGCTCGACGTGCAGCAGGTGTCCGACATCACGGCCGTCGTCTCGCCCGACACCTTCGTGCGCCCGATCTATGCCGGCAACGCACTGGCCACCGTCCAGTCGAAGGACGCGGTCAAGATCGTCACCGTCCGCACCACCGGATTCGCCGCCGCGGCGGCCGAGGGCGGCAGCGCCGCCGTCGAGGCCGTCGAGACTGCCGGCGATGCCGGCCTCTCGAGCTTCGTCGGCAACGAGTTGTCGAAGTCCGAGCGGCCGGAACTGACCGCCGCCCGCGTCGTCGTCTCGGGCGGCCGCGGCATGCAGAACGGCGAGAACTTCAAGCTGCTGGAAGCCCTGGCCGACAAGCTGGGCGCGGCCGTCGGCGCCAGCCGCGCGGCCGTCGATGCCGGCTTCGTGCCGAACGACTACCAGGTCGGACAGACGGGCAAGGTGGTCGCCCCGGAACTCTACATCGCCGTCGGCATCTCGGGCGCGATCCAGCATCTCGCGGGCATGAAGGACAGCAAGGTCATCGTCGCCATCAACAAGGACGAGGAGGCGCCGATCTTCCAGGTCGCCGACTACGGCCTCGTCGGCGACCTGTTCCAGCTCGTTCCGGAGCTGACCGGCGCGATCGACAAGGCCTGAGCCACGAGCCAAGCCCCACAGCAAGCAGGGAACCGGATGATCGGGAAGATCGGCATCATCGGCGCGGGCCAGATGGGCTCGGGCATCGCCCAGGTCGCGGCCCAGTCGGGCTACCCCGTGCGCCTGCTCGACATGAGCGAGGACGCGCTGACCCGGGCGCTGGGCAACATCGACCGCGGCTACCAGCGCCTCGTCGCGCGCGGCAAGCTGACCGAGGACGAGCGGTCGGCCGCGATGGGCCTGATCGAGACCGCGAGCGACATGGGGGTCTTCCGCGACTGCGACGTCGTCATCGAGGCGGCGACCGAGAACGAGCAGATCAAGAAGGAAATCTTCAAGGCGCTGGTGCCGAACCTCGGCCCCAACGCCATCGTCGCCTCCAACACCTCGTCGATCTCCATCACCCGACTTGCCGCCTCGACCGACCGGCCCGGGCGCTTCATCGGCATGCACTTCATGAATCCGGTGCCGGTGATGCAGCTCGTCGAGCTGATCCGCGGCATCGCCACCGAGGACGCGACCTATCAGACGATCCGCGAACTCGCGGTCCGGATGGGCAAGCAGCCGGTGGCGGCCGAGGACTTCCCGGCCTTCATCGTCAACCGCATCCTGCTGCCGATGATCAACGAGGCGGTCTACACCCTCTATGAGGGCGTGGGCTCGGTCGAGGCGATCGACACGGCGATGAAGCTTGGCGCCAACCACCCGATGGGGCCGCTCGAGCTGGCGGATTTCATCGGCCTCGACACCTGTCTCGCCGTCATGCAGGTGCTCTATGACGGGCTTGCCGATTCCAAGTACCGCCCCTGCCCGCTGCTGGTGAAGTATGTCGAGGCGGGCTGGCTCGGCCGCAAGGCCGGCCGCGGCTTCTACGACTATCGCGGCGAGAAGCCCGTCCCGACGCGCTGACGGGCGCGGTCCTGCGGCAGCCTGTCGCAGGACCGTCACGAAGATCGATCGGGCTTGAGCGGCCGACCGGCCGGAACGACACTCGGTGCGTTCCATTCGCAGCCGCGCAAGGTTCCGATCCATGCCCGTCACCGTCGATCGCGTCCGATCCGACGACAAGCTTCCGGCCCAGACCCAGGTCGTCGTGATCGGTGCCGGCATCATCGGCGTCAGCGCCGCGCTGTCGCTGGCCGAGAAGGGCATCCCCGTCGTCCTCTGCGAGAAGGGCGAGGTCGCGGCCGAGCAGTCGAGCCGCAACTGGGGCTTCTGCCGCACCGCGCTGCGCGACCCGCGCGAGATCGCGCTCAGCATGGAAGCGCAGCGCATGTGGGAGGGCATGGACAGGCGCATCGGCGAGCCGACCGGCTTTGCCCGTGCCGGCACGCTCTTCACCTGCGAGACCGAAGCCGATCTCGCCGCCAAGGAACGCTGGCTGGAGCATGCCCGCCCCTACCAGCTCGATTCGCGGATGCTGAGCGCCGAGGAGACGGCGCGCCTCGTTCCGGGCAGCACCAAGAAGTGGCTGGGCGGCCTCTATACCGCGAGCGACGGGCGCGCCGAGCCTTCGATCGCTGCCCCGGCGATGGCGCGCGCCATCCAGCGCGCCGGCGGCACGGTCATGACCAACTGCGCCGTGCGCGGCATCGAGACATCGGGCGGCCGCGTCTCGGCCGTCGTCACCGAGAAGGGGCGCATCGCCTGTTCGGGCGTGATCCTGGCGGGCGGAGTCTGGTCGCGGCTCTTCTCGGGCAATCTCGGCATCGACATCCCCCAGCTCATGGTGACGGGCTCGGTCCTGCGCACCGCGCCGATCGAGGGGGGGCCGGAATGCACCATCGGCACCGCCGACTTCGGCATGCGCAAGCGCGCCGACGGCGGCTACACGATCGCCAAGCGCAACACCAACATCACCGACATCACGCCCGACAGCTTCCGCCTCTTCTTCGACTTCCTGCCGGTCTGGCGGCAGAACCGCAAGATGGTCAAGCTGCGTCTCGGCAAGCGCTTCCTGGAGGAGCTGCGGCGGCCCAGGCGCTGGTCGCTGGACAGCGTGACGCCGTTCGAGCAGGTGCGGATCATGGACCCGGAGCCCTCCCACGAGGCGCTGGCCTCCCTCAAGGCGATCGTCGCCCGCGACCTGCCAGCCTTCCGCGACATGGTGGTGACGCAGACCTGGGGCGGGCTGATCGACAGCACGCCCGACATCGTGCCGGTGATCTCGACCGTCGACGCGCTGCCGGGCTTCGTCATCGCCACCGGCTTCTCCGGCCACGGCTTCGGCATCGGGCCGGCGGGCGGGCGGCTGGCGGCCGACCTCGTCACCGGCGACCGGCCGATCGTCGACCCGCGCGAGTTCCGACTGTCGCGCTATCGCGACGGCAGCAATCCGCGCCCGCACGCGTGAAGGCGCCGAACCGCTACTTCAGGTAGTGGCGGATCAGGGCGAGCGCAGCGTCGCTGTCCCATTCGGCATCGCCTTCGAGGCGGCCGATCTCGCGCCCGTCCCAGTCGACGAGGATGGTCGTCGGCAGGCCGCGGGCCGAGAAGGCGCGCGCGATCGCGCCCTTGGGATCGACCCAGACGCCGAGCCCTTCGACCCCGTGCTTCTTCAGGAACGGCGCGACCTGGCGGATGCCGCCGCGGTCCGAGGACAGTGCCAGCACCATCGCGTTGGAGCCTTCGAGCCTGCGGCGCAGCCGATCCAGGGCCGGCATCTCCTTGACGCAGGGCGCGCACCAGGTGGCCCAGAGATTGACCACCAGCAGCTTGCCGCGGAAGTCGGCCAACGTGACCTCCCGCCCTTCGCCGTCGAGGAAGGGCAGCGTCGGCGCTGGCCGACGCTCGGCCGCCGGGGTAAATTCCCCGATCGCACCGCGGAAGGGCGGCGCCTCGGCGGTGGCCGGCGCGGAGGCCGACGCCGCGATGAGCAGCAGCACGGCGGCCGCGAGCCGCCCGAATCCAACGATCATGTCTATGCGGAGCCCGAACCTGTGACCGACGCGAACAACAATAATGGTGCTGCGGCCGCCGTCGCCAACCCGCTGTGGGGCGGTCGTTTCGCCGCGGGCGCCGCCGCGGTGATGGAGCGCATCAACGCCTCGATCGGGTTCGACCGCCGACTCTATGCGCAGGACATCGCCGGCTCCAAGGCCCACGCCCGGATGCTCGCCGCCAAGGGCATCGTCTCGGCCGAGGACGCGGACAGGATCGTCGCCGGGCTGGACACCATCCTGGGCGAGATCGAGGCCGGCCGCTTCGAGTTCAAGACGGTCCTGGAGGACATCCACATGAACGTGGAGGCCCGCCTGACCGAGCTCATCGGGCCGGCGGCCGGACGCCTGCACACCGCGCGCTCGCGCAACGACCAGATCGCGCTCGACTTCAAGCTGTGGGTGCGCGACGCGGTCGACGGTCTCGACGCCCAGATGAAGGATCTGCAGGCCGCCCTCCTCGACCTCGCCGAGCCCCATGCCGGCACCGTCATGCCGGGCTACACCCACCTCCAGGCCGCCCAGCCGGTGACCTTCGGCCACCATCTGATGGCCTATGTCGAGATGCTGGGCCGCGATCGCGGCCGGCTGGCGGACGCCCGCCGGCGGATGAACGAATCGCCGCTCGGCGCCGCCGCGCTGGCCGGCACCTCCTTCCCGATCGACCGCCACATGACCGCAGCCGCGCTCGGATTCGACCGGCCGATGGCCAACTCGCTCGACGCGGTTTCCGACCGCGACTATGCGCTGGAGTTCCTGGCGGCGGCGGCCATCGCCTCGATCCACCTGTCGCGCTTCGCCGAGGAGATCGTGCTGTGGTGCGCGGACGGGTTCCGCTTCGTCCGGCTGACCGACGCCTATACGACCGGCAGTTCGATCATGCCGCAGAAGCGCAACCCCGATGCCGCCGAACTGGTCCGCGCCAAGGCGGGCCGGGTGATCGGCGCCCTCAATGCGCTGCTGATCGTGCTGAAGGGTCTGCCGCTGACCTATGGCAAGGACATGCAGGACGACAAGGAGCCGACCTTCGAGGCGGCCGACACGCTGTCGCTGGCGCTGGCCGCCATGGCCGGCATGGTCCGCGACATGACCCCCGACGCCGGCCGGATGCGCGCCGCCACCGACAAGGGCTTCATCACCGCCACCGACCTCGCCGACTGGCTGGTGCGTACGCTGGGCATTCCCTTCCGGGAGGCGCACCATGTCACCGGCCGCTGCGTCCGCCGCGCCGAGGAGAAGGGCTGTGCCCTCGCCGAGCTGTCGCTGGCCGAACTGCAGGCCGAGCACGCCGGCATCACGGATGCGGTCTACGACGTGCTGACGGTCGACCGGTCGGTCGCCAGCCGCACCAGCTTCGGCGGCACCGCGCCGGACGGCGTGCGGGCCCGCATCGCCGAGGCCAGGGAGAAATATCTCGCATGACGCTGCGCCCGCTCATCGCCGCCCTCCTGATCCTCGCCGCCGCCGGCAGCCTCGCCGCCTGCGGCAAGAAGGCGCGCCTCGATCCGCCCGACGGCGAGAAGTCCACCTATCCGAAGGTCTATCCCCGTGAATGACATGTCGCCGCCGCCGGCCCCGACCCTCCTCGACGGCTTCGCGTACCGCGACGGCACGATGCATGCCGAGGACGTGCCGCTGGCGACGATCGCGGACGAGGTCGGCACGCCCTGCTGGGTCTATTCCCACGGCGTGCTGGATGCGCGCTTCCGTGCGTTCGATGCCGCCTTCGCCGGCATCCCGCATCTCGTCTGCTATGCGCTGAAGGCGAACAGCAACCAGGCCGTCGTGCGCACCTTCGCCGAGCTCGGCGCCGGCGCCGACATCGTCTCGGAGGGCGAGCTTTTCCGCGCGCTCGCCGCCGGCGTGCCGCCCGAGCGCATCGTCTTCGCCGGCGTCGGCAAGACCGCGCCCGAGATGGCGGCCGCCCTCCAAGCCGGCATCCTGCAGTTCAACGTCGAGTCGGAAGGCGAACTCCTGCGGCTGTCGCAGGTGGCGGCCGGCATGGGCCGCACGGCCGCCGTCGCCCTGCGCGTCAATCCCGACGTCGATGCCGGGACGCACGCCAAGATCACCACCGGAACGCCCGACAACAAGTTCGGCATCGAGATCGGCGACGCACGCGCCGTCGCCGCGCAGGCCGCCGCCCTGCCCGGTATCCGGCTCGCCGGCCTCGCCATGCACATCGGCAGCCAGCTCACCTCCGTCGAGCCCTACCGCGCCGCCTTCGGCCGGCTGGCCGACTTCGCCCGCAGCCTGATGAACGAGGACGGCCACCGGCTGGAGCGGCTCGACCTCGGCGGCGGCCTCGGCGTGCACTACCGCCATGCCCCGCCGGTCGACCTGCCGTCCTATGCCGCCGCCGCGCGCGCGGCGGTCGCGGGCTTTCCCGGCACGATCGTGCTGGAGCCCGGCCGCTGGCTCGTCGCCGACGCCGGCATTCTCCTTGCACGGGTGCAGTATGTGAAGCGCGGGTCGCTGAAGACCTTCGTCATCCTGGATGCGGCGATGAACGACCTCGTGCGCCCGGCCATGTACGACGCCTGGCACCCGCTGCGGCCGGTGACCGAGCCCGCCGCCGGTGCCGAGCCCGTCACCGTCGACGTCGTCGGGCCGATCTGCGAGTCGAGCGACGTGCTCGCCACCGCGCGGGAGATGCCGCCGGTGGCGCCGGGCGAACTGGTGGCGATCGGCGTCGCGGGCGCCTATGGCGCCGCCATGAGTTCCTTCTACAATAGCCGGCTGCCCGCGCCGGAAGTGATGGTGCGGGGGCAGGGCTTTTCGCTGGTCCGGTCCCGCCCTAGCTATGATGAGATGATTGCGCACGAAAGGCTGGCGCCGTGGCAGACCCATCAGCCCTGAACAGCGCCTCGCGGCCGGAGCCGGGGGGCCTCCCCCCCGGTGCGCGGCGAAGCGTCCGCCTTGCCCGCCTCGCGCTGCTGTGGGAGCGGGTGTGGCCGGCCCTGTGGCCGCCGATCGGGATCGGCGGCCTTTTTGTTGCCCTGGCGCTGCTCGACCTGCCGCCGCTTCTGCCGGGCTGGCTGCATCTCGGTCTGCTGGGACTGTTTCTCGCCGCGTTCGTGCTCCTCTCGGTCCGGGCCGTCCGCGGGCTGGTCATGCCGGCCGATACGGCCGCCCGTCGCCGGGTCGAGACCGCGAGCGGCCTCGCCCATCGCCCGCTCGGCGCGCTCGAGGACCGGCCGGCCGGTCCGTTGAACGGTCCGGAGGCCGCGCTGTGGGCGATCCATCAGCAGCGCATGCGGGCGCGGGCCGACCGGCTGGCGGTCGGCGTTCCGGCGGCCGGCTGGGCCCGCCGCGACCCTTACGCCCTGCGCGCCGCGCTGGCGCTGCTGCTCGTCGTCGGGGTGGCCGCTGCCCGGCACGACGGCAGCGCACGCCTGTTGCGAGCGGTGACGCCGGCCTTCGCGGCGCCGACCGCCGCGCCGGCGATCGCGCTCGACGTCTGGATCAATCCCCCGGCCTACACCGGCCAGCCGCCGGTGCTGCTGCGCGCGGACGGCGAGCGACCGGTGGCGATCCCGACCGGCAGCGCGCTCCTGGCCCAGCTGCATGGCGGCGGCGCCGTGCCGCAGCTCCTGATCGACCAGGCGGCGACGGACTTCACGGCCGTCGACGCCGCCAACTTCCGCGCCGGCGCGACCGTGACGGCAGGCCAGCGCCTCGCCGTGATCCAGGGCCGGCGCACGGTCGCCGAATGGCCCATCCGCGTGGTGCCCGACGAGGCACCGACGATCGGCTTCGTCGTGCCGCCCGGACAGAGCGAGCGCGCAGCCCTGCGGCTGGAATATGCGGCAGCCGACGATTACGGAATCGAGACCGTGACCGCGCGCATCCGGCGCGCCGACGAACGGAAGGACGCCTCCGGGGCGGCGGAGATCGCGCTGGAGTTGCCGCTGCCCGGGTTGAAGCCGACCGAGGCCCGATCCGCCAGCTTCCACGACTTGACCCCGCATGTCTGGGCCGGCCTGCCCGTCACGATCACGCTGGAGACCGTCGACGCCATCGGCCAGACGGGCACCAGCGAACCGGCCGCCATGACGCTGCCGGAGCGCAACTTCACCCATCCCGTCGCCCGCGCGCTCGTCGAGCAGCGCCGGGAACTGAGCCTCGATCCGGCAAACCGGGAAGTGGTCGCCGAGGTGCTGGGCCAGCTCAGCCTGCGGCCGGCCCGCTTCGACGATGATTTCATGGTGTTCCTCGCGCTGCGGACGGCGCGTGCGCGGCTGGCCTTCGATACCGAGGGAACGGCGATCGAGCCCGTGCAGCAGCTGCTGTGGGATACCGCCTTGCGCATCGAGGACGGCCGCGGCTCGTCGACCGAGCGCGACCTGCGCCAGGCGCAGCGCGCGCTGATGGACGCGCTGGACCGCAACGCCTCCGACGCGGAGATCGAGAAGCTGATGCGCGATCTCCAGCAGGCGATCGATCGCCACATGCAGGCGATGGCCGAGGAGATGATGCGCAACCCCGAGCGGTTCCAGTCGCAGGAGCTGCCGCCCGACGCCCAGGTGGTGCGGCGGGAGGACATCCAGCGCATGCTCGACCAGGCCCGCGACCTCGCCCGGACGGGCGCACGGGAGGCCGCGCGGGACATGCTGCAGCGTCTCCAGGAGATGATGGAGAACATGCGGATGGCGCGGCCCATGCCGGGCCAGCAGCAGCAGGGCCAGCAGGGGCAGGCGCAGCAGATGATGCGCGACCTGCAGCGCATGATGCAGCGTCAGCAGCAGTTGCTCGACCGCAGCCACCGCGCGCAGCAGCAGGGCCAGCGTGGCCAGCAGGGACAACGCGGCCAGCAGGGCCAACAGGGACAGCAGGGCCAACAGGGACAGCAGGGACAGCAGGGCCAACAGGGACAGCAGGGACAGCAAGGCCAGCAGGGCATGGGCTCCGGCGACCAGGAACAGCTGCGCCGGATGCTGGGCGAATTCATGCGCCGCATGGGCGAGGCCGGGGGCGAGATCCCGGGCGGGCTCGGACGTGCCGAACGGGCGATGCGCGACGCCGCCCGCCAACTCGGCCAAGGCGATCCCGGCGGCGCCATCGGGCCGCAGTCGGAGGCGCTCGACCAGCTGCAGCAGGCCATGCAGGGCATGGCCGAGCAGATGATGGGCGGCAACCAGTTCGGCGAAGGCAATCCGTCGGGCGTCCCCAACCAGGGCCAGCGCAATGCCGAGCGCAACCGCGACCCGCTCGGCCGGCCCATGCCGACCACGGGCACCTACGAAGGCAGCGACGTCAAGGTACCGGGCGAGGGGGAACTGTCGCGCAGCCGGGCCATCCTCGACGAGTTGCGGCGCCGCGCCGGCGAGCGGTTCCGGCCCTCGATGGAGCGTGACTACATCGACCGGCTGCTGCGCCGCTTCTGAGCGGCGCGTTGGAGGCGTGCCGGCCGATGGCCGTTGCCGGCGCCGTTGCGTCCTTCGACCGCTCGCTGGCGCTCGCGCTCAGGACGAGAGCTTTCCATCACGTTCCAAGAACAGTCCTCGTCCTGAGCGCGGAGTGGAGCGCAGCGAAACGAGCAGTCGAAGGACGCACGACCGACTGCCACAGCCCGCAACCCGGGACGCGCTCCGAACGGTCGTCAGTTGCCGGTCGTGAAGGTGATGGACAGCCCGGCCGCCCGTCGGTCGGGATCGCGCACCGCGGTCGAGAAGGTCGTGCTTTCCCCCGGCAGCAGCCGCGTGACGGCCGCCCCGAACGTCCAGGACGAGAGGGCGCGTTCGCCCGCGTCCTTGAGCACCGCGCGCAGGCGCGGGATCGTCCGCTCCTCCGCCGAGCCGTTGTGGATCTCGCCGCGCACGGCCAGCTCCTGCTCGCCGCCGACGATCCGCCGGTCGGTGACGATGCCGCGAATCTCCAGGCCGGCGCCCAGCGGCTCGACGCGCACGCCGACCATGGCATAGAGCTTGGCCGCCGGCGGCCAGGCATCGACGATGCGGTTGCGCGCGAAATGCGCCACCACCACGAGGGCGACGAAGAGCGCGAGCAGGATCGTCCAGGGCAGGTAGTTCGGTGCCGACGGCGATGGCGGCGGCGCCGGCTCGTCGAGCCGCTGGGCCGGCTGCTCGGGATCGGGCGGAGCCAGCAGATCGATGCGGCGCGGCGAATCGGCCGGCGGCATCTGGTGCCAGGAATGGCCGCAGTTCGCGCAGCGCACGACCCGCCCTTCGCTGCCGAGGGTCACCGGATCGATCAGGTAGCGGGTGTCGCAGGCCGAACAGGTAAGAATCATCGAGGCGGCAGCGGGCCTCCGGTCATGAGCGGAACCTACCCGCCGCGACGGGGGTGCGCAAGCGATGCGCTGCATTGCGGCATGGTGTCCGCGCGCGGCGGCTTGGCAAGCCGTTCCGCCGCTCTCATCATGCCGGCATGGGTCGACCTCGATCGCTCCGGATGCTGCTGCCGCTGCTGATCGTGCTGGCGGGTATGCCCGCCGCCGCCGACCAGACCGACCCTGCGCTCGATCGGCTGTTCGCACGACTGCCGCCGGCAGGGGCGGCGGCAGCCGGCGCCATCGAACGCGAAATCTGGCGCCGCTGGTCGGTGACCGCAGTCGAGGAGGCGATCATTCCCTTCCGCCGCGGCATGGCCGCCATCGGCCGCGGCCAATGGCCGGAAGCACTGCGGCATTTCGCCGACGTGACCGCGAAGGCGCCCGACTTCGCCGAGGGCTGGAACAAGCGGGCGACGGTGCTCTTCCATCTCGGCCGTCACGCCGAGGCCGCCCAGGCGGTCGAGCGGGTTCTGGCGCTGGAGCCGCGGCATTTCGGCGCGTGGGCCGGCCTCGGCCTCGTCCGCGACGCCCAGGGCCGCCCTGGCGAGGCGCTGGCGGCCCTCGAACGAGCGCTGGCGATCCATCCGCACATGCCGGGCGTTGCCGAGGCGGTCCGCAATCTGCGGCGCAGGGTCGGCGGCCGGGCGATCTGAGGCGCCTCGACGGGTGGACGCGCCGCGGGGGGCCATGCCAAGGTGCGGCCCCTTCGACACCCTGGACGGGCAAGGCGGACGGCGGCGACGTGATCCGGTTCGAGAACGTGGGAATGCGCTACGGCACCGGCCCGGAGATCCTGCGGGATCTCACCTTCACGGTCGAGCCCGGGGCCTTTTGCTTCCTGACCGGCGCGAGCGGCGCCGGCAAGTCCTCGCTGCTGCGCCTGATGTACCTTGCGCACGCGCCGTCACGCGGCCTCATCAGTCTGTTCGGTCGCGACATCGCGACGACCCCGCGCGAGGAGCTGCCGCCGCTGCGGCGGCAGATCGGCGTCGTCTTCCAGGATTTCCGGCTGATCCCCAACCTGACCGCGCTGGAGAACGCAGCCCTGCCGCTGCGCATTGCCGGCAAGACCGAAGCCGACACGCGGCGGCATGCCGAGGAGCTGCTGCGCTGGGTCGGGCTCGGCCCCTTCATCGAACATTATCCCCCTGCCCTGTCCGGCGGGCAGCAGCAACGGGTCGCGGTCGCCCGCGCGGTCATCGCCCAGCCCAAGCTGCTGCTCGCCGACGAGCCCACCGGCAACCTCGACGAGGAGATCGGCGGACGGCTGATGCATCTCTTCGTCGAGATGAACAAGCTGGGCACCAGCATCGTCATCGCCACCCACAATATGGGGCTGGTGCGGCGCCATGGCGGCCGCACCCTGCACCTCGTCGACGGCGAGCTCGCCCCCGGCGGCGGGGACGCGCCTTGATCGGGGGCGGGCTGCTCGCGCCCGACGCGGCGACCCGCACCATCCCCTGGATGGTCGCGGTGATGGCCTTCGTCGCAGCCTTGGCACTGGCGCTGGCACTGGCGGTCGAGGCCGCCGCCGCGCGCTTCGGGACCGGCCTTGCCGGCAACGTCACGATCGAGGTGCCGCAGGGCGAGTCGGACGAGGCGACCGCGGCGCAGGTCCGCTCGGTGCTGACGGCGCTGGCCGCAGTGCCGGGCGTGCTGTCGGCCACGGCCGTGCCGCGCGAGGTGACGGCGCGTCTCGTCGAACCGTGGCTGGGCGCCGATCTCGCCGGCCTCGGCCAGTCCGGCGTCGGCCTGCCGCTCCCGACCCTGATCGACGTGCGCGTCGACCCTGGCGATCCGCCGCGGCAGGGAACGCTGACGGCGCTGGTGGGCGCCGTCTCGCCCGACATCCGGGTCGACGACCATCGCGTCTGGGTCGACCAGCTGCTCGGCTGGGTGACCGCGGTGCGGCTCGCCGCCGGCACGGTGCTGCTCGGCGCCATCCTCGGGGTCGGGCTGACGGTGGCGCTGGCGACCCATGCGGCGCTGGCGATCCATCGCGAGGTCATCGAGATCCTGCACATCATCGGCGCCCGCGACAGCTACATCGCCCGGCAGTTCCAGCGGCAGGCGCTGTGGATGGGGCTGCAGGGCGGGGCCATCGGAGCGGCCCTGGCCGCCGTGCTGATGGTGCTGATCGGGACGGCCGGGATGATCGTGCATTCGGGGCTGCTACCGGCGCTGGAGTTCGGCACCCGCGAATGGATCGCGGTGGCGCTGCTGCCCGTCGCCACTGCCGTCATCGCGGTGTTCGTGGCGCGTGCGGTGGTGCTGCGGGCGCTTGCGCGGATCATGTAGGAAGGTCCGCGATGCGCCTCGCCCTCCTCGATCGCGACGGCGTCCTCAACGTCGATCTTCCCCATTCCGTGCGCCATCCGGGCGAACTGGCGATGATCCCGGGATCGGCCGCGGCCGTCGCACGCCTCAACCATGCCGGCATCGGCGTGGCCGTCGTCACCAACCAGTCCGTCGTCGGCCGCGGCATCGTCAGCCCGGAGCTGCTGGAGCGCATCAACGACCGCATCCGGGCGGCGCTCGATCGGGAGGGCGGGCGCATCGATGCATGGTTCGTCTGCCCCGACCCGCCCGAGCGGCCGACCGAGCGCCGCAAGCCACAGCCGGGCATGCTGCGCGAGGCGCTCATCCAGTTTCGCACCGCACCCGGCGACGCGGTGATGATCGGCGACTCGGCGAGCGACCTCGAGGCCGGCGCCGCCGCAGGCTGCCGCCGGATCCTGGTCCGTACCGGCAAGGGTGCGGCGACACAGGCGCGGGGGCTGGCGCCGCACCTGCTGCCGGTCGCCGTCCACGACGATCTGGCGGCGGCCGTGGCGGCCCTGCTGGGGCGGTCATGACCGGGCTGCCGTGACCGGGCACCCATGATCATGCAGCTGGCCCGCCTCCTCCGCATGCTGGTCCGAATCGGCATCGTCGTCGCAGTGATGCTGCTGGCGGGCTTCGTCTGGTTCGCCGAGACCATCCCGTGGAGTTCGCCGACCGACGATACCGAAACCGATGCCATCGTCGTCCTGACCGGCGGCATGGATCGCATTCCCGCGGGCGCCGCCCTCCTGGCGCGGGGGCTGGCGAAGAAGCTCTTCGTTTCGGGCGTCCATCCCGAGGTCGACCTGCCGTCGATGCTGCGCGACGCCGGGGTGACGGACACCTCCCGCAACCATCGCATCGCGCTGGGCCATTCGGCGGTCGACACGCGCGGCAACGCCATCGAGACGGCGCGCTGGATGCGGGAGGAGGGTTTCGGCTCCCTGCGCCTCGTCACCGCCAACTATCACCTGTGGCGCGCGGAGCGCGAGCTGCGCCGGACCATGCCGGACATGCGCTTCGTCCTGCATCCGGTGGTGCCGTCGCAGATGAAGCGGGACTGGTGGGCCTGGCGGGGCACGATGCAGCTGCTGGCGCTGGAATTTGTGAAGTACCTGTGGAGCTTCGTCCGGCCCCGGAGCCCGTCGTGACCATCCTCCGCTCCGCGCTCTTCAACGCGGCCTTCTTTCTCTGGACGATCGCACTGGCCCTGGTCACCTGGCCGGCGCTCTTCCTGCCGCGCGGCGCCACCGTCGCCGTCTACCGCTTCTGGTCGTCCGGCGTGGCCGTGCTGGCCGCCGCCATCGTCGGCATCCGCAGCCGCTGGGTCGGGCTGGAGCGGGCGCCGCCCGGCCCGGTGATCTATGCCGCCAAGCACCAGTCGGCATGGGACACCATCACCATGCCGGGCGCCCTCGACGAACCGGCGGTCGTGCTGAAGCGGGAACTGCTGCGCATCCCGATCTATGGCGGCTTCCTCGGGCGCTGGGGCGCAATTCCGGTCGACCGCAAGGCGGGCGCCAAGGCGCTGCGCGGCATGGTCGCCGATGCGCGCGCCCTCGCCGAGGCCGGACGCTCGATCCTGATCTATCCCCAAGGCACCCGCGTGCCGCCCACGGCCGACGGTGAGCCGGCGCCGTACCAGCCCGGCGTGGCGGCGCTCTATGCCCAGCTGGGCCTGCCGGTGGTGCCGATCGCCCTCGATTCCGGCCTGTGCTGGGGGCGGCGATCCTTCTTCAAGCGGCCGGGCACGATCACCGTGGAACTGCTGCCGGCCATCCCGCCCGGTCTCGACCGCCGCACATTCCTGCGCCGGCTGGAGGGCGACATCGAGTCCGCGACCGACCGTCTCGTCGCCGGGGCTGTGGAAAAGCGGCCACCGCAATCCCGGGGATAACGGGGACAGATCGGAATTGCGCCACGCGGCCCGACCCTTGGCGGTCGCCGATCCGGCGGAAACGGAACGTGAACATGGAACTTGACCGGTCCGGGACCGCTGCCTAGATTCCGAAGTCCCGGCGAGGAGGCCCCCCTGCATGGCCAGCGTAGCGGCGATCTCCCAACAGATCTGGGACATGAAGTACCGGCTGAAGGGCCCGGACGGCGTCCCGCTCGACGGCACGATCGAGGATAGCTGGCGCCGCGTCGCGCGGGCCGTGGCGGCGATCGAGTCCGATCCGGGGCAGTGGGAAGACCGCTACTACGAAGCGCTCGAGGGCTTCCGTTTCCTGCCGGCCGGCCGCATCCTGGCCGGCGCCGGCACCGGGCGCACGGTGACGCTCTTCAACTGCTTCGTCATGGGCACCGTGCCCGACGACATGGGCGGCATCTTCCAGCATCTGCGGGAAGCCGCGCTGACGATGCAGCAGGGCGGCGGCATCGGCTACGACTTCTCGACGCTGCGGCCGCGCGGCGCGCCGGTGAAGGGCGTCGGCGCCGACGCCTCGGGTCCCCTCTCCTTCATGGACGTGTGGGACGCGATGTGCCGCACCATCATGAGCGCCGGCCATCGCCGCGGCGCCATGATGGCGACGATGGCCTGCGACCACCCGGACATCGAGGCTTTCGTCGCCGCCAAGCGGGAGCCGGGGCGGCTGCGCATGTTCAACCTCTCGGTGCTGGTCACCGATGCCTTCATGGCTGCGGTGCGCGAGGACCAGCCCTGGGAGCTGCGCTTCGAGGGCGTGACCTGGAAGGTGCTGCGCGCCCGCGAGCTGTGGGACGCGATCATGCGCGCGACCTACGCCTATGCCGAACCGGGCGTCATCTTCATCGACCGCATCAACCGGCGGAACAACCTGCATTATTGCGAGACGATCCGGGCCACCAACCCCTGCGGCGAGCAGCCTTTGCCGCCCTACGGCGCCTGCCTGCTCGGCTCGGTCAACCTCGCCGCCCTCGTGCTCGACCCGTTCACCGGCAATGCCCGGCTCGACCTCGATCGGCTGCGGACCCTGGTGCCCGTGGCCGTGCGGATGATGGATGCCGTGATCGACGTCTCCCGCTTTCCCCTGCCGGAGCAGGCGGCGGAGGCGCGGGCCAAGCGCCGCATCGGGCTCGGCGTCACGGGCCTCGCCGACGCCCTCATCCTGTGCGGGGTCCGCTACGGCAGCCAGGAGGCGGTGGCATTGACCGAGCGCTGGATGCAGGAGATCCGGCGCCACGCCTATCTCGCCTCGACCGAACTCGCGCGCGAGAAGGGGGCCTTCCCGCTCTTCGAGCGCGAGGCCTATCTGGCGGGCGAGACGGTGTCCGAACTCGACGAGGACGTCCGCGCGGCGATCGCGCGCCACGGCATCCGCAACGCGCTGCTGACCTCGGTCGCGCCGACCGGCACGATCTCCATCTTCGCCGACAACGTCTCCTCGGGGCTGGAGCCCGTCTTCAGCTTCCGCTATTCGCGCCAGGTGCTGATGCCCGACGGCACCCGCCGCGAGGAGGAGGTGACGGACCACGCCTATCGCCTGTTCCGCCGGCTGGAGGGCGAGAACAAGCCGCTGCCGGACTATTTCGTCGACGCCCAGACCCTGACCCCGGCCGACCATCTCGTCATGCAGGCGGCCGTCCAGCGCTACGTCGACAGCTCGATCTCGAAGACCATCAACGTCCCGGTCGACATCCCCTTCGATGCCTTCAAGGACGTCTATCTCCGCGCCTACGAACTCGGCTGCAAGGGCTGCACGACCTATCGCCCGAACGCGGTGACGGGCTCGGTGCTGAGCGTCCAGCCGGCGGCCGGGACGGTCGAGGCGCGCCAGCAGGAGCTGCCGCTGGCCCCCCCGCCGGCGCGGCCCGCCGACCTCTACGAGGCGGGTGGCGTCGTCTACATGACACGGCCGCTCGACCGGCCGGAGGCCCTGCCCGGCAAGACCTACAAGATCCGCTGGCCCGAGACCGACCACGCCATCTACATCACCCTCAACGACATCGTGCAGGACGGACGCCGGCGCCCGTTCGAGGTCTTCATCAATTCGAAGAGCACCGAGCACTATGCCTGGACGGTGGCGCTGACCCGCATGATCAGCGCGGTCTTCCGCCGCGGCGGCGACGTCTCCTTCGTCGTCGACGAGCTGAAGGCCGTCTTCGACCCCCGTGGCGGCACCTGGATGGATGGCCGCTACGTTCCCTCGCTGCTGGCGGCGATCGGCGAGGTCATCGAGCGGCACATGCGCGACATCGGCTTCATCGCCGGGCCGCAGGAACGGGCGCCCGAAGCCGGCCGCCAGGTCGTCGGCCTGCCGACCGAGGGGCCGGCGGCGGCCCTGCGGCAGTGCCCGAAATGCGGCACCGCCGGCCTCATCCGGCAGGAGGGCTGCGACAGCTGCATCAATTGCGGCTACTCCAAATGCAGCTGAAGGCCGGCGGTCGCTGACCGCGCCGCCGCCATGCTATGGAGGCGGATGCGCGGGCTGCGAGGCCCGCAGGCACGGGGGTCGGGGAGCCGGCGATGAAGGGGGTTCTGCGTTCGGTCGGCCCCCTGCTGCTGGGCATCGGCATGGTGCTGCTCGCGTCCGGCCTCTTCAACTCGTTCCTCTCGCTGCGCATGGGAATCGAGGCGTTTCCGCCGCAGCTCATCGGCTTCGTCGTCTCGGCCTATTTCGCCGGCTTCCTCTTCGGCTCGCTCTGGACCGGCGCGATCGTGGCGCAGGTCGGCCATATCCGGGCCTTCGCGGCCTTCGCCGCGATCCTGACCGGCTCGTTCCTGTTCCTGGCGCTGTTCGTCAGCCCCTGGGCCTGGATGGCCATCCGGGTGCTGTCGGGCTTCGCCATCGCCGGCATCTTCGTCGTCACCGAAAGCTGGCTCAACGACCGGGCGGACAGCGGCAATCGCGGCAGCATCCTGTCGCTCTACATGATCGTCAACCAATTGGCCTCCGGGCTCGGCCAGCAGTTGCTGCAGGCGGGCGATCCGGCCGGGCCGGACCTCTTCCTGATCGCGGGGGCGCTGCTCTCGGTCGCCTTGGTGCCGGTGGCGCTGTCGCCGTCGGCCGGGCCGCCGCCGCCGTCGCGCAACGCGCTCAGCCTGTTGGCGCTCTACCGGATCTCGCCGCTCGGCGTCGTCGGCTGTTTCGCGGTCGGACTGTCCAACGCCGCCTTCTACAGCCTGGCGCCGCTCTTCGGGCATTCGCTCGGCCTGTCGGTGGCGGCCATCGCCCAGTTCATGACCGTGACGATCCTGGCCGGCATGGTCATGCAATGGCCAATCGGCCGCCTGTCGGACCGGCGGGACCGCCGGCACATCATCGCCGGAGTGACGGCAGGGGTCGTGGTGGCGGCGGCTGCGATCGCGGTGGCCGGCGCCTGGTCGCTGCCGCTGCCGCTGCTGCTCGGGCTGGTCGCGGTCTATGGCGGCCTCTCATTGACCGTCTACCCGCTGATGGTCGCCCATGCGAACGACTTCACCGGACCGGGTCAGCGCGTCGCGGCCAGCGCCGGTCTGCTGCTGGCCTACGGCATCGGCGCCGTCATCGGCCCGATCGTCGCCGCCAACCTCATGGGCTTCTTCGGGCCCCAGGCCCTGTTCGCCTACGTCGCGCTGATCGCGGCAGGCCTCTGCGCCTTCACCGTCTACCGGATCGGCCGGCGAGCCCCGGTGCCGGTCGACGCCCGGGATGCCTTCGTGCCGGTGGCCGAAACGACTGCGGCGCCCAGGCCCGGACCCGGCCAAGACGCCGCTGACGTTCATGACGAACCATCGGGTAACGAACGCGCGGAGGCCCCCCGATCCTCCTCCGGCGCCGCAACGGGCGAAGGCGGGCGCTAGGCCGCCACCGCGTGACCGTTGGCGAGGACGCGGGCCAGATGGCTCAGCGCCTCCTTCTGCTTCTGATCCCCGATCTGGGCGAAATTGCGCGCCAGTTCGAGGCTCATGCGGTCGCGACCGCCGGCGCTGCGGCCACCCTCCTCCTCGATGCCCTCGAAGAAGTAGCTGACGGGAACCCCCAGGACCTGGGAGATCTCGAACAGCCGGCCGGCCGAGACGCGGTTGATCCCGCGCTCATACTTATGCGCCTGCTGGTAGGTGACGCCGATCATGTCGGCGAGTTGCTGTTGGGTCAGGCCGAGCACGATCCGCCGCTCGCGGATCATCGCCCCGACGTGGCGATCGACCACGCGGGCCCGGCTGCTGGATCGCTTGGTTCCCGCCTCCGGCATGGCCGTGCGCGGACTTCCGTCATCCATATCGACGCTCCTTCTCTCGATGTCGCCGGCCGCCCGGTACCGAATGCTCGGACGGCCGACGAGCGCTGCGGTCGAACGCTAGGCGTCCACACGCCGGGTCGATGACCCGGACCCGCGAGCATCAGTTTGGGGTGGGGCGACCGACGGTCAACCGCAAGAGGCACAGATACGGCCGCGTTCCCTCGCCAATTGGTTTATGAATCGCGCCAAATTGGATCAAATGGAACGGCAGGCTGCCGCAATTCGCGCACTCGTCCCCATACGAGCGCGCCGCGGCGGCCGGTCTAGGAGGCGAGGCAGCCCGCCACGCGCGCCCGCTGCCGGACGAGCCCCAGCACGACGTCGAGCGTCGGCGTCGCGACGCCGACCAGCCTCGCCAGTTCCTGCACCGCGGCGACCAGGGCATCGATCTCCATCGGCCGGCCGCGCTCCAGGTCCTGGAGCATGCTGGTCTTGTGCGCCCCGACGTCCTTGGCCCACTGGATGCGGGTATCGACGTCCACCGCCAGCTTCGCGCCCAGCGCCGTCGCCACCGCTTCGACCTCGACCATCAGGGCGCGGACGATGGGACGCGTCGCCGCATCGGAAGCGATCTCCTCCAGCGTTCCGTGGGTCAGCGCACTGATCGGGTTGAACCCGGCATTGCCCCAGAGCTTGAGCCAGATGTCGTCGCGGATGCGGGGCCGCACCGGTGCCTTCAGGCCCGCCGCACCCATCGCCTGGCTGAGCGCCTGGACCCTGGGCGAGCGGCTGCCGTCGATCTCCCCCAGCTGGAAGCGGTTGCCCTCGACATGCCGGATCACCCCCGGCTCGACCACTTCGCAGGCGGGATAGACGACGCAGCCGATCACCCGCTCCGGTGCGATGGCCGCCGCGATCCGGCCCTCGGGATCGACGGCATGGATGCGCTGGCCCGCCCACGGGCCGGGCTGGCGCTCGAAATACCACCACGGCACGCCGTTCATCGCGGTGACGACCGAGGTCTCGGGCCCGAACAACGGCGCGAGCTGGTGGGCTACGGGCGGCAGGGAGTGCGCCTTCAGCGTTATGACGACGCTGTCCTGCGGCCCCGCTTCGGCCGGGTCCGATGTGGCGGCGACGCGGGCGACCTTGCGCTCGTCGCCGATCAGCAGCGTCAGCCCGTTCTCGCGGATGGCCGCCAGATGGGCACCGCGCGCGATGACCGTGACCTCCTGCCCGGCGAGCGCCAGCTCGGCCGCGAGATAGCCGCCGATCGCGCCGGCGCCGAAGATGCAGATTCTCATGCCGTGAGGCCCAGGCGCTGGGCGAGGCCGATGCGCTGCAGCTTGCCGGTCGCGCCCTTCGGAATCTCGGCGAGGAAGAGGATCCGACGCGGCACCTTGAAGTCCGCCAGACGGGCGGACACGAAGTCCCGCAGCTCGCTCTCGCCGGCCGAAGCCCCTTCGACCAGGACGACGACGGCCGCCACCTCCTCGCCCAGCTTGTCGTGCGGCATCGAGAAGGTCACCGCCTGGTCGACCGCCGGATGGTCCATCAGCACCTCGTCGACTTCCCGCGGGCTGATCTTCTCGCCGCCGCGGTTGATCAGCTCCTTGAGGCGCCCGGTGATGGTGAGATAGCCGTCGGCGTCGATGACGCCCTGGTCGCCGGTGCGGAACCAGCCGTCCGTGAACGCCTTGGCGTTGGCTTCGGGATTGGCGGCATAGCCCGCCGTGACGTTGTCGCCGCGGATCACGACCTCGCCGGTATCGCCGGACGGCAGCAGGCGCGCGCCGTCCTCCTCCATGATCGCCACCTCCGGGCCTGCGGCGACGCCGACGGTGCCGGGCTTGCGCGGCCGGGGCGGCAGCGGGTTCGAGGCCATCTGGTGGGCCGCCTCCGTCATGCCGTAGCTCTCGATCACCGGCACCGAGAAGGTCTCCTCCAGGGCGCGCATGACCTGCGGCGGCAGGGAGGCCGAGGACGACCGGATCAGCCGCAGCGGCGTGGCGGCGATCGCCTCGCGGTTGCGTTCGGCCCGCGCCAGGATGGCCTGATGCATGGTCGGCACCGCCGTGTACCAGGTCGGCTTGGCCTCGGTGAGCTGGGCGAAGAAGCGCAGCGCATTGAAGCCGGGGGCGCAGAACACCGAGCCGCCGGCCCCGATCGAGCTCAGCACGGCCGCGATCAGCCCGTGGATGTGGAAGAGCGGCATGATGTTGAGGCAGCAGTCGGCCGCCGTCAGGCCCAGCGCGACGCGGATGTTGCGCGCCGACGCGCAGACATTGCGATGGCGCAGCGGGACCATCTTCGGCCGCGAGGTGGTTCCCGAGGTATGCAGGATGAGCGCCACGTCGTCGGCGTCGGCCGGACCGCCGATGGTCGCCGGCCGGCCGGCGGCGGCGCCCTCGAGCACGAATGCGCCGGCCGGACCCGCCGGATCGGCGATCAGTTCGACGATCGGCACCCCCCGCGCCTGGGCGACCGCGATCGCCGGCGACTGGCTGCCGCGCTCGACCACCAGCGCCTTCGCATCGAGATCGCCCAGATAGAAGTCGAACTCCTCCGCGCGATAGGCCGGGTTCAGCGGGGCCGTCGTGGCACCGGCGGCGATGGCGACGAATGCGGCCGCCATCTCCGGCCCGTTGGGCAGGACGATGGCCACCGGATCGTTGCGGCCGATGCCGAGGCGATTGAGCGCGGCGACGGTATCGGCGGCCAGTCGCCGGAGACCGCCATGGCTGAGGGCCGGCCGGTCCGGCGCCAAGATCGCCGGCGCGTCGTCGCGGCCGGTCGCGATGAGTTCGTTGACGTTGGTGGCGGCGCTCATCGGCGTCTCTTCCCCGTTTCCTGGCGATTTCTTCCCCGGCCGGAAAGCCTATCAGTGGTCGGCCACCGAGGCCAACGTCCAGCGGAGCGGCGGATTGCGTCCGTCTGTGCGCAACGGGACTGGCGGAGGTGGCGAATCCGGCGCAGGATTCGCGTCCAACAATCGGGTTTCGATGCGCTCCAGCTTCCTGCCGCCGGCCAGCCGCGGCGACATCCGCCGCGGCATCCTCTACATGGTGGGCGCGGTCTTCGTCTTCTCCGTGCTGAATGCCGCGATCAAGTGGATGGTCGCCAGCTACCCGGTTCCCGAGGTGGTGTTCATCCGCTGCCTGTTCGCGCTCATTCCATGCTTCGTGCTGGTGGCGATCAGCGGCGGCCTCAAGGTTCTGCGCACACGGCGGCTCGGCTGGCACGTCTCGCGCGCCATGCTGCAGTTCGTCTCGATGAGCTGCAATTTCCTCGCCTTCAGCATGATGCCGCTGGCCGACGCGGTGGCGATCGGATTCGCCGCGCCGATCTTCCTCACCGCACTGTCGGTGCCGCTGCTGGGCGAGAAGGTCGGCGTCTACCGCTGGGCCGCCGTCGCGTTCGGCTTCGCCGGCGTGCTGATCATGGTGCGGCCGACGGGGGACGTGCTGAATTCCGGCGCGCTGTTCGCGCTGGCCAACGCCATGTTCGGCGCGCTGCTGTCGATCGGCATCCGCCGCCTCAGCGCGACCGAAGCGAGTGCGACCCTGGTCTTCTACCAGGCCATCATCACGTTCCTGATCGCCACGGCGACGCTGCCCTTCTTCGCCTGGGTGCCGATCGGCTGGGTCGACTTCTTCCTGATCGGCGCGATCGGAATTTGCTCCGGCGTCGCGCAGTTCTGGTGGACGCAGGCCTTCCGCTTCGGGCCGGCGGCGATCCTGGCGCCGTTCAGCTACCTGTCGATGATCTGGGCCGTGCTGATGGGCTACTTCGTGTGGGGCGACATACCGACGCCGACGCTGATCGCGGGCGCCGTCATCGTGGCCACTTCCGGCCTCTTCATCGCCTACCGCGAGACGCGCCGGCGCGGTGCGGCCAGCCAGCCGGCCAAGCCGGCGAGCTGAGCCCCGCCGCGCGCCCCGTCCCGGCAGCGCGCCCCGTCCCGTCAGCCGGGCGAGCGGTCAGTCCGACGGCTTGTCCTTGTCGTCGCGCCGCGTCAGCGCATTGAGCTGGTTCTGCAGGGCGTCGAGCCGCGCCTCCAGCTCGCGCATCGACTCGTTCGCGGGCGGCGGAGGCGGCGGCGAAGTCGGCGGAGGGGACGTACCGGCCCCGCCCTGCTCGTCCGGACGGCCGGTGAACGGCGTCCACATCTGCATCGCCCGCTCGAACATGGCGAGGTTCTGCTTGCCCAGTTCCTCCAGCCGGCCGAACGGGAAGAGGTTGCCGAACGCGCCCTGCATGTAGCCGCGGAACTGGTCCTGGTTGCTGGTGAAGGTCTGCATGCTGGCGTCGAGATAGCGCGGCACGAGCCATTGCAGGTTGTTGCCGTAGAAGCTGATGAGCTGGCGCAGGAAGCCGATCGGCAGCAGGTTGTGCCCGCTCTTCTGCTCCTCCTCGACGATGATCTGCGTGAGCACCGTGCGGGTGATGTCCTCGCCGGTCTTCGCGTCGTAGACGACGAAGTCCTGCCCGTCCTTCACCATCTGGCAAAGATGGTCGAGCGTCACATAGCTCGACGTGGCGGTGTTGTAGAGCCGCCGGTTCGCGTATTTCTTGATCGTGATGGCTGAGGTCGCCGACCCCGAATCCTCGGACATGTACGCACTCCGGACGGTGGACGGTCCTGATCCCGTGCATAACATGGATTTCGCTATCGCGAACAGCCGCTGTGCTGCGGCCGCGAACGGAGCGGCGGTAGCGGCGCGGAGTCGGCGCCGATATAGTCCCGTCGATGGCCGACCCGCCCGACACCGACGAACTCGCCCGGCGGTTCGTGACCCTCTGGCAGGAGCAGATGCTGGCGGTCGCAGCCGACCCTGCCGTCGCCGAGACGGCGGCGCGCTGGCTGACGCTCTTCGCCGCGCCGCCGTTCGCGGGCGTGCCGTTCGCCGGCTTCGGCACCCCGTCGCCGGCTCCCCATCATGACGCCGCCACCCCGCCAGGGCCCCCGCCCGCTGCCGGCGCACATGATGCTGGCCGCCACGATCTGGAGCAGCTCGCGCGCCGCATGGCCGCTCTTGAGGAACGCATCGCCGGACTCGAGGCCGCCCAGCGCGGGCCCGCTCGCAGACCTCGCCGCGCAGCTCCGCGACGTCGACCCTGAGGCGTTCGGCACCGCCCTCGACCGCGAGCTCCGCTCGCGCGCCGACCGCTTCCTCACCGGACTCGAACGCTACCGCCACCACCCCTATCGCCGCGCGCTGCCCGACATGCCGGCGGTCTGGCAGGAGGGGAGCACGGCCCTGCGCCGCTATGGCCGCGCCGACGCGCGGGGACCGGCCGTACTGGTCGTACCCTCGCTGGTCAATCGCGCCTATATCCTCGACCTCGCCGCCGGCAACAGCCTGCTGCGCTTCCTGGCGGGCCGCGGCATGGCCGTCTATCTCGTCGACTGGGGCACGCCCGGGCCGGAGGAGCGGCAGTTCGACCTGACCGCCTATGTCGCCGGCCGCCTCGAGGCGGCGCTCGATGCGACGCTCGCCATCGAGCGGCGCCCCGTCGCCGTCCTCGGCTACTGTATGGGTGGCGATCTCGCGCTGGCTCTCGCGACCCGCCGCGCCCGCGACGTCTCGCGGCTGGCGCTGCTGGCGACGCCCTGGAATTTCCATGCCGAGCGGCCGGAGCAGGCGCGCGCGATCGGCGCCTGGGCCCGTACGGCCGAGCCCTGGCTCCGGCAATGGGGCGACCTGCCGGTCGACCTGCTGCAGATGCTCTTCCTGTCGCTCGACCCCGCGCTCGGCCTGCGCAAGTTCTCCGCCTTCGCCGACCTCGACCCGGCGAGCGACCGGGCCCGGGCCTTCGTCGCGCTCGAGGACTGGCTCAACGACGGCGTGCCGCTCGCCGCGCCCGTCGCCGCCGAATGCCTCGCCGACTGGTATGGGCGCAACACCACCGCAGCCGGCGCCTGGCGGATCGCCGGACGCCCCGTCGAGCCCGCGCAGCTCCGCCTGCCGACCCTGGTGATGGCGCCGCAGCACGACCGCATCGTGCCGCATGCGTCGGCCACCGCGCTGGCGCGCGCCATACCCGGTGCCCGGCTGCTGTCGCCGCCGCTCGGCCATATCGGCATGATCGTCGGCGGCGGCGCGCCGGCCGCCGTCTGGGAGCCGCTGGCGCACTGGCTGGACTCGCCCCCGGCCGATCCCTAGATTGCGCCGCAGCATCCCCACCCTTGGAGCGCACCCCATGACCGAAGTGGTGATCGCCGCCGCGGCCCGCACGCCGATCGGCGCATTCAACGGCTCCCTGTCGGGCGTGTCCGCCCACTATCTGGGACAGGTCGCCATCCAGGCCGCCCTCGACCGCGCCAAGGTCGCACCCGCCGAAGTCGACGAGGTGGTGATGGGCCAGATCCTCACCGCCGGGGCCGGTCAGAATCCGGCCCGCCAGGCCGCCATCGCCGCCGGCATTCCGGTCGAGCGCACGGCCTACGGCATCAACCAGCTCTGCGGTTCGGGCCTGCGCGCGGTCGCGCTCGGCTTCCAGGCGATCAAGCTCGGCGACGCCGCGATCGTCGTCGCCGGCGGCCAGGAGAGCATGAGCCAGGCGCCGCACGCCGCCTACCTGCGTTCGGGTGTGAAGATGGGCCCCGCCGAGTTCGTCGACACCATGATCAAGGACGGGCTCTGGGATGCCTTCAATGGCTACCACATGGGGAACACGGCCGAGAACGTGGCCCAGAAGTGGCAGCTGACGCGCGAGCAGCAGGACGCCTTCGCCGCCGGCTCGCAGCAGAAGGCCGAGGCCGCCCAGAAGGCCGGCCGCTTCGCCGACGAGATCGTGCCGGTGACCATCAAGGGCCGCAAGGGCGACACCATCGTCGACACCGACGAGTTCCCGCGCCACGGCACCACCGCCGAGACCCTGGCGAAGCTGCGGCCGTCCTTTGACCGCAACGGCACGGTGACCGCCGGCAATGCGTCCGGCATCAACGACGGTGCCGCCGCGACCGTGCTGATGTCCGCCGAAGAGGCCGCCCGCCGCGGCATCACGCCGCTGGCGCGCATCGTCTCCTGGGCGACGGCGGGCGTCGATCCCGCGATCATGGGGACGGGGCCGATCCCGGCCAGCCGGGCCGCACTCGCCAAGGCCGGCTGGTCGAAGGACGATCTCGACCTCGTCGAGGCCAACGAGGCGTTTGCCGCGCAGGCCTGTGCGGTGAACCTGGAACTCGGCTGGGATACCGCCAGGGTGAACGTGAACGGCGGCGCGATCGCCCTCGGCCACCCGATCGGCGCATCGGGCGCGCGCGTGCTGACCACCCTCCTCTACGAGATGCAGCGGCGCGGCGCCCGCAAGGGCCTCGCCACCCTGTGCATCGGCGGCGGCATGGGTGTCGCCATGTGTGTCGCCCGCGACTGACGGCCGCAGCCGACTTGCGATCGACGGGCCGCCCCTCGGGGCGGCCCGTCGCATTTCCGACAGATGTTCGGGCTATTGGACCGGATGTGGGCGCGGGCGGCACGCGACCGCTGGCGGAGACCGCTGCCCCGTGGTCTGATGCGTGCAAGTCGACGCCGCTCACGAGCGTCGCATATCGGGAGGAGTATCATGACTGGACGGGTAGCGGTGGTCACCGGCGGCACGCGCGGCATCGGCCGCGCGATCGCCGAAGCCCTGCAGCAGGCGGGCTATCGGGTCGCGGCCAACTATGGCGGCAACGACGAGGTGGCAAAGGCCTTCACGGCCGAAACCGGCATCCCCGCCTACAAGTTCGACGTCGCCGATTTCGAGTCCTGCCGCGAGGGCCTGGCGCGAATCGTCGCCGATCTGGGTCCGGTCGAGGTGCTGGTGAACAATGCCGGCATCACCCGCGACACGACGATCCACCGCATGACCTTCGAGCAGTGGAACGCGGTCATCCAGACCAACCTCGCCTCGTGCTTCAACATGAGCCGCCTCGTCATCGAGGGAATGCGCGAGCGCAATTTCGGCCGCATCGTCAACATCGGCTCGATCAACGGCCAGGCCGGACAGTACGGCCAGGTGAACTACGCCGCCGCCAAGTCCGGCATCCACGGGTTCACGAAGGCGCTGGCGCAGGAAGGCGCCGGCAAGGGGATCACCGTCAACGCCATCGCACCCGGCTACATCGACACCGAAATGGTGCGCGCGGTGCCGCCCAACGTGCTGGAGAAGATCGTCGCCCGGGTGCCGGTCGGCCGCCTCGGCCGCGCCAGCGAGATCGCGCGCGGCGTGCTGTTCCTGGTCGAAGACGAAGCCGGCTTCATCACCGGCTCGACCCTCTCGATCAACGGCGGCCAGCACATGTACTGAGGCCGGGCTCGGGCAAGATTCGGGAGCATCGGGACCGGACCACCATGACCACGCTTTCGGCCGGGCGCGCGACCGCGTTCGGCGGCGTCGCCGTGCTCCTGTGGGCGACGCTGGCGTTGCTGACGACGGCCGCCGGCCCGGTGCCCCCCTTCCTGATGGTCGCCCTGACCTTCGGGATCGCCTTTCTGGCCGCGCTCGTCCTGTGGCTGGTCCGCGGCGGCGGCATCCTGCGGCAGCTCGCCTGGCCGCTGCCCGTCTGGGGCCTCGGCGTCGGCGGCCTCTTCGGCTTCCACCTCCTCTATTTCGTCGCGCTCGCCAACGCGCCGCCGTTGGAAGCCAACCTCGTCAACTATCTCTGGCCGCTGCTGATCGTGCTGTTCTCGGCACTGCTGCCGGGCGAGCGGTTGCGCTGGTGGCACGTCGCAGGCGCGCTGCTGGGCCTCGCCGGCGCCGCCCTGCTGGTCACGGACGGCGGCCGGGTCGCCTTCCGGGCCGAGCACGCGGCCGGCTACGTCGCCGCCCTCGGCTCGGCCGTCGTCTGGGCCACCTATTCCGTCGCCAGCCGGCGCTTCGGCAAGGTGCCGAGCGATGCCGTCGGTGCCTTCTGCGGCGCGACGGCGCTGCTCGCCCTCCTCTGCCACCTCGCCTGGGAGCCGTGGCAGCCCCCGGCCGGAGCGGGCTGGCTGGCGGTCGTGGCGCTCGGCCTCGGCCCGATGGGCCTCGCCTTCTTCGTCTGGGACCTCGGCGTCAAGCATGGCGACATCAAGCTGCTGGGCGCGCTGGCCTATCTGGCGCCGCTCCTGTCGACCCTGCTGCTGATCGCCTCTGGCCGCGCCGCCGCCTCCTGGAGCGTCGCCGCGGCATGCGTGCTGATCACCGGCGGCGCCGCGCTGGCGGCGCGGGAACAGCTCGGCCCGCGCCGGTCGCCCACGGCATGAGCGGGCGTTTCGAGAGCGGCGAACCGCCGGTGCTGCTACCGATCCAGTTCGCTGCTGCGCGCGAGCAACAGGCGATCGACATCACGAGCCCCGTGCAGGACGGCGAGAATTATCACCGAATCGATATCGTTCTCGTAGACGAGAAGGTAGGGCAGCGCCGGCACCGGTAGCTCCCGCGTCCCAGGTAGGCGACCGCGTCGACCAAGGTTGGGGAACCGCCGCAATCGTTGCATTGCGGCGTCGATCGCGCGGAAGACTCGCTCTGCCGCGGCAGGGTTATCGGTAGCAATGTGGTCGACGAGTTGAGCGAGATCACGCCCGGCCGGTTCGGTGACAGCCAGCCGCCTCACCGTTTCCAGCCATGCTTCGCCGCGATCTCGTCAAGTACGTCGTCTGCCGGACGGACACGGCCCTCGCGCGCAGCCGCGAGCCCCTCCTCGATTCGCTGGAGCTGCGCAATGTTGAGCTCGAGGTACTGGCGCAGCGCTTGATCGACGACATCGTCACGCGTGCGGTGGGTTGCCGTGGCGATCGCATCGATCGCATCGATCGCATCCTGCGAGGCACGAATGGTCAGCAGCGCGGTCGAGCGGGCGTGGTTCATGGCACAGATCCACAGCGTTTGTTCAGCATACCATCGAACGTCGATGATCGCTCCGGCAGCACCTCAACCGGGTTCCCAGCCTAGTGGCGCCAGCTCGAACCCGGAGAAATCGAAGGCCGGAGCGACGGTGCAGCCGACCAGCGTCCAGGCGCCCTCTGACCGCGCCGCCTGCCATGCGCCGGCCGGGACGAGGAGCTGCGGCCTTTCCCCGGCCGCAAATCCGGTCCCCAGCACCGCGCTTCTGCGGCCGTCATCGTCGGCCATCTCCAGCAGCAGCGGTGCGCCCGCGTACCAGTGCCACATCTCGTCTGCATCGACGCGGTGCCAGTGCGAGCGTTCGCCGGCACGCAGCAGGAAATAGATCGCCGTCATCGCCCCCCGCCCACCGCCGGGGGCGACGTGGCGGTAGGTCTCGGCGAAGCGGCCGCCCTCGGGGTGCGGTGCCAGGCCGAGCAGGGCGATGATCGCCTCGGCCTCGTCGCCGGGAGCGGGGCCGGTCATGCCGGATCCTTCGGCACGGTCGCCACCATCGAGGGGCGGGCGGCGAACTTCTCGTACCACGCCGCCAGCGTCGGGCGGCCGCGCCGCCAGTCGTCGCCGGCGAAGCGGAAGTCGAGATAGCCCAGCGCACAGCCGATGGAAATCGTGCCGATCGTGACCGCGTCGCCGAGCCTGGAGGCCTCGGCCTCCAGCGCATCCAGCGCCTGGGTCACCTTGCGCTTCTGCCCGGCCATCCAGTCCTCCCACTGCTTGTCAGCCGGGCGGCCCATCTCGTAGCGGATCAGCAGGGAGGCATCGAGAATGCCGTCGGCCAGCGCCTGCTGGCGCAGCGCCGTCCAGCGCAGCGGTCCCGGCGTCGGAAACACGCGCCCGCCCTCATGCAGCGAGTCGAGATACTCGCAGATGACCGGCGAGTCGTAGAGGTGCCGGCCGTCGTCGGTGGTCAGGCTCGGCACCTTGGCGAGCGGATTCTCGGCCGCGATCTCGGCGCTCGGCTTGGTCGGCGCGGCGGCGGTCGCGACCCGTTCGATGCGGCCGTCGAGGCCGGTTTCGAGGGCGAGGACGACGACCTTGCGGACATAGGGGGACGTCGCCGAATAGCGCAGCTTCATCGGATCACCTCGGAGGGAATGGAAACGGATTCAGAAGGAGTCCTTGCGCCGCCGGACCTCGGCGAAGACGGCGACGGGATCGTTCGCCGGCAGCCCGACGGCGGCCGCCAGGGCGGGATCGTCGGCACGCAGGAAGGGGTTGGTCTCGCGCTCCAGCGCGATGGTCGAGGGCACGGTCGCCTCGCCCCTCGCCCGCGCGGCGTCGATCTCCCGGGCCCGACGCACCAGGGCGGGGTTGCCGCCGTCGACCGTCAATGCGAAGCGGGCATTGGACTGGGTGTATTCGTGCGCGCAGAACACCCGCGCATCGCCCGGCAGCGCCTTCAGCTTGCCGAGCGAGCGCCACATCTGGGCCGGCGTGCCCTCGAACAGCCGGCCGCAGCCGAGCGCGAAGAGCGTGTCGCCGCAGAAGAGCGCGCGATCGGCCGCGAACCAGAAGGCGATGTGGCCGCGCGTATGGCCCGGGACGTCGAACACCTCGGCCTCGGCGGCACCCAGCGCGTAGCGGTCGCCGTCGGCCAGGGCCACGTCGATGCCGGGGATGCGGTCGCGGTCGGCGGCGGGGCCGACGATCGTGCATCCGTGCGCCGCCTTGAGGGCGAGGTTGCCGCCCGTGTGATCACCGTGATGGTGGGTGTTGAGGATGTGCGTCAGCGTCCAACCATGCCGCCGCAGGGCCGCCTCGACCGGCTCGGCGACCGCGGGGTCGACGACGGCGGTCCGTCCCGCGACCGGCTCGTGGACCAGCCAGACATAATTGTCGTTCAGCACCGGGATGCGGTGGATCTCCAGCATGGGCACTCCGACGGGTCGGCAGGGGACAGGCTTGGTGCGCCATCATATGGCGCCGGCGCGGTGCCCGCCAACCGCGCACGGGCGATCATTGCCACCGCCATGGGAATTCGATCCCGGCGGCAGCGTTGTCCAGCCGTGATGTCCCTCCTCCCCACCCTTCCGATCGCCGTCCTTCTGATCGCCGCCCTCGTGCCGGTCGTCGCCGCCGCTGGCGAGCCGTCGGCCACGCCCGCGGCGGCGCCCCACCGGATCGCCGGGCGCATCGACCTGCTTCCCGGCGGACAGATCGCGCATTGGCGCCGGGTGCAGGCGCCGCTCGCTCCGTCGCCATCCGACCGCCTGCGAGCCGGCCATCGCCGGCCGCCCGCGGCGGTGCCGCCGGATGCTTTCATGGAGCGGCGCTTTTCGTCCCGGCAGCGCTGACGTACATCTGCGGGATCATGCACGCCGACGTCGTCGAACTTCGCGACTTCTACCGCAGTCCGCTGGGCCAGGTGGCCCGGCGCATGGTCAACCGGCGCGTGCGTCAGCTCTGGCCGTCCGTTGCCGGCCTGACGGTCCTCGGGCTCGGCTACGCCACGCCGTTTCTGGGCCGAATGGGCGAGGAGGCCGACCGCGTCGTCGCCTGCATGCCCGCCGCCCAGGGCGTGCTGCCCTGGCCGCCGGACGGCCCCAACCGCACCACGATCGGCGAGGAGGGCGAACTGCCCTTCCCCACGCAGTACTTCGACCGCATCCTCCTGGTCCACGCGCTGGAGGGCAGCGAGCAGGTGCGGCCGATGCTGCGGGAGGCCTGGCGCGTCCTCGCCGGCGGCGGCCGGCTGCTGATCGTCGTTCCCAACCGGCGCGGCCTCTGGGCCCGCCGCGACATGACACCCTTCGGCAGCGGCCACCCCTATTCGGCGGGCCAGCTCTCCCGCCTCTTGCGCGACTGCATGTTCACGCCGGTGCAGACGACCCACGCCCTCTTCGTGCCGCCCTTCCGCTGGCGCATGCTGCAGCGGGGCGCGGCCGCCTGGGAGCGGGCCGGCGAGCGCTGGTTCACCCGCTTCGCCGGCCTCGTCATGATCGAGGCGACGAAGCAGATCTATGCCGCGCCCCCGGCGCGCGCGGTCGCCAGGCGGCGCGAGCGCCTCGTCGCGGTGCCGAGCCCGATGCGCCCGGCCGGCGCCGGCCGCAACGGCGTCAGCGCCGCCGCAGCACGAACATCGCCTGCGCGGCCATGAGGTTGGCGCGCCGCCCGACGGCCGAATAGGGCTGCACCCGCCCGACCTCGTCGAGCGCCAGCCCGCGCTCGATCTCGACCCCGATCTCGCCGCAGAGCGCGAGGAAGTCGAGGATGGTGCAGAAGTGGATGTTGGGCGTGTCGTACCACTGGTAGGTGAGATGCCGCGTCACCGGCATGCGGCCGCGGGTCAGGAGATGCCAGCGCACCCGCCAATGTCCGAAATTCGGGAAGCTGACGACCGCGCGCCGGCCGATCCGGACAAGGTCGGCCAGCACGCCTTTCGGGTCGCGGGTGGCCTGCAGGGTCTGGCTGAGGACGACGAAGTCGAAAACGTCGGACGGGTAGCCCCCGAGGTCGGTGTCGGCGTCGCCCTGGATGACGGACAGGCCGTTGCTGACGCAGACGTTGACGCCCGCCTGGCTGAGTTCGACCCCACGCCCGTCCACGTTCTTGCCGCGCACGAGGTGGGCCAGCAGCGCGCCGTCCTCGCAGCCGACATCGAGCACGCGGGCGCCCTCCGGGATCATGTCGGCGATGATCTGCAGGTCGACGCGCAGCGCCGCCGCCGCCGCCCGTTCGGCGACGCCGCTCATCGGCCCCGACTCCAGTGGTCGGCGCAGCCGGCGAGGAACCCGCGCAGGGTGGCGTGGAATTCCGGCTCGTCGAGCAGGAAGGCGTCGTGGCCCTTGTCGCTGTCGATCTCGACGAAGCTGACGTTCGCGGCCGCGGCATTGAGGGCATGCACGACGGCCCGGCTCTCGGAGGTCGGGAACAGCCAGTCGCTGGTGAAGGAGAAGAGGCAGAAGCGCGTGGGCGACCCGCGGAACGCGTTCGCCAGCACCCCGCCATGCTCGGCCGCGATGTCGAAATAGTCCATCGCGCGGGTGATGTAGAGGTAGGAGTTCGCATCGAAGCGCTCGACGAAGGTCGAGCCCTGGTGACGCAGGTAGCTCTCCACCTGGAAGTCGGCGTCGAAGCCGTAGCTGAGGCCGGTGCGGTCCTGCAGGGCGCGGCCGAACTTGCGATGCAGCGCCGCTTCCGAGAGGTAGGTGATGTGCGCGGCCATGCGCGCCACCGCCAGCCCCGCCCCGGGACGGCGTCCCTGCTGCAGATAGTCGCCGCCGCACCAGTCGGGGTCGGCCATGATCGCCTGGCGGCCGACCTCGTGAAAGGCGATGTTCTGGGCCGAGTGGCGGGCCGCGGTGGCGATCGGAACGGCCGAGAAGACCCGGTCGGGATAGCTCGTCGCCCATTGCAGGACCTGCATCCCGCCCATCGAGCCGCCGATGACGCAGAACAGCTTCTCGATCCCGAGATGCTCGATCAGCAGCTTCTGCGAGCGCACCATGTCAGCGATGGTGATGACCGGGAAGGACAGACCCCATGGCTGCCCGGTCGCCGGGTCGATGTCGCGCGGCCCGCTGGTGCCGAGGCAGCCGCCCAGCACGTTCGCGCAGATGACGAACCAACGCTCGGTGTCGACCACCTGGCCGGGGCCGACCAGCATCTCCCACCAGCCGGGCTTGCCGGTGACGGGGTGGGTCTCGGCGACGTACTGGTCGCCCGTCAGGGCATGACAGACCAGGATCGCGTTGGACTTGTCGGCGTTGAGCCGGCCATAGGTCTGGTAGGCGACGGTGAAGGGCCCGAGTTCCACGCCCGAATCGAGCCGGAACGGCCGGTCGCGGCCGAATTCGACGCGGTGGCCGGGAAGGTCGCCCCAGGCAGGCGCCAGTCCGTTTCGCATGGCCGGCGCGGCAGCCGGCCCGCCCGACGACACGCTCATGGAAGACCTTCCGGGACTGGGCCCTGCCGGGTTGTGGCAGGGCCGGGATCGTTAGAAAGCGCACCCGCAAATGTCAATGTTTTCTTTGCTTTCGCGCGGCACGCGGACTATCTGTAACCCCCTTTTTCGCCGCTCCGGCACACCCGTCCCGGCCGCCCTCGCCCCATGACGCCCCCTGCCGCTTCCACCACCGTCGCCCCCAGCCTCGACGATCTCCGCCGGCGCATCGACGCGATCGACGACGGGCTGCTCGAACTCATCCAGGAGCGGGCGGCCATCGTCGGCGCGATCGCGGCGGCCAAGCGCGCCTCGGGCAGCGCCGGTGCCTTCCGGCCCGGGCGCGAGGCCCAGGTCATGCGACGGCTCGCCGGGCAGCTGTCGGGCCCCTTCGGCCTCGCCACGATGGTCCGCCTGTGGCGCGAGATCATGTGCGAGTTCACCCGCCTGCAGGGCCCCTTCTCGGCCGCCGTCGCCTGCACGGCCGGCCACCCCGGCCTGTGGGATCTGGCGCGTGACCATTTCGGCGCCGAGACGCCGCTGGCCGGTCATGCCACGCCGGACAGCGTGCTGGCCGCGGTGGAGGCGGGCGAAGCGACCGTCGGCGTGCTGGCCGTCCCCTCCGCCGCGCCCGAGGGCGCCTGGTGGCCGCGGCTGCGCAGCGACGACGCGGACCGCATCCGCATCATCAGCCGGCTGCCCTTCGCCAGCGCCGGCAGCGCCCGCGGGCCCGGCCTCGACGCGGTCGCCGTCGCCCGCCTGCCGACCGAGGCCTCCGGCCAGGACCGCAGCTTCCTCGCCCTTCCCGTCGCCGACGCCGGGGAGACCGTCCGCATCCTGCAGGCAGCCGGCCTGTCGCTCCGCGGCGCCGGTGCCGTCGCGGCCGGGGCGACGCTGGCGGAGGTCGAGGGCTATCTCGACGACGGCGACGCCCGTCTCGCCCGCCTGCCGGCCGGAACGCTGGTCCTGGGCGCCTATGCCATTCCCCTGGCGGAATCCGGCGGCCGCTGAGCGGCCCGGCCGACGCCGATCGAGGACACTCCGATGACCACCCCCACCAGCCCGATCGCATCCGAACCCACGCCGGCCGTCCCGCCCCGCCTCGAGGCCAAGCCGGGTATCCTCGACATCGCGCCCTATGTCGGCGGCGATCATTCGGCCGAGGGCGTCAACCGGGTGTTCCGCCTCGCATCGAACGAGAACACGATCGGCCCCAGCCCCAAGGCGAAGGCCGCCTATGCCGCGATCGCGGGCGAGATCCACCGCTATCCGGACGGGCAGTCGGACCGGCTGCGGCGCACCATCGGGCGGGTCAACGGGCTCGACCCGGCGCGCATCGTCTGCGGCGCCGGCTCGGACGAACTGCTGCAGATCCTGACCAAATGCTATGCCGGCGTCGGCGACGAGGTGCTCTACAGCCAGTACGGCTTCATGATGTACCCGATCGCGGCGAAGTCGGTCGGCGCGGTGCCCGTGGCCGCGCCCGAGCGCGACCTCTGCACGGACGTCGACGCCCTCCTGGCCCGCGTCACCGAGCGCACCCGCATCCTCTTCCTCGCCAACCCGAACAACCCGACCGGCAGCTGGCTGCCGCGGGCGGAGATGCGCCGGCTCCATGCCGGGCTGCCGGGCAATGTGCTGCTGGTGATCGACGCGGCCTATGCCGAGTATGTCGAGGATGCGGACTACGATCCCGGGATCGAGCTGGTCGACGACGCCGAGAACGTGGTGATGACCCGCACCTTCTCGAAGATCTATGCCCTGGCCGGCCTGCGCCTCGGCTGGATGTACGGCTCGCCGGCGGTGGTCGATGTCGTCAACCGCGTGCGTGGCCCCTTCAACGTGACCTTGGCCGCCCAGGAAGCGGGCGTCGCGGCGATGGAGGACGAGGCCTTCGTGCAGCACTCGCGCGAGACGGCGACGCGCTGGCGGGAATGGCTGACGGCCGAGCTGGCCGCCCTCGGCCTCACCGTCTACCCCAGCGTCGCGAACTTCGTGCTGGTGCGCTTCCCCAGCGAGCCCGGCCGCGATGCCGCTGCCGCGCTCGCCTTCCTCAAGCGCCGCGGCGTGCTCGTGCGCGGCATGGCCGGCTACGGCCTGCCGGACTGCCTGCGCATCGGGATCGGCATCGAGGAGGAGATGCGCGCGGTCCAGGCGACGGTCGCCGACTTCCTCGCCGGCCGGCCCTGAAGGCAATGGCCCCCTTCCGCCGGCTTGCGCTGATCGGGATCGGCCTGATCGGCTCGTCGCTGGCGCGCGTCGCGCGCCGCGCGGGACTGGCCGACGAGATCGTCTGCTCCTCCCGCCGCGAGGAGACCCGCGAGAAGGCCCTCGCGCTCGGCATCGTCGACCATGCCTTCGCCAGCGCCGCCGACGCCGCCCGCGGCGCCGACCTCGTCCTCTTCTGCACCCCCGTCGGCACCTATGCCGACCTCTCGGCCGAGATCGCGCCCGTCCTCGAACCGGGCGCCATCCTCTCCGACGTCGGATCGGTCAAGCAGGCCGTCGTCCGCGACATCGGCCCCAACGTCCCAGACGGCGTCCACTTCATCCCCGGCCACCCGATCGCCGGCACCGAGCATTCGGGCCCCGAGTCCGGCTTCGCCGAACTCTTCCAGGGCCGCTGGTGCATCCTGACCCCGCCGCCCGGCGCCGACGCCGATGCCATAGCCCGGCTGCGCGCCTTCTGGGAGGCCGCCGGCTCCGAGGTCGTCGAGATGGACCCCGCCCATCACGACAAGGTGCTGGCCATCACCTCGCACCTGCCCCACCTCATCGCCTACACCATCGTCGGCACCGCCACCGACCTCGAGGAGAGCCTGCGCTCCGAGGTCATCAAATACTCCGCCGGCGGCTTCCGCGACTTCACCCGCATCGCCGCGTCCGACCCCGTGATGTGGCGCGACATCTTCCTCGACAACCGCGAGGCCGTGCTCGAGATGCTCGGCCGCTTCTCCGAGGATCTCGCCTACCTCCAGCGCGCCATCCGCTGGGGCGAAGGCGACAAGCTCCACGAACTCTTCACCCGCACCAGAGCCATCCGCCGCGGCATCATCGAGGCCAGGCAGGCGTGATCGACGGCGGCATTGACGCGCGCGGCGCGACCCCATAGGTTCCCGGCCGTGACGACGAACCGACCCATCGCCGGGCTCTATTACGCCGCCTCCCATAGAGGCGGCCAAGGTTCGATCACGATCTGACGAAACCTGCGCCGCCGCCACCCGGCGGCGTTTCGGTTTCCAGCATCCGGCCTCCGGGCGGCAGGTCCGCCTACCGGAGCCGAACGATGGATACCCACCCCTCTCTCACTCCCGGCCGACGTCCGGCCCCCTTCCGCCGGCTTGCGCTGATCGGGATCGGCCTGATCGGCTCGTCGCTGGCGCGCGTCGCGCGCCGCGCGGGACTGGCCGACGAGATCGTCTGCTCCTCCCGCCGCGAGGAGACCCGCGAGAAGGCCCTCGCGCTCGGCATCGTCGACCATGCCTTCGCCAGCGCCGCCGACGCCGCCCGCGGCGCCGACCTCGTCCTCTTCTGCACCCCCGTCGGCACCTATGCCGACCTCTCGGCCGAGATCGCGCCCGTCCTCGAACCGGGCGCCATCCTCTCCGACGTCGGATCGGTCAAGCAGGCCGTCGTCCGCGACATCGGCCCCAACGTCCCAGACGGCGTCCACTTCATCCCCGGCCACCCGATCGCCGGCACCGAGCATTCGGGCCCCGAGTCCGGCTTCGCCGAACTCTTCCAGGGCCGCTGGTGCATCCTGACCCCGCCGCCCGGCGCCGACGCCGATGCCATAGCCCGGCTGCGCGCCTTCTGGGAGGCCGCCGGCTCCGAGGTCGTCGAGATGGACCCCGCCCATCACGACAAGGTGCTGGCCATCACCTCGCACCTGCCCCACCTCATCGCCTACACCATCGTCGGCACCGCCACCGACCTCGAGGAGAGCCTGCGCTCCGAGGTCATCAAATACTCCGCCGGCGGCTTCCGCGACTTCACCCGCATCGCCGCGTCCGACCCCGTGATGTGGCGCGACATCTTCCTCGACAACCGCGAGGCCGTGCTCGAGATGCTCGGCCGCTTCTCCGAGGATCTCGCCTACCTCCAGCGCGCCATCCGCTGGGGCGAAGGCGACAAGCTCCACGAACTCTTCACCCGCACCAGGGCCATCCGGCGGGGCGTCATCGAGGCCGGCCAGCACGTGCCGCCAGCCCCGGCCTCCGCATAGCGGCATCCCCGAAATGGCGACGCCGCGCCGTCCCTCCAGACAGCGCGGCGTCGCCGAACCCGTGGCACCCGGCGCATGCTCGCCGGGGGCTATGTGACCGCCGTCAGACGGCTTCCTTCAGATCCTTGGCCGGCCGGAAGGCGATCTTCTTCGACGCCTTGATCTCGATCGGCTCGCCGGTGGCGGGGTTGCGACCCGTGCGCGCCGGGCGCGAACGGACCTGGAGAATGCCGAGGCCGGTGATCCGAACCTTGTCGCCGTTCTTCAGATGCTCCGCCACCAGTTCGACGAGATCCTCGAGCACGGCACCCGCCAGCTTCTTCGGCATCTCGTGCTTCTCGGCGAGGGTCGCCGCCAACTGGCGCAGCGACACCGTCGGAGTGGTCTCAGCAGCCGCCATGACGATTCTTGCTCCTGTGGTAACTCTCGTGATCGGGCGCCGCCGCGGGGTCGCGACGGCGCGGGCGGGAGCGATAGCAACATCGGGACAAACATGCCACTGCAAAAAGTGCCGGTTTCATCGGTACTCTCAGCGATCGGGCCATGCGATCGGGGGTAGCGTCAGCAGCTTGAAGGCGCCCGCCCCGGCCGGTCCGGCGGACAGCGTACCGTCCTGCACCGAGAACTGCGCGGACACCGTCTGGCCCGTTCCATCGCCGGTTGGCCGGGCGATGGCGCCGAGCAGCGCGCGCAGCCCGAACGCCTCCATGCGTCCGAGGCGGTCGGTCGCCACCAGCCGGTCCAGGATCGCATCGTGCCCCGCCACCTCGGCCGTGCCGGCGAGGATCGGCTGCAAGGCCCGGTCGAGCGCCAGGGTGAAGGCACCTTCGGCCCGCACCGGGCCCCAGACGACCCGGAATCGGGAGACGTCGACGGTACCGCCCGCGCTGCGCCAGGCCTCCAGCGCCGCGGCCGGCGGCAGCGGCGGAATGCGTTCGACGAGCACCCCCTCGCCCGCCACCGTGGCGACGTCGCGACCGAACAGCGGCTCCGGCCGGGCCGGGAGCCGGATGACGTCCGCGCCCAGGCCGATTGCCGTCGCCGCCGGGCGCCCCGGATCGGGTGCGAGCCGCAGCCGGACCGCGGCAATGGTCAGCGGATCGGAGTCGGTCCCGGCGACATCGCGGGCGACGAGCGCGAGGATGCCGCCCGCTCCACCGCCGGTGAACGTGCCCTCGACGCCGCCGACCGTCGCCTGCCAGCGATCACGCCCGGCCGCGAGGTCGAGGCGGCTCTGCTCGGGCACGGCGATGACCCACTCGGCGAGGCGCCAGGGCCGTGCGGTGCCGATCAGCCGCTGCCCCGACCAGCGCGCCGAGGGATATGCGCGCATACGCTCGAGCACCGGCGACGGCAGCTCGATGCGGAACGACAGGGGAAACCCCGAGACCGCGGCCGGCCCGTGGCTGATGCGCAGCCCCTCGGTGGCGAGCCCCGCGGCCCAGACCGGCAGGCCGGCGCGGATGTCGTCGGCGATGCGATGCCAGAACCAGGCATAGGCGCCGCCGGCGACCGCCAGGACCAGCATGGCCAGCACGGCGGCTATACGAAATCGCAAGCTCATCCCCCTGCATAACTCGGGTCGCGCGGCGACGCGACCGCTTGCGGATGGCGCGCCGCCGGGTAGAGTCCCCGTCCGCTGCCCATGCTTGCCCTATCTCCCTGCACGTCCGGCCATTTCTGGGTCTTCGGCTACGGCTCCCTGATGTGGAACCCCGGCTTCGAACCTTCGGAGGCCCGTCCCGGCCTCCTGCTCGGCTATCATCGCCGCTTCTGTCTCTACTCGACCCAGTATCGCGGGACCGAGCAGTGCCCCGGCCTGGTGCTCGGGCTCGACCGGGGCGGCTCCTGCCGGGGGCTGGCGCTGCGCATCCCGGTGGAGCAGCTGGAGGCGGTCAAGACGGCGCTCTGGGAGCGCGAGATGCTGAACGACGAGTATCATCCGCGCATCCTGCCCGTGCGAACGCCGCAGGGGCGGGTGCCGTGCCTGACCTTCGTCGTCGACCGCCGCAACCGCTTCTACAGCGGGCGGCTCGCGCTGGCGGAGACCGCCGCCATCATCGCCGCCGCCCATGGCGACCGCGGCACCTGCATCGAATACCTGGACAACACGGTGCGGCACCTCGACGCGCTCGGCCTCAGCGACCGCTCGCTCGTCCGCCTGCGCGACCAGACCCGCCGACTTCTGCCGCCACACCCGGCGCCGGCGTAACTTCGCGACCGCTCCGGAGTGCCGTCGATGATCCTGCGCCTCGCCCTGCTGCTGCTGGCCGCAGCCCTCTTCTTCTCCCCCGCGACGTCGCTCGCGCGCTTCGACGGCCTCGTCGAGGGGCCGGTGACCGTGCCGGCCGTCCCCGCCGACGGAGGCCCGGCCGTCGATCTCTCCGGCTATCTCGCGCGTCCCGATCGGCCGGGGCGGTTTCCCATGGTGCTGCTGACCCACGGCAGCCCGCGCGACGGGCGCGACCGGGCGAAGATGCGGGCCGAAGGGGCTGCCCGCCAGGCCCGCGACTTCGCCCGTCGCGGCTGGGTCGCACTGTCGGTGCTGCGGCGCGGCTACGGAACCTCGGGCGGCACGTTCGCCGAGGGGGCCGGGCCGTGCGGCGACCGCTCCTACGCCGAGGCCGGGCGCAGCGCGGCCGTCGACCTGCGCGAGGCCGCGCAGTGGCTGGCGCGCCAGAATTGGTCCGACCCGACCCGGCTGCTGCTGGTCGGCGTGTCCGCCGGCGGCTTCGCCGCGACCGCGTTGGCATCGGACCCGCCGCCGGGGCTGGTCGGCGTCGTCAGCTTCGCCGGCGGCCGCGGCTCGCGTGGGCCGGACGACGTCTGCCAGCCCGAGCGCCTGGTCGCCGCCTTCGCCGAATACGGCCGCACCGCCCGCGCGCCCGCGCTGTGGATCTATGCCGAGAACGATCGCTATTTCGGGCCGCAGCTGGCGCGCAGCCTGCGGGACGCCTATGCCGCGGGTGGCGCGCCGGTCGAGTTCCACATGCTGCCGCCCTTCGGCGAGGACGGTCATGCCGTCTATGGCCGGGCCCTGGCGCAATGGTGGCCCATCGTCGACGCCTTCCTGCGGCGTCACGGCCTGCCGACCTGGTCTGCGGCGGTTCTCAGTCCCGACCGCCTGCCGGGCGCGGGCGAGCGGCACCGCGAGGCCTTCGAACGGTATCTCGCCGCGCCGGGCGAGAAGGCGTTCGCGGCCTCCCCGTCCGGCCGTTTCGGCTGGGCGACCGGCCGGCCGTCGAGCGCAGCCGCCGCGGAGGCCGCGCTGGACTTCTGTCACGGCGGCACCGGCGATCCCGGCTGCCGCCTCTATTTCCGCAATCTGGCGCCCGTTCCGTAGGCGGGAGCGGGCGCCGCCCCGTCAGCGGCCGAGACGGTCGAGCGCGTCGAGGATGGCGTCGCCCATCTGGCCGGTCGACACCGTGGTCGCGCCCGCCTCGGCGATGTCGGCCGTCCGCTTGCCCTCGGCCAGCACCTTGCTGATCGCCTGGTCAACGAGATCGGCGTCCTCGGCGAGGTCGAACGAGTAGCGCAGCATCATCGAGTAGCTCATCAGCTCGGCCAGCGGATTGGCGATCCCCTTGCCGGCGATGTCGGGCGCCGAACCATGCACCGGCTCGTAGAGCGCCCGGCGCCGGCCGGTCGCATCTGGCGCGCCGAGCGAGGCCGAGGGCAGCATCCCGAGCGAGCCGGTCAGCATCGCCGCGCAGTCGGACAGCATGTCGCCGAAGAGATTGTCGGTGACGATGACGTCGAACTGCTTGGGCCAGCGCACGAGCTGCATGGCGCAGTTGTCGGCATACATGTGGCCGAGCTCGACATCCTTGTGCTTCGCGGCGTGAAGATCGGTCACCGTCTGGCGCCAGAGCACGCCCGAATGCATGACGTTGGCCTTTTCGACCGACGTCACCTTGTTGCGGCGCTTGCGCGCGAGGTCGAAGGCGACGTCGGCGACGCGCTCGATCTCGGGCGTGGTGTAGACCTGGGTGTCGAAGCCCCGCTTGGTACCGTCGGGCAGCGTTTCGATGCCGCGCGGCTCGCCGAAATAGACCCCGCCCGTCAGCTCGCGGATGATCAGGAGGTCGAGGCCCTGGACGATCTCGGGCTTCAGCGAGGAGGCGCCGACCAGCGGGTCGAACACCACCGCGGGCCGCAGGTTGGCGAAGAGGTCCATCTCCTTGCGCAGGCGGAGCAGACCACGCTCGGGCTTCTTCTCGAAGGGCAGGTCGTCCCACTTGGGACCGCCGACCGACCCGAAGAGGACGGCATCGGCGTCCATCGCGTCGGCCATGGTCTCGTCGGTGAGCGGCGTGCCGTGCTTGTCGAGCGCCGCACCGCCGCACAGCCCTTCGTTCAGGTCGAAGCCGACCGCACGGTGCTTGGCGAACCAGTCGACGACCCGCCGCACCTGGCCCATCACCTCCGGACCGATGCCGTCACCGGGCAGAACGAGAATCTTCTTGTTGGCAGCCATGGACGTCCTCGTCAGATCGCGAGCGGAAGAAGGCAGGGGCAGGTTGGGCGGGGGCCGCGGACGCGGCCCCCGGGAAGATGGACAGGCGTCTCAGCGCGCCGTGGCTTGAAGCCAGGGCTGGCTCGCCTGCTGCCGGCTCTCGTAGGAGTCGATGCGCTCGCCCTTCTCCATCGTCAGCCCGATGTCGTCGAGGCCGTTGAGGAGGCAGTGCTTCCGGAACGGGTCGAGGTCGAAATGGATGACCTCGCCGTCGGGCCGCGTGATCGTCTGCGCCTCGAGGTCGACGGCGATCTTGGCGTTCGCCCCCTTGCGGGCGTCCTCCATCAGCTGGTCGACCACCGCCTGCGGCAGGGTGATCGGCAGGATGCCGTTCTTGAAGCTGTTGTTGTAGAAGATGTCGGCGAAGCTCGGCGCGATGATGCAGCGGATGCCGAAGTCGAGCAGCGCCCAGGGCGCGTGCTCGCGGCTCGACCCGCAGCCGAAATTCTCGCCGGCGATCAGGATCTCGGCATTCCGGTACTGCGCCTGGTTCAGCACGAAATCCGCAATCTCGGTCCCGTCCGGGCGCCGCCGCAGTTCGTCGAACAGGCCCTTGCCGAGGCCCTTGCGCTCGATCGTCTTCAGGAACTGCTTGGGGATGATCTTGTCGGTGTCGATGTTGATCATCGGCAGCGGTGCCGCGACGCCGGTCAGCTGGGTGAACTTCTGCATCGTCCGTTCCTCCCGTCGGAATGTCAGGCCGCGAGTTCGCGGACGTCGGCCAGATGCCCGGTCACGGCGGCGGCCGCCGCCATCGCCGGGCTCACCAGATGGGTGCGTCCACCGCGCCCCTGCCGGCCCTCGAAGTTGCGGTTCGAGGTCGAGGCGCAGCGCTCGCCCGGCTGCAGCTTGTCGGCATTCATGGCAAGGCACATCGAGCAGCCCGGCTCGCGCCAGTCGAAGCCGGCCTCGCGGAAGATGCGGTCGAGCCCCTCGGCCTCCGCCTGCTCCTTCACGAGACCGGAGCCGGGAACGATCATCGCATGGACGCCGGCGGCGACCTGCCGGCCCCTGGCGACGGCGGCCGCGGCCCGGAGGTCCTCGATGCGCCCGTTGGTGCAGGAGCCGATGAAGACCTTCTGCACCGGCACCTCGGTCAGCGGCATCCCCGGCGTCAGCCCCATATAGGCCAGCGCCCGCTCCATCGAGTCCCGCTTGCCCTCGTCGGCGATCTCGGCCGGGTTCGGCACCCGGGCGGTGATCGGCAGCACGTCCTCGGGGCTCGTGCCCCAGGTGACCTGCGGCACGATCTGGCTCGCGTCGATACGCACTTCCTTGTCGTAGACCGCGCCCTCGTCGCTCGGCAGCGTCCGCCAGTAGGCGACGGCCTGTTCCCAGGCCGCACCCTTGGGCGCCATCGGCCGCCCGGCGAGGTAGGCGAAGGTGGTCTCGTCCGGCGCGATCAGGCCCGCGCGCGCGCCGCCCTCGATCGTCATGTTGCAGACGGTCATCCGCCCCTCCATGGAGAGGTCGCGGATCGCCTTGCCGGCATACTCGATGACATGGCCGGTGCCGCCGGCCGTGCCGATGCGCCCGATGATGGCCAGCACCAAGTCCTTCGCGGTCACCCCGAACGGCAGGTCGCCGTCGACGGCGACCAGCATGTTCTTCGCCGGCCGCTGGATCAGCGTCTGCGTCGCCAGCACATGCTCGACCTCCGACGTGCCGATGCCGAAGGCGAGCGCACCGAAGGCGCCGTGGGTCGAAGTGTGGCTGTCGCCGCAGACGATCGTCGTGCCCGGCAGGGTGAAGCCCTGCTCCGGCCCGATGATGTGGACGATCCCCTGGCGCACGTCCTCGACGGGGAAGTAGGGCACGCCGAACGCCGAGACGTTCCGCTCCAGCGTCTCGACCTGCAGCCGCGACTCGGGATCGTCGATCCCGGCACTGCGGTTGATCGTCGGGATGTTGTGGTCGGCGACGGCGAGGGTGGCGTCGGGGCGACGCACCTTGCGGCCGGCCATGCGCAGGCCCTCGAAGGCCTGCGGGCTGGTCACCTCATGGACGAGGTGGCGGTCGACATAGAGGACGCAGGTGCCGTCCTCCTGGCGGTCGACGACGTGGCTGTCCCAGATCTTGTCGAAGAGCGTGCGCGGCTTGGCCATGGCAGGGGCGATCCTCGGGCTTTCTCCGGCGCGGGTTCGGCCCCCCTCGGGACACGGGCGGTCCCTCCGGGGGCGCCCGGCCCTACTGCTTGTTGGCGGCTTTCCTGGCGGCGGCCTCGCCGATCGGCTGGGCCTTCTCGGCGATGCGGGCGGCCTTGCCGGTGCGGCCACGCAGGTAATAGAGCTTCGCGCGGCGAACGGCACCACGACGCACGACGTCGATCGCGGTGATGCGCGGCGAATAGAGCGGGAAGATGCGCTCGACGCCCTCGCCATAGGAGATCTTGCGGACGGTGAAGCTGGAGTTGATCCCGGCGTTCTTGCGGGCGATGCAGACGCCCTCGAACGCCTGGACGCGCTCGCGCTCGCCCTCCACGACCTTGACGCTGACGCGCAGCGTATCGCCGGGGCCGAACTCCGGCACCCCGCGCTCGGCGAGCAGCTTCTCGACCTGCTCGGCCTCGAACTTCTGAAGCACGTTCATCGCGACTTTCCTTCCTTCACTGCCGATGGCGCCTGCCGGCGGGCCCACAGGTCGGGGCGACGTTCGCGCGTCGCCGCCTCCGCCTGGGCGCGCCGCCAGGCGCGGATATTCTCGTGGTGGCCCGAGGCCAGCACCTCGGGCACCTTGCGTCCCCGCCATTCCTGGGGACGCGTGTACTGGGGGTATTCGAGCAGGCCCCCTTCGAAGCTTTCCTCGGCCAGCGTCTCCGCGTCGCCCATGACGCCCGGCAGCAGCCGGACGCAGGCGTCGATCAGGACGATGGCCGCCGGCTCGCCGCCGGACAGCACATAGTCGCCGATGCTGACCTCCTCGACCGACCAGGCGTCGAGCACCCGCTGGTCGACGCCCTCGTACCGGCCGCAGAGCAGCGTCACCCGCGGCGCCGCGGCCAGCGCGTGCACCCGGTCCTGGGTGAGCGGCCGCCCGCGCGGCGAGAGATAGATCAACGGCTCGTCCGCGGGCCGCGCACGGTCCGGCCCGATCGCGCCGGTGACCGCCGCCAGCGCCGCATCGATCACGTCCGGCCGCATCACCAGCCCGGGCCCACCGCCGAAGGCGGCATCGTCCACGGAACGGTGCTTATCGCCCGCGAAATAGCGGATGTCCACCGCTTCCAGGGACCACAGGCCGGCCGCCAGCGCCTTGCCGGCGAGCGAGTGGCCGAGCGGTCCCGGAAACATCTCCGGGAAGAGCGTCAGCACCCGGGCGGTCCAGAGCGGCTGGCTCACGACAAGCCCTCCGCGGCGTCGTCGCCCTCGTCCGGCACCGGCTCGAGCAGACCGGCCGGCGGGTCGACGACGATCCGGCGCCCGCCGAGATCGACCACCGGCACCGTGGACCGGGTGAAGGGGACGAAGATCGACGCCCCCTGCGGCGGCTGCACTTCCAGCACGTCGCCCGCGCCGAAATTCTCGACGGCGACGAGCGTGCCGATCCGCTCGCCCGAAAGGAGGTCGACCGCCATGCCGATCAGGTCGGCATGGTAGAATTCCTCCTCGGCGGCCGGCGGCAGGGCCGAGCGCGGCACGAAGAGACGAGTGCCGCGCAGCGCCTCGGCCGCATCGCGGTCGCCGACGCCGTGAAACTGCGCCACGACCGTGCCCTTCGCCTCACCCACGACGCGCAGGCGCACGGGCCGCCCCGCGCCGTCGAGGATCGGTCGATAGCGATCCAGCGCCGCCGGATCGTCGGTGTAGCTCTTGATCTTCACGTTGCCGCGCACGCCATGGACGCCGACGACCGTGCCGACCAGCACCAGCGCGTCGCCGCCATCGGCGGCTGCCACCGTCGCAGAGTCCATGGTCGCCGGTCCTGCAGGTCAGCGTCCGATCAGGCTTCGGCCGCCGCCGCGGCCTTGGCACGCTCCTGGGCCTTGGCCTTGGGCGAGCTCTTCTTCGGCGTCTCCTTGACGGCGATCGGCGCACGCAGGCCGCGGTCGGCCAGGAAACGCGCGACGCGGTCGGACGGCTGGGCGCCGAAGTTCAGCCAATGGGTCGCCCGCGCATCGTCGAGCTTCAGGCGATCGGCATGATCGCGCGCCACCATCGGATTGTAGGTGCCGATCTTCTCGAGGAAGCGGCCGTCGCGCGGATTGCGCGAGTCGGTGACGACGATCGAGTAGAAGGGGCGCTTCTTGGCGCCGCCGCGGGCGAGCCGGATCTTCAGCATGGGGAATCGGTCTCCGTTGGGGACTGGGTTCGCGGGGTGGTTGTCTCGGGGTGGGTCGGCCTGGCCTAGCGACGGCCGAACCGGGAGGGGTCGAAGCCTTTGGGCACCATGCCCGGGCCGAGGCCCATGCCGGGCATCCCGCCCCGCATCATCCCCTTGGCGCCGAGCTTGCTGACCTGCTTCATCATCGACCGCATCTGGTCGTACTGCTTGAGAAGGCGGTTCACGTCCTGCACCGAACAGCCCGAGCCGGCGGCGATGCGCTGCTTGCGCGACGCCTTGATGATGTCCGGCTTTCTCCGCTCGATGCGCGTCATCGACAGGATGATGGCTTCCTGCTTGCCGAGCGCCTTCTCGTCGATGTTCGCCTCGGCCATCTGCTTCTTGGCCTTGGCGATGCCGGGCAGGAGGCCCATCAGGCCGGAGACCCCGCCCATCTTCTTGAGTTGCCGCAGCTGCGACAGCAGGTCGTCGAGGTCGAACTCGCCCTTCTGGACCTTGGCGGCGAGGCGCTCGGCCTCTTCCTTCTCGATCGTCTCGGAGGCCCGTTCGACCAGGCTCACGACGTCGCCCATGCCGAGGATGCGGCCGGCGATGCGCTCGGGATGGAAGGGCTCGATCGCGTCCAGCTTCTCGCCGGTGCCGATCAGCTTGATCGGCTGTCCCGTGACCGCACGCATCGAGAGGGCGGCGCCGCCGCGCGCATCGCCGTCGACGCGGGTCATGACGATGCCGGTGATCCCGACCTGCTCGGCGAAGCTCTTGCCGACATTGACCGCGTCCTGGCCGGTCATCGCGTCGACGACGAGCAGGGTTTCGGTCGGCTTGGTCGCGTCGCGGACCGCGGCGACCTCCGCCATCAGCGCATCGTCGATATGCAGGCGCCCGGCGGTGTCGAGCATCAGCACGTCGTAGCCTTCGAGGCGCGCCGTCTGCAGCGCGCGCCGCGCGATCGCCAGCGGCGGCTCGCCCGGCACGATCGGCAGCGTCGGTACCTGCGCCTGCTCGCCCAGGACCGCCAGCTGGCGCTGGGCGGCGGGACGCGCGACGTCGAGCGAGGCCATCAGCACGCGCTTCTTCTCGCGCGTCTTGAGGCGCAGCGCGATCTTGCCGGTCGAGGTCGTCTTGCCGGACCCCTGCAGGCCGACCATCAGCACCACGACCGGCGCCGCGGCCTCCAGGTTGACCTCGGAAGCGGCGGTGCCCAGCATCTCGACGAGGTGGTCGTGGACGATCTTGACGACCATCTGGCCGGGCGTCACCGACCGCACGACCTCCTGGCCGACCGCCTTCTCGCGCACCTTCTCGACGAAGTCGCGGACCACGGGGAGGGCGACGTCAGCCTCCAGAAGCGCGACGCGGATTTCCCGCAGCGCCTCCGCGACGTCGGACTCGGACAGGGCTCCGCGCCGCTTCAGGCGGTCGAAGACGTTGCCGAGCCGTGTCGTCAAGCTTTCGAACATGCGCTCACCCTGCCCGGCAGACCGGGCGTTCGACGGTTACAATCGAGCGCCCAAACGAAATCGGGCCGGCGCGCGACACTCGCGGACCGGCCGGCCCCCACGGGGGCGATGGTTTCTCGGGCATTCGAGAACGGTCGCGGACACTAGTCGCCGCGTCCGCGCGGGTCAAGCGGCGCATTCGCTCGTGGACGGCTCCCGCAAACTTGGCATAGTCGAAGTCACTCTCACCGACCGGGACAGCCCCATGCGCAAGATCAGGGACACGCCGCCGGCCGGCACTGGCGGAGCGATTTCCGAGACGGCGCGCCAGCGCGAACGCTCGATGCTGATCGCGGGCGTGTCCGACATCGCCATGTGGCTGTCCTACATCGTCGCAGCGGTCTGGGCCAACTCCCTGACGACGCTGGCAGAGACGGCGCGGGGAACGCTCGTCCTGGCCCTCGAGTGGACCCTGTTCGTGCTGCTGCGCCGCATCCACCGCAGCAAGACCCACAACTACGACTATGGCGCGGGCCAGCTGGAGCAGTTCGCCAATCTCGGCATCGGCCTCGCCATGGGCGTCGCCGGGCTCTGGATCGGCGGCTCCGCGGCGTACCGCTGGTGGAACCCGCCCGAGCAGGCGGCGTTCGGGCTCGCCTTCGCCGCCGCCGTGGGGCTGGCCAACATGCTGCAGAACGGGCTGGCGTTCTGGGCACTCTGGCGGGCCGGCCGCGACGGCACCTCGGTCATCATGATGGGCCAGATCCGGGCCCGCATGGCCAAGCTGATCTCGTCCGCACTCGTGCTCTGCGCCCTCACCGTCAACGCCGTCTTCGGTGACGGGCCGGTCGGCTTGGCGGCCGACATTCTCGGCTCGCTCTTCGTCGCCCTGGTGATGCTGGAGCTTGCCGTCTCGATGTGGCGCCGCTCGCTGCCGTCGCTCCTCGACCGGACGCTGGAGGAAGGGCAGCAGGAGCGCATCAATCGCTCGCTGATCACCCATTTCGACGAGTACGACGAGTTGGTGTCCGTCCGCTCCCGGGTTTCCGGAAACGTTCCCATGGTGGAGATCGTGCTGGGGATGGCGCCCGATCGCACCATGGCCGATGTCCAGGCCTCGGTGGACCGCATCGTCGACAGCATCCGCGAACTGATCCCCGGCGCCGAGGTCGCGGTCATCCCGGTGGCGGCCCGCCCTCCCGTCGCAGACTGACGGCGAGGGCGGGAACCCCGCCCCTCACTGGGTCGGCGAGAACTTCGTCGGCAGGTAGAGTTCCGACTTCATCTCGGTCAGCCGGTCGGTGCGGCCCTTCGGCGGCCACAGCCCCTTCTCCTGCGCCTCGGTGCGGATGCGATAGCGGTCGCTGGCGCTGGCATAGGGCCAGATATGGATGAAGCGGGTACCGGCGCCGGTCACCGAATACATGCCGACGAGCGGGTTGGAGAGCGGGCGACGCCCCGGCAGCGTCGCTTCCCACCCTTCCATCGTCGGCACGAGCCCGTGCGGGGCCATCATGTAGGTGCGCACCTCGTAGACCGGGCCGTAGTTCCCGGGACGGATCGGCGGCAGGAACGGGAACGGCTGGTAGGCGTCCATCGTGCGCGCGACGGTGACGTCGCCGATGCCGAACGGATCCTCGCTCTCCGTCACGGCCGCATGGTCGGCCAGGAGGCCGGCACGGTCTTCGCCATAGCCGCGCAGCAGGAAGATGGTGTTGAGGAGGCCGACATCGGCAACCCAGCAACCGAGCAGTTCCCCCTTCTGCGGCGCGGTTTCGAGCCATTGCTGGAGGCGCGGCAACGCCGCCGGCACGGTCGCCGGGCGCAGCGTCAGGATGGTGACGTCGTAGAGCATGCGGACATTTCCCCCTGTCGATCCGGTGTTCCGCCAATGATTGCCACGGATGCCGGCGGTTCGGATAGGGTGTCGGCCATGCCCCTCGCCCCGATCCGCCCCGGCCCCCGCAACCTCGTCACCGACGTCGCCGGCCTCGCGATCGGCAATGCCGAGGACGAGCGGGTCCGAACCGGCGTCACCGTGCTGCTGGCCGACCGGCCGGCGGTGGCCGCCGTCGACGTTCGCGGCGGCGCGCCCGGCACGGCCGAGACGGACGCCCTCGACCTGACCTGCATCGCCGGCGGGCGGGTCGAGGCGCTGGTGCTGTCCGGCGGCTCGGCCTTCGGACTGGATGCGGCCGCAGGGGCACGATCCTGGCTCGCGCGGGCCGGCCGCGGGCTCGCCTTCGGGGGCACCGTCGTCCCGGTCGTGCCGACCGCCATCCTCTTCGACCTCACCAACGGCGGCGAAAAGCGTTGGGGGGATCAGCCGCCCTACCGCCGGCTGGCGGTCGCCGCCTGCGACGCGGCCGGCGCCGACTTCCGCCTCGGCAATGCCGGCGCCGGGATGGGCGCCCGCGCCGGCCAGATCAAGGGCGGTCTCGGCAGCGCCTCCTGGCAGCTGCATGAAGGGCCGACGGTCGGCGCGCTGGTCGCCGCCAACCCCTGGGGCAGCACGCTCCATCCGGGCACCGCCACCTTCCTCGCCTGGTACCTCGAGCAGGCCGGCGAACTGGGCGGGCAGGAACCGCCGACGGCCGCGTTCGAGGTCGCGGCCGACATGGACGGCAAGCGCGCCCTGGCCGGCGCCAACACCACCATCGGCATCGTCGCCACCGACGCCGACCTGACCCAGGCCGAGGCGCGCCGCCTCGCCCTCATGGCGCATGACGGCTTCGCCCGCGCGATCCGCCCCGTCCATACCCCATTCGACGGCGACACCATCTTCGCCATCGCCACCGGCCGGACGGCCCTGCCAGAGCCGCGGCCGCTGTGGCTCGCGCGGCTGGGCTCGCTGGCAGCCGACGCCATGGCCCGGGCCATCGCCCGCGGGGTCTACGAGGCGGCCACCATCGGCCCCATCGAGGGCTATCGCGACCTGCGCGCCCGGCTGTCGGCCGCCGCTCCGGCATGAACCTGAAGGCCCTGCAGACCCTGGTCGCCATCCACGACGCCCAGTCCTTCGTCGAGGCGGCCCGCCGGCTCGGCCTGACCCAGTCGGCCGTCAGCATGCAGATCAAGGCACTGGAGCGCGACCTCGGCGTCGTCCTGTTCGATCGTGCGATGCGGCCGCCGGCGATGACCGCCGCAGCCGTCGCCATCATCAAGCCGGCGCGCGAGATCCTGGCGCTCGCCGCCGGCATCCGGGAGACGGTGCAGGATCGCGAGACGCTGGCCGGCCGCCTGTCGCTGGGCGCCATCTCGACCGCGACCATCGGCCTGCTGCCGGACGGCCTCATCGCCATCGGACGCCGCTACCCGGGCGTGCGCATCCGCATCGAGGTCGGGCTGTCGGAAGCGCTGATTCGCCACGTCGCGGACGGCACGCTGGACGCCGCCGTCGTGACGGAACCCCAGGACCGTCCGGCGGCACTGCGGTTCGAGACCCTGGCGCGCGAGCGCCTCGCGATCGTCTCGGCGGTCGAAGCGGAGGCGCCGGCCGGCCCGTCGGACCTGCTCCGCCATCCGTTCATCCGCTTCGACCGGCGGATCGGCGTCGGCCAGGTCATCGACCGCTACCTCGCCCGCAAGGGGCTCTCCCCCGACGACTTCATGGAGCTCGATTCGCTGGAAGCGATCCTGGTGATGGTCGAGCGGGGGCTCGGCATTGCGATCGTCCCCGAGCGCAGCGTCGCGGACATGCCGTTCCGGCGCCTGCGGGTGACGCCGATCGACGATCCCGACGCGGTGCGCAGCGTCTCGTTCGTCTATCGCCCGCGCACCCGGACCGCGCCGCTGGTCGAGGTCGTGCTGGATGCCCTGCGGCAGGCCGCGAAGTAACGAACGGCCAGTATCAAGCAACGTGATTTTATCCGGGTTCCGATCGCAACTTCGCTGAACTAGGATGGCCCGCTGCCGATCAGCGAGGGAGACGGGAACATGCCATTGGGTCTGACCGCCGAGGAACGCGCGCTCCAATCGCGCGCCCGCGAGTTCGCCGATGCCGTGGTGCGGCCGTGTGCGGCGGAGACCGACCGCTCCGAGCAGTATCCCTGGGACGTCGTGAAGGCGCTGGCGGAGGCGGGCTTCACCGGTATGACGGTGCCGCGCGCCTATGGCGGCCAAGGCGCCTCGTTCCTCGATGCCGTGCTGGTCATCGAGGAGATGGCCAAGGCCTGCACCGTGACGGCCCGCATCGTCGTCGAGGCCAACATGGGCGCGATCTCGACCGTGATGCATTACGGGACCGAGAAGCAGAAGCGGCTGGCGGCCGATCTGGTGCTGGCTGGCGACAAGCCCGCCATCTGCATCACCGAGCCCGACGCCGGCAGCGACGCCACCGCCATGGCGACGCGCGCGGAGCGCGTCTCGGGCGGCTTCGTCATCAACGGCCGCAAGCACTGGATCACCGGCGCCGGCGTCTCCAAGCTGCACCTCATCTTCGCGCGCGCCTTCGACGAGGAGGGGCGCAATCTCGGCATCGGCGGCTTTCTCGCCGTCCGCGGCGAGGCGCCGGGCCTCAAAATGGTGCGCCGCGAGGAGACCATGGGCCTGCGCGGGATGCCCGAGGGCGAACTCGCCTTCGAGGATCTCGAGGTGGCCGACGACATGGTGGTGATGCCGCCCTCGGGCTGGGCGCACGGCTTCGGCGACCTCATCAACGCCTACAACAGCCAGCGCGTCGGCGCCGGGACCGTCGCGATGGGGGTCGCCGCCGGCGCCTTCGAGCACGCGGTCGCCTTCGCCAAGGAGCGCGAGCAGTTCGGCCGCCCGATCGGCGAGTTCCAGGGCCTGCAATGGATGCTGGCCGACATGCAGACGCAGCTCACCGCCTCGCGCCTGATGCTCTACACCGCCGCCCGTTCGAAGGGTCCGAACGGCAGCGCCTTCCCCGATCCGGCGCTCGCCGCCCAGGCCAAGATCTTCGCGTCCGAGGCGGCCATCCGCATCGTCAACGACGCCCTCCAGTTCTTCGGTGCGCGCGGCTATTCCCGCGCCCTGCCGCTGGAGCGGATGGCGCGCGACGTGCGGATGTTCACGATCGGCGGCGGCACCGCCCAGGTGCTGCGGACCCTCGTCGCCTCCAAGGTGCTGGGCTGGAAGCTGCCCCAGACGCGCGACGGCTGGCTGCGCAACAACCGCCCAGCCGACGCCGCCGAATGAGCGAGGCGGCAACGCCGCGCGCCGCCGACCTGGTGGCCCGCCGGCTGTACGCGGCCGGCTGCCGGCTGGCCTTCGGGATGCCGGGCGGCGAGGTGCTGACGCTCGTCGACGCGCTGGAGCGGGCGGGCATCCGCTTCGTGCTGGCCAAGCACGAGAACGCCGCGGGCTTCATGGCCGAGGGCGCCTGGCATCGCACCGGCGCGCCGGGCATTCTCGTCGCCACGATCGGCCCGGGCGCGGCCAATGCGGCGAACGTCGTCGCCAACGCCCATCAGGACCGGGTGCCCCTGATCGTCCTGACCGGCTCGGTCGATGCGGACGAGGCCCTGACCTATACCCATCAGGTCTTCGACCATCGCGCCCTGTTCCAGCCGATCACCAAGGCCACCTTCACGCTGACCGCCGCCGGCGCCGGGATCGTCGCCGACAAGGCGCTCGCCATCGCCACGGCGGACCGGGCCGGCCCGGTGCTGGTCGACGTCCCGATCTCGGTCGCCGACGCGCCCGTGCCGACGCCGCTGGAATCCCGCCATCGCCCGCCGGCGCCTGTTGCGCCGGCCGAAGCCGAGGCCCTGGCGCAGGCCCGCGAGTGGCTGGCCGCGGCCGAGCGGCCGGTGCTGGTGGCCGGCCTCGACGTCTTGGCCCACGGTGCCGCCGACGCCCTACGGGCGTTCGCCGAGCGGTTCGGGGTGCCGGTGGTGACGACCTACAAGGCCAAGGGCGTGCTGCCGGAGGACCATCCCCTCGCGCTGGGCGGTGCCGGCCTGTCGCCGCTGGCCGACCGCATCCTGCTGCCCCTCCTCGCGCGTGCCGACCTGATCTTGCTGGCGGGCTACGACCCCATCGAGATGCGTGCCGGCTGGCGGGATCCGTGGGATCCGGACCGGCAGCGCGTGGTCGAACTGGCCGCGGTTCCCAACACCCACTACATGCACCAGTCGTCGATCGGCTTCGTCTGCGACGTCGGTGCGGGGCTCGCGGCCCTCGGCCGCGGAGTCGAGCCGCGGCCGGCGACCTGGAGCGACGGTGCCGCGACCGCGGCCGCCGAAGCGCATCGCGCGGCCTTCGCGTCGGGCGGCCGCTGGGGCCCGGCGGCCATCGTCGAGGCGGTGCAGCGGGCCTTCCCGCGCGAGACAGTGGCCACCGCCGATTCCGGCGCCCATCGCATTCTGCTGAGCCAGCTGTGGCGGACGTACGAGCCGCGCGGCCTGCTGCAGTCGAGCGGACTCTGCACCATGGGCTGTGCCCTGCCGCTGGCGATCGGCGCCAAGCTGGCCGACCCGGCGCGGCCGGTCGTCGCCTTCACGGGCGATGCCGGACTGCTGATGGGACTGGGCGAGCTGTCGACGCTGGCCGAACTCGGCCTGCCGGTGACGATCCTGGTCTTCGTCGACGCCTGCCTCAGCCTGATCGAGATGAAGCAGCGACAGCGCCAGATGCCCGCGGCCGGGGTCGACTTCGCCCGCCACGACTTCGCGGCGATCGCCCGCGCGTTCGGCGGTGTCGGCGAGCGGGTGGTCGATGTCACCGGCCTGGACGCCGCCCTCCACGCCGCGGTGGCCCGCACCGACCGTTTCACGCTGATCGCCGCCGAGATCGACCGCCAAGCCTACGACGGACGGATCTGAACGCCGCCGGCTACTCCGGCCAGACGGGCGGATGGCTGGCGAGCGGCGACGGCGGCCGGTTCCAGCCGGGCGGCGTTTCCGACATGGCCAGCGCCGGGCGCAGATGGTGGATGCGGCCGAAGGGGCTCTCGGTCTCCGTCATCAGGTCGGCGACCGACTCCGGCGTCGGGCCCGGCAGGGCACGCGCCGTTGCCGGATCGTCGACGCGGCCAAGGCCGTCGAGCCAGCAGGCGGTGGCCGCGAGCGACAGCCGAACCTGCCAGCTGCCACCCTCCTCGGCGCGTCGGGCGAGCGCGACCATGGCACCGAAAGCCGCGAGATAGGCGGTCGCATAGTCGAGCGCCTGTGCCGGCAGGTGCCGCGGCTGCGTCCCGGTGCCTCCCGATTCCTCCGCCGCCAGCCCCGACGCGGTCTGGACCAGCGTGTCGAAGCCCCGCCGCCCGCCCCACGGGCCGACCCCGCCATAGGCCGACAGCGAGACATGGATGATGCCGGGCCGGATGCGGGCCACGTCCTCCGGCCCGAAGCCGCGCCGCGCCAGAGTCGCCGGGCGATAGGCCTCGACCATCACGTCGGCTTCGGCAAGGAGCGCAGCCAGCCGCTGCGGCCCGTCGGGCGCCGACAGGTCGACCTCCGCATTGACCTTGCCGTGGCCGGTATCCAGCAGCAGCGGCGGGACGTAGGGCAGATGCGGCGCGCCGATGCGCATCACCGTGGCGCCATGCTCCGCCAAGGTGCGGCCGGCGACCGGGCCGGCGATGACGCGGCTGAGATCGAGGACGCGCACGCCGGCGAGCGGGCGGGATGCGCCGGGGCGGCGACGGTCGACCGGCTGCGGCGGCGCGTCGCCGATGCGGGTGATCTCGACGAGGGGCAGGCCTGCGACCGCTCGGCCCTGGGGGTGGTCCAGCCACTCGGCACGGCTGCGCAGCATGGCCGCGCACATGCCCGCCTCGGCCAGACGCTCCTCGAGCTCCGCCGCCTGCCAGCCGGCGACCCTGGCCGCGACATCCGCCCGGTCGTTCGCCGCGCCGAGCAGCCGCAGGACGCCGTCGCGGTGATGCGGGAAATTGCAGTGGAACTGGATCCAGCGGCCGCAGCCCGCCTGGTAGAAGCCGGAGATCGGACTCCAGGGGCTCTCCGGCGGAGCGCCGTCGACGGTGACATGCCGCTCGGTCCGCAGCGCCATGGCGGCTGCCCGCAGGTCGACCGCCAGTGCCTGCGCCTTGCCCCCACGCCGTCGCCACAACGCATCGGCGGCGATGCCGACCGCGCCGAGGGCGGCCGCGCCGGCCGTACCCAGCCGAAAGCCCGACGGCAGGACGGGATCGGCGCCGGTGAGCCGCACCGCGCCGGCGGCGGCCGGGTCGAGCCCGGCACCCGCGAGCACCCCTTCCAGCGCTTGGCCCGGCGACGGCGTCACGAGCGACCGCCCTTGCCGGCAGCCTCCGCGACCGAGATCCCGGCGAGCATCTCGTAGACCTTCACGACGGCGCTGTCGTCGATGCGGCCGAAGCCCGCCGCGGCGGCGGCGAGGAACTGCTGGTGCGCGGCCGCCGCGATCGGCAGCGGGAAGCGCAGGTTGCGCCCGCCGTCGAGGACGATGCCGAGATCCTTGACGAAGATCTCGACGGCGCTGGTCGGGGTGAAGTCGCCCTTCACCATGCGCGCGCCACGGTTCTCGAACATCCAGGAGTGGGCGGCACCGCCCGTCACCACCTCGAAGAACTGGGCGGGATCGACGCCGGCCCGCGTCGCCAGCGCCAGCGCCTCGGCTGCCGCCGCGATATGGACACCGGCCAGGAGCTGGTGCGCCATCTTCATCGTCGAGCCCTGGCCGGGCTCGGTACCGACGCGGAAGATCCGCCCCGAATAGCGCTGGATGGCGGGTTCGGCCGCAGCGAAGGCGGCGTCGCTGCCCGACGCCATGACCGTGAGCGTGCCGTTGTCCGCGCGGGCCTTGCCGCCGGTCACCGGGGCATCGACGAACCCGAAGCCTGCCGCCGCCAGCCGGTCGCCCAGCCCCTTGGCATAGGCCGGCGGGACGGTCGAATGCAGGACGACGGTGGCGCCCGGTGCCAGGGCGGCGAGCGCCGCGCCCTCGCCGAACAGCACCGCGTCGGCCTGGGCGTCGGTCGCGACCATGAGGATCAGCAGCTCGGCCCCGGCCGCCGCCTCCGCCGCCGACGCCGCACCGCGGCCGCCGGCGGCGACCAGCCGCTCGACCGCCGCCGGAGCGACGTCATAGCCGACGACGCCCTGCCCGCCCTCGGCCTGGTTGGTGCGGGCGAGGTTGCCCGCCATCCCGGCGCCCATGGCGCCGAGCCCGATGAAGCCGATGCTCTGCGCCATGCCGCGCCTCCTGTCTCGAACCAGGTCAGCCGAGCGCCGACGCGATCGCCTCGCCGACGTCGGACGTCTTCGCCTGGCCGCCGAGGTCCGGCGTCCGCGGCCCGCCCTCGGAGAGGACGGTCTCGATCGCCTGCTCGATGGCCGCCGCCGCGTCCGGCTCGCCCAGATGCTCCAGCATCATCGCCGCCGACCAGATCTGCCCGACCGGGTTGGCGATGCCCTGGCCGGCAATGTCCGGCGCCGAGCCGTGCACCGGCTCGAACATCGAGGGATGCGCGCGGTCGGGATTGATGTTGCCGGACGGCGCGATGCCGATCGAGCCGGTCACCGCCGGGCCGAGGTCGGACAGGATGTCGCCGAAGAGGTTCGAGCCGACGACGACGTCGAAACGGTCCGGATAGCGGACGAAATGCGCCGTCAGGATGTCGATGTGGTACTGGTCGGTCTTCACCTCCGGATAGCGCTTGGCCATCTCGGCGACCCGCTCGTCCCAGTAGGGCATCGTGTGGATGATGCCGTTCGACTTGGTGGCCGAGGTCAGGTGCTTCTTGCGCTGCATCGCGAGGTCGAAGGCGAAGCGCAGGATGCGGTCGACGCCGCGGCGGGTGAACACGGTCTCCTGCACCGCCATCTCGGCATCGGTGCCGGCATAGAGGCGGCCGCCGATCTCGGAATATTCGCCCTCGCAGTTCTCGCGTACGACGTAGAAGTCGATGTCGCCCGGCTCGCGGCCGCGCAGCGGTGACTGGACGCCCTTCATCAGCCGCACCGGCCGCAGGTTGACGTACTGGTCGAAGTGCCGGCGGATCGGGATCAGCAGACCCCAGAGCGAGACGTGATCGGGCACGCCGGGCCAGCCGACGGCGCCGAGGAAGATCGAATCATGGGTCGAAAGCTGCTGCAGCCCGTCCTCGGGCATGAAGCGGCCGGTCTCGTGGTAGCGCTCGCAACTCCAGTCGAAATGGGTCGCCTCGACCGCAAAGCCGAAGCGGCGGCCCGCCGCCTCGAGCACCCGCAGCCCCTCGGGCACCACTTCCTTGCCGATGCCGTCGCCGGGAATGACTGCGATCCTGTGCTTGCGCATACTGGGTTCCTCCGCCGGGTCTGCCGCCATGGGCCGTTCCCCTGCGGTATAGCCGGGAGGCCGGTCGCTGACCAGGGCCGGACCCCATCCACGCCGGAGGTTTCGATTGCCTCCCGGCCGGGCCGACCCCACCATCCCTGGTGGCGAATCGGCCGTTCGAGCCGATGATGTAGCGGGCAGCCAGGGGGTACGGGCGATGGCCGAAGGCACCAGCGGTCCCGACTTCTTCGAGGACTCGATCGGGGCGGACGCATTCGCGGGACTGGACGGCGACGACACCGTCCTCGGCCTCGGCGGCGGCGACGTCCTCGATCTCGGGCCCGGCGCCGACCTCGGGGACGGCGGCGACGGCGACGACTTCGTCCTGGGCGCGGCCGGTGGCGATACCATCTGGGGCGGGCCGGGCGCGGACTCGCTGTTCGGCGGCACCAACACCGACAATACCGGCAGCGGCGACGACCTCATCTATGGGGACGACGGCGACGACCTCGCGCTCGGCGGCGACGGCGACGACACCATCGACGGCGGGCCGGGCGACGACGACCTCAACGGCAATGGCGGCAGCGACCAGGTCCAGGGCGGCGACGGCGCCAACTATGTCCGCGGCGGCAGCGGCGACGACACGGTGATCGGCGGCAACGGCGACGACTGGCACGTCAACGGCAATCTCGGCATCGACTCCGTCCTCGGCGGTCTCGGCGACGACATGGTGTTCGGCGGCGGCGGCGACGATTTCGTCAACGGCCAGTCCGGCGACGATACGGTGAGTGGGGATCTCGGCGCCGACTACCTCGTCGGCGCGGCCGGCGACGACATCATGTATGGCGGCGAGGGCAGCGACGGCGTGATCGACGGCGGGGCCGACCAGGACACGCTGTTCGGCGGCGACGGCAGCGACGGCCTGTTCGGCCGTGGCGGCGACGACGCACTCTATGGCGAGACCGGCCAGGACTTCCTCGACGGAGACAATGGGACCGATTCGCTCTATGGCGGCCCGGATCGGGACATCCTGTTCGGCGGCGGCGGGAACGACCTCCTGCTCGGCGGTAGCGGCGACGACCATGCGTTCGGCGACGGCGACGACGACCGGCTGGAGGGGCAGGACGGCGCGGACACGCTGAACGGCGGCGCCGGTGCGGACAGCCTCTACGGCGGCGCCGGTGCCGATCTGTTGTCCGGCGCGACCGGCGAGGACCGCCTCGAGGGCGGCGACGATGCCGACAGCCTCGCCGGCGGCACCGGAAACGATCTTCTGCTGGGCGAGGACGGCGAGGATACCCTCCTCGGCGAGGATGGCGACGACACGCTCGACGGCGGTGCGGGTGCGGACTGGCTCCTGGGCGGGGCCGGCGACGACCAGTTCGCGTTCTCGTCCGTCGAAGGAATCGAGACGATCGGCGACTTCTCGCCTTCGGACGATGTCCTCGCCCTCGATCGCGGGCTTGGCGGCATCCTGGTGGTGACCGATGCCCTGGCCCGGCTGACGGCGGTCGAGGACGGGACGCTGCTCGACCTCGGCGACGGCACGGGCATCCTGTTGCTCGGGCTGCAGCCGGGCGATCTCGGTGCCGGCGACTTTCAATTCTTCTGACCCGAGGCAAGGCGATCCATGCGGCGATGAACCGGTGCGACGGGTCGCGCGACGGAGGCGGTACGGAGGAGATGCCGGCGGTGGGACGCCGGCCCAACCCAAGCCCCCGACGATGACGCCTCTGGCGCCTCGGGGATAGCAGGAGGACCCGACCATGGCGAACGGCACCAGCGGCCCCGACTTCTTCACCGGCACCGAGTTCGGCGACGAATATTTCGCCCTCGACGGCAACGACACGGTCATCGGCCTCGCCGGCAACGACACCCTCGACCTCGGCCCCGGAGCGGACTCCGCCGAGGGCGGCGACGGCGACGACCTCGTCAACGGCAGCGCCGGCAACGACACGATGTTCGGCGGGCCGGGCAACGACTATCTCTTCGGCGGCACCAACCTCAGCAATGTCGGCACCGGCCTCGACCAGCTGTTCGGCGGCGACGGCAACGACATCATGCTGGGCGGTGACAGCAACGATACGGTGGACGGCGAAGGCGGCGACGACGAGATCAACGGCAATACCGGGAACGACCTCGTCTATGGCGGCGCTGGCGCCGACTTCGCGCGCGGCGGCCAGGGCACGGACAGCGTCTTCGGTGAATCCGGCAACGACTGGCACGTCAACGGCAACATCGGCAACGACTATGTCAGCGGCGGCGACGGCGACGACACCGTCTATGGCGGCCAGGGTGCCGACCTGATGTACGGCGATGTCGGCAACGACTGGATGAGCGGCGACCTCGACGACGACGACATGTTCGGCGGCGTCGGCAACGACACGATGCTGGGCGGTGCGGGCGCCGATACGATGAACGGCGGCAGCGGCAACGACTCCATGAACGGCGGCTCCGGGGCCGACGAGGTCTTCGGCGGCACCGGCAACGACATCCTCGTCGGCAGCAGCGGCAACGACCTGCTCTATGGCGGGTCCGGGGACGATGTCTTCGTGTTCGGCAGCGGCAGCGGCGATCTGGACTTCATCACCGACTTCTCGCTCGCCGACGATGTGATGCATCTCGCACGAAACCTCAATGGCAGCGGCATCGATACCGATGCCGAAGCGCTGGCTGCGGCCATGCCCTTCTTCAGCGGCACGGCGATCGACCTCGGAGGCGGCAACTTCATCGTCCTCGACGTGGCACCGGACCAGCTGACCGGCGCCCACTTCACCTTTTACGACGAGTTCATCGTGCCGCCGGTCATCGAACTGCCGATCATCATCTAGGCAGAAGGCGGTCGGGCAGGGGCGGCGGCGACCTTCCGGTCCCGCCGCCCGCCGCCGTCGCCGCCGGTTTCTTCACGGTCCGGCAGCGGCTATGGCGAGACCGGGCGTGGCGCTGGCGGCATCGCTCTTCGGCACGACCCTGCTCCAGCCTGTCAGCCCCTATCGGCAGGTGAGCGGGCGGCCAAGTACGGCACCCTCTTCATCGTCCCGACGTTCGCCGTCTGTTTCGTGTTCGAGACGCGCACGCGGTTTCGCATCGGCCTGGTCGCAAATGACCTCGTCGGGTTGGCTCTCTGTCTCTTCCATATGCTGCTGTTCGCGGCCCTGTCCGCGGTGATGTGGCTGACGCGGCCGGCCGGCACACCGGCCCGTTCGGGATAAACCGGGCTCGGGGCGCCGGTCGACATGCCGACGCCCTTCCGGTATCAATGGGCATCGACGATTCCCCCCGAAGGCCGGCAGCATGTTGCCTATGAACCGCTGGCTCTGCCTCGCGGCCGCGATGGTCGCGACAGGGTGCATTAGCCTCGACAGTTCGACCGGACCCACGAGCGTTCCGGGTCCGCAGACCGCCGCACTGGTGCCGCCGGCGCCGGTTCCGCCGCCGGCGCCGCCGATCAAGGCGATCCCTTCCGTCGATACCAAGGATCTGCCGGCCAAGGCCTGTCTCAACGACCGGGACCGGCGCAACGATCTGCTGGTCCGCCTCCAGACCGAGATGTCGGTGACCGGCCTGACCTGCCAGTGGAAGGCCGAGAAGGGCAAAAACCTGCTCGACCAGTATGCGACGTTCAGCCGGAAGCACCATCGGCGCCTGCTGACGACGCAGGACGAGCATGGCCGCTTCCTCGCCCGCTACGAGAGGGGCAGCGCGCCGCGCCTGTTCGACCGCTATCGCACCATCCTCGCGAACGAGGAGATGGCCGTCGCCGGACAGTACGGCCATCCCGCCTACTGCGCCCACCGCTATGCGCGGTTCACCGAAGTCGTGGCCCTGCCGAACGAGCAGGCGCTCAACCAGTGGCTGGATGCTCAGGGCAAGGCGCGGGCGAAGGAATACAAGGCCTGCAAATAGGCCGGCGCCCGGGGAATCTACCGATTCCGAAGAGCCATGGCTCATGGCGCCGGCGAGCGACCGTGCGTCCCTCGACTTCGCTCGGGATGAGGTACGCCTTTGTTCGGGTTAAAGAATTCCTCTCATCCCGAGCGAAGTCGAGGGACGCAACGGCATCAATGACGGGTCATTCCGCATCCACCGGGTTTGGTATCAGAGGAACAGCTCGCCCTTCATGTAGAGCACCGCCTGCCCGGCGATGGTGACGCGGTCGCCGCGGTGCGTGCAGCGGATGCGACCGCCGCGGCGCGACAGCTGGCGTGCCTGCATTTCCGTCCGGCCCAGACGTTCACCCCAGTAGGGGATGAGCGTGCAGTGCGCCGAGCCGGTGACCGGATCCTCCGGTATGCCCTTGGCCGGCGCGAAGAAGCGCGAGACGAAATCGCAGTCGGCGCCGGGTGCCGTCGCGATCACCGCGAAACGGTCGAGCGCCGCCAGCGCGGCCATGTCCGGTGCGAGTGCACGGACGGCCTCGGCGCTCTCGAAGACCGCGACATAGTCCCGCGCGGCCAGCACCGTCGTCGGCTCGGCCCCCAGGGCCCGGGCGAGTTCGGCCGGCGCCGCAACCGGTGCCGGGGGGCGGGCCGGGAAGTCGAGGGCGATCCAGTCGCCGTCCCGGGTCACCGTCAGGGTGCCGGCCTTCATGGTGTGAAAGCGAATCTCGGGCTCGTCGTAGCCCAGCTCCCGCCAGAGGACGGCAGCCGTCGCCAGCGTCGCATGCCCGCAGAGATCGACCTCCACCTCCGGCGTGAACCAGCGCAGGCGAAAGCCGTCGCCTTCCGGCACGAAGAACGCGGTTTCGGACAGGTTGTTCTCGGCCGCGACGAACTGCATGTGCCGTTCGGACAGCCAGGATTCGAGCGGGCAGACGGCCGCCGGATTGCCGTCGAAGATCCGCTCGGCGAAAGCATCGACCTGATAGATCGGAACGATCATCCTTCCCTCTCCCGTCTCGCCGTCCTGCCCCGCTAGCGCCGCCATTGGAGCTTCCCCAGCTCGCGCGACACATCGTCCGGCGTCATGCCCATGTCCCGGAGCATCCGCGGATCGAGGCTCTGGAGCAACTGGCGCTCGCGGGCGCGATCCTGCCACCGCAGCAGCAGGGAACAGAAGCGCCACCACAAGGGGGGCCGGCCCGAACCACCCCGTGGCGCGGGGAACGTCCGGGCGAATTCGATATTGTCTGCGGACATTGCATCACTCCTATGCCGCAACAGCCTTCTCGGTTGCGACAATGGGAAAGTATTGACCAGAATTTCTGCGTCAATGTATGTATTGTTTCCATGACAATATGGCTTCCCGAACTCGCTCACCGGCCGGGCCCGAAGTACCGCGCGATCGCCGACGCCCTGGCGGAGGATGTCCGGAGCGGCCGGATGCGGCCCGGAACCCGGCTGCCGACCCACCGCGACCTCGCCTGGCGCCTCGGGCTGACGGTCGGGACCGTCACCCGGGCCTATGCCGAGGCGGAACGACGCGGCCTGATCGCGGGCGAGGTCGGCCGCGGCACCTACGTCCGCGGCGCCGCACCGGCCGACGTCGGCATCTCCTACTCGCCGGCCGACGCCTCCTCGCAGCCGGCGCTGATCGACCTCAGCCTCAATTTCCCGGTGATCCCGGGGCACGAGGCGGAGCTGGCCGCCGCACTCGGCCGGCTGGCCGGGCGCGGCGACCTCGCCGCCCTGCTGCCCTATCATCCCCACGCCGGACGGCCGTCCGACCGGGCCGCCGGGGCACGCTGGATCGGCCGCAGCGGCCTCGCGGTGGAACCGGACGACGTGGCGGTGACGGCGGGCGGCCAGCACGGGATCGTCGCCTGCATGGCCGCCGTCGCCGCCTCCGGCGATACGGTGCTGGTCGAGAGCCTGACCTATCCGGGCGTCAAGGCCGCGGCCGCGCTGCTCGGCCTCAAGCTGGTCGGCGTCGCCATCGACGAGGAGGGCGTCGTTCCCGAGGCGCTGGCCGCCGCCCTGCGCACGACCAACGCCAAGGCGCTCTACTGCATGCCGACCCTGCACAATCCGACGGCCATCGTGATGCCGGAGAGCCGCCGGAGGGCGATCGCCGAACTGGCGTCAAGCCACGAGATTCCCGTCGTGGAGGACGATTGCTACGGCTTCCTGACGCCGGATGCACCGCCGCCGATCGGGGCGCTCGGGATCTGTGAAGGGCTGTTCCTCACCAGCCTGTCGAAGAGCATCGCAGCCGGGCAGCGCATCGGCTATGTCGCCGCACGGCCGGCCCGGCTGGAGCGGGTGACCCAGGCGATCCGCGCCACCTCCTGGATGGCGAGCCCGATTGCAGCGGCCATCGCCAGCGACTGGATCGGCGACGGCACCGCCGAGCGCATGGTGCGGGAGCGGCGGGCGGAAGCCGCGGCCCGCCAGCGCATGGTCGAGGCAGCGCTGCCCGGCGGACGGGCGCCCGGCGGCGCGGTCAGCTACCATGCCTGGCTGACGCTGCCCGATCGCTGGCGCGCCGACGAATTCGTCGCCGAGGCGCGCCGGCGGGGCGTCGCGGTCACGCCGCCGACCGCCTTCGCGGTGACCCGCCAGGCCGCACCCGACGCCGTGCGGATCTGCTACGGCGCGGCCGCCGGACGCGACGAACTGGCGCGCGGACTGGAGATCCTCGCCGGGCTGATCGAGGAACACCCGGCGATGGCAGCCTCGATCGTCTGATTCACTCCCACTGGATCATGTTGCCGGACACCAGGCTGCCCCGCCGGACGACCTGGCAGCCGCCGCTCGCCGTCACCGTCCAGGGATTCTCGATCTCGACCCGGGCGAAGGTCGGTTCGGCGCTGCACTGCAGGGCGAACGCCAGTCCACCCGTGGGGCCCTGTGCAACCAGCACGAAGCTGACGACCGTGCCGTCGCCGACCCGCAGCGTCTGGCCCACCGGCCGCGAGGGCGCATCGACGCCGCCGTCGGCATAGCGAATATCCTCGACCACGATCTGCGACCCGTACGGGTTGGCAGTCATGAGATTCCAGATCTCGACATAGGCCGCCTGGGCCGGCGCGGCGGCCAGAGCGATCGCTGCCGCCGCCGCGGCGATTGTCCCGTTCATGCCCTGGTACCTCCTGCTCCGGATGGACTCCGATCATGGTGACCGCGGAAGGCCGGATCAACTGCCCGGCGCCCGCATCGTGTATCCGTGGTCGAGCGGCCCGTGGCCGGCGCCATAGCCCGGCGCCCGCCGGATGGCCTCCTGGACATAGTCGCGGGCCCGTCCGACGGCTGCGGCCAGTTCCATCCCCTGGGCGATACCGGTCGCGATCGCCGATGCCAGCGTGCAGCCGGTGCCATGGGTGTGGCGGGTGGCGATCCGCTGCGACCGGAAGCGATGGACGCCGTGCGCATCGGCCAGCACATCCACGACCTCCTCCCCTGCGCCATGGCCGCCCTTGAGCAGGACGGCGGCCGGCCCGAGTCGCCGCAGCGCGACCGCGGCCTCTTCCATCGCCGACAGATCCCCGATCGGCCTGCCGAGCAAGGTCTCGGCTTCGGGAAGGTTCGGCGTCAGCACCGCCGCCCGCGGCAGCAGCAGCGTCCGCAGCGCATCCACCGCGCTCTCGACGAGCAGCGCGTGGCCACCCTTGGCGATCATCACCGGATCGCAGACCAGGGGGACGTCCGGCGCCTTCGCCGCCAGCATGTCCGCCACGGTCCGGATGACCGCGCTGTCGTGCAGCATGCCGGTCTTGACGGCGTCGGCCCCGAGATCGTCCAGCACCACTTCCATCTGGCGGGCGATGAAGTCGGGGGCGATCGGCAGGACCCCGTGGACGCCGAGCGTGTTCTGCGCCGTCAGCGCGGTGATCGCCGTCATCGCGAAGCCGCCGAGCGCGGTCACGGTCTTGATGTCGGCCTGGATCCCCGCCCCGCCGCCGGAATCCGAGCCGGCGACGATCAGCACACGTCCCCGCATCAGGCTGCCCTCTCGCCGTCCGCGTGCCGGATGGCGTCGATGACCGCATCGACCGCGGCGTCGACGATCGCGGCATCGTCGCCCTCGGCCATCACCCGGATCACCGGCTCCGTGCCCGATCGCCGCACGAGCATTCGTCCCTGGCGCCCGAGTCGGCGCTCGCTATCGCGGATGGCCGCAGCCACCGCCGCTTCCGCCAGGAAGTCGCCCGGTCCCGTCCGTATGCTCTTCAGCCGCTGCGGCACGGGGTCGAACAGGCGCGCGACGCGGCTCGCCGGCTGGTCTTGCTCGACGAGGCATGCCAGCAGCTGCAGGGCGGCGACCAGCCCGTCGCCCGTGGTGGCGAGGTCGCCGAGCACGATATGGCCCGAGGGCTCGCCGCCGACGTTGGCGCCCCGGCGATGCATTTCCTCCACGACGTAGCGGTCGCCCACGGAGGTGCGGACGAGGCCGATGCCGCGGCCGGCAAGGAAGCGCTCCAAGCCCAGATTCGACATGACCGTCGCCACCACCACGCCGCCGGCAAGGCGACCGGCCTGGGACCATTGCGAGCCGATGAGGGCGAGCAGCTGGTCGCCGTCGATGACGGCTCCATGCTCGTCGGCCAGGATGACGCGGTCGGCGTCGCCGTCGAGCGCGATACCGAGCTGGGCGCCGTGCGCGACCACCGCCTCGCACATCGCCTCGGGATGGGTCGCGCCGCAGCCGGCATTGATGTTGAAGCCGTCCGGGGCGACGGCCAGCGGCACCACCTCCGCCCCCAGCTCGTAGAGCACGGTCGGGGCGACGCGATAGGCCGCACCATTGGCGCAGTCGACGACGATCTTGAGCCCGTCGAGCCGGCGCCCCTTGGGAAAGCCGGCCTTGACCGCCTCGATGTAGCGCCCGCCGGCATCGTCGAGGCGCCGGGCGCGGCCGAGCTGGCGCGGGCCGGCGGGCGCCATGCCGAACGGCGCCTCGCCCAGCACCTGCGCCTCGATCGCCTGTTCGACGGCGTCGGACAGCTTGTAGCCGTCCGGCCCGAACAGCTTGATGCCGTTGTCCTGGTAGGCATTGTGCGAGGCCGAGATGACCACGCCGAGGTCGGCGCGCAGACTGCGCGTCAGCATGGCGACCGCCGGCGTCGGCATCGGCCCGACCAGGACCACGTCCATGCCCATGGACACGAAGCCGGCGGTCATGGCGGGCTCCAGCATGTAGCCCGACAGGCGCGTATCCTTGCCGATGACGACGCGGTGCCGGTGCTCACCGCGCCGGAACTGAGCCGCGGCAGCCATGGCCACCCGCAGCGCCAGGTCCGCGGTCATCGGCGCCTCGTTCGCCTTGCCGCGGATACCATCGGTCCCGAACAGCCTGCGTGCCATCGGCGCGCCCCCTCCTCTCCAGCCTCCGTCCGGGCCGGACTCGCCCAGGATCGCCGTCCGGTATATAACAGCCGGATGGAAAAGACGGCGAGGGCCGGCATGTCCGTGGGTGGATTGCCGGTCCGACGACGGCTATAGGTGGGCGGTCGGGTGTCGGGAGGGGGCCGGCGGCCAGAACCGAATCTGGGAGAGAGTGATGGGTAGCTTCAGCATCTGGCACTGGCTGATCGTTCTGGCCGTGATCCTGATCGTCTTCGGCGCCGGCAAGCTGCCGCGGGTGATGGGCGACGTCGCCAAGGGGATCAAGAACTTCAAGCACGGCATGAAGGACGAGGACAAGCCGGAGGAGATCCCACCGTCGGATACCGTGGCCTCGCGCCCGGTCAACCCGGCGCCGGCGAATACTCCCTCCGAGCAGGCGCAGCACAAGGCGTCCTGAGCCGGCGCGGCTGCTGCGGGCCGGGTGGCTACAGGATGTAGTGCTCGAACAGCCCGACCAGCAGTCGAAACGAGAGCACGGCGATCGTCACCACGATGGCGATCGCCGCCGCCGCGATGCCGAGGCCGATCCCGACCATGCGGCCATCCTTCTCGAGCAGGCCGAGGGCCATCACGGTCATGGCGAGGCCCGGGGGGAAGTTTCCGCCGGGGATCGGCAGGGCCAGGACGATCGACAGCAGCAGATAGACGCCGCCGAGCAGCCGTTCGGCGATCGGGCCGGTCAGCGACCGGCCACGCGGCCGGCACCAGCGTTCCAGCCGCTCGAGCCAGGGGAGGATGCGGGCCACGAGGGTCCGGAACTCCGCGCGCCCGACGGTACGGCGCAACAGCCGCTCCGGCAGCCACGGACGCGGGCGGCCCAGCATCATCTGGACGGAAAAGAAGGCGAGCGGCACGCCGAACACGGTCGAGAAGCCCGGCGGACTGGGAATCGGCAGCGAGTTTGGGATCGCCAGCACCAGCAGGATGATGGCGAAGCCGCGGTCGCCCAGCGCCTCCACGAAGTCCCGCAGCGGCATGCGCTCGGCCGGCATCTCGCGCGCCATGCGGGCCAGCAGCGCGGAGGTCCGTTCGGGCTCGTCGGCGGCGACAGGCTCGGCGGCAGCGGGCTCGTCTGCAGACCGGCTCATGCTCCCTCCTCCTCGGCCATCGCCTGCCACAGGGCGAGCGCCTGCACCGTCTCCCCGACATCATGCACCCGCAGGATCGACGCGCCGCGGGCGAGCGCCCACAGGGCCCCGGCCAGCGAACCGCCCAGCCGCTCGCGCGGCAGCGCGCCGCCGCCGAGACGGCCGATGAAGCCCTTGCGCGACAGCCCGACGAGCAGCGGCACACCGAACCCCAGAAAGACCCCGAGTCCGCCCAGGATGGCGAGATTGTGTTGCAGTGTCTTGCCGAAGCCGATGCCGGGATCGACGATCAGGCGGTCGAGCGGCAGTCCCGCCGCCGTCAGCCGCTCCAGTCGGCCGGCAAGATAGTCATGGATGTCGTGCAGGACCGAATCGTAGCGGGGTGACTGCTGCATCGTCTGCGGCTCGCCCTGCATGTGCATGAGCACCGCCGGCACGCCCGCGGCGGCCACCGTCGCCGGTGCCTCGATATCGCCGGCCAGGGCGGTCACGTCGTTGACGAGCACGGCACCGGCGGCGACCGCCTCGCGCATGACCCGCGCCCGGCGGGTGTCGATCGACACCCGCGCGCCGGCCGCCGCCAGCCGTTCCACCACCGGCAGGACACGCCGCAGTTCCTCGCCTTCGGACACCGGCGCGGCGCCCGGCCGGGTCGATTCGCCCCCGACATCGACGAACGCCGCCCCTGCCGCCATCATCGCCAGCCCGGAATCCACGGCGCGCGCAGGATCGAGATGGTCGCCGCCGTCGGAGAAGCTGTCCGGCGTCACGTTGACGATGCCCATGACGGCAGGCCCGGCAATGCCGAGCACCGGCGGGCGCGGCGCGGCGATGGCATCAAGCCGGGCCGAGAGGACGGCGCCCGGCCCCGGACGGCGGGCGATCCAATCCCTGACCACAGCGACCGGCAGCGTGACGGCCGCGATGCCTGCCGCCTGCCGGACCGAGACCTCGACGGCGGCGAAGACGGCCGGGCCGCCGGCGAGCGGCCGCGCCATCCCTGCGGCGGTCAGCGCCTGGCCGGCGGATCCCGTTTCGATCGCGAGCGGCCGAAGATAGAACTCCTGCCGCCCGATCCCGGACGGCAGGAGCTGATCGAGGTCATCCATGCATCGCACCCAGGGTCGATCCGACCCCGTCGACCCGCGGGACTGACGTCGGGCTCAGGCGCCCGGCTGCGGCTCCGGCGCCATGCCCGGCGGCTCCATGCGGCCCGTGTTGGGGACGGAGCCCGGGCGCCGCGGCGGAGGCTTGGGCTGGTCGTCGGTGGTCGGCGGCCGCACGATCGGCTGACCGGCGAGAAGCTGACGGATCTCGTCCCCGCTCAGCGTCTCATACTCGAGCAGGCCCTTGGCGATCGCATGCAGGTCGTCGATGTTCTCGCTCAGGATGCGTCGGGCTTCACTCTCGCCGCCCTCGACGAAGTGGCGGATCTCCTCGTCGATCACCCGCGCCGTGGCGTCCGAGATGTTCTTGCGCTGCGTCACCGAATGCCCGAGGAAGACCTCGTCCTCGTTCTCCGAATAGCGCAGGGGACCCAGCTTGTCGCTGAAGCCGAACTCGGTGACCATGCGCCGGGCGAGGTTGGTCGCCTGACGGATGTCGTCGGAAGCGCCGGTGGTCACGTTCTGCGGCCCGTAGATCAGCTCTTCGGCGACGCGGCCGCCGAACATCATCGCGATCCGGGCCTTCAGCTCCATCAGCGCATAGCCGTAGCGGTCCTTCTCGGGCAGGCTCATCGTGACGCCCAGCGCGCGACCGCGCGGGATGATCGTCACCTTGTGCAGCGGATCGTGTCCGGGAACCTTGAGCGCCACCAGGGCGTGCCCGGCCTCGTGATAGGCCGTGGTCTCCTTCTCCTTCTCGGTCATGACCATCGAGCGGCGCTCGGCGCCCATCAGCACCTTGTCCTTGGCCTGCTCGAACTCGGTCATGGTGACGACGCGCTTGCCCTTGCGTGCGGCCAGCAACGCCGCCTCGTTGACGAGGTTGGCGAGGTCGGCGCCCGAGAAGCCGGGCGTGCCGCGGGCAATGATCCGGGCATCGACGTCCGGCGCCAGCGGCACCTTGCGCATGTGGACACGCAGGATCTTCTCGCGCCCGGTGACATCGGGATTCGGCACCACCACCTGGCGGTCGAAGCGGCCGGGACGCAGCAGCGCCGGGTCGAGCACGTCGGGGCGGTTGGTCGCGGCGATCAGGATCACGCCCTCGTTGGCCTCGAACCCGTCCATCTCGACCAGGAGCTGGTTGAGGGTCTGCTCGCGCTCGTCGTTGCCGCCGCCCAGGCCCGCGCCACGATGGCGGCCGACGGCGTCGATCTCGTCGATGAAGATGATGCAGGGCGCGTTCTTCTTGCCCTGTTCGAACATGTCGCGGACCCGGCTGGCGCCGACGCCGACGAACATCTCGACGAAGTCCGAGCCGGAGATGGTGAAGAACGGCACGTTGGCCTCGCCGGCGATCGCACGCGCCAGCAGGGTCTTGCCGGTGCCGGGCGGACCGACGAGCAGCACGCCCTTGGGAATGCGGCCGCCGAGCCGCTGGAACTTCTGCGGGTCGCGCAGATACTCGACGATCTCCTCCAGCTCCTGCTTGGCCTCGTCGATGCCGGCGACGTCGTCGAACGTCACGCGCCCGACCTTTTCGGTCAGCAGGCGTGCGCGCGACTTGCCGAAGCCCATGGCACGGCCGCCGCCGGACTGCATCTGGCGCATGAAGAATATCCACACGCCGATCAGCAGCAGCATCGGGAACCACTGGATCAGGATGTAGAGCAGCGAGGGCGAGCCCGAATCCTCCGGCGAGGCAGCCACGCGGACATTGTGCTGCGTCAGCTTGGAGACGAGGTTGGAGTCGCGCGGCGCATAGGTCGTGAAGGCGCGACCGTCGCTGAAATGCCCGGTGATGGTGCTGCCGCCGCCGCCCGCCGCCTGGATGGTGACATCGGCCACCCGCCCGTTCGTGACCTCACCGAGGAAATCGGAGTAGGCGAGGCTCGACTGCGGGCCACGCGTCGTCGACCCCTGGAAGAGGTTGAACAGCGCCACGAGCAACAGCCCGATGATGACCCAGAGAGCGAGATTCTTGCCGAAATTGTTCACGTTCGGGGCCCTTCCCCTCCGCATCCGGAGCGACTGCGGCCGTACCGCCGAAGACCCCGATCCAAACCGGGACCGGCTGTGCGTGCGCCGGCCCCACCCACAAATAATGCGACCCCGGCATTAAACAACCGCATACGGCCCTGCTGCAAGCGCGCGGGCCGGCGCGAACCATGCTTCGACCTGCGGCACCTCCGCTCGCGCCCGCCATCCGGCGGTGGGCAGGGCCAGGAGTTCGTCGCCGCACCAGATCGCCGGCAAGGTGGGACGCACCGCTCCGGGCACATCTCCGAGGCGCGCTCCCTCGGGCCGGTGGCGCCCCAGCGCGCGCACCCGCCAGGATGGCGGCACCGCCGCGGACGGCGCCACCATGAAACGTCCGTCCCAGAGAACCATTCCCGCAATCGACCCCGGACCGCACAGCGCGACCTCGTCCAGAACCGCAGCCGGCTCGCGACACACGAGGATCCGGCCGCGCCAGGGCAGGATCCGGCACCCGCCGAGCGTCGCGGCCGCAGGCCGGCGGCGCGTGCCGGCCCGGCGCAGCGTCCCGACGAGCCGCTCGACGGCGGCGCCCCGCGGCCCGTGCCCGTCGCCGGTGCCGACGCAGCGGACCAGCGCCTCGACCAGACGGCGTCCGATGTCGATCGCTTGCCGCTCCAGGACGACGGGGTCGACCAGGACATAGCCCTCCGGACCGACCCAGAGCGCATCTGCCGCCGCGGCCGCCGCCGCGCGTTCGGCCGCCGCGCGGTCGGCGGCAAGGCCGGACCAGCCGGCCAGGATGCGCGCGCAGTCCAGGCCCTCGCGGCGCAGGACGGCACGGCGAAAGCGGGGGTCGGCGTTGCTGGGATCGTCGACCCACCGCTGGCCGCGCGTGACCAGGGTCGCCGTCAGGCGGTGCCGTGCCAGCCCGAGGAGCGGCCGCAGCAGGCGCGGGCCGGCCGTCTCGCGTCGGGGCGACATGCCGACGAGACCATCCCGCCCGCTCGCGCGTTCGCCGCGGATCGCAATGGTCTCCGCTTGGTCCTCCCGGTGGTGTGCCAGGAGGAGGTGGAGAATGCCTTCCGCGCGGCACGCCCGGCCGAGCAGGCCGTAGCGGATTTCGCGCGCCGCCGCCTGGATGGCACTCTGCGGACGCGGTCCGTCGTAGCGAAGCACCCGATGGGCGATGCCGCACCGCGCCAGCCGGCGCCCGACCTCGGTCGCCTCCGCCGCGGACTCCGGCCGCAGCCCGTGATCGACGGTCAGCGCCAGAACCGTTCCGTCACGACGGGCGGCCCATTCGGCCGCGAGAAGCGCCAGCGCCATGCTGTCCCGCCCGCCGGACACGGCGACGGCCAGCCGCGGCCGCGGTTCGAACGGCGCGAAGGGCGCCATCGCCGCCGCGAACTCCGCGGCGGCGATGGCGCCCTTCGGGAGAGCCACGGCAGGACGTCAGCAGCCGATGCGCTGGCGTTCGCGCCGGCCGCGCTCCTTGATGTTGGCCGGGGCGTCGCCGGACTGCTCCAGCCGCCCGAGGGCGGCGCAGGCCTCCGGCTTCTTGTTCATGTGCGCGAGGGACATGCCGAGCTTCAGCAGATTGTCCGGCGCCTTCGCATTCTTGGGATAGCGCTGGTAGCCCTCGCCGAAGGCGATCGCCGCGTTCTGGTAGTCCTGGCGGACATAGTAAGTCTCGCCCAGCCAGTACTGCGCGTTGCCCGCCAACCCGTCGCCCGGATGCTGGCGCAGGAACGACTTGAGGGCACGCTCGGCGCCGTCATAGTCGGCCCGGGCGAGCAATGCGAAGGCCTGGTCGTACTGCTGCTGCGGCGCACCGGCCGGCAGGGTGCCCCCGGGCTGCGGTGCGCGCGGCGCGGCAGCGGTCTGTTCCGGCGCGCGCGGTGCAGCCGGGGCCGCACCCGGTCGCGGGGTGGTGGTGCCGGGTCCGGGCGGCGCGATGACGCGTGCCTGGCCCGGTGGCGGCGCCTCGCCCGAAGCCGGCAGCGGCGTCGGAGGCGCGGCGGGGCGGGCAGCTTCGGCCCGGCTCGGTTCCGGCCGGGTCTGTTCCGGGCGCGCCGGCTCGGGCCGCGCCTCGGCCGCGGCGGCCGGCCGCGCCGCGCCCCGCTCGATCTCGGACAGGCGGAAGTCGGTGTCGCGCTGCGCCCGCTCCATCTGCTGGCGCGTCTGCCGGATCTCGTGCGTCAGTTCCTCGACCCGGCCGGTGAGCTGGCGGATCTGCTCCTCCAGCTGATTGATGCGCGTCTCCTGCTGCGCAAGTGCCGGGCCGGACGGCGCGTACTGCCCCTGGCCATACTGGGTCTGGCCATAGGGCGAGGGCTGTCCGTACTGGGGTGCGCCGTACTGCTGGGCTGCCGCGGCACCGCCCAGCATCGTCGAAACCAGCAGCGCGGCAATCGCTTGACGCGACATCGTCGCCCTCCTCTTCCCTGTCGTTCGCTTTCGGAGCCGCCGGACCGGCGACCATGCGCGGACAAACGCGCGGCCGACCGGCCCGGGTTCCATCTCGGAGCCGCCGTCAGTTGACGACGGTCACCGCCCGGCGGTTCTGGGCATAGGCCGCATCGTTCGAACCCACCACGGCCGGCCGTTCCTTGCCGTAGCTGGTCGTCGAGACGCGGGCCGCCGGAATGCCCAGCGCCACCATGTAGTTGCGCACCGCCACCGCGCGGCGTTCGGCCAGCGCGAGGTTGTATTCGCGGGTGCCGCGCTCGTCGGCATGGCCCTCGATCACGATGCGCGTGTTCGGATAGCGCCGCAGCCACTCCGCCTGGCGGGCAACCGTCTCCCGCGCCTCGCCGCTGAGATCGGACCGGTCGGTGTCGAAGAACACCCGATCGCCGACATTGACTTCGAGGTCGCGCTGCGAGCCGGGGGCGGCATCGCCGGCGCCGAGCCCCTGCGAGGATACGCCAGCCCCGGTGCCGAGGCCGGCGGAGTCGACGCCCGACGTGGCCGATCCGGCGGTGCCGTCGGCCGATGTCGCCGTCTCGGGCGTGCTCTCGCAGGCTGCCACCAGCAGGACGGCGGCGGCCAGGCTCAGGAACTTCATGCGCATGCGCTGTTTCTCCTTCGGCATGTGCTCGGGGTTGGTCGGGATGTGTGGTGATCCGCAGCGGCCGTGCACGTGGGGCCCGGGGCGGAATCGCACCCGGGCTCACAATAAATCGCGGTCTTCCTGCTGCCGGCCACGATATCTGGCTCCCGTCAAGGAATCAAGGGTGACCAGGCGGGGTCCGAGGCGTCCTGCGGCGTCAGGACCTCCCGCTCGTTGAAGCCCGATATGTCGATGGAGAAGAGCCGCGAGCCGCCGCCGCGGCCGCCACGATCGGTCGACTGCTGGCGGAAGAACATCAGCACCCGACCGTTGGGGGCCCAGGTCGGGCTCTCGACCAGGAACCCGTCCGTGATGATGCGTTCGCCCGAGCCGTCCGGCCGCATGACGCCGATCGAGAACTTCCCGCCCTCCATCTTGGTGAAGGCGATGAGGTCGCCCCGCGGCGACCATGCCGGCGTCGCATAGCGGCCGGAGCCGAAGCTGATGCGACGCACCCCCGACCCGTCGGCCCCCATCACATAGAGCTGCTGCGCCCCGCCGCGGTCCGAGTTGAAGACGATCTCCCGGCCGGTCGGCGAATAGCTCGGCGAGGTGTCGATGGCGGGATTGTTGGTCAGCCGCTGGATGGCGCGGCTGCGCAGGTCCATCGTGTAGATCTCGGTATTGCCGTCCGAGGACATGCTCATGATCACCTTGTTGCCGTCGGGCGAGAAGCGCGGGGCAAAGGTCATGCCGGGAAAGTCGCCGATCGCCTCGCGGCGGCCGGTGTCGATGTTGAGGACGTAGACCTTGGGCCGGCGTTCCCCGAAGGTCATGTAGGTGATCTCCTGCGCGGTCGGCGAGAAGCGCGGCGTCATGACGAGGCTGCTGCCGTCGGTCAGGAAACGGTGGTTGAAGCCGTCCTGATCCATGATGGCGAGCCGCTTCATGCGCTGGTTGGCCGGCCCCGACTCCGCGACATAGACGATTCGCGTGTCGAAATAGCCTTCCTCGCCGGTGATCCGCTTGTAGATCGCGTCCGCGACGATGTGGGCGATGCGCCGCCAGTTGGCCGGCTGCGTGAAATAGGCGAGGCCGGTCATCTGCTGCTCGGCGAAGACGTCCCACAGGCGGAACTCGACCTTGAGCCGGCCGTCGCCGAGACGCTCCACCGCCCCCGTCACCAGGGCCTGGGCGCTGATGACCCGCCAGTCCTGGAAGCGCGGCGTACCCCGCAGCGCCTGCGGATCCTGCAGGAAGGCGCGCTGGTCGAGCGGCTTGAAGAAGCCCGATCGTTCGAGGTCGGCGGCGATGACGCGGGCGATCTCGCCGCCCGTCGCCGCCTCCGGCCCGGTACCCGCGAAGCGCGGAATGGCGATCGGCAGCGGCTGGACCCGACCCCGCGTGATGTCGATCCGCAGTTCGGCCGACGCCTCGCGCGCGGGCCCCGCGAGCATCGCCACCGCGAGGAGGGCGAGACAGAAGGCGCGCAACAGCGACGACAGCGGGCGGACAGCGATTGCGGCGTGCGTCATGTGCCGAAGTCCCTCGGACTGAAGATGAAGGTGAACGACTTCCAGAGGTCGTACTTGTCCCGCGGCAGGCGCAGCGGGCTGCATTCGGGGTTCAGGATCGCGCGCCGGGCGCTCTCCGCGACGGAGCGGAACATCGGATCCGACTGGCCGCGGCCGGTGTCGAGGATGCGTGCCTCGCGCACCGTCGCGTCCGGATTCATCTGGACCCGGATCTCGACCACGATGTTCTGCACCTCCTTGCCGCCGCCGACGAAGCTCCAGCAGCGTTCGATCTGCTGGCGCACCCCGTCCATCTCGCTCGAGGTCAGGGTCCGGGCCAGTGCCGGGGCCGCCGCCGGCGCGGCCGCGGCGACCTGGGTCCGCGGCTGGGCCGCCGGTGCCGGCCGCTGCTCCGCCCGGCTTGCGGTCGGCGTCGGCCGCAGATTGTTCAGGATGGCGTTGACGTCGAACTCCGGCGCCGGCTTGGCCTCCTTCTTCGGCTCGGCCTTGGCCGTCGCCTTGGGATCGGGCTTGGGTTCGGGCTTGGCCTCGCGCTTGGGTTCGGGCTTCGCCTCCTTCTTCGGCTCCGGCTTGGCCGCGACCTGGGGCTTCGGCGGTTCGGGCTTTGGCTGCTCAGCCTTCACCGGCTTGGGAGGTTCCGGCTTCGGGGGCTCGGGCTTCGCGGGCTCCGCCTTGACTGGCTTGGGCGGCTCCGGCTTCGGCTTCGGCTTATGCTGCGGGCGCGCGGGCTCGACGGCAGCGACCTGCGGCCGCGGCGGTTCCGGCTTCGGCGGTTCCGGCTTCGGGGGTTCCGGCTTCGGGGGCTCGACCTTGGCGGGCTTGGGCGGTTCCGGTTTCGGCGGCTCGACCTTCGCAGGCTTGGGAGGTTCCGGCTTGGGAGGTTCCGGCTTCGGGGGCTCAGGCTTGGCCGCCGCCGGCTTCGGGGGCGGCCAAGCCTGAGCCCCCGAAGCCGGAACCTCCCTCGTATACCCCTCGTATGCTTCCGCCGACTGCGCCTGGTGAGATGCCAGTGGTCGCCGATTCCTTGCACAACCAAAAGTCGGTTCGGGCTTGGGCGGTTCGGGCTTGGGAGGCTCGACCTTGGCCTGCTGGGGCTCCGGCGCCTCGGTGCGGACGGGCTCGGCCTTCGGCAGGGGGCGCGGCGGCGGGCGCAGCGACTGCACCGGGGCGGCGGCCTTCTCGGCCACCGTCACCATCTCGAATACGACCGGGACGTCCTCGCGCGGCTCGGGTCGGAACAGCTCCGGCATGCCGACGACGGCCAGCGCGACGATGCCGGCGTGCAGCGCCACCGAGCCCAGCAGGGCCCGGCGCATGCCGGATCCGGTTTCGTTCGGTTGGCGCATCCGCCGCTCCGCCCGCTTCCGCGTCTACCGCTGGCGCCCGCGCCGCGGCGGTTCGTCGCCGGTGGCCTGGGGCAGTTCGGCAATGAGGGCGACCCGGGCGAAGCCGGCCGCGTTCAGGGCCCCCATCACCTCCATCACGCGGCCATAGACGATGTTGCGGTCGCCGCGGACGAAGACGCGCGCCTCGCGATCGTTCTCCGTCACCGCGACCAGCCGCGCCACCAGGCTGTCGAGCGTCGTCTCGGCCTCCTGCAGATAGATGCGGCCCTGCGCGTCGACCGAGACCGTGATCGGCTCCTTCTGCTCGCTGATCGTCGGTGCGGACGCCTTGGGCAGGTCGACCGGGACGCCGACCGTCAGCAGCGGCGCCGTCACCATGAAGACGATCAGCAGCACCAGCATGACGTCGACGAAGGGCGTCACGTTGATTTCGGACATCGGGACGTAGCGGCGGCGACCGCCACCGGTCCGCTTGAGGACGGCTCCGGCCATCGGATCAGCCCTTCTCGTCCATCTGGCGCGACAGGATCGCCGCGAACTCGCCGGTGAAAGCGTCGAGACGCCCGCCGTAGCGCCCGATCTCCGTCGCCAGCTTGTTGTAGGCGATGACCGCCGGGATGGCCGCGACGAGGCCGAGCGCGGTCGCGAACAGGGCCTCGGCGATGCCGGGCGCGACGACCGCCAGCGAGGTGTTCTTGGAGGCCGCAATCGACTGGAAGCTGTTCATGATGCCCCAAACGGTACCCAGCAGGCCGATGAACGGCGCCGTCGAGCCGACCGAAGCGAGGAACGACATGTAGCGTTCCAGACGCTCCATCTCCCGCCCCGCGGCGACCCCCATGACACGCTCGATGCGCTCCTGCAGGTTGCCGCGCATCGACTCGGTCGCGATCAGCCCGCGCGCGGCCGATCGCCGCCATTCCCGCATCGCCGCAGCGAACACCGTCGCCATCGGGTCAGCCGGCCGGGAGCCCACCCGGTCGTAGAGGTCGTCCAGCGACCCGCCCGACCAGAAGCTCTCCTCGAACTCGCGGGCCCGTTTGTTGAGCCGGCGCAGACGCGCCCACTTGTCGAAGATGACGGCCCAGCACCACAGCGACAGCAGCAGCAGGATCAGCATCACGACCTTGACGACCGCGTCGGCCTGGAGAAACAGACTCCAGATCGACAGGTCGTGGGCGGCTCCGCCCAGGTTCATGGCGTCGACGGCACGATTCTCCATCGGAATACGGCTCGCATTTACAGGGTTGATTGTGGCGTCACCAAGGCTTCGAGCACGGTCCGCAACGCCGCCGGCAGCCGCGTCGCGCGCCCGTGCGCCCGGTCGATGCAGGCAAGCCGGACCGAGAGCCGCGCGAGGTCTGCGCCACCGCGCCGGACCCTCTGATCGAGGTCGAGGCGGGCCGCCCCGACGTCGACGACGCGCGAAACCACCTCGATCGCATCGTCCAGGCGTGCGGGCAGCAGATAGTCGGCAGTGCAGCGGCGCACCGCCCACAGAACCCCGGCCTCGTCCATCAGCCGGCGGTGACCGGTCCCGGCCGCGCGCATCATCTCCGTCCGCGCGCGCTCGGCGAATTTGAGGTAGTTGGCGTAGTAGACGATGCCGGCCGCGTCCGTGTCCTCGTAATAGACCCGGAGCGGCAGCACATGGGCCCCGCCGGCGATCCGGCCCTCGGACGGCAGTCCGGCGTCGGCCTCAGACACCACCCGCCTCCTCACCGGCCAGGAGGTCGAACTGGGCCGCCGCGACGGCACGCGGCGGTAGCCCGAGATACTCGTAGGTCTGATTGGTGACGAGCCGCCCACGCGAGGTCCGCTGCAGGAACCCCTGCTGGATGAGGTAGGGCTCGATCACTTCCTCGATGACATCGCGCTGCTCCGACAGGGCGGCGGCCAGCGTCTCCACCCCGACCGGCCCGCCGGCATAGTTGTCGGCGATGCAGCGCAGGTAGCGCCGGTCCATGGCGTCGAGGCCGCGCGGATCGACGTCCAGCCGGCGCAGGGCGGCATCGGCCTCCGCGGCGCCGACCCGGCCGGTGCCGGCGATCTCCGCGAAGTCGCGGACGCGGCGCAGCAGGCGCCCCGCGATGCGTGGCGTCCCGCGCGAGCGGCGCGCGATCTCGTCGGCGCCGTCGGGCCCGAGGTCGAAGCCCAGGATGCGCGCGCCGCGGGCGACGATGCCGCACAGCTCGTCCGGCTGGTAGAAGTCGAGGCGCAGCGGGATGCCGAAGCGGTCGCGCAGCGGCGTCGTGATCAGCCCCGAGCGCGTCGTCGCGCCGACCAGGGTGAAGGGCGGCAGGTCGATCTTGACCGAGCGCGCCGCCGGGCCCTCGCCGATGATGAGGTCGAGCTGGAAGTCCTCCATCGCGGGATAGAGCACCTCCTCGACGGCGGGCGAGAGGCGATGGATCTCGTCGATGAAGAGGACATCGCGCGGCTGCAGGTTGGTGAGCAGGGCCGCGAGGTCGCCCGCGCGCAGGATGACGGGCCCCGAGGTGGCACGGAAGCCGACGCCGAGTTCGCGCGCGACGATCTGGGCCAGCGTCGTCTTGCCTAGGCCGGGCGGGCCGAAGAAAAGGACATGGTCCAGCGCCTCGCCGCGGCCGCGGGCGGCGTCGATGAAGACCCGCAAATTCTCCCGGACGCCGCGCTGGCCGACGAACTCCTCGAGGCTGAGGGGCCGGAAGGATGCCTCGCCAGCATCGTCCGTCTGTTGCTCCGGCGCCACCGGACGGGACCGGCTCACGAGGCGAGCTCCGCCAGGCCGGCGCGGATCAGGGCCTCGATCGGAGCGTCGGCGCCGAGCCGGCGCTGCGCCCCGGCGACGGCGCCGAAGGCGTCGATGCGCCGGTAGCCGAGGTTGACGAGGGCGGAGATCGCATCGTCCGCGACGCCGCCGGCCACGGCCGCCGGCGCGCTGCCGCGCCCGCCGTCGAGCGGCGCCACCGTCGCGATGCCGCCGACCTTGTCCTTCAGTTCGTTGGCGATGCGGGCGGCGAGCTTGGCACCGACGCCGTCCGCCCGGGCGAGCGCGGCCTTGTCCTGCAGCGCGATCGCCGCCGTCAGCTCCGCGGCCGTCAGCGCCGACTGGATGGCCAGCGCGAGGCGGGCGCCGACGCCCTGCACCGTCGTCAGCAGCCGGAACCAGTCGCGGTCGGCGGCGTCGAGGAAGCCGTAGAGATGGATGTGGTCTTCGCGGACATGGGTGATGACCGCGAGGCTGACCGGCTGCCCCGGCGCCGGCAGGCGACCGAGCGTCCGGCCGGAGCAGTAGGCGATGTATCCCACCCCGCCGACATCGACGACGCAGCCGTCCGCGTCGACCGAGTCGAGAACGCCCGACAGCTTGGCGATCACGGGCGAGCCCCGGCGGCTGGGCGCCGACCGATCCCGTCGGCCGGCCGCATCCAGGCGCGCTGCGTCGCGCGGTGATGGGCGTGGCAGATGGCGACGGCGAGCGCGTCGGCGGCGTCCGAGCGCGCTGGCAGCGCGCCGGGCAGCAGGCGCCGCACCATCGTCTCGACCTGGACCTTGTCCGCATGGCCGGCGCCGACGACCGACTTCTTGATGAGGTTGGCCGAATATTCGTGGACCGCCAGGCCGCGCTCGGCCGGCGCCAGCAGCGCGATGCCGCGGGCGACGCCGAGCTTCAGGGTCGAGGCCGGGTTCTTGTTGACGAAGGTCTCCTCGACCGCGGCCTCGGTCGGCGCGAACTCCGCGATGACGGCGACGAGGCCGCGATAGAGCTCGACCAGGCGCTCGGCCAGCGGCAGGCGCTCGTTCGACGACACGGTCCCGTCGGCGACATGGATCAGCCGGCTTCCCGCCACGTCGACGATGCCCCAGCCGGTGTGCCGCAACCCCGGATCGAGCCCGAGCAGGCGTGCCCGGTCCGGAACCAAGTCAGGCGTCCGCGCGGCTCATGGCCGCCTCGCTCGCCTCGAAATTGGCGTGCACGTTCTGCACGTCGTCATTGTCTTCCAGCGTGTCGAGCAGCTTGAACAGGGTCTCGGCGGTATCGTCGTCGACCGGCGTCACCGTGCGCGGCCGCCAGGCGAAGGAGGCGCCCTGCGCGGCGCCCAGCTTCTCCTCCAGCGCCTCGCGGACCTGGTTCAGGCTCTCGGGCGCGCACAGGATCTCGTGACCCGCGTCGTCCGACTGGACGTCGTCGGCACCCGCCTCGACCGCCATCTCGAAGATCGTGTCGGCGTCTCCCGCTTCGGCGGGATAGCGGACCGAGCCGAGGCGGTCGAAGAGGAAGCCGACGCTGTTGGTCTCACCGAGCGCCCCGCCATGCTTGGTGAAGGCGGAGCGCACCTCGGCGGCAGTGCGGTTGCGATTGTCGGTCAGGGCCTCGACGATGACGGCGACGCCGCCCGGCCCGTAGCCCTCGTACCGCACTTCCTCGTAGTTGGCGCCATCCTCGCCGCCGGCGCCGCGCTTGATCGCCCGGTCGATCGTATCCTTCGGCATGTTCGCGTCGCGGGCGGCGAGGACGGCCGCGCGCAGGCGCGGGTTGGCCGCCGGGTCGGGAAGGCCCGAACGCGCGGCCACCGTCAGCTCCCGGATGATCTTGGTGAAGATCTTGCCGCGCTTCTTATCCTGGGCACCCTTGCGGTGCATGATGTTCTTGAATTGGGAATGGCCCGCCATGACGCTCTTCTAACTCGGGGATGCAGCGCCCGCGTGTATACCAGATGTGGTGTTGAACGCCCAGATTCCGCGGGTTTCTAAGTACGGTTTATGGCTGAATTGAGGCGCCCGCCGATTGCATCCGGCCCGACCTGCGCTAGCATCCTCGCCCCTGCCCTCCTCCTCCAGACCGGGAACTTGGCCGATGACGACGACCGACGACGCGCTCGAACTCGATGCCATCGGCCAGGCCGAACTCGTCCGGCGGAAGCAGGTATCCGCGGCCGAGCTGGTGGAGGCCGCGATCGCCCGCATCGAACGGGTGAACCCGAAGGTCAACGCGGTCGTCATCGAGACGTTCGAGCGTGCCCGGGAAGCCGCCCGAGCGCCGTTCGAAGGCCCCTTCTCGGGCGTGCCGTTCCTGCTCAAGGACATCGCCTGCGAGGAGGCCGGCGTGCCCCTGCGCAGCGCCAGCCGCTTCGGCGACGACGTCGCGCCGGCCGCCGACAACGAACTGGTGCGGCGCTATCGCGCGGCGGGCCTCGTCTTCCTCGGCCACACCAACGCGCCCGAACTCGGCATCGGGCCGACCACGGAGCCCCTGCTCTACGGGCCCGCCCGCAACCCGTGGGATCCCCAGCGCTCGACCGGCGGCTCCAGCGGCGGCGCCGCGGCGGCCGTCGCGACCGGGATGGTCGCCGCCGCCCACGGCAACGACGCCGGCGGCTCGATTCGCATTCCCGCCGCCTGCTGCGGCCTGTTCGGGATGAAGCCGACGCGGGCGCGCAATCCCGTCGCGCCGAACTTCGGCGACATCATCGTCGGCATCGCCCAGGACCATGTGCTGACCCGCAGCGTCCGCGACAGCGCCGCCCTTCTGGACGTGACCGCCGGGCCGACCCTGGGCGACCCGTACTGGGCGCCGCCCGTCGCCCGTCCCTACGCCGAGGAGGCGCGGACCGAGCCGCGCCGGCTGCGCATCGCCTTCTCGACCGTCTCCCCCATCGGCACGCCGATCGATCCCGACTGCGTCCGCGTCACGGTCGAGACGGCAAAGCTGCTCGAATCCCTCGGCCATATCGTCGAGGAAGCCGCCCCTGAAGTGGACGGCGAGGCATTCTGGCGCGCCTTCACGACGGTCATCGCCGCCGGAGTCGGCTGGGCGCTGGCGGGGCTGGAGCGCCGGCTCGGCCGGGAGGCGACGCCCGACGACCTCGAACCCTTCGTCTGGGGCTTCACGCGCCGCGCGCGGGAACAGACGGCGCCGCAGTTCCTGCTCGCATTGCAGGACATGCAGCGCCATTCGCGCGAGATGGCCGGGTTCTTCGTCGAGCACGACCTGTGGCTCACCCCCGCCCTCGGATCGCCGCCCCTGCCGCTCGGGACGTTCAAGCTGCAACAGGGCGGCGACGCCATGGCGCTGCGGCGCCAGATGAACGTCTTCACGCCCTTCACCTGGATGTCGAACGCCTCCGGCCAGCCGGCGATGTCGGTCCCCAGCGGCTGGACCGAAGCCGGCCTGCCGCTCGCCACCCATTTCGTCGGCCGGTTCGGCGACGAGGCGACGCTGTTCCGCATCGCCGCGCAGATCGAGGCCACCCGCCCCTGGATCGGCCGCAAGCCGCCGATCCACGCCTGAGCCGACGGGCTATCGCGGTACGAGGGCCGTCGGCGCGACGATCCGGGCCAGCGGGCGCAGCCAGCGCGCCCGCCAGGTCAGGGTCGCCGTCACGGCGAACGCGACGGCCATCAGCAGGCACGACCAGAGCAGCGCGCCGAAGCCCGCACCGTCCCGCGCCAGCAGGACCGCCAGCGACGCCGCCAGAAGGCCGTATCCGGCGATGCGGACCCGCACCACGGTCGGGCGCCCGAGCGAGCGGGCGCCGCCGATCCCGCGCCAATGCCGATCCTGGCTCAGCGCCAGCAGCGCCAGCCCGAGATAGAGGGCGACGATCGACGCCGGCAACAGGGGAGCCGTCCACGCGTCTTCTGGCCACATGTCTTGGTTCCGCAGCGGTTCGATCCGGGGATCAGGCCTTCGGCCCGATCTGCGAATCATTCTTAAATATTCTGCCGCTCGCTTCCGTCGCCCGCAATGCCCGGACCTGTCTGGTCACATCGCCAATTTGCGCCCTACGGCCTTGAAGAAGGTGTAGCAGAAGGTGCCGTCCGGGGCGGCCGTGCGCCGGAGGTCGGCAATGCCGGCATCGAAGCGTTCCGCGCGGATGCTGGCCGAGGCCAGCGCGCGGTCCCGCGCGCCCGCGATCATCGCCGTGAAGGTGCGGCGGGTGAAACCCTCGGCGAGGTCCGGGCGGGCGCCGTCGACATAGACCAGTCGCGGCGACACCGCGATCTCCTCCAGCCCGGCCGAGCCGAGCAACGGGTAGAGCCGGCGGCCGATCATCGGGTCGCCACCCGCCGCGCGCTGCAGGGCGACCAGCGCAGCGATGGCATCGCGCGCGGCCGCGCTCTCCAGATGGAACAGGATCGAGCCGTGGTCGCCCTCGATCACCGTCAGCGACCCGCCCGGCCGCAGCGCCCGCAGGATCTCGGCAAGCGTGCGCTCCGGCTGCGCCAGGTGCTCCAGCAGGAAGCAGACGAACGCATGGTCGAAGGCACCGTCGGCGAAGGGAAGCTGCGCCGCATCCGCCTGGTGGAATTCCAGGTTCGCCAGCCCGGCCGTCGCCGACCGTGCCGCGGCGATCGCGGCGGCGGAGCGGTCGACCGCGGTGATCGCCATGCCCGGGTTGCGGCGAGCCAGGGCCACGGTCTGTGCGCCGACGCCGCAGCCGACTTCGAGCACGCGGGCGCCCGCCGGGTAGACCGTGTCCGAATGCAGCAGGGCTTCCAGCGTCCGCGCCTGACCGTCGAGGCGCGCACGCTCTGTAGCAGCGTAGCCGTGGACGTAATCCGATCCCATGGAACCTCCGGAGATGCCGTTCGGACCGGAGATCGCCCAGGCAGGGGCACCGGGTCTTGAACGATATTGCGCCGCCCTGCGGATCAGGCGACGGCGGCCCGGTAGCGTGCGGGCGTAACGCCGAAACGGCGGGCGAAGGCACGCGTCAGGTGGCTCTGGTCGGCAAAGCCGGCTGCCGCCGCGGCCGCGGCCGGGGTCTGGCCACCGGCGAGCAGACGCCGGGCGAGATGTACCCGCCGGTCGATGCGGTAGGCATGCGGCGTCACCCCCATCTCCCGCGCGAATGCCCGCACCAGGCCGAAGCGGCCGGTGCCGCAGACCCGCGCGAGCTCGGTCAGGGGCATCGGTTCCTCGGGCGCGGCATCGATGCGCGCGACGGCCCGCCGCACGTCGGGTGCCGCCGGCGACCGGCCCGGCCGGCGCGAGCCATGCCGGCGCAGCGTGCAGGCCAAGGTCGCGACCAGCGCCTCCTCGGCCGCATCGGCCGGGCCGGGCGGCGCGGTCGCGAGCCGGAACAGCCGCAGCGTCAGGCGGGCCAGGGGCGGATCGGTAAAAGCCGGCCGCGCGATCTCCATGGCCGGCATGTCCTCCTCGGCGGCAATCGCCGCGACGAGGGCGGGAGCGAAGTAGAGTGTCCGCCAGCCGCGCGCCCGGCCCGCGACGGGGGCGCCGTCATGCACCTCTCCCGGATTGACGGAGACGAGCGCGCCGGGCTCGGCCTCCACGGCCCCCAGTCCACTCCAGGAGCGGTGGGCCCCGAACACCAGGACGCCGATGCCGAAATGATCGTGCGAATGCCGCGCGAGGCTGCGGTCGGAGACGATCGACACCGCCTCGACCCTGGCCAGGACGACGCGGTGCTGGGTCGCGCGATGGATACCCGCCATGGTCGGCCGGCTCAGTCCGGCGGACGCGCCTCGGCGAGCCGCCCGCCCAGCCGGACCGGTGCAACCTGCAGCGCAAGGCCGGTCGCATCGTCGGTCTCGACGAACACGCCGCAGAGCGTGCCCTCGCCCTCGGCCGGCGACAGCCGTTCGCCCGGCACCTTGCGGACGAAGCGCGCGACGGCGGGTTCCTTCTTCATGCCGATGACCGAATCATAGTCGCCGCACATGCCCGCATCCGTCTGATAGGCGGTGCCGCCGGCGAGGATCCGCGCGTCGGCCGTCGGGACGTGCGAGTGGCTGCCGAACACGGCCGATACCCGGCCGTCGAGATGATGGCCCATCGCCATCTTCTCGCTCGTCGCCTCGCCATGGATGTCGACCAGGATCGCCGCCGCACCGTCGCCCAGGCGATGCGCCTGCACGGCGGCCTCGGCGGCGGCAAAGGGGCAGTCGAGCGCATCCATGAAGAGGCGCGCCATCAGGTTGACGACGACCACCTGCCGCCCATCGGCGAGCGCGAAGGCATGGGCGCCCTCGCCCGGCGTTCCGGCCGGATAGTTCGCGGGCCGCAGCAGGCGCGGCTCGGACGCCAGGGTCGAGACGATCTCGCGCTTGTCGAAGAGATGGTTGCCCGTCGTCACGGCATCGACGCCGGCGGCGAAGAACTCGCGGCAGATCGCCTCGGTGATGCCGAAGCCGGCCGCCGCGTTCTCGCCGTTGACCGCCACGAAATCGATGCCGTGGCGGCGGCGCAGGGCCGGCATCCGGCTGGTGACGGCCTCGCGGCCGGAGCGGCCGACGACATCGCCGCAGAAAAGCAGTCGCATCGCCGCCTCAGGCCCGGTCGAACCGCCGGAACGCGGCCTCGGTCACGACCGCATCGAGGCATGCGTCCGTCAGCCCGGCCGGCACCCGCGCGCTGCGCTGGCCCTCATAGGCCACGCCGATCGCGACGATCGGGCGCCGTGCGCGCAGGCCAGCCAATGTCCGGTCGTAGAAGCCGCCGCCATAGCCCATGCGGCGCCCCGCCTCGTCGAAGGCCAGCAGGGGCACCAGCAGCAGGTCGGGTTCGATCGTCGGCGCATCCGGTCCCGGCTCCAGCAGGCCGAACGGCCGCGCGACCAGGGGATCGCCCGCCCGCCAGACGCGGAAGGACAGCGGCAGGCCGCGCCGCGGGGTGACCGGCAGGCAGAGGGTGCGCCCGGCGGCGGCAAGCCGCGCCATCAGCGGGCGCGGGTCGATCTCGTCGCCGATGGGATGAAAGCCGGAGATGACGGGGCCGATCCCGGCGAGCGGCATCGCGGCAAGAAAGTGATCGGCCAGCCGGGCCCCGCTGTCGCCCGGCGCGGCAGCGGCCACGGCGGCACGCCCCGCGATCGCGGCCGCACGGAAAGCGGCCTTCTCGCGCAGAAGGCCGTCGTCACGGTCGGAAAGGGAAGTGGACGGTGCCGCCTCGGCCGTTGGCATGCTGAACCCTCCGTGGCCTGCTAACGCAGGTGGGCGCCATGTATCGCGACCACGGTCGCGACAGGGACAGCTCCCGAGAGGTTGTGAAAGGCCCCGGGGTAAATGCTTCCTGACGCACCAGGCAGCACCGTCCACCCGAAAGCTAGGACTGCTCGAGCCTCGCCGCAATGGTCTCGACGCGCTGGGCGACGAGATCGAGTTCCCGGCCGAGCGAATCCTGGACGGAATTCTGGCCCTCGGCCGATCGTTTCAGCCGGGCGATCTCCTCGAACGCGGAGGCGAGTTCGTCGGCGATCAGGAGGCCGGCCATCAGGATGATCCGCGCCTCGCCGATCTGGCCGAGTTCGCCCGAAATCTGGGTCGCCTTCTGATCGATGTAGCTCGCCAGGCGGCGCAGCCGCTCCTCTTCGCCGGCCCCGCAGGAGACGCTGTAGGAACGGCCGTTGATCGTCAGCGCCACGGACGGCATCGGCTCAATGCGTCCGGTCGAGCGCGCCGCGGGTGCGCGCGATGACGCCGTCGAGGCGATGGGCGGCCGCATCCGTCGCCTGTCGCAGCGCCGCCTTCTCGGCTTCCATCTGGGCCAGGGCGCGCGCCAGCCGGTCGCGCTCCTCGGTCAGGGCGCGGCGCTCGGCCGTCAGCACCGGAATGCGGGCCGCGGCAGCCTCCAGCCGGTCGAGCGCTCGCTCCAGCCGGTCATGGGCGCGCTGCATCGTCGAGGGGGGAATCGGAATCGTCGGAGCCGCCATGGATATAGTTGTAGCGACCGCCGCGGCAGGGCGTCAACGAACCCGGACCGGCACCGATTCGCGCTGCCGGTTGACTGCGGGGGTCGCGAACGGCAAGTTGCCTGCCCTTTTGCCCCGGATTACCGATGCCGAACGCTGCGCCCGCCCCCGATCTCCGCGCCATGGCGAACGCCATCCGTGCCCTTTCCATGGACGCCGTCGAGGCGGCCAAGTCGGGTCACCCCGGGATGCCCATGGGCATGGCGGACGTGGCGACGGTCCTTTTCACCCGGTTCCTCGCCTACGACCCGGCCGATCCCGCCTGGCCCGACCGCGACCGCTTCGTGCTGTCGGCCGGCCACGGCTCGATGCTGCTCTATTCCCTGCTCCATCTGACCGGCTACGCCGACATGACGATGGACGAGCTGCGCCGCTTCCGCCAGCTCGGCAGCCGCACCGCCGGGCACCCGGAATTCGGCCATGCCGGCGGCATCGAGACCACGACCGGCCCGCTCGGCCAGGGGCTGGCGACCGCGGTCGGCATGGCGATCGCCGAGCGGCACCTCAACGCCGCGTTCGGGGACGAACTCGTCGACCACCGGACCTATGTCGTCGCCGGCGACGGCTGCCTGATGGAGGGCATCAGCCACGAGGCGATCTCGCTCGCCGGCCATCTCAAGCTCGGCCGGCTGATCGTGCTCTTCGACGACAACGAGATCTCGATCGACGGCCGCACCGGCCTGTCGGTCTCGGACGACCAGCAGGCGCGCTTTCGCGCCAGCGGCTGGGACGTGCAGGCGGTCGACGGCCATGATCCGGACGCCGTCGCGGCCGCCATCGAGCGCGCCCAGGCGACCGACACGCCCTCGCTCATCGCCTGCCGGACCCAGATCGCCTATGGCGCGCCGACCAAGGCCGGCACCGCGGCCGCCCATGGCAGCCCGCTCGGCGCCGGCGAGATCGCCGGCGCGCGGGAGAGGCTCGGCTGGACGGCCGCCCCCTTCGAGGTCCCGGCGGACATCCTGGCTGCATGGCGCGACGCCGGCCGCCGCGCGGCCGGCCGCGCCGAGGCCTGGCGGAAGCGGCACGCGGCCGCTGCCGGGCGCGCCGAGTTCGACCGGCGGATCGCGGGCGAAGCGCCGGCGGCCCTCGCGCCGGCATTTGCGGAATACAAGGCGGCCCTCATCGCCACCCCGCCCAAGGTCGCGACCCGCCAGGCCTCCGGCAGCACGCTCGACATGCTCGCCGGCGTCATGCCCGAACTCGTCGGTGGGTCGGCCGACCTGACGCCCTCGAACAACACCAAGGCGAAGGGACAGACGCCACTGGCGCCCGGCAGCTACGGCGGCACCTACATCCACTACGGCGTGCGCGAGTTCGGCATGGCGGCGGCCATGAACGGGCTGGCCCTCCATGGCGGCATCGTGCCCTATGGCGGCACCTTCCTCGTGTTCACCGACTATGCCCGGCCGGCAATCCGCCTGTCGGCGCTGATGGGCGCGCGCGTCATCTACGTCATGACGCATGATTCGATCGGCCTCGGCGAGGATGGTCCGACGCATCAGCCGGTCGAGCATCTGGCGGCCCTGCGCAGCATCCCGAACCTGCATGTCTTCCGCCCGGCCGATGCGGTCGAGACGGCGGAATGCTGGGAACTGGCACTGGCCGCGCGCTCCACGCCGTCCGTCATCGCGCTGACCCGCCAGGGCGTGCCGGCGCTGCGGCAGGAGGCGACCACCAACCGGTCCGCCCGCGGCGCCTATGTGCTGGCCGAAGCCGACGGCGCGCGGGCGGTGACGCTGCTCGCCACCGGCTCGGAGGTCGGCCTCGCCATGGAGGCGCGCAAGCTGCTCGCCGCCGACGGCATCGCCGCCGCGGTCGTGTCGATGCCCGCGTTCGATCTCTTCGAGGCACAGGATGCCGCCTACCGCGCCGAAGTGCTGGGCAGCGCTCCCAGGATTGCGGTCGAGGCGGCCGTGCGCTTCGGCTGGGACCGCTGGCTCGGCGAGCGCGGCGCCTTCGTCGGCATGCCGGGATTCGGGGCATCGGCGCCGGCCGGCGACCTCTTCCGCCACTTCGGGATCACCGCCGAGGCGGTTGCCGCCGCGGCGCGCGACCTCATCTAGTAGTATCTGCGGGAATGAAATCGCCCGCGGAACGTTTGCAGGGCGTCCCGCGTCCTTCTACGTCCGGCCGGCATTCCTGAACGCCGGGCCGCGGCGCTCGACCGCCCGGTTGCGCCCACCCCATCCGAAGCCAGGAGGAACCCCCCCATCATGGCCACCCGCCTCGCGATCAACGGTTTCGGCCGCATCGGCCGTCTCGTCTTCCGCGCCCTCGCCGAGAGCGGCCGCACCGACCTCCAAGTCGTCGGCATCAACGACCTGGGCCCGGTCGAGACGAATGCGCATCTGCTGCGCTACGACAGCGTCCATGGCCGCTTCCCCAAGGAGGTGAAGACGGGCGAGGGCATGATGGATGTCGGCTACGGACCGATCCGGGTGAGCGCCGAGCGCGACCCGGCAAAGCTGCCGTGGAAGGACCTCGGCGTCGACATCACGCTGGAATGCACCGGCATCTTCACCAAGCGCGACGCGGCCGCCAAGCACCTGGAGGCGGGCGCCAAGCGGGTGCTCGTATCGGCCCCGGCCGACGGCGTCGACCTCACCGTCGTCTATGGCGTCAACCACGACCAGTTGAAGCCCGAGCACACGATCGTCTCGAACGCTTCGTGCACGACCAACTGCCTGGCGCCGATGGCCTATGTGCTGCACCAGGCGATCGGCATCACCAACGGCTTCATGACGACGATCCACGCCTATACGGGCGACCAGCCGACCGTGGACACGATGCACAAGGATCTGCACCGGGCGCGCGCCGCCGCGCTCTCGATGATCCCGACCTCGACCGGTGCCGCCCGTGCCGTCGGCCTCGTGCTGCCGGAACTCAAGGGCAAGCTCGACGGCACCTCCATCCGGGTGCCGACCCCGAACGTCTCCGTCGTCGACCTGACCTTCAACGCCGCCCGCGACACGACGGTCGAGGAGATCAACCAGGTCATGACCGACGCCGCCGCCAGCAGCCGCTTCAAGGGCATCATCGAGATCAATAGCGCGCCGCTGGTGTCGAGCGACTTCAACCATGTCCCGGCCAGCTCGACCTTCGACGTCGGGCAGACGGCGGTCATCGACAAGCGCCTGTGCCGCGTCCTTTCCTGGTACGACAACGAATGGGGCTTCTCGAACCGGATGCTGGACACGGCCGCGGCGATGGCGAAGCTGGGCTGACCGCCGCGGGCGGGGAGCGGGCCGTGGAGGTGCGGTCGTCCGCCGAAGCGCTGACGGCGGCCGATGCCGCCGCCGCGCTCGGTCGGCCGCTGCTGCTGGTCAGCCCCCGCGGGGGCGCGGCGTCGTTCGGTCCGGCCATGTTCGCCGCCATCGTCGAACGCGCCCGGGCCCGCCACGACGCGACGCGCGGCCTGCTCGACTGCGAGGAGGCCGAGGGGCATGTGCTGCTGGCACTGCGCGTCGGCATCGATGCTGTGATCTACAAGGGCCCGGATTTCGTCCGCGAGAAGCTGGCGGCGATCGCCGCCTGCGAAGGGCGCCGGGTGCTGGCGGAGCGGCCGCCGGCACTCGTCCTCCATCGCGAGCGTGACCCTATCGCAGCCTGCCGCCGCTGGCTTGCGCAGCCCGAGATATCCCACTGACTTGACATTTCGGGCCGCTCCCGACGGGCGGCCCCCGAATAGGGAAGGAGAAGTCCGATGAAGGTGACGCAGAAGGTCAAGCGCATCCTCGACGGGTACGAGAGCGACAATCCCGGCACCAAGGCCAACCTCGCCCGCATCCTGATGCAGGGCCGGCTGGGCGGCACCGGCAAGCTGGTGATCCTGCCGGTCGACCAGGGCTTCGAGCACGGGCCCGCGCGCAGCTTCGCGCCGAACCCCGAGGGCTACGACCCGCACTATCATTTCCAGCTCGCGATCGATGCCGGCCTTTCGGCCTATGCCGCGCCGCTCGGCATGATCGAGGCGGGCGCCGACAGCTATGCCGGCGCCATCCCGACGATCCTCAAGGTCAACAGCGCCAACAGCCTCGCCCGCGACAAGGCCGGACCGTCGCAGGCCGTGACGGGTTCCGTCCGGGACGCCCTGCGGCTCGGCTGCTCGGCCATCGGCTTCACGATCTATCCCGGCTCGGACAACGCCTTCGGCATGTTCGAGGAACTGACGGTGCTGGCCGAGGAGGCGAAGGCGCACGGGCTGGCTGTCGTCGTCTGGTCCTATCCGCGCGGCGGCGACCTCTCCAAGGCCGGCGAGACGGCGATCGACATCTGCGCCTATGCCGCGCACATGGCGGCCCTGCTCGGCGCCCACATCATCAAGGTGAAGCCGCCGACGGCGCATCTCGAACTCGACGCCGCCAAGAAGGTCTACGAGTCGAAGAAGATCGACGTCTCGACGCCGGCCGCGCGCTTCGCCCACGTCGTCCAGTCCTGCTTCGCCGGCAAGCGCATCGTCGTCTTTTCGGGCGGCGAGGCGAAGGATCTGGAGGGCATCTACAACGAGGCCCGCGCCATCCGCGACGGCGGCGGCAACGGCTCGATCATCGGCCGCAACACCTTCCAGCGCCCCAAGGCCGAGGCGCTGGCGATGCTCGACCAGATCGTCAAGATCTACCAGGGCAAGGCCTGAGCCCGGTGGCAGCGCAAGGAACCCGCACCATGGACGGCGACGACCGCTGCCGCCTCTACCTGATCACGCCCGCGACCCTGGAGCCGGCGGCCTTCGCCGACCGGCTCCAGGCCGCGCTCGACGGCGGCGACGTCGCCTGCCTGCAGCTTCGGCTGAAGGACGTGGATGACGACGCCTTCCGGCACGCGATCGAGCGGCTGATGCCGATCGCGCATGCCCGGGACGTGCCGTTCCTGGTCAACGACCGGCCCGACCTCGCGGCCGAGTTCGGCTGCGACGGCGCGCATGTCGGACAGCAGGATACCCCGTATGCGGAGGCACGCCGCCTCCTCGGGCCCGAGGCGATCGTCGGCGTCACCTGCCACGACAGCCGCCACCTCGCCATGGAGGCGGCCGAGGCCGGCGCCGACTACGTCGCGTTCGGCGCCTTCTTCCATACCGAGACGAAGCCGCCGCGCTTCTGGGCGACGCCCGAGCTGATCGAGGCCTGGACCCAGTCGACCACGGTGCCCTGCGTCGCGATCGGCGGCATCAAGCCGGACAATCTGGGCCCGATCGTGCGGGCAGGCGCGGACTTCATCTGTGTCGTCACGGGGGTCTGGGACCATCCGGAGGGCCCGGCTGCCGGCGTTGCCGACTACAACCGGGCGATCCGGGAGGCGCTCGGCTGACGGCACCGGCGGACAAGCCGGCTGACGGCCCGGGCTCCGCCGCCACCGTGCGAATGGGCACAGCGAGCCCGAGTGCAGCCAGCCGGTCGCGGATCTCGCCCGCATAGATCGGATTCATCGCCACGACGAGGTCAGGCCGCAGGGCCGGCAACCGCTCCGGCAGGATCACCGGATGGGCGGTGCCGGCGAGAAAGGTTCCGTCCTTGCGCGGGTTGATGTCGACCACGGCCACGACGCCGGGCACCGGGGCGACCGCCGTCAGGAACGCGACGGCCTTCGAGCCGCCGCCCCAGAGCGCGACGCGACCGGCCCCCGCCAGCCGGCGGCGCCACGCGTCGATCGCCGCCGCCGCCCGTTCGGCGAACCCGTCGGCCGGCCGCGAGTGGCGAGGCGGCGCCGACCGGAGCGGGCGACCTTCGGCGACCGCTTCCAGGGTGAGATACTGGCCGCCATAAGCCTCCCGGACCGCCTCGACGCGAAAGCCGGCGGCGGCCGCGATGCCGGCCAGGGCGCCGGCGTCGAAGTAGTTGCAGTGCTCGTAGTAGACGTCCCAGAAGCCTGCCCGGTCGAGGATCGGCCGGGCGTCGGGCACCTGCAGGAAGAGCCGGGTGCCTGGCCCCTGTCGCGCGGCGACCAGCGCCAGCAGCGCCCCCGGCCGGGCCACATGCTCCAACGTCATCTTGCACACGACCAGGTCGGCCGGCGCCCGGGGCATGTCCTCGTAGAGCATCGGCACGATCCGCGTCGGCCCGGCAGCCGCACCCGTTGCCGCCCAGGCGGGGTCGCAACCGATGCCCTCGCATCCCGCCTCGCCGCACAGCAGGGACAGGAATTCGCCCTGACCACAGCCGATCTCCAGAACGCGCCGCCCGGCGAGCGGGATTCGGCCTGCCAGTTCCTTGGCCAGAGCACGATGAAAGGCGTCGAAGGTGGGCGAATGGCTCTGCGTGCTTTCGTAGCCGGGCGAGTAGTCGACGCGCGCCGGATCGAACGCCGCGTTGACGACGAGGCCGCACGCCGGACATTGCGCCAGCCGAATGTCGCCGCGGGGCACCGCCAGGGCCTGCGCCGGATCGGCGTGCAGACGGACGCTGTTCGTCGGCACCCGATCGACCGCGAAGAAGGGGGCGCCCATGCCGGGAGCGCCGCACCCGGGACAGGGGCCGGGCATCAGGCGTCGAGCCCGATCACGCGCGGCACCGGCAGGGGCACGATGAACCGCCCGCCGCGTCGCCGGTACTCCGCCTGCTGCGCCAAGATCTCTTCGGCGAAGTTCCAGGCGAGCAGCAGGACGTGGCTCGGCATGGCCTCCACCAGCCGCGCGGGCGGCACGATCGGCAGGCGGGATCCGCCGAGCCGCCGGCCCCACTTGTGCGGATTGAGATCGGCCACGAAGGCGATCGTGCGGTCGTCGATGCCGCAATAGGCGAGCAGGGTCGTGGCCTTGGCGGCAGCGCCATAGGCCGCGATCGAGGCGCCGTCGGCGATCAGCTTCGCCAGCAGAGCGTTGAGCCGATCCCGCAGGGTGTGGACCGCGGCCGCGAAGCGCGCAAGGACGGGGCCGCCGACCAGCCCGCACCGCCGCTCCTCGATGCGCAGCGCCGCGACGGCCTCGGACGGGGCGCCGTCGGATCCGGCATGCACCCGCAACGAGCCGCCCTGGGTTGTGAGGCGTTCGACGTCGAGGATGCGAAGGCCGTAGCGGATCAGCAGCGCCTCCAGGCTCGTCAGCGAGAAGTAGCAGAGGTGCTGGTGATAGATCATGTCGAAGGCGAGGCCGCCCACGAGATCGCCGAGATAGCCGACCTCGAACACCGCGCGGCCGCCGGGTGCGAGCAGCTGGGCGACGCCGGTCACGAAGTCGCCGGGATCGGGGACATGCGCAAGGACGTTGGCGGCATAGATGAGATCGGCCGACCACCCCTCCTCCACCAGCCGCCGCGCCAGCGCGGCATCGAAATAGGCGTCGAGCGTCGGCACCCCGACGTCGCGCGCGACCGATGCCGGACCGGGCGAAGGGTCGATGCCGAGGACCGCCAGCCCGCGCGCAGCGAGATGCCGCAGCATCGCGCCGTCGTTGCTGGCGATCTCCACCACCCGAGCATGGCGCTGCAGGCCGTAGCGCCCGGCCAGTGCCGTGGCGGTACTGGCGAAATGGGCGCGCAGCGCCGGTGAGACGGACGAGTAGTAGGGATAGCCCTGGCCGAAGAGATCGTCCGGCGGCACCGTGACGGTCAGCTGGACCAGCCCGCAGTCGCTGCAGATCACCACCGCCAGCGGCTCGGTCCGGTCCGCCTCCGGCGGATCCTCCGGCGCCGCCAGCCGGTCGGCCAGCGGCGTGCGCCCGAGGTCGAGCACCGGCACGAGGTTCGTGTGCCCACAACTGCGGCAACATCGAACCCGTACCGCCTTGCCCATCACCACCCCCCCTCAGGTCGGGCGCGCCGTGCTTGCCGGACGCAGGTCGCCCGTGACCCGGCCGGCCGCGCGCTGGCGCAGCAGGTGGGGGAGGCGGTTGAAGCGGGCGCCCTCGAAATCGCAGGTCGGCAACCCCAGTCCCACGATCCTGCCGTGCAGGTCCGCCACCCCCTTGGCGATCGTCCAGCACGGCCGGAAGTCCGGGAGGATCTGCGCGACCCGCGCGAAGGAGACGCGATAGCTGCGCCGGTCCGGTTCCGCCCCCGTCATGCGCTCGACACCGGCTCCCGGAATAGCGGCTGCCACGAGCTCTGCCAGGTCCGCGATCCGGACGTTGTCGTCGTCGCTTCCGACATTGACGGTCTGGGCGTGGACGGCCTGCCGCGGCGCATCGAGCGCGGCCACCAGCGCGTCCGCCATGTCGGCGACATGGATCAGCGGACGCCATTGCGTGCCGGTGCTCTTCAGCAGGACGCGCCCGCTGGCGATGGCATGGGCGGTCATGTTGTTGGCGACGAGATCGAACCGCAGCATCGGCGAGTACCCGTAGGCGGTCGCGAAGCGCAGCAGGATCGGCGTGAAGGCATCCGCGGCAAGCTGCAGGATCGCGGTCTCGGCGGCCAGTTTGGCGGCGGCATACGGCGTCACCGGCCGCGGCGGCGTTGCCTCGTTCACCACGTCGTCGCCTGCGGCGCCATAGACGCTGCAGGTCGAGGCGAAGACGAAGCGGCCGACGCCCGCACGCCGGGCGGCGGCGGCCAGCGCCGCAGCGGCATCGCCATTGATGCCGGCCGTCAATGCCGGGTCGAGGTCGCCGAGCGGATCGTTGCTCAGGCCGGCAAGATGCACGACGGCATCGATGTCTTCGAGGTCGGCGGCGCCGACATCGCGGATGTCGCGGCACAGGCTCCGGTCCGGCTGCGGCGACGGCGACGGGCCCGGCACCGCGCATTCCGCGAAGAGCCCCGTATCGATGCCCAGAACCCAATGCCCCCGTCGCTGCAGGAGGGGCAGCAGAATGGCGCCGACATAGCCGCGGTGGCCGGTGACGCAGATCCTCATGGCGTCGGGACCCGACAGCGCGACCATGGCGCCGAGGCGCCTCGGCAGACCGCCGCCAGGTCTTCGAGATCGCCCGGCGTATCGATGCAGCGCCAGAAGCCGGCATGCCGATAGGCGGCGAGCCGGCGGGCCGCCGCGAGGGGTACCAGGACATCCCGTTCCCAGGAACAGCGATCGCCGCCGATCCACGCCAGCGCTTCCGGCTCGACCACGAAGAAGCCGCCATTGATCCACTGGTCGTCGAGCCGCGGCTTCTCGCGGAACCCGACGGCGAGGTCGTCCTCCAGACGGAGATGGCCGAACCGGCTCGGCGGGTGGACCGCCGCCACCGTCGCGAGACGGCCATGCCGGCGATGGCAGGCGACCAGGGCCGCGAGGTCGAGATCGGTCAGCCCGTCGCACCAGGCCAGGACGAACGGCGCTCGTTCGAGATGGCCTGCCACCCGGGCGATGCGGCCTCCGGTCTCGACATCGGTCCCGGTATCGAGAAGGGTCAGCCGGTGGGCCAGGCCGAGCGCCGCCGTATCGCAGCGGACCGGCCCCGGTCGCCCGGCCGCGCCCGGCGCGAACGCCCGCACCACCGCATCGGCATGATGCCCGAGGGCGACGAAGACGTCCGCGATGCCGAAGGCGTTCAAGTGGCGAACCGCATGCCAGAGCAGCGGCCGTCCGGCGACGGGCACCAGGGGCTTCGGGCTGCCGACGGCGGCCAGTCGGCTGCCGCGGCCGCCTGCGAGGATCACGCCCTGCATCGACCTGGGTCAGCCGGCGGCTTGGGAGGAAACGCGCGCGCCGGACCGCGCGGCCGCCCCGAGCGCGACGACGAGCCGATCGCAGAGATCCGCGAGCCCGGCATGCTCCTGGAGGACGACCAGCGCGCGCGAGGCCCGGTCGAGGAGCCGCCGGCCCAGCATCATGCGTCCCGCGCGCCCCTCCACCTCGCCCCACAGCGGTCGGTTGATGCCGGCGATGGAGATCAGCGCATCCGCTTCCTGCCGCATCCGCGAACCATAGAGTTCACGCTGCGTCCGGATCGCCACCCGTGCCAGCGTCTGGCGCTGCTCCTCCGACACCCGGGCAAGGGAGATCATTTCGAGATAGGCCCAGGTGAAGTCGATATAGGGTGTCAGACGATCGAACCGGCGGAACAGGCTGCGCTCGTCCAGTTCCTGAACCGCTTCTTCGGAAAAGACCCGCGCCAGGTGATCGACCTGGTTGCGCCGGTGGCGGCGCAGCCGCAGCAACGGCTCGTCCACGAACCGAATGTCGGCATAGAGCGCCAGCTCGCAGACGAAGGCGACGTCGGAGCCGTAGAGCGGCCGTTGCGGCTGCAGGCGTTCGAACACCGTGCGGCGATACATGCCGAAGAAGTAGTTGGCGTAGTGCCAGCCGCGCATGACGGTGGCGGCGGCGGCCACCGGGTTCGCATGCCGGGTCTCGAAGCTCCGCTGCGGCTCCCACTCGTCCTGCCGCAGGGTGCGGGATTCCTCGTCGATCGCGACGATGCGGGCGGCGACCAGGCCGACTGCGGGATCGGCCCGGATCCGGTCGAGCAATCGTTCGACATAGGTCGGTTCGAGGACGTCGTTTGCCGCCAGCGGCACGACGAAGTCGCCGGTGGCGACCGCATGGATGCGGTTGTAGTTCCGAAGCTGGCCGATGTTGACGGCATTGCGATGGTAGGAGAAGCGGCGGTCGGCGAGAAAGTCGCGGCAGATTGCCGAGGTGCGGTCGGTCGAGGCATTGTCGAAGATGTGGACCTCGACAGCGCGGTGGGTCTGGCGCCGGATCGATTCCAGCATCTCGCCGACATGCCGTTCCTCGTTGAAGACGGCGAGGCAGAGGCTCACCGTCCCGGTACTTGCCACCATTCGCGCGTCTCCGCGGGGCGCGACCCATCCCGGAGCCGCCTTGGCGCAATTATCACGAAGCGGGTCCAGAATTCTACAATTGGAGTTGAATCGCGCTCGCGCACTCGCGTGCGGCGCGCATCGGGCCGGCAGGTTGCGTCCGCGAGGGGCTGCTGATAGGTTCCGCGCCCACGCCAGCAGGGCGCCCCCCGGGAAATCCATGAAGATCACAGCCATCGAAATCAAGCCCGGCAATATCCTCGAGCATCAGAACCGCCTCTGGGTCGTCCTGAAGCGCGAGTTGATCCAGCCGGGCAAGGGCGGCGCATTCGCCCAGGTCGAGATGCGGGACATCCGCACGGGCAACAAGACGAACGAGCGGTTCCGCACCCAGGAGACGGTCGAGCGCGTCCGCATGGACGAGAAGGAATACCAGTTCCTCTTCGCCGAGGGCGACACGCTGACCTTCATGGATCAGGAATCCTACGAGCAGATCACCGTCGACCGCGCCAAGGTCGGGGATCCGGCCGACTTCCTGCGCGACGGCATGACCGTGACGATCCAGACCTACGAAGGCGAGGCCATGGGCGTGACCTTGCCGGCAACGGTCACGATGCTGCTGACCGAGGCCGACCCCGTGGTGAAGGGCCAGACCGCCTCTTCGTCGTACAAACCGGCAATGCTCGAGAACGGCCGCAAGATCCTGGTTCCGCCCTTCATCGAGGCCGGTACCCGCATCGTCGTCGACACGACCGAAGGCACCTACGTCGAGCGGGCCAAGGACTGACCCGGCAATGGCCCGTCCCTCGCCCGTCGTCAATGTCATGACCGCCACCGCCCGCAAGGCGGCGCGGGATCTCGTGCGGGACTTCGGCGAGGTCGAGCAGTTGCAGGTCTCGCGCAAGGGTCCGGCCGATTTCGTCAGCGCCGCGGACCTGCGGGCGGAAAAGACGATCCATCGCGAGCTCGCCAAGGCGCGGCCCGGGTATGGCTTCCTCATGGAGGAGTCGGGCAGCAGCAGCAGCGGCGACGGACGTCACCGCTGGATCGTCGACCCGCTCGACGGAACGACGAATTTCCTGCATGGCGTGCCCCATTTCGCCATTTCGATCGCGCTCGAGGTCGACGGAGAGATCGTGGCCGGGGTCGTGCATCAGCCCCTGACCGACGAGACCTACTGGGCCGAGCGCGGCCAGGGCGCCTATCTCAACGACCGGCGCCTGCGCGTTTCCTCCCGCACCAAGCTCGAGGATTCGCTGATCGGCACGGGCATTCCCTTCAAGGGCGAGGAGGGCCACGGCCACTATCTGGCGACGCTCGCCAAGATCGCGCCGATGGTCAGCGGCGTGCGCCGCATGGGCGCGGCCTCCCTCGACCTCGCCTTCGTCGCGGCCGGCCGCTTCGAGGCCTTCTGGGAGTTCGAACTCAACCCCTGGGACATCGCGGCCGGGATCCTGCTCGTCCGCGAAGCCGGAGGCTACGTCACCACCCCGACCGGCGACCCCGACGTGCTCAAGAGCGGCGACGTGGTCGCGGCCAACGACCGGCTGCACCAGCCGATGGCGGAACTGATCCGCCAGGTTCCGCGCACGGTCGGCGCCGCCGCCTGATCCCGGCTCCCGCGGGTTGTGGCTGGCACGAGCCATGCGATAGAAGGGTTCGTGCGACGGAGAGCTTTGCCGCCCGAGCAGCGGGCGGACAACGAGGAGGTTGCATGACGCAGGACCGATCCACCCGAAGGCTGGGGTTGGCGCTGATGCTGGCCGTCGCCGGCATCCTGCAGCCCGCCGGCGCGCGGGCGGCATCCGGCGGCGACGTGCATGTCGATCTCAGCGCCCTCGATCAAATGGGCTTCACCCGGGAGCGGCGGCCGGACGATGCCCGCCCGCTCGTGCTCACGCCGCCGGGCGGACAACCGGCTGCCGCCCGGCGCGGACCATCTGCCGCCCCGGTGAGCGCCGCCGCCCCGCCTGCAGCCACGGCCCCGGCAGCCACCGCCCCACCGGTCGCAGCCCCAGCGGTCGCCGCGCGCTCGTCGGCGCCAGCGGCCGCAGCGCCCGAACGGCCGGCCAGGGCCGCGGCGTCCCCGGCGGCGCCACCGCCGCCCAGCCCCTCCCCGGCACCGCCGAAGCAGGCGGCGCCCGCGACCGCGCCGCCGCCGCGCGATGTCGCGGCCGCCACGGCCACCCCGGCGCCGCCCGCCCGACCGGCACCGACCGCACCCGCGCCGGCCCAACCCACGCGGTCGCGCGCCGCGCCGCCGGCTCCGGTCGTCGCGCCGCCGCCGACACCGGCCGCGCCGTCGCAGACCGCGGCCCTGCCGCCACCGGCCGTCGCGCAACGCCGCGGCGAGGCCCGCGTCAGCTTCCCCGCCGGCGGCACGGACCTGCCCTCCTCTGCCCGTTCCGAGCTCGACCGGGTGGCGGGCCGGCTTGCCGCCGACGAGGCGCTCCGGCTGCAGCTGAACGCCTATGCGGCAGGCGAAGGCGAACAGTCGAGCCAGGCGCGACGGCTGTCCCTCTCGCGTGCGCTGGCGGTGCGCGCCTACCTGATCGACAAGGGCGTCCGCAGCACCCGCCTCGACGTGCGGGCGCTGGGTCAGCCCCAGGACGACGGCCCGGCCGACCGCGTCGACCTGGTGGTCGTGGGACGCTGACGCCGGTGAACGGCCGCGGCGCATACGAGATCGCCCTGTTGCGGGGAGCTGACATCCGGTGACCAATCCGCGGCGCTTCCTGTTCCGGATGGTGGTCTTCCTGATCCTCGTCTTGGGGTCGCTGGCGCTGCTCTATCCCGGGCTCGAACGGGCGTTCTTTGCCAAGCCGGCCCTGAACAGCCTGATTGTCGGGATCATCCTGTTCGGCATTGCCTACATCATGCGGCAGGTGATCCAGCTGGAACCGGAGGCGGCCTGGGCCGATACCCTGCGCCGCAGCGAACCCGGCCTGTCGGTGATGCGGACGCCACGGCTGCTCGGCCCCGTCGCCGCCGTGCTGAAGGAGCGGCGCGGCAAGGTCAGCCTGTCGGCGCCGGCCCAGCGGTCCCTCCTCGACGGCCTGAGTTCCCGCCTCGACGAGACGCGCGACATCTCCCGCTACCTGATCGGCCTCCTCGTCTTCCTCGGCCTGCTCGGCACCTTCTGGGGCCTGCTGGAGACGGTGGGCGCGGTCAGCCGTGTCGTCGCCAACATGGCGGTCCAGGGCGTCGACATGGGGCAGGCCCTCAACAACCTGCAGAGCGGGCTGGAGACGCCGCTCGCCGGCATGGGCACCGCCTTCAGCTCCTCCCTCTTCGGCCTCGGCGGCTCGCTGGTGCTGGGGTTCCTCGATCTCCAGGCCGGACAGGCCCAGAACCGCTTCTACAACGAGATCGAGGACTGGCTGGCGAGCCTGACGCGCCTGTCGGGCGGCACCCCCGTCAGCGACGGCGACCAGTCCGTGCCGGCTTACATCCAGGCCCTGCTGGAGCAGACGGCGGACAATCTCGACAATCTGCAGCGCATGCTCGTCCGCGGCGAGGAGAGCCGCGTCCAGGCCAACGCCAACCTCACCGCCCTGACCGAGCGACTGGGCACCCTGACCGACCAGATGCGCACCGAGCAGTCGCTGATGCTGCGGCTGGCGGAGAGCCAGCTCGCCCTGCAGCCGATCCTGGAGCGGCTCTCGCTGCCCGCCGCCCGCGGTGGTGGCGGGCACGACGACGAGGCGCAGGGCCAGCTCCGCGCGATCGAGCGCCAGATGGCCCGTCTCATCGACACGACCGAGCAGGCCAGCGCCGCCGCAGCACAGGAAATCCGGGCGGAGATCCGCCTGCTCGCTCGCACCATCGCCGCCCTGGCCGAAGAGCCGGAGCGCAGGCGCTAGCCGGGACGCGCCGCCGGCATGGCCCGCTTTCGAGAGCGACGGGGCGGCTTCGACATCTGGCCGGGTTTCGTCGACGCCCTGACGCAGCTGCTGATGGTGGTGATCTTCATCGTGCTGGTCTTCACGGTGAGCCACTTCTATCTCGGCTATGCGCTGGAGGGGCGGGATGCGGCCGTCGAGCGGCTGAACCGCCAGGTCAGCGAACTCGCCGACATGCTGGCGCTGGAGCGGACCAGCGCCGCCGAGCGGCAGGCGCAGGTCGAGCGGCTGACACTGGCCCTGGACGGGGCGACCGAGGCCCGGAGCAGCCTCCAGGGCCAGCTCGATGCGCTGATGGCCGAGCGCGAGGATATCGCCCGGCGGCTGGCGGAGGCGACGGGAGAGCGCGACCGTGCCCAGTCGGCCCTCACCGAGCGGACCGGCGAGCGCGACCGGCTGGCGCGCGACCTGGCCGCGGTGACGGACCGGGCGACCACGGCCGCGGCCGATCTCGCCCTCCTGGAAACGGCACTGGCCGAGGCACGGCGCACCGTGACCGCGGACAAGGAAACGATCGAGACGCAGCTTCGCGACCTCGCCCGGCTGACGCGCGACCTGGAGGCGCTGCGGATCCTGCGCGCCGACCTCGAGCGCCGGGTCGCGAACCTGTCGGCGACCCTGGCCGAGACCTCGCGCGTCGCGACCGAGATCGAGTCCGACCGGGCCCGGCGCGAGAGCGAGCAGGCCCGGCAGGCGGCCGCGATCGAGGCCGCGCGCACGCGGATCGCCGGGCTCGAGGAGCAGATGCGCCGGCGCGAGCAGGCCTTGACGGAGAGCCAGGCGCGGGTCGCCGAACTCGGCGGCCAGGGCGAGGCGCGGGCAGCCGAGATCGCACGCCTGGAACGCCAGGTGCGGGAGCTGGCCTCGGCGGTCGCCGAGCGCGATGCGCGGATCCGGTCGCTGTCGGGCGCGCTCGACGACGAAACCGCGCGACGCCAGGCCGACCAGCGCGAGGCCCTCCGCACCGCCGGCGCGCTGCGCGACCGCACGAAGGAACTGGAGGCACGGCTGGCGAGTGCGGCCGAGCGCACGTTGCTTGCCCAGCGCACCATCGAGGAGAACGCCGTGCGCCTGCGGGCGCTCTTCCAGCAGGCCGAACGCAGCGAGCGGGAACTCGACAGCGAGCGGGCGACCAGCGCGGCGCAGCGCGACGAGTTGCGGGCGCTCAACGCCCAGCTCGAAGGCCTGAAGACCGAACTCGCGCGCCTCAACCAGGTTCTCGACGCGTCGGAGGCGAAGAATCGCGAGCAGCAGGTGCAGATCGTCGATCTCGGCAGCCGCCTCAACCAGGCGCTCGCCAGCAAGGTGGAGGAGCTGTCGCGCTATCGCTCGGAGTTCTTCGGCCGGATGCGCGCCCTGCTCGCCGACCGGCCGGACGTGGAGATCGTCGGCGACCGCTTCGTCTTCCCGGCCGAGGTCCTGTTCGCGGTCGGCTCGCCGGACCTGAACGAGGCCGGCAAGGCGCGCATGGCCGACCTTGCCAAGACCTTGAAGGAGATCGCGGCGACCATCCCGCCGGATCTGCCCTGGATCCTGCGCGTCGACGGCCATACCGACCGCACCCGTGTCCGCTCGCCCATCTTCCGCAACAACTGGGACCTGTCGGCGGCGCGGGCGATCAATGTCGTGCAGTTCCTGATCGAGCAGGGCATCCCGCCCCACCGGCTCGCGGCCACCGGCTTCGGCGAGTTCCAGCCGATCGACCCGGCCAACACCGACGCCGCCTATGCCCGCAACCGCCGCATCGAGATGAAGCTGACGGAGCGCTGATCAGGCCGGCAGCGGGACGCCGAGATCGGCCGCCAGCACGGCCGCCAGCCGCTCCGCGCCGCGGGTGGACACCCAGGCGCGCTCCGCCTCGCTCCAGCCGAAATGCCAGGCGCCGGACCGCGGCGAAGACAGCCAGATCTCGCGGTTGGCCGCGTGCCGGTTGACGACGAAGGTACCGACCCCCTCGACCTCCAGCGTCAGGATGCCGTCCCGCAGTTCGCCGTCGGCATCGGGCAGCGCCTCCTCGACGGCTTCGAGCAGGTGCTCCAGGGTGCGGTCGGCGGCGGCGGCGAACTGGCGCTCGTCGAGGGACATGGCGCTACTCCTTGGCATTCCGGGGATGCGCACCATAAGGGCGCGGCGCGCGCCTTGCATCCCCGGCGCCCTTCCGATATAAGCGCGCGCTTCCGAGGAGCCCGACATGAAGCCAGACATCCATCCCGACTATCACGAGATCACGGTCATCATGACCGACGGCTCGACCTTCACCACCCGCTCCACCTGGGGCAAGCCGGGGGATTCGATGCGGCTCGACGTCGACACCAAGTCGCACCCCGCCTGGACCGGTGGACAGGCCCGCCTGCTCGACACCGGCGGCCAGCTGGCCCGCTTCAACAAGCGCTTTGCCGGCGTCGGGCTGCGCAAGGTCTCCGCCGAATAAGGGTGGCGGACGGGGTCTTGAACCCGGTCCGCCCCTTCCCATCTCCCATGAGCGTCGGATGCCCCTCGGGGGTCCGGCGGAGGATGGTCCAGCCCGGGTGCGGGTGGGCCGAACGTCCCCTTGCTCATTGGAGACTGTGGACATGACCAATTTCGACTTCTCTCCGCTGTTCCGTTCCACGGTCGGCTTCGACCGGATGATGCGACTCCTGGAGAGCACGGCCGGCGAATCGCCGTCCTACCCGCCCTACAACATCGAGAAGACCGGCGAGGACGCCTACCGCATCACCATGGCGGTTGCGGGCTTCTCGGCGGCCGACCTTGAGGTCGTGGTCCGCGAGAACACGCTGACCGTCGTCGGGCGCGGCGCGCCGGAGACGGAAGCCACCAAGTACCTGCATCGCGGGATCGCCCGGCGCGCGTTCGAGCGCCGCTTCGAACTCGCCGACTCGATCAAGGTGGTCGGCTCGGCCCTCGACAACGGGCTCCTGCATATCGAGCTCAAGCGCGAGATCCCGGAATCCGCGAAGCCCCGCGTGATCCCGATCGCCGCCAAGGCTCCGCAGGCCTACATCGACCAGAAGGCGGCGTAGCTTCGCCGACAGCCTTCCGGGCAGCTTCGCCCCGCCGGGAAACCGGCGGGGCGTTTTTGTTCAGGGCTGCGCGATCCGGGCGAGCGCGGCCCGCATGCCGGCGGGAATCGGCGTCGGCCGGCGCGTGTCGCGGTCGACGAAGACATGGACGAAGTGGCCTTCCGCCGCCGCCTCGTCCTCACCGGCGCGAAACAGGCCGATCTCATAGCGCACGCTGGAATTGCCGAGCCGGCCGACGCGCAGTCCGGCGTCGATGACCTCGGGATATGCCAGCGCCTTGCGGTAGCGGCACATGCTCTCCGCGACGATGCCGATGACCGGTCCCGCCGCGAAGTCCAGCCCGCCCTCCTCGACGAGGTAGAGGTTCACGACCGTGTCGAAGTACGAATAATAGACGACATTGTTGACGTGGCCGTAGACGTCGTTGTCCATCCAGCGCGTCGGCACCGGGCGGAAATGGCCGTAGTCGGCCCGCCGCCCCACCGTTCCTTCCGCCATGCCGCCGTCCTCAGAGGATCTCGGCGAGCCGCGCCAGCGTCTCGTCCGGCCGCTCGATCATGATCATGTGGCCGCAGCCGGGCAGGACGATGGTCCGCGCGCCGGCGATCGCCGCAGCCAGCGGCCGCGCGCGGCCGGCCGGCGTCATGCGGTCGTCCTCGCCGAGCAGCAGCAGGGTGGGGCACACGACGCGGGCGGCCGAAGCGAGGGCGCCGTCCCAGGCGGCGCATGCCTCCAGATCGCGCGCCAGCGTCTCGGGATCGGCCTCCCCGATCAGGCGCATCCCGCTGCCCACCATCCAGAGGCCCGGCGCCTTGTGGCCACCGAATTGCGCGCGCGTCCCGAAGCCCCAGGACGACATCAGCGCCGGCGCCTCGGGTCCGCCCGCCCGGGCGGCTGCCACCAGATCCGGATGCACCGCCATCTCGGGCGTGACGCCGAGGAGCGCCAGCCCGCGGAACCGCTGCGGCGCCTCGGCCACGGCCGCGAGCGCGACCAGCGCCCCCATGCTGTGGCCGGCGATGCCGACCGTGTCGGCGCCGACGGCGTCGAGCAGGGCCAGCACCCATTGTCCGAGTTCGGGGATCGCGGCGATGCCCGGCCCCTCCGAGCGGCCATGGCCCGGCAGGTCGACCGCCAGGACCGAGCGGCCATGGTGGGCCAGCCAGCGCGTCTGCAGGCCCCAGGCCGTATGGTCCATGCCGGCGCCGTGCAGCAGCAGGACGGGCGCCACGGCCGGATCGAACGGCCGGCCGCCGGTGGCGACGAAAACGCGGCGGCCCGCGACGACGACATCCACGGCCTAGCCCGCCGCCTGCTGCGGCCGCGGCTGCGTCGCGCGCTCGGCCGCCCGCAGGGCCTGCTTCAGGTCGTCCACGATGTCGCCGGCATCCTCGAGCCCGACCGAAAGACGGATCATGTCCTCGCCGACGCCGGCCGCCGCGAGCGCGGCGGCGTCGAGCTGCTGGTGGGTCGTACTGGCGGGATGGATCACCAGGCTCTTGGCGTCGCCGACATTGGCCAGGTGCGAGACGAGGCGCAGCCGGTCGATGAAGACCCGGCCCGCCTCGCGGCCGCCCTTGATGCCGAAGGCGATCATGCTGCCGGCTCCCTTCGGCATCAGCCGCCGGGCGAGCGCATGGTCCGGATGGTCGGGCAGGTCCGGATGGCAGACCCAGGCGACCTGAGGCGCGGATTTCAGGAACTCCAGGACGGCGCGGGCATTGGCGACGTGCCGCTCCATGCGCAGCGGCAGGGTCTCGATGCCCTGGAGGATGTGGAAGGCGTTGGTCGGCGACATCGCGGCGCCGAAGTCGCGCAGGCCCTCCGCACGCGCGCGCATGACGAAGGCCTGCGGTCCGTACTCCTCGGCGAAGTCGATGCCGTGATAGCCGGCATAGGGCTCCGTCAGGGTCGGGAAGCGACCGGAGGCCTCCCAGTCGAAGCGACCGCCATCGACGAGAACGCCGCCGATGGCGACGCCATGTCCCCCCATCCATTTCGTCGCCGAATGCATGACGAGGTCGGCGCCGTGGTCGAGCGGGCGGCAGAGGAAGGGGGTCGAGAAGGTGGCGTCGACCAGGAGCGGCAGGCCGTGCGCGTGCGCGACCGCGGCGATACGCGGCAGGTCGACGATCTCCAGCCCCGGATTGCCGACCGTCTCGACGAAGACGAGCCGCGTCTCCGGCCGGATGGCGCGAGCAAAGGCGTCGGGGTCTCGCGGCGGCACGAAGCTGGTCGTGATCCCGAAGCGCGGCAGGGTGAGCTTCAGCAGGTTGATGCTGCCGCCATAGAGCGAGGCCGCGGCGACGATGTGGCCGCCGGCATCCATCAGGGTGGCGATGGCGAGGTGCAGCGCCGCCTGGCCGCTGGCCGTGCATACCGCCCCGACGCCGCCTTCGAGGGCCGCGATGCGCTCCTCCAGCACGGCGACGGTCGGGTTCGAGATGCGCGAATAGATATGGCCGGGCCGTTCCAGGTTGAACAGCGAGGCGGCGTGGTCCGTACTCTGGAAGACGAAGGAGGTCGTCTGGTAGATGGGCACGGCGCGCGCGCCATGGACCGGGTCGGGCTGCTGGCCGGCATGCAGACTGAGCGTATGGAAGCCGGGAAACTTGGCGTCGGCCATCCTTCTCCACCCTCGATCGTCGGGCGGGCACCATACACGGGCCGGCCGCCGCGCCGGAAGGGCGTGCCCGACGGGCCGGCCGCAGTGATCCGGTTGCCATGATCCTGGCCGGCGTCGACGGCTGCCGCGGCGGCTGGATCGCGGTGCTGCACGATCGTGCCGCCGGGTCCTGGCGGGTCGCCCTGGCGGCACGCTGGGACGAACTGCCGGTGGCCCACCGCATCGCCGTCGACATGCCGATCGGCTTGCCGGACAGCGGCCGGCGCGGCTGCGACTTCGCCGCCCGCCGCCTGCTGGGACCGCGCCGCGGCGCCAGCGTCTTCATCGGGCTGCGGCGCCCGTTGCTGGCATTTGCGACCTACGCGGAGGCGAATGCCTGGGGCAAGACGGACCGCGCGGGGCTCGCCAAGCAGGCCTGGTTCCTGCTGCCCAGGATCGCCGAGATCGATCGCGCGGTGACGCCGGACGACCAGGACCGGATCCACGAGAGCCACCCGGAACTGGCCTTCCTCCGCCTCCATGGCGGTCCGGTGGTGGAGAGCAAGCGGACCCCCGAAGGCCTGGCGATCCGCAGGGCCCTGCTGGAACGGGCCGGCGTGCCGGTCGCGGCGCTGTTCGAAGGGCTCGACCGGCGGCGCGCGGCGGCCGATGACCTGCTGGATGCGGCAGTTCTGGTCCTGACGGCGACCCGTATCGCGGACGGGACGGCGACAAGCCTTCGTGCCGAGCCGCCGCGGGACGCCCGCGGCCTCAGGATGGAGATCTGGTACTGACGGCAGGATCGGCGATCCAGGCTGCCAGCGCCGCCATGGTCGGATGGATATGGCGGGCGCCCGCGGCCAGGAGCCGGTCGCCGAGGCCGGGATCGGCATGCCCTCCGCCGACGAAGCCCACCACCGGCATGCCGGCCCGCCGCGCCGCCACCGTGCCGGCGACCGAATCCTCGACGACGAGGCAGTCGGCCGGATCGGCGCCCATCTGCGAGGCCGCGAAGAGAAAGACGTCGGGCGCGGGCTTGCCGCGCCGGACCTGGCTGGCCGAGAAGACGGCCTCGCCGAAGAGATCGATGAGGCCGGCCGTCTCGAGGTTGCGGCGCAGGGCCGGCAGCGCGGTCGAGGAAGCGACGCAGGCGGCGTGACCCAGCGGCGCCAGCGACCGCACCGCGTCGGCGACCCCGGCGATGGCGCGCAGCTCGGCGGCAAAGCGGCGCCGGCACTCGTCCTGGATGCGCGCGAAATGGTCGCCCGGCAGATCGAGGCCATGGTCGGCCGCCAGCGTCGCCCAGACGTCGCGATGGGGGATGCCGCTGAACCGGCGGGCGATCTCCGTGGGTGCCATCGCCACCCCAAGCTCGGCGAGCGCGGCCGAATCGATGGCGCAGTAGAGCACCTCGGAATCGACCAGGACGCCGTCGCAGTCGAAGATGACGAGCCTGGACACGCGGGTCAGCCGCGCAGGGCGTCGAGCTCGGCCAGCGCCGCGACCACCGCCTCCGGGGCTTCCTGGGGCAGGAAGTGACCGGCGACCGGCACCACATGGCGGCGGTACGGTCCGGTGAAGAAGCGGGCATGGCCGGCCGAATCCTCCGGCGGGCTCACGCCGTCCGCCTCGCCGTGGAGCACCACGGTCGGTACGCCGATCGCGGGCTGCGCGGCCAGCCGGCGCTCGATCTCCTCCAGCGCCGGATCGCCCGGTGCCGCGCCGTAGCGATGGCGATAGGACTGCACCGACACCGCGACGAAGTCGGGATTGTCGAAGGATGCCGCGGTGCGCTCGAAGGTCGCGTCGTCGAAGGCCCAGTTGGGCGACCACAGGCGCCACAGCAGCCGGCAGAGTTCGCGGCGGTTCCGCTCCAGGCCGGCGACGCCGCGCTCGGTGTGCAGGTACCACTGGTACCAGTAGCGGTACTCCTGCATCGCCGTCCCGGGCCGGACCGAGCGCTGGATGTTCTGGATGTTGTAGCCGTTGATCGAGACGAGGCCGCGGGCCCGCTCCGGCCAGAGGGCGGCGACGACGCAGGAGGCCCGCCCGCCCCAGTCGTAGCCGACGAGATCGGCCGTCTCGATGCCGAGCGCGTCCATCAGCGCCAGGAGATCGGCGCCCAGCGCCGCCTGCTGTCCCGAGCGCGGCGTCGCGGTGTCGAGGAAGCGGGTCGGGCCATAGCCGCGCAGCCAGGGCACGATGACGCGCCGGCCCGCGGCCGCGAGCGGCCCCACGACGCCGTCCCAGGCATGGATGTCGTCGGGGAAGCCGTGCATCAGGAACACGGGCGCACCGTCGGCCGGCCCATGCTCGTGGTAGGCGACCTCCAGGGTCGCGGTCCGTACCGTCCGCATCGTCAGCGGCGGAAGACGGATTCGGCGGCGCTGCGATGCCCGCGCTTGGCCTCGATCGCCTGGCGCACGCGGGCGATCTCGGCCTCCAGCTCGCCGATATAGGCTTCGAGTTCGTCGACCGACAGGGGGTCGAGCAGGCGGGGCGCGGGCCGCGCCGGGCGTGGTGCGATGTCTTCGGGATCCAGTGCGGGCATGGCGGCTCTTGTCCTCGGGGGCAGTGCATACTATCCGGGAACGAAGCGACGGAAACCCATCGGAGGAAGCACGAACCATGGCCGACCTGCCCCAGACCATGCGCGCCGTCGAGATCGTGCGCCCCGGCGGCCCCGAGGTTCTCGTTGCGACGAGCCGTCCGGTGCCGCAGCCCGGCGCCGGAGAGGTGCTGATCCGGGTCGCCGCCGCCGGTATCAACCGGCCCGACGTGCTGCAGCGCAAGGGCGGGTACGCACCGCCGCCCGGCGCCTCGGACCTGCCGGGGCTCGAGGTCGCGGGATCGGTCGCCGCGGTCGGCACCGACGCCGGTCGCTGGCAGGTCGGCGACCCGGTCTGCGCGCTGGTGGCCGGAGGCGGCTATGCGGAATTCTGCGTCGCGCCGGCGCCGCAATGCCTGCCGATCCCGGCCGGCGTCACGATGGTCGAGGCCGGCGGGATCCCCGAGACCTTCTTCACGGTCTGGACCAACGTCTTCGAGCGTGGCCGTCTCGCGGCGGGCGAGCGTCTGCTGGTCCATGGCGGGTCTAGCGGCATCGGCACCACCGCCATCCAGATGGCCAAGGCGATGGGCGCCACGGTCTACGTGACCGCCGGCAGCGCCGAGAAATGCGCCGCCTGCACGGCGCTCGGGGCCGATCTCGCGATCGACCATACGCGCGAGGAATTCGTCGCCCGCATCGGGGAGGCGACCGGCGGCCAGGGTGTGGACGTCATTCTCGACATGGTCGGCGGCGACTACACCCAGCGGAACCTGGAGGCGCTGGCGCTCGAGGGCCGGCTCGTCCAGATCGCGTTCCTGCGCGGCAGCAAGGTGCAGCTCGACCTCGAGCCGATCATGCGCAAGCGGCTGACGCTGACCGGCTCGACGCTGCGGCCGCGCACGGTCGCCCAGAAGGGTGCCATCGCCGCCGCCCTCGAGGCCCGCCTCTGGCCGCTGCTCGCCGCGGGCCGGCTGAAGCCGCCGATCTTCCGGACGCTGCCCCTGGAAGAGGCCGCCGCAGCCCACGCCCTCATGGAATCGAACACCCACATCGGCAAGATCGTCCTCACGATCTGATCCGAACCGGACCCGCGTCGTGGACGCTCCGAGCCGAAGCGCGACCCCGCTCTTCGACGCGACCTACTATCGCGGACAGCTCGACCGCCGCCCGGCGACGGCGATCGAGGACGGCGAGCTTCTCGCCCACTATCGCGGCACGGGCTGGCGCCAGGGGCTCGACCCGCATCCGCTCTTCAGCACGCGCCACTATCTCGCACAGGCTGGCGGCATCGACGCGGCCGGCACCGACCCGCTGACGCATTTCCAGCTTGAGGGCGCGGCGGCCGGGCTGTCGTTCCATCCCTGCTTCGACCTGGCGCACTACCGCAGCCAGGCGGGGATGGGCAGAGCGGTCGAGAACCCCCTCCTCCACTATCTTACCGAGGGGGCGGCACTCGGGCTGTCGCCGTGCGAGATCTTCGACGCCGCCCACTATCGCAGCCTGACGGAGGGCGACCCGGCGGCCGCGCGCGATCCCTTGTCCCACTACCTGGCGTCGGGCTGGCGGCAGGGGCTCTCCTTCCACCCCTATTTCGATCCGGCCTGGTACATGGCCCAGCCCGGCTCGGGTGCGCGCAGCCCCGTGCCGCTGATCGACTTCCTGCTCGCGCCGCCCGGCCGGCGCAACGCGCCGCAGGCCTTCGCCGATCCACCCGAGGCGCGACGCTGGCGGGCAGCCGGCCTCTGCCCGCATGTCGAGTTGATGGCCGGCGCGCTCGACCGGCCGGACGGACAGTTGAACGGGCTGCGGTCGGAGGGCTGGTACGCCCGCGACGGCGGCTCGGCACGCGCCTACTTGGCGGGGCGGCGGCGGCACCGCGAGCGCGGTCGGCGGCGCATCATCTTCGTCGGCCACGATGCGGGTCGCGCCGGGGCGCAAATGATCCTGCTGCGCCTCATCGAGCATGCCGCCGCAAGCGGCTTGGTCGAGCCCTTCGTGATTCTTGCGGCCGGCGGACCGCTGACCGACGCCTATGCCCGGGCCGGGCACCTGATGCTGCCGCGCCCCGGCGAGAAGGCGGAGGCGGTGGTGCGGCGGCTGCTCGACCGTCTCGCCGACGAGCCGCCGGCCGGGGTCGTCGTCAGCACCGTCGTCATTCCGGACTATGTCGCTGCCTTTGCTGGCGCCGGTCACCCGCCCGACGTCCTGGTGCACGAGACGGCCGACATGTATCCGGTCGAGACTCAGAGCGCGATTGCGCAGCAGGCCCGTCGCCTGATCTTCGGATCGCGGGACACCGAGGCCCGCTTCCGGCGCCGGGTTCCGGGGGTCTATGGGGGCGAGGTGCTCTATACCGGCACCACCCTGACCGCGAAGGCGATGCCCGAGCCGGACGGCGAGCCGGTCGTCATCGGCTGCGGCACCGTGACGTGGCGCAAGGGCGTCGATCGCTTCCTCGACGTCGCGCGGCGGACGCTGGCGATCGTCGGCGACGAGATCCCCGTCCGCTTCCGCTGGATCGGCGCACGGGTCCCGATCGGCGATGCCGGCGCCGATTTCTGGGCCGAGTACGACGCCGACCGCCTCGGGCTCGGCGACCGCTTCGGATTGCTCGACGAGGTGGAGGACACCGCCCCCCTCTATGCGGGGTCGAGCGTCATGCTGTGCACCTCCCGCGCGGATACGTTTCCGGGTGTCGTCCTCGAGGCGATGGCGACCGGCCGGCCGGTCGTCGCCTTCGCGGACAGCGGCGGTGCGCCGGAGGCGCTGGCCGATGGAGCCGGAATCGTCGTGCCCTACGCCGATACCGGCGCCATGGCCGAGGCGCTGGCGCGCCTGTTGCGCGATCGGGAGGAGCGCCGGCGCATCGGCGAGCGGGCCCGGGCCCGGATCGCGGACCGGTTCCGCTTTGCCGACTATACCGCGGATGTCCTCCGCCCGCTCGTTCCCGGCCTCGTCGCGGCGCAGATGGAGGGCACGCCAATGCTTCCCGTCGCGTCACCGATGCCGCCGCCGACAGGCGCGCCGACGGCGGGCACCACGACCGCGCATCGGCAGGCGCCGACCGGGGACTCTCTTCTCATCGTCGTCGACGGGCGCGACGCCGAGGCGGCGCTGCTGGCGCTCAATCTGGCCGCCTTCCTGCGCCGCCGATGCCACCTGGCGATCCTGCTCTGCGACGGACGGGCCTATGCCGCCACGGCGCGGGCGGCCGCCGACATCGTCCTTTCGGCCGATGCCGGCATGCTGGCCGATGCGCGCGCCCTGGGCGAGCAGCTGGGGCGGGCGATCGACGCCTTCGCGGTGCGCCGTGCCATCCTGGTGGGCGACCTGCCGGCAATGGCGGCCGCGACATTGGCCGGCCGCTTCGTCCCCGGCGTCCTTGTGCCGATGCACATCCCCAACCCCCACAGCTTTGCCGAGGCCGCGCTGTGGCCGCAGGCCGTGGTCGCAACGACGCCGGCTCTCGCACGCTCTCTCGCGGACATCTTTCCCAGGCGCCCGGCCGGCGACCTGCCGCTCGTGCCGGTCGGCGGCTCGAGAATCTGGACGGAGGCCGGCTCCGATCGCCGCGCCGCGGCCGATCGCCTGCGCGCCGCCATCGGCGACGCGGGCGACCGGGCGGCCGGATTCGTCGTGCTCGGCAGTGGGCCGCCGACGCTCGACGGCGGGATCGACCTCTTCCTGCGCACCGCCGAGCGACTGGCCGGCCCGGGCGCTCCGCTCTTCGTCTGGATCTGCAGTCCCGGCACCGGCGACGGCCCGCGCTGGGTGGCGCTGCGTCGGCGCATCGCGGCGTCGTCCCGGCATCGCCATGTCCTGCTGTGGGATTCGGCGCCGTCGCTGGAGCCGGCCTATGAAAAGGCCAGCCTGTTCCTGTCGAGCGCGCAGAGCGCGACGCTGCCACTGGCGGCCGCGGGCGCCATCGAGCGGGGGCTGCCGGTCGTCGGATTCGCCGATGGCGGCGCCCTGCCCGATCTTCTCGCAGAGGACGCGGCCGCCGCGCAGGGGCTGGTTCCCGCCCTCGACACGCTCGCAGCGGCCGCGCTGATCGGCCACCTCGCCCGGTCCCCGACGGCAAGAAGCTCGCTCGTCGACGGCGTGAAGCGGCTTGCGGCAAGGCTCACGGACATGGCGGCTTGGTGCGACCGGATCGACCGGCTGGCGGCCGACCGTGCTGCCGCCATCGCGGCGGAGCGGGAGGACATCGCGACGATCCTGGCGGACGCGGAGTTCGACCTGGAGGAGTATCAGGGCGATGCCGGCGCCGACCGGCCGGCCGCGGTGCTGCGCCATGTCCGCACCTGGCGCTGCGGACAGGCGGTGCGCCGCCCGGCGCCCGGAGTTCACCCGGGGCTGCTCGCCGGATCGCCCGGGATCGATCCCTATGCCGCGCATGTCCGGGCCGGGCGGCCGCCCGATCGGGGTCGGTGCATGATGATCCGCCCCGGCGAGCCTGTGGCGGCGATCCCGGAATCGCTGCGGGCGGCACTCCATATCCATCTCTATCACGCCGACCAGGCGGAGGATCTGCTGCGCCGCGTCGCCGCGAATGCCGGCCGGTGCGACCTGATCCTCACCACCGATACCGCAGCCAAGGCGCGCACGATTGAATGGGCGGCGGCCAGCCTGGGCGGTCGGCGGGTCCGCATCCTGCTGCTGCCCAACCGCGGGCGCGACATCGGCGCCTTCCTGACGGGTCTGGGGCCGGCGATCATCGGCGAATACGATGTCGTCGGCCACGTCCATGGGAAGAAGACCGAGCACAAGCCGCGGGACGTGGTCGAGCCGTGGCGGGAGCGGATGCTGCAGTTTCTCCTCGGCGACGCCCACCCCATGATGGACCGCATCCTCTCGGCCTTCGCGGCCGATCCGGGCCTGGGCCTCGTCATTCCGGACGATCCGCATGCGCTGGGCTGGGACATGCCGGCCTCGGGCGGCCTGCCGCCCGACCTGCGGACGAACCGGCCGGCCGCGCTGAAACTTGCCTCCCGACTTGGCTGGGACTCGCTGCCGGACACTTTCGAGTTCCCCGCCGGGGGCATGTTCTGGGCGCGCCCGGCCGCCCTGCGACCGCTGCTCGATCTCGGCCTCGCCTGGGACGACTACCCGCCCGAGCCGGTCGAGGAGAACGCGACCATGCTCCATGCCATCGAGCGGATGTTCTGCATCGTCGCCGAGCGGACCGGGCATCGCGTGGCTGCGAGCCACGTCGCCGGCTTTCCCCGCTGAACGGTTGCATCCGCCCCGAGACCGCTTCCATGGCGGGCGGGCACCGCCTATATAGCGGCGATCAGAACAGCAACGACCCGACGACGTACCCTCGAGGGCGGGGACGAACCGGGAGGCGCAACCAGAAGGAATCGGTCCGATGACCCTGCCGCTGATGCCCAAGGCAACCGCCGTCTGGCTGGTCGAGAACACCGCGCTGACGTTCCAGCAGATCGCCGACTTCTGCGGGCTGCACGAGCTGGAGGTGCAGGCGATCGCCGACGGCGAGGTGGCGGCCGGGATGCAGGGTTGGGATCCGGTCGGGAACGGGCAGCTGACGCGCGAGGAGATCGCCCGCTGCGAGGCCGACCCGGCGCTGCGCCTCAAGCTCGTCAAGGCCAACATCCCGCTGCCCCAGGCCAAGGGCAAGGGGCCGCGCTACACCCCGATCAGCCGCCGGCAGGACAAGCCGAACGCCATCGCCTGGCTGATCCGCACCCATCCGGAGCTGTCGGACGCGCAGGTCTCCAAGCTGATCGGCACGACCAAGCCGACCATCGAGAAGATCCGCGACCGCTCGCACCCGGAGACGCAGAACATCAAGCCGCAGCATCCGGTGACGCTGGGGCTGTGCACCCAGGTCGAACTCGATTCCGCGCTCGCCCGGGCCCAGAAGAACCGGGCGCCGAACGCACCTCGGACCGACTTCGAGGAGGAAGGGGCCTACTGACCCTCGGCCGCTGCGGCTATTCGGGCACCGGCACGGTGTAGTTGAGCCCGATCCGGCCGCCGTCGGCGAAGATCGTCTGGCCGGTGACGTAGCTCGACTCCTCGCTCGCCAGGAAAAGGGCGACCGCGGCGATCTCCTCGGGCTCGCCGCAGCGGCCGAGCGGCGTGCGTGACAGGATGCGCCGCCGTGCCTCCTCGTCGGTCATCAGCACCTTCAGCATGTCGGTGGCGATGCTGCCCGGCCCGATGGCATTGACCCGCACGCCCCGGTCGGCGAGCGCCAGCGCCATGGCATTGGTGAGCTGGCTGACGCCCGCCTTGCTGACGACGTAGGGAATGGCGGTCGGCACGGCGAGCCGGGCCGTCACCGAGGACAGGTTGACGATGCTGCTGCGCGCGCCCTCCTCCGCAAACTGACGGACCATCCGCCGGGCCGCGGCCTGGGAGACGAGGAACGTCCCCTTGAGATTGACGCGCAGCACGCGGTCGAAATCCGCTTCGGTCAGGTCGAGGAAGTCGGCGGCCTGGAGGATGCCGGCATTGTTGACCAGGATGTCGATCCGCCCGTAGCGGTCGACCGTTGCCGCGATCAGCGCTTCGGCCGAGGCGCCGTCGCCGACGTCGCAGGGCTGGAACGCCGCACCGAGTTCCGCCGCAGCGGCCGCACCGCGCTCGGCGCCGACATCGGCGAGCATGAGGCGCGCACCCTCGGCGGCGAACCGGCGGGCGATGGCAAGGCCGATGCCCTGGGCGGCGCCGGTGACGACGGCGACCTTGTTCTGGAGGCGCATGGAGTTCCTGTCCGATGGCTGAGGGTCCGACACTAACCCCGCCTTCGCGCTCGACCAACCGCCGACCTGCACCGTAACAATGGCGCCCCACCGCCCATCCCGGACCCTCCCGCCATGCCCCTGCCCGACGGCCACACCGACGTTCCCGCCGGCAAGCTCGCCACCGTCGTCACCACCCTCGAGATGAGCGCGCGCGTCGCTCCGCGTCCCGATCCGGCGCCGGCCCCGTGGGCCCTGCGGGCGGAGCGGCGACCCGGCCTCGACTGGTACCGCGACCTCTACCGGCGGGTGGGCGAGGACTGGCTGTGGTTCTCGCGCCTCCGGATGGGCGATGCGGCGCTGGCCGCCATCCTCCATGATCCGGCGGTCGCGGTCTTCGCGCTGAGCGTCGAGGGTCGCGACGAGGGGCTGCTCGAACTCGACTTCCGCGAGCCGGAGGTCTGCGAACTCGCCTTCTTCGGCGTCACGACGGGCCAGATCGGCAACGGCGCAGGACGCTGGATGATGAACCGGGCCGTCGAACTGGCCTGGGCAAGGCCGATCCGGCGCTTCTGGGTCCATACCTGCACGCTCGACCATCCGGGCGCGCTCGACTTCTACCGGCGGTCCGGCTTCGTTCCCTGCCGCCGCCAGATCGAAATCGCCGACGACCCGCGGGTGCTCGGCGAAGCGCCGCGGACCGCGGCGCCCCATATCCCCATCCTCTAGGCGCCGGACGACCCGAGCGCCGCAAGCGCCGACCGGATTTCGTCCAGCGCGGCGGGATCGTCGATCGTCGCCGGCATCCGGTAGTCCTGTCCGTCGGCGATCGCGCGCATCGTGCCGCGCAGGATCTTCCCCGACCGTGTCTTCGGCAGCCGCTGGACCACCACTGCGGTCTTGAAGGCGGCGACCGGGCCGATCCGGTCGCGCACCATTCGGACGACCTCGCGGGCGACCGCCTCGCCGGCGCTGGCCGTGCCCGCCTTGAGGACCAGCAGGCCGAGCGGAACCTGCCCCTTGAGCGCGTCGGCGATGCCAATGACCGCGCATTCGGCGACGGCGGGATGGCCCGCCAGCACCTCTTCCATCTGGCCGGTGGAGAGCCGGTGGCCGGCGACGTTGATGATGTCGTCCGTGCGCGACATGACGTGGACATAGCCGTCGGCATCGACGAAGCCGGCGTCGCCGGTCTGGTAGTAGCCGGGGAAGGCTGCGAGATAGGCCTGCCGGAAGCGCGCTTCGGCGTTCCACAGGGTCGGCAGCGCCCCCGGCGGCAGCGGCAGGCGGATCGCCAGCGCGCCGACGTCACCGGTCGGCATCTCCTGCCCCTCGGCGTCGAGGCAGCGCACGTCCCAGCCCGGAACCGCGACCGTGGGCGAGCCCGGCTTGACCGGCATCAGGCCGAGGCCGAGGCAGTTGGCAGCGATCGGCCAGCCGGTCTCCGTCTGCCACCAATGGTCGATGACCGGCAGGCCCAGCAGTTGCTGGGCCCACTCGACCGTCGGCGGGTCGGCCCGCTCCCCCGCCAGGAAGAGCGCGCGCAGCCGGCCGGTGCCGTGCGGGGCCAGCAGCCGGCCTTCCGGATCCTCGCGCTTGATGGCGCGAAAGGCGGTCGGCGCGGTGAACATGACCGAGACGCCATGCTGCGCGATGACCCGCCAGTAGGCGCCGGCGTCGGGCGTACCGACCGGCTTGCCCTCGTAGAGGATCGTGGTCGCGCCCGCCAGGAGGGGGGCATAGACGATGTAGGAATGGCCGACGACCCAGCCGACGTCCGAGGCGGTGAACATGACCTCGCCCGGCGCCACGGCATAGATGTTCGCCATGCTCCAGCGCAGCGCCACCGCATGGCCGCCATTGTCGCGGACGATGCCCTTGGGCTGTCCCGTCGTGCCCGAGGTGTAGAGGATGTAGAGCGGATCGGTGGCGGCGACGGGGACGCATGCGTGCGGCTCCACATCGGCCTCCGCCTCGTCCCAGGAGAGGTCGCGTCCCGGCACCAGATCGGCCGTCAACATCGGGCGCTGCAGGACGATGCAACGCTGCGGCGGCGCGGCCGAGAGGCGGATCGCCTCGTCGAGCAGCGGCTTGTACGGCACGATGCGGGCGATCTCGATGCCGCAGGAGGCCGAGACCACGACCTTCGGCTGGGCATCGTCCAGCCGCGTCGCCAGTTCCGGCGCCGCGAACCCGCCGAAGACCACCGAATGGATGGCCCCGAGCCGCGCGCAGGCCAGCATGGCGATCGCCGCCTCGGGCACCATCGGCATGTAGATGACGACCCGGTCGCCCTTCGCCACGCCGAGCGCCGCCAGGGCGCCCGCGAACCGGGCGACGCGGTCGCGCAGATCGCCATAGCTGTAGGAACGGACCATTCCGGTGACGGGGCTGTCGTAGATCAGCGCCGCCTGGTTGCCGCGGCCCGCCTCGACATGGCGGTCGAGCGCGTTCCAGCAGGTATTGAGCAGACCGTCGGCGAACCAGCGGCCCGTGCCGTTCTCCTGGCGCTCGAGAATCCGCGTCGGGCGGCGGACCCAGTCGATGGTGTCCGCGGCCTCGCCCCAGAATTCCTCGGGGTCGGCCAGCGCTCGCCGATGTGCTTCCTGGTAGCGGCTGGTCATGCCCCGGCCTTCCCGTCCAGAATGGCGATCCCTCAGCCGGCCGCACGCGGGTGCTTTGCCCGCCGGTCCGGCGGTTGCGATTGTGGATCATCGTGCCCGCGCCTGCCAAGGCGCCGGGTGCCCGAGAGGTGCCGGCCCATGCGAACCAACCCCTTCGACCTGCACCTGGAACGGAACCCCGCCAACCATGCCGCCCTGACGCCGCTCGGATTCCTGGAGCGGGCGGCGCTGGTCCACCCCGACCGGGTGGCGGTGATCCACGGGGCGACCCGCCGCAGCTGGAGGGAGACCGAGATGCGCTGCCGCCGGCTGGCCGGCGCGCTCGTGGCGCTGGGCATCTCCAAGGGCGACACGGTCGCCGTCATGGCGCCCAACATCCCGGCCCTGTTCGAGGCCCATTTCGGAGTGCCGATGGCAGGCGCCGTCCTCAACGCCCTCAATGTCCGCCTCGACGCCGAGATGATCGCCTTCATCCTCGACCATGGCGAGGCGCGGGTGCTTCTGACCGACCGCGAGTTCGCCCCGACGGTGGCGAAGGCGCTGGAACTCGTGGCCCATCGCCCGATCGTCATCGACATCGACGACGCGCTGGGGCCGGGCGGCGCGGCGCTGGGGGAGATGGAGTACGAGGAACTGCTGGCGACCGGCGATCCGGACTTCGCCTGGTCGCCGCCTGCGGACGAGTGGGACGCGATCGCCCTCAACTACACCTCGGGCACCACCGGCAATCCGAAAGGCGTCGTCTATCATCATCGCGGCGCCTACCTGAACGCGATGGGCAACGTCCTCGTCTGGGCCATGCCGCACCATCCGGTCTATCTGTGGACGCTGCCGATGTTCCACTGCAACGGCTGGTGCTTCCCCTGGACGGTGACGGCCCTGGCCGGAACCCATGTCTGCCTGCGCCGGGTCGAGGCGGGCGCGATCTATGCCGCCATCGCGGACCATGGCGTGACCCATCTCTGCGGCGCGCCGATCGTCATGAACATGCTGATCCACGCCGCAGAGCGCGATCGGCGGCCGCTGCCGCGACCGGTCGACCTGATGACCGCGGCCGCGCCGCCGCCGGCCACCGTGATCGCGGCGATGGAAGGCCAGGGCTTCCGCATCACCCATGTCTATGGACTGACCGAGGTCTACGGGCCGGCAGTCGTCTGCGATTGGCACGCCGAATGGGAAGCGCTGCCGGCCGAGGAGCAGGCCCGCCTGAAGTCCCGCCAGGGTGTGCGCTATCCGGTGCTGGAGGGGCTGATGGTCGCCGACCCCGCGACCCTGGCGCCGGTGCCCGCCGACGGCGCCACCATGGGCGAGGTCTTCATGCGGGGGAACATCGTCATGAAGGGCTATCTCAAGAATCCCCGCGCCACCGACGAGGCCTTCGCCGGGGGCTGGTTCCATACCGGCGACCTCGGCGTGCGACATCCCGACGGCTATATCGAACTCAAGGACCGCTCGAAGGACATCATCATCTCGGGCGGCGAGAACATCTCGACCATCGAGGTCGAGGGGGTGCTGTACCGCCATCCGGCGGTGCTGGAGGTGGCCGTCGTCGCGCGGCCGGACCCGCACTGGGGTGAGACACCCTGCGCCTTCGTCGCCCTGAAGGAGGGCGCGGCCGCAACCGCAGACGAGATCATCGCCTTCGCGCGCGCCAATCTCGCCCGCTACAAGGTGCCGAGGACGGTGGTCTTCGGCCCGCTGCCCAAGACCTCGACCGGCAAGGTGCAGAAGTTCGCCCTGCGCGACCGCGCCCGCGCCCTCGACTGACACCGGCAGACCGGCCTCCCTACCGCCGGCCCGGGTCTATCCCCGGGCCGGCGGGACGAGCGCCGCGGCGACGGCCGCGCGCAGCTGATCGATCTCGAACGGCTTGCCGAGCACCTGCCGGTAGTCGCCGTCCCGATTGGCCGCGACCCAGGCCAGATCGGCCGAAAGGCCGATCAACGGCACGTCGCGGTTCGGGCCGCCGCCCTGCCGGAGGCTGCGCGCCATCTCGGGCCCGTCGATCTCGGGCAGGTTCACGTCGGTCAGCACCAGCGCGAACGGCTCGCGGGCGAGCGCCGCCAGCGCGGTGCGCCCGTCGGCCGCCTCGGCGACCCGGAAGCCCCAGCGCTGCAGCAGCGTGGCGATCAGCAGCCGTGTCGTCGAATCGTCCTCCACGACCAGCACCGGCCGGGCGACCGGGACGGGCGCCTCGACGGGCGCGTCCGGCATCGGCTGCACCGCGACCGTGAACCAGAACCGGCTGCCGCCGCCGGAGCGCGATTCGACGCCGACCTCCCCGCCCAGCGCCTCGGCGAGACGCTTGCAGATGGAAAGCCCGAGACCGGTGCCGCCGCGCAGCCGGGGATCGCCGTCGATCTGGCGAAAGGGCGAGAAGAGCCGTGCCTGCGCCCCGGCCGTCATGCCGATGCCGGTATCGACGACATCGTGGCGCAGGCCCATCCCGTCGGGCCAGGGATCGGCGGAGACGCGGATCGTCACCGAGCCGGCGTCCGTGAACTTGATCGCGTTCGACACGAGGTTGAGCAGGATCTGGCGAGTCTTGCCCTCGTCGCCCAGCACCGCGGCCGGCAGGCCGGGGTCGATCTCGACGCGAAGATCGAGATCCTTTTCAAGCGCGAGCGCCCGGAAGAGGGACGCTGCCTCTCCGGCCAGTCGGCCCGGCACGAAGATGGTGTCGTGCCGCTCGATGCCGCCCAGTTCGACCTGCGAATAGTCGAGGATCTGGTCGAGCATGCCGAGCAGCGAAGCCGTGGAACGGCGCATCGCATCGAGGTACCGGCGATGGTCCGGACCGAGCGGCGCGTCCGCCAGGAGATCGGCCATGCCGAGAATGCCGGTGAACGGGGTCCGCAGCTCGTGGCTGACGACGGCCAGGAACTCGGTCTTGGCACGATCGGCGGCCTCCGCCCGCTCCCGCGCCGCCTGCAGCTCGTCCGCCATGCGCCGCAGCTCTTCCGAGCGGCGCTGCAGGTCGGCATGGGCGAGGGCGAGTTCGCGCTCGCGCTCCTTCAGCAGGGTGACGTCCGTGCGCAGCCCGACCCGCAGGCCGCTCGGCGTACTCACCTGATGAATGACGATCCACCGGCCGTCGGCGAGCTGGCGCTCCACCCCCTCCCGGGTGCCGTCGCGGTAACGCCGCAGGATCGCCGCCGGGTCGTTGCTCTCCTCCGGGGCGAAGTTCCGGTAGTCGCCCGAGCGCATACCGGCTTGGAGCATCTCCTCGACATGCGTGCCCGGGACGATGATATCGGCCTGGCCGGGAAACATTCGCCGGAAGGTGTCGTTGGCCAGGATGACGCGGTCGTCGGCCCCGAACAGGATGAAGCCGTTGTCGAGACCCTCGATCGCCTCGACCAGCCGCAGCTCCGCCTGCTTCTCTGCGGTGACATCGGTGTGGATCACGACCTTGCCGCCATCGGCGGTGCTGCGCTCGCCGACGAGGATGCGGCGGCCGTCCACCAGGTCGAGCGTGTAGGGAGAGCCGATCCGCGCCGGCCACTCCTCGCGCCGCCGCTCGATCAGCCTGCGGGCATCCTCCTCACCGGTGCCGGCGACCATGGGCGCCACGGTCCGGACCAGCTCGGGCATCGTCCGTCCCGCGAGCGGCGCCAGCTGGTCGAGGACGGGATAGATCTCCAGCAGCCGCCGGTTGTGGAAGACGACCCGCTCGTCGGCGTCGTAGAGGAGGAACCCGTCGCGGAGATTCTCGACGGCGTCGCGCAGACGGCCCTCCGGTATCGCCGGTGCATCATCGGGCGCGGATGCGGTCACGCCCGCCCGCCGGGCGCGGGCATGCTCCGCGGCTCCCCGGCGCCCTGCCGCCGATAGCACCACAACCCACGCGAAATCGAATCCATCATCAATTCTATCTGTAAGCGGCGTCGAAGAAAGCCCCCTCCAGCTCCACCATCCGCCCGAAACGATCCGAGACGCGGTCCAGGGCCGCCGCATCGAGCATGCCGGCCGCGGCATCGAACTCCCGCGCGACGCCCGCCACGAAGCCGGCGAACCCGGGTCCCGAATGCAGGGCGATCCACTCGGAATGCTCGAACCGTGCCGGCTTGGACGCGGATTCCGCCTCGCCCCAGTCGAGATAGATCCACTCGGCCGGCAGGAGGACCGAGAGAATGTCGGCATAGCCGCCTTCGCCGGCCTCGCGCAGCAACTGCAGGAACTGCCGCGACTCCGGCCAGAGAGCCGGATCGGCCCGGTCCGACGGCGCAATGCCGAGACTGTCGAAGCAGCGTTCGAAGTAGGTGTTCTCGTCGCTGGTGAGGATGGCGGCGAAACCGGCGAAGAGCCGCTTTCCCGCCATCGTCGGCGCGCGGGCGACCGCCAGGCCGACCAGCGTCGCAAGCTCCTCCACGAAGGCGTAGTCCTGCACGAGGTAGCCGCCGAGAACCCGGTCGTCGAGCGTACCGGCGCCCAGTTCCTGGACGAAGCGGTGCGTCGTCGCCCGCGTCCAGGCATCGAAGTGGCGCATCCGCAGCGCGGCGGACAGGGAGAAGTCGGGCGTCATGGATGCAGCACCTCGGCCGGGAACCAGCGGGCGGGCGCGACGATCTCGTCCTGGGCTGTGACCAGCGCCAGTTCGTCGCCGCCGCAGCGTTGCGTGCATTCCAGCACCCCGTGGATCGCCGAGGCCGCATAGGCGAGCGCAGCCGGTACGGCGCCTGCGCGCAGCAACCCCGCGAGGAAGAGCGCGGCCACCAGATCGCCCGTGCCCTTGACCCGCACCGGCACGGTCGGATGCTCGACGACCCAGGTGCCGGCATCGGCGACCGCCAGCATGCGCTGGCACACGGGATCGCCACCCGCCTCGACACTGGTCACCAGCACCGTGCCGCCGCGGCCGGCGCGCCGCAGCGCGTCGGCGCCCGACGCGACCTCCGCCAGGGTCGGCAGCGGCCGGCCGAGCAGCCATTCGAGTTCGAACTGGTTGGGCGTGACGATGTCGGCTGCCGGCACCAGCCGGTCGCGGAAGAGTTCGGGAATGCCGGCCGCGACATAGACGCCCTCGGCCCGGTCGCCGATCACCGGATCGCACGAATAGACAGCCCCGCCGGGCCGCGCGACAGCGACCGCCCGCTCGATCGCCTGGCCGATGGCGGCGTCCCCGACATATCCCGACAGGACCGCCCGGCAGCGGGCGAGCAGGCCGCGGTCGGCCAGGGCCTCCAGCATGCCCGCCACCTGCGCCGTCGGCATCGCGCCGCCGTGCCAACGCGCATGCCCGGGATGGTTCGAGCCGACCCAGGTCGGCACCGCCCAGGTCTCGAATCCGAGCCGCTGCAGGGGAAACAGGGCGGCGGAATTGCCGACATGGCCGGCCGCCACCCAGGATTGAACCGAAAGAATCGCCATCGCCCGACCGACGGTAGCGGGCCGCCTCGCCCCCGTCACCCGGCGAAATGGGGCGCTCTCGGCGAAGCGGATGGCGCGATTGCCGGCGCGCGGCCCGCGGGCCTACCGTCGGCGCTGTCCCCCGCGCTTCTCGCAAAGGAACCCGCCTTGACGATCGCCCCGCCCCGCCCGCGCCGCAGCGTCCTCTACATGCCGGCCGCCAACGCCCGCGCCCTCGAGAAAGCGCAGACCCTGGATGCCGACGGCTTCATCTTCGACCTCGAGGATGCGGTGGCGCCCGACGCCAAGGACCGGGCCAGGGCGCAGCTGCGCGATGCGCTCGCCGGGTTCGACTATCGCGGCCGCGAGCGGATCGTCCGGGTCAACGGCCTTGACACGCCGTGGGCGGCCGAGGACCTGCGGATGGCGGCGGCGAGCGGCGCCGAGGCCGTGCTGATCCCCAAGGTCGAGAGCCCGGCGACGCTGCTGGCCGCGGAGGCGGCGCTGGCCGCTGCCGGCGCCCCGCCCGCCCAGGCGCTGTGGGCGATGATGGAGACGCCGCGGGCCTTCCTGCGCGCCGACGCCATCGCCGGCGCGACCCCGCGGCTGGCGGCGCTCGCCATGGGAACGTCCGACCTGGCACAGGAACTCCGCGCCCTGCATACGCCGGACCGCGCCGCGCTGATGCCGAGCCTGGCGATCGGCCTGCTCGCCGCCCGCGCCCACGGGCTGGCCGCCCTCGACGGCGTCCATCTCGACCTCGCCGACGATGCCGGCTTCGCCGATGCCTGCCGGCAGGCGCTGGTCATGGGTTTCGACGGCAAGACGCTGATCCACCCGAAGTCGATCGCCGTCGCCAATGCGACCTTCGCGCCGCCGCCCGACCGGATCGCATGGGCGGAACGGGTCGTCGCGGTGCATGCGGAGGCGGAGGCCGCCGGCCGCGGCGTCGTGCTGCTGGACGGAAAGCTGATCGAGAACCTGCATGTCGCCGAGGCGCGACGCATTCTCGCGCTTGCAGCAATGATCTCCCGGCAGAGCGCCGCCTCGCGTTGACTTGGCCGGAATCGCGGTCTATTTCACCTTGCACTGCGCGGGTCTCGCGCACCTGCCGCTTCCCACGAGGCCGCCCGCATGGCAACCGAACGCGCGACCGGTCGTCCCCGGCCGTTGTCGCCGCACCTACAGATTTATCGTCCGCAGATCACCTCGGTGCTGTCGATCCTGCATCGCGCCACCGGGATCGCGCTCTCCGTCGGCACGCTGATGCTGGTCTGGTGGCTGGTTGCCGCCGCATCCGGCCCGGCCGCCTTCGCGTCCGCCCAGGGGTTCATCACCTCCTGGTTCGGCCTGCTGCTGCTCTTCGGCTGGACCTTCGCGCTGTTCTTCCACCTGTGCAACGGCATCCGCCACCTCTTCTGGGATGCCGGACAGGGCCTGGAGATCAAGCAGGTCTATGCCAGCGGCTGGGCGGTGGTCGCGGCCTCCGGCGGCCTCACCGTGCTGGCCTGGATCATCGGCCTCGCCGGCCGCGGGAGCTGATGCGATGAAGATGCGTTCCAGCCTCGGCCGGGTTCGCGGCCTGGGATCGGCCAAGGACGGCGTCTCCCACTGGTGGCTACAGCGGCTGACGGCCGTCGCCCTGGTGCCGCTCTGCCTGTGGTTCGTCGGCTCGCTGATCGGCCAGGTCGGCGCGGACCAGGCGTCGGTCGCGGCATGGCTCGCGCAGCCCTGCCCGGCGATCGTCATGATCCTGCTGGCGATCGCGACCTTCTACCACGCGGCCCTCGGCCTGCAGGTGGTGATCGAGGACTATGTCGCGAGCGAGGGCCTGCGCCTCGTCGCGATCGCGGCGATGAAGCTCGCCTGCTTCGCGCTCGCGACCGCGGCTGTCTTCGCCGTCCTCAAGCTCGCGCTCTGACGAGGCAATTCGAAATGGCATCCGCCTACAAGATCATCGACCATGCCTACGACGTGGTCGTCGTCGGCGCCGGCGGCGCCGGCCTGCGCGCCACCCTCGGCATGGGCATGGCCGGGCTGAAGACCGCCTGCGTGACCAAGGTCTTCCCGACCCGCAGCCACACGGTGGCCGCTCAGGGCGGCATCGGCGCCGCGCTCGGCAACATGGGGCCGGACGACTGGCGCTGGCACATGTTCGACACCGTCAAGGGGTCGGACTGGCTCGGCGACCAGGACGCGATCGAATACATGTGCCGCAGCGCCATCCCGGCGGTCGTCGAGCTGGAGCATTTCGGCGTCCCCTTCTCGCGCACCGAGGAGGGCAAGATCTACCAGCGGCCCTTCGGCGGCCACACCACCGAGTATGGTGACGGGCCGATGGCCAAGCGCGCCTGCGCGGCCGCCGACCGCACCGGCCATGCGATCCTGCACACGCTCTATCAGCAGTGCCTGAAGCACAAGGCCGAGTTCTTCGTCGAGTATTTCGCCCTCGACCTCATCATGGACGAGGAAGGCGCCTGCCGCGGCGTCATGGCCTGGAACCTCGACGACGGCACCATCCATCGCTTCCGCGCCCACATGGTGGTGCTGGCGACGGGCGGCTACGGCCGCGCCTACTTCTCCTGCACGTCGGCCCACACCTGCACCGGCGACGGCAACGCCATGGTGCTGCGTGCCGGCCTGCCGCTGCAGGACATGGAGTTCGTGCAGTTCCATCCGACCGGCATCTACAGCGCCGGCTGCCTCATCACCGAGGGCGCCCGCGGCGAGGGCGGCTATCTCACCAACTCGGCCGGCGAGCGCTTCATGGAGCGCTATGCGCCACATGCCAAGGATCTCGCCAGCCGCGACGTCGTCAGCCGCGCCATGACGATCGAGGTCCGCGAGGGCCGCGGCGTCGGCAAGGAGAACGACCACATCCTGCTCCACCTGGAGCATCTCGACCCGTCGGTCCTGGCCGAGCGCCTGCCCGGCATCTCCGAGACCGCCAAGATCTTCGCCGGCGTCGAGGTGACCAAGGAGCCGATCCCGGTCCTGCCGACCGTCCATTACAACATGGGCGGCGTGCCGACGAACTATCACGGTGAGGTTCTGCGCCCGACCAAGGACAATCCCGACGGCGTGTGCCCGGGGCTGATGGCGATCGGCGAGGCAGCCTGCGTCTCGGTCCACGGCGCCAACCGCCTCGGCACCAACTCGCTGATCGACCTCGTGGTCTTCGGCCGCGCCGCCGCCCACCGCGCGGCCGAGCTGGTCCGGCCGGGAACCCCGCACAAGCCGCTTTCGGACAATGCCGGGGACGAGGCGCTGGCCCGGCTCGACCGCGTCCGCAACGCCAAGGGCGACAGCCCGACCGCGCGCATCCGCCTCAAGATGCAGCGGACGATGCAGAACAACTGCGCCGTCTTCCGTTCGGGCGACGTGCTGGAGGAAGGCTGCCGGCTGATCGACGAGGTCCATTCCCAGATGGGTGACCTGTCGGTGACCGACCGCTCGATGGTGTGGAACAGCGACCTCGTCGAGGCGCTGGAACTCGACAACCTCGTCTCGCAGTCGCTGGCGACGCTCTATTCCGGTGCCGCGCGGACCGAGAGCCGGGGCGCCCATGCGCGCGAGGACTATCCCGAGCGCGACGACGAGAACTGGATGAAGCACTCGCTGGCCTGGGTGGATGGCAAGGGCGGCGTCCGGCTCGGCTATCGCGACGTGCACATGTTCACCCTGTCGAACGAAGTGTCCGTCTTCCCCCCCAAGAAGCGCGTCTACTGAGAGGCCGCCTCCGATGGCTCAGTTCACGCTCCCCGCGAACTCCAAGGTCGGGGTCGGCAAGACCTTCCCGGCGCCCTCCGGCGCCAAGGACGTCCGTGCGTTCAAGATCTACCGCTGGAACGGCGACGACGGGCAGAACCCGCGCATCGACACCTACGAGATCGACCTCGCCGACTGCGGACCGATGGTTCTCGACGCGCTGATCAAGATCAAGAACGAGATCGACCCGACGCTGACCTTCCGGCGTTCCTGCCGCGAGGGCATCTGCGGCTCGTGCTCGATGAACATCGACGGCACCAACACCCTGGCCTGCCTCAAGGGCATCGAGGAGGTCCGGGGCGACGTGAAGATCTACCCGCTGCCGCACCTGCCGGTGGTGAAGGACCTGGTTCCCGACCTGAGCCAGCCCTATGCCCAGTACACGTCGATCGAGCCCTGGCTACAGACCGAATCGCCGCCGCCGCCCGACAAGGAGCAGCTGCAGAGCGTCGAGGAGCGGAACAAGATCGACGGGCTGTGGGAGTGCATCTTGTGCTTCTGCTGCTCGACCAGCTGCCCAAGCTACTGGTGGAACGGCGACCGCTATCTCGGCCCCGCGATCCTGCTGCAGGCCTATCGCTGGATCGCCGACAGCCGCGACGAGCACACGGGCGAGCGCCTGGACGCGCTGGAGGATCCCTTCCGCCTCTATCGCTGCCACACGATCATGAACTGCACGCGGACCTGCCCCAAGGGCCTCAACCCCGCCAAGGCTATCGCCGAGATCAAGAAGCTGATGATCGAGCGCCGCTGACGCGGCGCTCCTTCGTTTCGGCGGAGGTCACTCCTCCCCGTCCGGGACGAACATGTAGCCCGTCCCCCGCACCGTCTTGATGATGCGGGGCTTGGCGGGATCGACCTCGATCTTGCGGCGCAGGCGGGTGATGCGCACGTCGATCGAGCGATCGAAGGGATCCCAGTCGCGGTTGTGCGCGAGGTCGAGCAGCCGGTCGCGCGACAGCACTTGGCGCGGATGGCGCGCGAAGGTGCGCAGCAGGTCGAACTCCATCGCCGTGATCGCCAGTTCCGCACCGTCGGCGCCGAAGAGGCGCTGGCCGGCGAGGTCCAGGCGGCAATGGCCGAAGACGACATGGTTCCCGCCCTCCGGCCGTGGCGGCGCCGCCGCCGCGGGCCCGGCGGCGGCCGGCATCCGCCGCAGCACGCTGCGCACCCGCGCCAGCAGCTCGCGCAGGTCGAAGGGCTTCGGGATATAGTCGTCGGCCCCCATTTCCAGGCCCACCACGCGGTCGATCGCCTCGCCCGCGGCCGTCACCAGGATGACGCCCGCCCGCGTCTCCTGCCGCAGGAAGCGGGTCAGCGACAGGCCGTCCTCGCCCGGCATGTTGAGGTCGAGCAGGACGAGGTCGACCGGTCCCGCGGCCAGCGCGCGGCGCAGCTCGGCCCCGTTGCCGGCAGCCGTCACCGCGAAACCCTGCATCGCCAGATACTCCTCCAGCGTCTCGCGGATTTCGGGCTCGTCGTCGACCACGACGATATGGGCGCGATCGGCCATGCGGCCCCGTCCCTCCGATCGGTCTGGAAACATTTGAAACGGTGATGGACACACCATTAACGAATTTTGGCGCGGCAAGAAATCTCCGCGAAACGGCGGCTCCCTAGTTTCCGCGCCGTTCGATCGGGGACCAGGGCATTCCGGTCCCCCAGTTGCGGAGAAATCGTCATGGCCAGTGCAGCGGTGGGCGGCCGGCAGGCCCCCAAGTTCCGGATCGTGTCCAACGGCAGCGATGCGACCCTCGACACCGAACTGGTGCGTCGGGTGGCCGCCGGCGACCGTACCGCGCTCCGCCGCATCCATGACCGCTTCCAGCGGCCGCTGATCGGCTACCTGCTGCGGTTCGTGCGCGACCATGCGGTCGCCGAGGAACTGGCGGCGGAGGTCATGGTCGGCGTCTGGCGGCAGGCCGCGCGCTACGAGGGACGCTCCTCGCTGGAGACCTGGGTCTTCGGCATCGCCCACAACAAGGCGGTGAGCTGGCTGCGCAAGCGGCGCGAAGAGGGCATGCCGGAGGGTGCTGCGGAAGCTCTGGTCGACGAGCGGGCCGATCCCGAGACGGAGGCCGACGCGGCCAGCGTCGCCGACATGATGGCCCGCCTGATCGGCCGCCTGTCGTCCGAGCAGCAGGCCGCGCTGCAGCTCACCTACTATCAGGAGATGCCGCTGGAGCAGGTGGCGGACGCCATGGGCTGCCCGGTCAACACGGTGAAGACGCGGATCTACTATGCCCGCCAGCACCTCAAGCGGATGCTGGCCGACGAGGGGATCCACGCCCTGGCCGCCTGACCCACGGCACTTGTCCACCGGCGGCACTTGCCCTGGCGGGCCGGGCGCTTTCCGGCCATCCTTCCCCGCGGCAAACAGAAGAACCCGTGGGGGAGAACGCGCCCGTGTCCGCCAAGAAACTCCTGAACGATCCGGCCCAGGTCGTGCGCGAAATGCTGGAAGGCATCGTCGCAACGACCCCCGGGCTTGCCCTCGTCGACGGCCACAACGTCGTCGTCCGTGCCGACGCGGCCGGCGGCGAGCATGGCGAGGTCGCGATCATCTGCGGCGGCGGCAGCGGGCACGAGCCGGCCCATGCCGGCTATGTCGGGCGCGGCATGCTGCACGCCGCCGTCGCCGGCGACGTCTTCGCCTCGCCCTCGACCGACGCCGTGCTGGCGGCGATCCGCGCCGTGGCCGGGCCCGCGGGCGCGCTCCTCGTCATCAAGAACTACACCGGCGACCGCCTAAACTTCGGCCTCGCGGCCGCCATCGCGCGCAGCGAGGGCTATGCCGTCGACATGCTGATCGTCGCCGACGACGTCGCCATTCCCGACGACGGCGACACGGCGGGAAGGCGCGGCATCGCCGGGACGGTGCTGGTCAACAAGGTCGCGGGTGCCGCGGCCGCCGCCGGGCTCGACCTGGCCGGCGTGCGCGCGGCGGCCGAGGCCGCGATGGCCGGGCTCGGCACGATGGGCGTGGCACTGTCCCCCTGCGTGCTGCCGGGCGCCGAGGCGGCGAACTTCCAGCTCGCCGACGACGAGATCGAACTCGGCCTCGGCATCCACGGCGAGGCCGGGGTACGACGGGCGCCGCTCGCCGCCGCCGACGACGTGGCCGACCAGCTGCTCGATACGATCGTCGCCGATCGCGGTCTGCGGGCCGGCGACCGGGTCGTCCTCATGGTCAACGACCTGGGCACGACGACGCCGATGGAACTCGCCGTGGCGGCCCGCCGCGCCGCCATCGCCATCGCCCGGCACGGCCTCGTCCTGGAGCGCGCCTATAGCGGGCGTTTCCTCTCCGCCCTCGACATGGCGGGACTGTCCTTCTCGCTGATGCGGGTCGATGGCGAGCGCCTCGCCCTGCTCGATGCGGCGACCGAGGCTGCGGCCTGGCCCAACGCGGTCGCCGCCCGGCCAGCCGGCGCCGCGCTGCGGCGCATCGCCACCGGCACCGCGACGGCCGAGGCGGCCGCCGGCGGCAGCACCCCGCCGCATATCCATGACGCGATCCGGGCCGTCTGCTCCGCCCTGCTCGCGCACGAGGCCGAGCTGACGGCGCTCGACCGCGCCGTTGGCGACGGCGACCTGGGGCAGAGCCTTGCCCGCGGCGCCCGCGCCCTCGCCGCCCTGCTCGACGAAGGGCGGGACACCGGCCCGGACATGCTGGCGTCTGCGATGGCAGCGGCATGGCGGCGCGACGTCGGGGGAACGTCGGGCCCGCTCTACGCCGTCTTCCTGGTCGAGGCCGGCGCCCGGCTGGGAGCCGCCGGGGACGCGCCCGCGGCCGACGACTGGGCCGATGCCTTCCTCGCGGGCTGCGAGGCGATCGCCGCGCTGGGCGGGGCGGCCCGGGGCGACCGCACCATGCTCGATGCGCTGCTGCCGGCCGCGGGCCATTTCCGGGATCGGCTGTCGGCGGGCGAGGACCCGACGGCCGCCTGGCACGGCGCGGTCGCCGCCGCCCATGCCGGCGCCGAGGCGACGCGCCATATCCGGGCGCGTCGCGGCCGGTCGAGCTATCTGGGCGAGCGGGTCATCGGCACGCCCGACCCGGGCGCGGTCGCGGCCGCGCGCTGGCTCGCCGCGCTGGCCGATCACTGGCGAGGCCGGCGCGACTGAGCGCCGGCCGGCAATCGCCGATCAGACGGGGCGGCCGAGCAGACGGCGGACGAACGCCACCACCTCGGGCGGGTCGAAGGGCTTCTCCAGCACCTCGCAACCTGCCTCGATCAGAAAGTCGGCTGCCGCCGCGCCCAGCGAATCGCCGGTCATGAAGGCGATCGGAGTCGCCGGCCGGCCGGAGGCGGCGACGGCACGCCAGATATCCCGACCGTCGATGTCGGGCATCCGGATGTCGCTCAGCACCAGATCGAAATGCAGCCGGGCCAGGAGGTCGAGCGCCTCCCGCCCCGACTCGACGGTCGTCACCCGGAAGCCGGCGCCGTCGAGGATCTCGCCCATCATCGCCGCGATGTCCGGCTCGTCGTCGACAACCAGGATGTGGCGGCCCGCCCCGTCGGCGGCGCCGGCTGCGGTCGCCGGCGCATCGTCCCCACCGCCCTCGCCGAGCGGCAGCTCGACCACGAAGGCGGCGCCGCCGCCCGGCGCATCCTCGACCCAGATGGTGCCGTCATGGCCGGCGATGATGCCGTGGCAGACGGAGAGCCCGACGCCGGTGCCGACGCCAGCTGGCTTGGTCGTGAAGAAGGGATCGAAGATCCGCCGCCGCAGGTGCGGATCGACCCCCGGCCCGTTGTCCGCGATGGTCAGCCGCAGCCGCGCGCCGCCCTTCAGGAGCACCGCCCGGACCGACAGGCGGCGCGGCGGCGGCCGCTCCATCAGCGCCTGCTGGGCATTGAGCAGGAGGTTCATCACTACCTGGCCGAGCTGGTCGGCATCGGCCCAGAGCAGCGGCAGCTCCTCCGGCACGTCGACCGCGAGCTCGACCCCCGAGGTCCGCAGCGGATAGGCCACGATGTCGAGGGCGGACCGGACGATGGTGGCCATGGCGACGCGCCCGCGCTCGGGCGGCCGCTGCCGGGCCATGGCGAGGAACGTCTTGACGATGCGGGCGCAGCGGTCGGCCGCCGCGCGGATGCGAACGGCGCGTGCCCGCGTGCGCTCGTCCGTCGCCGTCTCCTCCATCAGGAAGGACTGGCCGACCACGACCGACAGCGGGTTGTTCAGCTCGTGCGCGACACCGGCGAGCAGCGAGCCCAGGGCCGCCAGCTTCTCGCTCTGGATCAGGGCCTCGCGCTGGCGCTGGATCTCGGCCGCCGCCCGGCGCTTCTCGGTGACGTCGCGGAAGATGAGCTGCAGCCGGTCGCGCCCGCCCGCCGCCACCTTGGTGCCGGTCGTCTCGACCACGAAGCGCGTGCCATCGACGCGCAGCATCTCGCGCTCGCGGTAGGGGGCCGGCTGCCCCGACTCGCGCACCACCCGCGCCCTCAGCTTGGCGATCGCGTGATACTCCGGCGGGACGAACTCGTAGATGTTGCGGCCGACGAGCTCGCGCTCGCTGGCCGCAGCCATCATCCGCACCGCCGCCGCGTTGGCCGAGACGATGATCTGCTGCTCGGTGATCATGATGCCGTCGGGGGCGGCCTCGAACAGGCGCCGGTACGTCTCCTCGGAATCGAGGCGCGCCTCCTCGCTGCGGGCGCGATTGATGGCGACGCTGATGAGGTTGGCGACCGCCCGCAGGGCCTCGACCTCGATCGGATGCCAGATTCGGTCGGACAGGCAGTCGTCGAGCCCCACGGTGCCCCAGACCACCTCACCGATCATCACCGGCATCCGCAGCAGCGAGCGGACGCCGAGCGGCTCCAGGAACGCGCGCTTGGCCGCATCGAGATCGCGGGTCAGCGCCTGCTCGGTCTCGCCGCGTTGGCGCCGGTCCCACCAGTCCGAGAAGGCGTCATGGCGGGCGGCGGCCATGTCCGGCGGCATCGGCACCGGCGGCTGGGGTGCCGACGGCGCGTTCCAGACGAGCACGTCGCTCAGCCGGCGCTCGCCGTCCGCATCGTACCGGACCTCGGTCAGGATGACGCGGCTGGCGGCCAGCACCGCGCCGGCCCGCGCGAGAAGAATCCGGGTCTGTTCGAGCCAGCTCTCGCCCGAGAGGATGCGGGCCGCCGCTTCCGCCACCGCGGAGAGGATCGCCTGGTGCCGCTCGGCATCCTCCTCGGCCTGGCGCTGGGCCGTGACGTCGGTGAAGGTGGTGATGAAGCCGCCGTTGCGCGCGAAGTTGTGGCGAACCAGCAGGGCGGTCCCGTCCGGCCGGCGGCGCTCGTAGCTGTCCGGCCGGGCGTTGGCGAGCCACTCCGAATGGGTGCGGAACACCTGCTCGAACGGGACGTCGCCGAACTCGCCATTGGCGGTCTGGGCGCGTACCAGGTCGACGACCTGGACGCCGCGCCGCTTCATCTCCTCGGGCAGTCCGGCCAGCGCGAACGCCCGGTCGTTCCAGGCGATCAGGCGATGCTCGTCGTCGAAGGCGAGGATGCCGTCGCTCATGTTCTCGAGCGTCGCCTGGAGAACCTGCGAGCGTTCCGCCGCCCGCGCCTCCCGCCGCTTCAGGTCGGTGACGTCGATGCGGACCGAGACGAGACCGCCGTCGGGCATGGTGCGGTCGACCAGCCGGATCCAGCGACCGTCGATGCGCTCGCTCTCGAAGGGCGGCAGGTTCTGCCGTCGCTCCTGCCGGCGGCGCTCGACATAGGCCTCGACCTCCTCCGGCGACATCTGGAGCTGCGGCGCGTTGAGGCGGGCCCGGGCATGGGCCGCGAAGTCGACCCCGGGATAGGTGAGGTCGTTGAAGTCGCGGTAGAGGTCGCGGTAGCGGCGGTTGAAGAGGACGAGCCGGTCGTTGGCGTCCCAGACCGCGAAGCCCTCCTCCAGCGCCTCGATGGCGTCGGCCAGCACCGGCATCGTCGCCGATCCGCGCGGCCAGATCTCGATCCGGCGACCGTCCGCCAGGTCCAGCCGTTCGACCTCGCCCAGCAGCGGTCGGCCGTCGGCCATCAGCGCGGCATAGGAGCGGTTGACGCTGCCGGGCGTGCCGTCGGCGGCGATCAGCCGCGCCGGCGCCGCCAGCAGGTCGAGCAGACCCACCAGCGCGGCGTCTTCCGCGCTGGCGACTTCCTCCGGCCGGGTGGATCGGATGGGGTCGCTCATGGCATCGTCGGTTCGTGAGGCGGCGGGAAGCTAGCACGGTGACCGGCCCGCCACCAAACCAACCGGAGGAACCCCCGAGAATGGCAGAGCTACGCGAGATCACGGCCGGACTGCGCTTTCCCGAAGGCCCGGTGGCGATGCCGGACGGGTCGGTCGTCCTGGTCGAGATCGCGGCCGGTCGCCTGACCCGCGTCGCCCCCGACGGCACGAAGACGACCGTCTCGGAGGTCGGCGCCGGCCCGAACGGCGCCGCCATCGGCCCCGACGGCAAGTGCTGGATTTGCAACAACGGCGGCTTCAAGTGGCACGAGGAAGGCGGGACGATCCGCCCGATCCTGCAGGCGGACGACTATTCGGGCGGCCGCATCGAGCGCATCGACCTTTCGAGCGGAACGGTCGAGCGCATGTATGACCGGGCGGGCGAGTTCGGCCTGCGCGGACCGAACGACCTCGTCTTCGACGCCCATGGCGGCGTCTGGTTCACCGACCTCGGCAAGGCGCGCGCCCGCGACATGGACCGGGGCGCCGTCTTCTACGCCCGCGCCGACGGCAGCGGCATCCGCGAGGTCATCCAGCCGATGGTAACGCCGAACGGCATCGGCCTGTCGCCGGACGGCCGGACGCTCTACGTCGCCGAGACCGAGCCGGGCCGCCTCTGGGCCTTCGACATCACCGCGCCGGGCGAAGTGCGCAAGCTGCCCTGGCCCTCGCCGCATGGCGGGCGGCTGGTCGTCGGGCTCGACGGTTTCCAGCGCTTCGATTCGCTGGCCGTGCAGGCCGACGGCGCCATCTGCGTCGCCACCCTGATGTCCGGCCGCATCACCATCGTCGACCCGGACGGCGGCAACCTGCGCTTCGTCGCGATGCCGGAGCCCTATCCGACCAACATCTGCTTCGGCGGACCGGACCGGAAGACGGCCTACATCACCCTGTCGATGACCGGCCGGCTGGTGGCTATGGACTGGCCGGTGCCGGGCGCCGCGCTCAACTGGCTCGACCGGCGGCCGTAGCGGGTTCGACGAGGCCGCCCGCCTCCTCGATGAAGGCGACGATCTCGGCGACGCCCTGGCCGGCCTTGAGGTTGGAGAAGAGGAATGGCCGGGGCCCGCGCATCCGCCGCGAGTCCCGGTCCATCACCTCCAGGCTGGCGCCGACCAGGGGGGCAAGGTCGGTCTTGTTGATGACCAGCAGGTCGGAGCGGGTGATCCCCGGCCCGCCCTTGCGCGGGATCTTGTCGCCGGCCGAGACGTCGATGACGTAGAGGGTGAGGTCGGCCAGCTCCGGGCTGAAGGTGGCGGCAAGATTGTCGCCGCCCGATTCGATGAAGACGAGGTCGAGATCGACGAAGCGCCGCGCGATCTCCTCCACCGCCGCGAGGTTGATCGAGGCGTCCTCGCGGATGGCGGTGTGCGGGCAGCCGCCCGTCTCGACGCCGACGATGCGCTCCGGCGCCAGCGCTCCCGAGCGCGTCAGGAACTCCGCATCCTCCTTCGTATAGATATCGTTGGTGACGACCGCGAGATTCCAGCGGTCGCGCATGGCCTTGCACAGGCGGTCGACGAGCGCGGTCTTGCCGGACCCGACGGGGCCCCCGACACCGACGCGGAGCGGTCCGTTGCTCATGAGCGGAAGAGCCTCGTGTATTGGGTTTCGTGGCGCATCGCGGCCCAGTCCACCATCGGGGCCGCGGTGCCGACATCTTCGAGCGGCGCCGCCAGCGCGGCCCGTGCGGTGCGCGCGACGACCGGCATCAGGGCGGCGGTCGCCCGCTGCCCGTCGGTCTGGCCGAGCGGCACGAGGCGCACCCCGGCCGAGACGAGGTTGGCGGCGAAGGCGCCGAGCAGCGCCGACAGCGCCGGCGCCAGCGGCACGGCGCCCGCGACGGCGGCCGCCTGTGCGACGGGCAAGGGCACCGGCCGCCCCTCGCGCAGGGCCGCCAGCCGGTCGAGCGCCGGCGCGGGCCAGGCCGCGCGGGTGATCGCGAGGAAGGACGCGCCCTGCTGGCCGCTTTCGAGCGCCAGCTCGGCGGTGGCGCGCAAGGCCGCCGCGAGATCGGCGATCGCATCGAGGGCCAGCCAGTCGTCCGCCTCGATCGCGCGGCAGGCGTGGACGAAGAGCACGGCGTCGGACCAGCCGGCACCATGCTCGATGACATGGGCGACCCATCGCTCCAGCCCGGCACGGTCGCGCACCAGCCCGTCCTCGACCGCCCATTCGAGGCCGTGGCTGTAGCTGAAGGCGCCGGTCGGATAGGCGGGCGAGGTCCAGGCGAGGAGCCGGTAGAGCGCGGCCTCGCCGCCGTCAGCGAGCGGGTCCGGCATGGTCGTGGGCGTGGTCGCCGTGATGGTGATGGTCATGCCCATGGTCATGCGCCGTGTGGTCGTGGCCGTCATGATCGTGGCCATGGACGTGCGGATGCCGCGGGTCGTGATTGTGCTGGCCGTAGGCCCCGCCCTCCGGATTGAAGGGCGCCTCGATCGCCTCCACCGTCGCACCCAGGCCGCGCAGCATGTCGACGATGACGTGATCGTCGCGGATGAGGATGCGGTCGGCGCCGATGTCGGCCGGCAGGTGCCGATTGCCGATATGCCAGGCCAGCCGCGCGAGGCCGCCGGCCGTCGCCGCGGTGACCGAGACCAGGCGTTCGGGCTTGGCGACCACGCGCACGAAGCCGCCGCCGTCGAGCGCCAGCCCGTCGCCGTCATGCAGGACCGTCGCGGTCGGCAGGTCGAGCAGGAACAGCAGGCCGCTTTCGGCGCGCAGGCGGACGCGGCGGCGGAAGCGGTCCTCGAAATCGAGCACCACGCGGTCGACCACCTTGCCCTCGTCCCAGTTTCCCCGCGGCTCGACCCGCGTCGCGCGCAGCATCGTCGACTCCCTCTCAGAACAGGAAATAGCGCTGCGCCATCGGCAGTACCGTCGCCGGCTCGCAGGTCAGGACCTCCCCGTCGGCGCGGACCTCGTAGGTCTCGGGGTCGACCTGCATGTTCGGCGTGAGGTCGTTGAGCACCATGTCCTTCTTGCCGACTGTCCGCGTGCCGCGCACCGCGACCAGCGGCTTGGAAAGGCCGTACCGCTCGCCGATGCCGACATCGAGGGAGGCCTGGCTGACGAAGACGACCGATGAATGGGTCAGCGCCCGGCCGAAGGCGCCGAACATCGGCCGGTGAAAGACCGGCTGCGGCGTCGGGATCGATGCGTTGGGATCGCCCATCAGGGCAGCCGCGATCATCCCGCTCTTCAGCACCATGTCGGGCTTGACGCCGAAGAAGGCGGGCGACCAGACGACGAGGTCGGCCAGCTTGCCCGGCGTCACCGAGCCGATTTCGTGCGCCATGCCGTGGGCGATGGCGGGGTTGATGGTGTACTTGGCGATGTAGCGGCGGGCGCGGAAATTGTCGTTGTCGCCCGTCTCCTCCGGCAGGGAGCCGCGCTGGCGCTTCATCTTGTCGGCGGTCTGCCAGGTGCGGATGATCACCTCGCCGACGCGGCCCATCGCCTGGCTGTCCGACGACATCATCGAGAAGGCGCCGATGTCGTGGAGGATGTCCTCGGCCGCGATCGTCTCGCGCCGGATGCGGCTCTCGGCGAAGGCCACGTCCTCGAGCAGGCGCGGGTCGAGATGGTGGCAGACCATCAGCATGTCGAGATGCTCGTCGACCGTGTTGACGGTGTAGGGCCGGGTCGGGTTGGTCGAGGAGGGCAGGACGTTCGCCTCGCCGCACACCTTGATGATGTCGGGGGCGTGGCCGCCGCCCGCGCCCTCCGTGTGGAAGGCGTGGATGGTGCGGCCCTTGAAGGCCGCGACCGTCGTCTCGACGAAGCCCGATTCGTTCAGCGTGTCGGTGTGGATGGCGACCTGCACGTCCATCGCGTCGGCGACCGTCAGCGCGGTGTCGATGGCGGCGGGCGTCGTCCCCCAGTCCTCGTGCAGCTTGAGACCGCAGGCGCCGGCCAGGATCTGCTCCTCGATCGGCGCCGGCCGGCTCGCATTGCCCTTGCCGACGAAGCCGAGATTCATCGGGAAGGCCTCGGCCGCCTGGAGGATGCGCATCATGTGCCAGGGGCCGGGCGTGCAGGTGGTGGCGCTGGTGCCGGCCGCCGGCCCGGTGCCGCCGCCCAGCATCGTGGTGATGCCCGACATCAGCGCCTCCTCGATCTGCTGCGGGCAGATGAAGTGGATGTGTGCGTCGAAGCCGCCGGGGGTGACGATCTTGTTCTCGCCGGCGATGATCTCGGTGCCGGCGCCGATGACGATGGTGACGCCCGGCTGGGTATCGGGATTGCCGGCCTTGCCGATGGCCGCGATGCGCCCGTCCTTGATGCCGATATCGGCCTTCACCACGCCCTGGTGGTCGAGGATGAGGGCGTTGGTGATGACCGTGTCGACGACGCCCTGGGCGCTCGTGCGCTGGCCCTGGCCCATGCCGTCGCGGATCACCTTGCCGCCGCCGAACTTCACCTCCTCGCCATAGATCGTGTGGTCGCGCTCGACCTCGATGAAGAGGTCGGTATCGGCGAGCCGGACGCGGTCCCCGACCGTCGGCCCGAACATCGCGGCATAGCCGCGGCGGGTGCGCCGGACCGCCATCAGAGCGGCCCGTCGACCAGGCCGCGGAACCCGATCGCGACCCGGTCGCCGCCATAGGGCACCAGCGTCACGGAGCGGGTCTGGCCGGGCTCGAACCGGACCGCGGTCCCGGCCGGAATGTCGAGGCGGCAGCCGCGCGCCTTCTCGCGATCGAAGGAGAGCGCGGCGTTGGTCTCGTGAAAGTGGTAGTGGCTGCCGACCTGGATGGGCCGGTCGCCGGTGTTGGCAACCTCGATCGTGACCGTCGGCAGGCCCTCGTTCATCACGATGTCGCCCTCGCCTGTCACGACCTCGCCCGGGATGGCTGCCGGCATGCCGAGCCGGATCGGCTGGTGCACCGTCACCAGCTTGGTGCCGTCGGGGAACGTCGCTTCGACCTGGATGTCGTGGATCATCTCCGGCACTCCGTCCATCACCTGCTCGGGCGTCAGCAGGTCCGCGCCGGCGGCCATCAGGTCGGCGACGCTGCGCCCGTCGCGGGCCCCCTCGACGACGAAGTCGGTGATAAGCGCCACCGCCTCGGGGTGGTTCAGCCGGACGCCCCGTTCCAGGCGCCGGCGGGCGACCATCGCCGCCATGGCGACCAACAGCTTCTCGCGTTCCCTAGGCGTCAGGTTCATGCCCGATCATCCCCCCTCGCGGCCGCGTCCAGGCTACTTCCAGGCTGCATCATCCGTACCACAGTTCCGGCAGCCGCTCCGACAGCCCGGCCAGACGGTTGCGGATGCGCCCGACGGCGGCGATCACGGCTTCGCGCAGAATGCGGGCATCGCTGCCCAGAAAACGGGCAATCATGACCGGGCCGACGACCGAGGCGCCGATCCGGACCACCGGCCGGTCCTCGGCAACCGCGCGGACGGCGTCCCGGGCTTCGCCGCCGCCCGCGCCGGCCAGGATGACGGTCGCCATCGCCGCCGCACCGTCTAGGCCGGCCCGCGCCCCGAAGAGCGGCGCCATCGGTTCCGACAGGCGCAGCGCATCCGCCCAGGCGAGGCGGCCATCGACCCGGATGCGCCAGTCGTCGCGCAGCATTCCGCCGGCGAAGGTCTCTCCGCGCGCGCGTCGGCCGAAGACGAGCATCTCGAGCGCGAGCAGACGACCGCCGCTCTCCAGGTTCACCTCGGTCGTGCGGGCGAACCGCGCACCATCGAAGAGGATCGTCTCCTGCGGCAGCCATTCCAGCCAGGCACCCGAGCCGACCGCGATGCCGGCGGCGAAGCGGGTCACCTCCCCCGCCGAGCGATAGACCTTCTCCGCGGCCTGGGTGCCGACCGTCGCAGTCGTGTCCGGGTCGGCAATCAGGTCGAGCCGGATCCGGTCGCCGCCGACGAGTCCGCCCGAAGTCGTGACGAGGACGGCCGGCAGCGGCTCCCCCCGTTCCGGGACGGGAAAGAGGATGCGCACGGGGTCGCTCTGATAGAGGCCGCGGGCCTGGGTCCGGCCACCGGCGGCGACGAAGTGCAACCGGCCGGCGCCGTCGCTGCGCTGGAGCCGAGCGGTCGGCCGTGGGGAAGGGGGCTGCACGGAGCGCATCGCCGGCAGGCTAGCACCGCCCATGCCGTTGGCCAGCCCTGTCACGGCGGACAAGTTGACAGCGGGAGCGTTGCCGACGGCGCCGACGGTTTCCAGGGACATGCGACGAGACCTCCGGGTGATTCGTTCGTCCGACTGCTCGAAGAGGATGGCGCCGACGAGGCGGGCAGCGGCGGCTTCGTTGGCGGGGCCGTCAGTGTAAGCGCGGACCGGTCGATGGGTCGGGCCACCGTTAAGGCCCGCAACGTCCGCTGACCCCGCGCCAATCTTGCTACCGGGATCACTGATGATTAGAATTCAATCATGTTGATTTGGAGGGATTGAGTGGCCGAAACGAAGGTTTTGACAGCCCATGTTCCGCTTGCCCTGGCCGAGAAGGTGGATGCGATGGCGGCCCGGCTGGAACGCTCGCGCGGCTGGGTGATGAAACAGGCGCTGGCCGCATGGGTCGATCAGGAAGAGGAGCGCCATCGCATGACGCTCGAAGCTTTGGCGGACGTGGACGCTGGCCGCGTCATCGACCCTCGAGCCGTGCAGGCGTGGGCCGATAGCCTCGGTACGGACAAGCCGCTGCCGCCACCCTCGGCATGAGAATCAAATGGACCGGCAAGGCGTCATCCGATCTCGTGCGGCTGCACGAGCACCTGCGGCCGGTTGCCCCGGACGCGGCGGCACGGGTGGTGCAGCAGCTGGCGCGCGCGCCGGATCGCCTACTCGACTATCCGCGCCTCGGCGAGAAGCTGGAGGCTTACGAACCACGGGAGGTCCGGCGGATCATCGTCGGAAGCTACGAACTTCGCTACGAGATCGCCGACGCCGCAATCTTCATCCTGCGACTATGGCATTGCCGCGAGCATCGCAGCGCCGAGGTGGAGGAGCAATGACGCGGCGTGCAGCCATGCATTCCTAACCGGACGGCGTCGGTGCGGCGCTTGATCGCTCCGATGAGGCGCCCGATCGGGTCGGTCGCGAGCAGTTTGGCCCGGTGCGCGGCGGGGAAGTCCAGCCGGTCCGGTCTGCGCTTGCCATGCGCGGCACCGGTGACGTCGCCCATATCCGGCTCCATCAGCCGCTGTGCGGCGAAGCCGATCATCCCGCGCAGCAGGCTCACGTCGCAGCATCCGATGGGACACGACCGCGCGAAGGGAACCTTCTGAACAGCCGCGCGTTTCAAAGACGTTCGGGAGTTCGAAATCCTCGAACCTGAGACGGTGCAAGATCAAGTCGCCGATCATTCTTGGGATTCTGGACGACCCGAAAACGCGAAATACGGAAAGATTGCCGGACATCTACCGGATCGACCGAAGAATTCCTTGATCCGGATGTCAGTTTGCCACCTTTCCGCCAAGTTCGGGACGTTTCAACCTACGTCCGACCGTACATCGAAGGAGGTTACCATGAAGAAGTTCACGACCGCGGGTATCCTGCTTGCCGGTGCCCTCGCCCTCTCCGCCTGCGGCTATTCGCAGGGCGACCGCGCCCTCAGCGGCGGCGCGCTCGGCGCGGCCGGTGGCGCTGCCATCGGCGGGCTGACGGGCGGCAGCGTCCTCGGCGGCGCCGTCCTCGGTGGCGCGGCAGGTGCCGCGACCGGCGCCCTGACTTCGCCGCGCGACGTCAATCTCGGCCGCCCGGCTTGGCGGTAATCAACCTCCGCCGTCGAGCCGGCCCCTGGTAACGGGGGCTGGTCCGGCCGGGTAGTGGGGCGGCAGCGAGCAATCGCTGCCGCCCCTTCTATTTATCCGCTACCGCCCGCGGCACCCCGTCAGGTCTTCCCGGTCGACGGGCTGCTCTCCCGCCGGCACGAGTCCCGCATCGGCTGGGCCGTCCCCGAGAAATGGACTGCGTCGCCGGTTCCCCGCGGCGGGCATCGTCAGCATTGCGCCGCGCCACAGCATCGCGCAGTCCGGCAAGCCCTCCTTCGGGAGGCGATCGATGTCTTCAGCATCGACCGGGTGCGCGACCGCGCCGCAGCGATGAGATGAGCGGTTCAATCAACGGCGCTTCGGGAAGGTTGCGCCGATAGCGCTGCGGCACCTCCGCCCGCATCGCTGTCGGCTTCAGGCGGGTGGCTTCGGGCGGGTGGCTTCAGGCGGGCCGGATTGAAGATGGAAGCGTAGTAGCGCCGCCAGAGTTCCTCCGCCGCGCCGTCGTGCAGGTCCGCCGGCTTTGCGATGCCCGGACCGAACATCAGGGCCTCGCCATCCCACGCGACCGAGCGATCGGGAGTCAGGATCGACCAGGACAGCGCGGCGAAGCGGTCGCGGAAGAACGGCGCGGCCGCCGCGACGATGTGGTGGTCGGGCTCGAACCAAGCCACGAAGCGCTCGCCGCCCTCGTCGCGGATGCCGCGAAACCGCACGAAGGCGTGCATCTTGTGAATGTCCCGCCGAACCGCCTTAGCCATGGCCTCGACCGCCGCCACCAGCGGATCGGTCGCAACCGACAGCAGCCCCGGCTCACGCGCGGCGCGCCATGCCAGCTGGTACAGCAGGGCGAAGCGCTGCCGGTCCCGGTGCAGGACGGCCTTGCCGGCGAGATCGAAGAAAGATCGCGGCACCGCCGGCGCCGCACCGCCGGCCGGCGGTGGCGCATCGGCCGGCAAGAGCCCGCCTTCCCCGTCGCTCCACAGGATCTGATCGGGTGACAGGCCGGCCGCGAGCAGCGGCCGCGCCGCGGCCCGCCACTCGTCCAGCCCCGCGTCGGGCGCCAGCTCCACGCAATGCTGGCGGCTTCCCGATCTCACGGTCACAACTCCAACTCCAGCTGGCCGCCGCTGCCGGCAAGCCGGCTCCGCAGGTCCAGGCGGTCAAGCAGGCGGCGCGCGTCCGACCGATCGGGCAGGTCGAGGAACGGCGCCGCGTGCTCCAGCGGCACCCGCAGGCGCAGGAGATCATCGGCACGGATGGTGCGATACCGGCGGGAGGCGAGGATGCGGTCGACCGTCTTGCGGCCGAGACCGGGCACCCGCAGCAACTCCTCCCGCGTGGCGCGGTTGCGATGGCGCAGCGCCGAGGCGACCTTGGGATCGATATCGAGCGGCAGCATGCCTGCGCCCTCTTCCGTGATCCCCCCGGCAGCGAAGCCATAGACGCACATCAGCCGATAGCCGGAGTAGAGGTCGGCGCTGGCGCGCAGGATCGTCCGGTCGGCCACCAGCTGGCCTCCGTGAGGACCTCAAGCTTGCGGCGAATATCCATCTGACGCTCCGCGCCCGGATTTGTTCCCTATATGTTCTCTACTAAATCAGCACCGCACTTCCGGCAAGCCCGAGGGCCGACCGGTCGAGGGCGATGCGGGGTTCAGCTCGCGCCGGTGCGGTCGGCGAAGTGGCAGGCGGCCCAGTGGCCGACGTCGCCGTGGCCGGCGGTGACCGGGTCGAGCCGCGGCGATTCGACGGTGCAGCGGTCCTGGCGCATCGGGCAGCGGGGGTGGAAGTGGCAGCCCGACGGCGGGTTGAGTGCGCTGGCGATCTCGCCCTTGGCCTTGTCGCGGGCGGTCGCGGCGTGCAGGCGGAACGGATCGGGAATGGCCGCGATCAGGGCGCGGGTATAGGGGTGGCGCGGGTTCTCGAAGATCTCGCGCCAGCCGCCCCGCTCGACGATGCGGCCGAGATACATGACCGCCACCCGGTCGCTCATATGCTCGACGACGCCCAGGTCGTGCGAGATCATGATGTAGGAGAGACCGAGCTCGTCCTTCAACTCCAGCAGCAGGTTGATGATCTGGGCCCGGATCGAGACGTCCAGCGCCGACACCGGTTCGTCGCAGATGACGAGCCGCGGCTTCAGGATCAGCGCCCGGGCGATGCCGATGCGCTGGCGCTGGCCGCCGGAGAACTCGTGCGGGTAGCGGCCGGCATGCTCGGGCCTGAGGCCGACACGCGCCAGCATCTCGGCGACGCGGTGCTCGATCTCGGCCGCATCCGAGACACCGTGCAGCCGCAGCGGATCGGCGAGGGTGCGGCGCACGGTCTGCCGCGGATTGAGCGAGGCGTAGGGATCCTGGAACACCATCTGGACGGTGCGCGCCATCGCCTTGCGGTCGGGGCGCGCGTCCTGGCCGATGTCCTGGCCGGCGATGCGGATATGGCCACGCGTCGGCGCCACCAGCCCCATGACGGCGAGCGCGAGCGTCGACTTGCCGCAGCCCGACTCGCCGACGAGGCCGAGGCATTCGCCGGGCCGCACCTCGAGATCGATCCCGTCGACCGCCTTCAGCAGGCGCCGGCCGGTACCGAGACGGCCCGCCACCGAGTAATGGACCGCCAAGTCGTCGAGTTGCAGCAGCGGCGCGGCGTCTGTCGCGACGGAGGGCGGGAGCTCGGTGGAACTGGACATCGTCGGCTCAGCCATGATGGTGGCACCGGACGAGGCCGCCATCGCCGAGCGGCGTCGCCGCCGGATCCTCGACGCGACAGACGTCGGTCGCCCGGTCGCAGCGCGGGTTGAAGCGGCAGCCGGCCGGATAGGCGGAAATGGCCGGCACCGTCCCGGCGATCTCGGCCAGCCGGCGCCGGCCATGGGCCGCCCGGCCGCCGAGCAGCGGCAGCGACGCGACGAGGCCCTGGGTATAGGGGTGCTGCGGCTGGCGGAAGATCGCGTCGGCCGCCTGCTCCTCGACGACGCGGCCGGCATACATGACTGCGACGCGGCGGCAGATGTTGGCGACGAGTCCGAGATCGTGGGAGATCATCAGGATCGCCGTTCCGTTGGCCGCGCAGAGCTCGCGCATCAGGTCGACGATCTCTGCCTGGACGGTGACGTCGAGCGCGGTCGTCGGCTCGTCGGCGACCAGCAGGTCGGGGCCGCAGGCGAGCGCGATCGCGATCATGACGCGCTGCCGCATGCCGCCCGAGAGCTGGTGCGGATAGTCCTTCACCCGCCGCTCGGGCGAGGGCACCCGCACCTGGCGCAGCGCCTCGACCGCCCGATCGCCCGCCTCCGACCAGCCGGCCCCCTGGTGGAGCACGAACATCTCGGCGATCTGCCGGCCGACCGGCGACAGCGGGTTGAGCGCCGTCATCGGCTCCTGGAAGATCATCGCGATGCGGCTGCCGCGCAGGCGGCGGATCTGCCCGGGCGGCAGGCTCTGGATCTCCTGCCCTTCCAGGCGGATGGCGCCGCCGCCGATCGCGAGCGGGTGGCGCAGCAGGCCCATGATCGAGAGGGCCGTGATGCTCTTGCCGCAGCCGGATTCGCCGACGAGCCCGAAGGTTTCGCCGCGGCCGATGCGGAACGACACGCCTTCGACCGCGGCATGGCGGCGGTCGTCGCCGAGGAGGTCGATGCGGAGGTTCTCGACCTCCAGCAGCGGCGGAGCGCTCATGCCCGGCGCTCTCGCGACTGGGGATCGAGGATGTCGCGCAGCCCGTCCCCCAGGAGGTTGAGGCCGAGCACGGTGAGGAAGATCGCAAGGCCCGGGAACACCGAGAGCCAGGGCGCGGTCGTGATCTGGTCGCGCGCCTCCGACAGCATGCTGCCCCAGCTCGGGAAGGGCGGCCGGATGCCGAGCCCGAGGAAGGAGAGAGAGGCCTCCGCCAGGATGGCCGCCCCCATGCCGAGGGTGGCGATGACGATGATCGGCCCGATCATGTTCGGCAGCAGCTGGGTGAACATGATGCGGAAATCGCCGTAGCCGAGGATGCGGGCGGCCTGGACGTAGCCCTGCGACTTCAGCGACAGGACCTGCGCCCGGGTGATCCGGCAGGAGTAGGACCAGTTGGTGAGGCCGAGCGCGATCAGCAGGCTGGTCAGGCCTGGCCCGAGGATCGCCATGATCGCCAGCGCGAAGATCAGCGAGGGGATCGCCAGCATGAGGTTGGTGACTAGGCCGACGAAATCGTCCCACCAGCCGCCCCAGTAGCCGGCGGTCAGGCCCAGCGTGACGCCGATGATGGAGTTGGCGATCTGCGAGATGATCCCGACGGTGAGCGATATCTGGGCGCCGTAGACGATGCGCGAATAGATGTCGCGGCCCTGCCCGTCGGTGCCGAACAGGAACTCCGATCCCGGCGGGATTTCGGCGTTCATCAGGTTGGCGTCCAGCACCGGATCGGTATGGGCGATCCAGGGCGCCAGCACGCCGACGACGACGGCGACGGTCACGAGCGCGCCGCCGATCAGAAGGTTGGCCCGGAGCTTCATCTGCCGTCAGCCGTAGCGGATGCGCGGGTCGATGATGACATAGGCGATGTCGACCAGCGTGTTGATTGCAAGGAAGAACAGCACGATCACGAGGATGCTGCCCTGTACCGTCGGGATGTCGCGCTGGAACACGGAATCGACCAGCAGCGAGCCGAGGCCGGGCCAGGAGAAGAGCTTCTCGACGACCACCGCCTGGCCCATCAGCGAGCCGAACTGCAGGCCGATCGTCGTCAGCACCAGCACCAGCGCGTTGCGTACGACATGCCAGCGCACGACCCGGTATTCGCTCATGCCCTTGGAGCGGGCCGTGCGCACGAAATCGGCGTTGAGGACATCGAGCACGCCGGCGCGGGTCGTCCGCGCCAGCAGCGCCATCGGGCTGACGCCGAGCGCCACGGCCGGCAGGATGAGGTGCCGGAGGCCGCCGTCGCCATAGCCGAAGCTGGGCAGCCAGCCCAGCGTCAGGGCGAAGAGGTACATGAGCATCAGCCCGAGCCAGAACTTCGGCAGGGACAGCCCCGATATCGCCACCACCATCGACGCCATGTCGATCAGGCTGCCCGGCCGCAGCGCGGCGATGAAGCCGAGCGGCACGCCGACCAGGATCGCGAAGCCCATGGCCGCGATCGTCAGCTTCAGCGACGGCCAGAGGCGCTGGGCGATCACCTTGGTCACCGGCTCGCGCGTGCGGAACGAGGTGCCGAGATCGCCCTGGACGAGGTTGGCGACATAGCTCCCGAACCGCACATGGAGCGGATCGTCGAGGCCGAGTTCCTTGCGCATCCGCTCGGCGACCTGGGCGTCGAGCACGCGCCCGTCGTCGCCGGCCGAGGTGAAGCTGCCCGGAATGACGCTGAAGAGCGTGAAGATCACCAGCACGACGGCCACGATGGTGGGCACCGTGTTGCCGAGCCGGCGGAGGATGAGAAGCGGCATGGGTCGTCCGTCGAAGCGGGCAGGGCGGCCGTCCGGCACCGGCCGGATGGCCGGTGGAACGACCGGTCGGCGGCGGGCGAAGACCCCGCCGCCGACCGTGCTTCAGACCGGCAGCAGCGTTACTTGGCTACCGGGGAACGCGCGTCGATCCAGATGTCTTCCGGATACTGGTGGGCGAGTTCGGTGGCGTTCGCCTGCAGCCCGTGGATCCACGGCTGATAGGCCATCACCGCCTTGTTGTAGTTGAAGAACCAGACGGGCGCCTCTTCGTAGAGGATGGCGTTGGCCTGGGCCAGGAGCTTGTTGCGGCTGGCCTCGTCCGCGGCGGCCGCCGCCTCGTCGAGGAGCTTGTCGAAGGCCGGATTGTTGAAGCCGGAATAGTTGCAGGCCGTGCGCGGCGTGCGCGAGTCGAAGCAGCGCAGCGTCGCCAGCGAGTCCGGGCCGGTCTGGTTTGAGGTGATATAGCCCTGGAAGTCGCCCGACCGCGCAACCTCGGTCAGGACGGCGGTCTCGACCAGCTTCGGCTTCACCTTGATGCCGACGCGGGAGAGGTAGGGGATGGATGCCTCGACGATCGGCAGGCCCCAGCTCTCGTTCTGGCTGGTCGTCCATTCGAACTCGAAGCCGTCCTTGTAGCCGGCCTCGGCCAGCAGCTTCTTCGCCTTCGCGGGATCGAAGGCGTAGGGCTTCATGGTCTTGTCGTAGGCCGGCGAGGCGCTCGGCAGCCAGCTCGTCGCGCGATAGGCCTTGTCGCGGGCCAGCCGCTTGATGATGAGGTCGGTGTCGATGGCGTGGTTGAAGGCCTGGCGCACCCGCTTGTCCGAGAACGGCTTGAAGGCCGGGTTCATCGTCATGTTGCGGGTGAAGACCTCGGCGACCTCGAGGATGCCCTTGGAGAGCTCCGGGTCGGCGCGATAGGCGACGTACTGCGCGGGCCCGAGGATCGAGGTGTCGATCTCGCGGTTGCGGAAGGCGACGTCGCGCGCGGCGGCCTCGCCCATGATGAGCAGGTGGACGCGGTCGGCGTAGGGCTTGCCCGGCTTGTAGAACTTCTCCCAGCGCTCGGCGACGAGGCGCGAGCCGGGGACGTGCTCGACGAACTTGTAGGGTCCGAGGCCGACCGGCGCGGCCGCGAAGTTGCCGCCCTCGACCGCCTCGCGCGGCAGGATCGCCGTCGTGTCGCCGAAGAAGTAGAAGCCCGGCTCGACGCGGCTGGTCGTCGTCATCTCGAGCGTGAAGTCGTCGATCTTGCGCAGGCCCGCGAGTTCCTTGGCCTGTCCCTTCTCGATCGCGACCGCGCCCTTGATGATGCGGACGTAGCGGGCGCCCGGATAGCCTTTGCTGCCGTCCATGATCCGCGTGTACGACCAGATGATGTCGTCCGCGGTCATCTTGCGGCCATTGTGGAAGAAGGCGTCGTCCCGCAGCTTGAAGGTATGGACGAGGCCGTCGGCCGAGACGCTGACCGACTTGGCCAGTTCCAGCACCGGCTTGTTGTTCTGCGTGTCCCAGTTGTACAGCGTGCGGTGCAGGATCTTGGCGGCGATGCCGTCCTGCGCGCGCGGCGTCGTGTGGATGTCCAGGCTGCCGAGGCTGGCGCCGTAGGGCGCCGTCATGCGCAGGGTGCCGCCCTTGCGCGGCGTCTGCTGCGCCTCCGCCGCACCCGCCGCCACGAAGGCGAGCGCCGTCGCTGCCAGAAGCAATCTTCTCATCACGTTCCCCCTCGATGGATCGGCTTGCGCGCCCGATGCGGGCGCTGCCGTTTGGAATGTGGTGCACAAATACACGCCATCGGTTGCCGCCTGCAAGGGCACCGACCGGGACGCCGGGACGGGCTCGCTGGCCCTCGCAATAACCGCGATTTGCGGTTATCGAGGGTCTCCGACGACGACTTCGGCGAGGATCGGGATGACTGCACCGGAACCGAAATCCGTACGATCCGAGTCGGGGCTGGCGGAGGTGTTCGGGGTGTTCCTCCGCCTCGGGCTGACCTCGTTCGGCGGGCCGGTCGCCCATCTCGGCTATTTCCGGCAGGAGTTCGTCGTCCGGCGACGCTGGCTCGACGAGCGCGCCTATGCCGATCTCGTCGCCCTCTGCCAGTTCCTGCCCGGCCCGGCGAGCAGCCAGGTCGGCATGGCGGTCGGCCTGTCGCGCGCCGGCTATGCCGGCGCGCTCGCGGCATGGCTCGCCTTCACCCTGCCGTCGGCCGTCGCGCTGGTCCTCTTCGCCTATGGCCTGGAGGCGGTGGGTGGTGCCGCCGGCAGCCCCTGGGTGCATGGGCTGAAGGTCGCGGCGGTGGCCGTCGTCGCACAGGCCGTCCTCGGCATGATGCGGACGCTGGCGCCGGACCGGGAGCGCGCGACGCTCGCGGTCGCCGCCGCCGCGATCGCGCTCGCCGTTCCCTCGGCCTGGGGGCAGGTCGGGGCGATCCTGGTGGGGGCCGTCGCGGGGCTGACGGTCCTGCGCGCCCCGACGGCGGCGGCCGAGCATGTGCCGATCCCCCTCGAGATCGGACGGGCAGCCGGCGCCTTGTGCCTGCTGCTCTTCGTCGCCCTGCTCGCCGGCCTGCCGCTGCTGGCGGCGGCGAGCCCCGAACGCGCGATCGCGTTCGTCGATTCCTTCTATCGCGCCGGGTCGCTGGTGTTCGGCGGCGGCCATGTCGTGCTGCCGCTGCTGCAGGCCGAGGTCGTTCCGCCGGGCTGGGTCGACGAGGCGCAGTTCCTCGCCGGCTACGGCGCGGCCCAGGCCGTGCCCGGCCCGCTCTTCACCTTCGCCGCCTATCTCGGCGCGATCGCCGGCGGCTGGAGCGCGGCGGCGATCTGCCTCGTCTCGATCTTCGTGCCGTCGTTCCTGCTGGTGGTGGGCGCGCTGCCCTTCTGGGAGGACATCCGCCGCCGGCCCTGGGCGCAGTCGGCCCTGCGCGGCATCAACGCGGCGGTCGTCGGCCTGCTGCTCGCCGCCCTCTACGATCCGGTCTGGACCGCCGGCATCCGCAACCCCGGCGACTTCGCGGTAGCGGCCGCCGCCTTCCTCGCTCTCTATGCCTGGGGAGCGGCTCCATGGCTGGTCGTCCTCGCCTGCGCGGGCGCAGTCGGCGGGCTGTCTATGATGTCGGGATAGGTCAGCGGATTGGAGCGGGTGAAGGGAATCGAACCCTCGTCGTAAGCTTGGGAAGCTTCTGCTCTACCATTGAGCTACACCCGCGCCGGGGCAGGGTCGCGCCTGCCGCTGACACCGGACATGAATAGCGAGCGGCGGGCGGCGCTTCAAGGGGGGCCGCGACAGGAGCGCCGTCTTCCGATCATCATGATCGAGCGCTATTTATGCTGCAACGCAACATGCGCATCCGGAGGATCGGCCGCCGATGACCGTCCGCAATCTCGACCGCCTGCTCTCGCCCGCCTCCGTCGCCCTGATCGGGGCGTCGCCGACGCCGCGATCCGTGGGCCAGGTGACGGCGCGCAACCTGCTGCAGGGCGGCTTCAAGGGTCCGATCCTGCCGGTCAACCCGCGCCACACGGCAATCGAGGGCGTGCTCGCCTATCCCAGCGTCGCGGCCCTGCCGATCGCACCCGACCTGGCGGTGATCGCGACGCCGCCCGACACCGTGCCCGGCCTCATCGCCGAACTCGGCCAGCGCGGCACCGGCGCGGCGGTGGTGCTGACGGCCGGATTCGGCGAGGGCGGCGCCGAGGCCGGGGAGCAGCGGCGCCAGGCGATGCTGGATGCCGCGCGGCCGCACCTGCTGCGCGTCCTCGGTCCGAACTGCGTCGGGCTGCTGGTGCCCGGCATCGGGCTCAACGCGTCCTTCGCCCACATCGGTGCGCGGCCGGGAGACCTCGCCTTCCTCACCCAGTCGGGCGCGATCGTGACGGCCCTGCTCGACTGGGCCGCATCGCGCGGGATCGGCTTCTCGCACCTGATCTCGATGGGCGGCATGGCCGACGTCGATTTCGGCGACCTGCTGGACCAGCTCGGCCAGGATCCGGGCGTGCGGGCGATCCTGCTCTATGTCGAAGGGGTGACCAACCCGCGCAAGTTCATGTCGGCGGCCCGCGCCGCCGCCCGCACCAAGCCGGTCCTGGTCGTGAAATCCGGGCGGCGGGCGGAGGGAGCAAAGGCGGCGCGTTCCCATACCGGCGCGCTCGCCGGCTCCGACGCCGTCTACGACGCCGCCTTCCGCCGCGCCGGCATGCTGCGCGTGCACGACACGGCCGAGCTGTTCGACGCGGTCGAGACCCTGGCGCTGGTCGCCTCGCGGCTCGGCGGCAACCTGCCGGGGGAGCGGCTGGCGATCCTGACCAACGGCGGCGGGCCCGGCGTCCTGGCGACCGATGCGCTGATCGACCGCGGCGGCATTCTGGCCGACCTCGCGCCGGAGACGCTGGCAGCGCTCGATGCCGCGCTGCCGGCCACCTGGTCGCACGGCAATCCGGTCGACATCATCGGCGACGCGCCCGCCGGCCGCTACCGCGCCGCACTCGACGCGCTCCTGTCCGATCCCGGCGCCGATGCCGTCCTGGTCCTGAACTGCCCGACCGCCATCGCCGACCCGACGGAGGCCGCCGAGGCGGTGATCGAGACCATCGGCGAGCGCCGCCGCCTCGTGCTCACCAACTGGCTCGGCGCGGGCGCGGCGGCGCCGGCCCGCGCCCTCTTCGCCCGCGCCGGCATCCCGACCTACGAGACGCCGGACCAGGCGGTGCGGGCCTTCATGCATCTCGTCCAGTACCGCCGGAACCAGGAGCTGCTGCGCCAGGTGCCGCGGCTGGTCGGCGGCGGCCGCCCCGACCGGGCCGCCGCGCGCGCCCCGATCGAGGCGGCGCTGGCCGAGGGACGCGACTGGCTGTCGGAGGTCGAGGCGAAGCCGGTGATGCGCGCCTACGGCATCCCGATCGTCCCGACCGAGATCGCGGCCACGCCGGACGAGGCGGCGGCGACCGCGGGCCGTCTCGGCCTGCCCGCCGCCCTCAAGATCCTGTCGCCGGACATCACCCACAAGACCGACGTCGGCGGCGTCGCCCTCGACCTGCCCGACCCGACCGCGGTCAAGGCCGCGGCCGAACGGATGCTGCGCTCGGTTGCGCGCCACGCCCCGGAGGCCCGGATCGCCGGCTTCACCGTCCAGCCGATGGTGGCCCGGCCCGGCGCCCTGGAGCTGATCCTCGGCATCGTCGACGACGGCACCTTCGGCCCGGTGCTGCTGTTCGGCCAGGGCGGCGTCGCCGTCGAGGTGCTGGACGACAAGGCGCTGGGCCTGCCGCCGCTCGATGCGGTGCTGGCGCGCGAGATGATCGGGCGCACCCGGGTGTCGCGGCTGCTGGCCGGATTCCGCGGCCGCCCGCCGGCCGACATCGACGGCATCGTCCACGCGCTGGTGCGCCTGTCCGAACTGGCCGCCGACAACCCCGAAGTGGTCGAGCTCGACATCAATCCCCTGCTGGCCGACGCCGGCGGCGTCATCGCGCTCGACGCACGCATCCGCGTCGCGCCGGCAAGGCTGCCGGGCACCGGCCGCTTTGCCATCCGCCCCTACCCGCAGGAACTGGAGGCCGTCGCGACGATGCAGGACGGCACGGCCGTGCGCCTGCGCCCGATCCGGCCGGAGGACGCGCCGGCACTGGAGTCGATCATCGCGCGGATGACGCCCGAAGATCTGCGGATGCGGTTCTTCGCCCCGATCCGGCGCCTGCCGGAGCTGCTGCTCGCCCGCCTGACCCAGATCGACTATGACCGCGAGATGGCGCTCATCGCCTTCGCCGACGCGGCGGACGGCCAGCCCGACGGGCTCGGCGTCGTCCGCCTGCTGGCCGATCCGGACGGCCAGCAGGCCGAGTTCGCGATCGGCGTCCGCAGCGACATGAAGGGCCGCGGCCTCGGCTGGCTCCTGATGCGCCGCATCATCGCCTATGCCGGCGAGCGCGGCATCGGTGCGATCGTCGGCGACGTGCTGCGCGAGAACCAGCCGATGATCGATCTCGCCCGCGACCTCGGCTTCCGTGCCGAGTCGGGGGCCAGCGATCCCGCCATCGTCCGCCTGCGGCTCGACCTGGGCGCCTGACGGCGGATATCATGGCCGCCGCGCGGATGCGATGGCGGGGTCTGGGATGCGGCTGGAAGGCAAGGTGGCGATCGTCACCGGCGCGGGATCGGGCTTCGGCGAAGGCATCGCCCGGCGCTTTGCGGCCGAGGGTGCGGCCGTCGTCGTCAACGACATCGACCGCAACGGCGGCGAGCGCGTCGCGGGCGGCATCGTCCAGAACGGCGGACGCGCGGTCTTCGTGCAGTCGGATGTCTCGCGCAGTGACGGGGTCGGCATTCTCGTCGAAACCGCGATCGGCAGCTGGGGCCGCATCGACTGCATGGTCAACAATGCCGGCATCACCCATCGCAACGGCCCCATGATCGAGGTCGGCGAGGCCGAGTTCGACCGCCTGTTCGCGGTCAACGTCAAGGCGATCTACCATTCCGCGGTGCATTGCGTGCCGCAGTTCCGCCGCCTGGGCGGCGGATGCTTCGTCAACATCGCATCGACGGCGGGCCTGCGGCCGCGACCCGGCCTCACCTGGTACAATGCGACCAAGGGCACGGTCGTCACCATGACCAAGTCGATGGCGGTCGAGCTGGCCGCGGACCAGATCCGCGTGAACTGCCTATGTCCGGTCGCCGGGGAGACGCCGCTGCTGCCGTCCTTCCTCGGGCGCGACGACCCGGAGACGAGGGCGCGGTTCCTCGGGACCATTCCGCTCGGCCGCTTCAGCACGCCCGCCGACGTCGCCAACGCGGCGCTCTGGCTCGCCTCGGACGAGGCGGAATTCATCACCGGCACCGCCATGGAAGTCGATGGCGGCCGGTCGGTCTGAGCCGACCGATCGCGGGACGGGAGGGAGAACCGAACCATGAAGATCAAGGCTGCCGTCCTGCGGCAGATGGGGGCCTCGCAGCCCTATGCGGACAGCCGACCCCTGTCGATCGAGGAGGTCGAGCTCGACCCGCCCGGCCCGGGCGAAGTGCTGGTCCAGGTCAAGGCGGCGAGCCTCTGCCATTCCGACCTTTCGGTGGTGAACGGCGACCGCCCGCGGCCGCTGCCGATGGTGCTGGGCCACGAGGCCTCGGGCATCGTGGCCGAGTGCGGATCCGGCGTCGACGACCTGGCGCCGGGCGACCATGTGGTCATGATCTTCGTGCCGAGCTGCGGCCAGTGCGGCCCGTGCATGGAGGGCCGACCCGCCCTCTGCGAGCCGGCCGCCGCGACCAACGGGGCGGGCACGCTGTTGTCCGGCGACCGCCGGCTGTCGCAGGCGGGGCAGCCGATCCATCACCATGTCGGGGTTTCGGCCTTCGCGGAATACACCGTCGTCTCGCGCCGGTCGCTGGTGAAGCTGCGCGAGACGCTGGCGCACGACGAGGCGGCGCTGTTCGGCTGCGGCGTGCTGACCGGCGTCGGCGCCGTCGTCAATACGGCCGGGGTGCGGGCCGGCCAGACAGTCGCCGTGGTCGGCCTCGGCGGCGTCGGCCTCAACGCCATGCTGGGGGCGATCGCGTCCGGCGCGCGCCAGGTGGTGGCGATCGACATGCTCGACGAGAAGCTGGAGCTGGCCCGCCAGCTCGGCGCGACCGACGTGGTCAGCGCGGCCGCGCCCGACGCCATCGAGCAGGTCAGGGCCCTGACCGGCGGCGGCGTCGACGTCGCGGTCGAGACGGCGGGCTCGGTCAAGGCGATGGAACTCGCCTACCGCGTCACCCGGCGCGGCGGCACCACGGTGACGGCCGGACTGCCCCATCCCGACCATCACTGGCCGCTGCAGCACGTCAACCTGGTCGCCGAAGAGCGCACCGTGAAGGGCTCCTACATCGGCTCCTGCATTCCCGGGCGCGACCTGCCGCGCTACATCGACCTCTATCGCCGCGGCCGCCTGCCCGTCGGGCAGCTGATGAGCGACCGCATCCGGCTCGAGGACATCAATGCCGCCTTCGATCGCCTGGCCTCCGGGCGGACGGTCAGGCAGATCGTGATGTTCGACCACTGACCGGAAACGTCGCGTCATCCGGATGACATGAAAATGTCATCCGTCTGGGCCGCGTGGGAGCGGGGGCGTATCGTCCCCGCTCATGACGGACAGTGCGGCAGCGGGCGGCGCAGCGGAGCCCACAGGGTCGACCGGCACGGAACGGCGGGCGATGGCCAGCGCCTGCGGCGCGCACGCCGTCCATGACGGCTATACCGACGTGCTCTATGTCATGCTGCCGTTGTGGCAGTCCGAGCTGGGGCTGGGCTACGCCGCGGTCGGCATGCTGCGCGGCCTCTATTCCGGGGCGATGGCGCTGTTCCAGATCCCGGCCGGCAGCCTCGGCGACCGGTTCGGCGCCGGCCTGGTGCTGGCGGTCGGCACGGTGCTCGCCGCCGCCGCCTTTCCCCTCGCCGCACTCGGGCACGGCTTCCTGCCGCTCGCCGCCGCGCTCGCCGTCGGCGGCATCGGCGCCAGCGTCCAGCATCCGATCGCGTCCGCCGTCGTCGCCCGGGCCTATCGCGGCGTGCGCTCGCGCACCGCGCTCGGCACCTACAACTTCGCGGGCGACCTCGGCAAGATGGCGCTGCCCGCCGCAACGGCGCTGCTGCTGACGGTGCTGCCCTGGCGCACGGCAATGTGGGTGCTGTTCGCGGTCGGTATCGTGGCCGCCATCGCGATCCTGGCCGCGACGCCGGCCGGGCACGGCGCCGCCGCCGGCAAGTCCGCCAGGCCGCTGCCGGCCGGCCCGGTCAAGGGCGGCTTCCGCCTGCTGCTCGCCATCGGCATCATCGACACGGGAACGCGATCCGGCTTCCTGACCTTCCTGCCCTTCCTCCTCCAGGAGAAGGGCGCGGAGCTGCCGACCGTCGGCCTCGCCCTGACGCTCGTCTTTGCCGGCGGCGCCGCCGGAAAGCTGGTCTGCGCCCATCTCGGCGCCCGGCTCGGCGTGCTGCGCACCGTGCTCTTGACCGAGGGCCTGACCGCGCTCGCCATCCTCGCGCTGCTGCCCCTGCCGCTGGAAGCGGGGCTGGCGCTGTTGCCGCTGATCGGGGTCGCGCTCAACGGCACCTCCTCGGTCCTCTACGGAACCGTCCCGGAACTGGTGCCGGAATCCCGCCGGACCCGCGCCTTCGGCGTCTTCTACACCGGCACCATCGGCGCCGGCGCGCTGTCGCCCATCCTCTACGGCCTGCTCGGCGACGGGCTCGGCGTCGACCGGGCGATGCTGGCGGTCGCGGCCGTGGTCCTGACGACCCTGCCGCTCGCCCTCCTTCTCAACCGGGCGATGAGCCGTCATATAGCGGGGGAATGACCACCCCCCGCCCGCTCCGGATCCTCGGCATCGAGACGAGCTGCGACGAGACCGCCGCCGCGATCGTCGACGGCGACCGCCGCATCCTCGCCGATCGCATCCTGTCGCAGACCGCGATCCACGTCCCCTATGGCGGCATCGTCCCCGAGATCGCCGCCCGCGCCCATCTCGACCACCTCGACGGGCTGATCCGCGACGCGCTCGCCGAGGCCGATCTGCGCATCGCCGACCTCGACGCGATTGCCGCCACCGGCGGGCCCGGCCTCATCGGCGGCGTCATGGTCGGCGTCATGGCCGCCAAGGGCATCGCGCTGACGGCGCGGCTGCCCTTCCTCGCCGTCAACCACCTCGAGGGCCACGCGCTGACGCCGCGCCTCAGCCACGGGCTTGCATTCCCCTATCTGCTGCTGCTCGTCTCGGGCGGCCACACCCAGCTCCTCGTCGTCGAGGGCGTGGGCCGCTACGCGCGGCTTGGCACGACCATCGACGATGCCGCCGGCGAGGCCTTCGACAAGACCGCCAAGCTGCTGGGCCTGCCCTATCCCGGCGGCCCGGCGATCGAGCGCGCGGCCCGCGACGGCGATCCCGCGCGCTTCGCGCTGCCGCGCCCGATGCTGGGCCGGCCCGGTTGCGACTTCTCCTTTTCCGGCCTCAAGACGGCGGTGCGGAACGCCGTCGCCGCCCTGCCCGGCCCGCCGGCGCCCCAGGACGTCGCCGACATGGCGGCCGCCTTCCAGGCGGCGGTCGCCGCCGTCGTCGCCGACCGCTGCCGCCGCGCGGCGGCGCTGTTCCGCCAGCGCCATCCGACGGGCGGCGCCCTGGTCGTGGCGGGCGGTGTCGCCGCCAACGGCGCGATCCGGAGCGCCCTGGAAAGGATCGCGGCGGAGGCCGGCATGCCCTTCGTCGCGCCGCCGCATCGGCTCTGCACCGACAACGGCGCCATGATCGCCTGGGCCGCCATCGAGCGCTTCCGACTCGGCCAGCAGGACGGCCTCGACTTCGCCCCCCGTCCGCGCTGGCCCCTCGATCCCGGCGCGCCGAAAGCGATCGGCGCCGGCGTGAAGGCGTGATCGCGGTGGCCATCGCCGCGCCGCACCATCCTTTTATTGCAAGTGATTATCGTTTGTGATTAGGTTCCGCGCCATCGCCGCTCCGGGCTGAGAGCTAGCGGCGGCCAGTGCCGATCAGCCGAAGACGAACCCCGACCTGCAAATGCGACTGAGTGCCGATCATCGCCGGCGGTCCTTCTGGCTGAAGCACCTGCACCGCTGGCATTGGATCAGCGCGGCACTGTGCCTGGTCGGCATGATCCTGTTCGCAGCGACCGGCATCACCCTCAACCATGCGGGCGAGATCGAGGCGAGCCCGCAGGTCACGACCGTCGAGAAGCGGCTGCCGCCGGCGCTGCTGGAGGCGCTGGCCGCCGCCGAAGGACCGGAACGTCGCGCCCTTCCCGCGGACCTCCGCGAATGGCTTGCCCGCGAGCTCGGCGTTCGGGCGGCCGGGCGCGAGGCCGAATGGTCGGCCGACGAGATCTACCTCGCGCTGCCGCGGCCGGGTGGCGACGGCTGGGTCTCGATCGACCGCGGCGACGGCGCCGTCCAGCACGAGGTCACCGACCGCGGCTGGATCTCCTACCTCAACGATCTCCACAAGGGGCGCAATGCCGGCACCGCCTGGAGCTGGTTCCTCGACCTCTTCGCAGCCGCCTGCCTCGTCTTCTGCATCACCGGCCTCTTCCTCCTGAAGCTCCATGCCGGCGGCCGGCCGGCGACCTGGCCGACGGTCGGCTTCGGCCTCGTCGCGCCGATGCTGATCGCCCTTCTCCTCATCCACTGACGAGGCTCCATATGCGCGCCTATTATCCAGCGATGGCCGGCCTGATGCTGGGCCTGCCGGCATCCGCCGCCGACCTCGCGATCAAGGTCGAGATCCCGCGGCTGAGCGTCGCCGAGTACCACCGCCCCTATGTCGCCGTCTGGATCGAGCGGCCCGACCAGAGCGTCGCCGCGAACCTTGCCGTCTGGTACGACGTCAAGCTCAAGAACAACGAGGGCACCAAGTGGCTGAAGGACATGCGCCAATGGTGGCGCAAGTCCGGCCGCGAGCTGACGATGCCGGCCGACGGGCTGTCCAGCCCGACCCGTGCCCCAGGCGAGCACCAGCTCTCCTTCGCCGGCGACAAGGGGCCGCTCGCATCCCTGCCGCCCGGCCAGTACCGCCTGGCCGTCGAGGCCGCCCGCGAGGTCGGCGGCCGCGAGATGCTGCGCATTCCCTTCCAGTGGCCGCCCAAGGCCGCCGAGACGGCGGCCGCCAAGGGCGAACACGAACTCGGGCAGCTCTCGCTGTCCGTCCGGCCATGACCGCCCGCCTTCCGCCAACCCGAGCCCGGAGTCTCGCCATGCGCCTTCCGAATCGCCTCGCCGCGGCGGCTGCCGCCCTCGTCCTCGCCCTCCCGATCGCGGCCGAGGCCCATCGGGCCTGGATGCTGCCCTCGGCCACGGTCCTCTCCGGCAAGGATGTCTGGGTGACGGTCGACGCCGCCATCTCCAACGACCTCTTCTTCTTCGAGCATCACCCTCTGCGGCTCGACAATCTCCAGGTGATGGCGCCCGACGGCAGCCCCGGCAAGGCGGAGAACCAGGCGACCGGCCGCTATCGCAGCACCTTCGACGTCAAGCTCGACCAGCCCGGCACCTACAAGATGGCGGTGGTCCATTCCGGCCTCTTCGCGTCCTGGAAGGAGAACGGCCAGAATCGCCGCTGGCGCGGCACGCCGGCGCGCTTCGCGACCGAAGTGCCGAAGGATGCCCCCGAGCTGCGGGTGACCCAGTCGCAGAGCCGGATGGAGGTGTTCGTGACCTCGGGCAAGCCGAGCGACACCGTCCTCAAGCCGAGCGGTGAAGGGCTCGAACTGGCCCCGGTCACCCATCCCAACGACCTCGTCGTCGGCAGCGAGGCGCGCTTTCGCTTCCTCCTCGACGGCAAGCCGGCGTCGGGGGTCAAGGTGACCGTGATCCGCGGCGGCATCCGCTATCGCGACAATCTCGAGGAGCTGACCCTGACCACGGCCGAGGATGGCGGCTTCGCCGTCACCTGGAAGGAGCCCGGCATGTACTGGATCGAGGCCAGCGTCCGCGACGACAAGGCGTCGATCAAGGAGGCGAGCCAGCGCCGCGCCGGCTACAGCACGACGCTGGAGGTGCTGCCCTGAGCGGCGCGTCGGTCGAGCGCCGCACCGAACCGGCCGGGCGCCGGGTTCTGGTGCCGGCGCTCGCCGACCTCCGGCCGCGGCCGGCGGGCGAGCGTCTCCTGGCGCTCGCCGGCCGCAGCATGGGAACGACCTGGCAGGTACGCTTCTGCGCCGGCCCGGGAATGACGCCGCGCGTCGTCCGCGATTGCGTCGAGGGGGTGCTCGATCGGATCGTCGCCGAGGCCAGCGGCTGGGAGGCGTCGTCGGCACTCTGCCGCTTCGGTTCAGCACCCGGGGGCACCCGCCAGACGCTGCCGCCCGGCCTCTTCGGGGTGCTGCAGTTCGCCGTCGAGCTGGCGGCGGCGACCGGCGGCGCCTGCGACCCGACCCTGGGCGCCGTCACCGACCTCTGGGGCTTCGGCCCTTCCGGTCCGCGCGACCGTCCGCCGCCCGACGCTGCGGTGGCCGCAGCCAGGGCCGCGACGGGCTGGCGGCGGCTCGCCCTCGACGCCGCCGATCGTAGCGCCTTCCAGCCTGGGGGACTGCGCCTCGACCTGTCGGGGATCGCCAAAGGCTGGGCCGTGGACCAGGTCGGCGCCGCCCTCTGCGAACTCGGGGTCGAGTCCCATCTGGTCGAGATCGGCGGCGAGCTGCGCGGCCGCGGGATCAAGCCGGACGGCCAGCCCTGGTGGGTGGCGCTGGAGCCGATCCCGGGCGATTGCGGCCCCGAGACCCTGATCGCGCTGCACGAGCTGGCGGTCGCGACCTCCGGCTCCTACCGCCGGTTCTTCGAGGCGGACGGCCGGCGCTTCGCCCACACCATCGACCCGCGGACCGCCCGGCCGCTCGCGGCGCCGCCGCTCGCCGTCACCGTCCTGCACCGCGACTGCATGGCGGCCGATGCGCTGGCCACGGCCCTGACGGTGCTGGGCGTCGAGGCCGGGCTGGAGCATGCCCGCCGCCACGGCATCGCCGCGCGTTTCGCGCTGCCGGACGGCGACGCCACCAGCCCCGCCTTCGACGCGATGCTGGACTGATCCGCCATGCCGCTCTCCGAGCTTCTTCCCGCCGATGCCGACCGGCTGATCGCCGCCGCTGCCGTCGCCGTCGGCTATGTCGGCCTGTGCGGCGGCACCGCGCTCGGCCGCCTGCGACGCAGGCCGGCGGACCTCCGGGACGACATCGCCGGGGGCGTCACCGTCGTCCATGCCAGCCAGACCGGACTGGCCGAACAGGTCGCCCGCCGGACCGCTCAGTCGATCGCGGACGCGGGCCATGCCTGCCGCGCGGTGCCGCTGTCGGCGCTCGACCGGCCGATGCTGGAGGCGGGCGGCCGGATGCTGCTGGTGCTGTCGACCACCGGGGAAGGCGACGCGCCCGATGCCGCCGCCGGCTTCGCGCGCCGGCTCCTCGGCAGCGAGGTCGAACTCTCGCGGCTGCAGTACGGCATGCTGGCCTTGGGCGACCGCAGCTACCGGCAGTTCTGCGCGTTCGGGCTCGCCGTCGCCGACTGGCTCGACCACAGCGGCGCCGAGGCGCTCTTTCCGACGATCACCGTCGACGATGGCGACCCGGAGGCGTTGGCGCGGTGGCAGCAGGCGCTGGCCGCGGCCGGGCTCGACGCGGGCCCCGCGGGTCGGCCGTGGATCGAGGCAGCTCCCTTCGGGCCCTGGCGCCTGGTCGAGCGCCGGCAGCTCAACCCGAGCGATGCCGAGCACCCGGCCTTCCACGTCGCGTTCCGCCCGGAGAAGGGCGAGCTGCGCTGGCAGGCCGGCGACCTCGCCCGCATCGCGGTGCCGGGCGAGCCGCCCTGCCACCGCGACTATTCGATCGCCTCGGTGCCGGAGGAAGGACGCCTCGTCCTGCTCGTGCGGCAGGCCCGGGCGCCGGACGGCACGCTCGGCCGCGGCTCCGGCTGGCTCACCGAAGGCCTGGCCGAGGGCGGCAGCGCCAACCTCCAGATCCGGCGAAATTCCGGCTTCCACGCCCCTGCCGGCGATCCGCCGCTGATCCTGATCGGCAACGGCACCGGCCTTGCCGGACTGCGCGCCCATCTGGCGGCACGCGCGGCGCGCGGCATCGGCGGCGCCTGGCTGCTGTTCGGCGAGCGGCGGCGGGCGGCCGACTGGTTCCACCGCGAGACGATCGAGGACTGGGTCGCCGCCGGCATCGTCGACCGGCTGGACCTCGCCTTTTCGCGCGATCAGCCCGAGCGCGTCTATGTCCAGCACCGGCTGCGCGCGGCCGCCGCCGACCTGGCCGCCCGCGTCGATGCCGGCGCCGCGATCCTCGTCTGCGGCAGCGCCGAGGGCATGGCGCCGGCCGTCCACGCCGTCCTGGCCGACGTGCTCGGCGCGGACCGGCTGGAGCGGCTGGCCGAGGAAGGCCGCTACCGCCGGGACGTCTACTGAGCATCCGATTTGCCGGGCCGCACCGGCCGGTCCTATCCTTCGCCCCGCACAAACAGAACCGGCGGAGGACGCGATGGACGGAGCGGCACCGGGCCACGACTATCGGGAACGGGGATACTCTGCCCCGATCCCGGTGATGCCGCAGGACGAAGCGCTCGGCTGGCGCCGGCGCATGGAGGCGTCCGAAGCCGCCATCGGCCGGCCGCTCACCCGCGAGGAGCGGACCAAGCCCCACCTCCTGTTCGGCTGGGCCGCCGAACTGGCCCGCCACCCCGCCATCCTCGACCGCGTCGAGCCTCTGATCGGCCCGGACATCCTGTGCTGGGAGACGGTGCTCTTCACCAAGGAGCCCGGCGGCCCGGAATACATCTCCTGGCACCAGGACCTGACCTACTGGGGACTGGAGCCGGGCGACCAGGTGGTGACGGCATGGCTGGCGCTGTCGCCGAGCACGGTCGAGAGCGGCTGCATGCGCGTCGTCCCGGGGTCGCACCGGCTGGATCTGGCGCCGCACCGCGACACCTGGAACCCCGACAACCTGCTGTCGCGCGGCCAGGAGATCGCGGTCGAGGTCCGCGACGGCGAGTGGGCCGACATCGTGCTGCAGCCGGGCGAGATGTCGCTGCACCATGTCAACATCGTCCACGGGTCGGACCGCAACCGTTCCGACGATCGCCGCATCGGCTTCGCCGCACGCTACTTCGCGACCGCGGTGCGCCAGAAGTCTCCCCGCCGCGACAGCGCCTTCCTGGTCCGCGGGCAGGATCGCCACGGGCATTTCGATCTCGAGCCGGAGCCGGCCCAGGATTATTCGGATGCGGCCCGCGCGCGGCATGCGGAATACCGCCGCCGGCGCCGCGAGCTGCAGGCCGCGCTATAGGCTGCGCGAACCGGTAGGCAGGGGCGCGCCGGTTGCGCTACCGTCGCCAGCCCCCGTATGCCCCACTCCAAGGTCGCCGCCGATGGCCAAATGGCTGCTGAAGTCCGAGCCCTTCAAATATTCCTGGGAGCGCATGGTCGCCGACGGGCGCACCCACTGGGACGGCATCCGCAACCATCAGGCGGCCAACAACCTGAAGGCCATGAAGGTCGGCGACAGGGCCTTCTTCTATCACTCGAACGAGGGGCTGGAGATTGTCGGAATCGTCAAGATCGTGCGCGAGGCCTATCCCGATCCGGGTGACGAAGCCGGCCGCTTCGTCATGGTCGATGTCGCCGCGGACCGGCCGGTGAAGACGCCGGTGACGCTGGCCGCCATCAAGGCCGAGCCGGAACTGGCGAACCTGGCGCTGGTGCGCCAGTCGCGGCTGTCGGTCGTGCCGGTCGCCGACGAGGAGTGGAAAGTGATCTGCCGGATGGCGGGAGTCCGGGCATGACCGCGGCCGAGGGGGAACTGGATCCGCCGCGCCGGGTGCTGTGCCGCGGCACCGACATCGCCGAGGCGGCCGGGAAGGGCTTCGTCCTGGGCGAGGGACGGCGCAAGCGCGAGGTCTTCGTGGTGCGCAAGGACGGGCGCATCTTCGGCTACGTCAATTCCTGCCCCCATGCCGGCACGCCGCTCGACTGGATGCCGGACCGCTTCTTCACCAACGACGGCCGGTTCCTCATCTGCGCCACCCACGGGGCCCTATTCGAGGTCGAGGACGGGATGTGCCTGCGCGGCCCGTGCCGCGGCCTCGCGCTCGAGCCGGTGGCGGTCGCCGAGGAGGGCGAGGAGATCTGGCTGCTGGAGCCCGACGAGGGCTTCGCGCCTACGCCGGCGGGCGCGGCCGGAGCCACATCCGGTTGTTGAGGTGCTCCGCCTCCAGGAATGACGCGCTGTCCAGGGCGGGCTTGTAGATCCGGAACGTCCGCATGATGCCGAGGGTGGCCGCACTCTCGAGCGGCCCGATGAAGGATGGCCGGCGGGCGGAGAAATGGGACTGCGCCCGCCATCGCGCGAACTGCCGCCGGCTGAGAAACCAGCAGCCGGCATGCGGGTTGGTCGGCCGCTCGACGGTCACGACCTCGGCCAGGTGGGGCATGGTCATCGACGAATGGCGGCCGACATCCTGCCAGCGCGCCGTCGCCTCGGGCGGCATCGGGCCGTCGACATAGAGCTTGGGAAAGCGCCCGGTCGGATCGGCCTCGAAGCGGTTGGGAAACAGCACTGCCTCCCCCTCGCTGCAATGCTCCAGCAGGGCGATCTTGCGCAGGAACCAGGGATCGCCGACGACGGTGTCGTCCTCGAAATAGCCGATCCAGTCGTACCCCGCCGCCCGCTCGCCCAGAAGGTCACGGCAGGCGAATCCCAGCATCCGTGGATCGCCCCCGAGCGCGTCGAGGCCGATCCGTTCGACCGTGAAGGCGCCGGCCGGCAGCGTGACGCGGTCGAGGGCATGGCGGTCGTCCACCACGACGACCACGATGTCGAGCACCTGCGGCAGGGCCCGGCGGTTCGCGCGCTCGAACCGCACCCGGCTGAGCCCCGGCGGCGGCGGCTCCTCGCCGGGCGGCGGCGGGCCGGCCCAGGCGACGCGCACCTGGACGGGCCCGAGATGGACCCGGAGGCCGGCGATCGTGCGGGTCAGCGCCGCCGCCCGGGCGGGAGCGGCGTCCGGCTGCGAGGAGCCGTAGACCGCGCCGCCCGGCGCCGGTGGACCGACATAATGGGGGATCGCGACGAGGATGCGCATCGCCGCGCATTCCCCGAGGTCAGGAGGCCAGGAAGTCCCGGTAGGTGACGGAGAGATCGTTGACCGAGGCGGCGATGATGCGTTTGCCGTCCTCGACGGTGGCAAGGTTCGGGTTCGACCCGATGCGGCCGTCGGGGAAGCGACGGCGATAGTCGGCCGCGTCGGTGAAGCGGCCGGTCGGAGCGATCACGGGCTCCATGTCGACATACTTCACGCGGTCCGGATAGGCGGCCCAGGTCACCGCCACCTCGCTCGGCGTGGCGTGTGAGCCATGGCCCTCCGGATAGAGATCGGCGCAGAGCTTCTTCGTCTCCGGCCCTTCCCACCAGTTGGCGAGCAGGCACTTCACCTGCTGATTGTCCATGCCGGCCGACTGGCGGTGGCTGTAGATCTCGTAGAACGCGGCGTTGGTCGTGGCGATGTTGCCGCCATGGCCGTTGACGAACATCATCCGGGTGAAGCCGTGGCGGGCCAGCGACTGGACATAGTCGAAGATCACCGAGATCAGCGTCGACGGCCGGTAGGTCATGCTGCCGGTGAAGTCCATGTGGTGGACCGCCATGCCGACCGAGATCGTCGGTGCGACGAGGCAGCCGGTCTTCTCGCCCAGCGCCCGGCCGATGATCTCGGCGGTCAGCGCATCGGTGCCGACCAGTCCGTTCGGGCCGTGCTGCTCGGTCGAGCCGATCGGGATGACGATGCCGGTCGACGTCTTGAGATACTCCTGCACCTCCTGCCAGGTGCTGAGCTGTAGCTGCATCGTCCGCGTCCTCGTTCGGCTGGGGAATGCGACGCTAGCTGCGGCCCCCGAGGCCTTCAAGAGCTTGTTTCGACCCGCGAACCCGCCCATCATCCCGGCCAATCAGCAAGCCCCCCAAGGGAGAGAAACGGATGTCGAGCCCGACCGTCATTCCGGTGCCGCCGACGGTGGCCGCCCACGCCCGCATCGATGCCGAGCGCTACCGGTCGATGTACGAGCGCTCGATCCGGGATCCCGAGGGTTTCTGGGCGGAGCAGGGCCGCCGGCTGGGCTGGATCCGCCCGTTCACCAAGGTCAAGGACGTCGACTACACGGGCGACGTGCACATCCGCTGGTACGAGGACGGCACGCTGAACGCCTGCTGGAACTGCGTCGACCGGCACCTGCCGGCCCGGGCGGACCAGACCGCGATCCTGTGGGAAGGCGACGATCCGGCCGAGGACCGGCGGGTCACCTATGCCGAACTGCACGAGGGCGTCAGCCGGCTCGCCAACGTGCTCAAGGCGCGCGGCGTCGGCAAGGGCGACCGGGTCACCATCTACATGCCGATGATCCCCGAGGCGGCCTATGCGATGCTCGCCTGCGCGCGGATCGGCGCGGTCCACTCGGTGGTGTTCGGCGGATTCTCGCCGGAATCGCTGACGGGGCGCATCCAGGACTGCGATTCGACGGTCGTCATCACCGCCGACGAGGGGCTGCGCGGCGGCCGCAAGGTGCCGCTCAAGGTCAATACGGACGAGGCGCTGAAGCATTGCCCCGGCGTCCACACCGTCGTCGTCGTCCGCCGCACCGGCGGCCAGGTCGGCTGGGTCGAGGGCCGCGACGTCTGGTACCACGAGGCGATCCGCACGGTTTCCGCCGACTGCCCGGTCGAGGAGATGTCGGCGGAAGATCCGCTCTTCATCCTCTATACCTCCGGCTCGACCGGCAAGCCGAAGGGCGTGCTGCACACGACCGGCGGCTACCTCGTCTTCGCGTCGCTGACCCACGAGTGCGTCTTCGACTATCGCGATGGCGAGATCTACTGGTGCACGGCCGATGTCGGCTGGGTCACCGGGCACAGCTACATCCTCTACGGCCCGCTCGCCAACGGTGCGACCACGCTGATGTTCGAGGGCGTGCCGAACTATCCCGACGCCTCGCGCTTCTGGCAGGTCGTCGACAAGCACAAGGTCAGCATCTTCTACACCGCCCCCACCGCCATTCGTGCCCTGATGCGGGAGGGCGAGGGACCGGTGAAGAAGGCGAGCCGGCAGTCGCTGCGCCTGCTCGGCTCGGTCGGCGAGCCGATCAATCCGGAGGCCTGGCTCTGGTACTGGAACACCGTCGGCGACGGCCGCTGCCCGATCGTCGACACCTGGTGGCAGACCGAGACGGGCGGCATCCTCATCACGCCGCTGCCCGGCGCCACGGCGCTGAAGCCCGGTTCGGCCACGCTCCCCTTCTTCGGGGTCGAGCCGGTGCTCGTCGACAATGACGGAAATCGCCTGGAGGGCGCAGCCGAGGGCAATCTCTGCCTCGTCGGCGGCTGGCCGGGCCAGATGCGCACCGTCTATGGCGACCACAAGCGGTTCGTCGACACCTACTTCTCGACCTTCAAGGGCATGTATTTCACCGGCGACGGCGCCCGCCGCGACGAGGACGGCTACTACTGGATCACCGGCCGCGTCGACGACGTCATCAACGTCGCCGGCCATCGCCTCGGCACCGCCGAGATCGAGAGCGCGCTCGTCGCCCATGCCAAGGTCGCCGAGGCCGCGGTCGTGGGATATCCGCACGACATCAAGGGCCAGGGCATCTATGCCTATGTCACGCTGGTCGCCGGCGAGGCACAGACCGACGAGTTGCGGCGCGAACTGGTGCAGTGGGTGCGCAAGGAGATCGGCCCGATCGCCACGCCCGACCTGATCCAGTGGGCGCCCGGCCTGCCCAAGACCCGGTCGGGCAAGATCATGCGCCGCATCCTGCGCAAGATCGCCGCCAACGAGCACGGTGCGCTCGGCGACACCTCCACCCTCGCCGATCCGGCGGTCGTCGACGATCTGGTCGGCAATCGCATGAACCGCAGCTGATGCACAAAAATCGGGCAGCGAATTGTGAAGATTGCAACCGTTCTGCCCGAAACATGTTGTCGCAGGGGGCGAAGCGGCTCAAACTCCGCCCCCTTGCGTACTGACGGGTAGGTTGCTGCCGCCCGACCGGAACGCCGATAGCGCAACCGAAGGCCGCCTTCCCCCCGACGGCCCGACCCCTCGGTTCGAGGCCGACGAGCATGCTGTATCACGCCTACGAGACCGCCCACATGATGGCGCTGCCCTTCCGCATGGCGGCCGATGCCATGCAGGCGACGCTGGAATATCCCTGGGCGCCCCATTCCGGCACGCGGCTCGCACGGGCCGTCGCCGCCCAGTGCGAACTCTTCAGCCGGCTGACGCGGCGCTACGACAAGCCGGCATTCGGCATCCAGTCCGTGGCGACGGCGGCCGGCGAGGCCGTCGTCACCGAACGCGTGGTCGATCTCAAGCCCTTCTGCCGCCTGCTGCATTTCGCGAAGTCGACCGGCCCCATGGGCCCGCGCGTCCTCGTGGTGGCACCCGTCTCCGGCCATCACGCCACGCTGCTGCGCGGCACCGTCCGCGACCTGCTGCCGGATCACGACGTCTACGTCACCGACTGGATCGACGCCCGCGAGGTGCCGCTGTTCGAGGGCGCGTTCGATTTCGAGGACTACATCACCTACATCCTGCAGATGGTCCGGTTCCTCGGCGGGGAGACGCACATCGTCGCCGTGTGCCAGCCGACCGTGCCGGTGATGGCCGCCGTCTCGATGCTGGCCCTGGCCGACGACCGCGACCAGCCGCGCTCGATGGTGCTGATGGGCGGCCCGATCGACACCCGGGAGAACCCGACCGCCGTCAACCAGCTCGCCAAGACGCGGCCGCTCTCCTGGTTCGAGAACAACGTCATCACCAGCGTGCCCGCGCCCTATCCGGCCATGGGTCGGCGGGTCTATCCCGGCTTCCTGCAACTCACCGGCTTCATGTCGATGAACCTCGACCGGCATGTCGGGGCCCATCTGGAGCTGTTCCGCCATCTCGTGAAGGGCGACGGCGACAGCGCCGAGGCCCATCGCCGCTTCTACGACGAATATTTCGCGGTCATGGACCTGGCGGCCGAGTTCTATCTGCAGACGATCGACCTCGTCTTCCAGGAGCATGCGCTGCCGCGCGGGCGCATGCATTGGCACGGCCATCTCGTCGAGCCGGCTGCGATCACGCGGACGGCGATGATGACGGTCGAGGGCGAGCAGGACGACATCTCCGCCCCCGGCCAGACCGCGGCGGCCCATCGCCTGACGACGAACCTGCCGGACTCGCTGCGGGCCCACCATCTGCAGCCGCATGTCGGCCATTACGGGGTGTTCAACGGCCGCCGCTGGCGGACCGAGACCCTGCCGAAGGTCCGCGAGTTCATCCGGACGCACGACCGCTGATCAGGGCGGGCGCCAGCGCACGGCGCAGCCGCGGCGCCGCAAAATCGAGGAACGCCCGCACCTTCGCCGGTGCCAGCCGGCCCTCCGGACGGACGATGCTGACCGGCGCCGGCAGCGGCTCGAACGGGACCAGGATGCGCCGCAGCCGCCCGGCCTCGATCGCGCCCGCCGCCTGATAGGACAGGATGCGCGTGATGCCGAGACCGGCCTCGGCAGCGTCGACGGCAGCCTCCGCCGTCGAGACGATCAGCCGGGTGCGGACCGGCACCGCGACCATCCGGCCATGGACCGGAAACGCCCAGCCATCGACCGCCGAAGCCGCCGAGAACGCGATGCAGGCATGGGCGCCCAGGTCCGCCGGCGCCTGCGGCGTTCCGTGGCAGTCGAGATATGCAGGTGCCGCGCAGACATAGCTGCCGATCGTGCCGACCCGGGTGGCGATCATCCCCGATTCGGGCAGCGGGCCGATGCGGACGGCGAGATCCAGTCCCTCGTCGAGGAGGTCTACCACCCGGTCGAGCAGCAGCAGGCGCGCGTCGACCTCCGGCCAGGCTGCGAGGAAGGCATTGACCACCGGCAGGACGTGCACGCGGCCGAAGACGTAGGGCGCCGTCAGCCCGAGCCGGCCCCGTGGCGTCTCGACCATGCCGCCCACCGCGCGCTCGGCCGCATCCATCTCTGCCAGGATGCGGCGCCCCGCGTCGAGGTAGCGGCGGCCGGCCTCTGTCAATGCCAGCCGCCGGGTCGTCCGGGTCATGAGACGGGCCCCCAGATGCGCTTCGAGCGCCGCCAGCTTGCGGCTGACGGTCGCCAGCGGCAGTTCCAGCCGCTGTGCCGCCGCGGACAGGCTGCCGGCATCGGCTACGCCGACGAAAATGCGGGTCGCCTCCAGCCGATCCATCACGAACCTTCTTGAAATCGACAAGAATCCCTATCGGAAGCGGAGCTTTATACCAATCCATCGTCATGCGACATGACCGGCGATCCAACGGACAAGGACGCGCCCGATGCTTCGCACCTCCGACGTCGCATTCTCCCCCTCGGTCAAGGCCGCGCAGGACCGCCGCGGATCGCGCGGCCATTTCGAGCGCCGCGGCGACTGGCCGTCCGAGATCGGCGATGACCTTGCCGGCTTCCTGGCCGAGGCGACCACCGTCTATCTCGCCACCGCCAGCCTGGAAGGGCAGCCCTATGTCCAGCATCGCGGCGGGCCCAAGGGGTTCCTGCGCGTGGTCGACCCGCATACCGTCGCCTTCGCCGATTTCGCCGGCAACCGGCAGTACGTCACCATCGGCAATCTCGACGAGAACCCGCGCGCGATGCTGTTCGCGATGGATTACGAGACGCGGCGGCGGGTGAAGCTGTGGGGCACCGCCCGCTATGTCGAGGGGGACGACCAGCTTGTCGCCCGCCTCTTCCCGGAGGGCTATGCCGCGCGTCCCGAGCGCGCGATCCTCTTCGCCGTCTCGGCCTGGGACGTGAACTGCCGGCAGCACATCCCGCAGCTCTATCCGGCCGATGCGGTCACCGCCGCGATCGGTGCCCTCGAGGCGCGCATCCGCGAACTCGAAGCCGAGAACGCGTTGCTGCGTCGCCGGATTCCGGAATAGACCCTACGCTGGACGGTGGCAGACGACGCAGAGCTTGTTGCCGTCGAGGTCGCGGAAATAGGCGCCGTAATAGTCCGGGTGATAGTGCGTCCGCAGCCCGGGCGCACCCTCGTCCTGCGCGCCGGCCGCCCGCGCGGCGGCATGGACCGCATCGACGGTGGCGCGGTCGGGCGCCTCGAAGGCGACCGTCACGCCGTTGCCGACCGTCGCCGCCTGCCGGTCGAAGGGACGGACCAGCCAGAAGTGCGGTGCCCGGTCCGGATCGAGGGCCCAGCCGGCGGCCCCCTCCTCCGCACTGTCATGGATGCAGCGAAGGCCGAGCGGGCCGAGCACCGCGTCATAGAAGCCCTTGGCGCGGGCATAGTCGTTGGTGCCGACGGTGACGTGACTGTACATGGCGGGTGCCTTTCCCTTGGCGCGATCCGATGGAAGGAATCCTAGACCGCAATCCTTTTGCCGCGCTTGCCATAGCGAGGCTGGACGCCGCGGCCACCGCCCGTGCATACGGGCGGCCATCGGCGACGAAGAGCGGGAACGGCCATGGGCGGGACGGCGAGCGAGATCCTGGTGCGGGCGGAACGTGCGGCGGCAGCCGCGCAGGCGTTCCAGGCAGCTGCGAAGGCGGCCGCCGATCGGCATGTCGGCCGCGACGGCCGCGTCGATGCGGCAGCCGCCGACCGACACCAGCGGGTGCTGCACGGTTTCGCCTGGATCGCCACCACGGTCGAGGCGATCGCGGCCACGGCGGCATGGGCAGCCGGCCTCGCACGCGAGGGCCGGCTCGGACCGGCCGAGACGGCGGTGCTGGCGATCGGGCTGGGCGAGTACCTGCACCAGCTCCTGGGCGGCATCCCGATGAGCCAGAACGAGATGATCCGCCCCATCGAGATGGGCCTCTCCGGCGAGGCGGCGGCGCTCGCGGCGGACGCCTCCGTCGCCTGGTTCCTCGAGCACGGCAACACGGCCGACCGCCGCGCCGCCCTGGTGGAGCGGCTGGCCGACGGCGGCTTCGTCGACGAGCGGCTGGGCGACGAGACGCTCGACATGATCCGCGAGCAGTTCCGCCGCTTCGCCGACGAGCGCGTCCTGCCCGAGGCGCATGCCTGGCACCTCGCCGACCGGCTGATCCCCGACGAAATCGTCGGCGAGATGGCCGAACTCGGCGTCTTCGGCATCTGCATCGCGCCCGAGTTCGGCGGGCTCGGACTCGGCAAGCTCGCCATGTGCGTCGTCTCCGAGGAATTGAGCCGCGCCTGGATCGCCGCCGGCTCGCTCGGCACCCGCTCGGAGATCGCGGGCGAGCTGATCTCGGAATCGGGCACGCCGGAACAGAAGGCACATTGGCTGCCGCGCATCGCATCGGGCGAGGTGCTGCCGACCGCCGTCTTCACCGAGCCCGACACCGGCTCCGACCTCGGGCGCCTGCGCACCCGCGCGCGGCCGGCGGAGGATGGCGGCTGGCGCGTCGACGGCAACAAGACCTGGATCACCCACGCCGCGCGCAGCGACCTGATGACCCTGCTGGCGCGCACCGAGCCCGATACCGACGGCTATGAGGGCCTCAGCATGCTGCTGGCGCCCAAGCCCCGCGGCAGCGACGGCGATCCGTTCCCGGCGCCCGGCATGAAGGGGGGCGAGATCGCCGTCCTCGGCTATCGCGGGATGAAGGAATACGAGATCTCGTTCGAAGGGTTCGCCGTCCCGGCCGGCAGCTTGCTCGGCGCCGCGCCCGGCCGCGGCTTCAAGCAGCTCATGCGGACCTTCGAGGGCGCGCGCATCCAGACCGCCGCCCGCGCGCTCGGCGTCGCGCGGCGCGCGTTCGAGCTCGGCCTGCGCTATGCGCTCGACCGCCGCCAGTTCGGCAAGCCGATCGTCGGGTTCCCCCGCGTCTCCGACAAGATCGCGCTGATGGCGGTCGAGTTCGTGCTGGCGCGCGAACTGACCTATGCCGCCGCCCGCCGGAAGGACAGCGGCAAGCGCTGCGACATCGAGGCGGGCATGGCGAAGCTGCTGGCCGCGCGCGTCGCCTGGAGCAACGCGGATACGGCCCTGCAGATCCACGGCGGCAACGGCTATGCGCTGGAATACGAAATCAGCCGCGTCCTCTGCGATGCCCGCATCCTCAACATCTTCGAGGGCGCCGCCGAGATCCAGGCCCAGGTGATCGGCCGGGGCCTGCTCTCGCAGCGCAACTGAGGCCGGCTACACCGTCCCGGCGAGCGCGCGCTCATAGAGGGCGCGCAGCTCGGCCGCGCCGACCTTGACGGGGTTGCCGCCGGCCGTCGGGTCGGCCGCCGCCATCTCGGACAGGGCGTCGAGGCGGCCCGGCTCGATCCCGAGGGCGACCGCCGTGTGCGGGATCTTCAGCTGCTCGCGCAGTTCCAGCACCCAGGCGAGAAGGCCGTCGAAACCGCCCGGGATGCCGAGATAGGCGGCCGCGCGCGCGAGCTTGGTCTCGACCGCCGGCCGGTTGAAGGCCAGCACATAGGGCATGAAGACGGCGTTGGTCAGGCCGTGGTGGGTGTCGTAGACGGCGCCCACCGGATGGCTCAGCGCGTGGATGCCGCCGAGGCCCTTCTGGAAGGCGATGGCGCCCATGCTGGCGGCGGCCAGCATGTGGGCCCGCGCCTCGAGGTCGCTGCCGTCGGCGACCGCCCGCGGCAGCCACTCCTTGACCAGCCGCATCCCCTCGACGGCGATGCCGTCGCCGAGCGGGTGGTGGTAGGTCGAGGAATAGGCCTCCAGGTTGTGGGCGAGCGCGTCCATGCCGGTCCAGGCGGTGATGTTGGCGGGCAGGCCCGCCGTCACCGCCGGGTCCGCGATGACGATCGCGGGCAGCATCTTGGGATGGAAGATGATCTTCTTGGTCCGCGTCGGCTCGTGGGTCACGACCGAGGCGCGGCCGACCTCCGAGCCGGTGCCGGCCGTGGTCGGCACGGCGACGATGGGTGCGATGGCGGCCGCGTCGGCGCGCGTCCACCAGTCGCCGACATCCTCGAAATCCCACAGGGGCCGCGTCTGCCCGGCCTGGAACGCGATCGCCTTGCCCGCGTCGAGCGCGCTGCCGCCGCCGATGGCGACGACGCCGTCATGGCCGCCCGCGCGGAAGGCGGCGACGCCGTCGTCGATGTTCCGTCCTTCCGGGTTCGGCTTGATCTGCGAGAAGAGCACCGCCGGCAGGCCGGCCTCCTTCAGAAGATCCATCACCTCCGCCAGCAGCGGCAGCTTCGCCAGGCCGGGGTCGGTGACGACCAGCGGCCGGGCCATGCCGGCGGAGCGGCAGGCGTCGCCCAGCTCCTCGAGGCGGCCGACGCCGAAGCGCACGGCAGTCGGATAGCTCCAGTTGGCGCGAAGGTGACGATAGGCGTCGGCAGGGGCGGACATCGGGGCGATCGCTCTCTCAGATGATCTCGAAGTAGCGGGCGAGCTGCCAGTCGGTGATGGCGCGGCGGGATTCCCGCTCCTCCCAGTCGCGGGTGGCCGCGAAATGGTCGACGAAGGCGTCGCCATAGAGCGCGCGGGCCGCCTTCGACGCCTTGAGGTTGCGCGCCGCCTCGCCCAGCGTGGCCGGCAGGGCGAGGCGCCGCGGCGCCTTCTGCTCGTAGGCGTTGCCCTTGACGGCCGGGGTCGGCTCCAGCGCCTGCTCGATACCCCAGAGGCCGCTGCCGATCGCCGCCGCCAGCGCCAGGTACGGGTTCCCGTCCGCAGCCGCGATGCGGTACTCGACGCGCTGCGACTTCTCGCTGCCCGGGATGACGCGCAGTGCCGTCGTGCGGTTCTCGATGCCCCAGGTGGCGCTGGTCGGCGCCCAGAACCCGGGGATGAGGCGGGTGTAGGAATTGACCGTCGGCGCCACCATGCCCAGCACCTCCGGCAGGAGGGCCTGCTGCCCGGCGACGAAGTGGCGCATCGCCTTCGACATGCCGCCCTCGCCGGCTGCATCGTGGAAGACGGGCTTGCCGTCGGGGTCGGTCAGCGAGACGTGGATATGGCCCGACTGCCCCGGCCAGTCCGGCGACCATTTCGCCATGAAGGTGGCCATCAGGTTGCGGCGCTGCGCCACGACCTTGGCGAAGGTCTTGAACAGCGCCGCCTTGTCGGCCGCCGCGAGGGCGTCGTCGACCGTGAGCGCCGCCTCCAGCACGCCGGGACCGGTCTCGGTATGGAGGCCCTCGATGGGGAGGTCCATCCGCTCGCAGGTTTCGAGCAGGTCGCGATAGAAGTCGGACCAGACCGAGTTGCGCAGGACCGAATAGCCGAAATAGCCGGGGGTGATCGGCTTGAGGTTGCGGAAGCCCTTCTCGCGCACGGAATCCGGCGTCTCATCGAAGACGAAGAACTCGTACTCGACCGCCGCCTTGACCCCGAAGCCCATCGACTTCGCCCGGTCGAGGACGCGCCGCAGCGTGCCGCGCGGGCAGATCGTGTCGGCGGGCGGCGCGAACTCCGCCAGGAAGAACAGGCCCGGCGCCTCGAACGGAATCTCACGGCAGCTTTCGGGCACGACGCGCACCGGTGCGTCGGGATAGGCCGTGTGCCAGCCGGTGTAGGTGACGTTGTCGTAGAGCTGGTCGTTGGAATCCCAGCCCAGCACCACGTCGCAGAAGCCGAACCCGCCTTCGAGCGCCGAGAAGAACTTCGCCCGCGACATGTACTTGCCGCGCAGGATGCCGTCGGCGTCGAACACCCCGACCTTGACGTGCGTGAGCCCCCTCGCCTCGACGATGGCCCTGGCATCGGCGACCGTGCGAACGTCCCTCGGCTGCATTCCTGGTTCCCCCACTTCCCCGGATGCCGGCAACCCTACGGCCGCCGGCCGACCGTCACAATACGGACGCGGGGCGAAACTCAGTCGGCGGCGTCTTTCTTGTAGAGGAAGCGGCCGACCTTCTCGCTGCCGCTGCCATGGGCCATCCGCTGCATCCGGTAGAGGTGCTTGGTGAAGGCGAGGGCGTCCAGTTTCGACTGATCCATCGACCGATAGTAGGCCTCCATCTCGATGCGGACGGCGAGCGGCGGGTGGCGCGCGATGCGGGCCGCGATCTCCTCCGCCTTGGCCATCACGTCCGGCCCCGGTACGACATGGTTGACGAGGTTGTAGCGCAGCGCGTCCGCCGCCGGCATCGGGTCGCCGGTCAGCAGCATCTCCATGGCGACGACGTGCGGCAGGTGGCGCGACAGCCGCGACGAGCCGCCGGCCCCGCCCATGCCGTAGGCGATCTCCGGGAAGCCGAGCATCGCCTCGTCGGAGGCGACGCGGATGTCGGTCAGGTGCAGGAGGTAGATCATCCCCTGGCCGAGGCAGTAGCCGCGGACGGCACCGATGATCGGCTTGAAGCGCTCCAGCGCCAGCACGTCGCGCGACCAGGCGAAGGTCGTCGGATCCTCCTCCTCGACCCGGTGGCGCGACCAGAGATGCGCGGACATCTCCTCGGCCGGTGTCCGGTAGCTCGTGTACTGCGTCTTGATGTCGTCGCCGGCCGAGAAGGCGCGCTCGCCCGCACCGGTCATGATGCCGACCCGCACCTCCTCGTCGGCGAGGAAGTCCAGCATCGTCTGGTACATCTGCTTGTGCAGGCTGGGCGTCATCGGGTTCACCGACCCGTTGCGGATGGTGAAGTAGGCGACGTGCCCCTTCTTCTCGTAGTCCAGCGGCATGGTCCGTCTCCCTCTGTCTCAGCGCCACACGGCGTCGACGCGGTCGTAGCTGTCGGCGCGCAGATCCGGCTTCTCGTCGACGAGGCGCTGCTTGGCGATCTTCTCCGACGGGGTCTTGGGCAGGCCCTCGCGGTACTCGAGATAGCGGGGCACCTTGAACCGCGCCAGCCGGGCCTCGCAGTGGGCGAAGAAGCGCTCGGGCGGCACCGCGGCGCGGTCGACGCCCGGCTTCAGCACGATATAGGCCTTCACCTCCTGGCCGCGGCGTTCGTCGGGCACGCCCACCGCCGCCGCCTCCGCGATCTCGTCGATCTCACGGATCACCGCCTCGACCTCGCGCGCCGCGATGTTCTCGCCCGAGCGCCGGATCATGTCCTTCACGCGCCCGACGATGTAGTGGAAGCCGTTCTCGTCCCGGCGGAAGAGATCGCCGGTGCGGAACCAGCCGTCCCGGAAGCTGGCGGCGTTCGCCTCAGGCTTGCGGTAATAGCCGAGCAGGATGCCGGGCCCGCGGATGCAGAGCTCGCCGATTTCCCCGGTCGGCACCACGTTGCCGTCCTCGTCGCAGACCTTGGCCTCGCGGAAGGGCGAGGGCACGCCGCAGGCCCCGGAGCCGACCATGTCGGTCGCCTCGCGCGGCATGAAGAGCGCCGAGCCGACCTCGGTCATGCCGAAGGATTCCCGCGCCACGACGCCGAAGCGCTGCTCCAGGTCGGCGTGCGCCTGCTTGGCGAGGCCGAAGACGGAGACGCGCTTCAGCTTGTGCGCACGGTCGAGCGGCGAGGGCGGCTCCTTCTGAACGACGCCCGGGAAGAGGCAGTATTCGATCCCATAGGCGCGCACCCAGTCCATGAAGCGGCTGGAACTGGCCTTGCGCGCGACGAAGAGCTGGCCGTCGCTGTACATCGCCATCAGCAACAGCCACTGCGGGTCCATGTAGTAGAAGGGCTGCGCGGCGAGGATGCGCCGGCACTCGTCCTCGCCGCGCATGGCCGCCACCTTGCCCAGCGTCAGCCAGTAGCGGTGGGTCAGCATGCAGCCCTTGGGAAAGCCCGTGGTGCCCGAGGTGTACTGGATGTTCATCAGGTCATCGAGCGTGGGCTCCGGCCAGGGGCCGCTCCAGCCGGGAGCGTCGCGCAGCAGCGCCTCGACGGAGCGTCCCGACGCACCGTCGCCGCCCAGGACCAGCACATGGTCGGGGTCCAGCACCGGCGTCTCGGCGTTCATCGCCTCCAGCGTCGGCAGGCAGGAGCGGTCGATGACGAGGAAGCTCGCCTCGGAGTCCGTCAGGACATAGTGAAGCTCGCGCGCCATGTAGCCGATGTTGATCGGCACCATGACCGCGCCCAGCCGGGCCAGCGCCAGCCACGTCGTCGGAAACTCCGGCACGTTCGGCAGCATGACGCCGACATGGCTGCCCTGGCGCACGCCGGCATGGGCCAGCGCCTCGGCCATCCGGTCGATCCTCGTCTTCGCCTCGGCGTAGGTCGCGCCGCGCCCGTCGTCGAAGAAGGTCCAGAGCGTGGCGTCGCCGTTGCGGGCCACGGCCTCGTCGACGAAGGCGCCGAGGTTGCGGGCGAACGGCGTCGCCTCGATGCGGGCGCGCAGGGCCGCGACGTGATCGAGCAGGGACTGGCTCAAGGTCAAGCTCTCCTGGGGATGCCGCCCGGGGTCAGCCCCCGTAGCGGCGGACGTTGCGTTGGCGGAAATACTCGGCGATCGCCATGCCGATGACGCTGACGACGATCAGCATGGTGGCGGCGGCCGCCACCGTCGGATCGAGGCGCAGCATGAGGTCGGTCCAGATGCGCACCGGCAGCGTCTGCAGGCCGCCCGACACGAAGAGCGTGATGATGAGCTCGTCGAACGAGGCGAAGAAGGCCAGCAGCGAGGAGGCGAACATGGAGGGACCGAGATAGGGCAGCGTGACGGCGAAGAAGGCGCGCACGGGACTGGCGCCCAGCACCCGGGCCGCCCGCTCCAGCGTCGTGTCGAAGCTGCGCAATGCCGAGGAAACGATGAGGACGACGTAGGGCAGTGCCACGACGGCGTGCGCGAAGATCAGCGCCGGCACGTTGTCGACCAGCTTCCAGCGCAGGAAGACGATGAAGAGCGCCAGCGCCAGGATGACCGTCGGGATGATCAGCGGCGCGACCAGGAGGGCGTGGATCAGCCGCCGGCCGGGGAAGCTGCCGCGGACGATCGCGACCGAGGCGAGCGTGCCGACGACGAGGGCCACGGCCGTCGCGCCGATGCCGACCTTGAAGCTGAGCAGGGTGGCGCCGACCCAGCTCTCGTCGACGAAGAACTCGCGATACCAGCGCAGCGAGATCTGCCGCGGCGGGAACTCCAGGAACTGGCTGTCGGTCAGCGAGATCGGCACGAGCAGCACCAGCGGCATCACCAGGAAGGCGACGGCGATCGCGAAGTAGACGCCGAGCAGGAAGCGGGTCATCGCTGCCGCCCCGTCGCTCGCGCGGTCGGTTGCCGGCGCCGTCGCGTCCTTCGACTGCTTCGCTTCGCTTCGCCCTCAGGACGAAGACCGTTCTTGGAATGTAAAGGAAAGCCCTTGTCCTGAGCGCGGAGCGGAGCGGAGCGGAACGAGCAGTCGAAGGACGCAACGTCGGCGGGCATGGGCTTCATCGTCTCACCCATGCAAGCGCCGCTCGGGCGCGACGAGGCGGAAAAGGGCCAGCAGGATCAGGGTCGCCGCCAGCAGGACCAGGGCCAGTGCCGAGGCGAAGCTCCAGTTCAGCGTCTGGTGCACCTCGAAGTCGATGAGGTTGGCGAGCATGATGTTGCGCCGCCCGCCGAGCAGCGCCGGCGTAACGTAGAAGCCGAGCGACAGGATGAAGCAGATGATCGCCCCCGCGGCCGCGCCGCCGATGCTCATCGGGAAGAAGACCCGCGCGAACGCCTTGAAGGGCGAGGCGCCGAGTGTGCGCGCGGCGCGCACGAGCTGCGGGTCGATCTCCACCATCGCCGCGAAGCAGGTCAGGACCATGATCGGCAGCAGGATCTGCACCATGGCCAGATGGACGGCGAAGCCGGTGAAGAGCATCTGCACCGGCTGGTCGATGAGGCCGATGCCGACCAGCGCGTTGTTGACCAGCCCTTCGCGGCCGAGCAGCACCATCCAGGTGTAGGTGCGGATCAGCACGCTGATCCAGAAGGGCAGCAGGATCAGGTAGAGGAAGAAGGCGCGCCAGCGCTTCGACATCGTCGCCAGGTAGTAGGCGATCGGGTAGCCGAAGACGCAACAGAGCACGGTCACGGACAGGGCCAGCAGGAACGTCCGCCGCAGCACGATCGCCGCGACCGGCGATGTCGCCAGCTTCTCGAGGGATTCGGTCGTGAAGCCGGGATTGAACAGGCTCTGCTTCATCACCCCGAGCAGCGGGAAGAGGAAGAGGAGCCCGATGAGCGCCACCGCCGGCCCGAGCAGCAGGGCGAGCTGGACCGATCGGCGGCGGCTCATCGTCCGATTCCCGGCCGATCGCCTACTGGAGCAGCCAAGCGTTCCAGCGCTCGGTCAGCGGCGCGCGCTGGGCGGCCCACCATTCGGGGTCGAAGCGGAACTGCACCGCCACGTTGTCCGGATGGATCGGCAGGTCGCGCGCCACCTCGGGCGTGAGGCGCTCGATCAGGCCGGGAATGAAGCCGGGATAGGGCACGGCCGAGACGAACTGCTCGCCCTTGGCCGGATCGAGGCGGTTGCGCATGTACATCATCGCCTCCTTCGGGTGCTTCGCCCCCTTGGGAATGCCCCAGTAGGAGAGCTGCAGAGAGCCACCCTGGTAGGTGATCGCGACCGGGCGGCCTTCCTTGCGCAGGGGCGTGATGCGCCCGTTCCAGACCGAGGTCATGACGACCTCGCCGTCGATCAGGAGCTGGACGTGCTGGGCGCCGGTCGTCCACCAGACGGTGACCTTGTCCTTGATCTGGTCGAGCTTCTTGAAGGCGCGCTCGACGTCGAGCGGATAGAGCTTGTCCGGCGCGACGCCGTCCGCCAGCAGCGCGAACTCGAGATTGCCGACGGGCGAGTTCTGGAGAGCGCGCGGGCCGGGGAAATCCTTCACGTTCCAGAAATCGACCCAGCTCTTCGGCCCCTTGCCGGCGGGGAACTTGTCCGTGCGGTAGGCGAGCACGGTCGAGAAGGTTGCCGTGACCATCGCGTTCGGCCGCTTGGCGATGTCGGGCAGCTTGTTGTCCGGATCGACGAACTTCCAGTCGACCGGCTGGAGCCAGCCATGCTTCGTCGCCTCGATCACGTCCGAACCGCCGAGTTCGGTCATGTCCCATTCGACATTGCCGGACTCCACCATCGCCTTCAGCTTCGGCAGACTGACCGGCGCCGTCGCGCGGACCTTGATGCCCGTCTCCTTCGTGAACGGCTCCTCGTAGATGCGCGTGATGGTCTGGGCGAGGCTGCCGCCCGACCCGTTGACGGTGATCGTGACCTGGGCCGCGGCGGGCGCGGCCAGGACGGCCAGGGCCGCAGCGATGCCGGTCGTGAACCGGCGGCGGGACATCGTCGTCATGCTCGGGTGATCCTCCTGCGGAAGCGGTCGAACGGGGCCGGCGCTATTCGGCCAGGAACACGATGTCGGCGGGGTCGATCGGGAAGGCGACGCGCGCGCCGATCGCGTGCGCGGACCCGCCCGGCTCGCGCCGCTGCGAGAACACCAGCGTCGCACCGCGGTCGCAGCGCGCGGCGTAGCGGACGACGTCGCCGAGGAAGATGACGTCGGTGATGGTGGCGGCGATCGGCCCCTCGCCCGGTGCGGCGCGCAGCACCTCCGGCCGGAGCGCCGCCCAGCGGGCGCCCGCGGGAACCGCGGCAGCGACCGCACCCACCCCCTCCAGGACCGCCTCGCCGGCTGCGCCGCCGGCTACGGGCAACAAGTTGTTGACGCCGATGAACTCGGCGACGAAACGCGTGTGCGGCCGGTCGTAGATCTCCTTCGGCGTCCCGACCTGGAGCACGCGGCCCTTGTCCATGACGACGATGCGGTCGGACAGGGTCAGCGCCTCGCCCTGGTCGTGGGTGACATAGATGACGGTGCAGCCGATCTGCCGCTGGAACTGCTTGATCTCGAGCTGCATCGCCTCGCGGAGCTTGAGGTCGAGGGCACCGAGCGGCTCGTCCATCAGCAGGACGCGGGGCTCGAAGACGATCGCGCGGGCGAAGGCGACGCGCTGCTTCTGTCCGCCGGACAGCTGGTGCGGCATGCGCCGCCCATATTCGGGCAGGCGGACCAGATCCAGCGCCGCCTGTGCGCGCTCGCGCGCCGCCCGGCGCGGCACGCCGCGCATGCGCAGCGGGAAGGCGATGTTGTCGAGGACGTCGAGATGGGGGAACAGCGAGTAGTTCTGGAACACCATGCCGATGTTCCGCTTCTCGGTCGGCAGGGCCGAGATCGGCACGCCGTCGATGGCGATGTGGCCGGACGTCATCTCGATGAAGCCGGCGAGTGCGTTGAGTGCCGTCGTCTTGCCCGAGCCCGAGGGGCCGAGCAGCGTCAGGAACTCGCCCGCTCCCACTTCGAGGCTGAATTCCTCGAGCGCGACGGTGGTGCCGTAGACCTGCCGCAAGCCCCGGAAGACGACCGCGGCACCCTTCGCCAGACCCTGAGCGGCCTGCTGCATCGCGCCTTCGATCCCTCCCCGATCCGCCGATCGACAAAAAGTGACGATATTGTCATTTCTTGTCAACGGGCCTTCGGCTGGTGCATTGGGGAGGGACAAGAAAGGGAGGAACGATGGCAGCCGTGGAATATGCCCGCCATCTGGCGCAGCAGCTGGCCGCCCTGCGCAGCGCCCGCAAGGTCGAGCGGACGCGCCTGCGGCTCGAGATCGCGACGGCCGAGCTGCTGGAGGAGACGAGCTACGGCCGGCTGACCGTCGACGAGATCACCGAGCGTGCCGGACTGGCCCACGGCACGTTCTATCGCTACTACGCCGGCAAGCACGAGATCGTCCTGGCGGTGCTGCAGGGCTTCCTGGCGGCCATCCGCGCCATGCGCCCCTCGCTCGCCCAAAGCCCGGATCCCTACGCCGCGATCCATGCCGCGAACCGTCACTATGTCGAGGTCTACCGCCACAATGTCGGGCTGATGCGCTGCCTCCTGACGCTGCGCAGCGACGATCCGCTGGTGGCTGAACTCGGCAGCCGGGCCGACGCCGGGCTGGCGGCACGCGTGATGCGCAGCATCGCGCGCTTCGGCGCGCCGGCCGCGGCCCTGCCGGCAAGGCGCCAGGAACTGCTGATCCACGCCGTCATCGGCGCTGTCGACGCGCTGCTGCGCAAGGTTTACGGGGCGAGCGAACCGCCACTGCGGCGCTTTGCCGATGACCCCGACGCGATCGCCGCCATCCTCAGCGACATGTGGTACCGCGCCCTCTACGCGGCCGACCCCGCTGCAGCGCTCAGCGCGCGCGCCAACGCTGGCTCCGCCGCAGCACCACGCGGGAGACGAGCGTCTCCACCAGCTTGACGCCGGCCGACGTCGCCGTGATCACCACCGCCATCGCCGCCGCGGCCGCGATGGCGCCGCTGTCGTTCATGTTGACGATCGCGACCGACGCCAGCTTGGTGTGCGCGGTGTAGATGAAGATCACCGCCGAGACGGTCGTCATCGCGTTGACGAAGAGATAGATCGCGATATTGACGATCGCCGGCAGGCAGACCGGCACCGTCACCCGCAGGAAGGTGCGCCAGAAGGGCACCTGCAGCGAGGCGGAAACCGACTCGAACTCCGGGTCCATCTGCTTGAGTGCGGTCGTCGCGGTCAGGTGGGCGACCGTATAGAAATGCGCGACGGTGCAGATCGTGAGCAGCGCCATGGTGCCGTAGAGCCCGCCCAGCGGGTTGTCCGGCGCGTTGAAGAAGAAGACGTAGGCGAGCCCCAGCACCAGGCCCGGCACCGCCAGCGGCACCATCGCCACGAGGTGGAAGACCTGCCGGGCCCAGCCGGCGCCCTTGCCCTTCTCCACCAGATAGGCGCCGACGAAGACGAAGAGGGTTCCGAACACCGCCGTCGCCGCCGCCATCCGCAGGCTGTTGAAATAGGACGACCAGCCGTCCGAATCGAAATCTTCGAACACATAGTTGGACCAGCCGAGCGACAGGTTGTACGGCCACAGCCGGACCAGCGAGGCGAAGACCGCCGTCGCCAGGATGCCGAGGATGATCGCCCCGACCACGGCGCAGAATCCGAGCATCGCCCAGTCCCGCGCCGGCTGCGGCTGCGGGACGAGCGGCACGGAGCGGGCGCCGAGGAGCGCCACCTGCCGGCGCTGCACGACCCGGTCGACGACGAAGGAGGCGAGCGCCGGAATGATCAGGACCACGGCGACGACGGCGCCCATCTGGAAGTTCTGCTGGCCCATCACCTGCTTGTAGACGTCGATCGCCAGCACGTTGAACCGGCCGCCGATGACGACGGGAATGCCGAAATCGGTCATCACCAGCGTGAAGACGACGAAGGCGGCGCTGACCAGCCCGTACTTGGCGCTCGGCAGGGTCACCGTCAGGAACACCCGGCGGCGCGGCGTGCCGAGGGCCGCGGCCGCCTCGTAGAGGCGGGCATCGGCCAGCGACAGCGCCGTCGTCAGGATCAGCATCGCATGGGGAAAGCAGTAGAAGACCTGCCCCATGACGATGCCGATCGGGCCGTAGATCGTCTCGCCGAACAGCAGCTCGCGGATCATGCCCTGGTTGCCGAACAGGTAGATCAGCGCGATCGCCGGCAGCATCGAGGGGGACAGGATGGGAATGAGCGCGATGCCCGCCATCAGGCCCTTGGCCGGCATGCAGGTGCGCGTCAGCGCATAGGCGTAGACGAAGGCGAGCGGCACCACGATCAGGGTGGTCAGGCCGGCGACGAAGAGGCTGTTCGCGATCGACTGGGCGAGCGCCGGCGTTCCGAAGAACTGCGCATAGTTGGCGAGCCCGACGAAGGCGCCCGCCCGATCCTCGACGCTCTTGGACAGGATCGACCACAGCGGCAGCAGGATCGCCGCCGCCATGATCGCGAGCATCAGCGTCAGGGCGATGCGGAGCGCCCACGCCTCCCGGTCGACGGACCGGGTTCGGCCGCCGATGGCGATCGGGCTCATTCCGGCAGGCCGGCGAAGATCCGCACGCGTTCGGGCGGCAGCGCGACCGTGACCGCCCGCCCCCGCGCCAGATCGAGATCCGTCACGGCGTTCAGCGAGAAGTCCGCGACGAGCGGCAGGTCGGGCAGCTGCGGCGAGCCCAGGCGGGCGCGCACCACCGCGCCCAGGAACTCGACCGCCTCGATGGTGGCCTGGATCGCGTTCGGCGTATCCGGGCAGACGTTGCGGATGACGAAGTCTTCGGGCCGGACGCAGGCCGTGCAGACCTGTCCCGTGCCCATCGCATCGCCCGGCGTCACCTGCAGGTCGAAGCCGCCCACCCGCACCCGGTCCGCCGCCGACCGCACGCCCGTCATGAAATTGGTGGTGCCGACGAAGCCGGCGACGAAGAGGCTGGCCGGCGTGCGGTAGATCGCCTCCGGCGCGGCGACCTGCTCGATCCGGCCATGGTTCATGACGACGATCCGGTCGGCGACGGAGATCGCCTCCTCCTGGTCGTGGGTGACCATGATCGTGGTCACGCCGAGGCGACGCTGCAGCTCCCGGATCTCGCCGCGCAGGCGCAGCCGGACGCGCGCGTCGAGTGCGGACAACGGCTCGTCGAGCAGCAGGAGGCCCGGCCGGGTCGCCAGGGCGCGGGCCAGCGCCACGCGCTGCTGCTGGCCGCCCGACAGCTGGGCCGGATACTTGTCGCCGCTGCCGACGAGGCCGATCATGCCGAGCAGCTCCTCGACGCGGGCAGCGATGGCCGCGCGGCCGAGGCGGCGATTGACGAGGCCGTAGCCGATGTTCTGCGCGACCGAGAGGTTGGGGAACAGCGCGTAGGACTGGAACACGATGCCGAAGTCGCGCCGCGACGGCGGCAGGTCCGAGATGTCGCGCCCGGCCTGGACGATGGTGCCGCTGCTCTGCCGGTCGAGCCCGGCGATCGCACGGAGCAGCGTGGTCTTGCCGCAGCCGGACGGCCCCAGGAAGCAGACGAACTCGCCCTCGGGAATCGCAAGATCGATTCCCGAGAGCGCGACGAAGCTGCCGAACCGCTTTTCCAGCCCGGCGACGGTGAGATAGGGCGGGCGCCCGTCCGATCCGTTCGGACGGGCCCCGTGAACATCGATCACGCCAGCGATGGTCACGACCGTCGCGCCGCTACTTGCGCGGCGCCGACTTGCCGTCGTAGCGCTTGGTCCACTCCGCCAGGATCTTCTCGCGGTTCTTGGCCGAGAAGGCGAAGTCGTTCTTGATCATCTTCGCCTCGGCGTCCTTCGGATAGTTCGCGACTTCCTTGGTCACGCCGGGGTAGGCGACGACGCCGAAATAGTTGTTGAACAGCGTGTTCGCTTCCTTGGTCACGACCCAGTCCATCAGCTTCTTCGCCGCGGCCAGATTCTTGGTCCCTTTGTGGATCGCCGCCGCCTCGAGGTCCCAGCCCACGCCTTCGCTGGGCAGGATCACCGAGATCGGGGCGCCCTTGGTCTTCTCCTGCGCGGCGCGATACTCGAACGAGATGCCGACGACATACTCGCCGCGTGCCGCCTGGACGCAGGGCGCCGACCCGGAATGGGTATAGACCGCCATGTTCTGGTGGAGGCCGTCCATGAACTTCCAGCCCTCGGCCTCACCCTTGGACTGCAGCCAGCCGCTGACGGAGAGGAAGCCGGTGCCGGACGAGGCCGGATTCGGCATGACGACCTGGCCGCGATAGACGGGCTTCAGCAGGTCGGCCCAGCTCTTCGGCTCGGGGATGCCGCGCTTCTGCCCTTCGACCGTATTGTAACAGACGGCCGACATGTAGGCGTCCATGCCGACCCAGGCCGGCGGGTTCTTGCCATCCCGGAACGCCGGGCGCAGCGCCTCCACGCCCTTCGGGGCGTAGGGCTCGATCATGCCCTCGTTCTCGAACAGGATGAGGCTGGTGACCGCCACGCCCATGATGACGTCGGCCCGCGGGTTGGCCTTCTCCGCCAGGAGGCGGGCCGTGACGATGCCGGTCGAGTCGCGGACCCAGACGATCTCGACATCGGGATTGGCGGCCTCGAAGGCGCTCTTGTACGGCCGCAGCTGCTCGTTCTCCAGCGCCGTATAGACCGTGAGCTGCGTCTTCGCGAGTGCGCCCTGGGCCAGAGCGAGCACCGCCGCGGACACCAGACCTGCTGCCACCTTGTTCATTGCACCCTGCCATTTCTGTTCGTTGACGCGATTTCGCGAGGCACGCGACGTGCCAGCGGCCATGTCTATTGCGACATCTGCGACCAAATGATGAAACTAATCTTACATCCCGTCCACGGCTTCGCACGCCGGGGCTGTGCCGGTGCGAGCGCCGCCGGAGGCCCGCGAATATTCCCCTGCCGGACGCCTTGACGCCGGGAACGGTCGACCGCTAGCGTCGGCGGCAATGCACAAGTTCGGCGGCCGTGCGCGCATAAGGCGCGGGACCGACCGGACAATCGAGGGAGGAAAGACATGCGCAGCCTGTTGCTGGCCGCGGCCGGCGTTGCCGTGGCCCTGTCCGGGGCATCCGCCCAGGACATCCGGATCGGCGTCCTCTACGACCTGTCGGGCCCGCTCGCGGCGGCCGGGTCGATCGCCTCGTCGGTCGGCGCGAACATCGCCATCGAGATGGTCAACGAGAAGGGCGGCGTCCTCGGCAAGCACAAGATCGTGCCGATCGCCGCCGACGCGCAGAGCAAGGCCGATGTCGCGATCAACGAGGCCGAACGGCTGCTGAGCCAGGAAAAGGCCGACATCCTGCTCGGCGTCTTCTCCTCGGCCCATGCGGTTCCGATCGCCCAGCGCGTCGACGCGCAGAAGAAGATCTTCTGGATCACGACGGCGATCGCGACGGCGGTCTTCAAGGACCGGAACCTGCAATACACCTTCCGGGCGCAGGTCCATTCCGACCAGTTCGGCGACGCCTCGACGCAGTTCCTGGCCGAGGTCGCCAAGCCCAAGCTCGGCATGGAGCCCAAGGACATCAAGGTCGCCATCATCTACGAGGACGGGCCCTACGGCGTCGGCGTCGCCTCCTCCAACGAGACGGGCGCCAAGAAGCGCGGCATGCAGGTCGTCCTCAAGGAAGGCTATGCCGCGACCTCTCCCGACCTCTCCTCGCTCGTGACCAAGCTGCGCCGGGCCCGGCCGGACGTGATCCTGCATACCGGCTACAATCCCGACATCACCCTGCTGCTGCGCCAGGCGCGCGAGCAGGGCCTGCGCTTCAAGGCCCTGATCGGCCACGGGGCCGGCTATGGCCAGATCGACAAGCTGGTCGAGACCTTCGGCAAGGACGTCGACCACATCTTCAATGTCGACCCGGTGGCCGCTCAGCTGCTCGATCCCAAGACCCTGAAGCCCGGCATCGGCGACCTCACGGCCGAGATGGTGAAGCGCTACAAGGCCAAGACCGGCGCCAAGGAAGTGCCGCCGCACGCGAGCATGGGCTTCAACCAGACCTGGGTCCTGCTCGACACGGTTCTTCCCAGCGCGATCCAGAAGCATGGCGGTTTCGGGGCCGATGCCATCCGCAAGGCGGCGCTCGAGGTCGACATTCCCGAAGGCGGCACCGTCCAGGGCTACGGCGTCAAGTTCTACCCGCCGGGCCATCAGCTGGCCGGGCAGAACGAGCGGTCGAGCCCGGTCGTCATGCAGTATGTCGGCGGCCAGACGAAGATCGCCTGGCCGACCGGGTTGCGGACGATCGATCCCGTCATCCCGCTGCCCGCCTCCTCGCCCTACGCCGCGCGCTGACCGGATCCTCCTCCGGCCATGCTGCAAGTGGAGGGTCTGACACGAACCTTCGGTGGGTTCGTGGCGGTGGACAGCGTCTCGTTCTCGGTCGCCCGGGGAGAAATCCTCGGGCTGATCGGGCCCAACGGCTCGGGCAAGAGCACGACCTTCAACCTGATCTCGGGCGCGCTCGCGCCGACGCGCGGGTCGATCCGCTTCGAGGGCACCGAACTCGCCGGCCGGAAGGCGAGCGACATCGTCCATCGCGGCCTCGCCCGTACCTTCCAGATTCCGCGCCCGTTCCGGCGGCTCTCGATCCTGGAGAACGCCGTCGTCGCGGCGCATTTCGGCCGCGCCGGCAAGATCGACCGGGCGACGGCCGAGGAGCGGGCCCGCGCGTCCCTGCAGCTCGTCGGGCTGCCGACGGATCCCGATGCACGGGTCGACGGGCTGGGCGCTGCCGGGCTGAAGAAGCTGGAACTCGCCCGCGCGCTCGCAACCCAGCCGCAATTGCTTCTGGCCGACGAGAGCCTGGGCGGGCTCGATCACTCCGAGATGCAGCAGGCCGCCGACATGCTGCGCCGGGTGCGCGGCGAGATGGGCATCACCATCGTCTGGGTCGAGCACATCATGGGCGTGCTGATGAAGGTGGTCGACCGGGTGATGGTGCTGCATCACGGCCAGAAGGTGGCCGAGGGACTGCCGGCGGAGGTCGTGCGCGACCCGCGGGTCATCGAAGTCTATCTGGGCCGCGATCATGGCGGCCACTGAGGGTCGGCGGGCGGACGCGATGCTGGAGGTTTCCGGCCTCGAGGCCGGCTATGGCAGTTTCCGGGCGCTGCACGACGTCTCGCTGACGGTGGCGGCCGGCGAGGCCGTGGCCGTCGTCGGACCCAACGGCGCCGGCAAGACGACGCTGATGCGGACCGTCTCCGGCCTGCTCGGGCGACGGGCCGGGCGCATCGTCTTCGAGGGCACCGACCTCGCGACGGTGCCCCCCCATCGCATCGTCGAGCTGGGCATCGCCCATGTCCCGGAGAACCGCCGTCTCTTCCCCCGCCTGACGGTGGAGGAGAACCTGAAGATGGGCGCGTTCTCGCCCGCCGCGCGGCCGCACTTCGCCGAGCGCCTGGAGTGGGTCTATTCGCTGTTTCCGCGGATGCGAGAGCGGCGCGCACAGGTCGCCGGCACCATGTCGGGCGGCGAGCAGCAGATGTGCGCCATCGGCCGCGCCCTGATGTCGAAACCCAAGCTGCTGCTCATGGACGAACCGTCGGCCGGCCTCGCCCCCGTCATCGTCGACCAGGTGTTCGATCTCGTCCGCCGCATCCGCCAGGAGGGTTTCACGGTGCTGATCGTCGAGCAGAACGTGCGTCAGGTGCTGGAGCTGGTCGATCGCGCCTACGTGCTGGAGGTGGGGACGATCGGCAAGTCCGGCACGGCGGCCGAACTCAAGTCCGACCCGGCCATCCGCGAAGCCTATCTCGGAATCTGAGGAGGGCCGGCAACATGGACATCTTCCTCCTCGAGGCTGTCGTCAACGGCATCCTGCTGGGCGGGGTCCTGGCGCTGCTGGCGCTCGGCCTCAACCTCATCTTCGGGGTCATCGACGTCGTCTGGATCGCCTATGCCGAACTCGTCATGTGCGGCATGTACGCGATCTACTGGCTCTATGCGGTCCACGGCGTGCCGCTCTTTCTCGCGGCGCCGATGGCCATCGTCTTCGTCGCCATTCTCGGGATGCTGGTCCACAAGCTGATCATCTCGCCGATCCTGGGGTCGGCGCCGATCAACCAGCTGCTGGCGACGGGCGGCCTGCTCTTCTTCCTGCAGAGCTTCGCCACGCTGCTGTTCGGGGCCGACTTCCGCAACATCGGCCTGCGGCTGCCGATCATCGAGATCGGCGACCTCTTCATCAGCTTCGCGCGGCTGATGGCCTTTTCGGTCGCGCTCCTCGGCATGGTCGTGCTGTGGCTCTTCCTCAAGCGCACCTATGTCGGAACCGCAATCCGGGCGATCGCGCAGGACCGCGAGATCATGGTGCTGATGGGCGTCGACCCGAAGCGGGTCTATCTCATCACCTCGGCGCTGGGCGGCGGGCTGGCCGGGCTGGCCTCGGCGCTGCTGGTGCTGCAATACGACGTCCACCCGTTCATCGGTCTCTCGTTCGGCCCCATCACCTTCATGATCTGCGTGCTGGGTGGCCTCGGCAGCATGATCGGCGGCTTCGTCGCCGCCTTCATCATGAGCCAGATCATCTCGGTCGGCGGCTTCTACACCTCGATCGAGCTTTCCTACGTCCTCGCCTTCCTGCTCTTCATCGTCATGATCTTCGTCCGGCCCCAGGGCCTGTTCGGAGTGAAGTCGTGAAGATCGCCTGGACCCTGCTGGGGGCGGCGCTGTTGCTGCCGCCCTTCCTGCCGATCTCGGAATACACGCTCCACATCCTGATCCTGGTGCTGCTCTGGGCCTTCGTCTACACGGCCTGGACGATCATGGGCCGGTTCGGGCTCGTCTCGCTCGGCCATGGCGCGTTTCTCGGCCTCGGCACCTATGCGACGGCACTGCTGTGGAACCACTGGGGTCTGACGCCCTGGCTGGGACTGCCGCTCGGGATCGCCACCGCCGTGCTGGTGGCGCTGGTGATCGGCTATCCCTGTTCGCGGTTCAAGGTCGTCGGCCACTACTTCGCGTTGGTCACGCTCGCCCTCACCGAGGTCGTCCGGCTGTCGATCGTGGCGTGGCGCGACGTCACCGGCGGATCGCTCGGCATGACTCCCGACCTGGTGCCGGCCAACAGCCTGATGGCGCTGCAATTCACCCGGATCACCTGGTACTGGGTGGCCCTCGGCGTCTGGGCGGTCGGCCTCGTCATCTGGCACCGGGTCGACCGCAGCATGACCCGGTCGGCGATGGACGCCATCTCCGACGACGAGACGGCCGCCGCCGCCGTCGGCATCGACGTCACGCGCCAGAAGCTGACCGTCACCATCATCAGCGCCGCGCTGACCGCGCTCGGCGGCGGCCTGATCGGCCAGTACCAGATGTACCTCAACCCCGAGACGATGGCCGGCGTCGGCGTCTCGCTGCAGATCGTCTTCGCCGCGATCTCGGGCGGCATGTACGTCATCCTCGGCCCGACCGTCGGCGCCGTGCTGACGATCGTGCTGCAGGAGTTCCTGCGCGTGCTGTTCGGCACCCACTTCATCGGTGCCGCCCCCACCATCTACGGGATCATGCTGATCCTCTTCATCATCTTCATGCCGACCGGCATCTGCGGCGTCGTCGCAGAGCGGATGCGCCGGAAGCGCGCGTGACCCCTCCCTACCGGATCGGCCTGATCGGCCTGGGTGCGATCGGCCGCGACCTCCTGACACGGATCGGCGACGGCGCGCTCGGAGCCGTCGTCTGCGCCGGCGTCCTGGTCCGGCGCCCGCGGGAGCCGGACGGCGTGCCCGGACTGACACACGATCCCGACCGCTTCTTCGCGACGGCGTACGATACGGTCGTCGAAGGCGCCGGCCATCAGGCGGTGCGCGACCATGGCGAGCGCGCGTTGCGCTCCGGCGCGAACCTGATGCTGACCTCCGTCGGCGCGCTGACCGACGATGCGCTCTTCGACCGGCTGCGCGCGGCGGCCGAGCGGCACGGACGGCGGCTGATCCTGCCATCGGCCGGCATCGGCGCCCTCGACATCCTGGCGGCCGGCGCCGTCGGCGGCCTCGATCGCGTCACCGTCACCGTGCGCAAGGATCCGCTGTCCTGGAAGGGCACGGCGGCGGAGCGGCTGGTCGACCTCGATGCGCTGACCGAGCCCGCGATCCTGCATGACGGGCCGGTCCGCGAAGGCGCCCGCGCCTATCCGCAGAACGTCAACATCTCGGCCGCGGCCGCGCTGGCCGGCATCGGCCTCGACCGCACGCGCCTGGTCATCGTCGCCGATCCCGCCATCACCGTGCATGTCGTCGAGATCGAGGCGGAGGGAACGTTCGGCCGCTTCACCTTCCGCGAGGAGGTGATCCCGACCGACGAGAACCCGAAGACCGGCCGGCTGGTCGCCATGGCGATCGCCAAGACCGTGCAGCAGATGGCGAGCCCGGTCGTCATCGGGGCCTGACCGCCGGGGAAATACGGCGTAGCATCAGGCGAGGCGCGGCTTCCCCCCGGCGGATATCGCCGACCGGCGCCGACGCCCAATCCGGAGGGCCGCATGGCCAAGAGTCAGCAGCGCAGCAACCGCGAAGCCAAGAAGCCGAAGCAGGACAAGGCCAAGTCCGCTCCTGCCCCCTCGCCCTTCTCGATCCAGCCGCCAGGCAAGCCGACCGCCTCGAGCGGCAAGAAGAAGTAGGCGCTTCCCGCGCCTACCCCGGCATTCCTGCCAGCCGGTCGGCCATCTTCTCGCCGATCATCACCGTCGTCAGATGCGTGTTCGCGCGGCAGTCCGACGGCATGACCGCGGCGTCGACGATGTAGAGGCCCTCGACACCCCGCACCCGGCACTCGGGATCGACGACGCCGCGCGGATCCTCGTGCGCGGTCATGCGGCAGGTCGCGACCGGGTGCTGGGCATCGCCGCACTCGGCCAGCATGGCGGCGTCGAGCTCGTCGTCGGGCAGCGCCGCCGCCTCGGCGAAGGTCCGGTCCGCGAAGCCGAAGCCGATCCGCTCGCAGATGCCGGCGACCGCCGGCTGCGCCACGATCTGTGCCAGCCGGCGCACGCCCAGGCGCAGCCGGTCGCGGTCGCGCTCTTCGTCCAGCATGTTCGCCTCGACCAGCGGGTCGATCGCGGGGTCGCGGTCGCGCAGCACGATCTCGCCCTCCGAGAAGGACTGGAAGACCGCCGCGGCGATCGCGCCCTCGGCGGCACGCGCCGGATCGTCCTCCTCGAAGCCGCGATGGTTGAAGCCCATGAAGATCATGTCGTTGTGGCCGCCGCCCGGCCGGCCCGACGACCAGGTGACGCAGCAGTTGGTGTGGCGGAAGTCGACGTCTCGCGGACGGTGCTCCGGCTTCAGGCGCAGCAGCGCGCGGATCGTCGGATGCTCCAGCATGTGGCGCCCGACATGCGGGTTGGCATGGACGACCGGAATGCCGAAGCGGCCGAGCACCGCCGGGTCACCGATGCCCGAGCGCATCAGGATCGCAGGCGAGTGCACCGCCCCGGCGGAGAGCACGATCCGCGCACCCTCGAAACGCCGGGTTTCGCCGTCGATCCGGGCCTCGACCGCGACCGCTCGCCGCCCGTCGAAGAGGATGCGGTCGACCAGCGCGCCGCCCTGGACGGCGAAGTTCGGCCGCGCCCTGGCCGGCTCGACATAGGCGTCGTTGGTCGAGACGCGGCGGCCGTCGCGGCTGTTGATGGGGTAGCAGGCGACCCCGCTGGAGTCGGGAGCGTTGAGGTCGTCGTTCCAGGGATAGCCCAGCGCCAGCGCCGCCGCGGCGAGCGCCTGGTCGACCGGGCCCCAGCTTTCGCGCGGGGCGCGGTAGACCGGGATCGGGCCGTCGTGGCCATGCCAGCGGGCGGCGCCGTGGTCGCCATCGCTCTCCAGCCGGTTGAAGTAGGGCAGCACCTCGTCCCAGCCCCAGCCCTCGCAGCCGCGCTCGGCCCAGTCCTCGAATGCGTCGGGCACGCCGCGGATGGCGATCTGGGCGTTGACCGCCGAGGATCCGCCCATGCCGCGGCCGCGCCAGTAGAGCTTTGGCTCCTGCGCCCGGGTGCGGCGGCACATCAGACCCGGCCACTGCCACTCGGCCTGCAGCGCGGGCGGCAGGATGATGCGCAGCGGGTTGGCGCTCGCCATCGCCGGCGGCACCTCGGCCCGGCGGTAGTCGCGCCCCGCCTCGATCAGCAGCACCCGGTGGCCGGCATCCTCCGACAGCCGGGCGGCGACGACGGCCCCCGCCGAGCCGGCGCCGACGACGATCGTGTCCCAGCGCATCAGACGCCCCCCAGCTTGCCGTCGAACATGGTGACCGGCGGATAGGCCTCGGGATCGGTGACGACATCGATCACCGTCGGGACGTCGGCCGCCAGCGCCGCCTCCAGCGCCGGGCCATAGTCGGCCGGATCCTCGATGCGCACGCCGGCGCAGCCGCAGGCGCGCGCGATGGCCGCATGGTCGACCGGCGCGAAGGCGACGGCGTCGGTATAGGCGCCCTGGGTCACCGTCTCGGCGTGCTTCTGGTAGCCGAGAATCTGGTTGTTGAGCACGGTGATCGGGATCGGCGTTCCCATGCGGCGCGCCGTTTCCAGCTCGGCCCAGACATGGGCGAAGCCGCCGTCGCCGGCGACGCAGAGGACGGGGCTGGCGGGCGCGGCGACCTTGGCGCCGATCGCCATCGGCAGGCCCCAGCCGAGCCCGGCGATGCCGCGCGGCGTCAGGAAGCGCTGCCCCGCGCGCCGAGCGTGCAGGTAGTTGTTGATCCAGATCGAGGCGTAGCTCGCGTCGGCGACGACGATCGTGTCCGGTGTCAGGCGGCGGTCGATCTCGGCCATGATCCGCTCCGGCCGCATCGGCCGGGCGCTCGAGCTGGTGACGGGCGCGGCCTCCTCGGCATGGGCGCGCCGGCCTTCGCGGATCGCCGCCTCGACGGCCGGCCGGCCGGCGCGGCGCTTGCCGAGGTCGCGCTCCGCCAGCGCCTGGGTGAGCGCCGCCAGCGTCGTCCGGGCGTCGCCCTGGAGGCGCATCGCCTCGTAGTTCCGGCCGATCTCCCCCCCGTCGATGTCGAGATGGACGAAGCGGGCGCCGGGTGGGAACAGTTTCCAGGAATCGGTGCCGTTCTGGTTGGTGCGGTTGCCGATCAGCAGGACCAGGTCGGCCCGGTCGACGAGCGGGCGCATGAACTTGCCCATGCCGCGCCGGCCCATGAAGTAGCCGATGACGCCGACCGACAGCGGGTGCCCCTCGTCGACCGTGCCCTTGCCCATCGAGGTCGTGCCGACCGGCAGGTGCGCCTGCTCCTGGAGGGTCGCCAGCGCCGCCGCAGCGCCCGAGGAATGGACGCCGCCGCCGGCCACCACCAGCGGATGCTCAGCCGCCGCCAGCAGGTCGGCCGCGGCAGCGATCGCCGCCGGGTCCGCCTGCGGCCGGTCGAGCGGAAATGCGCCGAGGCTGGCGACGCGGCCGGAATCGCGCGGTGCCGCGTCCTGGAACAGGTCGATCGGCACGATCAGCACCGCCGGGCCCGGCCGCCCGCCGGCCGCCGCCGTGAAGGCCATGTCGACATAGTCGTCGATGCGATCGGCCTGGGCGACGCGGCGCACCCATTTGGCGACGCCGCGGAAGAGGTCGAGATGGTCGAGCTCCTGGAACGCGTTGCGGTCGGTCGCGCCGCGCGGCACGTCCTGGACGAGGGCGACGATCGGGATCGACGCCTTGAGGGCCTCGGCGAGGCCTGGCACCAGGAGCGTCGCTGCGGGTCCGTTCTGGGCCGTCACCACCGCGACCCGGCCGGAGATGCGGGCATAGCCGTCCGCCATCGCCGCCCCGGCATTCTCGGTGCGGTAGGCGAACTGCCGGATGCCGTAGCCAGGGGCGGCGAGGTGGAAGGCGGTCGGGATGCTCTGTCCGAACGCGACCTCGACGCCGTGGCGGCGAAAGGCGCGGACGACGGTGTGGGCGGCGTTCTCGTTGGCGATCATCGGCGGAACTTCCGGGCGGAGGTTTCGGATCAGGTCATCGACAGCCCGCCCGCGACGTCGAGCGTGACGCCGGTGACGAAACTGGCCGCGTCCGAGGTGAGGTAGGCGACGGCGTCGGCGCAGTCCGCGGCGGTGCCGAGGCGGCCGAGCGGCGTGGCCGCCAGGGCGGCGGCGTTCACGTCGGCGCCGACGGTGTGGATCATCGGGCTCTCGATGCGGCCGGGTGCGATCGCGTTGACGCGGATGCCATGCGGCCCGAGCTCGCCCGCGAGGTGGCGCGTCAGGCCGATGATCGCCGCCTTGGTCGCCGCGTAGTGGACGCCGACGATCGAGGAATAGTGCTTGCCGGCGACGGACGAGACGCTGACGACGGCGCCGCCGCCGCCCGCGATCATGCCGGGCGCCACCAGGCGGACGCCGTGAAAGCAGCCGGTCAGGTTGACGTCGACGACCCGGCGCCATTCGGCCGGGTCCATCTCGGCAGCCGGCACCCGGGCGCCGTCGCGCTTGGGTGAGATGCCGGCGTTGTTGACCAGGATGTCGAATGCGCCCAGTGCGGCCGCCGCCGCAGCATGGGCGGCGCGGAAGGATTCCCAGTCGGCGACGTCGCCGGCCACGGCGATGGCGTTCCGGCCGATGGCGGCGGCCGCCGCCGCGGCATCGGCCAGCCGGAGGTCCATCACCGCCACCCGGGCCCCGCGCCGGGCCAGCCCCTCGGCCACGGCGCGACCGATTCCCCGCGCGGCGCCCGTCACCAGCGCCGTCCGCCCGCGATGCGTCTCCTCCACGGAATCCTCCCGAAAGGGCGATGAGCCGGGCCCGAGTTTGGGCTATCCCTGAAGGCCGATCAACGCCGGCCGCAGGGCCGGGAGGGAGGAGCGCCGCCATGCCGCACGCAACCGTCAGCGACGGAGTGAAGCTCTACTACGAGGAGACCGGCACCGGCTTCCCGGTCCTCTTCATCCACGAGTTCGCCGGCGACCATTCGAGCTGGGAGCCGCAGGTGCGTGCGCTGTCGCGCCAGTACCGCTGCATCACCTACAACGCCCGCGGCTATCCGCCCTCCGACGTGCCGGAGGCGACGCGGATGTACTCCCAGGACCGTGCCGTCGCCGACGCGCACGACCTGCTGCGGGCGCTCGGCATCGACCGTGCCCATGTCGTCGGCCTGTCGATGGGTGGCTTCTGCACCGTCCATTTCGGCATGCGCCATCCCGATCTCGCCCGCTCGCTGGTGGTCGCCGGCTGCGGCCACGGCGCGGAGATCGAGCGGCAGCCGCAGTTCCGCGCGGATGCCAACGCCATGGCCGACAAGCTGCTGACGCTGGGCATGACCGTCGGTGCCGAGGGCTATGCCGTCGCGCCGACGCGCGTGCAGTACCAGAACAAGGATCCGCGCGGCTGGCGCGAGTTCGCGCGCAACCTCGCCGGCCATTCGGCAATCGGTTCGGCCAACACGCTGAAGGGCGTCCAGGCCGGGCGGCCGTCGATCTACGAGTTCGAGGCCGACCTCCGGAAGCTGACCGTGCCGACCCTGATCGCGACCGGCGACGAGGACGAGCCGACCCTGGTGCCCGGCATCTTCCTCAAACGCTGCATCCCGACCTCGGGCCTGTGGATCGCACCCAAGACCGGCCACGCCATCAACCTGGAGGAACCGGACCTCTTCAACCAGGCGATCCTGCGCTTCTTCCAGCAGGTCGAGAACGGCGCCTGGGGCAGCCGCGACCCACGCTCGCTGTCGAACCGGATGGCCGGCGGGGAGGAGCGCTGACCGGACTGGGTCCTGTCCTGAGCCGGTGGCCGCCGCATCAGCGGGGAAGTCCGTCCTCGTCGTAGAGGAAGTCCTGGCTGCGCGCGGCCTCCGGACCCGCGGTTCTCTTCGCCGCGGCGGAGGCGCGGGCACGGGCCCCTCTTCAATGGCATCTCCCGTCGGCTGCATGGGCACGTCCCCATCGCTTCCTTTCACAGAGATAATCTGCCGCCAGTCGACGGCCCCCGTCGCAGACGCTACCTTCCTCGGTACCGATGCTGGCCTATCTCGTCCGCCGCCTGTTGCTGGTGATCCCGACCCTGTTCGGCATCATGGTGGTGAACTTCGTCATCATCCAGGCCGCGCCCGGCGGCCCGGTCGAGCAGATGATCGCGCGCATCAAGGGCACGGCGGTCGACGCCACCGCGCGGGTCGGCGGCACCGGCGGCGACACCGCCGCGCCGCAGCCGGGAGAGCGGTCGGTGCCGGGATCGTCCGGCGAGGCGTCGAAGTACCGCGGCTCGCGCGGGCTCGACCCGACGCTGATCCGCGAGATCGAGAAGATGTACGGCTTCGACAAGCCGCCGCTCGAGCGCTTCGTCCAGATGATGAAGAACTATGCCGTGTTCGACTTCGGCAACAGTTTCTTCCGGGACCGGCGGGTGGTCGACCTCGTCATCGACAAGATGCCCGTTTCCATCTCGCTCGGCCTGTGGACGACGCTCCTCGTCTACCTCATATCGATCCCGCTCGGCGTCGCGAAGGCCGTGCGGGACGGCAGCGCCTTCGACGTCTGGACGTCCGCCGTCATCATCGTCGGCTATGCCATCCCCGGCTTCCTCTTCGCCGTGCTCCTCGTCGTGCTCTTTGCCGGCGGCAGCTTCCTCGACTGGTTCCCCTTGCGCGGGCTGACGTCCGAGAATTGGAGCCAGCTCTCCTGGCCGGCGCGCATCCTCGACTATCTCTGGCACATCGCATTGCCGGTGACGGCCATGGTGATCGGCGGTTTCGCCAGCCTGACCATGCTGACCAAGAACTCGTTCCTGGAAGAGGTCAACAAGCAGTACGTCCTGACCGCGCGCGCCAAGGGGCTGCCGGAGCGGAAGATCCTCTACGGCCATGTGTTCCGCAACGCGATGCTGATCGTCGTCGCCGGCTTCCCGGCCGCCTTCATCGGCGTCCTCTTCACGGGCTCGCTGCTGATCGAGGTCATCTTCTCGCTCGACGGGCTGGGGCTGCTCGGCTTCGAGGCCGCCATCAACCGCGACTATCCCGTCATGTTCGGCACCCTCTACTTCTTCACTCTCATCGGCCTGCTGCTCGGCATCGTCGGCGACCTGATGTACGTCGTGATCGACCCGCGGATCGACTTCGAGGCGCGCCGGGCCTGATGACGACGACCGTCGCCGCAACGACGCCGACCTTTCTCGGACGGCGAATCTCGCCGCTGACGCAGCGGCGGCTCGCCTCGTTCCGGGCGAACCGGCGGGGCTTCTGGTCGCTCTGGATCTTCCTCGCGCTCTTCCTCGTCTCGCTGTTCGCCGAGTTCGTCGCCAACGACCGGCCCTTCCTCGTCAAGTATGACGGAGCGCTCTACTGGCCGGTTTTCGCCGACTATCCCGAATCCACCTTCGGCGGCTTCCTGCCCCGAACCGACTACCGCGACCCGAACATCGCCGAGGAGATCCGGTCCAAGGGCTGGATGGTCTGGCCCCTGATCCCGTTCAGCTACGACACGATCAACTACGACCTGATGGTGCCCGCGCCGGCCCCGCCGTCGGCGATGAACTGGCTCGGCACGGACGACCAGGGGCGCGACGTCGTCGCGCGCCTCATCTACGGCTTCCGCATCAGCGTGCTTTTCGGCCTGACGCTGACCATCGCCAGCTCGGTCATCGGCATCGCCGCCGGTGCGGTGCAGGGCTATTTCGGCGGGCTGGTCGACCTGCTGTTCCAGCGCTTCATCGAGGTGTGGTCCGGCCTGCCCGTCCTCTACCTGCTCATCATCCTCGCCTCGATCGTCGAGCCCAACTTCTGGTGGCTGCTGTCGCTGATGCTGCTCTTCAGCTGGATGGCGCTGGTCGGAGTGGTGCGGGCGGAGTTCCTGCGCGCGCGCAACTTCGACTATGTGCGGGCGGCGCGCGCGCTGGGGGTGGGCGACACGGTGATCATGGTCCGCCATGTGCTGCCCAATGCGATGGTGGCGACCCTGACCTTCATGCCGTTCATCCTCAACGGCTCGATCACGACGCTGACCAGCCTCGACTTCCTGGGGTTCGGCCTGCCGCCCGGCTCGGCCTCGCTGGGCGAACTGCTGTCGCAGGGCAAGGCGAACCTGCAGGCGCCCTGGCTGGGGCTGACCGCCTTCGCGACCTTGGCCCTGATGCTGAGCCTGCTGATCTTCGTCGGCGAGGCGGTGCGCGACGCCTTCGATCCGCGCCGGAACGCGCGCTGAGATGGCGCTGCTCGAAGTCCGCGACCTGACCGTCACCTTCGGCGAGGGGGCGCGGGCGGTCGAGGCGGTCAAGGGCGTGTCGTTCGACCTGGAGCGCGGCGAGACGCTGGCGATCGTCGGCGAATCGGGCTCGGGCAAGTCCGTGACCGCGCTCTCCGTCCTGCAGCTCCTGCCCTATCCCCAGGCGCGCCACGGCGCCGCGAGCCGCATCCGTTTCGACGGCACCGACCTCGTGGGCGCGTCCCACGCCGTCCTCCAGAAGATCCGCGGCGGGCGCATCGCCATGGTCTTCCAGGAGCCGATGACCTCGCTCAACCCCCTGCACACCGTCGGCCGCCAGATCGGCGAGACGCTGCTGCTGCACAAGGGGCTGACCGGCGCCGCCGCCCATGCGCGGACGGTCGAGCTGCTGACGCTGGTCGGGCTCGCCGACGCGGCCGAACGGCTCGACGCCTATCCCCACCAGCTGTCCGGCGGCCAGCGCCAGCGGGTGATGATCGCCATGGCACTGGCGACCGAGCCCGACATCCTGATCGCCGACGAGCCGACGACGGCCGTCGACGTCACCATCCAGGCCCAGCTCCTGAAGCTGCTGAAGGAGCTGCAGGCGCGGTTCGGCATGGCGATGCTGCTCATCACCCATGACCTCGGCATCGTGCGGAACATGGCCCGCCGGGTGCTGGTGATGACCGAGGGGCAGGTCGTCGAGGAGGGGGCGATGGAGCAGGTCTTCACCGACCCGCAGCACCCCTACACCCGCCGCCTGCTGGCGGCCGAGCCGAAAGGCGGCGCCCTGTCGGCGCCGACGGATGCCGCCGAGGTCATGCGCGGCGAGAACGTGAAGGTGTGGTTCCCGATCCGCCGCGGGGTGCTGCGGCGGACCGTCGGCCATGTGAAGGCGGTCGACGGCGTCTCGCTCGCCGTCCGCGAGGGACAGACGGTGGGCGTCGTCGGCGAGTCCGGCTCCGGCAAGACGACGCTGGGCCTGGCGCTGCTGCGCCTGCAGCGCAGCGAAGGCCGGATCGCCTTCGTCGGCCGGCCGATCGACCGGCTGGGCTGGCGGGAGTTGCGGCCGCTGCGGCGCGAAATGCAGATCGTGTTCCAGGATCCCTACGGCTCGCTCAGTCCGCGCCTGTCGATCATGGGCATCGTCGCCGAGGGACTGGGCGTCCACGGTCTCGCGCAGAGCGGCGCGGAGCGGCGGCAGATGGTCGAGGCCGCCCTGGCGGAGGTCGGGCTCGACCCCGCGACGGCCGACCGCTACCCGCACGAATTCTCCGGCGGTCAGCGCCAGCGCATCGCGATCGCACGGGCGCTGGTCCTGAAGCCGCGCTTCGTCGTGCTCGACGAGCCGACCTCGGCCCTGGACATGAGCGTCCAGGCCCAGATCGTCGACCTTCTGCGCGACCTTCAGTCGCGCCACCGGCTGGCCTACCTCTTCATCAGCCACGACCTGAAGGTGGTAAGAGCCCTGGCCGACCAGGTCATCGTCATGCGCGACGGCAAGGTGGTGGAGGCCGGACCGTCGGCGGAGATCTTCGACCGCCCGCAGATGGAATATACGAAGGCGCTGATGGCGGCGGCGCTCCGCCTGGAAGCGGTCGAATCGGGAGTGGTGAGGACCTGAGATGGCATTGGTGATCGTGAGCCGCGTGCATCCTTCGAGCGACGTCTGGGCCCCGGAGATGCGCCGGCTGATGCCGGAGATCGACGTCCGCTACTGGCCGGACGTCGGCAATCCCGACGAGGTCGACGCGGTCCTGATGTGGCAGGCGCCCGACGGGCTGTTCGATCGCCTGCCGAAGCTGAAGGCGATCTTCGCCACGGGCGCCGGCGTCGACGCCATCCTCGGCGATGCCTCCGTGCCGAAGCACCTGCCGCTGGCCCGCCTCGTCGATCCCTCGATGACGGCGGAGATGAGCGAGTACGTCACCCTCCAGGTGCTGCGCTTCCACCGGCAGGAGCCGACCTACGCCGCCCAGCAGCGCGACCGCGTCTGGAAGGTCCACCCCCAGCCGCATCCCGAGCAGCGCCGGATCGGCGTCATGGGCTTGGGCGAGCTGGGGCAGGACGCCCTCGGCAAGCTGGCGCCGTTCGGCTTCGCGCTCGGCGGCTGGAGCCGCACGCCCAAGGCGCTGGAGGGGGTCGAGACCTTCTCGGGCAGCGACGGCTTCGCCCGTTTCCTTGCCCGCACCGACATCCTGGTCAACCTGCTGCCGCTGACCGCGGAGACCGAGAACATCATCGACGCCCGGCTGCTCGGCCAGCTCCCCGAGGGGGCCTTCCTCGTGAACTGCGCCCGCGGCCGGCATGTCGTCGATGACGACCTCCTGGCCGCGCTCGATTCCGGCCGTCTCGCCGGCGCGGCGCTCGACGTCTTCCGCGAGGAGCCGCTGCCGGCCGATCACCGCTTCTGGTCGCATCCCCGGGTGATCCTGACACCGCACGCGGCCGCGCTGACCAATCCGCTGACGGCGACGCCGCAGATCGTCGAGAACCTGCGCCGTGTCCAGGCGGGCCAGCCGCTCGTCAACCTGGTCGACCGCAGCCGCGGCTACTGATCGCAGTCGGCTGGCACGGCAGGCGGGCGCGGTCCATATAGGCAGCCATGAGCCCTCCCGCCCGTCGTGCCCTCATTATTCTCGTCGTCGGTTTCGTCACGCTGGCCGCGACACTCGGAGCCCTCTGGTACCTGCGCCCCGGCCCGGTCGGCCGGCTCGTCGAGCAGGCGGGGCCGCAGATCGGCGGCGAGTTCCAGCTCGTCGACCATCAGGGCCGGCGCGTGACCGCCGCCAGCTATGCCGGGCGGCACATGCTGGTGTTCTTCGGTTTCACCCATTGCCCCGACGTCTGCCCCCTGGCGCTGGGGGAGGTTTCGGTGGCGCTCGACGCGCTGGGACCGGAAGCCGCCGCGAAGGTGCAGCCGCTCTTCGTCTCGGTCGACCCGGAGCGCGATACACCGGCCATCCTCAAGGACTATGTCGCGGCCTTCGACGACCGCATCACCGGTCTGACCGGCACGCCCGAGGAGATTGCCGCAGCCGCCCGCGCCTACCGCGTCTACTACAAGAAGGTGCCGGTCGAGGGAGCGCTGGGCTACACCATGGACCACAGCGCCTTCGTCTACCTGATGGGCCCGGACGGCCGGCTCGAAGCCTTCTTCACCCACGAGACCAAGGGTGAAGCGATGGCCAAGAAGATCCGGGGCTTCCTCGCCTCCTAATCCTCCCGCACCACCCGGGCCAGCGTCAGCACGTCGACGGTCTTGGCACCGCCGGCACGCAGCGCCCGGATGCAGGCCTCGACCGTGGCGCCGGTCGTCAGCACGTCGTCGACGAGCAGGATGCGGCGGCCGGCGATACGGTCCGCCCGGCGTGGATGGACGGCGAATGCGCCCGCGACGTTGCGGAAGCGGCCGAGGCGGCGCATCTGCCCCTGGGAGGGCGTACGCCGGCGGCGGATCAGCGCGTCCGGAACGACGGCACGGTGTCCGATCCGCCCGATCGCAAGCGCGAGCAGCGCCGCCTGATTGTAGCGGCGGCGGACGAGGCGGGTCCAATGCAGCGGCACGGGAACGATCACCTCCGCCTCCGCCAGCAGCGGGCCAGCGGCACGGGCCATCCAGGCCGCAAAGGCCGGCGCGGCATGGGTCCGGTCGGCATGCTTGAAGCCCAGGATCAGCCCGCGGCTGGCGTCGTCGTAGCGCAGCGCGGCACGGGCGCGCTCGAAGGGCGGCGGACGGCGGGCACATTCGCCGCAGACGGCGCCGTCGCCGGGATCGAAGGCGAACGGGGTGCCGCACTGGCGACAGCAGGGCGGGCCGATGAAAGCGAGCGTCGACCAGCAGGCCGGGCAGAGGGCACCGTCCGCCGACACGATCTCGCCGCAGGCGAGGCAGCGCGGCGGCAGCAGCACGTCGATGACGCGGCGGCCGGCGGAATGCGCCGCCCGCACCATCCGCCGTCCCAGACCCGTCGCTGACCGTGGCGTCTGCACCATGCGGCCGCCATATTAGGCGCATGGCGTCCTCGACCCAATCCATGCCGGCGACCCTGCCACCGGGCGCAAGCGTCTTCGACCGTACGGCCGTGCGTCGCCATCGCGATCGCGCCGCCGACCACTTCGACCGGCACGATTTCCTGTTCGCCGAGATCGCCGCACGCCTTGCCGACCGGCTGGGCGACCTGCGTCGGATGTTCGATCGCATCCTCGACCTCGGCGCCCGCGGCGGCGTCATGGCCCGCGCGCTGGCCGGCCGCGGCGGCAATCCGTTCATCGTCCATGCCGACCTGTCCGAGCGCCAGGTTCGCGGCCTGCCGCGGGCGGTCGTGGCCGACATCGAGGCGCTGCCCTTCGCCGGCGGCTTCGACCTGGCGCTGAGCTGCCTCGACCTCCACTGGGTCAACGACCTGCCGGGCGCACTGGTCCAGGTGCGGCGGGCGCTGCGCCCCGACGGGCTGTTCCTCGGGGCCTTCCTCGGCGGCGACACGCTGACGGAGCTGCGCGAGGCCTGGCTCGCCGCCGAGATCGAGATCGAGGGCGGCGCCGGCCCGCGCGTCTCCCCCTTCGCGGACGGCCGCGACGCGGGAGCGCTGCTGCAGCGGGCCGGCTTCGCCCTGCCGGTCGTCGACACCGACCGCATCACCGTCACCTATGGCGACCCGATCCGGCTGATGCACGACTTGCGCGGCATGGGCGAGACCAATGCGGTCGTGCTGCGCCGACGCGGCGGCACCCGGCGCGGCACCCTGCTGCGCGCAGCCGAACTCTATGCCGAGCGCTTCGCCGACGGCGAGGGACGCATCCGTGCCACCTTCGAGGTGATCACGATGACGGGCTGGGCCCCCCATGCCGTCCAGCAGCGCCCGCTGAAGCCGGGCAGCGCCGCCATGCGCCTGGCCGACGCGCTCGCCGCCGACACCCCGCGCGGTGCCGGCTGAACTCAGCCGTCGTCCGAGGGCGGTTCGTCCAGTTCCACCAGCCGACCCCGCTCGATCCGCAGCCAGCGGCTGCCGATCGCGGCGACGAAGCTGCGATCGTGGGAGACGACGAGGGCCGTCGCCCCCTGGGCCAGGATCTCCGTCTCGAGCTGCTCGCGCCCCGGTATGTCGAGATGGTTCGTAGGCTCGTCCAGCACGAAGAAGTTCGGTTCCGCCAGCCGCAGCGCCAGCAGCCCGAGCCGTGCCCGCTGGCCGGGCGACAGCCGCCCGACCGGCTGACGCTGGCGATCGACCGGGAAGCCGGCACCGGCCAGCAGGCTGGTGATCCGCTGGTCGCCGAGCCGGGAGGTCGCGGCCAGCAGGTCGTGCGGTGAACCGCCGCCGTCGAGCTGCGACATCTGCTGATCGAGATACCCGAGCACGACCGACGGCTGGACGCGCAAACCCGCGGCGGCCTCTCCGCCGGCCGCGCGACGAACCAGCGCCACGAACTGCGACTTCCCGGCACCGTTGGGGCCGAGCAGCACCGCCCGGTCGCCCTGGCGCAGCTCCAGCTTGCCGGTGCGGAAGAGCGCACGCCCGTCGGGAGCGCGGACCGTCACATCGTCGGCCGCCAGCAGCACCCTGGCATGGGTATCCCGGCTGGCGAGCCGGATGTCCGCCGCCCGCAGCCGCTCGGGCGGGCGCAGGCTCCGCTCCAGCGCGTCGGCCCGCGCTGCCATCTGCATCGACTTCTTCTGGGCCGCATCGCTGCGGCTGTTGATGCCGACATTGCGTAGCTCCCCGGCGCTGCGCCGCAGGCGGGCCACCTCCCGCGCGTCCCGATCGAGGCGGGCCGCGGCCGCCGCATCGTCATCGGCCAACAGGCGCCGCGCCGTGCCGTAGGGATGGGCATAGAGCCGCGAATCCTCCGGCCGCAGGAAGAGCGTGCGGTTCGTCACCCGGTCGAGGAAGCGGCGGTCGTGGCTGGCGACGACCATCGGCACGCCGCGCAGCGGACTGGTGAGCCAGTCTTCGAGCAGGCGGATCTTCGCCAGGTCGAGATGGTTGGTCGGCTCGTCGAGCAGCAGCAGCTCGGGGTCGGCGATCCAGGCGCGCGCGAGGAGCGCGAAGCGCTGCCAGCCGCCGCTGAGGGTGCGTACCGGCTGCGTGCGCAGTTCGGCCGGAGTCGCGAACTCGTCGAGCACGAGGTCGACCCGCCATGCCGTCGCAGCCCGCTCGGGGGCCGGTATGGCACGACGCACGGCCTCCTCGAGCGAGAGGTCGAGCAGGGAAGACGGCATGTCCTGCTCGACCAGGGCGACGCGCAGGCCGCGCGATCGCACGATCTGGCCCGCGGTGGGTTCGCCGGCGCCGGCCATGCAGCGCAGCAGGGTGGACTTGCCCCCGCCATTGCCTGCGACGAGGCCGACCCGGTCGCCGCCGGCGATCACGAGGTCGAGGTTGCGGAAGAGCGGGGTGGCGCCGGCGATGGTGACGGCGCGCAGGCTGATCTGGCCCATGGGCATCTCGCGAAGCGGGACCGCGGCGCAGGGCGGCGGTCCGGTTTCAGGTCGTGTCGAGACGCGGAGCGGCCCTGCAATTCGCGAGGGCACTGGCAGCGCGGGCGCGCCGCCGGGGGCAGACCGATGTCGATTGGCGCTGCGGAAGCGCCGCTTCAGCCTCGGGCCAGCCCCGCAACGGAACGCTGCGGGGCCCGGACAGGCTGTCGGGACTGGCGCTGGATGTAGCGGATCATGCAGCCCTCCCTTCGGCCTGCGGTTGAGACGGGCATCGATTATCCGGCTTCGGCCGTGGATGCAAGCGCGACCTACAGCAGATCGCGCAGCATCGCGACCAGCGGCTCGTCGGCGGGCGGCATGGGATAGTCGCGAAGCTGGTTGGGGCGGACCCAGGCGAGCCGCTGCCCCTCCATCGCGGTCGGCGTGCCGCGCCAGTTGCGACAGGCGAAGAGCGGCATCAGGAGATGGAACGTCTCGTAGCGGTGCGAGGCGAAGGTGAGCGGCGCGAGGCAGCGCTCGGCGGTGTCGATGCCGAGTTCCTCGGCCAGCTCGCGGACCAGCGCTGCCTCCGGCGTCTCGTCCGCATGGACCTTGCCGCCCGGGAACTCCCACAGGCCGGCCATCGCCTTGCCGGGCGGGCGCTGGGCGAGCAGGACGCGGCCGTCGGCGTCGATCAGGGCGACCGCCGCCACCAGTAGCGTCGGCAGCGGCTGCGGCCGTGCGATCTCCAGCCGGATGGTCTCGACCGGAACGCCGCGCAGACGCCCCTGGACGCGCCCGGCCTCCCGCAGTCCCGCCTTCTCCAGCACGCGTCGGGACGCGACGTTGTCCGGGTGGATCTCGGCGAAGACGAGCTGCGCCTCGGGAAAGCCGAAGGCATGGCGGATGGCGGCGCGCACCGCCTCGGTCGCGTAGCCCGCCCCCCAATAGGGCCGGCCCAGCCAATAGCCGACCTCGACCTCGCCCGGCCGGTCCGCCTGCTCGAGCCCGATATTGCCGAGGAACGTGCCGTCGTCGCGGCGGGTGACGGCGAAGACCTCCGCATGCCCGTCGGCGCGGTCGGCGGCGACCTGGGCGATGAAGGCCTCGGCCGCGCCGTCGGGATAGGGGTGCGGGATGCGCTGGGTGTAGCGCGCCACCTCCCACTCCCCGGCCAGCGCCGCGACCGCCGGGGCGTCGGCGGGCGCGAGCGGGCGGAGGACGAGACGGGCGGTGGTCAGGACCTCAGCTGCGATAGCTGCCATTGATGTCGATATAGGCGTGGGTCAGATCGCAGGTCCAGACGGTCGCCGAGGCCTTGCCGACGCCGACATCGACGTCGATCTCGATCTTGCGGCCGGCCATGTGAGCCGCCACCGGCGCCTCGTCATAGCCGTCGACGCGCTGGCCGTCACGCGCCACCGCGACGCCGCCCATGGCGATGGCCAGCCGGTCGCGGTCGGCCTTCTCGCCCGACTTGCCGACCGCCATGACGATGCGGCCCCAGTTGGCGTCGCCGGCGGCAATGGCGGTCTTGACCAGCGGTGAGTTGGCGATGGCGAGGCCGATGCGCCGGGCGGCCTTCGCCGTCGCGGCGCCACCGACCCGGATCTCGACCAGCTTCTCGGCACCTTCCCCGTCCTTCACGACGAGATGGGCCATCTCCATCAGGACGCCGTCCAGCGCGCGCCGGAAGCCGGCGAGGCGGCGGTCACCCGCCGTCTCGATGGCGGGGTTCCCGGCCTTGCCGGTCGCGAACAGCAGCACCGTGTCGCTGGTCGAGGTGTCGCTGTCGACGGTGATGCAGTTGAAGCTGCGGTCCGACCCGCGGGACAGCAGGGCCTGCATGACATCGGCCGGCAGCGCCGCGTCGGTGAAGACGAAGCCCAGCATCGTCGCCATGTCGGGCGCGATCATGCCCGAGCCCTTGATGATGCCGTTGATCGTGACCGTGGTGCCGCCGATGTCGGCGGTGGCCGTCACGCCCTTGGGATATGTGTCGGTGGTCATGATCGCCCGCGCCGCCTCGGCCCAGCGGTCGGGTTGCAGGTCGGCCGACAGCGTGTCGAGCACGGCCGTGATGCGCTCGGCCGGCAGCGGCTCGCCGATGACGCCGGTCGAGGCGACGAACACTTCGTCGGCCCGGCAGCCGAGGCGGCCGGCGACGCCCTCGGCCGTGATCTCGACCGCCTGCAGGCCGGCCGTGCCGGTGAAGGCGTTGGCGTTGCCGGCGTTGACGATCAATGCCCGCGCCGAGCCGCCGGGCAGCGACCGCCGGCACCAGTCGACCGGTGCCGACGCCGTCTTGGAGCGGGTGAACACGCCGGCCACGGTGGTCCCCGCCGCGAGTTCCGCCAGCATGACGTCGACGCGGCCCGCATATCGCACCCCAGCGGCGATCGTGCCGAGGCGGACACCCGCGATCGGCGGCAGGTCGGGGAAGCGTTCGGGTGCGAGCGGGGACACCTTGTGGGCCATGTCTGCCTCTGGTTCTGCGGTTCGCTGGAGGGGGAGAAGGATCAGCGTGCGGGGGTCAGGCCCTGCGGCGCGGCCGGAGCGAGCGCGGAGCCGTCGGCGTTGAAGACCTCGACCTTCGCCTCCTCGCGCAATGCCTTGACGTGGGCGTCGACCGCCTCGCGGGCCAGTTCCTCGCTCAGTTCCTCGCGCGCCGCCTCGAAGGTCGGCGCCGCCGTGGCGCGGCGATCCGTCACGCGGATGACGTGCCAGCCGAACTGGCTCTTCACCGGCGCCTTGCTGGTCTCGCCCTTCTTCATCGCGAAGGCGGCACCCGAGAACTCGGGCACCATCTGCTCCTTCTGGAAGAAGCCGAGGTCCCCGCCATTCTCGCGGCCGGACGGATCGATCGACTTCTCGCGGGCGATGCGGGCGAAATCGCCGCCCTTCTCGAGGTCGGCGATGATGCGCTTGGCGTCATCCTCCTTCTCCAGGAGAATGTGGCTCGCCTTGACCTCCTCGCCGGCCGGCTGCTTCTTCACGAACTCCGAATAGCGCGCCCGCAGCTTGTCCTCGGTCACCGCCTTCTCGACCACGCGGGTGAGGTAGAGGCGCTCGATCACACGGTCCTCGAGGCGCGCCATCTGGGTCTTCACCTCCGGGTCGTTCTGCAGGTTCTGGCCGCGCCCCGCCTCGCTCAGCAGACGCGAGCTGACGACCTGGTCGACGACCAGCGGAAAGATCATCTCCAGCGGCATCTGCTGCACCTGGGCCGGCAGCTGGCGATGGGCGGCCATGACGTCGCTGCGCAGGATGGGCTTGCCGTTGACCCGGGCCACCACGGGGTCGGCTTCCGCCGCCTGGGCCGGTGCGGCCGTCCCCGGAGCAGTCTGGCCGGGAGCGGTCTGGCCGGCCGCGGTCTGGGCTCCGGCAGCCTGGGCGAACAGCAGGGGAGCCGCCAGGGCGGCAAGGGCGAGGTAGGCGGATCGGCTCATCGGGGGGCTTTCCTTTCGCCGGCCGCCATGGGCCGGCAGGGTTCGGCGGCGGAACATACACGAAGGCGGTTACGCACGGAATGTGGCGAGAAATGGGGCCGGGAGGTCGCGTTGACAGGGGTGGAGCTTACTCCTATGTCTTGGGAGGTCGTGCCCGTGCGGCCCCGCCATCCCATCCCGTCCCCATCGAGGTTCTGATGATCGGCGCTCTCGCCCGCCGCTTCTTTGGCTCAGCCAACGACCGCTACATCAAGGGCCTTGCCAGCGTCGTCCGGGACGTGAACGCGCTCGAGCCGGCCCTGCAGGCACTGTCGGACGAGGAACTCCGCGCCCGCACCCCGGCGCTGCGCGAGCGTCTCGAAAAGGGGGCCGCCCTCGACGAGATCCTGCCCGACGCCTTCGCCACCGTCCGCGAAGCGGCCAAGCGTGTCCTCGGGCAGCGCCATTTCGACGTCCAGCTGATGGGCGGCACGGTGCTGCACCGCGGCATGGTGGCGGAGATGAAGACCGGCGAAGGCAAGACGCTGGTCGGCACGCTGCCGGTCTATCTCAACGCCCTGAGCGGCAAGGGCGTGCACGTCGTCACGGTGAACGACTACCTGGCCCAGCGCGATTCCGAGTGGATGGGCGCCATCTACCGCTTCCTCGGGCTGGAGGTCGGATGCATCGTCCACGGCCTCGACGACGCCGAGCGCCGGGTCGCCTATGCCGCCGACGTCACCTACGGCACGAACAACGAATTCGGCTTCGACTATCTCCGCGACAATATGAAGTACCGGCTGGAGGACATGGTCCAGCGGCCCTTCAACTACGCGATCGTGGACGAGGTCGACAGCATCCTGATCGACGAGGCGCGCACGCCCCTCATCATCTCGGGCCCGGCCGAGGATTCCTCCGAACTCTATGCGCGCGCCGACGCGCTGATGTCCCGGCTGGATCCTGCCGACTACGAGAAGGACGAGAAGCAGCGCACGGTGACGCTGACCGAGGCCGGCCTGGAGAAGATCGAGCAGCTGCTGATCGAGGCGGGGCTCCTCAAGGAGGGCGGGCTCTACGACGTCCACAACGTCTCGCTGGTCCACCACGTCAACCAGGCGCTGCGCGCCCACAAGCTGTTCGCCCGCGATACCGACTACATCGTCAAGGACGACAAGGTCATCATCATCGACGAGTTCACCGGCCGCATGATGGAAGGCCGGCGGTACTCGGAGGGGCTGCACCAGGCGCTGGAGGCGAAGGAGCACGTCACCATCCAGGTCGAGAACCAGACGCTGGCCTCGATCACCTTCCAGAACTATTTCCGCCTCTATCCGAAGCTGGCCGGCATGACCGGCACGGCGATGACCGAGGCCCAGGAGCTGTCGGACATCTACCGTCTCGACGTCGTCGAGATGCCGACCAACGTGCCCTGCATCCGCAAGGACAATGACGACGAGGTCTACCGTTCCGCGCGCGAGAAGGTCAACGCGATCGTTGACCAGATCGAGGAGTGCCGGAAGAAGCAGCAGCCGGTCCTGGTGGGCACCGTCAGCATCGAGAAGTCGGAGCAGCTGGCCGAGATCCTGCAGCAGCGCGGCATCCCGCATCAGGTGCTGAACGCCCGCCACCACGAGCAGGAGGCCTACATCATCGCCCAGGCCGGGCGGCCGGGCGCGGTGACCATCGCGACCAACATGGCCGGCCGCGGCACCGACATCCAGCTCGGCGGCAACGTCGACCTGCGGCTGCGCCGCGAACTGGCCGACGTGTCCGATCCGGACGAGCGGGCCCATCGCGAGGCGCTGATCCGCGGCGAGATGGCCGAAGCCAAGAAGGCGGCGCTCGCCGCCGGCGGCCTCTACGTCATCGGCAGCGAGCGGCACGAGAGCCGGCGCATCGACAACCAGCTGCGCGGCCGGTCGGGTCGCCAGGGCGACCCCGGCGGCTCGAAGTTCTTCGTTTCGCTGGAAGACGACCTGATGCGCATCTTCGGGTCGGAGCGCATGGACACCATGCTGCGCCGCCTCGGGATCAAGGAGGGCGAGGCGATCGTCCATTCCTGGATCAACAAGGCGCTGGAGAAGGCGCAGCAGAAGGTCGAGGCGCGGAACTACGAGGTCCGCAAGCAGCTGCTGCGGTACGACGACGTGATGAACGACCAGCGCAAGGTCGTCTACGAGCAGCGTCGCGAGATCATGCAGGCCGAGGATGTCGAGGCGATGATCGCCGACATGCGGGCCGAGGTGATCGAAGCGCAGGTGACCCGCTGCATCCCGCCCAACGCCTATGCCGAGCAGTGGGACGCGGCCGGCCTGCACGAAGCCTGCCTGCGCCTCTTCGGGCTCGACCTGCCGGTCGCCGACTGGGTGCGCGAGGAAGGCATCGCCGACGTCGAGATCCGGGAGCGGATCACCCGTGCGCTCGACGAGAAGATGGCGGGCAAGACCGAGGCCTACGGGCCGGACCTGATGCGGATGGCCGAGCGCAGCATCCTGCTCCAGGTCCTCGATCAGGTGTGGAAGGACCACCTGCTCTCGCTCGACCATCTGCGCCAGGGCATCAGCCTCAGGGCCTATGCCCAGCGCGACCCGCTCAACGAGTACAAGCGGGAAGCCTTCGAACTCTTCGAGGAGATGCTTGTCCATCTGCGCGAGGCGGTGATCCAGCTGCTCAGCCACATCGAAGTGCGCATGCAGGAACCCGAGCCGGAGCTGCCGCCGTTCCCGGCCGGGATGCAGGAGACCCGCTTCGACCCGGCCCTGGCCGAGATTGGTGCCGAGGGCGGCGCGGACCCGCGCGCCCTGTCGCGCCACACCGCCGTCGCCGCGGTGGCCAGCATCGACCCGGCCGACCCCACCACCTGGGGCAAGGTGAACCGCAATGCCGCATGTCCCTGCGGCAGCGGCAAGAAGTACAAGCACTGTCACGGCCGGCTCTGACCGGCAGCGACGCGGCAAGAGTTCGGCCCGGGCGCGGCAGGACGCTCCGCCCGGGGCCGACCCACCACCCGGAGGAGACGTTCCCTTGATCATCGCCCATGCGCCGCTGGTGCGGCTGGTGGCCGACATTTTCGCGGCCGCCGGCTGCGATGCGGCCGAAGCCGGACGAATCGCCACCATGCTGGCCGGCGCCAACTTGGCCGGACACGACAGCCACGGCGTCATCCGGGTTCCGCGCTACGTCGAGACGATGCAGGCGGGCCGCGTCCATGCCGGCCGGTCGCTGACGACGGTGATCGATGGCGGCGCCTTCGCCCTGGTCGACGGCAATTACGGCTTCGGCCAGACGGTGGGGCCGCTCGCCGTCGAACTCGGCATCGCCCGCGCCAGGGCCCACGGCATCGCCATCGTCGGCCTGCGGCATGCCGGCCATCTCGGCCGGATCGGCGACTATCCCGAAATGGCGGCAGCCGAAGGCCAAGTTTCCCTGCACTTCGTCAACGTCGCGGGCAGCGAGCTCGTGGCGCCCTTCGGCGGCGTCGACCGCCGCTTCTCGACCGCACCCATCGCGATCGGGCTGCCGGTCGCGGGCGGCGAGCCAGTCATCCTCGATTTCGCCACCTCCCTGGTCGCCGAAGGCAAGGCGCTGGTCGCCCAGTCCGGCGGCAAGCCGCTGCCCGAGGGCGCGCTGATCGAGCCGGACGGTCGCCTCTCCAGCGATCCCGCCACCCTCTACGGCGAGGTGCCGCCGGGTGCCGTGCCGGATCCGCGCAAGGGCCCCGGGGCGCTGCGCGCCTTCGGCGAGCACAAGGGCTCGGGCCTGGCGTTGATGTGCGAGCTGCTCGGCGGCGCCTTCACCGGCTCCGGCTGCTCCGGCCCCGGGCCGCGCCAGATCGCGAACGGCATGCTGTCGATCTACATGGCCGTCGACCGCTTCCATTCCGACGACGGCTTCGCCCGCGAGCTGGCGCAGTATGTCGACTATGTGAAGGCGTCCCGGCCGGCCGTGCCGGGCGGCGAGGTGCTGGTGCCGGGCGAACCGGAGCGCCGGACCCGCGCCAAGCGGCTGGCCGAGGGCATCCCGTTGGCCGACCGTGCCTGGAACGACATCCTCGCCACCGCGCGGCGGCTCGGCCTGCCGGAAGAGCGGCTGCGGGCCATCGCCAACTGAGGCCGGGGCGCCAGACGGGCTCAGGCCCTCAGCGGCTCAGGCCCTCAGCAGCTCAGGGTCTGGACCGGCCCGACCACGCGTCGCGGAGTACCGCCACCCGCTCCGCGACCGCATCCTCGCGCATTCCCGTCCCCGCCATGACCCGGCCGGCGAGCTGCAGGCTGGGCTCCAGCGCCTCGGGGATCACCTCCGTCGCGCCAAGCTCGGCGAGGTGGCGGGCATGCGCGGCGTCGCGGGCGCGGGCATAGATCGGCAGGTCGGGCCAGCGCCGGCGCGCCACCTGCACGGCGCGCTCGGCGGCGCGGCCATCGTCGAGCGTGACGACCAGCGCCTGGCAGGTGTCGGCGCCGGCATGGCGCAGCACCTCGCCACGCCCGGCATCGCCGAACTGGACCGGCTGCCCTTCCCGCCGTGCCGCCTCGGAGATGGCGGGATCGAGGTCGATCGCGACATAGGGGATCCGCTCAGCCTCGAGCGCACTCGCCAGCGTGCGGCCGACCCGGCCGAAGCCGGCGATGATCACATGCCCCTCGACCGGCGGATCCACGTCGTCGCCTGCCTCCTGGCTCTTCGCCAGGCGCCCCGCGAGACGCCTCGCCAGGCGTCTCGCGCCGATCGCGACCACCGGCGTCGCCAGCAGCGACAGCCCGACAACGAGCAGGATGCCCTGGGCCGCAGCGCCATCGAGTATGCGCGCGTCGGCGGCCAGCCCGACCGCCACCAGGGCGAACTCGCCGGCCTGGCCGAGCAGTAGCCCCGCCTCGATCGCGACCGCCCAGGTCTGGCCGAACGCCCGGACCAGGATCGCGATCAGCACGGCCTTGACCGCGAACAGCGCGACCACGGCGAGGAGGATCGGAACCGGATGCAGGAGCAGCGCGCGGCCGTCGATCCCCATTCCGACGCCGATGAAGAAGAGGCCGAGGAACAGGCCCTTGAAGGGCTCGATATCGACCTCGACCTCGTGCCGGAACTCGCTCTCGGCGATGAGCAGGCCGGCGAGGAAAGCGCCGAGGGCCATCGAGAGCCCGATTGCGGCGGTCGCCATCGCGGTGCCGAGCGCCACCAGCAGCACGACGGCCATGAACAGCTCCGGGCTGCGGGCGCGGGCCGCCTGCCGCAGCGCCGGACGCAGCGCGAAACGGCCGATGAGGCCGATCGCGGCCACCATCAGCACCGCCTCGGCGAGCGCGCGGAGCACGGCCATGCCGGATGCCGGTGACCCCTCGCCGCCCAGCACCGAGATCAGCACCAGGATCGGCACGACCGCCAGGTCCTGGAACAGCAGGATCGCGAAGACCGACCGGCCGAGGACGCCGGTCGCCGCCCGCCGCTCGGCCAGCAGGGGCATAACGATGGCGGTCGAGGAGAGGGCGAGCGCGAGCCCGAGCACGGCGGCGGCTGCCGGCGGCTGGCCCGCGCCCCATGCGCCGAGGCCGAGGGCCGCCGCGCACAGCACGACCGCCAGGGTGCCCATCCCGAAGACGGCCGTCCGCATCGCGAAAAGCCGCCGCGGGGAAAGCTCGAGTCCGATCGTGAAGAGCAGGAACACGATGCCCAGCTCGGCGATCGATCGCACCCCTTCGAGATCGGCGATGACGATGTTGCCGAGCCACGGCACCTCGCCGACGAGGCCGCCCGCCCCGTGCGGCCCGATCGCGACGCCGACCAGCAGGAAGCCGAGGACGGGGCTGATGCGCAGGCGGTGGAAGATCGGCACGACGATGCCGGCCGCGGCGAGGAAGACGAGAACCTCGCGCAGGTAGGGAATGCCGTGGGCGGCCTCGCTCACGGCCGGCCCCGGATCATGCTCCGTTCTGGCCGATCGCCAGGAATTTCTCGCGCCGCTGCAGGCGCAGGGTCGCACCGTCCATGCCCGCGAGCGAGGAGAAGGCGGACGCGATCGCATCGCCGACGGTCGCCACGGTGGCCGCATGGTCGCGGTGCGCTCCGCCCAGCGGCTCGGGAATGATGGTGTCCGCGACACCCAGCCGCAGCAGATCCTGGGCCGTCAGCTTCAGCGCCTCGGCCGCCTGCTGCGCATGCTCGCCGCTGCGCCAGAGAATGGAGGCGCAGCCTTCGGGCGAGATCACCGAATAGACCGCATGCTCCAGCATCAGCACGCGGTTGGCGGTGGCGAGCGCAATGGCGCCGCCCGACCCGCCCTCGCCGATGATGACCGAGACGAAGGGGACGCCGACCGCGAGGCCAGCCTCGATCGCGCGCGCGATCGCCTCCGCCTGGCCGCGCTCTTCCGCCCCGATGCCGGGATAGGCGCCGGCGGTGTCGACCATCGTCAGGATCGGCAGGCCGAAACGATCCGCCAGTTCCATCAGCCGGCGCGCCTTGCGGTACCCCTCCGGCTTGGCCATGCCGAAATTGTGCCGCACCCGGCTTTCCGTATCCGCGCCCTTCTCCTGGCCGAGAACCATCACCGGCGTGTCGCGGAACCGGCCGAGGCCACCGATGATGGCCCGGTCCTCCGCAAAGGTGCGGTCGCCAGCGAGCGGCGTGAAGTCGGTGATGAGGCCGGCCAGATAGTCCGTGAGGTGCGGCCGATCGGGATGGCGCGCCACCAGCACCTTCTGCCATGGCGTCAGCTTGGCGTAGGTCTGCCGCAACAGCCGCTCGGCCTTGGCCTGCAGCTTGGAGACCTCGTCGGCGATGTTGATGTCGGCGGCACCGGGCAGGTGCCGGAGCTCTTCGATCTTGCTTTCCAGCTCGGCGATCGGCTGCTCGAAATCGAGGAAACTGCGCATGGGCGCCTAGTAGCACAGGCCGGAGGAGCGGGGAACCGAGCGCCCTTCAGCCTTCGTCGCGACGTCCGCGGCCGCGCGCCAGCGGATGGTGCGAACGGACCAGGCGATGAAGGCGCTCGTCGGCGACATGGGTGTAGATCTGGGTGGTCGCGATATCGGCGTGGCCCAGCATCCGCTGCACGCTGCGCAGGTCGGCGCCGCCCTCGACGAGGTGCGTCGCGAACGCGTGCCGCAGGACGTGCGGCGAGAGTCGCCCGGGATCGAGGCCGGCCGCCAGCGCCAGATCCTTCAGCATCTGTCCGACTCGCCGGCGGGTCAGGCGTGCGCCGGCCCCGCGCGAGGGAAAGAGCCAGCGTTCGGCTGCCGCCCGGGCCGACCCCTTGGGCAGGAACGAGGGCCGGACCGCCATGTAGGCCGCCACCGCGGCCACCGCCGAGGCGGCGAGCGGAACCACCCGCTCGCGGTCGCCCTTGCCACGCACGAGGAGAGTCGTGGAACCCCGCGCGGCCGCGTTGACGGGCAGGTCCACCAGCTCGGACACGCGCAGGCCGCCGGCATAGAGAAGCTCGATGATGGCGACGAGCCGCGGCCCGTCCGGCGCCGGGCGCGTCGCAGCGGCGGCGAGCAGCGCCTCGCACTCGTCGACGGCGACGATCTTGGGCAGCGGCCGGCCGAGGCGCGGGGAATCGAGGCGGCTGGTCGGATCGTCGGCGCGCACGCCTTCGGCATAGAGGAAGCGGTGGAACTGGCGGATCGCCGACAGGCGCCGCGCCTGGGTCCGCGCGGCCATGCCGGCGTCATCGAGATGGGAGAGATAGGCGCGCAGCCCCTCCTCGCTGGCCGCAGCCAGCGGCTCGCCCCGTGGCTTCAGAAAGCCGGCGAGATCGAGCAGATCCCGGCGGTAGGCGTCCTGGGTGTTGCGTGCTGCCCCGCGCTCGGCCGCCAGCATCTCGAGAAACGCTTCGAGATGCCGATCGGCGATTGCGGCGGACGCCATCGCGTCTAGAGGCCGGCCAGCAGTGCGATTTCGACGGCGACGGCGCGTGCGCTCGCCATCTCCTCCGCCAGACGCAGTCCGTTGAGCGCGGAGAAGGCTGCGAGCGGATGCGGCACCGCCTCGGAGCCGAGGGCGATCAGCGCCAGTGCGACCTGTTCGCCCAGCCGCCCTTCGCGCGCCGCAGCCTCCTGCGCGAACCATATCGCCGCCGCCGATCCGGGAAGGGCGGTCGGCGGCCGGTCGTCCGACAGGGCGATCCACGCATCGCTCGCGGCGAGATCGCCGAGTGCGGCCAGCAAGGCGAACCCGATCACGGTGCGCGGCGATTCGGGGCCGCCCATCCCGGCCGCCCAGCGGCGCGTCGCGTCCAGGTTCCAGACCGGCCCGTCCTCGCCCAGCGCCAGACGGACCAGCGGCGCCGCCGCGGCATGCGCGGCCATGGCGCGCTCGTCGCCGGGGCGCTGCCCGATCATGGCCAGCCAGCGCATGGCGGTCGCCGCGTCGCCGCCCGCCAGCGCGATCCGGATCGCCGCGCCGGCATGGGGCGCCAAATCGAGCGACGGCGTCATCTCCCGCACCAGCGGCGCCGCGGCCGCGCCGAAGGCAAGGGCCGCGCCATGGGCGTGGGCGTGGCGCCAGCCCGCCGCCAGACGCTCCAGGCGGCGGATCGGCACGATCTCCAGCCGGGCCGCCTGATACAGCAGGGCACGCCCCTCGGCGCCGGGCTGCCCATCGGCGGCAGCGACGGGCGCGGCGAGGCGCTCGGGTGGAATCGGCAGCTCCGCATAGAGCCGGGCCAGCAATTCCGGCTCGACGAGCCCGTGCCGGGCGGCCCGCTCGGCAGCGGCGAGACGCCGGTCCGGCGACACGCGGTCGGAGCGGGCGAACGCGGCAGCCGTCGCCGGCGGCCCGGACAGAAGCACACCGGGCGCAGGCGGAATGCCGGCGTGGATCGCCAGCGCCACCGCGACCGGATCGGTACCTTCCGATGTCTCCGGCGCTTCGCCGCGGCCGGCCACCGCCTCGACCAGGCGGACGAAGCCTTCGTCCAGAGCGTGACCCTGCTCGCGCAGCAGGTCGAGGCCGAGCCGCACCTGTTCGCCGCGTCCGTCGACGGCATCGCAGGCGAGCAGCAGGCGGCGCCAGAAGAGATCGCTGAGCTCGACCTCGGCACGCCGGGCGCGTTTGCACGCGTCGCTGGTCGCGCCGCTCAGCAAGGCCGCTTCGACGGCGGGCCGGGTTCGCGGCCCGTCCAGGCGGGCATCGGGCACCGCACGCGCCAGGGCCGCGCCGGCCGGCGCATCGCCCATGGACAGCAGGCGGACGAGGCGTTCCTCGAGATAGGCACCGGCGGGCGCGCCGTCCGGCTTGGCGGCGGCCGACATCAGCAGCCGGCGCGCCAGGCGATGCCGCGCCGGGGTCGCGGAGGGACGGGGAAGGCGTTCGAGCAGCCGCGCGGCCCCGGCCCAGGAACTGCCCTGCCACATGGTGGGAGAAAGCCCGCCTTCCGCCGGGCTCCAGCCGGCGGATTCATAGTCCAGCGCCGCCAGCGGTCGCGCCGTCACCGCCGCCGCCGGCGGCCGGCGTGTGCGTTCCTGCGGCAGCGGGGTGGGCTGGGCGCCGATGGCGGGCGGAATGCGGACGGGGGCGCCCGGCGCAGCGTCGCGCTGGGTCGGCGGGGCGAGCAGCGGCGTCGGCGGGGCCTGGGCGGCGGCCGGCACCGTCAGCGCCAGCAGGACGGACGCACTAGCGAGCCAGGTTCGCATCCGGAATCACCTTCTCGATGCGCTTGGTCGGCGCCGGCATGTCGACCAGCAGGAGGACGCCGACGGCAGCGACGAAGAGAACCAGGAGCACCGAAGCGGCGATCCATAAGAGCGTGCGGGCCATGGTATCGAACTCCGGGGCGATGCCGTATGCGCCCGCGTGCTTGACGACTTCCGGCGGGCGTTGTGTTAACTAGCGTCGATGGCGGCCGAAGGGCAGAATATCGGCGGCGCGGAGGCGATACAACGCCACGAGGCCGGCGACCACCAGTCGGGACGGCGCACCCGGGCTGCGTCGCAGTCGGCCGGCGACCGGCCGGCGCTGCCGCGCACGCTGGTGCTGGTGGGGTTGATGGGCGCCGGGAAGACCAGCGTCGGCCGCCGCATCGCGCAGCGATTGGGCCTGGGTTTTCGCGACGCCGACGCCGAGATCGAGGCCGCCGCCGGCTGCACCATCGCGGAGATCTTCGCCCGGCACGGCGAAGCCGCCTTCCGCGACGGCGAGCGGCGGGTGATCCAGCGCCTGCTGGAGGAGCCGGTGCATGTGCTGGCGACCGGTGGCGGCGCCTTCATGGATCCCGCGACCCGGGCGGCGATCCACGACCGCGGCATATCGCTCTGGCTGCGGGCCGAACTCGACGTCCTGGTGCGCCGGGTGGCCCGCCGGACCCATCGGCCGCTGCTGAACCAGGGCGACCCCAAGGAAATCCTGACCAACCTCATGTCGTTGCGCTACCCCGTCTATGCCGAGGCCGACATCGTCGTCGACAGCCTCGATGCCCCGACCGAGACCACCGTCGACCGTTGCATGAGCGCCATCCTCGCGCATGTCGGGCAATTTCCGACCGAAGCACGGCAGGCCGCCGGGCAACCGACGTGAGCGCCGTCGGCACCGTTCGCGTCGGCCTGGGCGAACGCAGCTACGACATCCTGGTCGGGTCCGGGCTTCTGGCCGAGGCCGGCGCCCGCATGCGTCCCCTGCTGCCGTCGGCGCGCGTCGTCGTCGTCACCGACGAGACGGTCGCCGCGCTGCACCTCGACCGTCTGCGCTCCGGGCTCGACGCGGCGGGCGTCCGGCACGACGCGGTGATCCTGCCGCCGGGCGAGACGACGAAGGATTTCGCCCATCTGCAGCATCTCTGCGAGCGCGTCCTGGAACTCGGCATCGACCGCGGGTCGACCCTGGTGGCGCTCGGCGGCGGCGTGATCGGCGATATCACCGGCTTTGCCGCCAGCATCCTTCTGCGCGGCATCGGCTTCGTCCAGCTGCCGACGACCCTGTTGTCGCAGGTCGACAGCGCGGTCGGCGGCAAGACCGCCATCGACATGCCGACCGGCAAGAACCTCGTCGGCAGCTTCCACCAGCCGCGACTCGTGCTGGCGGACATGGACGCGCTCTCGACCCTGCCGCGACGGGAGCTGCTGGCGGGCTATGCCGAGGTGGTGAAGTACGGCCTGCTCGGCGATGCGGATTTCTTCGACTGGTGCGAAGCGAACGGGGCGGCGCTGGTCGCCGGCGACCGCGACGCGGCCCGCCATGCCGTGGTCGCCAGTTGCGAGGCCAAGGCCGCCATCGTCGCACGCGACGAGCGGGAAACGGGCGACCGGGCCCTCCTCAACCTCGGCCACACCTTCGGGCATGCGCTCGAAGTGGAGAGCGGCTTCGACGGCGGCCTGCTGCATGGCGAGGCGGTGGCGATCGGCACCATCATGGCCTTCGATCTGTCGGCCCAGCTGGGCCTGTGCCCCGGCCAGGACGCGGTGCGCGTGCGGCGCCATTTCTCCGCGGTCGGCCTGCCGACCGGCCTTGCCGGCATCCGTGCAGTGGGCTGGACCGCCGACCGGCTCGTCGCCCACATGGCCAAGGACAAGAAGGCGAAGAACGGGCGGATCACCTTCATCCTGGCGCGGGGAATCGGCCAGGCCTTCATCGCGGCCGACGTCGAGATCGGCGCGGTGACGGCAATGCTGACGGACGCGATCGCCGCCTGACCGGGGCCCCGGAGCTTCCGGCCGGGATTCGTCTTTCCGTTGACGGCGGAGGCGCATCGTCCTACCTCCGTTTCGCTGCGCCGCAACATGGCGCGTTCCGTGCTGTCTCTCCGGAAACCGAAGATGCCTCTCTCCGAGCCGGCCCCGCGCGCTCACCTCCACACCCGAACCGTCGAATGCCGCGGCTATCGCCGCGAGGACGGGCTGTGGGACATCGAGGGCCACCTCGTCGACACCAAGACCTATCCCTTCGACAGCAACGCGCGCGGGCCGATGCCGCCCGGCACGCCCGTGCACGACATGTGGATCCGGCTGACGATGGACGACGAACTGGTGGTGCGCGGCGTCGAGGCGGTGACCGACGCGAGCCCATTCCCCGTCTGCCCCGAGATCACGCCTAACTTCCAGCGTCTGGTGGGCCTTTCGATCAAGAGCGGCTGGACGCAGCAGGTGCGCAGCCTTCTCGGCGGAACCCAGGGCTGCACCCATCTCGTCGAGTTGCTCGGCCCCGTCGCCACCACCGCCTTCCAGACCATCTTCTCCTGGCGCGAACGGCAGCGCCGCGCCCAGACCACGGCCGGCGCCGCCAGCGGCCCGCAACGCCGCCCACCCCATCTCGACACCTGCCACGCGCTCGCTTCGGACGGCCCCGAGGTGGCACGGGTATGGCCGGCGTTCTACACGGGCCCCCGCCGGGAGAGCGCCTGACGCATCAGGCGGCACCGGAGCGGCCCGCCAAGTCGCGGCCGGGGCCCGCATCCTGGGAAGGGCTGATCGCCCGCACCGGCCGCCGGCTCAACCTTGCTCGCCCGGCGCCAGGGTCCGCAGCTGGAGGGCGTGGACGCTGCCCGCCATCTCGGCCGCCAGCGCCTCATAGACCATGCGCTGGCGCTCGACCCGCGAACGGCCGGCGAAGGCCGCCGAGACGATCTCGACCCGGAAGTGGGTCTCGCCGCCGGGTCTGGCCCCCGCATGGCCGGCGTGGCGGTGAGAATCGTCGTCGATCGTGAGCGCGAGCGGCCGGAAGGCCTGCGTCAGCTTGTCGCGGATGGTGTCCTGCATCGTCATCGGCGTCCCTTCTCCATCCATCGCGCCCGGAATCCCCGTCGCCTCGCCTTGTCTGGCTCATGCCACCTGACCATACTCCGTCGGATGAGACGACGGTTCGAGCGCGTCGCCCTCGCCCCCGAGTTCGAGGAGGCGCGGAGCCGGCGCATGTGCGAGTGGCCCGGATGCGCTGGTGAAGGCGAGCACCGGGCGCCGCTGGCGCGCGACCGTCTCGACCAGTATCGCTGGTTCTGCCTCGACCATGTGCGCGAATACAACCGCAACTGGGACTATTACCGCGGCATGACCCAGGCCGAGATCGAGGCCGACCTCCGGCGCGACACGGTGTGGCAGCGACCGACCTGGCCGCTCGGCGGCGGGCGCCCGCGCCGGCCGAACTGGCGCATCCATGACGGCTTCGGATTCTTCACCGACGAACCCGACCAGAAGGGGCGCGAGAACGCCCGGTCGGCGACCGAGGCGGCCCACGTCCGGGCGCTGGCGGTCTTCGATCTGGAGCCGCCGGTGACCTTCGAACGGCTGCGCTCGCGCTACCTGACGCTGGTCAAGCAGAACCACCCGGATGCGAATGGGGGCGACAAGGCCGCGGAGGAACGTCTAAAATCCATCAACGAAGCATACGCGACCCTCAAGAACGGCTATTTCGCATAGCTGGCTCTTCCTTCTGTTGTCTTCCAAACAACGAGATTCGACCCCGATGGCCACCGCCACGTCACCCCGCGCCGCAGAGGCGGCGCCGAACGGCCTGCCCGACACCACGGTTTCCGTCCGCGAACTGTTCGGGATCGAGAGCGATCTCGCCGTGCCGGCCTTCTCGACCGCGACCGAGCACGTTCCCGAAGTCGACCCGGCCTACCGCTTCGACCACGACACCACGCTCGCGATCCTGGCCGGCTTCGCCTACAACCGCCGTGTGATGATCCAGGGCTATCATGGCACCGGAAAGTCGACGCATATCGAGCAGGTCGCGGCGCGCCTCAAATGGCCCTGCATCCGGATCAACCTCGATAGCCACATCAGCCGCATCGACCTCGTCGGCAAGGACGCGATCGTGCTGCGCGACGGCAAGCAGGTGACGGAATATCGCGAGGGCCTGCTGCCCTGGGCATTGCAGCACGCGACCGCGATCGTCTTCGACGAGTACGATGCCGGCCGGCCGGACGTCATGTTCGTGATCCAGCGCGTGCTGGAGGTCGAGGGCAAGCTCACCCTGCTCGACCAGAACAAGGTGATCCGCCCGCACCCGTCCTTCCGCCTGTTCGCGACCGCCAACACGGTCGGCCTCGGCGACACGACCGGCCTCTATCACGGCACGCAGCAGATCAATCAGGGCCAGATGGACCGCTGGAACATCGTGGCGACCCTGAACTATCTGCCGCACGACGACGAGGTCGAGATCGTCCTGGCCAAGATGCCGAGCTACCAGACGGCCGAAGGCAAGAAGGTCATCTCGCAGATGGTCGCCTGCGCCGACCTGACCCGCGCCGGCTTCATCAACGGCGACATCTCGACCGTCATGTCGCCGCGCACGGTCATCACCTGGGCGGAAAATGCGCGCATCTTCGGCGATGTCGGCTTCGCCTTCCGGCTGACCTTCCTCAACAAGTGCGACGAGGTCGAGCGCGCGTCCGTCGCCGAGTACTATCAGCGCTGCTTCGGCACCGAACTCAAGGAAACCGGTGTCCGCGCGAAGCTGATGTGAGACGGCGATGACCCAGGGCAAGGCAGAGACTCCGCTCGAGGCGTTCAAGCGGTCGACGACGGCGGCGTTGCGGGCGATCGCCGAGCGCGACGACGTCAACGTCGTCTTCAGCTCCGACCCGCCCGGGGCGGCCGGCACCCGCGCCCGCGTGCCCCTGCCCTCGCGCGACCTGCCGCCCGAAGAGGCGGCCCAGGTGCGCGGAGCGGCGGACGCCATCGGCCTGCGGTATCGCCATCACGATGCCCGCCTGCATGCCCGGCGCGCGCCCCCCAGCGAACTCGCCCGCACGATCTTCGACGCCGTCGAGCAGGCGCGCGTCGAGGCCATCGGCGCGCGGCGGATGAAGGGCGTGGCGGACAATCTGGCCGCGGCGCTCGACGAGCGCTACCGGCGCCAGGGCTTCGACCGCATCACCGAGCGCACCGACGTCACCATGGCGGACGCCGTCCGCCTGCTGGCCCGCGAGCAGATGACGGGCGAGGCGCCGCCGGAATCGGCGCGCCGCGTCGTCGAGATGTGGCGCCCCTGGGTCGAGGCCAAGGGCGGCGCCGATCTCGGCGATCTGGTCGAGCACATCAACGACCAGGAAGCCTTCGGCCAGGCCGTCCGCAAGCTCATCTCGGACCTCGACCTCGACCTCGGCGACACCGAGGCGGACGGATCGGAAGGCGACGGCGAGAGCGACCAGAACGACGCGGCCGACGCCGACGGGGAGAGCGAGCAGGGCGAGGGCGCGGCGAGCGGCACCCAGTCGACTATGGAAGCCGCCCCGGGCGATCCGCGCGAGGACGATTCCGGCGCCGCCGCCGAAGAGCAGGACGGCGAGATGATGCCCGGCACCGGGGACGACGACCCGAACCGGCCAGGCCGCCCGGGACAGGTGCCGCGCCCGGCCTGGGGCGAGGGCGCCGACGCCTCCTACAAGGCCTACACCCGGCGCTTCGACGAGACCGTGCCGGCCGACGCGCTGTGCGACGCCGACGAGCTGTCGCGCCTGCGCGGCCTGCTCGACCAGCAGCTCGCCCATCTCCAGGGCGTCATCAGCCGGCTGGCGAACCGGCTGCAGCGCCGGCTGATGGCCAAGCAGACCCGCTCGTGGGAGTTCGACCTGGAGGAAGGCATCCTCGATGCCGCCCGCCTGTCGCGCGTCATCACCAATCCGGCGATCCCGCTATCCTTCAAGCGCGAGCTCGACACCGACTTCCGCGACACCGTCGTCAGCCTGCTGATCGACAACTCGGGATCGATGCGCGGCCGGCCGATCACCGTGGCCGCCATGAGCGCCGACATCCTGGCCCGGACGCTGGAGCGCTGCGCCGTCAAGGTCGAGATCCTGGGCTTCACCACCCGGGCCTGGAAGGGCGGTCAGGCGCGCGAGCGCTGGATCGCCGAGGGCAAGCCGGCCAATCCGGGGCGCCTCAACGACCTGCGCCACATCATCTACAAGGCGGCGGACGCACCCTGGCGGCGGGCGCGCAAGAACCTCGGCCTGATGCTCCGCGAGGGCATCCTCAAGGAGAACATCGACGGCGAGGCGCTGATGTGGGCGCACGACCGCCTGATCGCCCGCTCGGAGCAGCGCCGCGTGCTGATGGTCATCTCGGACGGCGCGCCGGTGGACGATTCGACGCTGTCGGTCAACCCCGGCAACTATCTCGAGAAGCACCTGCGCGAGGCGATCTCCTATATCGAAACCCGCTCGCCGGTGGAGCTGATCGCGATCGGCATCGGGCACGACGTCACCCGCTACTACAAGCGCGCCGTGACGATCGTCGATGCCGAGCAGCTCGGCGGCACCATGACCGACAAGCTGGCCGAACTGTTCGACGAGGACACGCGCGGCGGATCGCGGACGCGCCGCGCGGCATAGCGCCGGCGCGTTCCGGGCGCGCGGCGTTGCGGCGCCGCGCCTTCCGGCAAAAAAATCCCGGGTGCGGGGGAACCAATCCCCGGCCACCGCGTTTTTCCGGTCGGAACGACCGAGGAAACCGGGACGGGATCGCGCGTGGGCCATGGCCCGCGGCGCCCAAGGACGAGAGAGAGCATTTGCCGTCTTGAATCCTCGACTACCCTGCTGGGGCGCCCGAAGTGCCCGCTTCCGGTGCCTCGCAGGCCTGATGCTGGTGTGTGCCGCATCCGGCACGGTCGCCGCCGAGGTTCCCTACTCCGCAACGCTGACGGTGGCCCCGGGCGAGGGCGATCTCGAGCAGCGCCTGCGCGACATCGCCCAGACCCTGCGTCGGCAGGACGATCCGCCGGAAAGCCGGGGGGCGCTGGCGCGGCGGGTGGCCGACGACCGGCGCGGCATCACCGATACGCTGCGCGCCCTCGGCTACTTCGATTCCCGCGTCGAGAGCAGCATCGACCGCAATGCTTCGCCCATCGCGGTCACGATCACCGTCGAGCCGGGGCCGCTCTACCTCGTCCGGGACGTGACCCTGGCGGTGCCGGCGGGCGCAGCAGCGCTACCGGACGATTTTCCGGCGGCGGAGACGTTCGGCGTCGCCCTCGGCGATCCCGTCCGCAGCGCCGATATCCTCGCCGCCGAAGGAACGATTCTGACCCGCCTGGGTGAGGCCGGCCGGCCGCTGGCCAAGCGCGTCGATCGCCGCATCGTGGTCGACCATGCGCTGCGCGCGGCCAGCGTGACCTGGATCATCGACCCCGGGCCTGCCGCCCGCTTCGGCGAGACCCGGATCGAAGGACTGGTCGATGCGCGCGAGGCGATGGTCCGGCGGCGCATCCAATGGCGCCCGGGCCAGCCCTATGATTCGCGGCAGGTCGACGCCACCCGCAAGGCGCTGGCCGAAGCCAGCCTCTTCTCGTCGATCCGGATCGCGCCTGCCGAGCAGGTCGGGCCGGACGGGACGATTCCGATGACGATGACGCTGGCCGAGGGGGAACGGCGCAGTGTTGGCGGCGGCCTCAAATACTCGACATCGACCGGAATCGGGACCGAGATCTTCTGGGAGCATCGCGACCTCTTCGGCAACGGCGAGCGGGTCCGCCTGTCCGGCACCTTCGCCGAGCAGCAGCTGGGGGCGAACGCGACCTATCGCCGGCCGTACTTTCTGTCGGACAACCAGGATCTGGTCGCCAGCCTCGGCCTCGCCGACGAAAAGCCCCCCGCCTACGACAACCGCTTCCTGCGCGTCCATGGCGGCGTCGAGCGGCGCTTCCCGCCGCAATGGAGGGTCGGCGCGGGGCTGCAGTACGAGCGGCAGGAAGTCACGGCCCATGGCCGGACCGGCACCTACGATCTCGTCAGCCTGCCCACATTCGTCCGCCGCGACACCTCGGACGATCTGCTCAATCCCACCCGCGGGTACCGCACCACGGTGACGGTCGCGCCCTATCTGGGGGCAGGCGACGGTGCGCTGGGCTTTCTCAAGCTCCGGGTCGACCAGACCGGCTACTGGCGGCTCGACGAGGAGGGGCGTTGGGTTCTGGCGGCCAGCGCCAGCATCGGCAGCCTGATCGGCGCCGGGCGGAGCGAGGTGCCCGCGCCGCAGCGCTTCTATGCCGGCGGCGGCGGCAGCGTGCGCGGCTTCGGCTACCAGATGGCCGGGCCGGTCGATGCGACCGGCGATCCGCTGGGCGGCAAGTCGCTGCTGACCGGCGGCGCCGAGTTGCGCATCAAGGTCACCGACACGATCGGCATCGTGCCGTTCATCGAAGCCGGCACCGTCACGGATTCCTCCCTGCCCGGCTTCGGCGACCGCCTCCTCGTCGGCGCCGGGATCGGCCTTCGCTACTATACGAGCTTCGGCCCCGTGCGGCTCGACGTCGCCACCCCGCTCAACCGGCGCGACGGCGTCGACGATCTGGTCCAGGTCTATATCAGCCTGGGCCAGGCGTTCTAGCGACGAGCGGCTGTCATGTGGTGGTTGCGGCGAACCTTCGGCGCGGCGGCGATCGTCCTGCTGCTGCTCCTCGTGCTCGTGGCCGGACTGTTCGGCGCCGCACAGACCCGCATCGGCCGCGACTGGATCGCGGACATGATCGCCGATGCCGCGTCCGCGCCCGGCAGCCGCGTGGCGATCGCCGGCATCGAGGGCCTGGTCCCCTTCGCGATGACCGTCCGGGAACTCTCGGTCGCGGACGACGCGGGCACCTGGCTGACGGTCGAGAATCTGGAGATCGACTGGCTCGCCACGGAGATCCTGTCCCGCCGCCTGCGGCTGGGCCTGATGGAGGCCGAGCGCGTGCGGCTGGAGCGTCTTCCGGCGCTCCCGGCCGAGGAGGCCCCTGCGCAGCAGCCCGCCGGACCGCCGACGCTGCCGCAACTGCCGCTGACCCTCTCGCTCGACCGCATCGCCATCGAACGGCTGGAGATCGGGGCGGCGGTGGCGGGCGAACCGATCGCCCTCGCGATCCATGGCGATGCCGCGCTCGAGCCGAATCGCGCCGCGATCACCATGACGGTGCGCCGCCTCGACGGAGCCGAGGGTCGGCTGGACCTGCGCCTCGTCTTCGCCCCCGACGAGAACCGGCTGGAAGCCAAGCTCGAGGCGATGGAGCCGTCCGGCCGGATCGCCAACCGGCTGCTCGGCCGCAGCGACGGCCGGCCGATCCGCGTCAGCCTGGACGGCAGCGGCCCGATCGACGACTGGACCGGACGGCTGACCGGCACGCTGGGCGCGGACGCCGGCCTCGATCTGGCGCTGACGGCGCGCGGCATTCCGCCCTATCGGATCTCGGTCGACGGTGCGGTGCGGCCGGCGCCACTCCTACCGCCGGCCTGGGGAGACCTGCTCGCGCCCGGTGTCCGCATCTCCGGTTCGATCAGCGGCGCCGATGGCGCGACCGTGCTGGAGGGCCTGCAGATCGCCGCGCCAGGCGTGACGCTGGCGGCAACCGGCCGCCTTGCCGAGGACGGCGCCCTCGCCGGCCGCCTCGATGCGACGATCATCGACGTGACACCCTTCGCGGCCGCCGCCGGCCAGCCGGCCTCGGGCGCAGCCGTGCTGGGGATCGATCTCGGTGGGACCACCGCTGCCCCCCGCGTCCGGCTCGGGCTCGACGGCACCGAACTCGCCGCGGCCGGCGCCGGCATCGGCATCCTGTCCCTCGTCGCCGACCTACGCCCCGAGGGGGATGAGATCGCGGTCTCGGCGGGCGGTCACGTACAGGGACTGGAACTGCAGGGCGAGCCGGCACCCGTCCAGGATGCCGAATGGAGCGTGGCCGGCACCGTGCGAACCGATGGCCGCACGCGGATCGACGCGCTCGCCGTGACGACCGCGGACGGCTCCGTCCAGGCCACCGGCACGGTCGATCCCGCGGGGCCGATCGACCTGCAGCTGTCGGGGCAAGTCCCGGGCGCCCTGCTCGAACGGTTCGGCGCGCCCCTGCGCGGCCCCGTCGCCCTGTCCGGGCAGGTTGCCGGCGACCTCACCACCGGTGCCGTTGCCGGCAATGTCGCGGCGGAAATGCGCTCGCCCGAGGGCGAGCCGATGCTGGCGACCCTTCTAGGTCCGACCCCGCGACTGTCGCTGGAGGGCAAGCGCGAAGCGGACGGCACGATACAGGCCAGCATGCTCCGCCTCGAAGGCAGGCTCCTGGAGGTCGCCGGCAGCGCGACGCTTCGTGCCGAGGGCGAGATCGTGGCCGACCTGCGCGCTTCCCTATCCGATCTGGCAGCGCTCGCCCCGGCCGCGGGCACACCCTTGTCCGGCCAGCTTGCCGCAGACGCCGCCCTGTCCGGCACGCTCGACCGGCCGGAGTTCCGGCTGCGCCTCTCGTCCTCCGGGATCGATGCGGCCGGCCGGCGGTTGCGCCAGCTGGCGCTGACCGCCGAGGGCAGCCTCGAGAATGCGGTCGCCTCGGTTCGCACCGAGGGCGGAGTCGAACTCGATGGAGTTCCCGTCGCCCTGGGTGCGTCGATCCGTCACGAGGGGGATCGCACCACGATCGAGGAGCTGCGGATCGACGCGGCGGGCCAGCGGCTGACCGGCTCGGTGCAGCTCGCCGGCGGACAGCCGACGGCCGCCACGGCGCGTCTCGCCGCGCCCGACCTGTCGCGGCTCGCACCGCTGATGGGCGCGGCCGCGGCCGGCGCGCTGGACCTGACCGCCAAGCTTGCCCCCTCCGGCAAGACCCTGCGGCTCACGGCGGACGGCACGGCCCGCAACCTCGCCTTCGCCGACAACCGGGTCCGCAGCGCCACCATCGCGGCCCGGGTCGATGCACCGTTCACGGCACCGCGTGGAACGGCCAGCGTCGATGCCCGCGGTGCCTCGGTCGGCGGGCAGGCGATCGACCGTTTGCAGTTCAAGGCCGAAGGCGACCTCGCGCGGGAGATTCGGGCGACACTGTCGGCCGGGAGCGCCAAGCCGCAGCCGCTGTCGCTCGATCTCGCCGCGACGATCGCCCGGCGCGGCGACTCGCTGTTGGCCACCGTCACACGCGGGTCCGGCACCATCGACCGTCAGACCGTGGCAATCGGCGACCCGCTGCGGGTGGAACTGGCCGGCGAAGCGATTACCGCGGAAGGCATCGACCTGCGCCTCGGCCGGGGCCGCGTGGCCGGACGCGCACGCTACGCCCCCGGCGGCCTGACGGGCGAACTCGAGATCCAGCGTCTGTCCCTGGCGGATCTTGGGCGGCTGGCCGGCGTTCGCGGCATGCAGGGCCAGATCGAAGGCGAGGCGCGGATCGACACGGCGGCCGCTGCGCCATCCGGGACAATGTCGCTGCGCGTATCCGGCATCCGCTGGCGCGGCACGCCGCGCAACCTGCCGCCGCTGACGATCGTCGCGGACGGAAGCTGGCGCGACGGTCGGGCGAGCCTGACCGCGGCCCTGCGCGACGTTCCCGACGCCACCCTCTCCCTTGAGGCTTCGGCACCGCTGCGCCTTGCCGCGCGTCCGGCCGGCTTCCTGCTGCCGCCGGACGGCGCCATTTCCGGACGCGCCGACGGGACCATCGACCTCGCTCGCATGCGCACCTACCTGCCGACCGAAACGCTGACGATGGCCGGGCGACTGGAAGTGGCCCTGCGCCTGGAAGGGACGGTTTCGGACCCGCGCCCCGGCGGCCGCGCCACCCTCGCGGGCGCCCGGATCGAGGACGGCACCACCGGCATCGTGCTCGCCGACCTGCAGGCCGCCGTGGTCGGCGACGGCAACCGGTTCCGACTCGAGAATCTGTCGGCGACCGACGGTGCCGGCGGCACCATCGACGGGCGCGGGTTTGCCGAACGTCGCGATGATGGGTGGGGCGGCGAAGCCACCGTGACGGCCGAGCGGTTCCGCGTCCTCGCCAACGATCTCGGCCGCGCGACCGCCAGCGGCCGGATCGAGGCCCGGAGCACCGCCACCGGCGGCCGCATTGCCGGCAACCTGCGCCTCGACCAGGGCGACATCGCCCTGCCGCAGTCGACACCGGCGGCGCTGACGCCGCTGCCGGTGGTCGAGATCAACCGGCCGGGCGCGGAGGAGCCGACCCCGCCGGCGGCTTCCGGCACCGTCCCGATCACGCTGGCCGTCGATGTCGCGCTGCCGGGCCGCCTGTTCGTGCGCGGGCGCGGCCTCGACTCCGAATGGCGCGGCGACCTGCGGATCACCGGCACAATCGACGCGCCGCAGGTGACGGGATCCATTCGGACGGTGCGCGGGCGCTACGACCTGCTGGGACGCCGCTTCAACGTCGCGCGCGGCGTGATCGAGTTCGACGGTCCGCCCACCGACGCCCGTCTCGACCTCCTCGCCACCGCTTCGACGAACCAGTTGCAGGCGAACGTCTCGGTCTCCGGAAGCGTGATGCAGCCGACGCTGAAGCTGGGCTCGGACCCGCCGCTGCCCCAGGACGAGGTGCTGGCCCAGGTGCTGTTCGGGCGCAGCACGACCCAGATCACCCCCGGCCAGGCGGTCCAGCTCGCCCAGGCAGCAGCCGAACTCGCCGGGATCGGCAGCGGATCGGGGCTGGTCGACCGCGTGCGGCAGACCCTGGGCCTGGATGCGCTCGACATCGGCGGCGACGACGGCACCTCGGTCACGCTGGGCCGCTACATCACCGACGATGTCTTCGTGAAGGTGAACCCCAATCCCGGCGAGAACGCCGCCGCCGTCGGCGTCGAGATTCAGGTGCTGCCGAACGTCACGGTGGATGCCGGGGTCGGCGGCGACGGCACCAGCGTCGGCGTCAAGTACCGCCTCGACTACTGATGTCCGATCACGACTGCGTGACCGGCCGGCCCCTCCGCGCCGTCGCGCGACGCTGATATCCTCTGCGCTCCGCAGCAGGGAGGATCACGACATGCCCGATGATTTGACGCCCAGCGACTTCGCCCAGGACATGCGCAGCCTGATCGCCCGCACCGAACTCAGCCGGCGCGGCTTCGTCGTCGCCGGAACCCTGGCGGGCGGCTTCGCGCTGGCGGCCCGGCCGGTCCAGGCCCAGAGCATGATCACGACCGATACCGAGGGGCTGACGGCGGGAGAGGTGAAGATCCCGGTCGCGGGTGGCAGCATCCCGGCCTATCACGCCATGCCGGCGAGCGGTGGACCCTTCCCGACCGTCGTCGTCGTGCAGGAGATCTTCGGCGTCCACGAGCACATCAAGGACGTCTGCCGGCGCTTCGCCAAGCTGGGATATCTCGCGGTCGCGCCCGAGTACTACGCCCGCCAGGGCGACGTCTCGAAGCTGAAGGACATCCCGACCATCTTCAAGGAAGTGGTGTCCAAGGTGCCCGACGCGCAGGTGATGTCGGACACCGACGCCGCCGTCGCCTGGGCCCAGTCCACCGGCAAGGCGAACACCGACAAGCTGGGCATCACCGGCTTCTGCTGGGGCGGGCGCGTGGTCTGGCTCTATGCCGCCTACCAGCCCAAGCTGACGGCCGGCGTCGCCTGGTACGGCCGCCTCGTCGGCCAGGTGAGCGACCTGACGCCGAAGCATCCGCTCGACGTCGCGGCCGAGCTGAAGGCTCCGGTGCTAGGGCTCTACGGCGGCGCCGATTCCGGCATCCCGAACGACACGGTCGAGAAGATGCAGGCGGCGCTGAAGACGGCCGGCAAGCCGTCGGAGATCGTCGTCTATCCGGATACGCCGCACGCCTTCCACGCCGACTACCGTCCGAGCTACCGCAAGCAGCCGGCCGAGGATGGCTGGGCGAAGATGCAGGCATGGTTCAAGCGCCACGGGGTCGCCTGACCATGATCCTCGACGAGCGCACCTACACGCTGCAGGTCGGCAAGCTGCCGGAGTTCCTGGCGGCCTACGAGGCCGAGGGCTATCCGGTGCAGACCAGGCACCTCGGCAAGCCCTTCGGCTATTTCGTCACGGAGGTCGGGACGATCAACCAGATCGTCCATATGTGGGCTTACGAGAGCATGGCCGATCGCGAGCAGCGGCGGGCGGCCATGCAGGCGGACCCGGCCTGGCAGGCCTGGATCAAGAAGGCCGCGCCCTACTTCACCCACCAGGAGAACCGCATCCTGAAGAGCGTTGCGTTCTTCCCGGGGCGCTGAACCGGATCGGAAGAGCGGGGCCGGCCGCGGCGCGGCCGGCCCCGCTCCATTTCAGCGCCGGACCTGGCCGACGTTGGCGAGCGCGCGGGCATGCACCGCGAGCACGCGCAGGAAGCCCTCGGAATCGCGATGGTCGAAGGAGCCTTCCGCCTCCATCGAGCTGTCGTTGCTGTAGAGCGAGCGCAGCACGCCCTCGGTCCGGACGTAGGAGACCTGGCCCTTGTAGCAGTGGACCGTGACGGTGCCCGTCACCAGCCGGCTGATCTCGCCGACCGCCGAGCGGATCATCTGCGAGCAGAGGTCGTTGTAGTAGCCCTGGTAGACCTGCTTGGCGAAGAGGTCGCCCAGGATGTCGAACAGCTCGCGGCCACGGCGATCGAGCACGAGCTGGACGAGGAAGCCGTAGGCGGTGCCGAGAAGCTCGATGCCCGGCTGCTCGTAGACGCCGCGCGACTTGATGCCGACGAAGCGATTCTCGACCATGTGCAGGCCGATGCCGACGCCATGCCGGCCACCGACGGCGTTCGCCTTGAGGAAGGCGTCGAGCGTGTCGACCGGCTCGCCATTGACCGAGACGGCACGCCCCTCCTCGAATCGGACGGTGAAGTCCTCGCCCTGGTCGGGCGCGTCCTTGGCCCAGACGCCCATTTCCGGCGTCACGAACTGGGCCGGCGTCTCCAGCGATTCGAGGCGGCCCGCCTCGTGCGTCAGGCCGAGAAGGTTGGCGTCGGTCGAATAGGGCTTGTCGCGCGAGGCCTTGATCGGCAGGCCGTGCTGCTCGCAATAGTCGATCATCTGCGAGCGGCCCTGGAAGCGGTTCAGGAACTCCTGGTCGCGCCACGGCGCGTAGACCTCGATCGACGGCTCCAGCATGTTCGAGATGAGCTGGAAGCGGACCTGGTCGTTGCCGCGGCCGGTCGCACCGTGGGCAAGCACCGAAAGGCCCTTCTTCTTGACCTCGGGCAGGATGCCGGCCGTCGTCGCCTGGCGGCCAAGCCCGGTCACGTTCCAGTAGCGGCTCTCATAGCAGGCCTGCGCCTGGATGCCCTCGAGGCCCAGCCCGGCCACATGCGCCTTCAGGTCGACGCCGACGAAGTCGCTGGCGCCGCAGGCGCGCATGCGGGTCTCGATGGCACCGAAATCCGTCTCGTCGGGCTGCCCGAGGTCGGCGGTGAAGCAGACGACGTCGACGCCGTTCTCCTTCAGCCAATAGGTGACCGTGCATGTGTCGAGGCCGCCCGAGGCGAGCAGCGCGATCGTCTTGCCCTTGAGATCGGCAACGTTCATGTGGAACTCCAGACTGTCCGTAAGGCCTTGACGCCTGCCATTCGGGGCGGGGCTGCCGCCGACCGTCGATGGGTGGGCCGCCCCGGCCGGCGCCCGGGCCACCCTGGGCCCGATCGCCCGTCGACCGATGCCCTCGCCGGTGCCCTGCAATCCAGGGGCGGATTTGCGGCCGCCATACTAGCCATCGCCGCTGCCGCCGCAAGGACGGGGTTGTCGCGGGACAATCGGCCGCCGATCAGCCTCTTGCCGGCCGGCAACGCTCGGGATCGCCGGCGAGGTCGGTGCGCGCCGTCGGGTGATAGCGCAGGAGGATGCGCGGCCGGGTCGGCATGCCGCGATACTCCTCCCGCGGGACGAAGTCCGGACGTGCAATCTCGCGCGAAGGATCGACCCGGAGCGCCTCGCCCGACCAGCCGAAAAGCTGGGCATGGACCGTCGTCGCCGGCCCGTCCCAGACCAGCGAGCCGCCGCGCGGGTCGCCGCCGTTGAAGCATTGGCGGTCGGGCGGTCCGAGTTCGGCGACCAGCCCGTCGACCACCCGGCCGAACAGGGCGGCCGTCACCGCGCCGGTCCGGCGTTCGACCAGAACCTGCTGCAGACGACCGTCGGTGCCGAGGACGAACGATGCGACGAACGGCATGCCGCCAAGCTCGATGCCGGGCAGCGCCGCCTCGACGCGCGCGCGGTGATAGAGGATCGGCTTCGCCGGCCGGCGCAGGCGCTCGCCATAGATGCGGTCGATCTCGGCCTGGGTCATGCCCCAGCGCGTGCGGTCCCAGCCTTCGAGGGACGCCGCGGCAGCCGGCACGATGAGCGCCAGGCCGCCGGCGACCAGCAGCAGGCCCGCCCGGCTCACGCCGCGGCGGCGGACCCGTCGGCGGCGGGTTCGGCCGCTGCGAGAAGATCGGCCTTGCGCCGCCGGACGCTGTCCGACTTGAGCTGGCCGCAGGCCGCCAGGATGTCGCGACCACGCGGCTGGCGCACCGGCGAGGAATAGCCGGCGGCATTCACGATGTCGCCGAACGCGCGGATGGCGTTGTTCGACGAGCACTCGAACGGCGCGCCCGGCCAGGCGTTGAACGGGATCAGGTTGACCTTGGCGGGAATCCCCTCGAGCAGGCGCACCAGGGCACGCGCATCGGCCGGGCTGTCGTTGACGCCCTTCAGCATGACGTACTCGAAGGTGATGCGCCGGGCGTTGGAAGCCCCGGGATAGTCGCGGCAGGCCTGCATCAGCTCGGCGATCGGGTACTTCTTGTTGAGCGGCACCAGGACGTCGCGCAGTTCGTCGGTGACGGCATGCAGCGACACCGCCAGCTGCACTCCGAGCTCTTCGCCGCAGCGCTTCATCATCGGAACCACGCCGGCGGTGGAGAGGGTGATCTTGCGCCGGGATACCGACAGCCCCTCCCCGTCCATGGCGATGCGCATCGCCTTGGCGACGTTGTCCCAATTGTAGAGCGGCTCGCCCATGCCCATCAGGACGATGTTGGTGAGCTGCCGGTCTTCCTTGGGCGCCGGCCACTCGCCGAGCGCGTCGCGCGCGGTCATGACCTGGCCGACGATCTCGGCAGGGCCGAGGTTGCGCACCCAGGGCTGGGTGCCGGTGTGGCAGAACCGGCACGCCAGCGTGCAGCCGACCTGGGAGGAGACGCAGAGCGTGCCGCGATCCTCCTCGGGGATGTGGACGGTTTCCGCTTCCTGGCCGTCGACGAAGCGCAGCAGCCACTTGCGGGTGCCGTCGGCCGAGGTCTCGGCGCGGGCCACGGTCGGGCGGCGCACGGCAAAGCGCGTCGCAAGCCGTTCCCGGACAGGCTTGGCCAGGGTCGTCATCTCGGCGAAGTCGGTGACCCCGCGATGGTAGATCCAATGCCAGAGCTGGCGCGCGCGGAACGGCTCCAGCCCCTCCTCGGCGAGGACGGCCGTCAACTCGGCGCGATCCATGCCGACGAGGTTGAGCCGCCCGTCGGCACGGTCGACGGGCGGGGCGAAGATCTGGGGAACGGGCTTCATGTCGGTCATGGCAGCGAACATATAGCCCATCTCGCCGCCGAATTCAGGAGGCGGGGCGCAAGACGGGGCGCCCCGCGGCGAATCAGCGCGAAACGTTGCAGGCCTTGCTGATCGCCTGATGCGCAGCCGTGTAGCCGGAGAGGGAATAGACGTCGGTCGTGTTGGTGCCGCGGGTCGACACGCCCTTGATGGTGGCCTTGGCGCCCTTGGCGAAGGCTGCGGACAGGGCGGAGTCGGTCCTGGCGTCCGGCGCCCAGGCGGTTTCCTTGTCGATGAAGAGGTTGAACCGGTCCCCGTCGACATCGACCTCGACCTCGGAGCCGGGGCGTAGGGGATAGCCCATCAGGATGCTGACGACATCCGTGGCATTCTCTGCCGGACGGTGCGTCACGAGTGTGTGGATGGGCCCCCTCCGCACGCCTTTCGGCAGCGTCGATGTCGGCTTGCTCTGCATGAAGCAGACACGCTGGCCGCGCTCGGTGAAGGCGAAGGCGCTCCAATCCTGGAACGTTCCGAGGGTTTCCACTGCCGGATTTGCGGCAGCCCCACCCAGGCCCATGCCCGCGAGGAGGGCGAGGGCAATGAGGGTCGTTCGCGTCATCGGCCATACATACCGCCTTGCCGCCGATGATCCAAGCCGCGATACGGCACCATCGTGATCCGAAGGCCGCCGGCCCGCGTATTGACCGGAAATGACGGCTATATCCCTCGTCGGTCCGATCGATGCCGGCCCATTCGGGCCCGTCGGGCCGGATTCGTCGGCATCCTCGCGGCTCCGGTCGGGCGCTCTTGTCGCTTCGACTCGGCGCCGCGTAGAAAGGCGGGTGGACGAACCCCGTCGAACATCCTCCGTCGGCATCCGCTCGGCCGAGCCGCTGGACAGCCAGGAACTGGCGGTGCTGGTGCGAAAGGTCGCGTCCGATCGCGACCGCGCTGCCTTCGCGCGGCTGTTCGACGCCCTGATGCCGCGCGTCAAGGCGTACGTCCTGCGCCTGGGCGCCGACGATGCCTCGGCCGAGGAGGTCGCGCAGGAGGTGATGCTGCTGATGTGGCGCAAGGCCGACAGCTTCGATCCCGCCCGCGCCGCGGTGACGACCTGGATCTTCACGATCGCACGCAACAAGCGCATCGATCTCCTGCGGCGGGAGCGGCGGCCGGCGGTCGATCCCGACGATCCGGCGCTGCTTCCCGATGCGCCGCCCGCCGCAGACCAGCTCGTCGAGCAGGCCAACTCCGAGGAGCGTCTGCGCACCGCCATGCGCGGGCTGCCGCCCGAACAGGCGCGGCTGATCGCGATGGCCTTCTTCGAGGATCGCTCACACTCCGCGATCGCGGCCGCCACCAACCTGCCGCTCGGCACCGTCAAATCCCGCATCCGCCTGGCGATCGAGCGGCTGCGGCGAAGCATCCCGGACTGATGACCATGCCTGTCCTCCAGCCCACCCACCATCCGGCCGACGAGCATCTGCTCGACTATGCCGCCGGCGCCGCGTCGGAAGGCCTCGCCCTGCTGCTGGCCACACATCTCACCTTGTGTCCGGAGTGCCGGCGCAAGGCGGCAGCCATGGAGCAGCTGGGCGGGACATTGATCGAGGAGCTGCCGCCGGCCGCCATTGCCGCCGACGCGCGCGAGCGCTGTCTGGCCCTGCTCGATGCGCCGGAACCAGCCGCCGAGTCGCGCTCGGCTGTGACGGCGGTCACGAATCCGGTATCCGCAGCACCGCTCCTGCCGCGTGCCTTGCGCGACCGGGTCGGCGGCGACATCGATACGCTGCGCTGGAGTCCCGTGCTGCGCGGCGTCGATCAGGCGCTTCTCGTCGAGGGTCCGGGCGGCGCGCGAACCCGGTTGATGCGCATTCGCGCCGGCCATGCCGTGCCGCAGCACACCCATCGCGGCACGGAGTTCGTTTGCGTGCTCGCGGGCGGCTTTTCCGACCTTTCCGGCCATTTCGGCCGCGGCGACGTCGCCGTCTCGGACGAGAGCGTCGACCATCAGCCGACCGCGGACGCCGACGGCGACTGCATCTGCCTCGCCGTCACGGAAGCTCCGGTGCGGTTGACCGGACGGTTCTGGCGCCTGCTCAATCCGTTCGTGCGGTTCTGAGCCGGCCAAACCGTATCTGGCGGCCAAACCGGGTCCATACACCGCCAATTGTGTCACGCGAAATATGTTCTACCTTCGTTCTTGACACTCGTCGCGGCCGGAACCTAGCCTCGATCCCATGCCGCCCACGCAAGCTTCCCGCATCGCCCGCGACGGATCGCCGACCATCCGGCAGGTTGCCCGACGGGTGGCGGACGCAGCCGCGCCGGCCCGGCCCTATGCCGACCGCGCGGTCTCCTCGACGACCTTCTTCGGCATCGGCTTTCTCGTCGGCACGGCGTCCTGGCTGCTGCTGCGCGAATGGGTCGCCAGCCCGGACGGCTTCGCCGCGGACTGGATCGCGGTCGCGCTGACCGGACTTGCCGCCGGCACGCTCTGCGGCTTCGCGGCGATGGCGATCGCCGCGACGATGCAGGCGGCCCGCGCCCGCCCGCCCGCCTCGCTGGCACATCTTCCCGATCCCAGCCCGCTGGCTGCCGTCCGTCCGGTGCTCGCACCGCTGGTCGCGAAGCTTCGGCGCTGGCTGAAGGAACGGCAGCGTCCGGCGGCACGGCGCGTTGCGGAACCCGCCGCGCGCCCCGCCCCGGCTCAGGCGACCCGCGCCAGCACGCGGACGAGCGCCGCCGCATCCTCCCACGCGACCGCGACCCGCAGCACCGCGACCCGGGCCCGCCAGGAGGGCGGCAAGCGCACCGCATCCTTGTCGGTCGTCACCAGCCGGGCGCCCAAGCCCGCCGCCAAGGCCTCCAAGCGCAGGAGTTCGTCCTCGCGGAAACGGTGATGGTCCGGGAAGGCCTGCTCGGCCGCGGGATCGGCGCCGAGCGCGCGCAGGGTGGCGAAGAACTTCGCGGGCCGGCCGATGCCCGCGAAGGCGACGATCGGGGCGCCGGGCGCGAAGGATAGCGGCATCCGCGGCACCAGCCGCGCCCGCAACACCGGGACGGGCGAGGCCGCCGCAAGCCCGTGGCGATCCTCGCCCATGACGACCAGGGCGTCGGCCCGCGCGAGCCCGCGGGCGACCGGCTCGCGCAGGGGGCCCGCCGGAAAGACCAGCCCGTTCCCGAATCCGGTCTCGCCATCGACGACCACCAGCGAGAGGTCCTTGGCCAGAGAGGGGTTCTGGAAGCCGTCGTCGAGCAGAAGCAGGCGCGCATGGTGCGCGACGGCCATCCGGGCGCCGGCCGCGCGATCCCGCGCCACCCAGACCGGCGTGCGCCGCGCCAGCAGCAGCGCCTCGTCGCCGACATCGGCCGCGCCGTGCACGGCAGGGTCCACCCGCACCGGGCCCGCCAGACGGCCGCCATAACCCCGCGTCAGGATGTGCGGCTGGCGCCCGGCGAGACGCCGCGCGAGGTCGAGCACCACGGGCGTCTTGCCGACCCCTCCCACCGACAGGTTCCCGACGCAGACGACCGGCACCGGCGCGCGCCAGGGCGTCGCGAGGCGCCAGCGCACGGCCCCGCCCAGGGCATAGAGCGCGCCCAGCGGCCGCAGCAGGCTCGGAACCGGTCCCCGTCGGGCCCAGAATTCAGGTGCGCGCATCGGGCGGCCCTTCGGGATCGAGCCGGTCGAGCAACGGCGCCAGCGCCGCAAGCGCGCGGTCGAGGGCCCCCGCCTCCTCGGCGGCGATCACCGCCGCCGCCGCCGCGCGTCTGGCCCGCTCCGCCGGATCGGCCAGCAGACGGCCGACCGCCACCGCCAGTTCCTCGACGCCGGCGACGCGTTCGGCGGCTCCCGCCTCGGCCATGCGCTGGGCCAGCCCGGCGAAATTGGCCATGTCGGGTCCATGCAGGATGGCGGCGCCGGACCAGGCCGGCTCCAGTGGATTGTGGCCACCGCGGCCGACATCGAACGAGCCCGCGACGAGAACGATGTCGGCGAGGCCCAGATAGAGCGCCATCTCGCCCATCGTGTCGCCGACATAGACGGCTGTGGCCGCGTCGATGGGTCGGTGCTCGGACCGTCGCACGAACGGCAGACCGGCCGTCGCGGCCAGATCGGCAACCGCCGGACCCCGCTCGGCATGGCGCGGCACCAGGACGAGCAGGAGTTCGGGCCACAACTGGCGCAGGCTCGCATGGGCGGCGAGCACGATCTCGTCCTCTCCCGGATGCGTGCTGGCGGCGATCCAGCAGGACCGGCCGGAGAGGGTCGCACGCAACGCCGCCAGTTCGGCCGCCGCCGGCGCGGACGGGACGGCCGCAGCCTTGAGATTGCCGACGACGCGGACGTCCGGCGCCCCCAGGCTGCGGAAGCGGTCGGCCTGGACGGCATCGGGCACGAGGACCAGAGAGAACCGGCCGACGACCGAGCGGGCGAAGCCCGGCAGCAGGCGCCAGTTCCGGTGCGAGCGGGCGGAAAGTCGCCCATTCGCCAGCACCATCGGAACGCGGCGGTCCGCCGTCTCGGCGAGAAGGTTCGGCCAGAGTTCCGATTCCATCCAGATCGCCGCATCGGGCCGCCAATGGTCGAGGAAGCGGCGCACCCAGGCCGGCCGGTCGACGGGTACGAAGGCATGGATGGCACCCGCGGGCAGGCGCTCGGCCAGCATCGTCGCGGCGGTGCGCGTTCCGGAGGTGACGAGGAGCCGGATGCGGGGCCGCTCGCGCGCCAGCCGCTCGAGCAGCGGCAAAGCGCCCAGCGTCTCGCCCACGCTGGCGCCGTGGCACCAGAGCAGCGGGCCAGGCGGTCGCGGATGCGTGGATCGGCCGAGACGCTCGGCGAAGCGCGCCGGATCCTCCTTGCCGCGCGCCAGACGGCGCTGGAGATAAAAGCGGATCGCCGGCCCGCCCAGGATCGTTGCCGCGCGATAGAGCCGCGCGATCATGCCGAGGCCGGCTCGGCCGGCTCGACCGGAGCATGGCCGCAGCACCGGTCGGCTTCGGCGGTGATCGCGTTCAGTTCCGCTTCCAGCCGCTGACGATAGGCTTCGGGATCGCCGTCACGCGGCACATGCAATGCCTTGCCCCAGACGAAGACGCCGCGGCCGAACGGAAACGCCAGGACGAAGCGGTCCCAGGAGCCGAGCACGCGGCGGCGGGACGACGAGAAGGCGACCGGAATGATCGGGACCCCCGACAGGCGGGCTGCCGCGATGATGCCCCGCGAGGCCCGCATCCGCGGCCCCCGCGGCCCGTCCGGGGTGAAGCCGATGGAGTGGCCGGACTCCAGGGTCCGCAGCATGATGCGCAACGCCTCCGCGCCGCCCCGCTTGGTCGATCCAGCCCGCGTGCCGATCGCGAAATGGCGCATCGCCTCGGCGATGATCCGCCCGTCGCGGTGGGCCGAGGCCAGCATCTGAATGGATCTGCCCGCCGGCCATGCGCAGGGGATCATCAGCAGCCGGCCGTGCCAGAAGCAGAGGATGAACGGCCGCTCCTGCGCCCAGGCGTCGAGATGGTCGGTCGCGCCCAGGACGGTCCAGCGGCCCGTGCGGCGCACGACCCGGATATAGGTCGCGATCAGCCACCCGAGGATCGCCCGGAACCAGGATTGGGCCGTCAGGGTCTTCAGTATGCGCATCGTCCGGCATCGGCGAGGCGGCATCGGGGCTGAGGGCCCCGTGCCGCGGCGGCCGGACCATACACGCGGAGCGGGCCGGGGGGGAAACCCTCAGCGCGCCGGCACGAGATTGCTCAGAAACTGTTCGGCGCAACTGCCCCAAGAGAAGGATTCGGCGAAGGTTCGGCAACGGTCGCCCGGAATCTCCAGCGCGCCGCGGATCGCACGCCCGAGATCCTCGTCGAGGACGCCGACGGCGTGTCCGTTCACCACGTCGAGCGGGCCGGGAACGGGAAAGGCCGCGACCGGGATCCCAGCCGCCAGCGCCTCGAGCATCACCAGGCCGAACGTGTCGGTGCGGCTGGGAAACACGAAGACGTCCGCGGCCGCGAAGTGACGGGAGAGTTCGGCGCCGGTGCGGGTGCCGAGAAAGACGGCGCCTGGATGCCGGCGTTCCAGCTCGGCGCGCTGCGGGCCGTCGCCGACCACGACCTTGGTCCCGGGCAGGTCGAGCGAGAGGAACGCCTCGATGTTCTTCTCGACCGCGACGCGGCCGACATAGAGGTTGATTGGCCGCGGCAGGTCGTAGAGATCCTTGGGCCCTGGCCGGAAGAGTTCGGTGTCGACGCCGCGCGACCAGCGCCGCAGGTTCCGGAAGCCGTACCCTTCCAGCTCTTGCGTCAGGCTTTCGGTCGCGACCATGACGCCCGCCGCGGCACCGTGGAAACGGCGCATCCAGGCATAGAGCCAGCGGCGCGGAAGACCCGTCCGGGCCTCGACATATTCCGGGAACCGGGTGTGGAACGAGGTCGTGAAGGCCAATCCTCGGCGCCGGCAATAGGCGCGCGCGGCCATGCCCAGCGGACCCTCGGTCGCGACGTGGATCGCCTGCGGCGCCAGTTCGTCGAGGCGGCGGGCCAGCGCGCGGCCGGGGAAGACCGCGAGCCGAATCTCCGGATAGGTCGGGCAGGGGATGGTTCGGAAGGCGTCGGGCCCGATCACGTCGATGCGATGATCGCGCGCTTCGAGTTCGGCGCGCACGGTTGCGAGCGTACGCACGACCCCGTTGACCTGGGGGTACCAGGCGTCGCTGACGATGGCGATGTGCATGGAGGTGGGTGGCTTCAGCCTGTGGTTTCGAGGGGCGCGACAGGCTGGGCCGCCCGCAATGGATCGAGCGCCCGGGCCCGGATCCAGTCGACGATTTCGAGCCGGCCGTCGAAGTGCTCGACGAGCGCGGTGCAGCTCTCCACCCAGTCGCCGTCGTTGCAGTAGAGGATGCCTTCGATCATCCGCATCTCGGCCTTGTGGATGTGGCCGCAGACGACGCCGTCGACGTTCCGCCGCCGCGCCTCGTCGGCGACGGCCTGTTCGAAGCGGCCGACATACTCGACCGCGTTCTTGACCCGCTGCTTCACATAGGCCGAGAGCGACCAGTAGCTGAACCCGAGATGACGGCGCAGCACGTTGAAACCGTGGTTCAGCGCCATCAGCATCGTGTAGCCGGCGTCGCCGACCAGGGCCAGCCAGCGCGCATGGCGCACCACGGCGTCGAAGCGGTCCCCATGCAGGACGAGCAGGCGGCGGCCGTCCGCCGTCTCGTGGATGAGTTCGTCGACCACGAGGATGCCGCCGAACTGCAGATCGAGAAAATGCCGGAACAGCTCGTCATGGTTGCCCGGGACGTAGACGACATTGGTGCCCTTGCGCGCCTTGCGCAGCACCTTCTGGACGACATCGTTGTGGGTCTGGTGCCAGTACCAGGACCGTTTCAGGCGCCAACCGTCGACGATGTCTCCGACGAGATACAGGTTCTCGGACTCGGTGTGCCGCAGGAAATCGAGGAGAAATTCCGACTTGCACCCCCGCGTCCCGAGATGGACGTCGGAGATCCAGATCGTTCGATACTGCGTCACCGTCGGCATGTGGGTCATGCCGGGCACCCCGGAGTCATTTTCGCTTCACTTAATTGCGAACATACGAAAACAAAGTCTTGTGTCAACACAACATTCCAAGTAACTCTTTGATGCGGCAATGTAATATCGCGTTCTTAACTTGGTCATCATTTGGTCACATGAACAAGATACAGGATCACCCTGCTTTGCCTCCGGGCGAGGCGGATCCCGACTGGGTCGTCATCCACAATCCGACGGCAGGCTGGCGGCGGGCGCGGCGGGTCGCCCGGGTCGTGGCCGCGCTGACGGCGGCAGGACGCCCGTCGACCGTCCTGCGGACGGGCCGGCGCGGCGACGCCGAGTCGTTCGCGGCCGGAGCGGCCCGCGGACGGGCGGCTGCCGTCATCGTCGCGGGCGGGGACGGCACCATCAACGAGGCGCTGAACGGCATGGCGGGCGCCCCGCTCGGGCTCGGTCTCATTCCGGTCGGGACGGCCAACGTCCTGGCCCATGAACTGGGCATCGGCGCATCCCTGGACCGTGCGGCTTGCGCCCTGGTCGGCGGCCGCTCCCGCACGATCCGGCTGGGGCGGGTCGACGGCCGCTATTTCGCGATGATGGCGGGGGTCGGCTTCGACGCCGCGGTGGTCGCCGGCATCGATCCGGCCATCAAGCGCCGGTTCGGCAAGGGGGCCTACGCCCTCTCCGGCCTCCGCGTCTTCTGGAACTGGCGGCGACGCCGCTACCGCGTGACGGTGGACGGCGCCGCCCACGAGGCCGCCTCCGCCGTCTGCTGCAACGGACGGTTCTATGGCGGGCGGTTCGTTCTGGCCGAGGAGGCCAGCCTGGACGACGACTGCCTGCATGTCGTCCTGTTCGAACGCGGCGGGCGCTGGGCCATTCTGCGCTACCTCGTCGCCATGACACTCGGCCTCGTCCCGCGCCTCCCGGACGTGCGTGTCGTCCCGGGCCGGGTCGTGACGATCGAGGCGGTCGACGGCGCCAGCGAGCCGGTGCAGGCGGACGGGGACATCATCGCCCGGCTGCCGGTCCGGGTTACCATGGCGGCGGAGGAGACCCGCGTCTTCGTGCCCTGACGGCGCCGGCAGCCTCGTTCGTGACGCCCGTTGGTGAGGAGGGCACCCGCTTGCACTTCCTGTCGGCGATCCGACGCCGCGCGGATATCGACCCGCCGGCCGGCTTTCCCTGGACATTGCCGGTGGCAGCCAATCTCGACGGCCTCACCTTCCAGGCGCCAGTGACGTTCCTCGTCGGCGAGAACGGCTCCGGCAAGTCGACCTTGCTCGAGGCACTGGCGGTCGGAATGCAGGCGGTGGCGGCAGGCAGCCGCGATCTTGCCCGCGACCCCTCGCTGGGCCCGGCCCGCGAACTCGCGCGCGGCTTCCGCTTCGTGCGGCGCCGCCATGCCCGCACCCGCCTGTTCCTGCGCGCCGAGGATGTCCTGGGCTTCAGCCGCCGCATCGCCGACGAAGCGGAGGCATTGTCCGGGATCGCCGAAGACCTCGCACGGGAGCTGCCCGAGGGCGTCGGCCGCACCCGCGCCGTCGGCCTTGCGCGGGCCCAGCGCGCCGCCTTCGCCGCGCGCTACGGCGAAGACCCGGAGGGCCGCTCGCATGGCGAGACCTTCCTGGCCCTCCTCCAGGGACGGCTGGCGCCGGACGGCCTCTATTTCCTCGACGAACCGGAAACGCCGCTGTCGCCGACCCGCGTGCTGGCGCTCATGGCGATCCTGACCGACCGGATCGCGCGCGGCTGCCAGTTCGTCATCGCCACCCACTCCCCGATCCTGATGGCGCTCCCCGGGGCGGAAATTCTCGTCATCGATGGCGGCCGGCTCGCTGCCACACCCTACGACGCGGTCGAGCACGTCCGGCTCACGCGCGCCTTCCTCGCCGAGCCGGCGCGCTTCCTGCGCGATCTGTGACCGTCAGTCCGTGATCTTGATGGCGATGCCGCAGGTCGTGCCGCTCCAGCTCGACGCGCTGTCGCACAATACGACTCCGGTGCTCCGCAGGGACGTCCTGGAGCAGGAATTGTCGTAGACGACGTACCGCGCCTTACACGTGCGATGGTCGGACAGCATCAGGTCGATGTCGTAGTAGGTGCCGGTGACCAGGATGGTCATGTCGAAATATGCGTCGGGGGCCGTGACGTGCGCCTTGGCCGGCACGCCCGTCAGCAGGCGGTCGTCGTCATCGTCCTCGTTGACGTCGTCGACCTTGCCCTGGCCGGCGGTCGAGGTCTCGTTCTGGAACGTCACCCGGAGCGTGATGCGCTCGGCCAGAGCGGGGACAATGCCCCAGATCAGCACCATCGCCGCGAGCAGAAACCGTTGAAGCATATGCGTTTCTCCGCCCCGCGCCGGTTGCTTCCGGTCCGCCAGGACGCGCTCACTACGCGCGTCCGCGGCGGCAACATCAAGCTCCGATCAGCGACCCGCCACCATCATCTCGGGCACGAGGACGGTCGGCGCGTTGGTGCCGTAGCGGAACTCGAGGTCGTTGGCCGGCACCAGGGTGCGGAACATGTCCTTGAGGTTGCCGGCGATCGTGACCTCGCTGACCGGATAGGCGATCCGGCCGTCCTCGATCCAGAAGCCCGAGGCCCCGCGGCTGTAGTCGCCCGTCACGCCGTTCACGCCGAAGCCCATCAGCCCGGTGACGTAGAGGCCGCGCCCCGCCTGCCGGAACAGCTCGTCGGGCGTCGCGCTGCCGGGTGCGAGATAGAGGTTGCTGGTGGTCGGCGAAGGCGGCCCGCCGGTGCCGCGCGCGGCGTTTCCGGTCGAGGCGAGGCCGAGTTGGCGCGCGGAGCGCAGATCGAGCACCCAGCCGCGCAGCACCCCGTCCTCGACCAGGGCCCGCCGCCGGGCCGGCAGCCCCTCGCCGTCGAACGGGCGGGAGCGCAGGCCGCGCGGCCGCAACGGATCGTCGATGACCGAGATGCCGGCAGCGAAGACCGGCTGCTCCATCCGATCCTTCAGGAAGCTGGTGCCGCGCGCGATCGCCTGGCCGTTGACGGCGCCGGCGAAGTGCCCGACGAGCCCGCCCGAGACGCGGGGGTCGAAGACGACCGGCAGCTTCGCCGTCGCGACCTTGCGCGGACCGAGCCGGCGCACGGCGCGTTCGCCGGCGCTGCGGCCGACATCCTCCGGCTGGCGCAGGTCGCTGCCATAGACCGCCGAGGTGAAGTCGTAGTCGCGTTCCATCCCGGTGCCCTCACCCGCCAGCACCGAGACGCTGAGCGACCAGCCCGATCCCTCGTAGCTGCCGGCAAATCCGTTCGAAGCGACGAGCGACACGCGCGAACGCGACCAGCCGGCCTCCGCACCCTCGGAGTTGGTGACGCCGGGAACCGCGCGCGCCGCCTCCTCCGTCCGGCGCGCCCAGTCGACCAGCGTCTCGGCCGTCGGTTCGGCGGGATCGGACAGGTCCATGTCCGGCCACGCGCGGGCGATGGCGTCGGCATCCGCGAGGCCGCAATAGGAATCCTCGGGCACCACGCGGGCCATGGCGACGGCCCGCTCGACCAGTTCCTCCAGCGCCCGGGCGCCATGGTCGGACGAGGACACGACCGCCTGCCGCTGCCCGACGAAGACGCGCAATCCCAGATCCTGGCCCTCCGACCGCTCGAGCTTCTCGGTCTCGCCCAGTCGCTGGGCATGGGCGATCGACGTTCCCACGACATGCACCGCGTCGGCGGCATCCGCCCCGGCGCGGCGAGCGCGGGCGATCAGGTCCGACAGCAAATCGAGCGTGGCGTGGGAATCCGTCGTCATCGGCGGTGACCTCGGGTTTGAACGGGTAGCGGGCGGGGCGGGCAGGCGTCGCTCCGATGTGGCGGCTTGCGGCAGTGTCGTCAACCACGGACATGGTCCATGATCGGCGGCGCATGCGGCGGTGGAGGTGGGTGAACCTCCGGCGGCCGACGGGCGACCGAAGGTGCACCATGGCCCTCACCCTCTATGCCCTGAAGCCCCGCTTCCAGGCCCTGCTGCGCCCGCTGGTCGGCGGGATGGCGGCCGCCGGCATCACCGCCAACCAGGTGACGGTGGCGACGGCTGCCGTCTCGGTCTCGCTCGGGCTGCTGCTCGCGGCGTTCGGCGGCGAGCGCCCGGCGCTGTTCGGGCTGCTGCCGGCCTGGCTGGCGCTGCGCATGGCGCTCAACGCGATCGACGGAATGCTGGCGCGCGAATTCGGGCAGCGGAGCCGGCTGGGGGCATTCCTCAACGAACTCGGCGACCTCGTCTCGGATGCCGCCCTCTACCTGCCCTTCGCCGTCCTGGCGCCGTTCCATCCCGGCTGGGTGGCGGCCGTGGTGGTGCTGGCGATGGTCGGCGAGGCGGCCGGCATCCTCGGCCAGACGATCGGCGCCGAGCGTCGCTACGACGGCCCGCTCGGCAAGAGCGACCGCGCCCTCGTCTTCGGCGCGATCGCCCTGTGGGCCGGGCTGGCGCCACTGCCGGACTGGCTCGGCTGGGCGATGCCGGTCCTGGCGGCGCTGGCCGCGCTCGGCATCGTCAACCGCGTGCGGCGGGCGCTGGCCCAGGCGGAGGGGCGGCGGTGAGCGATCCGGCGGCCGCGATCGCCCGCATCCTCACGACCGGCGCGGCGCGCGCCATCACGGGCGTGCGCGGCGAGTGGCGGGCAGAGATCGCCGCCGACGCGCCTCGCATCTACTTCGCCAACCATGCCAGCCACGGCGACTTCCTGCTCGTCTGGACCGTCCTGCCCCGCCATCTGCGCCGCAGGACGCGGCCGGTCGCCGGCGCCGACTACTGGGAGGACGGGGCCGTCCGGCGCTTCTTCGGCCGGCGCGTCTTCGACGCCGTGCTCGTCGACCGCCGGCCCGACCGGCGCAGCGGCGACCCGCTGGCGCCGCTTGCCGCCGCACTCGATGCCGGCCAGTCGCTGATCCTCTTCCCCGAGGGCACCCGCAACCGGACGGAGGAGCGGCTGCTGCCGCTCAAGAGCGGGCTCTATCACCTGACCCGGGCGCATCCGCAGGCCGTGCCGGTGCCGGTGTGGATCGAGAATCTGAACCGGGTGATGCCGAAGGGCGAGATGGTGCCGATCCCCCTGCTCTGCACGGTCACGTTCGGCGCGCCGCTGCCGGTCGGAGCGGGCGAGGACAAGGCGAGCTACCTCGACCGCGCGCGCCGGGCGATGCTGGCGCTGGCGCCGGGAGCGACGGCGTGACCCCCAGCATGGAGGCGCCGGCCCTGTTCGCCGGCATCGCGGCGGTGCTGGCGGCGGCGACGCTTGCAGGCTGGCTGCTGCGCCGCCGCTTCGGCCGCACCGCGACGATCGAGAACCTGGAAGCGCGGGTGCGCGCCTGGTGGGTGATGGTCGGGCTGCTGGCCCTGGCCTTTCTCCTCGGCCATGGCGGGGTCATCGTCCTCTTCGCCCTCGCCTCCTTCGCCGCGCTGCGCGAGTTCGTGACGCTGACGCCGACCCGGCGCGGCGACCATTGGGCACTTGCCGCCGCCTTCTTCCTCGTCCTGCCGGCGCAGTACTGGCTGGTCGGCATCGCCTGGTACGGACTCTATTCGATCTTCATCCCGGTCTACGTCTTCCTGCTGCTGCCGGTCGCAGCCGCGCTGCGCGGCGACACCACGCGCTTCATGGCCCGGGTGGCCGAGCTGCAGTGGGGTCTGATGATCTGCGTCTTCTGCGTCTCGCACGTCCCGGCGCTGCTGACCCTGCCGATCCCCGGCTTCGCGGGCCGGCACCTGCTGCTCGTCGCGTTCCTCGTCCTCGTGGTGCAGGCCAGCGACGTGCTGCAGTATGTCTGGGGCAAGCTGCTGGGGCGGCGCCGGATCGCGCCCGCCCTTTCCCCGTCCAAGACCGTCGAGGGCTTTCTCGGCGGCATCGCCAGCGCCACGCTGCTGGGCGCGGCGATGTGGTGGATGACTCCCTTCGCGCCCTGGCAGGCGGCGCTGATGGCGCTGGTCGCGACCCTGATGGGCTTCCTCGGCGGGCTCGTCATGTCGGCGATCAAGCGCGACCGCGGTGTCAAGGACTGGGGCCGGATGATCGAGGGCCATGGCGGGATGCTGGACCGGCTGGACTCGGTGATCTTCGCCGCGCCCGTCTTCTTCCACCTCACCCGCTACTGGTGGACGGTGTAGCCGTGCCTCACCGCCAGATCGGGCGGCCGCTGCCGGGCAACCCGTACTGCGCCCATTTGCGGGTCACGGTGTCGATCACGTCCTGGTCCATGCGGATCTGGCGGCCCCATTCCCGGTGTGTCTCCGGCGGCCACTTGTCGGTGGCGTCGAGCCCGATCTTGGACCCGAGCCCGCTCTCGGGCGAGGCGAAGTCGAGATAGTCGATGGGGGTGCGGTCGACGATCGTGATGTCCCGCGCCGGGTCCATGCGCGTCGCCATCGCCCACATCACGTCCTTCCAGTCGCGGGCGTCGATGTCGTCGTCCACGACGATCACCCATTTCGTGTACATGAACTGGCGCAGGAACGACCAGACACCCATCATCACGCGCTTGGCGTGGCCCGGGTAGGCCTTGCGCATCGACACCACGGCGATGCGATAGGAACAGCCCTCCGGCGGCAGCCAGAAATCGACGATCTCCGGGAACTGCTGCCGCAGCAGCGGGATGAAGACCTCGTTGAGCGCCTGGCCTAGGACCGACGGCTCGTCCGGCGGGCGGCCGGTGAAGGTCGAGAGATAGATCGGATCCCGCCGCATCGTGATGGCGCTGATCGTGAAGACCGGGAAGGGCTCGACCGAATTGTAGTAGCCGGTATGGTCGCCATAGGGGCCCTCGTCGCCATACGCGTCGAGCGACACATGGCCCTCGAGCACGATCTCCGCCTCCGCCGGCACCTTCAGCGGGACCGTGCGGCAGTCGACGAGGTCGACCTTGCGGCCGCGCAGCAGGCCGGCGAACTGGTATTCGGACAGCGTGTCGGGCACCGGCGTCACCGCCGCCAGGATGGTACCGGGGTCGGCGCCGATGACGGCCGCCGCCGGCAGCGGATCGCGCTTCTCGCGACCCCAGCGGGCATGGTGCTGGGCGCCGCCGCGATGGCGCAGCCAGCGCATCAGGGTCGTGTTCCGGCCTGTCACCTGCATGCGGTAGATGCCGAGGTTGAAGCCGTCCTCCCGCGCGCCGGAAGGCCCCTTCGTCACCACCAGCGGCCAGGTGATGAGCGGGGCCGGCTCGCCCGGCCAGCAGGTCTGCACCGGCAGGCGGGCGAGGTCGATCGCCTCGCCCGTCAGCACCACTTCCTGGCAGGCGGCGCGCCCGACCGTGCGGGGCTTCATCGCCATCACCGTCTTCAGCAGCGGCAGCAGCTCCATCGCCTCGCGCCAGCCGCCCGGCGGCTCGGGCTGCTTCAGGAAGGCCAGCGTCTCGCCGACCTGGCGGAGCTGGTCGGGCGTCCGGTCCATGCCCCAGGCGACGCGCTCGACGGTGCCGAAGAGATTGACCAGCACCGGCATGTCGTGGCCGACGACATTCTCGAACAGCACCGCCGGCCCGCCCTCGGCCAGCAGCCGGGTCTGGATCTCGGTCATTTCCAGGACCGGCGACACCGGCGCGCCGACCCGGACCAGACGGCCCTCGCGCTCGAGCCGGGAGACGAATTCGCGCAGGGATGCGTAGGGCATGAACCGTTCCGTAGGCCGACCAGGACGGCAACTTAGGCCGGCGCGCCGCCGACGGCGAGGGCCCGCGGCAACGAGCGGCGGCCCGCCGCATTGAAACGAGCGGCGGCCCGCCGCATTGACTTGGCCGGCGCGCACCCGACATTGACCCCGAATCCGTTGCGGATATCCGAACTGGGGAGGACGAGGATGGCATTCTGGGTGATCGGCGGGGAGTACGCGGATACCGAGTTCCGCACGCTGGCGAAGGGGCGCACCGAAGAGCGCATCGGCCCCTTCGCGACGTGGGAGGAGGCCCGCAGCGCCTGGTCGGCACGCGCATTCGCCACCGTCGACGATTGCCACAGCCGCTTCCGGATCGTCGAGGAGGCCGACCAGTCGGCGTGAGCCGGCGGCCGGCGGTTCAGGCCGGCGCCAGCCGATAGACGACGGTTTCGCGGACATTGCGGTCTTCCAGTTCCCGGTCCACGGGCACGGTGTAGCGCGCAATCTCCTGGACGCCCGCGCGCGGGACATAGGCCCGCCCCGGATCGGCCAGCAGCACGTCGGCCCCGCGCGCGGCAAGGCTTCGCAGCCAGGGCACGAGGCGGTCCGCGACCGAGCGCTCGTAGCAGAGATCGCCGACCAGCACCGTCGCCCAGCCCTCGTCCGTGCCGATCGGATCGTCGGATCGGATGGTGAGATCGAGGCGATTGAGATCGGCATTGAGCCGGATGGCGGTGGCGGCCAGCGGATCGATGTCGACCGCCGTGACCGCCGCGGCACCCGCCCGGACGGCCGCCAGTGCCACCAGCCCCGAGCCCGATCCGACATCCAGGACATGCCGCCCTGCGACCAGCGATGGCCGGTCCAGGACGAGGCGGGCCAGCGCCTGGCCGCCGGCCCAGGCGAATGCCCAGTAGGGCGGCGGCACCCCCGCCTGTTCCAGCATCGCCTCCGTCGCCTGCCACAGCGGCGTCACCTCGGTCGCGAGGTGCAGGACCAGCTCCGGCACCAGCGGCGGGGAGGCCGGCGCGGTCTGGTGCCGGACGAAGGCGATGGGATCCATCGGGGCATCCTGCGGGTGGAGCCCTCCCGGCGCCAGCCATGGCGCAGCATCTGGATGAATTTCCTGCGACAAGCCCAAGATCGCGTGGCCGAATCGCGCTCGGCCAAGTTAGTGTTGCAGTGCGAAATGGTGATGTGCCGAACCAGGACCATCCCTGTCTGCCGCCCATCCCCCGGCGGCGGCGCCCGACTATCGGCCGCAAGGACCGAGTCGCGGGCGGCGCCGCAGACGGCAGCCGCATCCCCCGAGCGATCACGAGACGCCGCCCTCGCCGCCGAGCGACCGGGCGGCGTTTCGCGTTCCGGGGCACCGTTCATTGTCCACCCGTCTGCTGTGAGGAGACCGGCATGGCCAAGCGCGCGCGCATCGACGTAAGCACCCGGACGATCGATCCCAAGGTTCGCGGCCTCTTCGGGGAAATGGTCGCGCAATGGGATCCGCTGGGGGCGACGCCGGAGGCGGAGTCACCCGAGGAGCGGCGCGAGCAGAGCTACGTCCGCAAGGTCCGGCCCCAGGGGCCGGGGCAGAAGCGGCTGGTCGAGGCGATCGGCGCCCATAGCCTGACCCTCGCGATGGGGCCGGCGGGCACCGGCAAGACTTACCTCGCCGTCGCCGCCGCCGTCGAGGCGCTGGAGGACGGCGGCGTCGCCCGCATCGTCCTGTCGCGGCCCGCGGTCGAGGCGGGCGAGAATCTCGGCTATCTGCCGGGCGACCTGCACGACAAGCTCGCGCCCTACCTGCGGCCGCTCTACGACGCCCTCAACGACCGCCTGGGCGCGCGCCGTGTCCGCCAGCTCGTCGCCGACGGCACGATCGAAATCGCCCCCATCGCCTACATGCGCGGGCGCACCCTCAACAACTGCTTCGTCGTCATCGACGAGGCGCAGAACTGCACCTACGGCCAGATCAAGATGCTGCTGACCCGGCTCGGCTGGCACTCGACCATGGTGCTGACCGGCGATCCGGACCAGAGCGACCTGCTGGACGGCATCTCCGGAATGGCGGACGTGGCGCGGCGGCTGGCGACCGTTCCCGGCATCGCCGTCGTCCGTCTCGACGAGCATGACATCGTCCGTCACCCGCTGGTGGCGGAGATGCTGACCGTCCTCTGACCCTGGCCCCCAGCCCTGGCCCCAAGCCCTGGCATCTGCCCCCGGAATCGGAACGGCCGCCCCTCGAGGGGGCGGCCGCACGCGAAATCCCAAGCCGGCGTGGCTCAGAGCTGCTTGAGCACCGCCTCGGCGCTCGACACCTCGAACTTGCCCGGCTCCTCGACGTTGAGGGCCGTGACCGTGCCGTTGTCGACGACCATCGCATAGCGCTTGGACCGCTTGCCCATGCCGTTCGGCGTGAGGTCGAGCGTCAGCCCCAGCGCCTCGGTGAAGTCGCCGCTGCCGTCCGCCAGCATCATGACCTTGTCACCGACGTTCTGGTCCTTGCCCCACGCGCCCATCACGAACGCATCGTTCACGGACAGGCAGGCCACCGTGTCGACGCCCTTGCCCTTGATCGAGGCGGCGTGCTGGACGAAGCCCGGCAGGTGCTTGGCCGAACAGGTCGGGGTGAAGGCCCCGGGAAGGGCGAACACGACGACCTTCTTGCCGCCGAACAGCTCGTCCGTGGTGATGTCCTTCGGGCCCTCGGCGGTCATGGTCTTCAGCTTGCCAGAGGGGATTTTCTGGCCGACGGCGATGGTCATGGCGATGCCTCCTGCAGGGTCTCGATCGCGTTGCCTGGAACGCCGTCGGCAGAACCGCCGCGGCACCCGCCTGACATAAGCGGTCGCCCCCGCGCTGTCATCCCCCGGAGTCGTCCATCGCCGGCCGGAACCACGTCTCAGCGTGCGTCCGATCGGGCTCCACCGGCCGCTGCGAGCGCCTCCAGCACGGCGCCCTCGGTCAGGAGTTCGGGCAGGACGACGCCGCCCGGCGCGCCCGGGCCATAGACGATGTTGAAGGGAATGCCGTACCGCCCGTGGTCGGAGAGGAAGCGCGCGATATCGGCATCGGGCCGGGTCCAGTCGGCGCGCATCGCCGTCAGCAGCGGTCCGGCGAGGCGCTCGGCGACCTCGCCGCGGTTCATCACCAGCTTCTTGTTCACCTGGCAGGTGATGCACCAGTCGGCCGTGACGTCGACGAAGACCGTGCGGCCCTCGGCGACCAGCCCGGCGATGCGCGCGCGCTCGAACGGCCGCCACTGTGCGCCGGCCGCGGTGGGTGCGTCCTGCAGTGCCGGCGCCGACAGGCGTGGCACGACCGCGACCGCGAAGAGGATGGCGGCCGCCGCCGCGGCACTGGTGCGCCAGGCCGGCGACAGGCGCGCCAGCGGCCCGAGCGACAGCGCGCCGACCGCCAGCACCGCAGCCAGCCCGAGCGCAGCCCACAGGCCCTGCTGCGCCGCCAGCACGGACAGCAGCCAGATGCAGGTGGCCACCATGGCGATGGCGAGCAGCTTGCGCACGCGGGCCATCCATGCGCCGGGCCGGGGCAGGCGGGTCGCCAGGCCCGGGAAGGCCGCGATCGTGAGATAGGGCAGCGCCAGACCGATGCCGAGCGCGACGAAGATGGCGACGATCTCGAGCGGTCCGCGCGACAGGGCGAAACCGACCGCGGTGCCGAGGAAGGGTGCCGAACAGGGGGTCGCCAGCAGCGCCGCCAGTGCGCCCGTCAGGAAATGCCCGGTCAGCCCGCTGTGCGGCGCCCCGGCGGCGGACTGCATGAAGCCCGGCAGCGGGATCTCGAACCAACCCCAGAGATTGGCCGCGAAGAGCGCCAGGACGGCGGCCATGGCCGCCAGGAACCACGGCTCCTGGAACTGGATTCCCCAGCCGACTGCGAGGCCTGCGCTCTTGAGCAGCACCGCGCCGCCCGCCAGCAGCAGGAACGAGAAGAGGATGCCCGCGGACGAGGCGACGAACCCCCACCGCACCTCCTGCCGCTCGCGGCCGCCGGCCTCGACGACGCCGAGCAGCTTCAGCGAGAGGACGGGCAGGACGCAGGGCATGAGGTTGAGGATGAGACCGCCCAGCAGCGCGGTCGCCAGCATCGCGATCCAGACGCCGGGTGGGACGCCGGACGCGGCGGCCGGCGTGGTGGCAAGTCCGAGCCGGGCCTCCATGGCCCGCTCGCCGTCGACGAGGGTCAGGGTGACGGGCGTGCCCGGCAGGCGCCCGATCGTTGCCGGATCCCCGGCGATCGGCGATTCCAGGCGATAGCCGCCGGCCACCGGGATGATTTCGGGCGCGCCGAAATCGACGGGCACGTCGGTTTCGACGAAGAGGTCGGGCTTGGCGAGCGGCGCGGCCGTGCGCAGTTCCGTCACCAGCAGGGCCCGGTCGCCGGACCGGGCGAGCGCCGCCCGCTCGATTCCGAGGCCTGCCGCCGCGCCGTCGCCCGGCACGCGCTCGAGATAGCGACCGACCAGCGGGGCCTCCGGCGACGGCGCGGTCGGACCAGCCGGCACGTCCAAGCCGAGACGGGCCTGATAGGGGATGCAGATCTCGCGACAGGTCAGGTAGTCGACCAGCGCCGACAGCCGCACCGGCTCGCCGGGCCGCGGCAGCGCGAGCTGGATCGGGAAGACGACTTCGTCGGAATAGCCGAAGCTCTCGATGCCGAGGGCGTCGAAGCGCTTCGGCGCCGGCCAGAGAATCCGCGCTTCGCCGGCATTCTCCGAGCCGCTCCAGTCGATGGTCGGCGGCAAGCCGCCCGATCCGGGCGAGCGCCAGTAGACCTTCCAGCCCGGCTCCATCCGGAACTGGAGTCCGAGCGACAGCGTTTCGCTGCCGCCCGTTGCCGTGACCGCCGACACCAGGCGGACCGCCGTCTGCTCCGTACGGTCCCACGGCGAAGCGGTGTCCGCGGCAGCCGGCGCCGCGGCAAGGACAGCCAGGGCGGCGACGCTGCCGAGCATCCGCAAGATGTGCTGAACGATTGCGACCATGGACAAGGAATATGAGCGAGGCACGAGAAGACGGGAGTCACAATCCCGTGGGCGGGGGCGGCAAGGGCTGCGTCACGGCCGCGCATCGGCCGGCGGCTGGCGTCTTGCCGACCGCGACGGATCGCCATATCTCTAGCGCACTCACTGCCGTTTCGCCGGGATGCAGGGAGACAGGGCGATGACCGCGCACGACACGGAGCCGGGGTACCTGACCGGCAATCTTCTGGTGGCGATGCCGACCATCGGCGACCCGCGCTTCGAGAAGTCGGTGATCTATCTCTGCGCCCACAGCGAGGGCGGGGCGATGGGGATCGTCGTCAACAAGCCGCTGGGCGCGCTGACGGTTTCCGAGCTGATGGGCCAGCTCTCCCTCGAGGGGTCGGCAGCGACCGAGCGCATGCCGGTCCATTTCGGCGGGCCGGTCGAGACCGGCCGCGGCTTCGTCCTGCATTCGGCCGACCACGTCTACGAGGGAACGCTGCAGATCGACGAGCGGGTATCGCTGACCGCGACCATGGACGTGCTCAAGGCGATCGCCGCCGGCGAAGGGCCCAAATGCGCCCTGATGGCGCTCGGCTATGCCGGCTGGGGGCCGGGTCAGCTGGACGAGGAGATTCACGCGAACGGCTGGCTGCAGGTTCCGGCGGACGAGGAACTCGTCTTCGGCACGGCCCTGGAGCAGATCTGGGAGCGCGCGCTCCAGCGCCTGGGGATCGATCTCACGATGCTCTCCAGCGAGGCCGGCCACGCATGACCGCCCGGGCGGCGGCACTCAGCGTTGCAGGCGCCATTCCTCGGCCAGCTGGCCGAACAGCACATGGTCCTGCCAGATGCCGTTGATGCAGAGGTACTTCCGGGCATAGCCCTCCTCCCGGAAGCCGCATTTGGCGAGCAGGCGCCGGCTTGCCATGTTGGAGGGCAGGCAGGCCGCCTCCAGCCGGTGCAGGTGAAGCCGCTGGTAGGAGAAGGCGAGGACGGCGCTCAGGCCTTCGGTCATGTAGCCCTGGCCCGCATGGGCGACGCCCATCCAGTAGCCCAGGCTGGCGCTCTGCACCACGCCGCGCCGGACATTGGCAAGGCCGATGCCGCCCAGCAGGGCGTCATCGCCACGACCGAACACGAAGAAGTTGTAGCCCGCATCCTTGCGCCAATCGACGCCGTAGGCGGCGAGCCGCCGGCGATAGGCCGCGCGGGTCAGCGCATCGTCCGGCCAGGTCGGCTCCCACGGGGCGAGGAACGCCCGCGAGCGCGAGCGCACGTCGGCCCAGTGTTCGTAGTCGGCGCCGCGGGGTGGACGGAGATAGACCCGATCGCCCGCCAGCGTGGTGGTATGGGCCTCGCCGAGAAACGGTTCGAGCCAGCGTTCGAGACGACCGGGCGCGGGCCGGGTGCGGGCCCGGACGGCGGGACCGGCGCCGCCGCCCGTCGATCCATTGCCGGCCCGGGCCGTCATTGTGCCCGTGCTCAGGCAGCCAGACGGTCGGCGATGCGCTCGAACGGCTCCACGGCACCGATCGGCCCCATCGCCGCGACGGTTGGCCGGCCCGCGCGCAGACGCGACGCCACGCGGGCGACCGAGTCGGCATCCACCGCATCGAGTCGCGCCAGGGTCTCCTCGGTGGAGATCGCTCGCCCATGCACCAGCAGCTGGTGGGCCAGGCTCTCGGCCCGGTTCGAAGTGCTCTCCCGGGACATCAGCAGGCTGGCGCGAAGCTGCGCCTTGGCGCGCGCCAGTTCGCCGGGCTCCAGCCGGCCGCCGATCGCCAGCACCTCGTCGCACAGGACGGGGACGAGTTCCTTGACCTCCCGCTCGCCGGTGCCGGCATAGACGCCGAAGATCCCGCCGTCATGGAAGGAGGAGCTGAAGGCATAGATCGAGTAGACCAGCCCGCGCTTCTCGCGGATCTCCTGGAACAGGCGCGAGGACATGCCACCGCCGAGCAGCGTCGCCAGCACCTGCATGGCATGGTGGTCGGGGTCGGTGTAGGACACCCCCGGAAAGCCGACCACGAGGTGAATCTGTTCGAGGTCGCGCTCCTCGCGGAAGTCCCCGCCCGCATACTGCCCGGGCTCGACGCCGGGCGCCGGCTCGCTCGGGATGGCGGTGAAGGCCCGCGCCGCCATGTCGACCAGCTGGTCGTGATCGATGGCGCCCGCGGCCGACACGACCATCGCCGGGGCGTGATAGTGGCCGCGCATATAGTCGACGAGCGCCCGGCGCGGCAGTTCGGACACCGTCTCCACCGTGCCGAGCACGGGCCGTCCCATGGCCTGCCCGGGATAGGCCGTCGCCTGGAAATGGTCGAAGACGATGTCGTCCGGAGTGTCCTCCGCCTGCCCGATCTCCTGCAGGATGACCTGCCGCTCGCGGTCGAACTCCGCCGGATCGAAGGTCGAATGCTGCAGGATGTCGGCCAGGATATCGAGCCCCAGCGGCACGTCGTCCTTCAGGACCTTCGCGTAGTAGGCGGTCTGCTCGCGCGCGGTGTAGGCGTTGAGATGGCCGCCGACGGCCTCGATCTCCTCGGCGATGGCGCGGGCCGAACGCCGTTCGGTGCCCTTGAATGCCATGTGCTCGAGGAAATGGGCGACGCCGTTGATCGCCGCCGGCTCGTTGCGGGCGCCCGCGTCGACATAGACCCCGAGCGAGACGGTGGCGACGCCCTCCATCCGGTCCGTGGCAATGCGCAGGCCGCCCGGCAGTGTCGTGATGCGCACCGTCATGCCGCGACGCGCTCGCTATGGTCGGCCACGAAGGCCTCGATGACCGCGAGGTCGTTGGGCAGCACCGTCATCCGCTCCGGCCGCTCCAGCAGATCGGCCAGACGTTCCGGCAGACGCGGACGGATGCCGGTCGCGCGCTCGACGGCATCGGGGAACTTGGCCGGATGCGCGCTCGCCAGCGCCACCATCGGCACCGAGCGATCGGCGTGGCAGGCCCGGGCGGTCGACACCGCGATCGCGCTGTGCGGGTCGATGATCTCGCCCGTCGTCTCCCAGACGCGCCGGATCTCGGCGAGCGTGCCTGCATCGTCCAGGCGATGCCCGGCGAAACCGGCCCGTGCGCGCCGCCACTGCTCCGGGCTCAGCGTCAGGGTTCCGTCGCGCCGGAAGTCGGCCATGGCGCGCGCCAGGGCGGTGCCGTCCCGATCATGGAGTTCGAACAGCAGGCGCTCGAAGTTGCTCGACACCTGAATGTCCATGCTGGGGCTGAGGCTGGGTTCGACGGTGCCGATGGAAAGACTGCCGGTCTCGAGGAAGCGAGCCAGGATATCGTTGCGGTTGGTGCCGATCGCAAGGTCCACGATCGGCAGTCCCATGTGGCGCGCGGCATGGGCCGCCAGCACGTTGCCGAAGTTCCCCGTCGGCACCGCGAAGGAGATGCCCCGGCCGGGTGCACCCAGGGCCACCGCAGCCCAGACATAGTAGGCGACCTGGGCCGCGATGCGGGCCCAGTTGATCGAGTTCACCGCCGACAGCCCGTGACGATCCCGGAACGGGATGTCGTTGAACATCGCCTTCACGAGATCCTGGCAGTCGTCGAAGGTGCCGCGTACCGCGATGGCGTGGACATTCGGTGCGTCGATCGTCGTCATCTGACGCCGCTGCACCTCGGAGACGCGCTCGCCCTCGGGAAAGAGGATGAAGACATCGATCGCCGCACGGTCGCGGCAGGCTTCCATCGCGGCCGATCCGGTGTCGCCCGACGTGGCTCCGACGATGGTGACGCGCCGGCTGCGGCGCGCCAGCACATGGTCGAACAGCCGCCCGACCACCTGCAGCGCCAGATCCTTGAAGGCGAGGGTCGGCCCGTGGAAGAGTTCCATCAGCCACTGGTTCGGCCCGAGCTGCTTCAGCGGCACGACGGCGGCGTGCGCGAAATCGCGATAGGCGTCGGCGACGATGGCTGCCAGGTCGTCCTCGGCGATGGCTCCGTCGACGAACGGCGCGAGGACGCGGGTCGCGGTCTCGGCATAGTCGCAGCCGGCGAGCGACCGCAGGTCGTCCGCGGTCAGGACGGGCCACGCCTCCGGCACATAGAGGCCGCCGTCGCGGGCGAGGCCGGCGAGAAGGACGTCGTCGAAGGCGAGCGCCGGCGCGGCGCCGCGGGTGCTGACGTAGCGCAAGTCGGGAATGCTCCGTTCGTCGCGAGCCTGCCACCCTAGCGACCGGCCTCCGCCGCCGCAAGCCGGCCATCCCCGCGATCCGTGCGGCTCACGCGGTCCGAGGCCGGTGCTCGTCGAGATAGCGCCGCTCCAGATGGCGGCGGAACACGGCGACATCCAAGGGCTTGCCGGTTGCGCGGCGCAGGATCTCGTCCCACGACAGCAGCGCGCCATGGCCGTGGACATGGCGACGGAGCCACCCGACCAGGGGCCGGAAATCGCCGGCCCCCAGGTGCCGGCGGAGGTCGGGCTCGGCCGCCTCGGCTGCCGCGAAGAGCTGCGCCGCCATCATGGCGCCCAGCGTGTAGGTAGGGAAATAGCCGAAGCCGCCATCGTACCAGTGGATGTCCTGCAGGCATCCTGCGCGATCGTCCGCCGGGCGTACGCCGAGCATCGACGCCATGCCGTCGCTCCAGGCACCGGGCAGGTCGGCGACGGGCAGGTCGCCGGCGAGCAGCGCCTGTTCGAGACGGAACCGCAGGATGACGTGGAGGGGATAGGCGATCTCGTTCGCGTCGACCCGGATCAGTCCGCGATCGACCCGCGTGACGAGGCGATGCAGGTTGCCCCCGCTCCAGGCGTCGCCCGTCCCGCCGAACGCCGCCTCCGCGCGAGGCGCCATCCAGCCCGTGAACTCCCGGCTGCGGCACGCCTGCATCTCCAGGACCAGCGACTGGCTCTCGTGCACGGCCATCCCGCGGGCCTCGCCCGCCGGCTGGCGCCGGAGATCGGCCGGCAGGCCCCGCTCATAGAGCGCATGCCCGGTTTCGTGCAGCACGCCCATGATCGCCTTCAGGAAGTCGCCCTCGTCATAGCGTGTCGTAATCCGCACATCGTCCGGGCTGCCGCCGCAGAACGGGTGCGCGGACGTATCCAGGCGGCCATGGTCGAAATCGAACCCGATGTTCGCCATCAGTTCGCGCGCAAAGGCGGCCTGACGTTCCACGGGAAACGGACCAGCCAAGGACAGCGGCGCCGGCTGTTCGTCCTGCAGCGCCATCACCCGATCGAGCAGCGCCGGAAGGAACTCCTCCAGACGCTCGAATATGCGGTTGCAGTCGGCCGCGCGAAGCCCGGGCTCATAGCCATCGAGCAAGGCGTCGTAGGGCGCGAGCGCGAGCGCCGACCCGAGGGCTGCGGCTTCTTCCCGAACCAGATCCAGGAGCGCTGCCAGCGTCGGCGCGACGATCGCGTAATCGTTCTCCGTTCGTGCCGATCGCCAGGCCGTCTCGCAGCGCGACCGGGCGCGCGACAGCTCGGCGACGAGGGCCGACGGCAGGGCGACCGCGCGGCGCCAGCGGCGGCGCATGAGCGCCAGCTGCATTGCCCGGCGCGGGTCCTCGTCCGGTGCAAGCGCTTCGGCGGCCGCCAGTTCGTCCGCCGTCTCCGGCGCCACCAGCATGGCGTGGGCCAGCTCACGCAGCGTGGCGAGCTGTTCGGAGCGGCCGTCCGCCGCGCCCGGCGGCATCATGGCGGCCGTATCCCAGTAGAGCATGCCGACCGCCTCCTCGAGGATGGCGATGCGGCGGAACCGGCTGCAGAGTCGATCGAATGGGGTCATGGCCCGGCTTGCGCGAATTTCGCCGTCGGCGTCAAGCGCCGCCGGGCAGCCTTTATTCCGGGGACGGCTTCGGACGGTGATACACGACGTAGATCACGGCCAGCGCGATCGCCAGCAGGAACCAGGTCGCCGCATATTGCAGGTGGTCGTTGGGCAGGCTGACCCGGGTCTGCCCGCCCAGCGGATAGGTACCGGGATTGGCCGTGTCACCCGCCTCGATATAGACGGGCGCGACTTCCGGCAGTCGCAGGGCGGCCGCCATCGCCGGCAGGTCCATCGTGAACCACAGGTTCCGGTCGGGCTGGTTGTCGGGAATGAGACCGGACAGCCAGCCGGTGCGGACCTGATTGACGCGGGCGATGCCGTCGATCGCGACGGGGCCGGCGAGCTGTCCCGGCGCACGGCTGGCGGGATCGCGGCGATCCTTGGGAACCCATCCCCGATTGACGAGCACCGGCGGCCCCTCGGCCCGCTCTAGCGGCGTGACGATCTGATACCCGTCGTTGCCGCGCCGCGAGACGGCCACGACGTGCAGTTCCTGGTCGTGCCGGAACACCCCTTCGGCACGGACATGGCGGAAGGACAGCACCTGCGGCTCCGCGATCCGCGCTGGCAGCAGCAACGCCGGCGCGTCCATTTGCGCTTCCCGCTCGGCGATGAGCGCGGCTTTCCACTCGTGCCGCTGGAGCTGCCAGAACGACAGTCCGAGCAGGATCAGCAGGCAGGGGATGACGACCAGCGTCGGGCCGCGCTGCGGGCGGAACCGGAAGGGCCAACGGTCGGGCATCATGCGCCTCAGCAGTTCGGGTCGGCCATGCGATGCCGATAGTTGAGCGCGACCATGACGCCTTTCAACGGCCGCAGCATGAGCAGCGCCGTGCCGATGGTGAACGGGGTCCACAATGCCGCGTGCACCCAGAGCGGCGGCTGCCAGCGAAGTTCGACCCAGAGCGCGAGCCCGACCACGAGCGCACCCAGGATCAGGATCACGAACACGGCCGGGCCGTCGCCGGAATCGTGGCGGGAGAGATCCAGGCCGCAGACCGGGCAACGATCCCGGACCGACAGGAAACCCTGGAAGAGCGGGCCCCGGCCGCAGCGCGGACAGCGTCCGGCGAGGCCCGCCGATGTCGGGGAGGGCGGCGTGCTCAGGCGCCCCACCAGTAGATGCAGATGAAGAGGAACAGCCAGACCACGTCGACGAAGTGCCAGTACCAGGCCGCCGCCTCGAAGCCGAAATGATGGTGCGGCTTGAAGTGACCGAGCCACACCCGGTACCAGCAGACGGCCAGGAAGATCGTCCCGACGATGACGTGGAAACCGTGGAAGCCGGTCGCCATGTAGAAGGTCGAGGAATAGATGTTCTGGCGGAAACCGAAGGCCGCGTGGCTGTACTCGTAAGCCTGCAGGCCCGTGAAGAAGAGCCCCAGCAGCACCGTGATCCCGAGCGCCTGCAGCACCTTCTGGCGGTTCCCCTCGATCAGCTCGTGATGCGCCCAGGTCACCGTGCAGCCGGACAGCAGCAGGATGAGCGTGTTCAGGAAGGGCAGCTCGAAAGCGTCGAAGGTCTGGATGTCCGCCGGCGGCCAGATGCCGCCGATCGCCTCGCGCGGGTAGAGGCTGGCGTCGAAGAAGGCCCAGAAGAAGGCCACGAAGAACATCACCTCGGAGGCGATGAACAGGACCATGCCGTAGCGCAGGCCGAGCTGCACGACGGGGGTGTGATGCCCCTGATGTTCCCCCTCCCGGACGACGTCGCGCCACCACAGGCCCATCACCAGCAGCACCGGCGCGACACCGAGCACGACCTTCCAGGCACCGAGCGAGCGGATGCCCTCGGCCATCCCTTCGCCCAGCATCTCCGGATGCATGAAAAGCAGCGCCATGGCGGCCAGCCACAATGCGGCCATCGACCCGAAGAACGGCCACGGGCTGGGATCGACCAGATGATAGGGATGGGTCTTGGCGTGGGCGTTGTTGGCCATGGGCTCTTCCCGCTCGAAGATGTCGTTGTCTGCGCTCAGTTGGCGACGGTCGCCGCGGGCGCCGTACCGGAGATGGCGGCCTGCTTGCCCGGATCGGCGGCCGCCCGGAAGAATGTGTAGGACAAGGTGATGTTGTGGATGTCCCGGGTGCCCGGATCGTCGAGGATGGCCGGGTCCACGAAGAACGCGACGGGCATGTCCACGGATTCGCCGGGTTCGAGCTTCTGCAGGGTGAAGCAGAAGCATGCCGTCTTGGCGAAATAGGGGGCGGCCTTCTCCGGCGTGACGTTGAAGGTCGCGGTGCCGACCATCGGCTGCGAGGACATGTTGGTCGCCCGGAACGCCATCAGCCCGTTCTCGCCGATGCGCAGGGTCATGGTCGGCGTCTCCGGCGCGAACCGCCATGGCAGCTGGCTCTGGACGGTGCCGGAGAAGCGCACCGTCACCGACTTGCCGACGGCTGCGGGACTGGGGGCGTCCGCGCGCAGTGGCGTGCCGGCAAAGCCGGTCACGCGGCAGAACATCTCGTAGAGCGGCACCGCGGCGAACGATGCTCCGATCATCACGAAGACGACACCCGTGAGCACGAGCGCGGTGCGGCCGTGGCGGGTCACAGCTTGCCCATCCGTACGATGGTGACGGCGTAGAACAGCACGACGAGCCCGGCGAGAACGGCCAGCATCGCCAGGTTCCGGACGCGGCGGCGGCGCCGATCCTCGGGGGTCATGGCCACGGCCGCCATTACAGCGTGGCGACGCCACGGTCGAGAAGGACCGAGGCGAAGAGAAGGAAGAGATAGAGGATCGAGAAGGCGAAGAGCCGCATCGCCGACCGGTCGCTCTGGTCCCGCATCACGCGGAGCGCACCCAGCACGAACAGGAGGTCGAGCACGACCGCGACACCGCCATACAGCGGCCCGACAAATCCCAGCAGCCAGGGCGCGAGGGTGACCGGCACCAGGACCAGCGTGTAGAGCAGAATCTGGCGCTGCGTCTCGCGCGCGCCCGCCACGTTCGGCAGCATCGGCACGCCGGCCCGCTCGTAGTCGCCCGAACGATAGAGTGCCAGCGCCCAGAAGTGCGGCGGGGTCCAGAAAAAGATGATCGCGAACAGCAGCACCGGAAAGAGCGACACGTCGCCCGTGACCGCTGCCCATCCGATCATCGGCGGAAACGCCCCCGCCGCGCCGCCGATGACGATGTTCTGCGGCGTGCGGCGCTTCAGCCAGATCGTGTAGACGAAGACGTAGAAGCCGATGGTCAGCGCCAGCAGCGCAGCGGCGGCATAGTTGACCGCAAGCCCCATCACCAGCACCGAGCCGGCCGCCAGCGCGACGCCGAACGCGAGCGCTTCCTCGGCAGGCACCCGGCCGGTCACGACCGGGCGGGACTGCGTGCGCCGCATGACCGCGTCGATGTCGCGGTCGTACCACATGTTGATGGCGCCGGACGCGCCGGCACCAACCGCGATGCAGAGCAGCGCCACGCCGGCGAGCAGGGGATGCAGATCGCCCGGCGCGACGAGCAGGCCGACCAAGCCGGTGAAGACCACGAGCGACATCACCCGCGGCTTCATCAGCTGGACGAAGTCGCCGACCCCCGCCGCGGATGCGACAGGGGCGCGGCTCGTCGCCTGGCTCGTGACGTCAGTCACCGTTCGCCCTCGACCCGGATGTCCGCCGGCTCAATGGCCGCCCGCGGAGGCGGTGATGTGCGGCGGATCCTCGAACGTGTGGAACGGCGGCGGCGAAGGCACCGTCCACTCCAGGGAGGTCGCTCCGGGGCCCCAGGGATTCGCGCCCACGCGCTCGCCCGAGGTCAGCGTCTTCCAGACGATGTAGAGGAAGAGAACCGCGCTGAGGCCGGCGATGTAGGAACCGATGGAGGCGACGAGGTTCCAGCCGGCGAACGCGTCGGGATAGTCCGGGATGCGGCGAGGCATGCCCTGCAGCCCGAGGAAGTGCATCGGGAAGAAGGTCAGGTTGACGCCGATGAAGGTCATCCAGAAGTGGATCTTGCCCAGCGTCTCCGGGTACTGGCGGCCGCTCATCTTGCCGATCCAGTAGTAGAAGCCGGCGAAGATCGCGAACACTGCGCCGAGCGACAGGACGTAATGGAAGTGCGCGATGACGTAGTAGGTGTTGTGCAGCGCGACGTCCATTCCGGCATTCGCCAGCACGACGCCCGTCACGCCGCCCACCGTGAACAGGAAGATGAATCCGACCGCCCACAGCATGGGCGTGCGGAAATCGATCGAGCCGCCCCACATGGTCGCGATCCAGGAGAAGATCTTCACCCCGGTGGGGACCGCGATGACCATGGTCGCCGCCGTGAAATAGGCGCGCGTGTCGACGTCAAGGCCGACCGTGTACATGTGGTGCGCCCACACGACGAAGCCGACGAAGCCGATCGAGACCATCGCGTACGCCATCCCGAGATAGCCGAAGACCGGCTTGCGCGAGAAGGTCGACACGATGTGGCTGATGATGCCGAAGGCCGGCAGGATCAGGATGTACACCTCCGGATGGCCGAAGAACCAGAAGAGGTGGAGGAAGAGGACCGGGTCGCCGCCGCCGGCCGGATCGAAGAAGTGGGTGCCGAAATTGCGGTCGGTCAGCAGCATCGTGATCGCGCCGGCGAGCACGGGCAGCGACAGCAGCAGCAAGAAGGCCGTGATCAGCACCGACCAGACGAACAGCGGCATCCGATGCAGGGTCATGCCCGGCGCGCGCATGTTGAAGATGGTCGTGATGAAGTTGATCGCACCCAGGATCGAGGAAGCGCCGGCGATATGCAGCGACAGGATCGCCATGTCGATCGCCGGGCCCGAATGGTAGGGCACGCTCGACAGCGGCGGGTAGATCGTCCAGCCGACGCCGGCGCCGCCCTGGAAGTGGGCCGAGCCGATCAGCAGCAGGAAGGCCGGAATCAGCAGCCAGAAGCTGATGTTGTTCATGCGCGGGAAGGCCATGTCCGGCGCGCCGCACATCAGCGGAACGAACCAGTTGCCGAACCCGCCGATCAGCGCCGGCATGACGAAGAAGAACACCATGATCAGGCCGTGGGCCGTGATCAGCACGTTGTAGAGCTGGTGATTGCCGCCCAGCACCTGGGCACCCGGCGCCTGCAGCTCCATCCGGATCACGACCGACATGAGCATGCCGATGAGGCCGGCGACCACGGCGAAGATCAGGTAGAGGGTGCCGATATCCTTGTGGTTCGTCGAATAGAGGTAGCGTCGCCAGCCGTGGGGATGGTCGTGCGCATGATCGTCGGAATGAGCGGAAGCGGGATGGGTCGCCATGGCGCGGTTCCTCGCGGGGAAGGCAGGGCTGCGGGGGCGGGCTATTCGGCGGCGCGGGCGATCTGCACCGGCGCGGGCCCTGCGTGCGCGAACTTCTTCTTCGCCTCGCCGACCCAGCGCTGGAACGCCTCCTTCGACACGCCCTCGATGGCGATCGGCATGAAGCCGTGGTTGACGCCGCAGATCTGGTTGCACTGGCCGTAGAACACGCCCTCGCGTTCGAGGCGGATCCAGGTCTCGTTGGTGCGCCCGGGGAAGGCGTAGTTCTGGACGCCCAGGGAGGGAATGAACCAGCTGTGCATCACGTCGTTGCCGGTCACGAGAACCCGGATCGTCGTGCCCACCGGCAGGACCAGCCGGTTGTCGACCTCGAGCAGGCGCTTCTGGCCCTCCTTCAGGTCGGCTTCCTGGATCATGTAGCTGTCGAACTTGATCCCGTCCTGGTCGGGATACTCGTAGGCCCAGTACCACTGATGGCCGACGACCTTGATCGTCATCTCGGCGTCGGGGTTACGATCGAGGAAATAGAGCAGCCGGAACGAGGGGATCGCCACGATCACCAGGATCAGCACCGGAACCACGGTCCACACCACCTCGATGAGGGTGTTGTGGGTCGTCTTGGACGGGTTCGGGTTGCGGTCCGCCCGGAAGCGCAGGACGACATACGCCAGCAGCGCCAGCACGAAGATCGTGATCAGCGTGATGATCACGAGCAGCATGTCGTGGAAGCCGGCCATGGCTTCCTTGACCGGCGTCGCCGGGGACTGGAAGCCCAGCGCCCAGGGAGTCGGCTGTTCGGCAACCGCCAGTCCGGCACCGACCATGCAGAACGTCGCCGCCAGTGCGGCCAGCTTGCCCCAAAACTTCATCTCGTGCGCCTCGTTCCGCATGCCCGCGCGGGCCCATCGGCGCGGGACGAACTTCTCGCCGGATGCCTCCGGCCCGCAGTTCGCGCGGACCGTACACCCAACCCGGGGCCGTCTCAACCCTGGCGCCCGGAGCGCCCTCGGCCGAGGGTCCGAATTCCATGTTTCTTCCATGAAATCAACATGATGCGGCCGAATGTCGCATCGCGGCCGCGGCCGCGCCGAGCCACGGATCCGACCCTTTGGCGGCCCGCGTGGTTGACCGCGGAAGGGGCGGGTCCGATATCTGTTCGAACCGTCATGCCGCCTTCAGCCCCGGGAAATTCGCCATGTCCGATCGCGCCGTCGTAGACGATCTCTTCTTCGCCCGCACCGGAATGGATCCCGACCGGGTCGGACATGCCGTAGCCGACGCGCTGCAGGGCATGGACGATGGTGAACTCTTCCTCGAACACCGCCAGTCGGAGGGCCTGACCTTCGACGACGGCAAGCTGAAGACCGCGAGCTTCGATACGAGCCAGGGCTTCGGACTGCGGGCGGTAGCCGGGGAGGCGACCGGCTACGCGCATGCGGCCGAGCTGTCGGAGGCGGCGATCCGCCGGGCCGGCGAGACGGTGCGCGCCGTGCGCAGCGGCCATGTCGGGACGATCGCAGCCCCACCCGCCGGAACCAACCGCTCGCTCTATGGCGACTTCAATCCGCTCTCCCAGGTCGCGTTCGCGGACAAGGTGAAGCTGCTGGCCGAGATCGACGCCTATGCCCGCTCCCGCGATCCCCGCGTGCGTCAGGTGTCGGCCTCGCTGACCGGTTCGTGGCAGGCCGTCTCGATCATCCGTCCCGACGGCTCGCACTTCGCCGACGTCCGCCCCCTGGTCCGGCTCAACATCTCGGTCGTGGTCGGCGACGGCGACCGGATGGAGGCCGGCAGCCACGGGGTCGGCGGACGGTTGCCCTATGCCAGCTTCATCGATCCCGCGGCCTGGCGGCTGCAGGCGGACGAGGCGCTGCGCCAGGCCCTGGTCAATCTCGAGGCGGTGCCGGCGCCCGCCGGCGAGATGACCGTGGTGCTGGGTCCCGGTTGGCCCGGCGTGCTCCTGCACGAGGCGGTCGGGCATGGGTTGGAGGGCGATTTCAACCGCAAGCGGACCTCGGTCTTCTCCGGAATGGTAGGACAACGTGTCGCTTCGCCGGGCGTGACGGTGGTCGACGACGGAACCATGCCCGACCGGCGCGGCTCGATCACGGTCGACGACGAAGGCACGCCCAGCGGGCGGACGGTACTGATCGAGGACGGCATCCTGGTGGGCTTCATGCAGGATCGCATGAACGCGCGCCTGATGGGCGTTCGGCCCACCGGCAACGGCCGGCGGGAGAGCCACGCCCATGTCGTCATGCCGCGGATGACGAACACGGTCATGCTGTCGGGGTCGCATGACCCCGCGGAGATCCTCGCCAGCGTTCCCAACGGCCTCTATGCGGTCAATTTCGGCGGCGGCCAGGTGGACATCACCTCGGGCAAGTTCGTCTTCTCCTGCACCGAGGCCTACCGCATCGAAAACGGCCGCATCGGCGCCCCGGTCAAGGGCGCGACCCTGATCGGCAACGGCCCGGAAGCGATGACGCGCATCGGCATGATCGGCAACGACATGCGCCTGGACGACGGCGTCGGCACCTGTGGGAAGGACGGCCAGTCGGTGCCGGTCGGGGTCGGCCAGCCGACCCTTCGGATCGACGGATTGACCGTCGGAGGGACGGCCGCGTAATACTCGATGTCGGTCGAGTCTGGCGCCGGCAACACGACATCTGGCGACCGCGCCGACCGTCAGAAGGTGACCCCCATGCTGCTGTCCAAGTCTCTGCGCGCCGCGACCCTGGCCGTCGCCGGCGTGTTCCTCGCTACCGCGCTGCCCGCGGCCGCGGCGCCCGTCCTTCCCTCGGCAAAGCCCGCCGGGATCGAAAGCGCCAAGGCGCTGGAGCTGGCGGCGACCGCCAAGAAGAAGAAGCCCGTGAAGAAGAAGGTCGCCAAGAAGAAGACCGCCGCCAAGAAGCGCGTGGCCTGATCGCGAGCCGATCGCCGGACCCGGGGCAGCCGCTCCCGGGTTCCGGCACCCCGCAGGCCGTCGCGATCCTGCGGCCTGCAAGGTCGGCCGACGCGCCGATCATCGCCGCCATTCATGCACGCAGCTGGCGCGCGGCCTATCGCGGCATCCTACCCGACCGCTATCTCGACGACCTGGCCGACGCCGAGCGCCTCGCCTACTGGCAGGCCGCATTCACCGCGGCGGACCCAGCCCTGCTGGCGCTGGTCCTGGAAGACCGCGCGGGCATCCTCGGCTTCGTGGCAGGGCGGATGCCCTGCGAAGACGGCTACGACGCCTGCATCGACAATCTCCACCTCCAGCCGCAGATGCGCGGCGGCGGGCTGGGGCGCCGCCTGCTCGGCGCCGCGGCCGAAGCCTTCCGGATCCGCGGCGCGAGCAATCTCTTTCTCTGGCTCTTCGACGGCAACGAAGCCGCAGCGCGGTTCTATGCCCGCCTTGGCGGCGTCGCCACGGACCGGGGCTTCGACGACTTCGCCGGCGTGCGTGCGCCGCACACCCGGATCGTCTTCGGCGACCTCTCCGGCCTGACGGCGGCCTGCCGCGAGCGCGCGGGAACTCCCGGCAGACAAGCCGGTTGAACCTTGCGTCGAACCGCAAAGGAGAGTTGCAATGCGTAGCCTGCGAATGTTCGCGCTGCTCGCCCCGCTGGCGCTGGCGGCCTGCGGCGGTGGCGAGGAGCGGACCGTGGTGGTCAACCCGGCGCCCGCCGCCCAGCCCCAGCCCTCGCCCATGGTGGTGCAGCCCGGCGCCACGGTCGTGGTCCCGCCGTCCGCGACGGTCACCCGGGTCTGCCCGCCGGGCGCGGTGACCTGCTAGGCCGCAGAATCGGGCCCCGCCGCCCGCTGCAGCGGGGCCCCCGCGGCCGTCCGGCACAGGTGCGGCGTCAGTAGGCTTCCTCGACGTAGGCCGGGTCGACGGAGCCAGCCCAACGCGTTGCGTAGGCCTCCAGCATCTCGTCGGCGGGTGTGCGGCCGCGAGCGACGATGGTCTGCAGCGCCTGAAGGTGCACCGTCTCGTCCTCGCCGCCGCGGCTGATGCGGGCTCGCCGGCGAAGACCCTCCTCGGCGATGGCGAGCACCCGGCCAGCCACCTCGCGCAGGGTTTCGTTCCGGAAGGTCGTGGCGAGCGCCTGGCGGGGAACTGCCGCCCGCAGATGTTCGTGCTCTTCCGTTGTCCAGTCGCGGCAGAGATCCCAGGCGGCGTCGAGCGCCGTCTGGTCATAGAGGAGGCCGACCCAGAGCGCCGGCAGGGCGCAGAGCCGGCCCCAGGGGCCGGCGTCAGCGCCCCGCATCTCCAGGAACTTCTTCAGGCGGACCTCCGGGAAGGCCGTCGTCATGTGGTCGACCCAGTCGCTCATCAGCGGCACTTCGCCCGGCCGGGCCGGGAGGCGACCGGCGATGAAGTCCCGGAACGACTGCCCGCTGGCGTCGATATAGGCGCCGTCGCGATAGACGAAGTACATCGGCACATCGAGCATCCAGTCGACATACCGTTCGAATCCAAACCCATCTTCGAAGACGAAGGGCAGCATCCCGCAGCGGTCCGGATCGGTATCGGTCCAGATATGGCTGCGGAAGCTGCGGAAGCCGTTCGGCCGGCCCTCGGTGAAGGGGGAATTGGCGAAGAGGGCGGTCGCCACGGGCTGCAGCGCCAGGGACACCCGGAACTTCTTCACCATGTCGGCCTCGGACGCATAGTCCAGGTTCACCTGGACCGTGCAGGTGCGCAGCATCATGTCGAGGCCGAGCGAACCGCGCTTGGGCATGTAGTCGCGCATGATCCGGTAGCGGCCCTTGGGCATCCACGGGATCTCGTCGCGTCGCCATTTCGGGTTGAAGCCGAGGCCCAGCATGCCGAGGCCCAACCGCTCGCAGACCGCCCGGCACTCCTCGAGATGCGTATGCACCTCGTCGCAGGTCTGATGGATGGTCTCCAGCGGTGCCCCGGACAGCTCCAGCTGTCCGCCCGGCTCGAGGCTGACCGACGCCCCGTCACGCACGAGCGCGATCACGTTGCCCTTTTCCTCGATCCGGTCCCAACCGAACTCGGCCAGGCCGTTCAGCAGCGCACCGATGCCGCTCGGTCCCTCGTGCGGTACCGACCGCAGGTCGTCGCGGGCGAAGACGAACTTCTCGTGCTCGGTTCCGATGCGCCACGCAGCGGCCGGCTTGCTGCCGGCGGCGATGTATTCGACCAGTTGGCGCTTGTCCGTGATCGGTGCGCCGGTCGCGGCGGGAGGTGCAGCCATCGGGTCTATTCCCAGGGGGTCGTTGACGGATCGATTCGGTGATGACGGGAGGGGGCCCCCGTGAACGTGCGATGCTGGCCCTAGTCGGGCGGGGGATGTCTCGGCCGTCCCTGTCGCCAGTCTCCGCGCAGCGCCTGCAGGACGGACAGCGCGGCGATCGCGGCCGTGTCGGCGCGAAGCACACGGGGGCCGAGGCTGGCCGGGCTAACAAACGGCAGTTCGCGCAGGCGGTCAAGCTCCGCCCGGGCGAAGCCGCCCTCCGGTCCGGTCAGGACGGCCCAGGCACCGACATGGTCCGTCGCGGCGAGCACGTCGCCGATCGGCGCCGCCGCGCCGGACTCGTCGCCCAGCAGGATACGCCGGTCGGCCGGCCATTCGGCCAGCGCCCGCGACAGGTCCGTGGCCGGCAGGACGCGCGGCACCGACAGCCGGCCGGTCTGCTCGGCCGCCTCGCGCGCATTGGCCGCGAGCCGGTCCGCATTGACGCGGTCCACGGCGGTGTGACGGGTGAACACGGGCCAGATGGCGGAGACGCCGAGTTCGGTCGCCTTCTCGGCCAGATAGTCGAGGCGGGCGCGCTTGATCGGTGCAAAGACGAGCCACAGGTCGGGTTCGGCCGTCTGCGCCCGGGTCTGCGTCTCGACCCGGAGGGCGACCCGTCCCTTGGCGACCATCTCGATCCGTGCCAGCCACTCGCCGTCGCGGCCGTTGAACAGGCCGACATGCGAGCCGGCATCCAGTCGCAGCACCGAGCGCACCTGATGCGCCTGCCCCTCGTCCAGCGCGATCCCGCCACCGCCCGCCAGGTCGGCGGCGACGTAGAGGCGCGTCTGTGGGCGGGGCAGGTCGGTCATGGCGGCGGCGGGCGCCTGGCCGGTGCGGGGGGCGGGCTCGGCTTCGGGGCGCGGATACTGCCGCCGGGCGTCGGATCGGACAAGTCTGGCGGCTTGTGTCGGGCGCCCCGTCCGATCACATTCGCGCCATGACCGACGCTCGCCTGGCCCCCGAGGGCCGCGGCCACCCCGACGCCGCCGACATCGCCCGCGACGGCTGGGTCGACCGTCTGCTGCCCGCGGCGCTTCGACCCTATGCCCGCCTGGCCCGTCTCGACCGCCCGATCGGCACATGGCTGCTGCTGTTTCCGGGCTGGTGGGCGATCCTACTGGCCGCCCCGCCGGGCTCGGCCCCCGACTGGCGACTGCTCGTCCTGTTCGCCGTCGGGGCGGTCGCGATGCGCGGCGCCGGATGCACGATCAACGACATCGTCGATCGCGACTTCGACGCGCAGGTCGCCCGCACCCGGACGCGGCCGATCCCGGCCGGCGAGGTCTCCGTGCGCCAGGCCTTCGCCTTCCTCGCCGTGCAGGGCCTCGTCGGGCTGGCGGTGCTGGTGCAGTTGACGACCACCGCCGTCTGGCTCGGGGTCGCCGTCCTGGGGTTGGTCGCCGCCTACCCCTACATGAAGCGCCTGACCTGGTGGCCGCAGTTCTTCCTCGGGCTGACCTTCAACTGGGGGGCGATCCTCGGCTGGGCGGCCGCTGCCGACGCCGTGCCCGCAGCGGCGCTCCTGCTCTATGCCGGCGGCATCGCCTGGACGCTCGGGTACGACACGATCTACGCCCACCAGGACAAGGAGGACGACGCCCTGATCGGGGTGAAGTCGTCGGCCCTCGCGCTCGGCGACCGGACGCGGCCGTGGCTGTTCGTCTTCTATGCGGTGGCAGTCGTCCTCTTCGCACTCGCGGGCGCCGCTGCCGGTGCGGGATGGCCCTATGCCACCGGACTGGCCGTCGCGGCGGTACTGCTCCTGGTCCAGGCGGCGACGGTCGCCATCGACGATCCCGCCGACTGCCAGCGGCATTTCCGGGCCAACCGGTGGGTCGGCTGGGCCCTCTTCCTTGGCGCCGCGGCCGATCGTCTGGTCGGATAGCCGCTGCCGCCGGGATTCCGCGATCCGGCCATGAACCTGCCGGAGGGGTGGTGCGACCTAGGGGCGTAACGTTTCCGCCTGCCTGGGGCGCCTGCCATGACCCGCTGGATCCTCGCCATCTTCGTCCTCGTCGTCTCCGCCGCCCCCGTCGTCGGCGACCGCAACGCGGCCGACCGCGTCCTGCGCCACGGAGACCATGCCGAAGCGGTCCGGATCTGGACGGCCCAGGCGACCGGCGGCGATCGCGAGGCCCAGCATCGCCTCGCCTATGCGCTGGCGGAGGGCCTGGGTACCCCGTCCGATCCCGCCGCAGCCGCCCGCTGGTACCTGGCCGCGGCGCGCCAGGGTCATGTCGGCGCGCAGACGGCGGTCGCGGAGATGTTCCATACCGGGACGGGGATCGAGCGCGATCCGACCGAAGCCTTCGTCTGGGCGATCGCCGCAGCCGTGCAGGGCAGCGCCGCCGCGGCCCATCTCCTCGGCCGGCTTTATCTGGACGGGGAAGCGATCGCCGCCGATCCCGCCATGGCGTTCCGCTGGTTTCTACTGGCCGAGCGGACGGGCCATGTCTCGGCGGTCCACGACCGCCGCCGTTCGGGCCGGATGATCCCGGTCGAGGCCCGCCGCGAGATCCGCGCCGACGTGATCCGCCAGATCGCCTACTGAACGACCCCCGGGCCGGACGCCCGGCCCAGGCGCCGCACGAGCCAGAGGCCGATCAGCCCGATCGGCGCGAGGTGAGCGAACCCGATCCACCAGGCGAATTGCGGATCGTCGGCCGTCGCCTCCAGCAGGATCCCGACCCCGATCGGCCCGACAAGCCCGCCTGCATAGCCCGCCATGCTGTGAAGGCCCATCGTGGCACCCCGCAATTCGCGCTCGGCCACCTGCACCGTGCCTGCGGTCAGAGCGGAACTGTCGAGATAGGCAAGGCCGAGCCATACGACGACCAGCGTCGCCGCCAGCCAGGGCAGGCCGAGACCGACCCAGCCGACGGTCGCGGCGATGGCGGCAGCCCCCAGCATGGCCGTCGTGACCAGCCGGACGCGACCGATCCGGATCGCCAGTTCGCTTCCCGCGATCGAGCAGAGGATGCCGGCGATCCCCGCCGCCGTGAAGACGGCGGTCGCGCCGGGCCCGCCCTGGCCGCTCGCCGCGAAGCTCGTCGCCAGGAACGTCACGCCCCAGGCCCGGATCGCCGCCATCTCCCAGGTGTGGACGGCATATCCGGCGATCCACCCCATGGCCCGCCGATTGCGAAATACCGGGCGGTAGTCGAGGAGACGCCGCGTCGTCGGTATCTGCGGAGGGTGCGCCGTCGGAAACCCGAGGAGGGCGATGGCGAAGGCGAGCGACGCCGTCAGGCCGGCGAGAAGGAAGGCGGCGTCCGGTCCGGCCAGAGCCGCCATGCCTCCGGCCACCCCGAAGGAGAGCGCGCTGGCGGCACCGACGCCGGCGGCGTGCCACGAGACGGCCCGCGCCTGGCGCTCGCCCTCGCAACGGTCGGCGAGGATCTTGAGGCCCGGCATATAGGCGCCCGCCCAGCCGATCCCGGCCGCGATCCGGCAGGCGAAGGCTCCCCAGAAGCCGTCGGCTGCGAGCGCGAAGCCGAGGTGCGCACACGCCGTCAGGCCGGCGCCGACGAGGTAGATGCGGCTGGGAGCGAAGCGATCCGTCAGGGCCAGCAGCACCGGCACGCTGACGACGTAGCCCGCATAGAAGATGCCGACGAGCCAGCCCGCCTCGGCGGGCCCGAGATGCCATCGGGCCATGTAGGACGGCAGCAGCGCCGGGAGCGCGAAGGCGCCGAGCTGGGTTCCGACCTGGGCCGCCACCACGGCCAGCATCAGTCGCCGCTCGCGGGTCACGATTGGTTCGAACGGTCGGAATAGAAAGGGCGGGCCATCGGCCCGCCCCGGTCGATCATGCCCGTGCCGTCGGGTCCGCGGTCAGTGGAGCCGCTTCGGCAGTTCGGCCGCCGCCTGCTCGATGAGGGCGTCCGATCGCGGCCGATCGAGGTTCTCGACCAGCAGCTTCCGGGTCGCAGCCAGGGCCGCGTCGACGGTGGCTGCCCGCACCTCGGCCAGTGCCTGAGCCTCGCTCTGCGCGATCCGGTCGAGGGCAAGTTGGCGACGCCGCGCGATCTGCTGCGTCAGGTCGGCCTCGGCCTGTGCCTTGATGCGCTCGGCTTCCGCCTTGGCATGGCTGACGATGGCTTCGGCTTCCGACAGTGCCTCGGCCTGGCGCCGCTGGTAGTCGCCCAGCATACGCTGGGCCTCCTCGCGCAGGCTCCGTGCCTCTTCGAGCTGGGCCCGGACCTTGGCGGAGTGCCCGTCGAGACCGCCCAGGATCGCCTTGCTGGCCGGCTTCCAGACCGCGACGACGAAGATCACGAAGGCGACGAGCACCCAGAAATCGGGACTCGAGAACATCAGGCACGTCCCCCGAACGTCGCGTCGACGGCTGCTTGCGCCTTGCCGGCATCGACGTCGAAGCCGCCGAGCCGCTTCGCCGCCGCTGCGGCCACCTCGGCCGCCACCGAGCGCACCCGGCCGAGCGCTTCCGACTTGGCCTGGGTGATTCGCGCGTCGGCCTCGCTCGCCTCCTGCGCCAGCGTGGCACCGGCGGCCCGCTCACGCTCCTCGGCCGCCTGCTTGGCGAAATCGGTGGCTTGCACGGCTTCCGCCCGGGCCTTGTTCCGGGCGTCGACGAGGGCCTTCTCGTAGGCCTGCATCACCGCTTCGGCCTCCGTCCGTGCCTCTTCGGCGCGGCGCAGATCGTCGTTGATGTGGTCGGCTCGCGTCTCCAGCACTTCGGCCACGCGCGGCAGCGCCACACGGGACATCAGGAAGTAGAGTGCCGCGAACGTGATGGCGAGCCAGATGAGCTGCGGCGCGAACGTCGACGGATCGAGCTGCGGCAGACCGGCTTTTGTTGCCTGCCCCTCGGCCGCCACCGCCGCAGTTGCGACGGCGGAGCCCAGGACCACGGCCGCCGAAAGGAACCGACCACGCATCAGCGTGAACCCTCTCCGGACCGTTCTCAGGTGAACAGGATCAGGAAGGCGATGAGCAGCGCGAACAGCGCCACGGCTTCCGTCAGCGCGAAGCCGAGAATGCCGATCGGGAACACCTGGTCGCGGGCGGCCGGGTTGCGGGCCACGGCCGTGATCAGGTTCGAGAAGATGTTGCCGAGGCCGAGACCGACACCGAGCAGGGCGATGACGGCAATACCGGCGCCGATGGCCTTGGCGGCTGCGACTTCCATTGTTCAGTTCCTCTTTGGCTGGATTTTCGGTTGCGAATGGTACCCGGCGGGAGGTCATCCCGCCGGGCGCGCCTCAATGAAGGTGGATCGCGTCGTGGAGGTAGAGGCAGGTCAGGATCGTGAAGACATAGGCCTGCAGGATCGCCACCAGGATTTCGAAGCCGATCAGGGCCACGTTGACCGCCAGCGGCAGCACCCCGAACACCCCCATCGCGACCGTGAAGATCGCGAAGACCTTCAGCATCGTATGGCCCGCCATCATGTTGGCGAAGAGGCGGATCGACAGGCTGACCGGCCGCGACAGGTAGGACAGGATCTCGATCGGGATGATGAGAGGTGCGGTCGCGACGGGCGCGCCCGAGGGAAAGAAGTAGCTGAAGAAGTGCAGTCCATGGCGCGCCAGCGCCACCGCCGTCACCAGCACGAAGACGACCGCGGCAAGCGCGAACGTCACGATGATGTGGCTGGTGAAGGTGAAGCTGTACGGGATCATCCCCAGGAGATTGCCGAACAGCACGAACATGAAGAGGGAGAAGACGAAGGGAAAATACTGCCGGCCCTTGCTGCCGACATTGTCCCTTACCATTCCCGCGACGAACTCGTAGGCGAGTTCCGTCATCGCCTGCCATCGTCCCGGGATCAGGGCCCGGCCGCGCATGCCGCCGACGACGAAGATGGTGACCAGGGCTACCGCCAGCGCCATGAACAGGGAGGCGTTGGTGAAGGACGCATCGGTGGTGCCGACCGTGATCGGCAACAGCGGCTTCACCTCGAACTGTTCCAGCGGTCCTGCCACTTCGGCCCCCCTTCAACCACGGCCCTCAGGGCCGGGCGGTTTCTCCGGTCCCCGATCCTTCGCCGCCTCGGGCGCCGGACCAGGCATCATGCCCATCCTCGTCACCAGCCGCCACACGTTCAACGCGCCGGCGGCCGCCCCGAGGAAGAAGAACAGCACCAGGAACAACGGCATCGTCCCGAAGGTATGGTCGAGGAACCAGCCGATGCCGACTCCGACGACCAGGGCCGACACAAGGTCGACCCCGATGCGAAATGCCCAGCCGAGGGACGAGCGCGGCCCATTCCCGAACCCGCCGCCGCTCCCGCCGGGATCCTGTCGGTGCTGCGCCTGCCGGACGCGATCACCCAGTTCCTTCAGCGACAGGGAACGTCGGGGCTCTGTCATGGACGACGGCGCACCACCCCCCGCTCGGACGAGAAGGATTTCTCACCGAGGCGCGCGGACACTAGGGACGGGGTCGGAGACTGTCAAGCGTCAAAACCGGCGGGGCAAGCTCTTGAAAGAGCTCACATATCGGGAAGATCGCAGACCGCATGCTGCAGCGCGGCATGCGGTCGCAGCCCGCTCGCCGGGCGATCAGCCGGTCCGCCGGATGCGCTCGGCCGCCTGAAGATCGACCGACACCAGCTGCGAGACGCCGCGTTCGACCATGGTGACGCCGAACAGTCGATCCATGCGCGCCATGGTGATGCGGTGATGGGTGATGACGAGGAAGCGTGTCCCGGTCTCGGCCGCGATGCGGGAGACCAGCGCGCAGAAGCGGTCGACATTGGCGTCGTCGAGCGGCGCGTCGACCTCGTCGAGCACGCAGATCGGCGACGGATTGGTCTGGAACACCGCGAACAGCAGCGCGAGCGCGGTCAGCGCCTGCTCGCCGCCGGACAGCAACGACATGACCTGGAGCTTCTTGCCGGGCGGGCTCGCCATGATCTCGAGACCCGCGTCCAGCGGATCCTCCGCCTCGGTCATCGCCAAGTGCGCGCGGCCGCCGCCGAACAGTCCGACGAACAGCTCCTGGAAGTGCTGGTTCACCTTGTCGAACGACCCGAGCAGGCGCTCGCGGCCCTCCTTGTTGAGGGCACCGATGCCCTGGCGCAGCCGCTGGATCGCCCCGGTCAGGTCGGCGCGCTCGGTCACCAGGCCATGGATCCGGGCCTCGACCTCGATCGCCTCCTGCTCGGCCATGAGATTGACCGGGCCGATCGATTCGCGTTCGCGCAGCAGGCGCTCCAGGCGGCGCTCGACCTCGGCGATCTCGGCCATCGGCTGCCCGTCCTCGATCGCCGCCAGCGCCGGCAGATCCTCCGGCAGCGCCTCGACGCGCTCCTGGATCCGCGCCAGCAGCGTCAGGCGGGCATGGACCGCATGTTGGAGCGCGCCCTCCGCGCGCACCCGTTCCTCGCGCGCGGCGGACCACGCGGCTTCGGCCGCCTTGACCCGGCGCTGCGCCTCGGCGTGCTCCGCCTCCGCTGCCGACAGGGCGCTCGCGGCCGCCGCGCGCGCGGCGGCCGCGGCGTCCGCGCGGTCCGCCACAGCCGCCTGCTCGCGGGCAATCTCCCCCGGCCGGTCGGCCAGCGCGGCCTCCTCGGCGCTCGCCGCCGCCGCGCGTTCGACCAGGGTCGCGATCTGGGCCGCCGCGGCTTCGCTGCGGTCCTGCCACGCCTTGCGTTCGGCCTCGATCCGGCCGAGCCGTTCGCGCCGCGCGGCTGCCTCCCGGACCAGCCGGTCATGGGCGCTCTGCCGTTCCGCCTGCTGCAGCCGCAGTTCGGACAGGTGCCGGCGCAGGCGCTCGACTTCCTCCCGGCCCGCACGAGTGTCGGGAAGGGCCGCCCGCTCGGCCGCGATGGCATCGACGGCGGCCTGGGCCTCCGCGGTCTCGGTCGTGATCCGCTCGAGCCGCGCGACGACGGCCGAGAGCCGGCTTGCCGTCTGTGCCGCCTCGCGCTCCAGCGTCGCCAGGCGGTCGCGGCTGCGCGCGAAGGCGGTCATCGCCGCCGACTGGGCATCCCGCGCCGCGCGTTCCGCCTGCTGGGCCGCCCGGCGGGCGGCGTCGGCCTCGGCCGATTCGCGGCGCAGCCGCTGGGCATCGGCATCGGCCTCCGCGAAGAGCCGCGTCACCTCGTCCAGACGGTTGCGCTGGCCCAGCCGCTGCGCGGCCGCGGATGGCGCCCCGGCGGCCAGCGTGACGCCGTCCCATCGCCAGAGATCGCCCGCCCGGGTGACGAGGCGCTGTCCGGGCGCCAGCGAAGGGGCAAGACGCTCGCCGGTATCGCGGTCCGTCACGATCCCGATCTGGCCGAGCCGGCGCTCCATCGCCGGCGGCCCGACAAGGTACCGCGTCAGCGGCTCCGCGCCGTCCGGCAGGGCGGGCGGGGCCGGATAGGGGGGGTAGGCGGTCCAGCGGGCGGCGCCGATGCCGTCGATCGGGATCTCGAGATCGTCGCCCAGGGCAGCGCCGAGCGCCGCCTCGAAGCCGGACTGCACCGACATGAAGTCGACGATCGGCGGCCCGCCGGGCATCATCCGGGTCAACAGCCGCTCCAACGCCGTGCGCTCGGCATTGAACTCGGTACGCCGCCCCTCGGCGGCGCGCAGCGTCTGGGCCAGAGAACCGTGTGCCGCTTCGGCCGCATTCCAGGCCGTCGCCGCCTCGGCCGCCCGTGTCCGCTCGGCCTCGACCAGGGCTTCCGCCTCGGCGACGGACCGTCGCGCCGCCGCCATTGCCTCCTCGGCGACCGCGGCAGCCGCCCACTGGCTCCGTTCGCGTTCGGCCGCTTCGCCGTCGCGCCGCAGCCGCGCCAGCCGCTCGCCGGCCGCGGCAGCCTGGCGTTCCAGCGCGACGCGGCGGGCTTCCTCGGCCGCCGTCCGCTGCGTCGCCTCGGCCAGCCGCCGATCCTGCTCGGCCACCGCCTCCTTCGCCTCGCGCAGCACGAGGAGCGCCGCCTCGATCACCTCGGCCTCGCCCTCGCCGGCGGCGCGGTTCTGGGCCGCCTCGGTGTCGAGGCGGCCGAGCGCAGTGATCGCATCGCCGGCCAGCCCCCGCTCCCGCCGCTCGTCTGCGGTCAGCTGGGCCAGCCGCTCGGCGAGCTGGGCACGGGCGGCGGCGACCCGCGCGGCTTCGGCCTCCAGGGCCTGGCGCTCGACGGCCAGGTTCTGCACCAGCAGCTGCGCCTCGCCGGCCCGCTCGCGCAGCTTGGGCAGCGCCTCTGCCGTCGCCTCCTCGCGGCCCCCGGCCAGGGTGGCCGTCTCCGCCCGCTCCTCGACGATCCGGCCGGCGGCGTGCAGGGCCGCTTCCGCGGCCCTCTCGTCCGCGGTCGCGGCCAGCCACTGCCGGTGCAGCAGCAGCGCCTCGGTGCGGCGGATCTGCTCGCCGACCTTGCGATAGCGGGTCGCCTGCCGGGCCTGCCGCCGCAGCTGCTCGAGCTGGCTGTCCAGCGTCGCCAGGACATCGTCGAGGCGGGCGAGGTTCTGCTCGGCGGCACGCAGTCGCAGTTCGGCCTCGTGCTTGCGGGCGTGCAGGCCGGCGATCCCGGCCGCCTCCTCCAGCAGGCCGCGGCGCTCCTCCGGCTTGGCGTTGATGATCGCGCCGACCCGGCCCTGGCTGACGAGGCTCGAGGATTGCGGGCCGGTGCCGAGGTCGGCGAAGAGCGTCTGGACGTCGCGCTGCCGCGTCTCGCGGCCGTTGAGCCGATAGATGGAGCCGCCCCCGCGCTCGATCCGGCGAGCGACCTCGATCTCCGGCACCTCGGCCAGGAGGGCCGGACCGGTGCGGGCGGGGTTGTCCAGGAGGACGGTCACCTCGGCGACATTGCGCGCCGGCCGCGCCGTGGTACCGCCGAAGATGAGGTCGTCCATCTCGCCGCCGCGCATGCGGCGTGCCGAGTTCTCCCCCATCACCCAGCGCAGGGCCTCGACGAGGTTGGACTTGCCGCAACCGTTGGGGCCGACGATGCCGGTCATCCCCGGCTCGATCCACAGCTCCGTGGGATCGACGAACGACTTGAACCCGGCCAGGCGCAGCTTGGCGAAGTTGACCGAGGCGCGGCCCGGCCCCCCGCCGTCGGGGCCGGACCCGGGCCCGGCCTCGGGTGGGCCGGCCTCCGGCGGACCGGCCGGCGCGCTGCCGTCCGCCATGTCGGGATCAGTTCCCGGAGGCGACCTTCTGGAGAACGCGGTCGAGTTCCTCGTACGAGGCCGCGCCGCGGAACAGCTCGCCGTTGATGACGAAGCTCGGCGTCGCCTCGATCCGGTACTGCTGCTGGCCCTCGAAGGCGCGCGCGAGGATGGCCTTCTGCAGCTCCTCGTTCTTCATGCAGGCGTCGAACGCGTCCTGCGACAGGCCGGAGAGCCGGCCGATGCCCGAGAGCGCGGCCAGCGGATCGCGCGCGCGCGACCAGCTCTCCTGATTCTTGAAGAGGATATCGACGACCGGGAAATACCGCTCCTTGGGCAGGCAGCGGGCCATCATCGCCCCGCGCAGCGCGAGACCGTCGAGCGGGAAGTCGCGGAACACCAGCTTCGCCTTGCCCGTGTCGAGCCAGTTCTCCTTGAGCTTCGGCAGCGTGTCCTTGTGGAAGGACGCGCAGTGCACGCAGGTCAGCGAGGCATATTCGTAGATCGTGATCGGAGCGTCCGCCTTGCCGATCGTCCGATCCTCCATCATCGCGTCCACGGTCGGCGCCTGGGCGGCCGCAGCGACCGGGACGAGCGGCGCCAGCAGGAGCACCCAGAAGCGCAGAAATACTGCAATTCGCGGCAAGACGACCTCCGGTCCACGAGATATTGAGGGACGAATATAGTTCCGGCCCGGGATGCAGGCAACCGAGGGCCCTTCAGCCGCCCTTCCGCCGGACCCGCCCGGCCATCGCCGCGCCGAGCGCCGCCAGCGCCCGGTCGAGTTCGGAGGCGCCCTCGACCTCCGGCGGCGGCGCCACGGCGGGCGGTTGCGGGAGCGGCTGGCGATCCGGGGCCAGGACCGCGTGGCGCAGCGTGATGCGGGCCACCGCCCGGAAGCCGAAATGGGCGTTGATCCGCTCGATCAGGCGGTGCGACAGGTGCTGCACCTCGGGTGCCCATGCCGACTCGACCCGCAGATGGAGGGTGCCGTCGCGCCGCTGCCCGCGGGGAAAGGCGAGCCGCTCGGGCTGGGCATGGTCGGCCAGCGGCACGCCGACGATGGCGCGCCATTCGGTCAGGATCGCCCCCACGGCAAAGCCGTAGCGGGCGAAGACCGGGCGGGCGAGGCCGTTGACCATGCGGCCGACCGGCGCCAGACCGGCGGCACTGCGCGCATCCTTCATGGGTCGGCGGATTCCCTGACAGCCGGCGGAACAGGCGCACAGTATAGTCCGCCACGATGCCGAATGCGCCTGCCCCTCCCGACGTCGCGCCACCCGACGTTCCGCGCCGCCTGCTCGACTGGTACGACCGCCACCGCCGCGTTCTGCCGTGGCGCGCACCGCCGGGCGCCGTCGCCGATCCCTATCGTGTCTGGGTCAGCGAGGTGATGCTGCAACAGACGACGGCGGCGGCCGTAGCCAACGCGTTCGAAGGCTTTCTTGCCCGCTTTCCTTCCGTCGAGGCGCTGGCGGCGGCGCCGATCGACCAGGTGCTCCACGCCTGGCAGGGCTTCGGCTACTACGCGCGGGCGCGCAACCTGCATCGTGCGGCCGGCGTCGTGGCGGCCCGCGGCGGCCGCTTTCCCGATACCGAGGAGGGCCTGCGCGCCCTCCCCGGGGTCGGCGCCTACATCGCCGCGGCCGTGGCTGCCATCGCCTTCGGACGCAAGGCGACGGTGGTCGATGCGAACGTCGAGCGGGTCGTGGCCCGCCTTTTCGCGATCCGCACACCGCTGCCGACCGCCAAGCCCGCGGTCCGCAGCGCCACGGCGACGCTGACGCCGGACGACCGGCCGGGCGACTTCGCCCAGGCGATGATGGATCTCGGCGCCACGATCTGCACGCCGCGCCAGCCGCGCTGCATCATCTGCCCGCTGCAACCGGCCTGCCTCGCCTCGGCCGAGGGGATCGCGGCCGTCCTGCCTGCGAAGCTGCCCAAGCCGGAACGGCCGCTGCGCCACGGCGTCGCCTTCTGGCTACGCGCGCCCGATGGTTCCGTGCTGTTGCGCCGACGTCCGGCCGAGGGCCTGCTGGGGGGCATGATGGAGGTGCCGACCTCGCCGTTCCGCGCCGAGCCCTGGCAACCGGCGGACGCCCTCGCGGTCGCGCCGCTGGCGGCCGACTGGCAGCTGTTGCCAGGGATCGTCACCCACGGCTTCACCCATTTCGGCCTCGAGATTCGCCTGTTCGCGGCGCGGGCCGATGATCCTGCCCCGGAACTCGGCTCCTGGTCGGCCGTCGCGCGGCTGGGGGAGCACGCGCTCCCGACCCTGATGAAGAAGGTCGTCCGCCATGCGCTGGCGGCAGAGGACGGCGTCAGGCAGGCCCCAGCACCGCACCGAGCGCGGGCGGCAGCGACCCGTCGCGCCAGCGCAGCTCCAGCGCCTGCAGGGCAGCGACGCTGAGGGCATCGCGGATGGCGCCGCTCCGCGCGAGGGCGAATGCCTCGCGCAGCGGCAGGCGGCGCAGGCGCAGCTGCTCGGTCGGTTCGGGCGCGGCTGCGCCCTGGGTCAGATCCCAGGCGAGATAGGCGATCGCGCGCTCGTCGGAGACCGAATTGGAGAGGTCCATCTCCAGCAGCGGCAGCCAGGCACGGGCGACCAGCCCTGTCTCCTCGACCAGCTCGCGCATGGCCGATTCGAGCGGCGGGACGTCATGCGGTCCGCCGCCCTCGGGAATCTCCCAGCTGTAGGCTCGGAGCGGGAAGCGGTACTGGCCGACAAGCCAAGTGTGGCCTTCGGCATCGATCGGGACGATGCCGATCGCGATGTTCTTGAAATGGACGGTGCCGTAGATGCCGGGCGTGCCGGCCGGCGTCAGAACCTCGTGATGGGTGACGCGGATCCAGCGGTTGTCGTAGCGGATCTCGGCACGCCCGACGGTCCAGGGGTTCGCCTCCCCGGCAGCGTCGCCTCGTCCCTGATCGCTCACTTCTTGCGGAAGGCGTCGAGGGTCACGACCTCGCCGGTGCGCCCAGGTGGCGGCTTCGCCGCCTCCTCGCCGGCATCGTCGGCAGCCGGCGCGGGCAGCGCGTGCATCGACGCCTCGGGGCGCTGCTCCGGCTTGGCCGGGACGACCTTCGGCTGGTCGGCGCCGTTCCGCGCCTCTTCGGCCGCGGCACTCCCGGCCGGCGCCTCGAACTGCAGGCCGAAGCTGACGGCGGGATCGGCGAAACCGGTCAGGGCCGGCCAGGGCACGACCAGACGCTCATGGATGTCACGGAAGCTGAGCGTGACGGCGAGATGTTCGTCGGTCGCCTCCAGGCCCCAGAACTGGTGCTGGAGGACGATCGTGATCTCTTCCGGATAGCGCTCGCGCAGATAGTCCGGCACCTCGACGCCGGGATACTGGCTCCGGAAGCTGATGTAGAAATGGTGGGCGCCGGGCAGGCCGCGTTCGGCGGTGCGTTCGATCACGCTGCGGACGATGCCGCGCAACGCGGCGTCCATGAGGGCCGGGTAGTTGAAGTGGTCCTTCGCCATGCGCCCCGGATAACCCCTGGTCCCGTGTCTCCGCCGGGCCGCCCTGCAGCGGGCGGCCGCAATTCAGTGGGGGGCTTCTGTTGCCCGGTGCCCCCCGAACCGCGCTTACCGGTTAGGCAGCGAGTGCGACCTTGTTGTCATTCGCACTTAGGATTTGACCCGATAACGGCGGTATCATGCCGAGCGAAAGCAACGCCTTTACCACGCGCGTCGATCCTGGTTCGCCCCCATAGGCCGGGGCCCGAAGGCCACCGGAGAATGGTGGAGGCGCCGGGCACTGCCCCCGGGTCCGCTACGCCTATTCCACGCACCATTTATCGCCATAGTCGGTTGCCCGACACCCGCGAATATAGGGGCGGTCGGGCTCCGGCGCCAGAGGGTCCGGGCAGACAATGCAGCTTCAGCGACGCGCTTTGAGCGCGGCAGCCAGGGTGCCTTCGTCGAGATAGTCGAGTTCGCCGCCGACCGGTACGCCGTGCGCGAGACGCGAGACGCGCACACCCGTCGGCTCCAGCCGCTCGGCGACGTAGTGGGCGGTGGTCTGGCCGTCGACGGTGGCGTTCAGGGCCAGCACCACTTCGCTGATCCCTTCCGCGCCGACGCGGTCGACGAGACGGCCGATCGCCAGGTCGTCGGGCCGGACGCCGTCGAGCGCCGACAGGACGCCGCCCAGAACATGGTAGCGACCGAGGAAGGCGCCGGACCGCTCCATCGCCCAGAGGTCGGCGACGTCGGCCACGACGCAGAGGATCGCACCGTCGCGCCGGTCGTCGCGGCAGAGCTGGCAGGGATCGACGGTATCGAGATTGCCGCAACGGCTGCACGGCCGCACCTTCGCGGCCGCGTCTGCCATGGCCGCCGCCAGCGGCTCCAGGACCTGCGCGCGCCGCTTCAGCAGGAAGAGCGCCACCCGGCGTGCCGACCGCGGCCCCAGGCCCGGCAGCTTCGCCAGCAGCAATACCAGCCGCTCGATCTCGGGACCGCCCGCCATGCACGGCTCCGGCGTCAGAACGGCAGCTTGATCCCGGGCGGCAGCTTCAGCCCGCCCGTCAGCTTGGCCATCTCCTCGGCGGCATGGGCGTCGACCCTGGCCTTGGCGTCGTTGATCGCGGCGACGATCAGATCCTCCAGCACCTCGGTTTCCTTGGGCTCCAGGAGCTGCGGATCGATGCGGATGCGGCGCGCGGCTCCCTTGCCGTTCAAGGTCACCTCGACCATGCCGGCGCCCGAACTGCCGGTCGCCTCGGTCTCGGCCAGGCGGTCCTGCATCTCCTGCATGCGCTGCTGCATCTGCTGCGCCTGGCGCATCATCTCGCCGATGTTCTTCACAGATCGTCTCCGTCGTGGGGTTCGAGGTCGTCCTCGGGATAGTCCGCGGGGACGAAATCGTCGTCGACCGGGTCGGGCGGCGCCTCTGGCTCGGGCGGCCCCCCGAAGCGCGGGACCATCAGGGAGGGGGCCGAAGCTGGTGGCGGGGGCGAGCCGTCGAGCCGCCGCACCGTCTCGATCTCCGCCCCCGGAAACGCCTCCAGCACGGCGCGGACGAGGGGATGCTGCGACAGCTCGTGCCGGACCTGCCGCTCCGCCGCCGCCGTCTGGTCGCGCAGCGTCGGCTCGGCCGGCCCGTCCGAGATGCTGATGATCCAGCGCCGACCGGTCCAGCCGGTCAGCAGGGTGCCCATCCGGTTGGGCGTGTCCCGGTCCTTCGCCTCCGGCCGGAGGCGCAGCTCGATCCGGCCCGGCTCGAAACGGACGAGATGGACGTCCTGCAGGATCCGGGCGTGCAGCACCACCTCCCGGTGCTGCGCAAACAGCGCGACCGCTTCGGCGAAGGTGGCCGGCTGCGGCAGGTCGGCGGGCGCGGCCGCGACCGGCTGCGACACCGGGACGGGAACGGGCCGAACGCCGCCGGCTTCCGCGCGCGCCCCGCCGCCGCCAGGGGCGGGCGTGCGCGGGCCGGCCCGGTCCTGTTCCGGTTCGCGTTCGAGCAGCCGCACGAGCTGGGCCGGATCGGGCAGGCCGGCGACGTGGGCAAGGCGGATCAGCACCATCTCGGCCGCCTGGCGCGGCACCGGCGCCGACTGCGTCTCGCCCAGACCCTTGAGCAGGATCTGCCAGGCCCGTGTCAGGACCGGCACCGACAGCGCGGCCGCGAGTGCACCGCCCTCGACCCGCTCGATCTCGGGCAGGCTCGTCGCCTCCACCGAGTCCGGCGCCGTCTTGAGGCGGGTGACCATATGGACGACGCCCAGCAGATCCTGGAGCAGCGCGACCGGGTCGGCGCCGGCGCGGTAGGCGGCGTCGAAGCCGTCGAGCGCCTCGGCGACCGCGCCCTTCATGAGAGCGCCGAAGAGCGCGAACACCTGGCCACGATCGGCGAGGCCCAGCATGTCGCGCACCCGCGCCGCCGCCACCGGCCCGTCCCCGAGCGCGATCGCCTGGTCGAGCAGCGACAGCCCGTCGCGCACGGAGCCGTCCGCCGCCCGCGCAATGAGCCGCAGGGCTTCGTCCTCGGCCGTCACGCCCTCGTCGCCGGCGATCCGGCTGAAATGCTCGAACAGCCGGTCGGCCTCGATCCGGCGCAGGTCGAACCGCTGGCAGCGCGACAGGATCGTGATCGGAACCTTGCGGATCTCGGTCGTCGCGAAGACGAACTTCACATGCGCCGGCGGCTCCTCCAGCGTCTTCAGGAGGGCGTTGAAGGCCGCCATCGACAGCATGTGCACTTCGTCGATGATGTAGATCTTGTAGCGCGCCTGGACCGGCAGATAGCGCACGCCGTCGATCAGCTCGCGCATGTCGCCGACGCCGGTGCGCGAGGCGGCATCCATCTCCAGCACGTCGACGTGGCGGTCCTCGGCGATGGCGCGGCAGTTGGCGCAGACGCCGCACGGGTCGATCGTGGGCCCGCCGGCCCCGTCCGGCCCGACACAATTGAGGGCGCGGGCAATGAGCCGCGCGGTCGTCGTCTTGCCGACGCCGCGCACGCCCGTGAGCATGAAGGCGTGGGCGATGCGCCCGGTCCGCAGGGCATTGCCCAGGGTGCGCACCAGCGCCTCCTGCCCGATCAGGTCGCCGAAGCGGGCAGGACGATACTTGCGGGCGAGGACGCGATAGGGCTGGTGCGGGGCTGTCGGATCGGTCATGGCGCCGGCGGCCGGTTCCAGAGCCCCAGGGGCGGGCGCGCGAACGCGCGGGCGGGGTGGGAGGCTGGACGACGACCCGAATCGAAACTCGTTACGGCTGCTTCCTTCCGGACCTGACCGGGTTGGCGAGGGATCCGTCCGCGCCAACCTCCCGACGACACTATATCAGGCCGCAGGCCCGCCGAAGCAAGAGCGTGTGTGCCGCAGCTCATTGCACACCCAGAATTGACAATATGTCTCCGTGCTGGCGGATTATCTCTCAGCGTGCCCGAAGCCATCTTCTCGTCATCGCGAAGGGGAAACCCGACGCCACAAGACGCAGGAGACCACCATGAGCAAGCTTCGCATCCTGTCCGCTGCCGCCCTCCTCGCCCTCTCCGCCGCGGCCGCGCCGCTGGCCGCCGCCGGTCTCGACGAAGGCAAGTTCGGCAGCAACCTCGATCAGGGCAAGTACGGGCAGAGCCTGGACGAGGGCAAGTACGGCGCCAACGCCGACGAGGGCAAGCTGGGCCGCAACCAGGAAGATGGCAAGTACGGCGCCAACCAGGACGAGGGCAAGTACGGCCGCAACCTCGACGACGGGAAGTACGGCGCGGTCACCTTCGACGGGCGCTGATCGCAGCATCTCGCCAACCCGGGAACGGGAGGGCGGTTCGCCAAGGGCGGCCGCCCTCTCTTCATTTCAGGGCGGCGGCGCCTTCTCGCGCTGGCGGGCCAGCGCGGCGACCAGCCGGGCGGCCGTGCCCTCGACATGGGCGCGGCACAGCCGGGCCACTTCCGTCGCGTCGCCGGCCCGATAGGCGCCGAGAATGCGCCAATGCTCGGGCTGGGCCAGACCCAGCGATCCCGCGACGGCGGCGGTCAGGCGGGCGTAGCGGTCGACGGAGCCGCGCAGCGTCGCCATCAGCCGGATCAGGCGCGGCCGACCGCAGGGCGCGAAGAGCCGCTCGTGAAAGGCGAGGTTGCGCTCGGCGAACGCCCCGAGGTCGATGCCGCCGCCGGCATCGAGCGCGTCGATCTCTTCGAGGATCGCGGTCAGGGCGGCGATGTCGGCCTCGGTCCGGCGTTCGGTCGCAAGGAAACCGGCACGCTCCTCGAGCAGGGCACGGATGTCGCAAAGGTCGACGATCTCGTCGGCGTCGAGATCGGTCACGACATAGCCGCGACGCGGCCGCAGCACAGCCAGCCCTTCGGCCTCCAGCCGGGCCAGCGCCTCGCGGACGGGAAGACGGCTGATCGCGAGCCGGCCGGCGATCTCCTCCTGGCGCAGGGGCGCGCCGGGCGCCAGCCGGCCGTCGAGGATCTCGTCCCGCAGGGTCGCGTAGGCGATGTCGGGGAGGCTGGGGATGGCGCCGGGGGCGAAGCCGCGGCCAGCGGGCTCGGGCATCTTTCCTCTCTTGAATATTGTATCCAATCCTATAGGCTCGACCGCATCCTGTTTCCAGAGGGAGCGGAGCGATGATGGCAGAAGCAGTCGCGGGACGAGCCCGCGGAACGGTGCGGGCGGCGCTGGCCGCGCTCGCGCTGACGATTTCGGCCTCCGGCGGTGCCGATGCCAAGACCCTGCGCTGGGCGCACAGCAACGACGCGACGACGATGGACCCGTATGGGGCCTACGTCCCCGTCAACGCCTCCCTGCTCAACAACATCTACGAGCCGTTGGTCCGCTATGACCGGCAGTACCGGTTCGAGCCGTCGCTGGCCACCGAATGGACCATGCTGGCGCCCGACCGCTGGCGCTTCGTGCTGCGCCGGGGCGTCAAGTTCCACGACGGCAACCCCTTCACGGCCGAGGACGTCGTCGCCTCGCTGAAGCGTGCGAGCGACCCGAACTCGCCCTACCGGCCGGCGACCCAGATGATCAAGGAGACGATCGCGATCGACGACCACACGGTCGAGATCGTCCTGCAGGGCCCCTATCCGATCATCCTGAACGACCTCGCCGGCGTCTACATCATGGACCGGCAGTGGATGGAGAAGAACGACACCCTGCGGGCGGTCAACCCGGCGAAGGGCGAGGAATCCTACGCCACCCGCAACGCCAACGGCACCGGCCCCTTCCGCCTCGTCGCCCGCCGGCCGGACGTCGAGACGGTGATGGAGGCCAATCCGGACTGGTGGGACAAGGCCGAGCACAACATCAGCCGGATCGTCTATCGCCCGCTCGGCGCGGACGCCACCCGGATGGCGGCCCTGCTGTCGGGCGAGGTCGACCTGGTGACGCCGATCGCCGTCCAGGACGTCGACCGCGTCGGCCGCAGCCCGGATCTGAAGGTGATCGAGGTCGCCGACCTCAAGGTCGCGCTGCTCGGCCTCAACATCGGCGGCGCCGAGCTCAACGACAGCGACGTGAAGGGGCGAAATCCGCTCGCCGATGTCCGCGTCCGCCGGGCCCTCTACCAGGCGATCGACCGCCAGGCGATCACCCAGCGCCTGCTGCGCGGCCTGACGAAGCCTTCGCACGCACTGGTCGCGTCGGAGATCCAGGGCTATCACCCCGACATCGCGGCCGACCCGGCGCCGTTCGATCCCGAAGCAGCGCGGAAGTTGCTCGCCGACGCCGGCTATCCGGACGGCTTCCGCATCGGCTTCGACTGCCCGACCGAGCGGTTCGTCAATGGCGAGCAGATGTGCCAGGCGGTCGTCGGCATGTGGGCGCGCATCGGCGTCAAGGCTTCGTTCCAGACCCATCCCTACGCCCCCTACCTGAAGAAGGTCCTGAACCGCCAGTCCGACGTCTACATCCTGGGCTGGGCGAACACGCCCCAGCTCGACGCCTTCTCGATCCTCAACAACGTCTTCCATACCAAGGCGCCGCGCAGCGGCACCTGGAACGCGGGGCAGTACAGCAACCCCGAGGTCGACGCGCTGGTCGACCGGATCGGCGTCGAGGTCGACCGCAACGCCCGGCTCGGCCTGATGCGGGACGCGTTCCTCAAGATCAAGGCGGACTTCGCGGCCATCCCGCTCTATCGCGAGCCGCTGGTCCTGGGTGCCCGCAAGAACGTCGAGATGTGGGCGGCACCCGATTCCAAGGTGCGCGTCTGGCTGATGAAGCTGAACTGAGGTCCGGCCGATGTCCTCCCCGTCCGGGCCGCGCTGGATCGTGGCCTGCATCAGCCACGAGACCAACAGCTTCTCGCCGGTGCCGACGACCCTCGACCGGTTCGGCACCGGCGGCGGGCCGCTCTACGGCCAGGCGGGGATCGACACCTTCCGCCGCGCCCGCATTCCGTTCGGCGCCTTCCTCGACCGGGCGGAAGCGCGCGGGGTCGAGGTGGTGACCCCGATCGTCGCGCGCTGCAGCCCGAGCGGCCCCGTCGACCACGCGGCATTCGAGGCGATCGCGGCACCGCTGGTCGAGGCGGCGAGGGCGGGTGCCGACGCCCTCTTCCTCGACCTGCACGGGGCGATGATCACCGACCGCTACGACGACGGGGACGGCGAGCTGCTGTCGCGCATCCGCGCGGCCGCGCCCGGCATGCCGATCTGCCTCGCGCTCGACCTCCACGCCAACATCAGCCCGGCGATGATGGCCGCGGCCGATGTCGCGGTCGGCTACCAGACCTTTCCGCATATCGACATGTTCGAGACCGGTGAGCGCGCCGCCGACATCATGCTCGCGAAGATGGACGGCCGGGCGAATCCGGAGATCGTCTGGGGGAGCGCCCCGATCCTGCCGCTCGGCATCCGCACCAACACCTCCCAGGAACCGCTCCGCACGCTGGTCGCCCTGGCCAGGGAGGCGGAGAAGGAGCCCGGCATCCTCGCCGTCAGCGTCTTCAGCGGCTTCTGGCTGGGCGATTCGCCGGATACGGCGCTGTCGGTCGTGGTCATGGCAGACGGCGACCGGTCGCATGCGGAGGCGGTGCGCGACCGCATTCTCCGGGCCGGCTGGGCCGGGCGCGAGGGCTTCGACTTCCGGTCGGACCCGCTGGCCCAGTCGATCGCCGAGGCCAGGACGCTGGCCGAAGGCCCTGGCCGGGGACCCGTGATCCTCGTCGACCATGCCGACAACTGCAATTCCGGCAGCACCTGCGATTCGATGACGGTGATCGGCGAGTGCCTCGCCCAGGGCCTGACCGGGGTCGCGGCGGCGCCGCTCTGCGATCCCGAGGCGGCCGCCATCCTGGCCGCCGCCGGCGTCGGGGCGACGGTGACGGTCGACCTCGGCTGGAAGCTGCCGACGCCGTCACTGGCGGAGACGGGCAGGCCGATGCGGCTGACCGGCACCGTGCGCGCGGTTTCCGACGGCCAGTTCGTCGTCGAGGGCCCGGTCTATACGGGCACCCGCATCAACCTCGGCCCGACCGTGGCATTCGACATCGGCCCGATGACGATCGTCGTCTCGTCGCGGCGGACCGAGCCCTACGACCATGGCGTGTTCCGCACGGTCGGCATCGACCCCGCCGCGCAGCGGTTCCTGATCGTCAAGTCGAAGACGCAGTTCCGGCCGACCTACGAGCCGATTGCCCGCGCCATCGTCTATTGCGCCGGAGCGGGCGTCGCGAGTTCGGACCTGTCGCTGTTCCGCTTCCGCCACCTGCGCCGGCCGATCTACCCTCTCGACCGCGACGCGGTCTGGGCCGGTGCCTGAGTCCCCAACAAACCGACGACCACTGGAGGAGAGCCCGATGACCGAGCCCGTGCATGTCGACGAAGCGCTGATGGCGGAGATCCACGACGCGTTCAATGCGCGCGACGTGGCCCGCATCTGTGCCCTCTTCACCGAGGACGGGGTCTTCGCGACCGCCCGCGGCCCGCACCCCTATGGCGAGCGCTATGTCGGCCGCGAGGCGATCGGCAAGTTCCTGGCCGAGCGCTTCGCCAATATCCCCGACATGTCCTGGCACCACCACTACCGCTGGTTCCACGGCAACCGCGCCGTGTCCTACTGGCGCGTCACCGGCAAGGACGCGCGCGGCGAGCAACTCGAATTCGACGGCTGCGACCTCTACGAGTTCGAGAATCGCAAGATCAAGTACAAGGACACGCTCTGGAAGCAGCGGGCCTGACCTTGCCGGCAGCGCCGGGCCAAGCCGACGGCTCCGGTCAGTCGACGGGCCCGGTGCGCGCCAGATCGACCTGCTGACGAAAGCGGAACAACTCGATCCGGTGCAGGAAACGGTCGCTGCGGACGAACAGATCGGAATAGTAGATCGGCGTTCCCTCGACATCGAAATAGGTTCGCTGCAACAGCAGCAGCGGCGTTCCCTCGGGCACCTCGAGCCGCGACGCCGTGGCGGCATCGGCGGCGACCGCCGAGGATACCTGCCGGACGCGGAACGCCTGGACGCCGCAATGCTTCTCGATCAGCGGGATGGTCCGCGAGGTCTGCAGCCGGCTCCCGAGGTCGGCCGGCAGGCGGCGGCCCAACGCCCCCGGCAGGTGCGCCGCGCAATAGGCGATCGGGCCCTCGGGACGAACGCGGCTCCAGGTGATGCAGAACACGGGATCGTCCGCGCCCTGCCGCAGCATCGCGGCCGCGGCGGGAGCGGCGTCCGGCTCCAGCGTCCCGATCGCATGCAGCACGAAGCGCGCTTCGGGGTCGAGGATCTGCAGATCCTCGAGCGCCCGCGCGCTCCATTCCGATCGGATGGGGTCGCTTTCCAGGATGAAGGTGCCGCGCCCGGGAAACCGCCGGACGAGCTGGCGCGAGACGAGCTCCTCGACGGCGGAACGGGCGGTGTGCCGGCTGACGCCGAATTCGGCCATGATCTCGTGGTCGGTCGGCAGACGCGAGCCGACCGGATATCGCCCGGCGCCGATGCGCTCGCGTAGCGTCTGGTAGATGCGGAAATAGGCGGGCACCGGGTCGCGGCGCATCGGTGACCTTTCGAACTGGATGTACCGACGGCCGGCCCATCCGGGGAGGGCGGAACCTAGCCGCGGCCGCCCGGCCCGTCGAGCCGGCGGCTTCGCCGGCGAGCCGGGATGCATCCCGTCAGGCGCGGCCGGCGCGCTTCGGATCGAGGGTCTCGCGCAGGCCGTTGCCGAGCAGATTGACGCCGAGGACCAGCAGGATGATCGCGCCGCCGGCCAGGTTGGCGATCCAGGGCGCCACCAGCAGGCGGTCGCGCCCCTCCGCCAGAATGTTGCCCCAGGTCGCCGTCGGCGGCGGCAGGCCCAGCCCGAGGAAGCTGAGGGCGGTTTCCTGCAGGATGAGCTGGGCGACCTGAAGCGTCGCGATCACGGTCAGGACCGGCGCCATCTGCGGCAGGATGTGCCGTGCCATGACATAGCGGCTGCCTGCGCCCGACGCGACGGCCGCCTCGACGAACGGCCGCTCGCGCAGCGAGCGCGTGAGGTTGAAGACGACGCGGGTATAGGTCTCCCAGCCGGCGAAGCCGAGCACCAGGATCAGCACCGTGATCCCGCCGCCGAAGACGGCCACGATGACGATGGCGAGCAGGATCTCCGGCAGCGCCTGGTAGGCGTCGGCGAAGCGCATGACGACCTGCTCGGTGCGGCCGCCGAGATAGCCCGCCAGCAGGCCGAGGACGGTGCCGATCGAGAGCGCGACCAGCATCGCCAGCAGGCCGACCGCGATCGACAGGCGCGACCCGTGGATCAGGCGGGACAGCAGGTCGCGACCGAAATTGTCGGTACCGAGCGGATGCAGCCAGCTGCCGCGATCGGCCCAGACCGGCGGGCGCAGCCGCATCATCAGGTTCTGCGCATAGGGATCGTGCGGCGCGAGCCAGTCGGCCGACAGGGCGACGAACGCCATGCCGAGCACGAGCGCCAGACCGATCCCGACCTTGAGCCGGGGGCCGAAGACGCGCATCGGCCTCACCGCATCCGGATGCGCGGGTCGATCGCCGCCTGCACGAGATCGACCAGCAGGTTGGCGACGACGATCGTGACCGCGACGATGAAGACCGAAGCCACCACGATCGGCACGTCGCGCTGGAAGATGGCGGAGACCATGAGGCGGCCGACGCCCGGCCATGCGAAGATCGTCTCGGTGACGACCGCACCGCCCATCAGCCGGCCGAGCTGCAGCCCGACGAGGCTGACGACCGGATTGATCGCGTTGGGCAGTACATGCAGCCAGAGCGTCCGCGCACCGCGCGCGCCACGCGCCCGCGCCGTCGTGACGAACTGCTCGCGTGCGGTCTCCAGCACGCTGATGCGCGTCACCAGGATGAAGTTCGGGACGAGGAACGTGGCCAGCGTGACGGTCGGCAGCACGAGATGGTCCCAGCCGCCGCGGCCGGAGGTCGGCAGCCAGCCGAGATCGAGCGCGAAGAACTGGATCAGGAGGATGCCGAGCCAGAAGCTCGGCATCGACTGGCCGGCCACCGCCAGGATCGACAGCACGAAGTCGGGCAGGCGATCCTTCCAGACCGCGCAGGCGACGCCCGCCAGCACCCCCAGCCCGACCGCCAGCCCGAGGCCGAGGCCGAGCAGCACCAGCGTCGCCTCCAGGCGCTCGGCCACGACCGCCATGGCCGGCGTCTTGAACTGGATGCTGGTGCCGAAGTCCCCCTGCAGCAGGTCCGCCAGGAACCAGGCGAACTGCAGCGGGATCGGCTCGTCGAGATGCATCTCCGCCCGGAGCAGCTCCTCCTGCTCGGGGGTGGCGTCCAGCCCGAGATAGATCGCGACCGGATCGCCCGTCAGCCGCAGCACGACGAAGACGAAGGCCACCACCAGGAGGAGCGGGACCGGCACCAGCAGGAGGCGCCGCAGGACGTAGCGCATGCCGGACCGGCGCTCCTACCGGACGCGGACCTTGTGCAGGCGCAGCAGCGAATCCCGCGACGGCCGCCAGCCTTCGACGCCGGCCTGACGTGCGGAGATGCGCGGCAAGCCGAAGAGGAAGATCGACGGCAGCTCCTCGTGCATGATCTCCATCATGCGGTGGTAGGTGTCCAGCCGCTTGGTCTCGTCGAGGGTCGAGCGGCCTTCCTGCCAGAGCCGGTCGAACTCGGCATTGTTCCAGTAGGCGCGTCGGCTGGCCTGGGTGTACCAGACGGTGTTGAAGTCGGCGTCGCCGACGCTGAACCAGCCGATCTGGTACATCGGCCCCTGCTCCTTGTTGCGGTCGAGCTGGGACCAGACGCCGCCCTCGACGACGTTGACCGTCGTCCGGATGCCGACGGCGCTCAGCATTCCGGCCGCGGCACTGGCGATGTCGACGTCGGAGAGGTAGCGGCCGGAGAGCGTGTTGATGCGGTTGTCGAAGCCGCCGGCATGGCCGGCCTCGGCGAGCAGCGCCTTCGCCTTGGCCGGATCGAACGGGCGGGCGGCGATCTTCGGGTTGTGGCCGAAGGTGGCTTTGGTCACGAGTTGGCCGTCGAGCACCGAGCCGTAGCCGCCCAGCATCTGCTGCAGCAGCGTCTTCTTGTCGATCGCGTAGTCCACCGCCCGCCGTACCCGCACGTCGTCGAAGGGCGGCTTGCGGGTGTCGAAGGTGAGGACGAGGCTGACCGAGGATTCGGTAGCGTCGACCTTCAGGTTGCGGCGGCGTTCCACCGACGGCAGCAGGTCGACCGGCACCTCCTCGATGATATGGGTCTCGCCCGCGATCAGTGAGGCGACGCGGGTGGCGCCTTCCGAGATCGCCCGGATCCGCAGCTTCTTCATCGCCGGCGGCCCGCCCCAGTAGTCGGGATTCGCGACGAGGTCGTAGTGATCGCCCGCCACCCATTCCTGGTACTTCCAGGGGCCGGTTCCGACGGGCCGGCGATGGGCCTCCTTCTGGCCCAGCTTCTCCGTCACCGCCTTCTGCTCGATCGCGATGTCGGCCAGCCCGCGCAGCAGCAGCGGCGCCGGCTTGGCGGTGCGGATGTCGACCGTGTGCTCGTCGACGATCTCGGTGCCGGCGATGCCGGCGATCCGGCCCTTGCGGACATAGACCGTCTTGGGATCGGTGACGTAGTCGATGGTGAACTTGACGTCCGCCGCGGTGAAGGGGGTGCCGTCGTGCCACTTGACGCCGCGGCGCAGGTGGAAGCGCCAGTGGGTCGGGCTCAGGGCCTCCCAGCGCTCGGCCAGGGCCGGAACGAGCTTGTCGTCCGGGTCGCGGGCGACCAGCGGCTCCCAGGTCTGGTAGACGAGGCTGAGCGTGATGTAGCCGCCGGCGGCCGGGCTCAGCGAATCGGTGAAGACCGCGGCCCCGACCACCAGCGTGTCGTCCTGGGCCTGGGCCGGCATGGAGCCGGCGATGACCGTGGCGGCGAGGGCGGCTGCCCCGAGCAGACGTCGCATGCGGGAATCTCCCTTCGGGCTGGAGGCGGGGACGGGGTCGCTCACTGGCCTGCCTGCTGCTGGCGCCAGCGGTCGTCGCGCGGCAGCCGCGGGTTGTAGGGCCGCTCGGCGTAGTAGGGCAGCAGGGGCCGGAACCACTCGAAGATGCGGCGCAGCTCGCCGATCGGCTCCTCGTGCACATCGACGCGCAGGTCGATATAGGCGAAGGGCTCGTCGCCATAGACCAGGATCGAGGACGAGAAATGGCCGTCCGCCTGGCCGCCGGCGGCCCCGCCGGCCTCGACCGCGCGGACCAGCCGCTCCTCCAGCAGCTCCTCGCCGGTCGATGCCATCGACGCGGCCATCGCCTCGATGACCCCGGCGCCGATGACGCCGTTGCCCATGACAAGCCAGCCCTGGCCGAGAATGTGGCCGGCATAGGCGCCGTTGCCGGAACCAGTCATGGCGGCGGCGTTGCCCCAGGCGTCGACCACGCCGATCTGGCGCAGCGGCGCGTTGGGGTCGCTCGCCTCCAGCTCCTGGATGATCTTGCCGGCGTGGTAGCCGAGCCCCATCAGCTTGGTGCAGAGCAAGGTCAGGCGCGGATCGGCGATCGCCTGGACCGACGCCGCGGCCATGCGCGGGATGACGACCGGGCAGCGGTTGCCGACCGCGGGCGCATGCGTCGCCATGGCGACGCCCAGCATCTTCGTCCGCGGGCAGCGGCCGACGACGGTGAAGGTCATGGCTGCGTGCCCTCCGCCTTGGCGGCGGCGCGGGCCGCGACCCAGTCCTCGACCACGCCGAGCGCCCAGGGCTGCCACGGGCGCGTCTCGTAATACTCGATCTGCGGCCGGTAGATGTCGAACATCCGGCGCAGCTCGCCGATCGGCTCGGCATGGTCGTCGACCCGGAGGTCGACCAGCGGGTATTCCTGCGCCCGGTAGAGGAGGAGCGCGGCCGAGTGCTGGCCGCCATGCTGGCCGCCGGCGTCGCGCCCGGCCTCGAGCGCCGCCATCAGCCGCCCTTCGAGGTCGTCGCCCGCGGTCGCGCGGAAGGTATCGGCCATCGCCGAGGCGGTGCGCTCGGAGATCAGGCCGTTGCCCATGGCGACCATGTTCGGCTCGCAGAAATGGCCGGACCAGTCCTTGTTGTCGGAGCCGGTGCGCGCGACCGCATTGCCGTCGCGATCGATCACCGACAGCTGGCGGTACTCGACATGCGGGTCGCTGGCCGCGATCTCGTCCAGGACGCGCTGCGCCGAATAACCGAGATCGAGCAGCCGCAGCCCGAGCGGGCCGAGGCGGGGGTCGGTCACCGCCATGGTGACGACGACGCCACGGCCGGGCCGGATGAAGGGACAGCGCGCGCCGACGCACATCGGGCGGGTGGAGATGGCGACGCCGTATTTTCCGGTGTCGGGACAGCGCGCCGAGATGGCGAATGTCGAGAACTCCTCGCCGAATGGCCCCAGCATTGCTTCCTGGCTCCCCCGTGTTGTCGTCGCGGAACGATAGCGGAGGCCGTTGCGGGCGACAATGACCGAATGTATGATCGTACGGACATTTTCGGCTGCGCCGCCGCCGGGATCGAGGAGAGGACATGACCTTCACCGTGGCCGCCCGCTGCCCCGCCACCGGATCGCTCGGGATATGCATCGCGACCAGCTCCCCGGCCGTCGGTTCGCGCTGCGTCCATGTCATGCACAATGTTGGCGTGATCGCCCATCAGGCGACGCCCGAGCCCAGGATCGCGCGCGTCGGGATGAAGCTGCTGGAGATGGGCTTCAAGGCACCGAAGGTCATGCGCGAACTGGAGGACAGCGACGTCGACGTCGAGTATCGCCAGATCGCGGTCATCGACATCCACGGCACCGCGCTCGCCCGCACCGGGCTGCAGAACCGGGAATGGGCCGGCCACATCGTCGGCGACGGCTTCGTCGCCATGGGCAACCTGCTGGAAGGCCGGCACGTGGTCCAGGCGATCCACGACGGCTATCTCGCCCATGCCGACCAGCCGTTCGACGAGCGGCTGATGCGCGCGATCGAGGCCGGCCGCGACGCCGGCGGCCAGGTCGAGGGCCAGACCTCGGCCGCGATCCTGGTCTATGACGACCAGTCGGTCGCCCGCATCGACCTGCGCGTCGATCATGCGATGGAGCCGATCGCGGAGCTGCGGCGCCAGTTCGACTGGTTCCAGCCGCTCGTTCCGTTCTACGCCGAGCGCTGCAACAATCCGCGCGTCGGCCGCCACAAGGACTGGCTGAAGGCGCGGGGGATCGAGCGGCAGTTCGGCCAGCCGCCGGCCCACGTCGCCGCCGCCCGCGCCGCCGGCAAGGGCCCGACCTGACGGCCCGACGCCCGGCCATGGCACTGCTCGAGATCGACGCCCTCTCCGTCGCATTCGGCGAGGCGCGGCAGGCGAGCGTCGTCGTCGACCGCGTCGGCTTCGCCGTCGATGCCGGCGAGACCGTGGCGCTGGTCGGCGAGAGCGGCAGCGGCAAGAGCGTGACCGCGCTCGCCGTCATGGGTCTGCTGCAGGAGCCGGGGCGGATCGTCGGCGGCCAAGTGCGCTTCGCCGGCCGCGATCTGGTCCAGCTGCCCGAGCGGGAGCTGGCGAAGCTGCGCGGCGACCGCATCGCCATGATCTTCCAGGAGCCGATGTCGTCGCTGAACCCGCTGCTGTCGGTCGGCGCGCACGTCATGGAGCCCTTACGCCTGCACCGGCGGCTGTCGCGACGCGATGCCCGGGCCGAGGCGATCCGCCTGCTCGACCGGGTCGGCATTCCGTCGGCCGCCCAGCGCGCCGACGACTACCCGCACCGGCTTTCGGGCGGCATGCGCCAGCGCGTGATGATCGCGGCCGCGCTCGCCTGCCGGCCGGCGCTGCTCATCGCCGACGAGCCGACGACCGCCCTCGACGTCACCATCCAGGCCCAGATCATGGACCTGCTGGCCGATCTCCAGGCGGAGTTCGGCATGGGCATCCTCTTCATCACCCACGACCTCGGCGTCGTCGCCGAGCATGCCCATCGCGTCGTCGTTCTCTATGCCGGCCGCGTCGCGGAGCGAGCCGATACCGCCCGGCTGTTCGAGGCGGCCGCACATCCCTATACGGCCGCGCTCCTCGACTGCATCCCGGACGCAGACGGCAGCGAGCGACTGGCGGTCATCGAGGGCTCGGTGCCCACCCCGACGGCGATGCCGCCCGGCTGCCGCTTCGCGCCGCGCTGTCCCCGCGCGGTCGCCGGCTGCCGCAGCGCCGAGCCCGGGATGACGGAGATCGCACCCGGGCATGCGGTGGCATGCATCCGCCCCGTCGGCCCCGGCATGGACGACAAGGTCGCGGCATGACGGAGCTGCTGCGCGCCGAAGGGCTGAGCAAGCATTTCCCGGTTCTCGGCGGCGCCCTCGGCATGCGGCGGATCGGCACCGTCCGGGCCGTCGATGGTGTCGACCTTTCCGTCGCCCGGGGCGAGGTCCTGGGACTGGTCGGCGAGAGCGGCTGCGGCAAGTCCACATTGGGCCGGCTGCTGATCCGGCTGCTCGACCCCACCGCCGGAAGCGTACGGTTCGACGGCACCGACCTCACCAGCGCGGACGGTGCCAAGCTGCGGGCGCTGCGGCGCCGCTTCCAGATGATCTTCCAGGATCCGTTCGGCTCGCTCAACCCGCGGATGCGGGTGGACGCCATCGTCACCGAGCCGCTGCTCCTCGCCGGACGGTCGCGCGCCGAACGGCGGCAGCGGGCGCCGGAGCTGCTCGGCATGGTCGGCCTCTCGCCCGAGCATGGCCGCCGCTATGCGCACCAGTTTTCGGGCGGGCAGCGCCAGCGCATCGGGATCGCGCGCGCTCTGGCGCTCGATCCCGACCTCATCGTCTGCGACGAGCCCGTCTCCGCTCTCGACGTCTCGGTCCAGGCGCAGATCGTCAACCTGCTGCGCGACCTGCAGCGCGACCGCGGCCTGTCCTACGTCTTCGTCTCGCACGATCTGCGCGTCGTGCGGCACATCTCGGACCGGGTGGCGGTGATGTATCTCGGCCGCATCGTCGAGATCGGCCCAAAGGAGATCGTCTACGGACGGCCGCTGCACCCCTACACCGAGGCGCTCCTCGCCGCCGCACCGGTTCCCCGGCCCGGCCGTCCCCGCGTTCGGGCAGCGGTCCGCGGCGAGATCCCGAGCGCCATGAGCCCGCCCCCTGGCTGTCCGTTCCATCCCCGCTGCCCGCTGGCGGTCGAACGCTGCCGCAGCGAGCGCCCGCTTCTGCGGCCCATCGACGATCGCATGGTCGCCTGCCACCTCGCGGAGGCGCGGGCAGGCTAGCCTCCGTCGAGGCGCTTCTTCAGGAAGAACCGGCCGTGTGGCGGCGGGAAGTCCTCGATCGCGCCGAACACTTCGAACCCCAGCTTCTCGTAGAAGCCGCGCGCCTGCCAGCTCCAGGTGTCGACCCACATGCCGCGGCAGCCGCGCGCGACCGCCTCCTCCTCGGCAGCCTCCATCAGCCGACGACCGAGCCCGCGACCGCGGCGACGGGCGTCGACCCACAGCTCGTCGACACACATCCAGCCCCAGTAGCTCTGGGCATAGAGACCGGCGATCTCGCGCTCCGTCGCCGCATCGACGTAGACCGCGCCGAAGAGGCGCGCTTCGGATCGCCCGACCCGCCGACGGTTGAATTCCGCCAGACGCCGGTCCAGCCGCGCGCGTAGCTCGGGCGGGGGGCGGCGCAGGATCCGCAGTTCGACGTCACCGGCGGCCGTCATCGGCCCACCCCTCGCCTAAACTCTCTTCAACCGCGAGTACAATGCGACCGCATTGCATTCGACAGAAATGTCGGCAGGCTCTATAGTCACAAAATCTTTGTGGATAAGTGTGCTGAGGGGGGAGAAGCATGGCGGTTCTCGCAATATCGGGAGAGGGTCCGGGTACCTCGACCGGCAACTCCGTGTCGGCCGACTCGGGCGGCAATGCCTATGTCGGCGGCACTCTCACCGGCACGATCGATTTTGACGACGGCACGGCGGAGGCCCTGGGCAGCTCTGCTTTCTCGAGCGGGTTCGTCGCGAAATATGACGAGGATGGCGGCTTCGAGTGGCTGCGCACGGCCGGCGGCGCAACCAACGGCAACGCGACGAGCGTCACCGGCGTCGCCGTCGACGGCAACGACGACGTGGTCGCCGTCGGATGGTTCTCCGCGACCTTGGACTTCGATCCGGGGACACTGGTTCCCGAACTGGTGTCGAGCGGCCAGGGCTTCGGCGCCGAGATGAACCACTTCGTCGCCAAGTTCGATTCCAACGGCGACCTCCTCTGGGCCCGCACCGCCGACACCTCCAGCCTCAACGAGCGCGCCGAGGGCGTCGCGGTCGACGGGGACGGCGCGGTGTTCGTGGTCGGTTCGTTCCGGGAGACGGCGGATTTCGATCCGGGCGCGGGCACGGTCGAGCTGGCTTCCGACGGCGTCGGCTCCGAGGACCAGAATCACTTCCTCCTCAAATACGACGCCAATGGCGACCTCGAGTGGGCGGTCACGTCGGACTCGTCGAGCCTCAACGAATCCGGAATTGCGGTCGCCGTCGACCCGAATGGCAACGCCATCGTTGCCGGCGACTTCACGGGCACCGTCGACTTCGATCCGGGCGCAGGCACGGTCGAGCTGGTCTCCAGCGGACAGTTCGACCAGGGCAATTTCTTCCTCGCCAAGTATGAAAGCGACGGCGACCTCGATTGGGCGCTGACGGCGGACGACTCGTCCGGCCTGGAAGGCGCGACCAGCGTCGCGACCGACGCCGCCGGCAACATCTTCCTGGCGGGGTGGTTCGACGGCACCTTGACCCTGGACGGACAGGTGCTCACGACCGGACAGGACGACTTCACCTACAACTACTTCATCGCGAAGTTCGACGCCGACGGCGATCTGCAGTGGGCCCGCACCACCGGCGCTTCGACCGGCAACGAGTATGGACTGACCCTGGCCGTCGATGGCGACGGCAGCGCCTACCTTTCCGGCGACTTCGAGGGAACGGTCGATTTCGACTCCGGTCCCGGCGCGCTCGAACTGGTGGCGACGGAAGGACTGGGCGGGAACTCGGACCATTTCACCGCGAAGTACAATGATGTGGGCCAGCTGATCTGGGTCCAGACCTCCGAGCCCGCGGCAGACTGGGAGGGGAGCGGCTCCGAACAGGCGCGCGGCAGCGACATCCGCGACGGCAAGCTGTATCTGACCGGCTCGCACTGGGGCACGGTCGACTTCGACCCCGGCCCTGGCGCGGCCATCGTCGACAGCGGAACGGGCAACGGCGCCCACTTCCTGACGATCCAGGATCTGCCGCGGACGATTCCGCCCGCACCCAGCGACCCGAACGACACGGTGCCGCCCGACGCGCCCGCCATCACCGGCTTCACCGAGAACACCGGCAACCCGTCCGACCACGTCACCACCGACCGCACCCTGGTGATCCGCGGCACCGGCGAGCCCGGAAGCCTGATCACGCTCTATCGCTCCGACCCGTACAAGGGCGACATGCTGATCGGCACCGCCGAAGCCGACGCGGACGGCAACTGGAGCTTCGACCACACCGACACCCAGCTGGCGATCACTACCTATCGCTTCTGGGCCTCGGCCACCGATGATGCGGGCAACGAATCGGAGCTGTCGGACTCCTTCTCGATCGTGATCGAGCGGGTACAACCCTGGGCGGACGGGTTCGGCGGGCCGGGCAGCATCATCTACGGCTACAGCTACTCGAGCGACTGGGTGAACGGCGGCACGTCGGCCGATTCCATCCGCGGCGGCGCCGGCGACGACACGGTCTTCGGCCATGGCGAGAGCGACCGGCTGTTCGGCGACAACGGCAACGACTGGCTGCACGGCAACCTCGGCAGCGACGAGCTCCACGGCGGCGACGGCAACGACACGATCTTCGGCGGCCAGGGCAGCGACTGGGTCTTCGGGGACAGCGGGAACGACTGGCTGAACGGCAACAAAGGCAGCGACGTCCTGGAGGGGGCCGCGGGACGCGACACGCTCCATGGCGGCCAGGGTAACGACCAGCTCAGCGGCGGGGCGGACGACGACCTGCTGGCCGGCGACCGCGGCAACGACACGATGTCGGGCGGCATCGGCTCGGACCAGTTCCTCTTCGGGCCGGAGAGCGGGTCCGATCGCGTCTCCGACTTCGATCCGCTCGCCGACCAGTTGCTGATCGATCTCGACGCCGGCGGCACCATCAACGGCGTCCTCATCGCGTCGCCGGCCGACCTGTTGGCACGGGTGATCGACACCGCGGACGGTGCCTATGTCGATCTCGGCGACGGCCACGGCTTCCTCCTGGCCGGCGTCGCCAAGTCGGCCCTGTCGGAGGACGACTTCCTGCTGCTGTGACGACTGCCCCGCAATCGCCGACCTGGGGAGGGCGGCGATTGCGGGGCGGGCCGGCGACATGCGACTGTCGCCCCGATGAATCGCCCCAATTTCTACGCTTCGAGCGGCCTTGATCGCGTCAGCCACCTGCGCCGCGACCAGGATTGGCTCGCCCAGCAGCTGGCCGCTCCGGAAACCCGGATCCAGCCGGTCTGGAAATCGCAGAACTTCATCGCGCGCGGTGCGGAGCCGGCAGCGGGCTGGCTGCCGGCGAACGCGCTGCGGGACCAGATCGCGGCGGGCGCGCCGGTCGCGCTGCTCGGCACGCTGGGCGGCGTGGCGCACTTCGCCGTCGACCTCTCGGCCCTCGAGTCACCGCTTGAGCTGCCGGGCATCGCCGAACTGGGAGACTTCTTCGACCTGCGTCGCGTCGGCCCGGCGCTGCGGCATGCCGATGGCGGCATGCTCGCCTTTGCGCGCGGCATTCTGCACTGGCATTCGCGGCACCGCTTCTGCGGCGTCTGCGGCAGCCCGACGGTGTCGAGCGAGGCGGGACACCAGCGCCGCTGCACCGATCCCGGGTGCAACACCAGCCACTTTCCGCGCACCGATCCCGCGGTGATCATGCTGGTCCATCGCGGCGACCGCTGCCTGCTCGGCCGACAGCCGCAGTTTCCCCCCGGCATGCATTCGACCCTGGCCGGGTTCGTCGAGCCGGGCGAGAGCCTGGAGGATGCGGTCGCGCGCGAGGTCCGCGAAGAGACGGGGATCGTGGTCGACGACGTCCGTTACCATTCGTCGCAGCCCTGGCCGTTTCCGTCGTCGGTCATGCTCGGTTTCCATGCCCGCGCCGTCACCGACGAGATCGTGGTCGACACAAACGAGCTCGAACGGGCCGCGTGGTACGACCGCACATGGATCCTGGCCCATCCGGCCGACGACTCGTTCCGCCTGCCGCGCCCGGATTCGATCGCGCGCCGTCTGGTCGAAGACTGGCTGAAGGGCGACGTGCCGACCTGACGAGGCGATCCGGAACGGACGGGCGGCGCGTACAAGGGATCATGCCGTCCGTCCTGGCGACACTTGCCCGACCCTTCCTCGCTGCCCTGGCCCTCGTCGGCTGCGCACCGCTCGACCTGCTCGACGCCGTCGTCCCGACCTCGGGAGAGGAGCGGCGGCTGGGGCTCGCATATGGCCAGGATCCGCGGCAGCGGCTCGACGTCTACCTGCCCGGACCGGCGGCACGGCCGGCGGCGGTCGTCGTGTTCATCCATGGCGGCTCCTGGAGCGACGGCAGCCGCAGCCAGTACCGGTTCGTCGGCCAGGATCTGGCCGCGCGCGGGTTCGTGGCAGTCATCCCCGACTACCGCCTCCATCCGGACGGGCGCTGGCCGCGCTTCGTCGAGGATGCGGCCGCAGCCGTCGCCTGGGCCGTGCACCATGCGGACGAGATCGGCGGCGACCCGCGCCGGGTCGTCGTCATGGGCCACTCCGCCGGCGCCTACAATGCCGCGATGGTCGCGCTGGAGCCGCGATGGCTGGCGGCGCACGGGCTGGAGCGGGATGTGATCGCTGGCTTCGTCGGCCTCTCGGGCCCCTACGACTTCCTGCCCTTCACCGATTCCGTCACCCGCCGCGTCTTCGGCCATGTCCCGGATCCCCAGGTGACGCAGCCCGTCACCGTCGCACGCGCCGGCGCGCCTCCGGTCCTCCTGATCCACGGAACGGGCGACGACACCGTCTATCCGCGCAACAGCACCCGGCTGGCCGAGCGCCTGCGGTCACTCGAGGTGCCGGTCGAACTGATACTGCACCCCGGGGTCGGCCATGCCGGGACGGTGCTGGCTTTCTCGCCGCTCTCACGCGACGACCCGCCGGTGCCGTCGGAGCTTCTGGGTTTCGTCGCCCGGTTGGGGCTCGACGAGTAGCCCTCAGTCTGCCTCGGAGAGATTGGCGGCGCGGTAGGGATGGGCCGGATAGACGCCGAGGATCCGCAGATCGCGCGAGAAGAAGCGCAGCTCCTCGAGCGCCAGCCGCAGCGGCCGCTCGTCCGGGTGCCCCTCGACGTCCGCATAGAACTGCGTCGCCTCGAACCGGCCCTGGATCATGTAGCTCTCTAGCTTGGTCATGTTGACGCCGTTCGTGGCGAAGCCGCCGAGCGCCTTGTAGAGGGCGGCCGGCACGCTGCGGACCCGGAAGACGAAGCTGGTGACGATCGTGCCGGAGCCGGGAGCGGGAACCTCCGGCTCGCGCGCGAGAACGACGAAGCGGGTCGTGTTGTCGGACGCGTCGGCAATGTCCTGCGCCAGCGAGACGAGGCCGTAGATCTCGCCGGCCAGGGAGGAGGCGATGGCCCCGACCGCCGGATCGCCGGCCGTCGCCACCTCGCGCGCCGCGCCCGCCGTGTCGGCGGCCACGACGGCCTCGAGCCCGTGGCGGCGCAGGAAGCCGCGGCATTGCGGCAGCGCGTGAATGTGGCTGCGGACCTGCCGCAGGTCCGAGAGGGTTGCGCCGGGCACCGCCAGAAGGTGGTGGCGGACCGGCTCGAAATGCTCGCCGACGATGTGCAGGCCGGAGTGGGGCATCAGGTGGTGGATGTCCGCGACCCGGCCCGCCACCGAATTGTCGATCGGGATCATCGCGAGCTGCGCCGTGCCGTCGGCGACGGCCGCGAACGCGTCCTCGAAGGCGGCGCAGGGCAGGGGCTCGTAGTCGAGGCGGGCGTGCCGGCAGGCGAGATGGGAATAGGCGCCGAGTTGCCCCTGGAAGGCGATGCGGCCGGGCGATGGGGGCATGACGTTCTCCTCGGACGACATCTAGCGGGCGGCGGCCGGCGCCAGCATGGCACGGGCGCGTTCAAGGTCGGCCGGAGTGTCGACCCCAAGCGGTACGGTGTCGACCAGCGCGACATCGATGCGCATCCCGGCCTCCAGCGCGCGGAGCTGCTCCAGGCTCTCGCGCTGCTCCAGCACGCCCTGCGGCAGCGCGACGAACCGCTCCAGCGCGGTCCGCCGGAAGGCATAGAGGCCGATATGGTGATAGAGCGGCCCCGGGCCGGAGGGCGCGGTCGCGCGGGTGAAATAGAGCGCCCGGGCGACCGGCCGGCCCGGTGACAGCGGCGCGATCGCCTTCACCACGTTCGGGTTGGTGCGCTCCTCCTCGCGCGTGATCTCGGCCGCCAGCGTGGCGATGTCGACCGCGGGGTCGCCGAGCGGCTCCAGCGCCAGGCGCACGATCGCGGGGTCGATCGTCGGCAGGTCGCCCTGGACGTTGACGATCGCGTCGTACCGCCCGGCCGGATCGAACCGCTGCAGCGCCGCCCAGACGCGGTCGCTGCCGCGCGGCAGGTCCGGATCGGTGAGGACCGCCGCCCCGCCGGCGCGTTCGATCGCGTCGACGATGGGCCGGTCGCCCGCCGCCACCAGCACCGGCCCGACCGCCGCCTCGACGGCGCGGCGCCAGACATGCACGATCATCGCCTCGCCATGGATGTCGGCGAGCGGCTTGTCGGGAAGGCGGGTGGCCGCCAAGCGGGCGGGAATCACCACAATGGGGCGGAGAGCGGAGGTCACGTCAGGCCGTCATGCGTCGTTATGCCGCAGCGGAAAACCGGGCCATTCCAGAGGCTTGGCGTCCGTGCCGCGACCGGATGAAGCACATTTTCCTGATGCTGTCAGCGGCTTTCGCATGTATCTCATGCTCCATGCCCGGGCCGGGGGACGGCCGCGGGACGGCGGCACCGGCCGCCCGAGGGCGGTCTCCCTGCCGTCCGATTGAGCCCAGCGGGAGTACGAGGTCGCACCCATGAGTCTGGAGACGAACAAGATCGCGGCGGCGGTGCTGACCGCCGGCGTCATCGCGATGACCAGCGGCTTCATTGCCGGCATCCTCGTGCATCCGCACCAGCTCAAGGAAAGCGTCTACAAGGTCGAGGGCGTCCAGCAGGCGGCGGCCCCGGCCGCAGCCGCCCCGCCGGCGATCGAACCCGTCGGCCCGCTGCTGGCCGCGGCCGACCTCGCCGCCGGCGAGGCCCAGTCCAAGAAATGCACGGCCTGCCACACCTTCACCCAGGGCGGTCCGAACCGCGTCGGTCCCAACCTCTGGGACATCGTCGGCGCCAAGCACGCGCATGCCGAGGGCTTCGCCTACTCCGACGCGATCAAGAGCAAGTCCGGCAACTGGGACTACGAGGAACTGAACCACTTCCTGGCCAGCCCGCGGACCTATGCGCCCGGCACCAAGATGGCCTTCGCCGGCCTGCCCCGGGTTGCGGACCGCGCGGCGCTGATCGCCTATCTCCGGACCCTGAGCGCCAGCCCGAAGCCGCTTCCGTGACCGGCTCGCCGTTTCCGGCCGAGGCGCTGGCGCTGGCCGGCCGCCTCGCCGACGCGGCCGGCGCCGTCATCCGTCCCCATTTCCGTACCGGCGTCGCCATCGTCGACAAGGCGGACGAGAGCCCGGTCACGATCGCCGACCGCGATGCCGAAGCGGCGATGCGGCAGCTGATCGAGGATGCGTTTCCCGAACACGGGATTCTCGGCGAGGAGCACGGTTCGGTTCGGCTGGACGCCGAATTCGTCTGGGTGCTGGATCCGATCGACGGGACCAAGGCCTTCATCTCGGGCCTGCCCGTGTTCGGCACGTTGATCGCTCTTCTCCATGGCGGGCGGCCGGTCCTGGGCGTGATCGACCAGCCGATTTCCGGTGAGCGCTGGCTGGGCGCCGAAGGGCGCGGAACCACCCTGAACGGGCGGCCCGTCCATGCCCGTGCCTGCGAGCGTCTCGATCGCGCCACGCTCTTCGCGACCGCGCCCGACATGTTCAAGGGCGAGGAGATCGCCGCGTTCGAGCGGCTGCGCGGGTCGGTCAAGCTCATGCGCTGGGGCGCCGACTGCTACGCCACGGCCATGGTCGCCTCGGGTCATGCCGATCTCGTCGTCGAATCCTCGCTGCAGCCCTACGACTTCTGTGCCCTGGCTCCCGTGATCGAGGGCGCCGGCGGCATCGCCACCGACTGGGAGGGGCGGCCGCTGCGGATCGATTCCGGGCGGCGATCGGCGATCGCCGGCGACCGGCGCGCCCATGCCGCCGCCCTGGAAGCGCTCGCCTGGCACGCCTAGCGCGCTGCCTGAACGGTTTTTCATCGGCGCCACCGCGACCGGCGTCTTGCCTCGGCAGTCGCGAAGCCACAGGTTGGATCGGACTGCCCGCAACGAGAGGCCGCCGATGAGCATGATCGCCCGCTTTCTTGCGACCGCCGTGCTGGCCCTTGCCGCGCCTGCTCTGGTCATGTCCGCGCTGGTCAAACCCGCGATGGCCGACGAGACGCCGCGCCACGGCATGTCGATGTACGGCGACCTCAAATACCCGCCGGGCTTCCGGCATTTCGACTATGCCAATCCGGACGCGCCCAAGGGCGGAACCGTCCGGATGGCGGCGATCGGCACCTACGACACCCTCAATCCCTTCACCCTCAAGGGCGTGCCGGCCGCCGGCGCGGGCCTGCTGTTCCAGACCCTGACGGTGAATTCCGGCGACGAGCCCTTCTCCGAATACGGCGTCGTCGCGGAGAGCTTCGTGGTGCCGGCGGACCGCAGCTGGGTCGCCTTCAACCTCCGCCCCCAGGCGCGCTTCAACGACGGCAGTCCCATCACCGCCGACGACGTGGTGTTCACCTTCGAGACGCTGAAGACGAAGGGCGCTCCGTTCTATCGGACCTACTATGCCGACGTCGTGAAGGCCGAGGCGACGGGACCGGGGCAGGTGCGCTTCACCTTCCGCTCGAACGACAATCCGGAGCTGCCACTGATCGTCGGCCAGATGCCGGTCCTGTCGCGCGCCTACTGGGCCGGCCGGGATTTCGAGAAGACGACGCTGGACGCGCCGCTCGGCAGCGGCCCCTATGTCGTCGAGGCTGCGGACCCCGGCCGATCGATCACCTTCCGCCGCGTCGCGAACCACTGGTCCGACGATATCCCGGCGCTGAAGGGCCAGTACAATTTCGCCCGTATCCGCTACGACTATTACCGCGACTCCACGGTCGCCCTCGAGGCCTTCAAAGGCGGCGAGTACGACTTCCGCCAGGAGAATGCCGCGAAGGACTGGGCGACGGGGTATGATTCGCCGGCCGTCACCGAGGGGCTGATCAAGCGCGAGGAGATCGCCAACGAGCAGCCGACCGGCATGCAGGGCTTCGTCTTCAACACGCGCCGCCCGATCTTCGCCGACCGCCGCGTCCGCGCGGCCATCGCCCAGGCGTTCGATTTCGAGTGGACCAACCGGACGCTGTTCTACGGCGCCTACACCCGCACGCGCAGCTACTTCTCGAACTCGGAACTGGCATCCAGGGGGCTGCCGAGCCCGGCCGAACTCAAGATTCTCGAACCCTTCCGCGGCCAGATTCCGGAAGAGGTCTTCACCAGGGCCTACAATCCGCCGAGCACGGACGGCAGCGGCAACCTGCGCGACAATCTGCGCACCGCCTTCGAGCTGCTGAAGTCCGCCGGCTGGTCGATCCGGGACCGCCGCATGGTCAACGACCGGACGGGCGAGCCGCTGGCCTTCGAGATCCTGCTCGCCCAGCCGAACTGGGAGCGGATCACCCTGCCCTTCGCCAAGAACCTCGAGCGGCTGGGGATCCAGGCGCGCGTGCGCACGGTCGACACCGCCCAGTACCAGAAGCGGATGGAGACCTTCGACTACGACATGACGGTCGAGGTCTTCCCGCAGTCGCTCTCCCCCGGGAACGAGCAGCGCGACATGTGGTCGTCCGCCGCCGCCAAGGTCGAGGGCAGCCGCAACACCATCGGCGTCTCCGACCCGGTGGTCGACAAGCTCATCGAACTCGTCATCAACGCGCCCGACCGCCAGTCCCTCATCGACCGCACGCGGGCGCTCGACCGGGTGCTCCTGTGGGGGCACTACACCATCCCCAACTGGCACATCCGATCCTGGCGCATCGCCTACTGGGATCGCTTCGCGCGGCCGCAGGTCACGGCCAAGTACAGCCTGGGCTTCCTGTCGACATGGTGGGTCGACCCCGCCAAAGAGGCCGCCATGCGCAGCCGCTACCCCAACCGGCCCCAGTGAGCGAGGGGACGTGGTGAAGCAGTCGTCCGACGGCAGGCGGACCGGCCCCGCTCCGTTGCCGGACGGCTATCACGTCTTTCCGCCGGGCAAGATCCTGAACGTCGTCACCTGGCTGGAGATGCGGAGGCCCCCGGACGCTCCCCTGGCAGCCCCGCTGCCTCTCGACCGTGTCGCGCGGCCGGACCCCGTCTGGTACCGCGACCTCTTCCGCCGGATCGGCACCCCCTGGCTCTGGGCGATGCATCTGGAGCTGGGCGACGCGGAACTCGCGGCGACCATCGGCGACCCGGCGCTGGAAATCTACGCCGCCCGCGACGGTGCGTCGGAGATCGGACTGGTCGTGCTCGACCGCCACGATCCGCGTTCGGTCGAGATCCTCGATTTCGGGCTGGTGCCGGACGCGGTCGGCCGCGGGCTCGGGCGCCGCATGATGGCGGCGGCGCTGGCCCACGCGTTTGCCGGCGGGCCGGAGCGCGTGTGGCTGCACACCTGCACCCACGACCACCCCGCGGCCGTGCCCTTCTACCTTTCCTGCGGCTTCACGCCCTATGCGACCGGCGTCGAGGTCCTGGACGATCCGCGACTCCTGGGCCTCCTGCCCCGGGACGCGGCTCCCCACGTGCCCGTGCTGGAGCCGCGGCGCTGACCCGTCAGGCGATCGCCCCGCGCCGCAGTTCGCCGTCGAAATAGGCGATCGTCTTCCCGAGGCCGATCTCCAGCGGGATCTCCGGGTTCCAGCCCAGCAGGTCGCGCGCCTTGTCGATGACGGGGCAGCGCTGCAGCGGGTCGTCGACCGGCAGCGGGCGGTGCTCGATGGTGGAGCGCGACCCGGTCATGGCGATGACCCGGCGCGCGAGTTCGATCACCGGAATCTCGACGGGGTTGCCGATGTTGATCGGGCCGGTCACCGCATCGGGCGCGTTCATCAGCCGCCACAGGCCGTCGATCATGTCGTCGACATAGCAGAAGGCACGCGTCTGCATACCGTCGCCATAGACGCTGATCGGCGCGTTCTTCAGCGCCTGCACGATGAAGTTCGAGACGACGCGGCCGTCGTTGGGATGCATCCGCGGCCCGTAGGTGTTGAAGATGCGGGCCACGCGGATGCGCAGGCCATGCTGGCGGTGGTAGTCGAAGAACAGCGTCTCGGCGCAGCGCTTGCCCTCGTCGTAGCAGGCGCGCGGCCCGATCGGGTTGACGTTGCCGCGATACTCCTCGGTCTGCGGATGCACCAGCGGATCGCCATAGACCTCCGAAGTCGAGGTCAGGAGGATCTTCGCCTTCAGGCGCTTGGCGAGGCCCAGCATGTTGATCGAGCCGAGCACGCTCGTCTTGGTCGTCTGGACCGGGTCGAACTGGTAGTGGATGGGCGAAGCAGGGCAGGCAAGGTTGTAGATCTCGTCGACCTCGACATAGAGCGGAAAGGTGACGTCGTGGCGCATCGCCTCGAGCCGCTTGTCGTCGAGCAGGTGCGCGAGATTGGCGCGCCGACCCGTGAAGTAGTTGTCGACGCACAGCACCTCGTGACCCTCGGCGAGAAGCCGCTCCACCAGATGGGAGCCGAGAAAGCCCGCCCCGCCGGTCACCAGGATGCGCTTGGTCATGTCGGGAATCATCCGCAAGGGAGGAGAGTCGATCCTCGATAGCCGATCGCGGCCGGCCCGTCATCTCCCGGTCGCTTCATGCCCCCGGGAGAATGCTCCAGTCGCCAGGAAGATCCGGCTGTCGCCCTGCAGGGCGAGGGCCGTCAACACGCCGGTACCGAAGGCGCCGGTGTCGATGCCGATGCGGTTCGCCCGCACGTCGGGCGCGTTGGTGATGGTGTGCCCGTGCACGACGACGGGGCCGAACGCCTTCGGCCATTCCAGGAACGGCTCGCGAATCCACAGCAGATCAGCCTCGACCTGACGGTCCAGCGGTGCCCAGGGCCGGATGCCGGCATGGACGAAGAGATAGTCACCCTCCTGGTGCAGGAGGCGAAGCCCGGACAGGAAGCTCCGGTGCCGATCCGGCAGCGCGGCGCGGAACTGCTCGCGGGCGCGGTCGACATCCTCCGAATCCCACGGATCGGGCGGCTCCACGCCGTAGCTCGCGAGCGTCGCGCCGCCGCCATTCAAGAGCCAGCCTGCCGCGGCCTCGCGGCCGTGCAGGAACGCGAGCAGGAAGGCTTCGTGGTTGCCCTTGAGCGCGACCGACTCGAACCCCGGCGGCGGCGCGCCGGCGAGGCGGTCGAGAACCTGTCGCGAGGCCGGTCCCCGATCGACATAGTCGCCGAGATGCACGAGGAGGCGCCGCCGCGCGTTGCGGCCGGCGGCATCGGCGGCAATGCGGTCGTGGAGCGCCCCGAGCAGGTCGTCGCGGCCGTGGACGTCGCCGATCGCGTAGACGAGGGTGCCGTCCGGCACCCGCGGATCACGCGCCATCGGCCTCGCCCGTCAGTCGCGTGGCGCGTGCTTGTTGAGGATGCGCTGCAGCGTGCGTCGATGCATCCGCAGGCGCCGGGCCGTCTCGGAGACGTTGCGCTCGCACTGCTCGAAGACGCGCTGGATATGCTCCCAGCGGACCCGGTCGGCGGACATCGGCTGTTCGGGCGGGTTGGGCAGCTTGTCGCCCTGGGCCTTGAGCGCCGCCTCGATGGCGTCGGCGTCGGTCGGCTTGGCGAGATAGTCGACCGCCCCCGCCTTCACGGCGGCCACCGCGGTCGCGATGTTGCCGTAGCCCGTGAGCACGACGATGCGGGCCTCCGGCCGGGCCGCGCGCACCGCCTGGACCACCTCCAGGCCGTTGCCGTCGCCGAGCTTGAGGTCGCAGACGGCATAGAGGGGGCGCACCGCGCGGGCGGCGGCGATGCCGGCAGCGACGCTTTCGGCCACCGTGACCTGATAGCCGCGGCGCTCCATCGCGGTCGCGAGGCGGGTGCGGAGCGGGGCGTCGTCGTCGACGACCAGCAGGGTGGGGCCGGCAGGCGGTTCGGTCGGTTCGGTCATGCGCGTGGTGGCTTCTGCCCCTCCAATCTGTCGCGGCGCCAGCGGATCGTCACCTCGGCGCCGCCGTCGATCGCGTTCTCGACCGACATGTCGCCCCCGGTCCGGGCCAGCAACGTCTCCGCGATGAAGATGCCGAGGCCCATCGAGCCGCCGGGGCGTTCGCGGCCCGACACATAGGGCTCGCCGATTCGGGCCAGAACGTCCGGCCGGAAGCCGGGACCGTCGTCGCGCACGACGATCCATGCCTGCGAGCTGTTCCAGCCGACCGTAGCATGCACGGCGGAATCTGCGAACTGGAAGGCGTTCTGCAGCAGGTTGCCGAGGCCGTGGCGCAGCTCCGGACGGTCGGGAACCACCGGCTCGGATGCTTCGCCCTCGCCCTCGCGGGCGATCTCGAAGGCGATGAGGGCCGGTCGATGCGGCGCCGCCGCGAGGTCGAGCACCAGCGACAGGGCGATGCCGTCGAAGGGGGAGTTGCGCTCGGGTCGCTGCGCCAGTTCGGCGAGAATGTCGCGGCAGCGCGCCACCTGGCTCTCGAGCAGGAACAGATCCTCCCGCCACGGTCCTTCCGCCGGCAATTCTCTCGACAGCTCGCGCGCCACGACCGCGATGGTGCCGAGCGGCGACCCCAGCTCATGGGCGGCGGCCGCGGCCAGCGCACCGACGGCCGACAGCTGCTGCTCGCGGGCGAGCGCCAGCTGCGTGGCCGCGAGCGCATCGGTCAGGCGCCGCGCCTCGGCCGTGACCTGCCATGTGTATGCCGCGATGAAGACCGTCGCCAGCATCAGCGCCGCCGCGACGCCGAAGCGGTAGGTCGAGGGCAGTGTCAGGCCCGGCTCCGGCCAGGGCAGCGGCCAGCGGAAGAAGGCGAGGATCGCGATGGCCAGGAGGGTGAAGAGGCAAAGGCCGATCGTCGTCGGCCGCGACAGGATCGTCGCCGAAACGGTGACCGGGGCCAGGATCAGGACCGCGAACGGGTTCTCCAGCCCGCCCGTGAGAAACAGCAGGCCCGCAAGCTGGAAGACGTCGAAGGCGAGATAGGCGGCGACGTCGCGGTCGGTCAGCCGGCTGTATGCCGGCCGCTGCAGGGTCGCCACGATGTTCACCGCCGCCGAAGCGCCGACCACGAGCATGGCGGTGCCGAACGGCAGCGGATAGCCCAGCGAGACATGGACGACCAGCAGGGTGGCCACCTGGCCGATCACCGCCAGCCAGCGGATCGCCACCAGCGTGCGCAGGTTCACCCAGCCCCGACCGTCCAGGTACGGACGATCCTGCGCGATGAGCGATGGCGACGTCATGCGGCCTTCCTTGCCCGAAGCGGGACGCGGCGTCGAGTCCGCCGGCGCTCAGCCCGGGCCGCTGACGCCCGCCTCCGCGAAGGTGGCCATGCCGGCATGGCAGGCGGCGGCCGCCTTGACCACCGCGATGGCCAGGGTCGCGCCGGAGCCCTCGCCCAGCCGCATGCCGAGGTCGAGCAAGGGCTGCTTGCCGATGCGATCGAGGAGACGGCGATGGCCGGGCTCTGCCGAACAGTGCCCGACGACGCAATGATCGAGTGCATTGCGGTCGGCGGCGAACAGCACGGCCGCCGCGGCCGTGGCGGCGAACCCGTCGAGCACCACGGGGATGCGGGCGAGCCGGGCCGCCATCACCGCGCCGGCGATCGCCGCGAGCTCGTATCCGCCGAGCCGGCGCAGCGTCTCGAGCGCGTCGCCGGCCGGTCCGTTGATCGCCACCGCCGCATCGATCGCCGCAGTCTTGGCAGCCAGCGCGGACCCCGCGACGCCGGTCCCGGGTCCGGCCCAGTCGGCGCCGGTGCCCCCGAACAGCGCCAGCGACAGGGCCGCGGCTGCCGTGGTGTTGCCGATCCCCATCTCGCCGAGCGCGAGAAGGTCGAGGCCCGGTTCCACCGCCATCATGCCGTATGCCATGGCACGGGCGCAGCCTTCGGCCGTCATCGCCGGGCCGGTGGTGAAATCGACCGTCGGGTGATCGAGGTCGAGTTCATAGACCCGGAGGTCGGCATCGACGCTGGTGCAGAGCTGGTTCACCGCGGCTCCGCCCGCGGCGAAGTTCGCCACCATCTGCGCCGTCACCGCCGGGGGATAGGCCGACACGCCGCGCGCGGCCACGCCATGGTTGGCCGCGAAGACGATCGTCCGCGGTCGGCGCACCTCGGGCGGGCTGCGCCCCTGCCAGCTGGCGAGCCACTCGGCCAGGGTCTCGAGCCGGCCCAGCGCCCCCGCCGGCTTGGTCAGTTGCCGCTCGCGCTCGATCGTGGCCGCACGCGCGGCGAGGTCGGGGCCGGGCAGCATGGCAAGGATGCGGCGCATCTCGTCGAGCGTGGCGATCGGATCGGGCATGGATTCCTGGGCGGACAGAGCGGACCCCCGCATTAGGACCGATGGCGGGTCCGGTCAACCTCGCGGGCGGTGGCGAGCGGCGCCGGACAGGGGTATCCCTGGCGGCGTGTCGCCCGCCCCGCATGACGATTTCCGACCGGCCGCCTGGTTCGCCGACCTGCGGCGAGCCGGTCAGCTGCTGACCCGCCTGCCCCTGCCGGGCGATGTCGGCGCGCCGCCGCCCGGCAGCTACGCGCGCGCGATGCGGGCCTATCCGCTGGTCGGCGGACTGATCGGGCTCGCCGCCGGACTGACCTTGAGCGCCTGTGCGGCGATCGGGCTGCCGGCGCCGACCGGCCCGATCCTGGCGCTGGTGGTTGCCGCCCTGCTGACGGGCGGCCTGCACGAAGACGGGCTGGCCGATACGGCCGACGGCTTCGGGGCGCGACGGCCGACGGCCGAGCGGCTGGCCATCATGCGCGACAGCCGGATCGGCACCTACGGCGTCCTGGCGCTGGTCTTCGTGCTTTCGCTCAAGGTCGCGGCCATGACCTCGCTGGTGCCGGTGGCCGGCTGCGCCGCACTGGTGGCGGCCGGCGCGCTGTCGCGGGCCACGCTCGCCGGCATCGTGCGGGCGCTGCCGCCGGCGCGCCCCGGTGGCCTCGGCGCCTCCCTGGGCCACCCCTCCGCGGCAAGCGCGCTGCTGTCGCTCCTGCTCGGTGTGGCGGTCGCGCTCGCGGCGGTGGGACCGTCCGCGGCGGCGCGGATCGCGCTCGTCGCGGTGATCGCGGCCGTGGCCATGGCGCTGCTTGCGCGCCGACAGGTCGGCGGCTACACCGGCGACGTTCTCGGCGCGACGCAGCAGGTGACGGAGACGGCGATGCTTGTGGCCCTGTCCGCCGACCCTGTTGCCATCGCACATTGGATCGGACGGTCATGATCTCGAACACGACGACGCGCTGGTGGTGGGTGCGCCATGCACCGGTACGGGTCAATGACGGTCGCATCTATGGCCAGACCGACCATCCCTGCGACTGCACGGACGAGGCGCTGTTCCGTGCGCTGGCACGCCAGCTGCCGCAGGACGCGGTGTGGGTGACCAGCACGCTGCTGCGCACGATCCAGACCGCCGACGCGCTGCAGACGGCGGGTGCCGTCGGCCCCGAGCCGCTGCGCGAGACGGCCTTCGTCGAGCAGTCCTTCGGCGACTGGCAGGGGCTGAAGTATGCCGAGCTGCAGGAGAAGCGTCGCGAGGCCTGGCACCGCTTCTGGCTCGCCCCTGCCCACGAGGCGCCGCCGGGAGGCGAGAGTTTCGTCGATCTGCTCGACCGTGTGGCGCCGGCGATCGATCGGCTGACGGTCGAGCATCGGGGCCGCGACATCGTCGCCGTCACCCATGGCGGGACGATCCGGGCGGCCATCGCCCATGCCCTGCAGATCCCGCCGGAGACCGCGCTCGCCTTCTCGATCGAGAACGTGTCGCTGACCCGCCTTGAACATGTCGACGGACCGGGCCTCGGCCATGGCTGGCGGGTCGCCGTCGTCAACCACATGGCCGCGTAGGAGCCACTGCCGTGCCCCGTCGCCCGCCCCCCGGCATCTTCGGCTTCGTCGCCCTGCCGCGGGTGACGCTGGTGCTGGGCGGCGCCCGGTCCGGCAAGAGCCGCCACGCCGAGGCCATGGTCGAGGAGGCCGCCGCCAACGGCCTCTACATCGCGACCGCCGCCGCGGGCGACGGCGAGATGGCCGACCGCATCCGTCACCACCGCGAGCGCCGCGGGCCGTTCTGGACGACCATCGAGGAGCCGATGCACCTCGCCCACGCGATCGAGGCGCACGCCCTGCCGGGGCGACCCATTCTCGTCGACTGCCTCACCCTGTGGCTCTCCAACCTGATGCTGGAGGGCCGCGCGGTCGAGGCCGAGACCGAACGTCTGGTCGCAACCCTGGCGGAGACGACGGTGCCGGTCGTGCTGGTCGCCAACGAGGTCGGCCAGGGCATCGTGCCCGAGAATGCGCTGGCCCGCGCCTTCCGCGACCAGGCCGGCCGCCTCAACCAGCGCATGGCGGCGCTCGCCGACCGCGTGCTGATGATGGTGGCCGGACTGCCGGTGACCGTGAAGGACGAGGATCCCGACCCGACGGACTGAGCGACCCTCGCCTTCAGGCCGCTTCCGGCTTCGGCAGCATGGGCGCTGCGGTCGGCATCTGCCAGCGCAGGCCGTCGACGGCGCCGCAAGCCGGACAGGCGATGGTCCAGGCCGGCTGGACAGTGCCGCACGAGCCGCAGGTCCAGGCCTCCGACGGCGGCGCGTCGGCGGCCAGGCGCAGCCATTTCTGGGCCGTCAGCGGATCGTCGCTCTCGCCCTCCTCGACTTCGGCCATCAGGGCATAGGCCCGCGAGGACGGCCGCTCGGCGATCACCGCCTCGAGCTTCTGCCGCGCCTCGCCCCACAGTCCGGCGCGCAACGCCGCCACGGCCTGGGCCATGCGGCTTTCCACGTGATCGGGCGCACCGGCCACCAGCCGGTCGACCCGCCGCGCCGCGTCGACCGGATCGGCCGTCGGGGCGAGGCCGACATAGGCCGCCACGACCTCGGGATGGGGCGCCAGCGGCCAAGCCTTCTCGGCCACCCGTTCGGCCTTGCGCTGGCGACCGTTGACGCCCAGCAGCCGGACGTAGGCGGCCGTCGCCGGGGCGAAGGCGCGGTCCTCGTCATGGGCGCGGGACGCGAAGTCGCCCGCGTCACGCGGACGGTCGTCGGCCTCCGCCGCCCGGGCCTGCTCCAGCAGCACCGCTGCCCGGCGATGCCGCGCCTCGGCGGCCGGCAGCACCCGGCGACGCTGCGCCTCGGCCAGCACCGCCTCGGCGCCGCGCCATTGCCCGGCCCGGGTCTCCAGCTCGAACAGCGTCGTCAGCACCCACGGCGTGTCCGGCCGCAGACGCCGGGCCCGCCGGGCGAGTTCGAGCGCCGCCTCGCTGTCGCCCGCCCGCATGGCCTGCATCAGGAGGCCGCGCAGGCCGAGAAACTCCGTCTCGCGGCGATCGAGCATCGCGGTGAAGTAGCGCCGGGCCGCAGCCTCGTCGCCGTTCAACTGAGCCGCCTGGGCCGACAGGAGCATGGTCAGCGGCGGCTCGTCGAGCAGCACGTCCGCCCGGCGCGCCTGGCGTGTCGCCTCGTCGGGATCGCCGGCGGCGACCGCGACCATGCCCAGCGTCAGCGACTGGTAGCCGCGCCGGCGGCGGCGCTCCCTGGACCAGGCACGCCAGCGCCTGGGAATCCGGACGAACCATCCGAGAAAACGCAGGCCGAGTGCGAAGGCGAGCGCGAGGGCCGCGGTGACGACGAGCAGGATCGCGACCGAAGTGTCGACCCGCCAGCCCTGCCAGCGGATGGCGATGTGCCCCGGCCGGTCGGCGACCCAGACGGCCCCCGCGACGACGAGAGCGGCGAGCGCGACGAAGAGCAGCAGGCGACGCATCGGATCAGCGGTCCTGGCCGAGGATGGCCGCAACGCGGCGGGCGGCCCGCGTCGTCGCGGTGTCGACCGCGCGCCGGGCCTCGGCATCGGCGAGCCATTGCGGCGCGGCCCGGGATACCGCGTCGCGGATGGGTGCCAGCGCCTCGAGGGCGGCCGCGACGTCGCGCGCGGCCAGCGCCTTCTCCGCGGTCGCGACATGCGCGTCGGGCGTGCCGGCGACCGGCTGCTCGACGCGACGCACGGTCAGGACCGAGGACATGCGCTCGACGGTCCGGTCGACCCAGTCCCCATCCGGCGTCCGGCGCGCCGCCTGGATGATCGCCGCGGACTGCAGGTCGAAGCGGCGCGCGATCTGGCCGGCGTCGGGCACGCCTTTGTCGGCGTAAGGCGCCAGCGCCTCGATGGCCTCCTTCGCGGCGGCATCCTCGGCGAGCGCGGCCCGTGCCGCTTCGAGTTCTCCCGGGAAGGGCCCGCGCTCGGCGGCATTGCGCAGGGCGGTGACGGCAACGAGGGCCCGTTCGCCGATGCGGTCGCGCAGCCGATTGTCGCGCATCGCCGTCTCGGTCTCGGCGAGGCGGCGGGTCAGGCCGTCGATCATGCCGCGGATGCGCTGGACTTCGGCGGTCAGCGCCGGGTCGGAAGTCGGGCGTTCGGACAGGCGCGCGATGTCCGCCTGGAGGCGGCGAATCGCATCCGAAAGCGGAGCCGTGTCCGGCGGCGGGCGGCGCTCCAGCGCACCAATCCGGGCCTCCAGCGGCCCCAGATCGACCGTCGCGGCGGGGGCTCGTCCGTCGAGGCCGAAGATTCCGCGCCACAGTGGCGCCGACAGGCCGATCGCCAGGGCGACGAGCGCCGCAACCGCCACGGTCGCCGCGAGGCTGACCGTGGCACGGGTCGGTGCCGGTGCGGCGGCGGGCGCGGGAGGCGGCGCTTCCACCGCTCCGTTCGCGGCCGGTTCCGGCTCCTTCATCGCGGTCTCCTTGTCGTTCGGCCGGTCGCTCTCGACGAGGCGCAGGAGCGTCGGCAGGTTCGGTTCCTCGGCGACGCGCACGGCGCGCCATGGCAGAGGCGATGCCGCCTCCGCCACCGCCGGACTGAGGCAGTAGGCGACCGGCAGGCGCGGCAAGATGCCCTCCCCGGCGTCTTTCGCCAGTGCGACGAATCGCTCCGCCGTGCGCGGCGAGAACAGCAGAACCCCGTCGAGGGTTCCCTCCGTGAGCGCGGCACGGGCGGCTGCCGGAATCTCCCCGACGGGCTCCGCACGGTAGAGCACGACCCGGCGGACCGCGAAACCCCGCTCGGCCAGGGCGGCCGCGAGGTCGCCGGCCACCGCCTCGCCGGAGGCGTGGAGCAGCGGTTGCGGGCCCGGCTCGAACCGCTCCGCGACGAGCCGGACGAGCGCCGCCTGGTCGCCGTCGGCCGAATGAACCTCGGCGAACCCGGCATCGCGGGCAGCAGCCTCGGTCGCGGGGCCGACCGCCAGGACCGGCCAATCGCGCCGAGCATGGAGGGCGGCAAAGGCGGCAACGCCATTGGCGCTGGTGAAGAGCAGGGCGCGCACGCCCTCCAGTGCCGCCGGAAGCTGCTCTGCGCCCTTGGGCTCGGGCACGATCCGCAGCATCGGCGCCACGATCGCCTCGATGCCGAGCGCGGCCAGCCCCGCCGCCATGGCCTGCGAGTCGGCCTCCGGCCGGGTGACGAGAACCCGCATCAGGCGAGAAACTCCGCCCGGCGGCGGAGTTCGCGGCCGCCCTCGCGGCCGAGCCGTTCGGCATCCGCGGCCGCGCCGGACCAGCGGCCGGTCACGACGCGGCTGCCGTCGGGGGCGGCGACGAGCCCGCGCAGGACGAGGTTGCCGCTGCCGTCCGGTTCCGCCAGCGCGGCGATCGGCGTGCGGCAGGACCCGTCGAGAACGGCGAGGAGGGCGCGCTCGGCCGCGACGGCCGTCAGCGTCGCCCGGTCGGCGATCCGGCGCAGAAGCGCAGCCGTGTGTTCGTCGTCCGCGCGCCGCTCGATGCCGATCGCGCCCTGGGCCACCGCCGGCAGCATCGCATCCGGCTCCATCACCTGGGTCGCCACCGCGGCCTTGCCGAGCCGCAGGAGCCCGGCCAGCGCCAGCACGGTCGCGGCCGCCTGGCCGTCCGCGAGCTTCGCCAGGCGGGTGTCGACATTGCCGCGGAAGGGAACGACGCGGAGATCGGGGCGACGGTGCAGAATCTGGGCTTGTCGGCGCAGCGAAGCGGTGCCGACGACCGCGCCCGACGGCAACGCCTCGATGCCGCCCGGCGCCGTCGCCACCAGCGCGTCCCTCGGGTCGGCGCGCGGCAGCATGGCGTCGATGACGAGACCTTCCGGCAGGAGCGTCGGCATGTCCTTCATCGAATGGACCGCGAGGTCGATCCCGCCGCCGGCGAGCTGTTCCTCGATCTCCTTGGTGAAGAGACCCTTGCCGCCGATCTCGGACAGGGTGCGATCCTGCACCCGGTCGCCGGTCGTGCGGATGACGACGATCTCGATGGCGCCCTCGGCCGCCAGATCCGGCACCGCCGCGGCGAGCGCCGCCTGCACCGCGCGCGCCTGCCAGAGGGCGAGCGGGCTGCCGCGTGTGCCGATGCGCAAGCGTTCCATGCGGGAGGGTTTAAGCGGCCCCGGCAGGGTTGAAAAGCCGTCTCTGCTGTCGCATGTCGACGCGGGGCCCCCGTCGGCGCCCATCCTGCGAAAGGAAATCCACGATGATCGAGCTCTACACCTGGCCCACCCCGAACGGCCAGAAGGTGCACATCATGCTGGAGGAGACGGGCCTGCCCTATACCGTCCACCCGATCAACATCGGCGTCGGCGAGCAGTTCGATCCGGGCTTCCTCAAGATCAGCCCGAACAACAAGATGCCGGCGATCGTCGACACCGAGGGGCCCGACGGCCAGCCGATCCCGATCTTCGAATCGGGCGCCATCCTGATGTATCTCGGGGAGAAGACGGGACGCTTCTATCCCCAGGCCCCGCGCGAGCGCTGGCTCGTGACGCAGTGGGTCATGTTCCAGATGGCCAGCGTCGGGCCGATGTTCGGCCAGCGCGGCCATTTCCGCAACTACGCGCCCGAGAAGATCGCCTACGCGATCGACCGCTACTCCAACGAGGCCAGTCGCATCTGCGGCGTCATGGATCGCCGCCTCGGCGAGAGCGCCTACCTGGCCGGCGCCGACTACACGATCGCCGACATGGCCTGCTATCCCTGGCTCGCCTCCTACAAGGCGGGCGAGGGGCCGGTCGCCGAATTTGCCAACCTGTCGCGCTGGATGGATGCGATCGCCGCAAGGCCGGCGACCGAACGCGGCATGAAGCTGCTGTCGGAGCGTCGCCGGCAGGGGCCGATCGACGAGAAGCAGCGCGCGATCCTGTTCGGCAACGAGCAGTACGCCCGGCGCTAGCCCTGCGGCCGCTCGCCCACCCGGTACCAGTAGCGATGGCTCTCGCGGAAGCCGAGGCCGGCATAGAGGGCGCGGGCGGGCGCATTGCCGGCTACCACCTGGAGGTAGGCGCAGGACGCCCCCTGCCGCCGCCCCCAGGCGAGGAGGGAGCGGGTCATCGCGAGGCCGAGCCCTGCCCTGCGGCGGCCCGGGTCCACGGCAATCTCGAAGAGCCCGACGAGATCGCCCTCGACCACCGCCAGCCCGCAGGCGGCGGGCGACCCGTCGCGCAGCAACAGGCCGAAGGCGGCCTGCGGCACCATCCGTTCCAGCATGGCGCGCAGGGTCGGACGGGTCGCCGCCGGCTCCTGCTGGAGGATGCTGGCGGGCTCGACCCAGTCGGCTGCCCTGCCGAGATCGTGGAATCCGGGGTCGGCGGCGACATCCATGGCCGAGAGATCGGCGGTCTCGACCACCGTCTCGTCGATGCGGCGATAGGCGCGCGCCTCCAGGATCGGCTCGAGGGGTGCCGGCGACAGCGGCGAGAGGCGGAAGATCGGCGCCCGGCCGGCCGCCCGGTAGAGCTGTTCTACGCGATCGACCCGCGGCGCGAGATCGCGGTTTTCCTCGTGGAGGGGGCCATAGATGGGGTTGGCGGAGTTGGCGCGCTTGGTGAAGCCATCGGCGAAGCGCACCACCCATCCGTCGACCAGGGCGACCCGCAAAGCCGGCCAGGCGTTCAGCCCCGCCTCCTCCAGGCGGAGGACAGCCGGCCGGCCCATCAGTAGGTCATGCAGGCGGCGTTGAGGATGCCGGCGGTGACGGCGATGCCCGCCAGGAAGGTGCCGTGCGCGGTATCGCCGGCCTCGATCCTGGCGCTGAGGCCGGGCTTCAGCACCCGGGTCACGAGGTAGGCCCCGATCTGAACGACCAGCACCACCAGCGCCCAGATCGCCATGTCGATCAGGTTCTGGCTGTGGATGATGACGCTGGCGAAGGGGATGGCGAAGCCGACGGCCGCGCCGGAGAGGCTGATCGCCGCCGCATTGTTGCCGGTCCGGATGAGCGCCCATTCGCGGTGCGGCGTGACCAGCGTGTAGAGGAAGAGGAAGAGGGCCGTCAGCAGCACCGCCGAGCCGAAATAGGCCAGGAAGTTCGGCAGCGTCTCAAGATAGTTCGACTTCATTTCGAGCATCGTCCACCCCCTCGCGGCGCCCGGTCAGGCGAAATAGTGCGGAACGAACCGGCTGCCGTCCCGGGTGATCGGGCCGTCATCCTCGCGGATGCCGATGCCGGCCGACTGGGACGCCACCACCCAGGAGCCGAACACGGGGTAGCCGCCCTCCGTCTTCGGCAGACGGTGGAGCGCCTGATAGACGAAACCCTCGGCGCCGTAGGGCCCGTCCGAAGACTCGCCGCCCACGATCTCGACATTGGCGCCTTCGCGCCCGAGGATCGGCTTGCGCACCTGCGGACCCGCGATCGCGCCCGGCTCGAACGACGCCTCGAGCAGGTTGGGGTGGCCGGGCGCCATCTCCCACAGCAGCGGCAGCATCGCCTTGTTGGACAGCACCATCTTCCAGGCCGGCTCGATCATCTGCACCCGCGACGGGCCGATGTTCTGGCCGAACTCCTCGTCCAGCAGCCATTCCCAGGGATAGAGCTTGAACAGGGTGCGGATCGGCTGGTCGTCGACATCGAGGAACCCGAGGCCGTTCCAGCCGATCTCGTCGATATGCAGGAACGCCGTCGACAGGCCTGCCTGGGAGGCGGTGTCCCGCAGGTACTCGACCGTGCCGAAATCCTCGGCGTGATCGCGCACGCAGGTGAAATGCACGGGGTTGCGAATGCCGAAGCGTCCCCAGGCGTCGATCAGCCGGTCATGGATCGAGTTGAACTGGTCGGTCCCGGGCTTGACCGTCTCCATCCACTCCCACTGCACGACGGCCGCTTCGAACAGGGAGGTCGGCGTGTCGGCGTTGTACTCCAGCATCCGCGGCGGCCCTTCGCCGTCCCAGGACAGGTCGAACCGGCCGATCAGGTTCCGGTCGCCGCGCTTCCAGCTCGCCTCGACCAGACCTGCCGCGTCGTCCGACAGGCGCAGCCGCTCATAGTCGCCCGCCGAGACCACACGGTCGACCAGCGCCATGCACATCTGCTCGAGCTCGTTGGTCGCCTCCTCGATCCCGTCGACGGCTTCGGCGGTCAAGGCATAGCAGGCGGTCTCGTCCCAGTACGGCACGCCGTCCGAGGTGTGGAACGAGAAACCGAGCCCCTCCGCCCGCCGCCGCCAGTCGACGCGCGGCACCAGCCGCTCCCGGCGGAAGCCGGTCATGACGGGGTCAGGAGCCGGAGCCGGAGGACATGCGCGTCGCGCTCGAGCCGAAGCCGCTGCGCCGCGTCGACGAGGCCGCGTCGCTGCGGGCCGAGGCCGGCGTCGCCACGGAGCCGCCGGACGGGTTCCAGGTGCCGATGCTGCGCCCGCTGGCGCCGCCGGAATAGGCGCGGTTCTGGGCGTCGCGATAGACGGGCTGGGCCGACTGGCCCATGCGGCTCATCATCTGGCCGCCGAGATAGCCGAGCATCAGCGGCATGAAGAAGCCGCCGCCGCTCGACTGCGCCGTCTGCTGACCCTGAGTCGTGGCCGCGGTCCCGGCCTGGGCGCCGTCGGGGGTCGGCGCGGTCGTGCAGTTGGCCGCGCCGAACTGCGCCTCGCACTGTTCCCGCGTGGTGAATTTCGGTGCCGTGCGGACATGCTCCTTCTGCGCGACGGCGAACTGGTTGTCGCATGTGGCCGCGTCGAGCACCTTTCGGCACTCGCTCGCATCGCGGAAGAACTGTCCTTCGCTGGCGACGGGGGTGTCGTCGCAGCCTGCCAGGCCGACGAGGCCGACCGTCCCGAGCAGGACGAGGCGGATGGATCGTGAGCGCTTCATGGTCCTGGCTCTCCCTGTCTTGGCGAGCGCTGCGTTCAGCGCAGGCTCTTGAACGATTCCGTCGCGGCGACCAACCGGCTGCGGATGCCGGGCTCCATCGCCGAATGCCCGGCATCGGGAACGATGGTGTAGCGCGCCTCCGGCCAGGCCCGGGCCAATTCGTCGGCCGTCACGATCGGGCACACCATGTCGTAGCGGCCCTGGACGATGACGGTCGGGATCTGCCGGATCCGGTCGATGCGGCGGACGAGATCATTCTCCGCCCCGTATACATGGTGCGTGAAGTAGTGCGCTTCTATCCGTGCCAGTCCCAGGGCCTTGCGATCCTCGCCGAAGGACGCGACCGTCTCGGGGCTGGGCAGGAGCGTCGAGCAGGCGCCCTCGTAAAGACTCCAGCTCCGCGCCGCCGGCATGTGCACGGCCGGATCGGGATCCGTCAGCCGCTTGTAGTAGGCGCCGAGCAGATCGCCCCGCTCGGCCGGCGGCACGCCTTCGCAGAACTTGCGCCACGCCTCGGGATAGACCGTGCGCATCCCGTAGAGGAACCAGTCGATCTCGCTGCGCCGGCAGAGGAAGATGCCGCGCAGCACGAGGCCGAGCACCCGGTCGGGATGCGCCGTCGCATAGGCCAGCGCGAGGGTCGATCCCCAGGAACCGCCGAAGACGACCCACTTGTCGATGCCGCGATGGACGCGCAGGCGCTCCATGTCGGCGACGAGCGCGTCGGTATCGTTGCCGTCGATCTCGCCCAGGGGCGTCGAGCGGCCCGAGCCGCGCTGGTCGAATACGACGATGCGGTAGTGCGCGGGATCGAAGAAGCGCCGGTGCGTCGGCGTCGCGCCGGCGCCGGGTCCCCCATGGACGAAGACCGCGGGAACGCCATCGGCGCGGCCGCTCTCTTCCCAGTACATGACATGCGGCGCGTCCAGGGCGAGCATGCCTGTGGCGTATGGCGCGATCTCGGGAAAGAGGTCGGCGCGCGCGGTTCCGGTGTCGGCGTTCGGCATGCTCTTCTATTAGCGCAAGGTCCGGCCGAGGGCCAGAAGCGCCGGAGCCTTCAGGCCTCCACGAACAGCTCGTCGGGCGCCGTGACGCGCAGCCGCATGGCGTTGCGCAGCTTGCCGAGCGCCCGGTTCTCGAGCTGGCGTACGCGTTCCTTCGAGACCCCGAGCGCACGGCCCAGATCCTCGAGCGTCGCGCCCTCGTCGACCAGGCGGCGCTCGCAGATGATCCGGCGCTCGCGTGGCGACAGGGCGTCCAGCGCCTCCTTCAACCAGCGCGAGCGCGACGCGGTATCGCGCATGCCGATCACCACCTGCTCGGGGTCGGGACGGGGATCGGACAGGAGATCCTGCCAGGAATCCTCGCCGTTCTCGCCGAGCGGCGCACTCAACGACTGGTCGGCGGCCGCAAGGCGCATCTCCATCGCCTGCACGTCGGAGATCGAGACCTTCAGCGTCTCGGCGATCCGCCGGCTGGCCTCGCCAGCGGCGCCACCCGTCTCGATGTCGGCGATCTGCGCGCGGATGCGCCGCAGGTTGAAGAAGAGGGATTTCTGCGCGGCCGTCGTGCCGGTGCGCACGATCGACCAGTTGCGCAGCACGAAGTCCTGCATGGCGGAGCGGATCCACCAGGCGGCATAGGTCGAGAACCGCACTTCGCGGGTGCAGTCGAACCGCTCGGCCGCCTGCATCAGCCCGACATTGCCTTCCTGAATCAGGTCGCCGGTCGGCAGGCCATAGTGCCGGAAGCGGCCGGCCATGCTGACGACGAGCCGTGTGTAGGCGGTGACCAGTTCGTGCAGCGCCCGCTCGTCGCGACTGTCCCGCCACCGGCGCGCCAGATCCACCTCATGGTCGCGGCTGAGGATCGGCGCCCGCATGGCCGCCCGGATGAACGAGGTATTGGCGCGTTGCGTGTCGGTGTCGTCGAGATGGGCCATCGAACGTCCTCCGCAAGCGATACGCGGAGGACGGGCCGCCGGATCATCGATGCCGGACCGCGCCAACGGGCTCGGCCGGGACGAAGGCGGCCCGCCTGCGCGGCAGGCGAAACCGACTTCATCCTCGGGCGAATCGCCCGGCGACCGGGATCAATCCCGCATCACGATCCCGTGACGCGATGCGGCGATCACTCGGCGGCGGCCGCGACCGGAACGGCCGTCCCGTCGGGTGCGGCGGCCTCGGCCGCCAGCGCCGCGACGGCCGCGTCGAGGGACAGCGTCTCCTGGTCCGGACGGCCCAGGCGGCGCAGCGAGACGCTGCGCTCTTCGGCTTCCCGCTTGCCGACCACGACCATCACCGGGGTCTTGGCCAGGCTGTGTTCGCGCACCTTGTAGTTGATCTTCTCGTTGCGGCGGTCGAGCTCGACCCGGAGTCCGCGCGCGCGGAGCAGGCCCGCCACCTCCTCGGCATAGCCGTCGGCGTCCGAGACGATGGTCGCCACTGCCACCTGGGTCGGCGCCAGCCAGAGCGGCAAGCGGCCGGCATAGTGCTCGATCAGGATACCGATGAAGCGCTCGAACGACCCGAAGATCGCCCGGTGCAGCATCACCGGATGGTGCTTCTGCCCGTCCTCGCCGACATAGAAGGCGCCCAGCCGCTCCGGCAGCACGAAATCGACCTGCAGCGTGCCGCACTGCCACTCGCGGCCGATCGTGTCGCGCAGCGTGAACTCCAGCTTCGGACCATAGAACGCGCCCTCGCCCGGGTTGAGCACATAGGGCAGGCCGGCGGCATCGCAGGCGGCCGCCAGCGCCGCCTCCGCCTTGTCCCAGACGGCATCGCTGCCGTGGCGCTTGGCCGGCCGGTCGGCCAGCTTGACGAACACGTCGGCGAAGCCGAGGTCGCGGTAGACGCCGAGCAGCAGCTGGCAGAACGCCTTGCTCTCGGAGATGATCTGGTCCTCGGTGCAGAAGATGTGCGCGTCGTCCTGCACGAAGTTGCGCACCCGCATGATCCCGTGCAGCGCCCCGCCCGGCTCGAAGCGGTGGCAGGAGCCGAACTCGGCCATACGCAGCGGCAGGTCGCGGTAGCTCTTGAGGCCCTGGTTGAAGATCTGCACATGGCAGGGGCAGTTCATCGGCTTCAGCGCGAAGATCCGCTCGGCGGGATCCTCGGCATAGGCCTTCAGCCCCTCCTCGTTCTCCGCGATGTACATGCTCTCGCGGAACTTCTCCCAGTGGCCGGATGCTTCCCACAGCTTGCGGTCGACGAGCTGCGGCGTCTTGACCTCGACATAGCCCGCCTGGTCCAGCCGCTCGCGCAGCCAGCTTTCGAGCCGGCGATAGAGGCGCCAGCCCTTGGGATGCCAGAAGATCATTCCGGCCGCCTCTTCCTGCTGGTGGAAGAGCCCCATCTCGCGGCCGAGACGGCGATGGTCCCGCTTCTCCGCTTCCTCGAGCTGGGTCAGGTAGGCCTTCAGCTCCTTCTCGCTCGCCCAGGCCGTGCCGTAGACGCGCTGCAGCTGGGCGTTGCGATGGTCGCCGCGCCAGTAGGCGCCGGCCAGCTTCATCAGCTTGAACGCCTTGCCGAGCCGCCCCGTGGACGGCAGGTGCGGCCCGCGGCAGAGGTCGACGAAGGCCCCCTGGCGATAGACGGTGATGACCTCGCCCTCGGGCAGGTCCTGGATGATCTGCGCCTTGTAGTGCTCGCCGATCGACTGGAAGTACTGGATCGCCTCCTGGCGGCTCCAGACCTCGCGCGTGATCGGCTCGTCGCGATCGACGATCTCGCGCATGCGCTCTTCCATCCGCGCCAGGTCGTCGGGCGTGAACGGCGTCTCGCGGTGGAAATCGTAATAGAAGCCGTTCTCGATCGCCGGGCCGATCGTGACCTGGACGTCGGGATAGAGTTCCTTGGCGGCCTCGGCCAGCGCGTGGGCGGCGTCGTGGCGCAGCAGCTCCAGCGCTTCCGGCCGGTCGCGGGTCACGATCTCGACGGTGGCGTCGATGTCGATGGTGCGGGTGAGGTCCATGAGCACGCCGTCGACGCGCATGGCGACGGCGGCCTTGGCGAGGCCCTTGCCGATGCTCTCCGCGAGCGCCAGTCCCGTGGGCGGAGCGTCGAACGAACGCGCCGAACCGTCGGGAAGCGATATCTGCACCATCTCTCTACTCCTGCACCGGTGCGCCGTCCGAACCAGCCGATGCGGGACCGCCTACACGCGCATCGTGTCGGGCAGGCCCTTGGCCGGGGTCTCGTCGGGCCGGTGGCCTTGGATGTCGTCGAGCGCCGCAACCACGGCATCGAATGCCAGGAGGATCGACCCGTGCCGCGACTTGAACCGCTGCGCCGGGGCGAGGACCGCGAGATCGGACCATTCGCCTGCGGGCGGCGGGGCCCCTTCCTTTAGCATTGCCTTGAGCGTCTTGGCCACCGTGCGCAGTTCCTCGGCCGGCCGGCCGACGACGTGACGCGCCAGGATCGAGGCCGACGCCTGCCCGAGGGTGCAGGCCCGCACCGTCTGGCCGAAATCGCCGATGCGGTCGCCGTCGAGCGTCACGTCGACCGTGACGCGGCTGCCGCAGAGCGGGCTCGTCATGGTGACGGTCGCCGCCGGCGCCGCGAGGCGGGCCGTCCGCGGGATATCGGCCGCCAGGGCCTTCACCCGATCGCTGTAGAGCGCTTCCACGCCGTGCGCCGCCATGGCTCGAACCGTAGCCTCAGACCGTTGGACTTCCATCTCGTCTAAGTGGCCTCGCGCGGCCTACAGGTCAATTCGCCGGCATCGGAACGCCGGAATGCCGATCGACGTTGGACCGCCATGACGAAAGACCGCGCCGATCCCCGGAAAGAGCCGGGCCGCAAGCCCGTCCCCAAGCCCGCCGAAGACGTGCGGCAGCCCGATCCGTCCGCGCCGGACGAGGAGGACCATATCCGCATCGTCCGGCAGGATCTGGAGAAGGGCCGGCCGAAGAACTCCGGTCGGGAAGGCGCCTGACGCGCACGGCTCATCCGGCCGGGCGAGCCGGGTGCACCTCGGCCCAGTGGCGGGCGATGTCCGCGCGCCGGCACACCCAGACGCCGGCGTGGCGTGCGACATGGTCGAGAAAGCGCATCAGTCCCGCCGCCCGGGCCGGATGGCCGACCAGGCGCTGGTGCAGTCCGACGGACATCATCCTGGGCTGCGTCGCGCCCTCGGCATACAACACGTCGAAGGCGTCGCGGAGATAGGTGAAGAAGTCCTCGCCCGTCCCGAAGACGCCGCGCCCGAACTTGGCGTCGTTGTTCGAGAGCGTGTACGGCACGACGAGGTGCGCGCGGCCAGAAACCTCGGTCCAGTAGGGCAGGTCGTCGTTGTAGGCATCCGAATCGTAGAGGAACCCGCCTTCCTCGACGAGAAGTCGGCGGGTGTTCACCGACGGCGAGTAGCGGCAGTACCAGCCGATCGGCCGTTCGCCCATGGTCTGGCGCAGCGATGCCACGGCCCGCCGGATGTGCTCGCGCTCCTCCTCCTCGGACAGTTCGAAATGCTTGATCCAGCGCCAGCCATGGCTGCACACGTCCCATCCCGCCTCCCGGATGGCGGCAGCGGCCTGGGGATTGCGCTCCAGCGCCAGCGCGCAGCCGAACACCGTCAGCGGCAGCCCGCGCTCGCGGAAGATGCGGTGGATGCGCCAGAAGCCGACACGGCTGCCATACTCGAACATGCTCTCGCCGGCGAGGTCGCGCCCGTTGAGCGGGGCCGTCTGGCTGGCGCCCTCGGTCAGCGCGGTCTCGGTGAAGCCGTCGCCGTCGTCGATCGAGTATTCGGATCCCTCTTCGAAATTGAGGACGAGGTTGAGGGCCAGCCGGGCGCCGCCCGGCCATTGCGGATCGGGCGGATTGGGGCCGTAGCCGATAAGGTCGCGGTTGCTGGGCACGGCCATTCTTCATCTCCCCAGAGGTTGCGGCGGCGTCACGGCCACGGAAGGTAGCCGAGACCGACCAGCCAGATCAGCGCCAGAACAAGCGAGAGCAGCGTCATCGGCACGCCGCAGACGGCATGGGCGCGGAAGGAGAGCCGCACCCCGACGGCCGCCGCACGCTCGGCCACGATGATGTTGGCGAGGCTGCCGACGAGCAGGAGATTGCCGGCGAGCGTCGAGAGCAGGGCGAGCGCATAGAGCAGTCCCGGGCCCGCCTCGGGCACCACGCGCAGGAAGAGCATCACCGCCGGCACGTTGCCGACGGTGTTGCTGCCGCCGACGGCGACGGCCGTCAGCACCAGCGGATCGGCGAGCGACAGGCCGTTGGCGGCGAGCCAGCCGACCGCGGCGGCCGGCAGGCCCGTCTCGCCGAAAGCCGCGGTGACGACGAAGAGCCCCGCGAAGAGGACGAGCAGCGACCAGTCGACGAGGCCCATGATGGTTCGCGTCGCCAGATTGCGCGACAGCAGCATCAGCCCGCCGATGATCAGCACCGACTCCGCCTGCGGCAACGGGCTGGCGAAGAGCGCGAGCAGCGCGGCCGTGGCGACGCCGGCCCAGGCGAGTTCGGCCCGGTCGATCGTGCCCGCGGCCAGCCTGCCGGCCGGGGGGACCGTCCAGCGCCCGCGCCAGACCAGGTACACCGTGCCATGCACGGCCAGCAACGAAAGCACCGCCGGCGGCCCGCACGCCAAGAGGAAGTCGAAGAAGTCGAGCCGGCCGCTCTGGCCGATCAGGATGTTCTGCGGATTGCCGATCATCGTTGCGGCCGAACCGGCGTTGGCGGCACCGGCCAGCGCGATCAGGAACGGCCGTGGGTCGAGGCCACGCGCCTGCAGCCCGAGGCAGAGGAGCGGCGTCATGGCGAAGACCACGACATCGTTGGACAGCACCGCCGCGAGCGCGCCGGTAACGGCGACGGTCAGACCGAGCAGGCGTCCCGGGCTGGCCCGGGCGACGGCGATCCGCGCGACGCACCAGTCATAGAAGCCGCTCTCGGCGAAGCGTGCGGAGAGGATCATCAGGCCGAACAGGATGAAGAGCGTCGGAAAGTCGATCGCGGCCAGCGCCGCGTCCGGCGTGACCGCGCCGGCGAGGCCGAGCCCGATGCCGCCGATGAGGGCGATCCCGGTGCGGTCGAGGCCGAGTCCCGGCCAGCGCCCGAGCGCCATGCCGGCATAGACGGCGACGAAGACAATGGTGACGAGGAGGGTCAAGGGCGGGTGGCGCGGGCGAGAGGACGGGATGCCGCCCGCCAGCATATCATCGGCGTCATGAATTCCGCGCCGGCCGCCGCGCCATGGACCGCCTCCTGATCGACGCCGAAGCCTGGCTGCGGCCGATGGTCTTCCTGTCGGTCCTGGCCGCGCTGATGCTGGCCGAAGCCCTGTGGCCGCGGCGGCGGCGAAGCCACGGGCGTAGCCGGCGCTGGCCGGCCAATCTCGGCATCCTCCTGCTCGACGCGGCGCTGCTGCGGCTCCTGCTTCCGGCGGCCGCCGTCGCGACCGCGATCTGGGCCGAGGATCGCGGCCTCGGCCTGCTGCGCTGGTTCGACCTGCCGGCATGGGCCGCCCTGATCCTGGCGGTCGTCGCGCTCGATCTTGCGATCTGGGGCCAGCACGTCCTCTTCCATCGCGTCCCTGCGCTGTGGCGGCTGCACCGCGTGCACCATGCCGACGGCGATCTCGATGCCACGACCGGGCTGCGTTTCCATCCGATCGAGATCCTGCTGTCGATGGCGATCAAGATGGCGGCCGTCGCGCTGCTGGGCGCACCCGCAGCGGCGGTCGTGCTATTCGAGATCATCCTGAACGCGGCCGCCATCTTCAGCCATGCCAATCTCGCGCTCCCCGCACCACTCGATCGGCGGCTGCGGGCGCTGCTCGTCACGCCCGACATGCACCGCGTCCACCACTCGGTGCGACGGGAGGAGACGGACAGCAACTATGGCTTCGCGCTCTCCTGGTGGGACCGGCTGTTCGGGACCTACCGCGCGGCACCGCGGGACGGTCATGACGGCATGGTCATCGGCACGCCCGGCTTCGATGGACCGGGCGAGCAACGGCTCGACCGGATGCTCACCCAGCCATTCCGCCAGCCGGCCCTCCGCAAGCCGGTTTCCGTTGCGGGCGGTCGGACATTGCATTAGCGAAGCGCAATCGCAAACACGCCCCGTTCGGATGGTCCGATGACCGCGTTCGATGTCGCCGCCTACGTCTCGTCCGAATTCGCCGAGCATGCCGCCGTCCAGCGGGCGACGCCCGACGTGGTGAGCGCGGACCTCCTGCGCCTCGTCGAGCTGTGCGCCGCCTCGATCGAGGCCGGCGGCAAGATCCTGTTCTTCGGCAATGGCGGCAGCGCCGGCGACGCCCAGCATCTGGCGACCGAACTCGCGGTCCGCTACCAGCGCGACCGGGCCCCGATCGCCGCCATTGCGCTGACGACCGACAGCTCCGCCCTGACCGCGATCGGCAACGACATGGGCTTCGACCAGCTCTTTGCCCGTCAGGTGCAGGCCATCGGCCGTCCGGGCGACGTCGCCATCGGCATCACCACCTCCGGCCGCAGCGCGAACGTCGCCAACGGCCTGATCGCCGCGCGCGAGTGCGGACTGCGTGCCGCCGCCTTCTCCGGCGGCTCCGGAGGAGCGCTGCCGGGGCTCGCCGACCCGTTGATCCTGGTGCCGTCGACGACGACCGCGCGGATTCAGGAGATGCACATCACCATCGGCCAGATCCTGTGCGGGGCGCTGGAGCGGCGCCTCGGACTGGTCTGAGCGGAAGGAACGGAAGACGATGGTCCAGGCCGCCGACGCCGTGCTTGCCAACCGCGTCGAGGACATCGCGAAGGTCCGCGTCCTCTGCGTCGGCGACGTCATGCTCGATCGCTACATCTACGGTTCGGTCGAACGCATCTCGCCCGAGGCGCCGATCCCGGTGCTGCGCATCCAGCGCGAATCCGACATGCTGGGCGGCGCCGGCAACGTGCTGCGCAACCTGCTGGCGCTGGGCACGGAGGTCTGCTTCCTGTCCGTCGTCGGGGACGACCCCGCCGGCCGCGAGATCCAGGCGATCATCGCCGCCGAAGAGCGGGTCGAGCCGCACGTCCTGACCGAACGGGCGCGGACGACGCCGATCAAGACCCGCTACGTCGCCGGCCAGCAGCAGCTGCTGCGGGCCGACCGCGAGACGGTGGCCCCGATTTCCGAGGCGCTACGCGAGGATCTGATCCACCTCGCGCGGTCCGCAGCCGTCGAGCAGTCGGTCGTCGTGCTGTCCGACTACGACAAGGGCGTCCTCCGCCAGGGGGTCGCCGGGGGGGTGATCGCGGCGGCCCGGGCCGCCGGCCGGACGGTCATCGTCGACCCGAAGGGCACCGACTATTCCCGCTACCGCGGCGCCAACGTCCTGACACCGAACCGTCGCGAACTCGCCGAGGCGACGGAGATGCCGGTCGGCACCGCCGAGGAGATCGTCCAGGCCGCGCGCCGCCTGATCGGCCGCCTCGACCTCGACGCCTTGCTGGTGACGCGCAGCCAGGACGGCATGACCCTGGTCGAGCGCGGCGGCGCCGTGCACCACCTGCCGGCCGAAGCGCGCGAGGTGTTCGACGTCTCCGGCGCCGGCGACACGGTGCTGGCGGTCTTCGCCGCGGCCGTCGGAGCGGGATTCCCGCTGCCGGACGCCGCGCGCCTCGGCAACGTGGCCGCCGGCCTCGTCGTCGGCAAGATCGGTACGGCCGTCGCCCATTCGGTCGAACTCGCGCGCGCCCTGCGCGCCGGCGAGGTCGGCCGCGGCGGCATCAAGACCCTGCCCTTCGCCGCCGCCCTCGACCGCGTCCAGGGATGGCGCCAGGAGGGACTGACGGTCGGGTTCACCAACGGCTGCTTCGATCTGCTGCATCCCGGCCATATCGCCATGCTCAAGGCCGCCCGGGCGACCTGCCAACGGCTCGTCGTCGGCCTCAATTCGGATGCCTCCGTCGCCCGCCTCAAGGGGCCGAACCGGCCGGTTCAAGGCGAGGACGCCCGCGCCACCGTCCTGGCCTCCCTTGCCGATGTCGATCTCGTCGTCATCTTCGGCGAGGACACGCCGCAGACCCTGATCGAGGCGCTGCGGCCGGACGTCCTGGTCAAAGGATCGGACTACACGCTGGACCAGGTGGTGGGGGCGGACTTCGTGCAGTCGACCGGCGGCCGGGTCGTCCTGATCGATCTCGTGCCGGGCTTCAGCACCACCGCCACGGTGGCGAAGCTGGCGGGCTGATTCGTCAGGAAGAGCGGGCGCGGGACGCCCAGATCGCCGCCAGGAACAGACCCTTCGCCAGCGGCAGCAGAACGAGGCAGAGCAGCAGGGCGGCAACCGCCAGGAGGCCGGAGATCGCCCAGTCCGGCAGGCTGCTGTACTTCACCAGCCAGAGCGCCACCGGTGCCACCAAGTGGCCGACGACGAGGATCGTGAGCCAGGGCGGCGCGTCGTCGGCCCGGAGTTCTCCCCAGGGCTCGCCGCAGGCGGCACACCGGTCGACCTGCCGCAGGTAGCCCGCGAAGAGCCGGCCGCGGCCGCAGTTCGGGCACCGCCCGCGGAGCGCCCGCCGGATCGACAGCATCGTGTCGCGCATATCGCCCTGGATCATCGCGCGACCTCATGATCCCTTCGCGCCGTCCTGTCCACTGCGGTGCCGGCCTATGACAGCAGCGCCGGCTCGAGATCGTTGCGCGCCGGATCCTCGAGCCGGCCAAGGCGGAGGGACGCGGTCAGCGCGAAGCGCAGGGTGACGGCCCGCCGCCGCGCGGCCGCCATCGGGTGGCGGGGCGCCTCGCGCAGCAGGGCCGCTCCGAAGCCGTCGGCGACCAGCAGGCCGACGTCCGGCGGCAGCGCCTGCAGGGGAAATTCCGAAGGGACGGCGAACAGCAGGGCGTCACAGAATGCCCGGTATTCCGGCCATTTCCGGTCGGCGCGCAGATCGGCGAGCGAGGTCTTGACCTCGACGATGACGATCTCGCCGCGGCGATCGATGCCGGCCACGTCGACGCGTCGACCGGAGGCAAGCACGAGTTCGGTGACGGTTGCGAAGCCGAGGTCGCCGAGGGCCCGGCGGACGCCGCGGGCGAGCAGCCGGGCCAGGGCGGGCTCCGCGTCGGTGCCGGGCGCGGAACCGGGACGGAGGCCGGGCATGCGACCCTCAGCCGCGGTCCCGTGCGACGGGTTCGCCGGGCACCCGCGAATAGCGCCAGACCGCGGCCGGCGGCATGTTGCGCCAGACCCGGCGCACGCGCCGTGCCTGCAGATGGAAGTGGCGGAGGGGGATGGGCGAGACGGCGCCGTAGGTGAACTGCACGAAGCAGCCGTCGGGGTGGAGGATCTCGAAGCTGCCCTCGATCACCCGGCGGACCAGGGCGCGCGGCAGGGATACGAGCGGCAGGCAGGAGACGACCGCCGCCACCCGCTCGACCCCGGCGGCCCGCATCAGGGCCGGCAGGTCACCGGCATCCCCCTCGATGACGCGGACCTCGGGCAGGTGCTTGCGCAGCGTCGCCGCCAGGGCAGGATCCCGTTCGATGGCGTAGAACCGATCCGGCGGAACCCCGGACTGGAGCAGGGTCGCCGTGACGGGCCCGGTGCCCGCGCCCAGTTCGACGATCGCGCCGGGCAGGGAGAGGTCGAGTTCCGCCGCCATCGCCCGGCCGAGCGCCCGGCCGCTCGGCCAGACCGAGCCGATCCGCGTCGGCGCCTGGATCCACTTCCACAGGAAGAGCGCGGCGTCGCGTCGCATGTGGGCCGGCTTCGCCGGACTACGAAGATATGATCGATCGGACATGCGGGGCTTCGGCGCTCGTCGGGTGAGGGATCGGACAACCCCCCAAACTATCTGCCGGATTGTGACCAGACAACGACCGGTCGATTGCGACACGGTTACCGCCGATGCGATCGACCGTCGTCACGGCGCCATGATTCTGCCGTAGGCTCCCATCCAACGACACCGGAACGGGATGACCGTCATGGCCCAGCAAGCCGAACGTCTGAAGGTGGAACGAATCGAGCAGGCGGTCGCGCTGGCGGCGCGGCGGCTGGCCGGGGAACAGGCGCAGGCGGCGGCCCGTTTCGTGCGTGTCTTCGCGCAGAACGTCGCGCCCGCCGATGTCGCGGCCTTCGCGCCCGAGGATCTCTATGGCGCCGCCCTCAGCCTCTTCGCGTTCGCCGCCCGCCGCCCGCCCGGTGCGGCGGAGGTCCGCGTCTTCAACCCGCGGGCCGACGCCGATGGCTGGACCTGCCGGCACACCGTGATCGAGATCGTCAACGACGACATGCCATTCCTCGTCGATTCGATCGCCGCGGAACTGCAGCGCCAGGATCTGGCGGTCCACCTCATCGTCCATCCGACCATGGCGGTCGAGCGCGAGGGCGACCGCCTCGTCACGGCCGGCCAGGGGCCGGTCCGCGAATCCTTGATGCATGTCGAGGTCGCCGTGATCGCCGATGCCGACCGGCGCGAAGGCGTCCGCGCGGGCCTGCTGGAGGCGCTGGGCGACGTGCGGCACGCCGTCGCCGACTGGCCGGCGATGCGGGAACGGATGGTGACGGCCCGGGCGCGGTTGGCGGACGAGGGCGGCGCCCTGCCGCAGGACGAGCGGGACGAAGCCTCGGCCTTCCTCGACTGGCTGGTCGCCGACCATTTCACCTTCCTCGGCAGTCGCGACTACGTCTTCGGAACCCCTGCGGACGCCGGACCCGGAGTCGCCATCGTCCCCGGATCGGGGCTGGGCGTGCTCGCCGCCGAGGAGGCGCCTGTCTTCGACGGGTTGCGCCATTTCACAGCCCTGCCAGGAGAGGTGCAGCGCTTCCTTCGCCGTCCCACGGCCCTGGTCGTGACCAAGAGCAGCCATCGGGCGCGCGTCCACCGGCCGATCCCGATGGACGTGATCGCGGTCAAGCGGTTCGACGACGACGGCGCCCCCGTCGGCCTCACCGTGTTCGCCGGTCTCTACACGTCGACCGCCTACAGCGCCGGTGCCCGGACGATCCCGATCCTGCGCCGCAAGGTCGCCAGCGTGATGGATCGGGCCGGGTTCGATCCGAACAGTCACGACGGCAAGGCCCTGCTGCACATCCTCGACACCCATCCCCGCGACGAGCTGTTCCAGATCGACGAAGAGGCGCTGTTCGAGACCGCGCGGGGCATCCTCCACCTCGAGGAGCGGCCGCGGGTGGCGCTCTTCCTGCGCCGCGACCCGTTCGAGCGCTTCGTCTCCTGTCTCGTCTACGCGCCGCGCGATCGCTACGACACGGAGCTGCGGCAGCGGTTCCAGCGCATCCTCGCCGACACGCTGGCGGGCGAGGTGATGTCGTTCACGACGCGTCTCGGCGACTCGCCGCTGGCCCGGGTCCATTTCGTCGTCCGCACGACGCCGGGCGCCATTCCCGACTTCTCGCCCGAGGCGGTCGAGACGCTGCTGGCGGAAGCGGGGCGCTCGTGGCGCGACCGCCTCAAGGAGGCCCTGGACGCGCGGATGGGCGAGGCCGAGGCGCAGGCGACGCTGGTGCGCTGGGCGGAGGCCTTTCCGGCCGGCTACCGCGAGCGCTTCTCCGCCGCGACGGCCGTGCTCGAGATCGACCGGGCGCTCGCCGCGCGCGCCGAGGGTCTGGCGCTCCACCTCTTCCGGCCGGTCGACGCACCCGCCGGCGAAGTGCGGCTCAAGGTCTACCATCCGTCGGCGGCGATGCCGCTGTCCGACATCATCCCGATGCTGGAGAATCTGGGCTTCCGGGTCCTCAACGAGGTGCCGGACACGCTGCGGCCCGCCGATGGCGGCCCGCCGGTCTGGATGCATGATTTTGGACTGGCCGCCCCAGACGGCGGCGAACTCGACATCGACCGCCTCCGGCCGCTGGTCGAGGACGGATTTCGTGCGATCTGGACCGGACTTGCCTCGAACGACGGGTTCAACCGCCTGATCCGTGCCGCCGGCCTCGCCTGGCCGGAGGCCCGCATCCTGCGCGTCTATGCCCGCTATCTGCGGCAGGTCGGCTTCCAGCTGAGCCAGAGCTTCGTGGAGGCCACGCTGGTCTCGCACCCGCGCATCGCCCGCCTGCTCGTCGATCTCTTCGCCGCACGCTTCGACCCCGGCGCCGACCGGGATCGCCTGACCCGCGCGGCAGGCATCGTCGAAGCGATCGAGCATGGGCTCGACGCCGTGCAGAGTCTCGAGGAGGACCGCGCGCTGCGCGCGTTCCTGACGCTCCTTCGCGCCACGTTGCGCACCAACCACTATCAGCTGGCGGGCGACGGGCGGCCGAAACCCTATCTCTCGATCAAGCTCGACAGCCAGGCGGTCGAGTTCCTGCCGCTGCCACGACCGATGGTCGAAGTCTTCGTGCATTCGCCCCGCACCGAGGCGATCCATCTGCGGGGCGGCAAGGTGGCCCGCGGCGGGATCCGCTGGTCGGACCGGCGGGAGGATTTCCGCACCGAGATCCTGGGGCTGATGAAGGCGCAGATGGTGAAGAACGCCGTCATCGTTCCGGTCGGCTCGAAGGGCGGCTTCGTCGTCAAGCAACCGCCGGCCGGAGGTGGCCGCGAGGCGCTGCAGGCCGAGGTCATCCACTGCTACCGCACCCTGATGCAGGGCCTGCTCGACATCACCGACAATCTCGTCGAGGGCCGCGTCGTGCCGCCCACCGACGTGGTGCGCCACGATACCGACGATCCCTACCTCGTGGTCGCCGCCGACAAGGGCACCGCGACCTTCTCCGACATCGCCAATGGCGTCGCCGCCCAGTACGGCTTCTGGCTCGGCGACGCCTTCGCGTCCGGCGGGTCGAAGGGCTATGACCACAAGGACATGGCCATCACCGCACGCGGTGCCTGGGAGGCCGTGAAGCGGCATTTCCGCGAACTGGGCACGGACGTCCAGACCACGCCCTTCACCGTCGTCGGCGTCGGCGACATGTCGGGCGACGTCTTCGGCAACGGCATGCTGCAGTCGCGCGCGATCCGGCTTCTGGCCGCCTTCGACCATCGCCACATCTTCGTCGACCCCGATCCGGAGCCCGCCCGCAGCTATGCCGAGCGCGAGCGGCTGTTCCGCCTGCCGCGGTCGAGCTGGGCCGACTATGACCGGAACCTGATCGCGCCCGGCGGCGGTGTCTTCGAGCGGTCCGCCAAGTCGATCGCCGTCACGCCCGAAATCCGCGCCCTGTTCGGCATCGCGCGCGATCGCGTGACCCCGGCCGAGCTGATGCAGGCCATCCTGACGGCCGAGGTGGACCTTCTCTGGTTCGGCGGGATCGGCACCTTCGTCAAGGCCCGCGAGGAGACCAATGCGGAGGCCGGCGACAAGGCCAACGACGCCGTCCGGGTGAACGGCGCCGACATCCGGGCGCGGGTCGTCGGCGAGGGTGCGAACCTCGGATTCACGCAGTGCGGCCGCATCGAATATGGCCGATCGGGTGGGCGCGCCGGCGCCGGCGGCGCCATCAACACCGACGCCATCGACAATTCGGCCGGCGTCGACACCTCGGATCACGAGGTGAACATCAAGATCCTGCTCGACCGCGTCGTCGCCGGCGGCGACATGACGGGCAAGCAGCGCGACCAGCTGCTGGCGACGATGACCGACGAGGTCGCGAGCCTCGTCCTGCGGCACAACTATCACCAGACGCAGGCGCTGAGCGTCGAACAGGCCGATGCCGCGGCACTGCTCTCCGCGCATGGGCGGGCGATGCGCGCCTTCGAGCGGCGGGTGCGCCTGGATCGCGCCGTCGAGCTGCTGCCGGACGACGAGGGGCTCGCCCGCCGTGCGCAAGAGGGCCGCGGCCTGACCCGGCCGGAGCTGGCCGTGCTGCTGGCCTACTCGAAGATGGCCATGTCGCAGGCGATCACGGCATCGGCGCTGCCCGACGATCCGGCGGTCGACGACGATCTCCTGGGGTATTTCCCGACCCCGCTTCGGGAGCGCATGCCCGAAGCCTGCCGCAGCCATCCGCTGCGCCGTGAGATCGTGTCGACCGTCGTGACCAATGCGCTGGTGAACCGGGCCGGCATCGCCTTCGCATCCTCCTTCGAGGATGCGACCGGCGCCGAATGGGCCGAGATCGCTCGCGCGTGGCTCGCGGCGCGCGACATCTTCCGGCTCGACGAGTACTGGGCGGCGGTCGAAGCGCTGGACAGCCAGGTTCCGGCCGGCGTCCAGACCGGGCTCCTGCTGACGGCGCGCGGTCTGGTCGATGCCGCGATGGCGCCGCTGCTCGCCGCCGTGGCGCGCGAGAGCAGCATCGGCTTGGTGGTTGCGCACCATGTACCGGGCGCCCATGCCGTGGAGGATTCGCTGCCGGACTTCCTGCCGGAAGACCAGCGCAGCGCCCTGGCTGCCCGCGTCGCCGCCGCGGTCGCGAGCGGCGTGCCGGAGCCGCTGGCGCGCCGTGCCGCGGCATTCGAGCGGGTGGCCGCCGCATTGCCGATCACCGATCGGGCGCTGGCCTCCGGGCAGTCGATCGCGCGGGTGGCACGGTTGCATTTCGCGATCGACGACCGCTTCCGCTTCGACCGGCTCCTGGGCGCGGCGGACGCCATCGCGGACGGCGATTCCTGGGCGCGGCGAGCCGCCGCGGCCGCGCGGGACGACCTCGCGCATGCCCAGAACGACCTTCTGGCGGCAGTGCTGGCGGAGGACGTCGACGATCCGGCGGACGCGCTTGCCGCCTGGAGCGCCGCCCGGGCCCGGCCGGTTCAGCGGATCGACGCCCTGCTCTCGGAACTCGAGCAGCAGCCCCGCATCGATCTCGCCATGCTGACGGTCGCGACGCGCGCGTTGCGCGGCGCGCTCGACTCCTGAACGAGGGCGCCGAGCGCGGCGGGCGGGGGCGCCGCCCGCCCGCCGCCTTCCTCGACCACCTCGCCGTGGAACGCGACGAGGGCACGGCGATCCCGGTCCAGATCGCCCGCCGCCTGCGCGACCTGGTCCTGACGGGCGGGCTCGCCCGCGGAACCCGCCTGCCCTCGACCCGCCGCCTGGCCGCAAGCCTCGGGGTCTCGCGGACGACCGTCATCGCCGCGGCCGACATCCTGACCGGCGAGGGGTTCCTCGAGGCGCGGCATGGCTCCGGCACCTATGTCGCGGCCCATCTGCCGGCCGACCGGCTGGAAGGCGTCTCGGCCGCAGGGCTGCGGGTGCCGGGCCCGGCGCTGTCCCGTCGCGGCGCGGCGCTGGCGCGCGGCAGCCTCGTCGCCACGGTCGGCCGGCTCTTCACGCCGGGGCTGCCGGCGCTCGACGCGTTCCCGGCCGGGGACTGGCGGCGCGCTGTCAGCCGGGCGCAGCGCAAGGCCGGCCGGGAACTGCTCCATCTGACCGATCCGCTCGGCTGGCCGCCGCTGCGCCGGGCCATCGCCGCCTATGTCGGACCGGCGCGGGGCGTCACCTGCACCCCGGATCAGGTGATCGTGCTGGCGAGCGCCCGCCAGGCGATCTCGCTCGCGGCCAACCTCCTCGCCGATCCCGGCGACCGTGTGTGGATCGAAGATCCCGGCTATCCCGACGCCCGGGCCGCGCTCCGGTCGGCCGGCCTGACGCCGGTGCCCGTTCCGGTCGACGCGGCCGGCATCGACGTCGCGGCCGGTCGCAGGATGGCGCCGGACGCGCGGCTCGCCGCGGTCACGCCCTCGCACCAGTACCCGCTCGGCGCCATCATGACGCTGGAGCGCCGCGTCGCGCTGCTCGACTGGGCACGCGCCGCCGGGGCCACCATCCTGGAGGACGATTATGACGGCGAGTTCCGCTATGGCGGTCGCCCGATCACCGCGCTCTACGGGCTCGACGGCGGCGACCGCGTCCTCTACGTCGGCAGCTTCAGCAAGGCGATGTTTCCGGCGCTGCGCCTCGCCTATCTCGTCGCGCCCGCGGGGCTCGCCGCCGCCGTCGCCCAGGCGCGGCGCGCCGCCCACGCCGAGCCGCCGGCCCTGACCCAGGCCGCCCTGGCGGAGTTCGTGGCGGGCGATGCCTTCACCCAGCACATCCGCCGGATGCGCCTGCTCTACCGAGCGCGCCAGGAAGCCCTCGTCGCAGCCATTCGCCGGCACCTCGACGGCGCGCTCGCGGTCGACCCGTCCGATGCCGGGATGCACCTCGTGGCCCATCTCGACCCCGCCATCCCGGACCGGACGGTTGCCGCCGAAGCCGCCCGCGCGGGCATGGGGGTGACCGCGCTGTCGCGCTATGCCGCCGGGCCGGCACCCGGCAACGGCCTCGTGCTCGGCTATGCCGCCCATGACGAGGGCTCGCTCGACGCGGGCGTCCGCCGCCTTGCGCACCTCGTCGAAGTGGTCCGGAGCACGGGCCGATAGTGGATCGCCTCGGAGGGCCACTTCAGGCCTAGGATCCGATCGTCCTTCTGCTGACGGATCCGCACCTGCCATGACCGACGCCTACAAGACCACCCCGCGCACCCGCCTCCGCCGCCTGCCGAAGCGGGCGCATTACGACCGGGCCACCGTCCACGCCATCCTCGACGCCGGCTTCGTCTGCCATGTCGGCTATGCGATCGACGGCCAGCCCTACGTCACGCCGACGACCTATTGGCGGCATGAGGACCGCGTCTACTGGCACGGCTCCTCGGCCAGCCGCATGCTGCGGAACATCGCCGCCGGCGTGACGGTCTGCTTCACCGTCACCCACATCGACGGCTTCGTCATGGCGCGCTCGGGCTTCCACCACTCGGTCAACTACCGGTCGGTGATGGCGCTCGGCACGGCCCATGCCGTGACCGATGCCGAGGAGAAGGAGCGTGCGCTCGACGCCTTCGTCGAGCGGCTGTTCCCCGGCCGCGTCGGCGAGTTGCGCCCGGCCACCCGCCAGGAACTCAAGGGCACGATGGTCGTCGGCATGGAGCTGGTCGAGGTCTCGGCCAAGGTCCGCACCGGCCCGCCGGTGGACGACGAGGCGGACTACGCCCTGCCCGTCTGGGCCGGCGTCCTGCCCATCCGCACCACCTTCGGCCCGCCCGAGGCCGACCCGCTGCTGACCCCGGGCATCCCGCTGCCCGGCTATCTCGACGATTTCGCACTGGATCGCCCATGAAGACGCGGACGGGCGACCCATGGATGCCGGCGCCGGCCTATGGCCGCAGCCTGGTTGGGCTCGGCATGAACCTGATGGTCGAGGACATCGCACGCGCCGTCGCCTTCCAGCGCACGGTGCTGGAGGCGACGGCGGTCTATGCCGACCCCGACTTCGCCGTCATGCGCGCGCAAGGCAGCGAGTGGATGCTGCACGCCGACCATACCTATGACCGCCATCCCCTGCTGCGCCGGGCAATGGAGAACGGCGCGCGCGGCAGCGGCATGGAGCTGCGGCTGCACGGCTGCGACCCCGACCGGGCCGAGGAGCGCGCGACGGCAGCCGGCTACGAGGTGCTGGCCAGCGCCGCCGACAAGCCGCACGGACTGCGCGAGGCCTATATCGTCGACCCCGACGGCTATGTCTGGGTGCCCGACCTGCCGACCCGCCGATGATCCGGACGGAGGACCGAACGATGTCCGAAGCCGTTGCGGTCCGCCCGATCGCCCGCACCGACCATGACGCCTGGTTGCCGCTCTGGGAGGGCTACAACCGGTTCTACGAGCGCACGGCCGCGCCCGAGGTCACGGCGATGACCTGGTCGCGCTTCTTCGACGCCTATGAGCCGGTGCACGCGCTGGTGGCCGAGGCGGACGGGGCGGTCGTCGGCATCGTCCACTACATCTTTCACCGCAACACTTCGATGATCGGCCCCACCTGCTATCTGCAGGATCTCTTCACCGCGCCCGCCGCCCGCGGGCAGGGCGTCGGGCGGGCGCTGATCGAGGCCGTCTACGACGCCGCCCGCGCCGCCGGGGCCAGCCGCGTCTACTGGATGACGCACGAGACCAACCGGACGGCGATGCGCCTCTACGACCAGGTCGCGGAGCGGCCGGGCTTCCTGCAGTACCGCCGCAACCTCTGACGCTATGCCATCCGGCTCTCGGCCAGACGCCGCGCCATCTCCGGCATCGCGTCGGCATCGACGTTGGCGAAGGCGAAGCGGATGAAATCCTCCTGGCCCGGACCGAAGGCGCTGCCCGGGACCGTGAGGATCCCCAGATCCTGTGCGAGGTGGCGCGACACGTCCTTGGCCATGCGGCCGCGATGGGGATGGCGGACATAGGCGAAATAGGCGCCGCAGCTGACCAGCTCGTAGCCGGACGCGTTGGCGCGGAAGGCGGCGGCCAATATCTCGACCCGCTGGCGCATCGTCTCGCGATTGGCCGCGACCCACGGCGCGAGATGGCCAAGGCCGTAGAGCGCCGCCTCCTGCCCGATGCGCGGGGCCGAGATGGCGACGCAGTCCATCGCCTTGGTCAGCTGCTCGATCATCTCGGGCGCTGCCGTCACCGCGCCGACGCGATGCCCCGCCATCGCGAACGCCTTGGAGAAGCTGTAGAGCTGGATCAGGGACTGCGGCCAGTCGTCGCGGCGGAACAGGCCGTGTGCGGCGCCGTCGGCCGGCAGGAAGTCCTTGTAGGTCTCGTCCAGCACCAGCGCGATGCCGTGACGCCGTGCCAAGTCGTCGAAGGCGGCGATCGCGTCGGGCGGGTAGACGGCGCCGGTCGGATTGTTGGGCGACACCAGCACGATCGCCCGGGTCCGCGGGCCGATCCGAGCCTCGGCCTCCGCGGGATCGGGCACGCCGCCGCGGTCCGGCCGGAAGGGCAGGTGGACCGCGTGGATGCCCAGCATGTCCAGCCACATCTGGTGGTTGAAATAGTAGGGCAGGGGCAGGACGATCTCGTCGCCCGCCTCGGCCAGCGTCATCATCGCCAAGCAGAAGGCCTGATTGCAGCCGGCGGTGATCGCGACGTTGCCGGCCGCGATGCCGCCGCCATAGGCCTCCGACAGATGCCGCGCGAACGCCTCGCGCAGCGGCGCTAGGCCGATGATCGGCGCATAGCGCACGATCTCCGGGTCAGCCAGACGCTCCTGCAGGTGTCGCGTCGCCTCGGCCGGCGGCGCGTGGCGCGGCACCGCCTGGGCCATGTCGATCAGGGAGCGGTCGGGCGTGCGGCCGGCGAGCCAGCCATGCACCTCGGCGATCGGCGGTTCGACCACCGCACCGAGAAGGAAATTCAAGCGATAGGCCATGGATCCGGGTCGTCTGGAGCGTGCCGGCACCATGCGCCGCCGCCGCCCGCCTTGTCGAGCCGACTTCACTCCCGGCCGAAGCGCCCGTCGAGCATGTCCGCCGCACCGGCGATCGCCGCCGACCAGTCGCCGGCCCGCGCCTGCCGGCAGATGCGCTGGCCGGCATACCAGGGGGTGGCCGCATCGAGCCAGCACCAGACCTGGCCGCGGCCGCGCGGCAGCAGCACCGCCGACGGCACGCCGAGCGCGCCAGCCAGATGGGCCGTCGTATTGCTGACGGTGACGACGGCATCGAGCGCCGCCGTCTGGGCCGCCACCATGTCGAGATCCCCCAGCGGATCGACCGCGGGATCGCGATGGATGATCGAGCCGCGCGCCGCCGCCGCGGCCCGCTCGGCGTCGGTGTCGCCATACTGCAGATCGATGAAGACTGCCGCGCGATCGAGGATCGGCCCCCAGTCATCGAGCCGGCTCGCCTTGGCGGTGGGCGCGTGCCGGTTGGCGCTGCGCCAGGAGACGCCGACCAGCGGCCCGGCGCCCAGCCTGCGATAGCGTGCGCGCAGGGCCGCCGTCTGCGCCGGGTCGGCGCGCAGATGCGGCGCATGGGACGCCGGACGCACATCGAGCGCGCGCAGGAGGCCGACGCCGGAAGTCTGCAGATCCGCCGCCGGCACCTCCGGGGGATCGCATCGTGCGGCGACGGTCATCGCGGGAAAGGACCGGCGAAAGAGGGCAGCGAGACGCGGCGCGCATTCCAGGATCACATGGCTGGCCCGGGCCGCGACCGCCGGCAGCAGGGCGGCCGTCCAGATCTCCTCGCCCAGCCCCTGCTCGCCCCAGACCAGGACCGTGCGGTCCGGCACCGCACCTCCGTCCCAGGGCGGCTGCGGGAAGGGCCGCGGCGGCGCACCCGAAGCCGCCCAGCGCAGGTCGAGATCGGGGATCGCATCGACGAGCCGGCCTGCCCGCAGCAGCGCCATGAGCAGGACGGGCGAGCCGACACCGGTGGTCCGGCGCACGGCCATCGCCCGGTCGAGTGCGGCATGCATGGCGGCCGTGTCGCCGGCGGCGTCCGCCACGTCGGCGAGGCGGGCAAGGAGGGCTGGATCTTGGCCGTTGGGGCCAAGGGCGAGGCGGAGTTCGGACGCGGCCGCCTCCAGATCGCCCGCCTCGTAGAGCAGGTCGGCGAGCCTGGGGCGGGCGGGCCCCGGATCCGCCGATCGCGCCATTGCCGCCCGTGTATCGGAAATCGCCGCCGCGAGATCCCCCCGATGCTGCGCCAGCTGCGAGCGCGCGAGCCAGGCGGCCGGCTCGTCCGGCGCCCTCGCGACGACCCGGTCCGCGAGGAGGGCAGCGGCCGCATTCTCCCCGCTCTTGCGCAGCAGACCCACCAGCTTCGTCAGCATGGGCACGGCCGGCCGCGGCAGCGGCCGGTCGGCCGCCGTGGCCGCCAGCGCGGCCTCGGCCGCGGCGGTCCAGTCGCGCGTCCGCATGGCGGCAAGCGTTTTCTCCAGCATCGACTCCATCGGCCTATCTGGCATGGGCGGCCCAGGCGCAGCAACGCGGCTCCCATCGCCCTGCAGTTGACGGCGGGTCGGGCCGCTGGTCGACTGCCGGTCTCGCCCCCGCCTGCCGGAGCCCCGCCGATGCCCCTCACCGAACTGACCCGCATGTCCGCCGTCGAGGCGGTGCAGCGCCTGAAGTCGCGCGAACTGCAGCCGACGGACCTGATCGACGCCGCGCTGGCGCGCATGGAGGAGGTCGAACCGGCGGTCAATGCGCTGCCGACCCGCTGCCCCGATCGGGCGCGGGCGGCAGCGGTCGAACTCGCCCGGCGCGGCGGCGATACGGGATCGCCCGGCTGGCTCGCCGGCCTGCCGATCGCCATCAAGGATCTTCTGCCGGTGAAGGGCGTGCGGTCGACCCAGGGCTCGCCGATCTTCGCCGACCATGTTCCCGACCGCTCCGACATCGTGGTGGAGACGCTGGAGCGACGCGGCGGTGTCGTGCTCGCCAAGGCGAACACGCCGGAATTCGGCGCCGGCGCCAACACCTTCAACCCGGTCTTCGGCAAGACGCGGAACCCGTGGAATACCAGCCTCACCTGCGGCGGCTCCTCGGGGGGGTCCGCGGTGGCGCTGGCGACCGGCGAGATCTGGCTCGCCAGCGGATCCGACCTCGGCGGCAGCCTGCGCATCCCGGCCAGCTTCTGCGGCATCGTCGGCATGCGGCCTTCGCCCGGACGCGTCGCACGCGGACCGATCTACAACCAGGCCGACGACCTCGCGATCGAGGGGCCGATGGCGCGCAGCGTCGCCGACGTCGCCCTGATGCTCGACGCCATGGCCGGCGAGGCGGCCGAGGATCCGACCTCGCTGCCGCTGCCCGAGCGGTCGTTCCAGGACGCCGTGCGCCATCCGGTGCGACCGGTGCGGGTGGCATTCTCGGCGGACCTCGGCTTCCTGCCGGTGCATCCCGAGGTCGCGGCGGTGGCCGAAGCCGCCGCCCGCCGCTTCGAGGCGATGGGCATTCCCGTCGACCGGGCGGCACCCGATCTCACCGACGCGCGCGAGATCTTCCAGACCCTGCGGGCCGCCTTCTTCGTCGTCGACAAGGCGGAACTGCTGCGCACCCATCGCGACCAGCTCAAGCCCGACGTCGTCTGGAACATCGAGAAGGGCATGACCCTCGACGCCGACACGATCGGGCGGGCCGTGCGGGCGCGCTCGGCGCTGCTGCAGCGGGTCGGCCGCTTCTTCCAGACCTACGACCTGGTGCTGACGCCGGCGGTGATGGTGCCGCCCTTCGACGTCGACACCATCTCGGTGCGCAAGGTCGGTGACGTCGAGTTCGACAATTACATCGACTGGCTATCCATGACCTATGCCTTCAGCCTGACGCGCTGCCCCTCGCTGTCGCTGCCGGCCGGTTTCCTCGCCGACGGCCGTCCGGTCGGGCTGCAGATGGTAGCGCGGGCCAATGGCGAGGCCGGCCTGCTGTCCGCAGCCGCGTTGCTGGAGGAGGCGCTCGGCCTCGCGGCCCTGGTTCCGATCGACCCGCGGCTGGGCCCGGTGCTGCTGCCCGGCTGACGGGCCTGCTGACGGGGGGTCGGCCTCAGCCGGCGCTGCGGCCGGCCTCGGCGAGCCGCCGCCGGCCGAGGTCGGTCGCCGCGACGAGCGGAACCTCGCCCGGTGCCCGTCGGCGGATCACGAGACCGCGGTCGACCGCTTCCTCCCAGACGGCAAGGCGCGGGCACGAGGTGCGCCAGGCGGCGAGCACCTCGTCATAGGGCCGGGGCTCGCCCGCCACCCAGGCGACAAGGTCGAGCACCAGCGGGTCGATCGGATCGGCCATCGTCATCTCCCTCGCGAGGCTCAGGCCGGTGCGAACAACAGCAGCCAGGAGCCGTGGACCAGGAACCAGCCGGCGATGGCGGTGACGATCCGCCCCGCCCAGCGGCGATACTGGACGTCGCTCATGCCTTCGAGATAGCGCCGGGCCAGCGTCGTTCCCAGCATGGAGGCGAGCACCGCGCCGACCGCCATGACCGGATCGAGCGAGCCGGCATCGCCCACCAGACCGCCGAAATAGGCGAACTTCAACCCGTGGCTCAGGATCTGGCAGATCGCCTTGGTCGCCACGATCTGCCGCCGGTCGAGCCGCCCGCCGAGAAAGTAGCTGTCGAGCAGCGGTCCGGAGACGCCGGTCAGCAGCATCAGCGTCATGCATGCCAGGCCATAGAAGGCGCCCTGCACCGGGCTCTCGGGATCGGGCGCCAGCCCCGGCGGGGCGAGGCGCAGGAGGAACGGCGTCAGCCCCAGGAAGATGAAGGCGACCGGCTTGCTCGGCACATACTGCCAGATCGACCATATGGTCAGCGCCGCGACGGCTCCGGCGGCGTAGGCCGCGACCGGCCTCCACCGCACATGACGGCGCCACAGCCAGCCGCGCCAGCCGTTCGACGCCATCTGGGTGACCGCGTGCAGCACCATCGCGGCCGGCACCGGCAGCAGAACGAGCAGGATGCCGATCAGCACCATTCCGCCGGCCATGCCGAAGATGCCCGACAGGAACGCCGTCGCCACCATCACCAGGCACAGCAGAACCATCAGCAGCGGCGACATCGGCGAACCTCCCGGGACCGCCCCCCGTATGCGGCGCCTGACGCTCGGGCGCAAACCGCGTTATGTTGGCCTCACCCTCAGCTTTCCTGACGGTGGACTGGGTGCGCCGCCTGCCCCCGCTGAACGCCATCAAGGCCTTCGAGGCCGCGGCCAGGACCGGCAGCTTCGCGGCCGCCGCGGCGGAACTGCATGTTTCGCCGGCCGCCGTCAGCCGACTGGTCCATCTTCTCGAAGCGCGACTGAAGATCGCGCTCTTCGAGCGCCGGGCGAACCGGCTGGTCGCCACCGCGGCCGGACGGACCTATCAGGCCGGGCTGACGCCGCTGCTCGACTCGCTGGCCGCCCTGACCGCCCAGCTCCAGGCGCCGACCGCCGCTCCGGTATTGACGGTCGGCGTCGGCCCGACCTTCGCCATCCGCTGGCTCATCCCCCGGCTCGCCGATTTCCGAAGGCAGGCGCCCGAGATCGAGGTGCGCTTCGCGACGGGCGGCAGCGCCGCCCCGTTCGCCGACGGCTGGACCTGCGGCGTCGCGCTCGGCGACGGCAACTGGCCCGGACTGACCGCCGAACCCCTGTTCGCGGCCGACCTGTTGCCGGTCTGCAGCCCTGCGATGGCCGCCGGCCTCTCCGCGCCGACCGACCTCCTGGAGACGAACCTGTTGCGGGTCGGTCATGCGCCGGAGGACTGGTCGCTCTGGCTGGCCGCGGCAGGACTTCCCGGCCGCAGCGCCCGCGGGCCCGCCTTCGAGTATTACGGCCAGGCCCTGCAGGCGGCCGCCGATGGTGTCGGCATCGCCATGGGCATCCGGCCCTACATCGACGACGACCTCGCCGCCGGCCGCCTCGTCGCTCCATTCGCGCTCGCGGTGCCGAAAGGCCAGCTGTGGTACCTGCTGCATCGGCCGGCCGCCGCGGCCGATCCGGCGCTCGCGGCCTTCCGGACGTGGCTCGTCGCCGCAGCCCGCGGCGCCACCGCCGATCCGGCTCCTCCTTGCCGCGCCGGACCGCCGCTTCTATAACCGCCCGGTTTTGCGCCGCACAAAGACGGCAGCCTCGCGCCCTGCATCCTGGAGCGGCGATTGATGGAACCGGTATCCCCGCGCCTCGACAATCTCGTGGGATTCTTCATCGAGGATCTCCATGTCGGCTTGTCCGCGCGCATCCAGCGGACGGTCACCGAGGCCGACATCCTGCTGTTCGCCGGCGTTTCCGGCGACACCAACCCGCTGCATCTCAACGAAGCCTATGCCCAGGGCACCATGTTCCGCGGCCGCATCGCCCACGGCATCCTGACCGCGAGCCTGATCTCGGCCGTCTTCGGCACGCTGCTGCCGGGCCCGGGAGCCGTCTACGTCAGCCAGAACCTGCGCTTCAAGGCGCCGGTGCGGGCCGGGGACACGGTCGACACCCGCGTCACGGTGGCCGAGATCGACGCCGATCGGAAACGGGTCGTCATGCAGGCCGTCTGCAAGGTGGGCGAGCGGGTGGTCGTGGACGGCGAGGCCATCCTGATGGTGCCGTCGCGTCCGGCCTGAGGCGGCGGCGCGGCGAACGACGGCAGATGCGCATCATCCGGCACTGGGACGAACCGGCCGCACGCATGGGCGCGGTGGTGGCGCTCGGCAATTTCGACGGCGTCCATCGCGGCCACCGGGCGGTGATCGAGACCGCACGCCGGATCGGCCGCGCCGCAGGCGCACCGGCCGGCGTCCTGACGTTCGAGCCGCATCCCCGCCAGCTCTTCCGGCCCGACGATCCCCCGTTCCGCCTGACCCCGTTCCGCCTCAAGGCCCGGCTGATCGAGGAGCAGGGGCTCGACGTCCTCTATGCCCTGCCGTTCGACCGGCCGTTCAGCCGGCTCTCCGCCGATGCCTTCATCGCCGAGGTGCTGGTCGGCGGGTTCGGTGTCCGCCATGTCGTGGCCGGCTCGGACTTCATGTTCGGTCGCGATCGCGGCGGCTCGATGCCCCTGCTCGCCGAGCAGGGCGCCGCCATGGGCTTCGGCGTGACGGCGGCGGAACCCGTCTCCGTCGACGGCGCGATCGTCTCGTCGAGCCGCATCCGGCGGCTCCTGTCCGAGGGCCGGCCGGCCGAGGCGGCCCAGCTGCTCGGCCGTCCCTGGGAAATCGAGGGCCGTGTCGAAGCCGGCCGCCGGCTCGGACGGACCATCGGCTTTCCCACGGCCAACATCGCGCTCGGCGAATGCCTGCGCCCCGCGGTCGGCGTCTATGCCGTCGAGGCACGCCTGGACGAGGCCGGAGCGCCGCTGTGGAACGGAGTCGCCAATTTCGGGCGCCGCCCGACGATCGACGGCACCTCGCTGTGGCTCGAGGTGCATCTCTTCGACTATTCGGGCGACCTCTACGGGCGCCATCTGCGGGTGGGTTTGCGCGAATACTTGCGCGGCGAGCGCAAATTTGATGGTTTGGCCGCCCTCACGGCCCAGATCGCCGAGGACGCCGCCCAGGCGCGCGCGCTCCTCGCGGCACCTGCCGCCACCATTTGACCCGGCCCCGGACTAGGGCCATGCGACGAGGACCAGGATGGCGAAGGATTACAAGGCGACCGTGTTCCTGCCGCAGACCGGCTTCCCCATGCGGGCCGGCCTGCCGCAGCTCGAGCCGAAGCTGCTGCAGCGCTGGGCGGACATCGACCTGTTCGGCCAGTTGCGCCGGTCGTCGGCCGGACGGGAGAAGTTCATCCTCCATGATGGGCCGCCCTACGCCAACGGCAACCTCCATATCGGCCACGCCCTCAACAAGATCCTGAAGGACGTCATCAACCGCTCGCAGCAGATGCTGGGAAAGGACGCCAACTACGTCCCCGGCTGGGACTGCCACGGCCTGCCGATCGAGTGGAAGATCGAGGAGAAATACCGCGCCGCCGGCCAGGACAAGGACGCGGTGCCGATCGACGAGTTCCGCCGCGAGTGCCGGGAGTTCGCCGATCATTGGATCGGCGTGCAGAAGGCCGAGTTCCGCCGCCTCGGCGTCGAGGGCGACTGGGACCGCCCCTACACCACCATGGCCTACCCGGCCGAGGCGCAGATCGTGCGCGAGATCGGGCGCTTCCTGATGAACGGGGGGCTCTTCCGCGGGTCGAAGCCGGTGCTGTGGTCGGTCGTGGAGAAGACCGCGCTGGCCGAGGCGGAGGTCGAGTATCACGATCACACCTCCAATACGGTCTTCATCCGCTTCCCGATCGCGAGTTCGGACGTACCGGAACTGGCCGGGGCCAGCGTCGTCATCTGGACGACGACGCCGTGGACGCTGCCCGGCAACCGCGCCACCGCCTATGGCGCCGAGATCCCGTACGTCGTCGTCGAGGTGACCGCGGTCGCCGAGGGCGGCCTCGCCCGAGTCGGCGAGCGCCTCGTGCTGGCCGAGCCGCTGCTCGCCACCGTCGCGGCGGAGACCGGGATCGCCGGGCATCGCGTCGTCGCGTCCTTCGCGGGGACGGCACTGGCCGGCACGATCTGCCGCCATCCGCTCGCGGGGCAGGGCTACGACTTCCCCGTGCCGATGCTGCCGGGCGGGTTCGTCACCACCGACCAGGGCACCGGCATCGTCCATCTGGCACCCGGCCACGGCGCCGACGACTATGAACTCTGCCTCGCCCACGGGGTGACGGCGCCGCAGACGGTGTCGGAAGACGGTTCCTACTATCCCGAGGTGCCGCTCTTCGCCGGCCGCCGCGTGCTGACGCCCTATGGCAAGAAGGGCGATGCCGACGACACGGTGATCGCGGCCATGGCGGAAGCGGGGGCGCTGCTGGGCCGCGGCACGCTGCTCCACTCCTATCCCCACTCCTGGCGCTCGAAGGCGCCACTCATCTTCCGCAACACGCCGCAGTGGTTCATCTCGATGACCACCAACGGCCTGCGGGACACCGCCCTCGCCGCCATCGACGAAACGCGCTTCGTGCCGCCGCAGGGACAGAACCGCCTGCGCAGCATGATCGAGACGCGGCCCGACTGGTGCATTTCGCGCCAGCGCGCCTGGGGCGTGCCGATCGCGATCTTCGTCGAGAAGAAGACGGGCGAACTGCTGCGCGACCAGGCGGTCGTCGACCGCATCGCCGCCGCCTTCGAGGCGGAAGGTGCGGATGCCTGGTACACGAGCCCGCCCGAGCGCTTCCTCGGCAACGGCCGCAACACCGCCGACTACGAGCAGGTCCGGGATGTGGTCGACGTCTGGTTCGACTCGGGCTCGACCCATGCCTTCGTCCTGGAACAGCGGCCGGAACTGGCCTGGCCGGCGTCGCTCTACCTCGAAGGATCGGACCAGCACCGCGGCTGGTTCCATTCCTCCCTGCTCGAATCCTGCGGCACGCGCGGACGTGCGCCCTACGAGGCGGTGCTGACGCACGGCTTCGTCATGGACGAGCAGGGCCGGAAGATGTCGAAGTCGCTCGGCAACGTCACCGCGCCGCAGACCGTCATCGACGAGTACGGGGCCGACATCCTGCGCCTGTGGGTCGTCAGCGCCGACTATTCGGAGGATCTCCGCATCGGCAAGGAGATCCTGAAGCACCAGTCGGAGATGTACCGGCGGCTGCGCAACACGCTGCGCTATCTGCTGGGCGCCCTCGACGGCTTCGGCCCGGAGGAAGTGGTGCCGGCGGCGGAGATGCCGGAGCTCGAGCGCTGGGTGCTGCACCGCCTCGCCGAGATCGACCGGACGGTGCGGCAGGCCTGCGCCGACTTCGAGTTCCACACGATCTTCACGACCCTGCACAATTTCTGCGCCGTCGACCTGTCGGCCTTCTATTTCGACATCCGCAAGGACTCGCTCTACTGCGACCGGCCCGACTCGCTTCGGCGACGCGCTTGCCGCACGGTCATGGATCGCCTCTTCGACTGCCTGACGGCTTGGCTTGCCCCCATCCTCTGCTTCACCGCCGAGGAGGCCTGGCTCGCCCGCCACGGCGAGGGTGCGGAGACGAGCGTGCATCTGCGCGTCTTCCCCGAGATCCCCGGCGCGTGGCTCGACGCGGCCCTGGCGGCGAAGTGGCAGGTCGTGCGCGACGTGCGGCGCGTCGTGACGGGGGCGCTCGAACTCGAACGGGCGCAGCGCCGCATCGGCGCCAGCCTGCAGGCCGCGCCCCTGGTGCAGGCCAGCCCGCAGCAGGTCGCCGCCTTCGAAGGCCTCTCCTTGGCCGAAATCGCCATCACCTCTTCGGCCGAGATCGTTGCCGGCGAGCCGCTGGCCGACGCCTTCCGGCTGGAGGACATGCCGGGCGTCGGCGTCGTTCCGCGGCTGGCCGAGGGCGGCAAGTGCCAGCGCTGCTGGCGGATCCTGCCCGAGGTCGGCGAGGTGCCCGGCCATGACGATCTCTGCCGCCGCTGCGCAGAGGCCGTCGGCGACGGTTCCGCGTCGGGTCGCGCGGCATGAGCCGCGCCGGCACCGGCCTCGTGGCGGCGGCGGCGATCTTCGCCGCCGACCAGGCGAGCAAGCAGTGGATGCTGGAGTTCCTCCAGGTCCAGGGCGGGCTGGCCCGCGGCCGCTTCGTGCCGCTGACCGACTTCTTCAACCTCGTCGTCGTCTGGAACCGCGGCGTCAGCTTCGGCATGTTCGCCGGCCAGGACGACATGGTGCGCTGGATTCTGTCGGGCCTCGCCATCGCCGTCTCGATCGCGCTTGCCGTCTGGCTGTTCCGCACCACGGACCGGCTGGTGGCGCTCGGCCTCGGCTGCGTCATCGGCGGGGCGATCGGCAATGTCGTCGATCGCGTCCGCTTCGGCGCAGTGTTCGATTTTCTCGACTTTCACGCCGCCGGATATCACTGGCCCGCCTTCAACGTGGCGGATGCCGGCATATTCGTCGGGGTCGCTGCGTTGTTGGTGGACGGGTTGTTCCGCCGCCGGGAAGGGCATACATAGGTCGGCCATGAGCGAGCAAGCGAAGCGCCACAGGACGAGGAATTCCGCCGCCGTGGCCGCCCTGGTCGCGGTCGCCCTAGGAACGGGCGCGTGCGGCAATATCCGCCAGCAGATCGGGCTCGACAAGCAGGTGCCGGACGAGTTCCGCATCGTCTCCCGCCCGCCGCTCAGCGTTCCGCCAGACTTTTCGCTGCGCCCGCCGGAGCCGGGCGCACCGCGGCCGCAGGAACAGGCGGTGGTCGACCGCGCGCGCCAGACGGTCTTCCGCGCCCAGCCATCGGCGGCGACCCCGACCCGCGAACTGCCCGCCGGTGCCAGCAGCGGCGAAACGGCGCTGCTGCAACAGGCCGGCGCGGACCATGCCGATCCCAACATCCGGGCGACCCTGGAGCGCGAGGGCATCGGCGCCGAACAGCCGGAACGGACCCTGGTCGACCGGCTGGCGTTCTGGCGCAGCGCACCGCCGCCGGGCGTCGTCGTCGACCCGCAGCGGGAGGCCCAGCGCCTGCGCGAGAACCAGGCGCTCGGCCGGCCGGTCACGGAGGGCGAGACCGTCGTCGTTCGCCGCAAGCGCCGCGGTCTGTTCGAAGGAATCCTCTGATCGCGGCGGTCATCACGGCGCGCCGCCCATCGCAGCAGGCGCCGGCCGGCGCGGGAGGGTGGACGATGTCCAGCGGGAACTGGTTGCGGGCGGTGACGGCTCGGGCGCTCGCCGCGGCCGCGCTGCTCATGCTGGCGGTGGCCGAACCGGCCGCGGCCGCCGACGATTCGGGAAAGCTGGCGCCGGAAGCGGTCACCCTCGAGAACGGACTGACCCTCGTCGTCGTCGCCAACCCGAACATGCCGGCGGTCGCCCACTACGTCTTCTACAAGGTGGGCGCGATCGACGAACCCAGAGGCAAGTCGGGCATCGCCCATTTCCTCGAACATCTGATGTTCAAGGGCACGCCGTCGGTGCCCGATGCCGCCTTCTCGCGCGTCATCGCCAGCAACGGCGGACGCGACAATGCCTTCACCAGCTACGATTTCACCGGCTACTACCAGCTCGTTCCAGCCGACAAGCTGGGCCTGGTGATGGAGATGGAGGCCGACCGGATGGCCAACCTCGCCTTCACCGAGGCGCAGGTGGAATCCGAGCGTCGCGTCGTGCTGGAGGAGCGCTTCTCCAGGACGGACAACAGCCCTTCCGCCCAGCTGCGCGAGCAGACCCGCGCCGCCCTCTATCTCAACCACCCCTATCGCCTGCCGGTGATCGGCTGGGAGCATGAGATCCGCGCGCTGACCCACGCCGACGCCCGCACCTTCTACGAGCGCTGGTACACCCCGAACAACGCGATCGTCGTGCTCAGCGGGCGGGTCACGATGGCGGAGGCGAAGCCGCTCGCCGAACGCACCTATGGGCGCGTCGCCGCGCGGCCGCTGCCGCAACGGGCGGTGCTGCAGGAACCGGCGCGGGTGGCCGAAACGCGCATCGAACTCGCCAGCGAGAAGGTGCGGCAGCCCTACGTCAACCGCGCCTATATCGCGCCCAGCCTCTTCAGCGGCGACGCCAGGCATGCCTATCCCCTGGAGGTGCTGGCCGTTGTCATGGGCAGCGGCGTCTCCAGCCGGCTGAACCGGGCGCTCGTCCTGGACGGCAAGCTGGCGGTCTCCACAGGCACCAGCTACGACAGCAACCAGCGCGGTCCGGCCACCTTCAACATCTACGCCACGCCGCGCCAGGACGTGCCCGTGCCGGCCGTCGAGGCGGCGATCGGCGCGGAGGTCGAGCGCGTGCTGGAATCGGGCGTGACCGCAGCGGAGGTCGAGCGCGCGATCCGCCGCGTCCAGGATTCCGCCGTCTATGCCCGCGACAGCCTCTCCGGCCCGGCCCGGATCGTGGGCAGCGCGCTGGCGATCGGCCTGCCGCTGGAGGAAGTGGACGCGTGGCCGGAGCGGATCGGTGCCGTGACCGTCGAGCAGGTGATGGATGCCGCCCGCCACGTGTTCCAGCCGCGCAACCTGGCAACGAGCATCCTGCTGCCCAAGCGGGCGCAGGGATCCTGAAGGCGATCCAACGATGCCGATCCTCCGCCGCGTCCTGGTGCTGCTTCTCCTGGCCACCGCTGGCTCGGCCTTCGCCCAGCCCGCCCCGAACGCCCCGAAGCTGCCCGAGATCCAGCGCGTGGTCAGCCCGGGGGGCATCGAGGCCTGGTTCCTGCCCGACCGCTCCCTGCCGATCCTCGCGATCACCCTGGCCTTCCCCGGCGGAACCGCGCAGGACCGCAAGGGCAAGGAAGGCGAGACTGACCTCACCGCCCAGGTGATGACCGAAGGCGCCGGCGACCTCGATGCCGAGGCATTCCGGGCCCGGCTGGAGGATCTGGCCACCAACCTGTCGATATCGGCCGGGCGCGATGCGGTGACGGTCTCCTTCCGCACCCTCACCCGCTATCGCGAGGAGGCGCTGGGTCTGCTGCGCCTCGCGCTGGTGCAGCCCCGATTAGCCGCCGATGCGCTGGAACGTGCGCGCGAGCGCCAGCTCTCCGCGATCGCCCGCGCCGCCACCTCGCCGGGGGAGATCGCGCGGGATCTGTGGTGGCGCACCGCCTTCGCCGATCATGCCTACGGCCATACCGGCGACGGCACGCCCGCCAGCATCGCCGGCATCGGTCCTGAGGATCTCCGGACCGTGTGGCGATCCCAGATCACCCGCGCCGACGTCAAGATCGGCGTCGTGGGCGACATCGCCGCCGACCAGCTGGCGCCGCTGCTCGACGCGCTGCTGGGAGCGCTCCCCGCGAAAGGCGACCTGACGGCCGTGCCGGAGGTGAGCGCGAGTTCCGGCGGCGACGTGCTGGTCGTCCGGCGGCAGCAGAGCCAGAGCGTCGTCGTCTTCGGCGGCCCCGGCCTGCGGCGCTCGGACCCGGACTTCGAGACGGCGCACCTCGTCAACTACATCCTGGGCGGCGGCGGCTTCAGCGCCCGCCTGATGCGCGAAGTCCGGGAGAAGGCGGGGCTCGCCTATTCGGTCTCCACCGGCCTCGGCACCCTGGAGGCGACCGGCGTCGTGCAAGGCAGCGTCGGCACCGCCAATGCCGCCGTCGCGCGGTCGATCGCGATGATCCGCAGCGAGTTCGGGCGCATGGCGAGCGAGGGGCCGACCGCGGCGGAACTCGAGAATGCCAAGCGGTCGGTCATCGACTCCTTTGCCCTCAATCTCGATTCGACCGGCCGCATTGCCGGCTTCCTCGTCAATCTGCAGCGCGACGGTCTCGGCATCGACTACCTGAAGACACGGGCCGAGCGCTTCCTTCGCGTCACCCTGGCGGATGCCAAGCGGGTGGCCGGACGCGTGTTCGATCCGGACCGGCTGCTGTTCGTGGCGGTCGGCGAGCCGGAGAATCTGAAGCCGACCCGCGATTCGCCGGCCGCGCCCTAGCGAAGACGAGCAGGATACCGCCCATGATTCCGTTCAGCATCGACGACAGCGCCCTCTTCGCCGACCGGGTCGGCAAGTCGGGCGTCGACGCCGCCCGTTTCGCCAAGCAGGCCGCCGGCCACGCGGCGGCGCTGGCACGCGTGCGGGCCATGCGCGACGAGGGCACGCTGCCGCTCCTGGCGCTGCCTGCGCGGCGCGACGACCTGCCGCCGCTCGACAAGCTGGCCCGCGCCATGCGCAAGAAGACGACGGACGTGCTGGTCCTGGGGACCGGTGGCTCCAGCCTCGGCGGGCAGACGATCTACGCCCTTGCCGACCAGGGATTCGGGCCGCCGAAGGGCATTCCGCGCATCCGGTTCCTCGACAATATCGACCCCGCGACCTTTGCGGCCCTCGCGGACCGGGTGGACTTCGCGCGCACGCGCATCCTCGCGATCTCGAAGTCGGGCGGCACGGCCGAGACCATGATGCAGCTCCTCACCCTACTGCCCCGGCTGGAGAAGGCCGTCGGCAAGCCCGGCGTGGCGGAGCGGCTGGTCGTCGTCACCGAACCGGCCGACAACCCGCTGCGGCGACTCGGCATGCGGCTGGGCGCGACGATCCTCGACCATGACCCCCGAGTCGGGGGACGTTTCTCCGTGCTGTCCCTGGTCGGCCTTCTGCCGACGCTGATCGCGGGGCTCGACGCTGGCCGGGTGCGCGCCGGGGCCGCCGCGGTGCTGGATGCCGCACTGGCGGCCGACGGACCGGAGAGCTGCGCGCCGCTGCGCGGTGCCGCCCTCAACCTCGCCCATGCGGCCGAGGGGCGGGCGACGACGGTGCTCATGCCCTATGTCGACCGGCTGGCCCATTTCGGCCTCTGGTTCCGCCAGCTCTGGGCCGAGAGCCTGGGCAAGGACGGGCACGGCACGACGCCGATCCGGGCCATGGGGACGGTCGACCAGCACAGCCAGCTGCAGCTCTACCTCGCCGGCCCGGCGGACAAGATCTTCACGCTCGTCACCCTGGCGGTGGCCGGCAAGGGCGATCGCGCCGCCGCCGCCTTCGCCCGCGACCCGGCGCTCGCCTACCTCAAGGGCCGGCGCATGGGCGACCTGCTCGATGCCGAGCAGCGGGCCACGGCCGAAACGCTCGTCCGGAACGGCCGGCCGACGCGGATCTTCCGGCTCGATCGCCTCGACGAACGGTCGCTCGGCGCGCTCTTCATGCATTTCATGCTGGAGACCATCTTCGCCGCCGAACTGCTGGGGATCGACGCCTTCGACCAGCCCGCGGTCGAGGAAGGCAAGAAGCTCGCGCGCGAGTATCTCGCCCAGTCCTGACGGGCGGGCGAGGCGTTCCGCCATGGCCGTCCGCCTGCTGCCACCGGTCGTCGTCAACCGCATCGCAGCCGGCGAGGTGGTGGAACGGCCGGCGGCCGCGGTGAAGGAGCTGGTCGAGAACGCGCTGGATGCCGGCGCGCGGCAGATCGCCGTCACCCTCGGCGATGGCGGGCAGACGCTGATCGTCGTCGTCGACGACGGTTGCGGCATGACGCCAGGCGACCTGGAGCTTGCGGTCGAGCGCCACGCCACGTCGAAGCTGCCGGACGACGATCTCGAGCGGGTATCGACCTTGGGCTTCCGCGGCGAGGCCCTGCCGTCGATCGGTGCGGTCGCCCGGCTCGCCATCACCAGCCGCGCGGCGGGAGCCGACGCCGCGTGGACGATCCGCGTCGAGGGCGGCGACAAGACCGCGCCACGGCCGGCCGCCCACCCACCCGGGACGCGGGTCGAGGTGCGCGACCTGTTCTACGCCACCCCCGCCCGGCTCAAGTTCCTGAAGACGCCCCGCACCGAGCGCGAGCATGTGCTCGACGCGGTGCGCCGGCTGGCCATGGCGCATCCGGCCGTCGCGTTCTCAATCGCCGAAGAGGGGCGCACGCTCGCGCGCTACGACGTCACCCCGGGCTGGGACGGGCCGGACGGGCGGCTCGTGCGCCTGGGGCAGGTGCTGGGACAGGCCTTCCGGGAGAACGCCCTGACCGTTCGGGCCGAGCGCGAGGGCCTCGGCCTGTCGGGCTTCGCCGGCCTGCCGACCTATCACCGCGCCACGGCGGCCGAGCAGTTCCTCTTCGTCAACGGCCGCCCGGTGCGCGACCGGCTGCTGTTCGGGGCGGTGCGCGGGGCCTATGCCGACGTGCTGGCCCGCGATCGGCATCCCGTCGTAGCACTCTTCCTCGACGTTCCGTCGGAGGTCGTCGACGTCAACGTCCATCCGGCGAAGACGGAGGTGCGGTTCCGCGACAGCGGCTTGGTGCGCGGCCTCGTCGTGGGGGCGCTGCGCCATGCCCTGGCCGCCGCGGGGCACCGGGCCAGCACCACCGTCTCCGAGGCCGCTCTCGGCGCCTTCCGACCGCTCGGCATCCCCGGAGGCGGAGCCCATGCGCCGGGCACGGGCGCGCGGTTGCCGCCAGGGTTGGCCGAGCGGCTGGCCGGGTTTCAGGCGCCCCACCCGGGCAGCCCGCCGGTCGGCCCTCGTCTTGGTCTCGACCTTCCGCCCGCTGCGCCGATCCCGGCCGGCGAAGCGCCGGCGCCGGACCGGCCGCTCGGCGCCGCCCGCGGCCAGCTCTTCAACACCTATATCGTGGCCGAGACCGCCGACGGGCTGGTGCTCGTCGACCAGCACGCCGCCCACGAACGCCTCGTCCACGAGCGGATGAAGGCGGCGCTCGCGGCCGGCCATGTCGGCCGGCAGGTCCTCCTCCTGCCCGAGGTCGTCGAGCTCGAATCCGCGGCGATCGACCGGCTCGTCGCGCGGGCCGCCGAACTCGCCGAACTGGGGCTCGTCCTGGAAGGGTTCGGCCCCGGGGCGGTCGTGGTTCGAGAGGTACCGGCGATGCTGGGCGACACCGACGTGCCGGGGCTGGTGCGTGACCTCGCCGACGAGATCGCCGAACTGGGCCAGGCCTTCTCGCTGCGCGAGCGGCTGGACCAGGTGTCGGGGACGCTCGCTTGTCACGGCAGCGTGCGGGCGGGGCGACGCCTGACCGGAGAGGAGATGAATGCCCTGTTGCGTCAGATGGAGGCGACGCCGAACAGCGGGCAGTGCAACCATGGGCGGCCGACCTATGTCGAGCTGAGGCGGGCCGACATCGAACGCCTGTTCGGGCGCCGCTGAGCCGACGATCGCGATGGCTGCAACCACCGCCCTGCCGGGCGTCGCGCTCTATGGGCATCTGTCGCAGCCGTTCGGCCTCGGCAGCGCTGCGCGGGGACTGGCAGCGGCCCTCGCTGCGTCCGGCCTGAGGTTCACTGCGATCGATCTGCCCTGGCCGACAGCCGAGCAGGCGCGGGACGTCCTGCCGACCCCGTCCGAGCTCGGGATGGAGGTCGGCCTGATCGCGACCAACCCCGACATCCTTCGCCGCTGCATAGGCACCGGAGCCATGCCGGGTCCCAGCGCCGGCGGCCACGCCTTCATGATCGGCCATTGGCATTGGGAGAGCACCACCGGCCTGCCGCAGGAATGGCCGGCCATGAGCATGCTGTTCGACGAGATCTGGGCCTCCAGCAGCTATGGCGCGGCCTGCATCGCCCCCTTCGTCGAGACACCGGTCGTCCCGGTACCGCCGGCCCTGCCCGCCAGGGAGCCCCCGGCAGGGATCGATCTTCGTCGCTTCGGCGTCGAGCCCGGGATCTTCGTCTTCCTGTCCGTCTTCGACGGCCGGGGAAACCTCGACCGCAAGAACCCGATCGCCGTGATCCAGGCGTATCGCGCGGCCTTCCCGCGGCCGCAGCCGACGGTTCGCCTGCTCCTGAAAAGCCGCGGGCTTTCGCCGAACGATCGGGCGATCCTGATCCGAAGCATGGACGGCAGGCCCGACGTCGGCCTGCTGGATTGCGCCATGACCGGCGCCGAGATGGCGGCCCTGGTCGGCGGCTGCGACTGCCTGGTCTCACTCCACCGGGCGGAGGCGCTCGGGCTCGTCATGGCGGAGGCGATGGCGGACGCAAAGCCCGTCATCGCGACCGGGCATTCCGGCAACCTCGAGTTCATGACGCCGGCAAACGCCTTCCTCGTTTCCTACGATCTCGTTCCGCTGCAGCAGGACAGCCCTCCCTTTCGCCAGGGAACGGTGTGGGCCGAGGCCAATGTCGGGCACGCGGCACGCCTGATGCGGCAGGTCCACGACCGGCCGGACCGGGCGCGGGCCGGAGCCGAGCGCGGTGCGCGCTGGGTCCGATCCGTCCTCTCGCCCGAGGCCGCGGGGGCGCGCATCGCGGCCCGGCTGGAACTGCTTGCCCGCACGGGGCGCATCGCGGCGCGCGTTCCGGCAGCGATCACACCGCCTTCCACGCTACCGCGATCGCTGCCGACCCTACTGGTCGCAACGCCGATGAAGAACGGAGCCCCGTATATCGACCGGTATTTCGGCCTCCTTCGCAGTCTGGCGGTCGATCCCGCCCGCCTGTCGCTCGCGATCCTGGAGGGCGACAGCAGCGACGGCAGCTGGGACCGCCTCTGCGCCATGCGCGGCGATCTCGAGGCTCGCTATCGCCGCGTCACGCTGATGCGCCACGATTTCGGCTATCGGCTGCCTCCGGGCCTGCGCTACCAGCCCTCCGCGCAGGAGCGGCGCCGAAGCGTTCTGGCGAAGGCGCGGAACCGGCTGTTGACGGGCGCACTCGCGGACGAGGACTGGGTGCTGTGGCTCGACGTCGACCTCGTCGAATACCCACCCGACCTGATCGATCAGTTGCTGGGCGCGGGACATGACATCGTGGTGCCGCACTGCATCCTGCCGAACGGGCGGACCTTCGATCGCAATACCTTCTTCCTGCCGACCGGCCCGGACGGGAGACCCGTCGCGGACGATCCGGCCGGCGATGATGGTCGGCGGCTCTATCTCGAGGATGCGCAAGGCGACGATCCCGTCGAGCTGCACGGCGTCGGCGGCACCGCCCTGCTCGTGCGGGCGGATCTCCACCGCGAGGGTCTCATTTTCCCGGCCGCTCCCTATCGCGGCCATCTCGAGACGGAGGGGCTGGCGGTGCTGGCCCGCGACCTGGGCTATCGCTGCGTCGGACTGCCGGCCGTGCGCGTCGTCCATCCGCCGGTCTGACGGCCGGAAGCCCTTCGGCGCAAGATCAGCGCTGGATGCCGACCCGGAACACCGACTGCGGCCGCGCGGGGGTTCCCGGCATGCCCAGACCCAGCATCCCCGCGACGCCGGCACAGTCGGGGTCGCCGGCCGTCGACTGGCAGCCCGCCGGCGTGCCCGGGGTATTGATGTCCACGTTCGAGGTCGCGAGCAGGGCCCGCAGGTCGATCACCACGACGTTCGCCGCGGTGTCGAACTCCGCAAGCCGGATCCGGGCGCGGTTCGGAAATCCACAGCCCGGCGGGGCGTAGGGTCCGGGTCCGTAGGACGTGCACTCCGCGCCGCCGATATGGACCGGAAAGCCGTAGGCGGCAGGCATTGTCGGATATGCCGGGATCACGGGATAGGCGGTGCCGGCGGGATACGGCGCGGCGCTGGCCGGCGGGTAGGTGCCGAACGGCTGGCCCGACGTCGCCATGTCGAGCTTGAGGAAGCGGAAGCCCCCTGGCGCCGGCCAGGCGAGATCCGGGTCGTTCAGGGGCGAGGCCGCCATGGCAGGCGCGCCGACATTGAGCGGCTGCGGCACCCCGAGGGAAAATTCGATGCCACGATAGCGCCCGGGCGGGACTGCTCCCGTCACGGTCTGTCGCGTCTCGATCGTGCCGCCGGCGCACGGACCCTGGCCATTCTCGAAGTCGAGCAGCGCGACATCCCGATATTGCCAGCGCCCATCCTCCACGAGCCGCATAGGCACCGCACGGCCCGCCTCGTCGATGAGCGCCACCTCGGAAAGGTAGAGGCGAAGATCGAGCGGCAGGATGGTCGAGCCGGAGACGCCGATGCCGGGATAGGTGCTGCCGCACTGGAACGGCGCGCCGCCGACGACCGCCACGAACCGGATCGTGTGGATGCCTTCTCCCGGCACGCCGGACGATGCCGGCACGTTGCCCGGCGTACGCCACCGCGCCTGCTGCGTGGCCGGGTCGAGGGTGACGGAGGCTTCGCCGGTGAGATCGCCGGTGGGCGGCGGGGTCTCGCAGGCCGCCGCCAGCAGAACGACGGTGGCGGCGGCTAGGGTGGCGAATACGCGCTCCATCTCGGTCTCCAGCAGCAGTGGTGGCGAGCGCCGAACGCACCCGGCTCCCGCCCGGTTCCCGATCACCCGCGCCCGGCGGTGCCCCGTCTGCGATATGCCGTCCGAGGGACGACTACTGCGCCCGGGGTTCCTGCCCGACGCGCTTGTTCGCGATCGGATCGCCGGTCGCCTCCTCGCCGACCATGTCGAAACGCGGCGTGCTGCACGCCGCGACCGAAAGGGCCGCGAGAGAGAAGACGAGAAACAGGGTTCCGCGAACCGCCTTTGCCATCACATCGCTCCCTTGATCGCCTCCACCAGGTCGAGGCGTTCCCACGAGAAGCCGCCGTCGGCATCGGGCGCCCGTCCGAAATGCCCGTACGCTGCGGTGCGGGCATAGATCGGCCGGTTCAGGCTGAGCTTCTCCCGGATGCCGCGCGGCGACAGATCGACGATAGAAGGCAGAATCGTGGCCAGACGTTCCTCGTGTTCCACTCCGGTCCCGTAGGTATCGACATAGACCGACAGCGGCTTGGAAATGCCGATCGCGTAGGAGAGCTGGATCGCGCAGCGCTCGGCCAGACCGGCGGCCACCACGTTCTTGGCGAGGTAGCGCGCCGCATAGGCGGCCGACCGGTCGACCTTGGTGGGATCCTTGCCGGAGAAGGCGCCGCCGCCATGGGGTGCCGCGCCGCCATAGGTGTCAACGATGATCTTGCGCCCCGTCAGGCCGCAATCGCCGTCCGGACCGCCGATGACGAAGCGCCCGGTGGGGTTCACATAGAACTCGTCCTCGCTGCACATCCAGCCCTGCGGCAGGCAGTTGAGGACGTGCGGCCGCACGATTTCGCGGACTTCGGCCTGCTCCAGGTGGGCGGCATGCTGGGTCGAGACGACGACGGATGTCGCGCGGACCGGGCGGCCGTTCTCGTAGAGCAGGGTCACCTGGCTCTTGGCGTCGGGACCGAGGCCGGGGGCGGCGCCGGAGTGGCGCGCCTCCGCCAGCGAGCGCAGGATGGCATGTGCGTAGTGGATGGGCGCCGGCATCAGGTGCTCGGTCTCGCGGCATGCGTAGCCGAACATGATGCCCTGGTCGCCCGCCCCTTCGTCCTTGTTGCCGGCAGCGTCGACGCCGACGGCGATGTCGACCGACTGGGCATGGACGAGGACGTCGACCTTGGCATGCTTCCAGTGGAAGCCTTCCTGCTCGTAGCCGATGTCCTTGATGGCGGCGCGCGCCGTCTCCTCGAGCATCGCCGGGGTGATCGCGGCCGGACCGCGCACCTCGCCGGCGAGCACGATGTGGTTGGTCGTGGCCAGCGTCTCCACCGCCACCCGCGCCTGCGGGTCGTGGCTGAGATAGAGGTCGACGATGGCGTCGGAGATGCGGTCGCAGACCTTGTCGGGATGGCCTTCGGCGACCGATTCGCTGGTGAACAGATAGGAACCGCGGGGCACGGGAAGACGCCTCGTCTGGGGAAAGGACAGCCCCGCGTTCGTGCCGCCCCCCGCCGCCCCCGTCAAGCGGTTTCGGTCAGATCGAAGGCGTCTGGTCGGCGACGGCCAGAGACTTGGTCAATTCGAAGAGGCGTTTGCGGACCCCGTTGTCCGGAATGCGATAATAGGCGCGCACGAGGTCCATGGTCTCGCGCTTGGCCAACGGGTCCGGCTCGTAGGCCGCAGCGGTCGAGGCCGAGAGCCCGCGCCGCGCCCGCGAAGTCGGCCCGAGGGCCGCTTCCGGCATTTCCTCGAAGAAGTACGCGATCGGCACGTCCAAAACGCGCGAGAGGTCGAAGAGGCGGCTGGCGCCGATCCGGTTGGCGCCACGCTCGTACTTCTGCACCTGCTGGAAGGTGAGGCCCAGGGCGGCACCCAGCTTCTCCTGGCTCAGCCCCAACTCGACCCGGCGCTTGCGGACCCGCTGTCCGACATGGACGTCGATCGGATCGGGAGCATCCGCCTTGATCCGGGTGGGGCCTTTGCGCGGTCCGCGCGGAGTTTCTGCCATGTCGATGCCTGGAAAGCCGGATGAGAGGGACAACCTACTGGTGTAGGTATGGGCGCGCGCCCGATCCGTCAACGGTTCCCTTGATGTCAATCCTGTAATGCTGCTGGCCGGCGGCGCCGTAGGAGGAACGCCGAGAGGAAGCCCAGGGCCACCATCGACAGTGGAATGGACTGCCCGAATCGCCCGAACGCGGTGGGATCTGCAGCCTGGGGCAACTCGACGTCGAGGACGCCGACAGCGTCCAGCCCGAGCCGTCCGCGCGTGCGGCCGAAGGCATCGAAGACTGCGGAGATGCCGTTGTTGGCCGACCGCACGACCGGCAGCCCTTCCTCCACGGCACGGGCCCGGGCGATCTCCAGATGCTGGTAGGGGCCGGCCGTGCGGCCGTACCAGCCGTCGTTGGTCAGGTTCAGGAGCCAGCTCGGGCGCTGCCCGCTCTCGACGACCTCGGCAGGGAAGAGCACCTCGTAGCAGATGAGCGGACCCACCGGCGGCAATCCGGGAAGCGTCAGCGTGCGCGGTCCGGGCCCGGCGGAGAAGTCGATGGAGCCGGCGGTCACCTTGGACATGCCGAGGCGCCCGAGCACCGCGCGCATCGGCAGGTATTCCCCGAACGGCACGAGGTGCGCCTTGTCATAGCTGGCGAGCACGCGGCCGGTCCCGTCGAGCGCCTGGACCGCGTTCCACACCTGCGGCGGATCGGTCGGCTGCGGCGTGGTGCGGTTCGTCCCCGTCAAGAGAAGGCCGCCGGCCGGAACCGCGGTGGCGAGCGCGGCGCGGCGGCTGGCGTCCCGGTCGAGGAACGAGGGGCCTGCCGTCTCCGGCCAGACGACGTGCGTCACCGCGTCGAAGCCAGGGGCGCGGGAGAGTTCGAGATGCCGTTGGAGAATGGCGTCACGGGCGCCCGGTCGCCACTTCAGCTCCTGCGGGATCGAGGCCTGGACCAGTCGCAGGCGCACCCCCGGCACGGTTCCGTCGGGCGCATCGACGAGCCGCAGGAAACCGAACGCGAGAAGCACCGCAACCGCCACGGCCCCGGCAAGCAGCGGCAGCCAGCGGCCCCGGGCGGCACGGTCGGCGAGCGCGGCGGGGGCTGCCGCCGCGAAGACCGCGACCATGCCGAGGCCCTGGATGCCGACGACCGACGCGGCCTGCAGCGTCGCATCGGTCACCCCCCAGACCTGGCCGACGAGGTTCCAGGGGAATCCCGAGAAGGCCCAGACCCGCACCCACTCGCCGAGACCCCATCCCGCCGCGAGGGCGAGAATGCGGGGCCAGCCGCGCGGTGCGACCATCCAGGCGGCCCAGGTCGCCAGGCCGGTGGCGCCGGCCAGCAGCGCCGGCAGTCCCGTCACGGTGAACGGCAGCAGCCACCAGAAGCTGGCGATGTCGACGAAGAGGGCGGCCGCGATCCAGTAGAGGCTGACCGTCAGGTAGCCGAACCCGAACCACCAGCCGAGCCAGAAGGCCTGACGCGGGCGATGCGCGCCGTCGAGGAGCCAGACGAGGCCGGTGAACGCGACGACCAGCGCCGGCAGGCCGTAGAGCGGAGGCAGCGCCAGCGCGCCCGTCGCGCCCAGACCGAAGGCACAGGCCCAGCGACGCCAGCCGCCGACCCCGCGCAGCCGGCTGGCGAGGCGAACCGGCCCCTCGGGCGGCGACAGCGCAGTCAAGCGCCGTCCGGCTCCACGGCCAGCCGCCGCACCCGCAGGCGGCGGATGCGGCGCGGATCGGCATCCAGGATTTCGAACTCCGCCCCCGACTCGTGGGGGACCACCTCGCCACGCACGGGCACGCGCCCGGCGAAGGACGCGACGAGGCCGCCGATCGTGTCGACATCCTCCTCCTCGGCCTCCTCGCTCAGCGGAATGCCGGTGCGCGCCTCGACATCGATGGGCGAGGCCCGTCCGTCGACGAGAAAACTGCCGTCGGGCCGCTCGACGATCTCGGGCGGCGTCGTCACGACATCGTGCTCGTCGTCGATCTCGCCCACGATCTCCTCGACGAGATCCTCGATCGTCACCAGACCGTCGATGCCGCCGAACTCGTCGACGACGAGTGCCATGTGGATGCGCGACAACCGCATCTGCTGCAGCAGGTCGAGCACACGGGTCGAGGGCGCGACGAACAGGACGCGGCGAACGAAATTCTCGATCCGGGGTGACTTTCCCGCCTCGAGGAACCCGAGCACGTCCTTGACGTGGACCATGCCGATCACCTCGTCGAGCGTGCCGCGATAGACCGGCAGGCGCGAATGCTGCTCCTCGGCGAAGCGATGGACCAGCTGGGCGAAGCTGATCGACGCATCGACGGCCACGATGTCGGCCCGCGGCACCGCCACATCCCGGGCCGTCTCGTCGCGCAGGCGCAGCACGTTGGCGATGAGCGTGCGCTCGTGCACGTCGCCCGGCCCCTCCTCCTGCGATCGCTCCTCGATCATGTCTGCGATCGAGGGCCCGGCGCCATTCTCCATCGGCCGGCTGCGCACGCCGCGCCACCAATCGCGCAGCCGCCGCAGGCGCGGCCGCTGTCCTCCGAAAGACAGACTAGGTCGACTGTCTCCGTCGCTCATCGTCAAGCCGCCTCCTCATAAGGGTCGGCGATGCCCAGGGCCGCCAGGGCCCGGACTTCGAGCGGCTCCATCTCCGCCGCATCCTCCGCCGTCTCGTGGTCGTATCCCAGCAGGTGCAACGTGCCGTGGACGACCAGATGGGACAGATGGTCGTCCAGGCGCTTCCCGGCGGTGGCGGCCTCGCGGGCCGTCGTCTCGAAGGCGATGGCGATGTCGCCGAGCAGCTGCGGCTCGCCGGCCGCAAAGGACAGGACGTTCGTCGGCTTGTCCAAGCCGCGGTAGGTCAGATTGAGCCGCTGCAGGAGCGGATCGTCGGCCAGTGCGACCGCGAGCTCGGTGTCACCCGCCGGCGGCACCACGGCCAGCGCCGCCCGGACGGCGCGGCGAACCAGCCCACGGGCATCGGGCACCGCCTCCCGCCACGGACGGTGGTCGATCCGGACGCCGATGCGCACCGCCATTGCGAGGAGCCCCTAGCGACCCGTCCGGCGCACCGGCAACGGGGCCGACCCCGCGCGGGCGTCGTAGGCGCGGACGATGCGCGCCACGAGCGGGTGGCGCACGACGTCGGCATCGCTGAAGCGGACGAAGCCGATGCCCTCCACGTCGGCAAGCGTCTCGATCGCGTCCGTCAGTCCGGAGGGCGTGCCGGTCGGAAGGTCGATCTGCGACAGGTCGCCGGTCACCGCCATGCGCGCATTGGCGCCGAGGCGGGTCAGGAACATCTTCATCTGGCCGGGCGTGGTGTTCTGGGCCTCGTCGAGGATGACGAAGGCATCGGCCAGGGTGCGACCGCGCATGAAGGCGAGCGGCGCGACCTCGATCTCTCCCGACGCCATGCGCTTGGCGATCTGGTCGCCCGGCAGCATGTCGTGCAGCGCGTCGTAGAGGGGCCGGAGATAGGGGTCGACCTTCTCGCGCAGGTCGCCCGGCAGGAATCCCAGGCGCTCGCCGGCCTCGACCGCCGGGCGCGACAGGATGATGCGGTCCACCTCGCCGGCGATCAGGCGGTCGACGGCGCAGGCGACCGCCAGATAGGTCTTGCCGGTGCCGGCCGGTCCCAGCCCGAAGACCAGCGAATTGCTGCGGAGCGCCCGCACATAGCTCGCCTGGGTCGGCGAGCGCGGGGTGATCGGGCGCTTGCGGGTGCGGATCGTCAGATCCTCGGACCACAGGATGGGGGCGCCGCCGGATGCGGCCTCCCGTGCCAGCCGGACGGCGGCATCGACCTCGCCCGCTTCCACGGTCATGCCGCGCGCGAGGCGTTGGAAGAGCGCTTCCAGCGCCGTGCGGGCCGCCGCGGCCGCCTCCGGATCGCCGGTGATGACGAGCTGGTTGCCGCGCGAGACGATGCGGACATCCAGGGCCTGCTCGATCCGCGCGAGATTGCGGTCGTGCTCGCCATAGAGCGACGGCAGAAGGGCATTGTCGGGAAATTCCAGATGTACCGGCTGGGCCAGGGGAACGTCCGTCATGCGGCAGCGCCGATCGCCCGGGCCTCCTCCGCGTCCCGGGTCACGATGCGTCCGGCGAGGCTGTTCGGCCTGTGGTCGACGATTTCGACCTCGATCTCGGAACCGACCAGTCGCGTCGGTCCCTCGGCATGCACCGACTGGAGCCAGGGGGTCCGCCCCACGAGCTGCCCGGGGTGCCGGCCGGGCTTCTCGAACAGCACCGGCACGCGCCGCCCGATGGTCTCCCGGTTGAACGCGTCCTGCTGCCGGCGCAGGAGATCCTGCACGGCGGCAAGGCGATCCTGCTTCACGCCTTCCTCGACCTGCGGATCTTCGGCCGACGCGGGCGTGCCCGGGCGTGGGCTGTACTTGAACGAGAATGCCTGGGCGAACCCGGTCCGCCGGATCAGATCGAGCGTCTCGGCGAAGTCGCGATCGGACTCCCCGGGATAGCCGACGATGAAGTCGGACGAGAGGGCGACATCGGGGCGGGCCGCGCGCAGCCGCGCGACGATCGCATCGTACTGCGCCGCCGTGTGCCGCCGGTTCATCCGCGCCAGGATCCGATCGGAGCCCGACTGCACGGGCAGGTGCAGGAACGGCATCAGCTGCGGCACCTCGGCGTGGGCGGCGATCAGTTCATCGTCCATGTCGCGCGGATGCGAGGTCGTATACCGGATGCGGGCGAGCCCCGGCACACCGTCCGCCAGGGCTCGGACGAGGCGTCCCAGGCCCCAGCTGCCCCCGCCGGGGCCGTCGCCATGCCAGGCGTTGACGTTCTGGCCGAGCAGCGTGATCTCTCGCGCGCCCAGCGCCACCAGCCGGCGGGCCTCCGTCAGGATGTCGGTGGCGGGCCGGGAATACTCGGCCCCGCGGGTGTAGGGCACGACGCAGAAGGTGCAGAACTTGTCGCAGCCTTCCTGGATCGCGAGAAAGACCGATACGTCCTGGGCGTGGGTCGCCTGCGGCAGGAAATCGAACTTCGGCTCGGCCGGAAACTCGGTCGCGACGATGCCCCGGCCGGGGCCGGCTCCGGGCCCGGCAGCCGCGCGGGTCGCCCGGGCGATCAGCTCGGGAAGCTGGTGATAGGCCTGCGGCCCGACGACGATGTCGACATGCGGAGCGCGCCGCACCACTTCAGCCCCTTCGGCCTGGGCGACGCAGCCGGCGACCGCCAGCAGCAGGTCGCCGCCCTCCGCCTGTCGCTGGGTCTTCAGCGGGCGCAGGCGTCCCAGTTCCGAATAGACCTTCTCTCCTGCCTTCTCACGGATATGGCAGGTGTTGAGAATGACGAGATCCGCCTCGTCCGCAGAATGGGTGACCGAATAGCCGAGCGGCGCCAGGACATCCGCCATCCGGGCGGAGTCGTAGACGTTCATCTGGCAGCCGTAGGTCTTGACGTGAAGCTTCTTGGTCAATGCCGTGTCACCCCGTTCGCGCGGGTCATGCGCCCCATTCGGGCGATCCTCTTGGAACCGGGGTCTTTGCGACCCTAGCATCGGTCGGAGGGCTGTCAAGTGACGCTTCCGCGAGGCCGGCGCAAGGCTCCCCGCCCAAGGGCCGATCGGCCGTCACGCCGGGGCGGGGGCGGCCGGCTGGTCGTCGGCGGACCAGCGCCCGGCCAGCGCGCGATCCATCCCGGCCACGATCTGGGCCCGGCAATGGGCCGCAAGCGCCTTGCGCGAACCGAAATCGTCGATGGTGACCGGCGGATGAAACTCGACCGCGACAGTACAATCGCCGAGGCCGGCCGCCTTCCACAGATGCCCGCCCAGATCCATGTCGCCGTACCACGCATAGAAGGGGCGCAAGCCATGGCCGAGCGGAATTCCGTCGAGCCGGACATAGGCGATCGTCACGGGCTGGACGACCAGGGGGCGGGCGGCGACCCGCCGCTCCGCGACCGCGAAGAGCGCGGTCTTGAACGGGAGAATGCGATTGCCGTCGCTGCTCGTGCCTTCGGGAAACAGGATGAGGTCGTCGCCGGCCTCCAGCCGGTTCGCGATCTCGTCCCGCTGCCCCGACACGCCGGCGCGCCGCTGGCGGTCGACGAAGACGGTGCGCTGCAGCTTGGCCAGCCAGCCGAACAGCGGCCAGCCGGCGACTTCGGCCTTGGCGACGAAACTCCCGCCGATGAGCGAGCCCAGCACGGCGATGTCGAGATAGGAGCAGTGGTTGACGACGAAGAGGGTCGGGTGACGACCGTTGCCTTCGCCATGGCGCTCGACCCGCATGCCCAGGATGCGCAGGCAGATGCGGTGATAGAAGAGCGGCAATGCGACCGCCAGCCGTGGGCTGGTCCGCAGCGCCACCCACTGCACCGGCATCAGCAGCAGCGTGAACAGGAGGTAGAGCGTCAGGCGGATGGTGGCCAGGACCGGCGAACCCATGCCGTCATCCTTCCCGGGACCGGCGTTCGTAGTGCTTGAAGTACTTGTCCGTGACCAGCTCGGTCTTGACGATGATGCAGATGTCGGTCGTGTTGAACTGCTCGTCGACCACGGCGCCATCGCCGACGAAGCCGCCGAGGCGCAGATAGCCCTTGATCAGCGGCGGCAGATCGGCCACCGCCCGCAGCGGCTGGATCGCCTCGCGCGGCAATATCTCCATCGCGACATAGCGGCTTTCGAGCGCACGCGGCCGCAGGGGCTCGGGCGCGAGATGATAGTGATGAAGATAGGAGAGTGGCAGGGCTAGCGCCGCAGTGTCGGTGCCGGGAAGGCTCGCGCAGCCGAACATCAGGCCGATGCTGTGATGGAAGACATATTCCGCGATGCCCCGCCAGAGCAGCTGCATCGTCGGCCGGTTGCGGTAGGCCGCATCGACGCAGGAACGCCCGAGTTCCAGAATCTCGCCCGGGAGCGCGACCAGCTTGGCGATGTCGTATTCTGCCGCGCTGTAGAACCCGCCATGGCGCGCCGCCGCCGAGCGGCGGATGAGGCGATAGGTTCCCACCACCGAGGCGGCGCCTTCACCGCGTCCGTGATCCAGAACGAGCAGATGGTCGCACTGCGCATCGAAATCGTCGAAATCGCGCGACCGCCGTGCCATTTCGGGCGTCGGATTGGCCGACATCTCTTCGTAGAAGACGCGATAGCGCAACGCCTGCGAAGCATCGATCTCCGCAGCCGTGCGCGCGAGGCGGACCTCCATCGTCCCGGACCGGATCGACATGCCGCTGCCGCCCGGATCGTCCGGCGTGGTGCCAGCGGAGGGATCGGCAGCGGCCATCATCGGGTTCACGGCGGTCAGCGCTTCTTGGCGCGGTCCAGCGGAACGCCGTAGAGTTCCAGTCGATGGCCGACCAGCTTGAAGCCCAAGCTGGCCGCGATGCGCTCCTGCAAGGCCTCGATCTCCTCGTTGTGGAACTCGATCACCCGTCCGCTCTCGACGTCGATCAGATGGTCGTGGTGTTCATCGGGCGCCTCCTCGTAACGGGCGCGGCCATCGCCGAAATCGTGGCGATTGAGGATGTTGGCCTCTTCGAACAGGCGTACCGTCCGATAGACCGTAGCAATCGAAATGCGCGGGTCGATTTCGGTCGATCGGCGGTGAACGGACTCCACGTCAGGATGATCCGTCGATTCCGACAGCACCTGGGCGATGATCCGCCGCTGTTCCGTCATCTTCAAGCCCTTGTCCATGCAAAGGCGTTCGATACGCGAGGGCACCGGGCTCTCCGTCTTCGGTCGATCCATGACTATACCCGGTCAGAGGTTTCGCGACCATGGTTGCCCGGCCCAGCTTCGGATTTCCACTTGTCGCACAAAGCATTAGCGCGAACGAGACGCAACATCAAGGCATCGACGGCCCCCCGGTTCGTCCGATAATACGCAGGACGCCGACCGACTGGGCGGAAGCCGGCCCCAGCATAGAGGGCGAGGGCGGCGGGATTGTCGACTGCCACTTCCAGGAAGACGGTGGCGACCGGCACCGGCAGCGCTGTCAGCGCATCCTCGAGCAGGCGCCGGCCGGCGCCGCTTCGGCGGCACTCCGGCAGAACCCCGAGCGACAGGATCTCCGCCTCGTCCGCGGCATGCCGGGTCAGGATGAATCCGGCCGGCTGCCCGCCATCGACGGTCGCCGCAACGCGGACGCCCGGCTGGCGCAGCAGGACTTCCCATTCTGTGGCGTGCCATGGCTCGGCGGGAAAGCAGCGGCCGTGCAGCAGCGCCAGCCAGCCCGCATCCGACGGACCCGCGACGATGATCCTCATGCGCCGACCGGGATGGTCACATCGGGCGCCCGCAGATAGCTGGGCCGCGCCGGCGGCAGCTGCCCGCCGGCGGCGAGCCGCCGCGCCGCGACTGCGGCGGCCACCGTCGCGTCGGCCGGTCCGTCGGCGCGGATCTCGGCCGCCACGCCGGCAGCGGACAGCGCCGCCGCCAGCTGCCGCGCCGCGTCGCCGGCAATCGCGATCGGCCGTTCCGAGTGCCCCCGCAGCCGCTCGGCGATTGCCGCGGGCGTCGCCGCGAACGGCTCTCCGGCCAGGCCGTCGCCGAAGCCCTGAAGGAAGAGTTCGTCGCGACGGCTATCGATCGCGACCAGAAGCGCCTGCCCGGCCCCGGCCTGGGCGGCGGCCGCGTGCACCGCGAAGCTGGAAATGCCCAGAGCCGGAACCCCGGAGGCCAGGGCCACGCCATGGGCCAGCGCCAGCCCCACGCGCAGCCCGGTGAAGCTGCCGGGGCCCGTGGTCGCGACCACCGCATCGAGATCGCCCCGACCGCCTTCCTCCAGCACCGTGGCCACGAGCGGCGCCAGATGCTGCGCGTGCCCCCGATCGGTGACGAGTCGGCGCGTCGCGACCGCCGCGCCGTCCCGCCACAGCGCGGCCGAGCAGGCACCCCCCGCGGAATCGATGACCAGCAGGGTCAGGCCCATGGCGCGCGGTTCCGTTCGATGCTAGCCAAGCCGATCGTCACTTCCGACCGCGGATCTGCCATGCTGGTTCCCGTGGATGCCGCCCGCTGCGGCATCGTCGTCTCGCTCGCCTACGCCACCGCCCTCAATCTCTCCGGCCGGCCGATCTATCGCAACCCGCTCTGCCTGCTCCATCGCGAGGCGGCTGCGCGGCTCGAACGGGCGGCGGAGCTCGCCGGCGCCATCGGCCTGCGCTTCAAGATCTTCGATGCCTACCGCCCGCCCGAGGCGCAATGGCGGCTCTGGGAGGCCTGTCCCGACCCCGATTTCGTGGCCGACCCGCGCCGCGGGTCACCCCATTCCCGTGGCGTCGCCGTCGACCTCACGCTGATCGACCGGTCCGGTGAGGAACTCCCCATGGGGACCGGCTTCGATGCGACGGTCGAGCAGTCGCACCACGGACGGACCGACCTGCCGGCCGACGCCCAGCGCAACCGCCTCACCCTTCTCGGCATCATGACGGCAGCGGGTTGGGACCACTACAGCAAGGAATGGTGGCACTACCAGCTGTTCGACGCCAGGCGATACCCGCTCATCGCGGACGGCGCGCTGGCGCCGCCGCTCATGTAGCGCCGCACATCACATGACGGCGCGGACTTCCTGCACCTCGGGGACATAGTGGCGCAGCATGTTCTCGATGCCGCTCTTCAGCGTCGCGGTCGAACTCGGGCAGCCCGCACATGCCCCCTGCATGTGGAGATAGACCACGCCATCCTCGAAGCCGTGAAACACGATGTCGCCGCCGTCCTGCGCCACGGCCGGCCGCACCCGCGTGTCGAGGAGTTCCTTGATCTGGATCACGACCTCGTCGTCGTCCTCGGGCGCCGCGGCGGCATCCTGCGCGTCGGGCAGCAGCACCGGCCGGCCGGAGGTGAAGTGCTCCATGATCATGCCCAGGATCGCGGGCTTCAGGACGTACCATTCCTTCTCGGGCGACTTGGTCACGGTGACGAAGTCGCTGCCGAGGAAGACGCCGGTGACGCCTTCGACCTCGAACAGCCGCTGCGCCAGGGGCGAGCGGCCGGCCGTGGTCGGGTCGGCGAAATCTGCCGTGCCGGCAGCCATCACGTCCCGGCCCGGCAGGAACTTCAGCGTGGCCGGGTTCGGGGTGGTCTCGGTCTGAATGAACATGGGGGATACTCCCGAACGCCAGAAATGCAACCGTCACCACCCAATCTGGGCGGTCGACCGGGTCCGATCAACCATTGTGCAATTGGGGTCTTGCGCCCGCGCCCGGCGGGCGCCCTCAGGAAAGCGCCGCGATCTGGGCGTCGGTGAGCGAACCGGGGACGATCGTCACCGGAACCTTCAGCCGGTGGGAATGCTTGCCCGCGAGATAGCTGATGAGCGGCCCCGGGCCGTCCGGCGACGTCGAGGCCGCGAGAACCAGGATAGAGATCGAAGGATCCTCTTCGATCAATTCCAGCAAGGCGTCGCGCCGGCGCCCTTCCCGGATGTAGACGATGGGCAGCGAGCCGGCGATGGGCTCGACTTCGCCCGCAACCTTGGTGAGGAGGGCCTCCGCTTCCGCCCGCTTCTCCTCGAGCATCAGCTCCTTGACGCCCATCCATTGCATGTCGTCGTCGGCGTCGATGACGTAGAGAAGCGCGACGCGCCCGCCCGTACGCCTGGCACGGCGACAGGCGTAGCGCAGCGCCACGGTCGATTCCTCGCTCTCGTCGACGACGACCAGGAATATGCGCGGCATTGCGGCGGGAGCCTCTGTCATGGCGTCAGTTTCGGCGGAAGATGATGCCCGCGAGCCATCCTGCCACTCCGGCGACGAGGACGGCAATGATGCCGTAGAGCGCAGCATGGCGATGGGCGATGTCGGCCATGTCGGCGCCGACGCCGATCTTGCTGACGACGAGCGGCGTCGCCTGGGCCGCCACGACTTCGCCGTCGCGAACCAGGAAGACGTCGACCGTGTAGGTGCCGGTGGGCACGTTGGCGGGGAAGCGGATGTTGGTCCGGAACAGCCGCTCGCCCAGGAACCGCACCTGCCCGGCCGCGCCGGCATAGAGGCCGTCATCCGTCTTGGTTCGGATCAGCGCGTCGCGAAAGCGGGCGATGGTCTCGGCCGAAGGCTCGCGCCGGGCATCGAAACGGAGGTATCGGGTGCCGAACTGTTCGCGCTGACGCACCGCCGGACTCGTGAACTCCTCCAGCGGTCGGGTCGAGGCCATCGAGAAATAGGCCGGCACGCGCTCGAACCGGACGCTTTCGACGTTGAGCCAGAAGCCGGCCACCCGCCCCTTGCGCCGCACCGTCGCCAGGCCCTCCGGGCCGCGCACGAGGACGACGACGTCGCCGGGCCCGTCGGTCGCGCCGAACAGGACGACGTCGCTGCCGGTGAAGCCCGTCGTGATCGCGATCAGGTGGGTCGAGACGTCGGCCGTCAGAGGCTCGGCCGCAGCCGGGCGCCCCAGGCTCGACAGCAGGAGGGCCGCCAGCAGGCAGGAGAGGACGGCTCGCGCCACGGCTCTGTCTAGATCCGCTGGGTGACGACGGTGAAGATGTCCCCCGGCGTCAAGGTCAGGTCCACGAGCAGCTTTCCGGCGACCGCCAGCAGCAGCAGGGCGAGCAGTCCGCGGAGCTGCTCGCCGCGTAGCCGCGTGCTCATGACCGATCCGAAATGGGAGCCGACCACCCCGCCGATCAGCAGGATGAAGGCCAGCAGCGCATCCACCGTCTGGTGCTGGATGGCCTGGAGCAGCGTCGCGCTGGCCGCGACGAAGACGATCTGGACCTGCGCCGTCCCCGGAACGACCTGGGTCGGCATGCCCAGGAGGTAGATCATGGCGGGGACCATGACGAAGCCGCCGCCGACGCCCATGACGCCCGAAAGCACGCCGATCCCGAAGCTCAGCGACAGCGGCATGAGGACGCTGATGTAGAGGCGCGAGCGCGGGAAGCGCATCTTGAAGGGCAGCCCGTGGGCCCAGTAGTGCTGGTGCAGCCGTCTCCGGCCGGCCGTGGCATGGCGGCGCCGGAGGAAGGTGCGCGTGGCCTCGATCGCCATCAGGGTGCCGACGGTCCCCAGCAGGATGACATAGCTCAGCGATATGAAGAGGTCGATCTGCCCGAACCGGCGCAGGAGACCGAACAGGAGCACGCCGGCCAGCGAACCGACGAAGCCGCCGGCCACCACGATCCCGGCCATGCGCATGTCGATGGTGCGCCGCCGCCAATGCGAATAGGCGCTCGTGACGCCGCCGGCGATCACCTGGTTGGCGGTCGAGGCGACCGCGACGGGCGGTGGAACCCCGATGAAGATGAGAAACGGCGTCATGAGGAAGCCGCCGCCGACCCCGAACACGCCACCCAGGAATCCGATCCCGGCGCCGAGCCCGATCAGCAGGAAGATGCTGACGGACATTTCGGCGATCGGGAGGTAAACGGTCATGGTCCGGGAGGGTCCATCCGGAAATAGAATCGGGTCCGGTCGAGTGCCGGACCCGATTCGCAGGCTACGCCCAAGACCCTGCCGGCGGAAGGGCCTCGGCCCGCCGGGACCGGTCGGGGGCTATCGGGCGTGTTGCGGGCGCAACATCCCGACGAGCTCGTAGATCTCGGCCAGATGCGGTTCGGCAACGGCATTGGCGCGCGCGGCGCCACGCGCCAGGATGGCGTCGACGTGATCGGGCGCCGCGACCAGCCGCTTCATCTCCGCGCCGATGGGTCCGAGGACGGAGACGGCGAGGTCCGCCAGCCGCTCCTTGAACTGGGAGAACTGGGCGCCAGCGAACTCCGCCAGCGCCGCCTCGCGGCCGACCCCGGCCAGCGCCGCATAGATGTCGATCAGGTTCTCCGCTTCCGGTCGCTCGCTCAGGCCCTCGACGCTGTCCGGCAGGGGCAGCGGATCGGTCTTGGCGCGCCGGATCTTCAGCGCCACGGTGTCGGCGTCGTCGGTCATGTTGATGCGGGAATAGTCGGAGGGGTCCGACTTGCTCATCTTCTTGGTGCCGTCGCGCAGGCTCATGACGCGCGTCGCGGTGCCGAAGATCTGCGGCTCGGGCAGGGGGAAGTACTCGACGCCGTAGGCGCGGTTGAAGGCGCCGGCGATGTCGCGCGCCAGCTCGAGATGCTGCTTCTGGTCCTCGCCCACCGGGACGTGCGTCGCCTTGTAGAGCAGGATGTCGGCCGCCATCAGCACCGGATAGGAGTAGAGGCCGAGACCCGCCATGTCGCGCTGCTTGCCCGCCTTCTCCTTGAATTGCGTCATCCGGTTGAGCCAGCCGAGCGGCGTCATGCAGCCGAGCACCCAGGCGAGCTGGGAATGGCCGGGCACGGTGCTCTGGTTGAAGATCGTGCAATGGTCGGGGTCGACGCCGGCCGCAATGTAGGCTGCCGCGACCTCGCGCGTGCTGGAGCGCAGCGCGGCCGGCTCCTGCGGCAGCGTGATCGCATGGAGGTCGACGATGCAGAAGATGCAGTCGAAGTCCTTCTGCAGCGCGACCCAGTTGCGGATGGCTCCGAGATAGTTGCCGAGATGCAGATTGCCGGTCGGCTGGATGCCGGAGAAGATTCGGTTCATTCGGGTCGTTCCAGAAGGAGGCCGCGGGTTATCGCCCCCGCCTGCGGGTGGGGTCAAGCGCGGCGCCGCCGCAGGAGCTGGCGAACCTCCGCCGGCCGGAGCGCACCCGTCACGAGCGCCGCCGCGCCATAGGCGCCGAGGCCGGCCAGGACGAGGATGGCAAGGCCGGCGAACCGGCCCACTGTCCCGAACTCGACCAACCGGGGTTCGAGCACCCAATCCAGCGCAGCCAGCGTCGCCGCCATCGCCAGCGCCGCCGCCAGGATGCGCGGCAACCGGGCCAGCAGCGTGCGCTCCGGCCGGAAATGGCCACGCCGCCCCAGCACCAGCAGCATCGCCGCCAGCGAGAGCCAGCCGGCGACCGTCGTCGCCAGCGCGACGCCGACATGCCCGAGCGGCCCCATCAGCAGCAGGGTGAGGGCCGCATTGACCAGGAACGACACGGCGGCGATGCGCACCGGCGTCCGCGTGTCCTCGCGCGCGAAGAAGCCGACCACCACGACCCGGCTCAGCACGAACGCCGGCAGGCCCGCCGCATAGGCGACGAGCGCCGCGGCCGTCGCCGCCGTGTCTTCGGCCCCGAACTGCCCGCGCTCGTACAGCGTCCGGACGATCGGGTGGGCGAGCACCGCCAATGCGAGCGCCGCCGGCAGCGTGACCACCAGAGCCAGCGCCATGCCCTGGCCATGGGTGCGGTGGGCCACCTCCGGCGTCGCCGAGCGCAGCTCGCGGGCGAGCTGGGGCAGCACGACGGTCGCCACCGCGATGCCCACGATTCCGAGCGGCAGCTGGTTCAGCCGGTCGGCGTAGTAGAGATGGGCGATGGATCCGGCCGGCAGCAGCGACGCCAGCATCGTCGCGACCAGCAGGTTGATCTGGGTAATGCCGGCGCCGACCACGCCCGGTGCCATCAGCCGCAGCAGGCGCACCGTTTCCGGCGTCAGCCGCGGCCGCGGCAGGCCGAGCGGCACCCCGGCGCGGGCCGCCGCAACGGCCAGCCAGAGGAACTGCAGCACGCCCGCGACGGCGACCCCCCAGGCGAGCGCATGGCCCGGCGTGGGGAAGCGATCGGCGAATAGCAACAGGGCGGCGATCAGCGAAAGGTTGAGGATGATCGGCGCCGATGCCTGCGCTGCGAAGCGGTCGAGCGCGTTCAGAACCCCGCCATAGAGTGCGACGAGCGATATGAAGGCGAGGTAGGGAAAGGTGATGCGCGTCAGCTCGACCGCGAGCGCAAAGCGCTCGGCCTCGGCGGCGAAGCCCGGCGCGATCGCCCGGACCACCCACGGCATGGCCAGTTCGGCGGCGACGACCAGGACCAGCAGCGCCGCCAGCAGAAAGGACAGTGCGTCCTCGGCGAAGATGCGCGCGGCATCGCGGCCGTCGCGGGCGACCCGGCCGGCGAAGAGCGGGACGAACGCGGCGCTGAAGGCGCCCTCGGCGAACAGCGATCGGAAGAGGTTCGGCAGCCGCAGGGCGACGACGAAGGCGTCTGCGACCGGCCCCGCGCCCAGAAAAGCGGCCGTCAGGACCTCGCGCGCGAAGCCGAGGACGCGGCTGACCGCGGTGTAGCCGCCCACCGTCGCCACCCGGTGCAGCAGCGCCATCGACCGTGCCCCCCTTTCGCGTATCCCGGCTCCCGGCTACTCCTTGGCGGGGGACAGCATCCGGCCGAGGTCGCGGCCGCCGACGAGATGGAGATGGAAGTGCGGAACTTCCTGCCGGCCGTCGGAGCCGTGGTTGGCGAGGATGCGGTGGCCGCTCGCATCGATCCCGCGCTCGCGCGCGATTCGGCCGATGGCGCGCACGAAGGCCACGATCTCCGCCTCGCCGGCGTTCTCCGAGAAATCCTGTGCCGAGACGTAGCGGCCCTTCGGGATGATCAGCACATGGGTCGGCGCCAGCGGCCGGATATCCTCGAAGGCGAGGACATGCTCGTCCTCGAAGACCTTCCTGCAGGGGATCTCGCCGCGAAGAACCCTGGCGAAGATGTTGCTGTCGTCGTAGCTCATTGCGAAACCCTTCTCGATCGCGCGGCCAGCCGGCTCATTCGGGCGGGCGAGCGGCCTTCTCGGCAATGCCCGACCGGCCCTCGCGGGCGGCCAGCGCGGCCCAGACATCGTCGGGCCGGATGCCGCAGGCGGCCCACAGCACGACCAGATGGTAGAGAAGGTCGGCGCTTTCCGCAGCGAGCCGGTCCGGCCGCGCCTGCACCGCCTCGAGCACGGTCTCGACCGCTTCCTCCCCCACCTTCTTCGCCACCGCCGCCGGCCCCTTGGCGATGAGACGGGCGGTGTAGGAGCTGTCCGGGTCGGCGTCGCGCCGCGCCTCGACCGTCGCGAAGAGCCGATCGAGAACCCGCGCGTCCATATCGCTCATGGGCGCATCGGGATGCCCGCCTCCGCCATGCGCGCCTTCGCCTCGGCGATCGTGTAGGTGCCGAAATGGAAGATCGAGGCCGCGAGGACCGCCGAGGCATGGCCGTCGCGGATCCCCTCGACCAGATGATCCAGATTGCCGACACCGCCCGAGGCGATCACGGGCACCGACACCGCGTCCGAGATCGCGCGGGTCAGCCCGATGTCGAAGCCGCGGCCGGTCCCGTCGCGGTCCATGGAAGTCAGCAGCAGCTCGCCGGCCCCCAGTTCGACCATGCGCTGCGCCCATTCGACGGCATCGAGGCCGGTGGGGCGCCGGCCGCCATGGGTGAAGACTTCCCAGCGGTCCGGCCCGACCGCCTTGGCGTCGATCGCGACCACGATGCATTGCACGCCGAACTTCTCCGCCCCTTCGGCGACGAATTCCGGCCGCTGCACGGCGGCGGTGTTGATCGAGACCTTGTCGGCGCCGGCCAGCAGCAATTCCCGGATGTCGGTCAGCGCCCGGACGCCCCCGCCGACGGTGAGCGGCATGAAGCATTCCTCGGCCGTGCGCGAGACGACATCGAAGATCGTCCGCCGCTCCTCGTGGCTGGCCGTGATGTCGAGGAAGCAGAGTTCGTCGGCGCCCGCCTTGTCGTAGACGCGAGCCTGTTCGACCGGATCGCCGGCATCCACCAGGTCGACGAACTGGACGCCCTTGACGACCCGGCCGTCCTTGACGTCGAGGCAGGGTATGATGCGGGCCTTCAGCATGCGCGGGGAACCCCCTGGTCAGGCGGCGAGGGCGGCCAGTGCCTCGGCCGGTGCCAGCCGGCCGTCGTAGAGCGCGCGTCCGACGACCACCCCGGCGATGACGCCCGAGGCGCGGACGGCGTGGATGTCGCCGATCCCGGCGACCCCGCCCGATGCGATCACCGGGATCGAGACCGCCCGGGCCAGTTCCGCCGTGGCGGCGACGTTGACCCCGACGAGCGCTCCGTCGCGATCGATGTCGGTATAGACGATGGCGGTGACGCCGGCATCCTCGAACCGCCTTGCGAGATCCAGCGCCGTCGTCTCGGCGGTTTCGACCCAGCCCTCGACGGCCACCTTGCCGCCGCGCGCATCGATGCCGACCGCGATCCGCTCGGGAAAACGCGCCGCCGCTTCCCGAACCAGGCCGGGATCGCGAAGCGCGACGGTGCCGAGGATGACGCGTCGGACCCCCGCGGTCAGCCAGCGTTCGATCGCGGCCATGTCCCGGATACCGCCGCCCAGCTGAACGGGCACGTCGACCGCCGCCAGGATCGCCGCCACCGCGGCATGGTTGACCGCCCGGCCGTGGATCGCGCCGTCGAGATCGACCAGATGCAGCCAGGAAAAGCCGGCGGTCACGAAGCTGGAGGCCTGCGCCGCCGGATCCTCGTTATAGACCGTGGCCTGGTCCATCGCCCCGCGCAGCAGGCGGACGCAGCGGCCCTCCTTGAGGTCGATGGCGGGGTAGAGGATCACCGGTCCAGCCTCTTGTAGTAGTAGCGGCCGGCGACCGGCGTCCCGTCGACGATGGCGTAGAGCGGGTGCGTGCCCCAATGCACGAAGCCCAGCGATTCGTAGTGGGCGATGGCGGCGGTCTGGCTCTCCCGCACGTCGAGGTTCACCAGCCGGTAGCCTTCGGCGCGTGCGGCGTCGCAGACCGTGACCACGAGCTGGCGGGCCAATCCGTGGCCACGGGCCCATGGGGCCACGAAGTGGGTCGTCATCGTGGCCGCATGCGCCTGCACCTCGTTGTGCCGCGACGGACGCAGCATCTGGGCGGATGCGGCGATCACGCCGTCCAGCCTGCCGACGAAGAGCCGGCGCTCCGGGACGAGGAGGACGCCTTTCCAGTAGGTCTCCATGACCTGCCGCGGAGGCGGGTTGAGCCAGCCGAAGCCGCCGCCGGCGCGGATCGCGGCCTCGGCCGCATCGCAGAGGTCGGCGAGGTCGCCCTTGGCAAATCGGGTCATCTCCTCGACGGAGATCGTTGCGGCCAGGCCGTTCACGCTCATGGCCGCCATGCGAGAAAATCGGCGAGCAGCCGCAGGCCGGCAGCCTGGCTCTTCTCGGGGTGGAACTGGGTGCCGATCATGTTGTCCCGGCCGACGATGGCCGCGATCGGCCCGCCATAGTCCGTCTCGACCAGCAGGTCGGCCGGCCGCTCGGGTCGGATCGCATAGCTGTGCACGAAGTAGACATGATCCCCCTGCCGAAGCCCGCCCAGCACCGGATGGGTGGCGATCGGTCCGAGTTCGTTCCAGCCCATGTGCGGGATCTTCAGGGACCGGTCCTCGGGCTCGATCACCCGGACTTCACCGGCGATCCAGCCGAGGCCGGGATGGATCCCGTGCTCGACCCCGCGGTCGGCCATCAGCTGCATGCCGACGCAGATGCCGAGGAAGGGTCGGCCGCCGCGCCGGACGGCGTCTTCCAGCGCCTCGATCATCCCCGTGACGGCACCCAGGCCCCGGCGGCAGTCGCCGAAGGCACCGACGCCCGGCAGGACGATATGATCGGCACGCCGCACCACCTCCGGGTCGGCGGTCACGGCGACGGGTCGCGGATCGCCGGAATCGCGCGCCGCGCGCGCCAGCGCCTTGGCCGCCGAGCGCAGATTGCCGGAGCCGTAGTCGACGACGGCGATCGTCATGCGAAGGCGGAGTCCCAGCCGCCCCGGCGGTCGGCCCAGCGCCGCAGGGCGCTGTCCGCGTTGCGGCCCGTCGACAGCCCCTCTTCGACATAGCCGCGCCAGTAGAGCGCCCGGCGCAGCAGGTCGTGGGCCTCGGCCGCGAACAGGAAGCGGAAGGCGAGCATGATCATCGCCAGCTCGACCGGATCGAACCAGCGCCGGGCGAAGGCGGCGGCGAAGAGCAGGTCGACCGCCAGAACGATCGCGCACCACAGCCACATGCGCTGGCCGAGCGCCCAGACGAGCGGGATCGGCATGGCGGACCAGGCGAAACCCTCGCGGACGGCGATCACGTCGCCGGCCCGGGCATGGATGGAATAGACTCGCATCGCCTAGAGCACACCCTTCGTGGAAGGCACCGAACCCGCCTGACGCGGGTCGAGCGTCAACGCCGCCCGCAAGGCGCGGGCCAGCCCCTTGAAGCAGCTTTCCACGATGTGGTGATTGTTCTCGCCGTAGAGATTTTCGACATGCAGCGTCAGGCCGGCGTTCTGGGCGAAGGCCTGGAACCACTCCTTGAACAGCTCGGTGTCCATCTCGCCCAACTTGGGGCGCGTGAAGACGACCTTCCAGACCAGATAGGGTCGATTGGAGGCGTCGAGCGCGACGCGCGTCAGCGTCTCGTCCATCGGGACGTGCGCGTCGCCCCAGCGGGCGATGCCGCGGCGGTCGCCCATGGCCTGGGAGAACGCCTGGCCGAGCGCGATGCCCGTGTCCTCCGTCGTGTGGTGGAAGTCGATATGCAGATCGCCTTCGGCCCGGACATGCAGGTCGAACAGCCCGTGCCGCGCCAGCTGGTCCAACATGTGGTCGAGGAAGCCGATGCCGGTGGCGACATCGGCCTTGCCGGTCCCGTCGAGGTCGACGGTGACGGCGATCCGGGTTTCCTTGGTGTTGCGCTCGACGGTGGCGCGGCGCATGGGCGTCCTCGAAAGCTGTCCGGCGGCGGTCCGCTCTGCTGCCGGGTCGTCTGGGAATGGGCGGTTCTATAGCCCGAAGCGCCCACGGACGCCACCCGAAGCCGGGATGCGCCCTTGATCGCAGCCGCGCCGCGCCCCATCCTCTTGCGCGAACGATCCGCCGCCCGAGCGGCCCGGTTCGCTCCGGGCCCGGCCTGCACAACCCCACGAGAAGAATGACCGATCGCGAAGCCCCCGCCTGGCACGGCACAACCATCCTTTGCGTCCGCAAGGACGGGCGCGTCGCCATGGCCGGCGACGGCCAGGTGTCCATGGGCCAGACGGTAATGAAGTCGAACGCCCGCAAGGTCCGCCGCATCGGCGGCGGCGACATCATCGCCGGCTTCGCCGGCGCCACGGCCGACGCCTTCACGCTGTTCGAGCGCCTGGAGGCGAAGCTGGAGTCCCATCCGGGTCAGCTCGCCCGGGCCTGCGTCGAACTCGCGAAGGACTGGCGGACCGACCGCTATCTGCGGCGCCTGGAGGCGATGATGGCGGTGGCCGACCGCAACGTCTCCCTGCTCCTGTCCGGCAATGGCGACGTGCTGGAGCCCGAGGACGGCATCATCGCCATCGGCTCCGGCGGTTCCTTTGCGCTGGCAGCCGCCCGGGCGCTGGCCGACCGGGTGGACATGGACGCCGAAGCCATCGCGCGCCGATCGCTCGCCATCGCGGCGGAAATCTGCGTCTACACCAACGACAAGATCATCGTCGAAACCCTATGACCGACTTCTCCCCCCGCGAGATCGTCTCCGAGCTCGATCGTCACATCGTCGGCCAGAACGACGCCAAGCGCGCCGTCGCGATCGCCTTGCGCAACCGCTGGCGTCGCCAGCAGCTCCCCGAGGAGCTGCGGGAGGAGGTTCTGCCCAAGAACATCCTCATGATCGGGCCGACCGGCGTCGGCAAGACGGAGATCGCCCGCCGCCTGGCGCGCCTGGCGCAGGCACCCTTCCTCAAGGTCGAGGCGACCAAGTTCACCGAGGTCGGCTATGTCGGCCGCGACGTCGAGCAGATCGTTCGCGACCTCGTCGAGATCGCCATCCAGATGACCAAGGAGCGCCTGCGGCGCGAGGTCGAATCGAAGGCCGAGATCCGTGCCGAGGAACGGGTGCTGGACGCACTGGTCGGCGAGAACGCCAGCGCCGAAACCCGGCAGAAGTTCCGCAAGATGCTGCGCGAAGGCCAGCTCGACGACCGGGAAATCGAGCTGCAGCTGGCCGACGCCAACCCCTTCGGCCAGCTCCCGACCTTCGAGGTGCCGGGCATGCCGGGCGCCAGCGTCGGGATGCTCAACCTCGGCGACATCTTCGGCAAGGCGATGGGGGGACGGACCAAGCCGCGGCGGCTGACGGTCGCCCTCTCTCACGAAGCCCTGATGAAGGAAGAGGTCGAGAAGCTGCTCGACCAGGAGCGCGTCGTGAAGGAGGCGATCCTGTCCGTGGAGCAGAACGGCATCGTCTTCCTCGACGAGATCGACAAGATCTGCGCGCGCTCCGGCGAGCGGGTGGGCGGCGACGTCAGCCGCGAGGGCGTGCAGCGCGATCTGCTGCCGCTGATCGAGGGCACGACCGTCACCACCAAGCATGGGCCGGTGAAGACGGACCATGTGCTGTTCATCGCATCGGGCGCATTCCACATCGCCAAGCCGTCCGACCTCCTGCCCGAGCTGCAGGGACGCCTGCCGATCCGGGTCAACCTGAAGCCGCTGGAGCGGGACGATTTCCGCCGCATCCTGACCGAGCCGGATGCCTGCCTGATCACCCAGTACAAGGCGCTGTTGAAGACCGAGGACGTGACGCTCGACTTCACCGACGACGGCATCGACGCGCTCGCCGATCTCGCGGTCGAGATCAATTCCACGGTCGAGAACATCGGCGCGCGCCGCCTGCACACCGTGATGGAGCGGCTCCTGGAGGAGGTGAGCTTCAGCGCGACGGACAATCCCGGAACGGCGGTGACGATCGACGCCGCCTATGTCCGTCGCCAGGTCGGCGAACTGGCGAAGAACGCCGACCTGTCGAAGTTCATCCTCTAGGGGCGGGGCGTCGCCCCATGCTGGCGCCGGCCGCCATCCTGGTGCTGCTGGCCAGCGCGCTGTTCGCGTGGTTCGCCGGCCGCCGCCTGCCAAGGCCCTGGAATCGCATCGGCGTCGCGCTCGGCCTGGCGCCGCCGGCCGCCATCCTGGCGGCCCTGGCGGCGGGGCTGGTCTCCGGCTGGTTCGGATGCGCCGAGCATTCTCTCTGGCGCAACCGGACCGCGGACGGGCGCTTCGTCGTCGCCGCGACCGCGATCGCCTGCGAAGGTGCCGATACCGGCTACAACATCCTGGTGGAGGAAGTGCGACCCGACGGCAGCCCGGGAAAGGTGCGCGCGATCTGGCGCAGCCTCGGCAGTCCGGTGCCCGTCGCCGTCGACCACGTGCCGCCGGCGACATTCACGGTCCGCGCCCATGACGGCACGGCCGAGCGGCGGCCGGTGGCGCCGGCGGAAGTCCGGCTCGAGGGGAGCGCACTGACGCCGTCGCGGATGTGGTCCTTCCGGCACGGCAAGGCCACCTGATCAGGGCGCGCTGCCGGTACGGCGGCGGCCGACGGCGCGCGGGCGCGCCTCCTCGGCATCGTCCAGCAACCGGTGCATGGCTTCGATCGTGGGCGGTGACAGGTGGCGTATCGTGCGCGCGAGTCGGTTCGCCAGTTCCGTCGCGCGCGGCGCGAGGCCCGAAGTGTCGACGACGGCGCGCGGATGCGACACACGGGCAGCCCGCTCCAGCGCCTCCGCATCATCCCAGATGATCCCGAAATATTCGCAGATCTGAATCAGCAGGGCACGGCTCGGCCGGCCCTTGCGACCATGCTCCAGCGCCGACAGGTAGGCCGCGGAGATCTCCAGATCGGCGGCCATTCCCTTCAGCGTGAGACCGCGCTCCGCCCGCAGCCGGCGTACCGCTTCGCCGAATGGCGTCACTTGCGGGGCTCGCCGTCCGGCATGGATCGCCGACGGTGCAGGTGCTCGCGGATCGCGCGCACATAGTCCAGGCGGCGATCGTCCCCCCGCAGCCGCCCGATATTGCCTCCGTGATGGCGTCGCCGCAGGACGACATCGGGCAGCACGACGTAGCGCTCGCCGGAATGCTCGACCCGGAGCAGCCAGCTCATGAACTCCGCCACCCGCAGATCCTCCCGGAAGTGGCCGAGGCGTCCGAACACCGCGCTACGCACCAGCATCGCCCCCGGTACCAGCGCCGGCATCGCCTGATCCGGAACGTGGATCGCTGCCGCCTCGGCGGCCGGCACATCGGGGCTGAGGAACTGCTCGGCATGGCCGAAGCACATCGTCAGGGAGGGATCGGCGCAGAGGGCCCGCATCAGCAGGCTGGCGTGATCGGGCGTCCACAGATCGTCGCAATCCAGGAAGGAGACGAACGGGCTCTCGACCAGTTCGACGCCTCGATTGCGGGCCGCGCCGATGCCCGAGGGCGGGATGGAGACCACCAGCGGCCGCAGCGGGTGCGCCGCCGCCACGCGCGCCCCGTCGTCGGTCGACCCGTCATCGACGACGATGGTGCGCTCGACCGGCAGCGTCTGCCGGGCGATGCTGTCCAGCGCCTCCCCGACATAGCGGGCACCATCGCGCATCGGGATGACGACGGAAATCCCGCTCGTCATGGCCCTGGCTCCGCCGGAGACGGTGGCAGCTCCGCGAGAAAATCCTCGAACGCCGGCAGGGGCGGCGGCGGATTTCCCTGCCGCCTGCGGCGCAGGAGCGACCGGGCGATGGCGGAGGCGAAGTGCTGTCGCATGGCCGAACGATGCCGCGTCATGTTGCTGTCGTGCAGGTGATAGAGGAGCACGACCCGGGGCAGGGTCTCCAACGCGGCTCCGCTCTCGAACCAGCGGAAGAACCAGTCAACGTCTTCGGCATAGCGCATGTCCGGGGCGAAGCCGCCGATCCGCTCGAAGAGAGAACGGCGATAGAGGCCGGTGCCGAGCTGGGGAAAGAAGGCCGGATACATCGGCATGCCGATGGCGGACCATGCGGCCTCGGCCTCCGGCGAATCGGTCACGATCTGCAGTTGCCCGACGATCCCGTCGAGGTCGGGGCGTGCCTCGAGATAGGGCAGTGTCCAGGCCAGCCGGCCGGGTGGCCATTCGTCGTCCACGTCGATGAAGGCGATGACGGGTGCCCGGGCCATCGTGAGGCCGGTGTTGCGGGCGGCGGCCGGGCCGCCATTGGCGGTCCGCGCCCAGCGGATCCGACCCTCGGCCGCCAAGTGCTCGCACAATCGCGGCGTTTCGTCGATCGACCCGTCGTCGACGACGACGATCCCCACCCCGTCGACGCCCTGCGCTTCGATCCGCTCGATGGCGCCGTGCAGGTGCCGCGCGCCGTTGAAGACCGGCACGACGACGTCGACGCGGTGCGTCATCGCGACGGTACCCCCTCCAGGATCTGGAGGATGGCGTGCGGAATCTGCCCGAGGTCGGTTCCGGCCGCCAGCTCGAAGCATGGGACCGACATGCACAGTCGCGTCAGCTTGGCCAGCGTCGAAGCGGCGTGGCCCGGCAGGTGGGCCAGTGTGGTCGGGGCCAGTGCCCGGATCGCGGCCGCCGCCGGCACCCGGCGCACCGACGTATCCACGAGGCCGGTGACACGGGGCAACACGACCGCGCGGATCGGCATCTCCGGCACCAGCGCATCGGGGAAGCCGCGACTGCCGTAGATCAACGCCTTCTCGCCGGGCTCGCGGTCCGGGTTCCAGACATGCTCCGCAAGCTGGGGAAACCGGCGCAGGGCATCGTCGGTGAACTTGGCCGCACAGTAGAGGCTGTAGACGATCGGCGGCGGCGCCGTCCCGACCAGCACATAGTCGTCGCCGGCATAGGACAGCCCGCCTGCAAGGCAGGCGATCGTCGTGGTCGTCTTCCCGGACCCGCTCGGGCCGGTCACGAGCACGCCGCCGTCGGGCCGGCCGACGGCGCCGGCATGGACGGGCTGCAGGCCCGTGTCCGCGAGCCAGGCATGGAAGATCGGGCGGAACGGGAAGCTGCGCTCCCAGTAGGGCAGCGGCCGGCGCAGGTGATAGAGCGCCACGCCACGTTGCCGGTCGAGTACCGAGACGCTGTCGGCGCCAAGCTGATAGAAGGCCGAGAATCGCCCATCGCCGAGATCGATGCCGCCGCGCTGGCCATAGGCCTCCGCCGGCCAGGGGGCGGGCGGCAGGTGCGCCGTCGCTTCGCTCCAGGCATGGATCGCGATCTCCGCCGCGCCGTCTTCGGGTAGCCGGATGTGGGCGAGGGTGGGGGCGATGGCCGACGCCACCGCCTCGCCCGCACAAACGAGCCGGAATGCGGCCGGTCCCAGCCGGTAGCGGTGCTCGATCCGGCCCGCGGCTTCGTGGGCGCTTTCCGCCACCGCCAGCGCGTCCGCGAAGAAGCGCTCGAGGGCGACCATCGGGACGTCGGCCGGGCGGCCCGGCATCGTCACAGACCGGTTGCCGGAGCCTTGACCGGCCACCCCACCTCGTCGACGTCGTGAACGGGATCCAGCGCCAGGAGCGCCTGGACATCCGTGAACCGCTGCAGGGCCAGCGCCTCCCGGACCACCTCGGGAACGGCCCCCTCCGTCGGCGCGCCCGCGGGGGGCGGCTCGACGGCAATCAGCGCCTCGTCGTAGAGGCCTGCCACGAACTGGTCGAGCGCCGGCCGGAGCGCCTCGTCCGCCAGCGCCGCCTCGATCGCAAGCCGTCGTCCGAGTTCGGCCACCGTGGTCGATCGGACGAGATCCTGCCACAGCACGGCACCGACGCCCTGGAGGCTGTAATAGGTTCCGGACTGGAGATTGATGATGACCGCCTCGCCATCGAGGGTCTCGTGCACGATCGGATTGCCGCGTGCGGTCAGCCGGGTGTCATCGGTGAGGTACATCGCATTCCTTGCCATCGAGCAGCCGGGCCAAGCCTGAACCCCATATTAGCGTCGCCGGCGCAGCAGCAGATAGAGGGCGCCGGCACCGCCGTCGCGCGGCTGCGCTTCGGTGAAGGCCAGGACATGCGGGCGCACCGCCGGCTCGTTCAGCCAGCGCGGAACCATCCGGCGCAGCACCCCGCGCTCGGTGCCGCCCCAATCGCCCCGGCCGGTGATCACCAGGAGACATCGGCGGCCCTGCGCCACGCCCGCGCGCACGGAGCCGAGCAGCGCGGCATAGGCCTCCGCCTGGGTCAGTCCGTGCAGGTCGAGCCGCCCGTCGATGGCGATCCTTCCCCGCTTCAGCCGTTCGACGGTGCGGGCATCGACATCAATGGCCGCACCGGAACCGAGCAGGGAAGATCGCGGCGACGGTTGCGGCCTGGCCTCCGGTCGCGGCAGAGCCGGCGCGCTCGCTTCGACCGCCGGGAGCGTCACCGCAGCGCGGGCGGGGGGCGCTCGTTCGCCCCGACGGGGCAGTGGGTCGACGTCGGCGACCGCGCGTCGCCACAGGTCACGGTCGCGGACCATCGGCGGCGGCTCCGGGCGTGTCGCCGCGACGTTCCACAAGGACGATGTGCAGGCGGCGCGGACCATGGGCGCCGAGCTGGATCTTCTGCTCGATATCGCCGGTGCGCGAGGGCCCGGTGATGAAATTGACCGTCCTCGGCATCCCGCCGCCGCGCCCCGCCTGCTCCGCCCGCAGCCGGAGCCAAGCCTCCTCGTAGGGACCGACCACCTGGTCGGCATAGAGAACGACGATGTGGGTGTCCGGAAGGAAATTGAGTGTGGTCGGGCGGTGCGCATCGGAAGCGAGCATCAGGGTGCCCGTCTCCGCGATCCCGGCGAAGGCCGGCGTGACCGACACCGGATCGTCGCCCTGGGAACGTCCGCGATGGATCGCCAGGAGCGGGCGTTCCGACCAGGGAAACGCATCGAGGGCAGGGTCGGGCGACATCACGATCTCGCCCGGCAGGTTGAGCCCCGCGAGATACTCTGCGACCGCCCCGGGAACCGCCGCAGGGTCCGGCACCCGATCGATCGTCGTGCTCACGGCTTCGGCCATGCGCACGAAGAGATCGAGCATCTCGGCCGGCGGCAGCGCCGCGCGCGTCGGGATGAGATTCCGGGGATGTTCCGCGATACGACGCTGCAGCGGTTCGGCGGCCGCGCCCTCCAGCGCGCCGCGACCGAGGGCGCGGCGAATGGCGCCCAGCATCTGGCCGCGACCATCCCCTGCCGGCTTGCGGATCGTCATCGCCGACCGCGCTCGGCCCATTGCGCCTGGAACGTCCGGCCTTCGGGGGCGGGCATGTCGCGCACGCCGGTCCAGCCGCCGGCGAGCGGCAGCGCGCCGAAGCGGCCCTTGCGCCGTCCGAGTCGGCCCAGGACGCCGGCCGCCAGCCGCGCGACCGCGCCGTAGAGGGCCGGGCGGGCGGCAAGGAATGCCCATGCCCCGAGGCCCCATCGCGCCGTGGCCGGTCCCAGCCCGCGCTCGACCTGCCGCTCGCGCCAGTGGCGCATCATCTTGGGCAGCGGGATCTTCATCGGACAGACGCTCTCGCAACGGCCGCAGAAGGTCGAGGCATTGGGCAGATGGCCGGCTTCGTCGATCCCGATCAGTCCCGGTGTCAGCACGGCCCCCATCGGGCCGGGATAGACCCAGCCATAGGCGTGGCCGCCGACCGCCGAATAGACCGGGCAGTGGTTCATGCAGGCCGAGCAGCGGATGCAGCGCAGCATCTCGTGGAACTCGGTCCCGAGCATGGCGCTGCGGCCGTTGTCGAGGAGGACGACGTGATACGCCTCCGGACCGTCGAGATCGCCCGGCCGGCGCGGACCGGTGGATACCGTGGTGTAGGAGGAGAACTCCTGTCCGGTCGCCGAACGTGCCAGGAGACGCAGGATCGTCGACACGTCCTCCAGCGTCGGCACCACCTTCTCGAGGCTCGCCAGCACGATGTGAACCTTGGGCAGGGTCTGCGTCAGGTCGCCGTTGCCCTCGTTCGTGACGATGATCGAGGAGCCGGTTTCGGCAATGAGGAAGTTCGCACCGGTGATGCCGACATCGGCCGCCAGGAACTTCGACCGCAGGATGGTGCGCGCCTCGTCGCAAAGTTCGCGCGCCTCGTTCAGGGACCGGTCCGGCGGCAGGTCGGTATGGCTGCGCCGGAAGGTTTCCTCGACGTCGGACTGGTTGAGGTGGACCGCCGGGGCGATGATGTGGCTGGGTGGCTCCTTGCGGAGCTGGATGATGTATTCGCCGAGGTCCGTCTCGACCGGCTCGATCCCGTTCTCCTCGAGGTAGTCGTTGAGCGCGATCTCCTCCGCGATCATCGACTTGCCCTTGGTCACCGAGCGGGCGCCGGCGTCGCGACAGATACCGAGAATGGTCTCCCGTGCCTCGGCCGCCGTCCGGCACCAGTGCACCTGTCCGCCGCTCTCTACGACCTTCTCCTCGTACCGTTCGAGGTACCAGTCGAGATGCGCCAGCGTATGGTTCTTGATGTCCCGCGCGATGTCCCGCAGCTGCTCGAACTCGGGCAGCGCGGCGGCGGCCACGCGCCGACGCTCCTGGAAGCCGTGGCGCAGGTTCTCCATCGCGCGCTGCAGCCTGGGGTCGTGCAGCGCGCGCTGGGCATTGTCCTTGAAGGCGTGGGAAGTCGACTGCATCGGCCTCAGCTCCGGTCCGCGGCGCCGATCGGCGGCCGGTCGGCCATGTCGGCCAGAACCTCCGCCACATGGCGGACGGCGACCGGCACACCAAGGCGGGACAGCTTGCCCGACATGTTGAGCAGGCAACCCATGTCACCGGCGAGGAGGGTGCCCGCGCCGGTGCGGCGGATGTCCTCCGCCTTGTCCGTGACCATACGGTCGGAGATCGCCGGATACTTGACGCAAAACGTCCCGCCGAACCCGCAGCACGTCTCCGCCCCCGGCAGCTCCGCGATCGTCAGGCCCTCGACCGACCGCAGGAGCTGGCGGGGCTGCTGCTTGACGCCGAGCTCGCGCAGACCGGAGCAGGAGTCGTGGTACGTCACGGCACCGTCGAAGCGCGCATCGACGCGGCGCATGCCGCGCACATCGACCAGGAAGGAGACCAGCTCATGGCTGCGCTTGGCCAGATGCTGCGCGGCGAGTGCCATGTCGGGTTCGTCGGCGAAGAGCTCCGGATAGTGCTCGTGCAGCATCCCGCCGCAGGATCCCGAAGGCGCCACGACATAGTCGACGTCCGCGAAGGCGGCGATCACCTGGCGCGCGACGCGCTTGGCGCGCGCGCGGTCGCCGGAATTGTAGGCCGGCTGGCCGCAGCAGCTCTGCGGTGGCACCACGACCGAGCAACCGGCAGCCTCCAGCAGCTTGACGGCGGCAAAGCCGACCGTCGGGCGGAACAGGTCGACCAGACAGGTGACGAGAAGGCCGACCCGGCAGGAGGCGGCGTTGGCGGGTGTTTCCATTGGCTGCGGAGAATGGGCGCGGTGACCGCACGGGTCAACGGGCGCCCGAGACACCGGGCGGCATCAGCGCGCGTTCGACGGCCGGACGTCATTGGGGCGGACGCCCTTGGGGAGGAGCAGCCAGTAGCCGCCCCGCGACTTCATCCGGCCGGCGCGTTCCGCCGCCTCGGTCCCGAAGCCCCAGAAGACGTCGCCGCGGACCGGCCCGCGGATGGCGCCGCCGGTATCCTGCGCCACCATGAGGCGACGCACCCGCGCGCTCGCATCGAGCGGATCTTCGGCGTCCAGCCAGACCGGCACCCCGTAGGGCACGAAGCCGGGATCGACCGCGAGGCTGCGCCCGGGCGTCAGCGCCACGCCCTGGGCGCCGATGGGGCCGTCGCCCTTCAGTTCCCGGAAGAAGACGTAGGAGGGGTTCTCCTGCATCAGGCGCCGGCCTTCGGCCGGATGAGCAGCCAGCCACGCCCGGATCGACGGCATGCTGACCTGCTCGCGCGGGATCTCGCCGCGATCGGCCAGGAGCCTGCCGATCGGCACATAGGGGTGCCCGTTCTGCCCGGCATAGCCCACACGGAACACCGTGCCGTCGGCGAGCCGCACGCGGCCCGACCCCTGGATCTGCAGGAAGAAGGCATCGACGGCATCGTCGACCCAGAGCATTTCGAGGCCCCGTCCCGCCAGGGCGCCGGCCTCGATTTCGGCCCGATCGGCATAGGGCCGTAGCCGGCCACCTTCCAGCCGCCCCGCGATGCGCTGGCCGCGCAGCGCCGGGCGGAACTGCCCAAGATCGACTTCGACGAGATCGGGCGGGCGGCGCAGCAGCGGCACGGCGTAGCGGCCGCCACGGGCGCGGGCGCCCGACAGCAGCGGTTCATAGTAGCCGGTGAAGAGCCCGTCCGGATTCTCTCCGTCGAGGGCCCGCCAGGGTTGGAATCGGCTCTCGAAGAACTGCCGCGCGGCGGCGTCGCCGGCGGGAACCTGCGCCGCGGCCGAGCAGATCGCGCGCCAGTCCCCAACACGCCCGGCCAATCCGTCCGGGCCGAGGGCGCGTTCGGGGCTGCCCGACGGCAGCCGCTCGCATGATCGGCGCAAGGCCGGCAGTGCCGCCGCCTGCGCATCGCCGGTCCAGCCCGGAAGATCCGGGAACCGGGCCGGCACAAGCCGCAGAACGGCCGGCGCCGTCGGTTCCGGCGTGGTCGGGGCCGGCGACGGACCAGAAGCTCGGTCGGCCGCACACGCCGCGATGCCGAGCAGGACTGCGAGGGCCGCGATGCCCCGCAGCAGCGTTCCCGTCACCGTGCGCTACTGCGGCGTCGCGGTCGCGACGAGCAGCCAGTTGGGGTCGGGCGAGCGCGTGTCGCGCGCGAACGTCCAGAGATCGACGAGTTCCATCGTCTGTCCGGGCTCGCCCTCGATCACCTTGCCCTCGCCATCGCGAACGACGTTGATCTGATCGGACACGAAGCGAACGGTGACGAAGGCCGTGCGACCTTCCATGTGCGCCTCGTGGAGATCGACGCTCCTGACCGCGACGATGGTCGTCTCGAGCGTATGCCGCTGCTGTTCGCGCTCGCGGATCGCATCGGAGAAGCGCGTGAAGACGGCGTCGTTCAGAAGCGGCCGCAATGCGCCGGCGTCGCCTTCGGCGAAGGCGCCGACGATCATCTCGAAGGCGCCCTGTGCACCCTGGATGAAGCCGTCCGGGTCGAAGGACGGATCGGCCGCCCGGATTTCGACGACTCCCGCAGCGGGACTGTTCGGCACGGTTTCGCGCGGCGCGCCGATATCGCCCCGCGTGGGAGTTTCCTCCGCGCGGTCGTTGCGCGTCGGCAGCGGTACGACCTTCTCGTCGTCCGTTTCTGCCGGGCGACGATTGCCGAAGATGCTTCGTGGCGGCTTCTCGGTGCCCGTCCGGCGGCCAAGGACGCTCCGCAGCCGCAGCACCAGAAACGCTGCGATCATCGCAAACAGGATGATATCGAAGAGCTGAAAGCCGCCGTTCATCGACCCCGCCTCGGGCAACCCGGATACCGTGCCTCCGGGCTCCGCACCCAATGGCTTGCGCACGGCCCGATCCCGTGTAGATAGGACCATGCCTTCCGGTAAGCAAGCATGAGAGCCGCCCTTCCGTTCCTTCTCCTGTCCGTTCCGCTGGTCGAAATCGCCCTTTTCGTGATCGTCGGCGACATGATCGGACTATGGGGGACGCTGGCTGCGACGGTCGTGGCGGCAGTCGTCGGCCTCGCAATGATACGGAGCCAGGGCGTGGCCGCGGTGCAGAGGCTGCGTCCTGGAGCCGTCTCCGGCGAGGCCATCCCCCTGGCGACGATCGTGCGCGGTGCCGCGATCGTCATGGCAGGCATGCTGCTCCTGGTACCGGGTTTCCTGACCGACTTCCTCGGGCTGTCGCTGCTTCTGCCGCCCGTCCGACGCCGGCTGGGCGAAGCCATCCGCCGGCGGGTGCAGCCGGCCGGATCGAGTTCGGCAGGCTATGGCGCCGGCTTCGCGGGCGGCCCGATCATCGACAGCGAGGCCGTCGTGGTGCCCGATGAACCCCCGGCGCGCGACGGGCCGGACCGGCCCGGCCTGAATGGACCGCGCCGCGCGGAAGACACACGTCCCGAAGACACCCACTGAGCGATGCGAGTAAACCCATGATCCTGGTTCGTCACGGCCAGTCGGAATTCAACGCGGCGTTTTCGGTGACGCGGGTCGATCCGGGCATCCCCGACCCGCGGCTTACGGATGAGGGTCGCCGACAGGCGGCCGAGGCCGGCCAGGCTCTCACCGGTGATCCGATCCGCATGCTGGTCGCCAGCCCCTATACTCGCGCGATCGAGACGGCGGAGATCATCGCGGGCGTCCTGGGGATGTCTTTCACGATCGATCCGATCGTCGGCGAGCGGGCTGCCTATGCATGCGACGTCGGCTCGATGACGAGCATCCTACGTTCGCGCTGGCCCCACCTCGCCCTCGACCATCTGGACGAACGCTGGTGGCCGGAGATGGAGGAGCCGGAGCATGCGCTGCTCAGGCGGTGCGCCCACTTCCGGTCGACGATGGCCGCCCGCGACGATTGGCAGCACGTCGCCGTCGTGACCCATTGGGGCTTCATCCGCGGGCTGACCGGAAAGCGCGTCGGCAACGGCGCCATCGTCCGCTTCGATCCCACCGCGCCCGAGCCGACCGAGTTCGAATGACCGCTGCCGGCTTGGCCCGGTACGACGATCCGTGCTAGTGCGCGCCCCTCGCACCCCCGAGGAATCATGACCGACCAGAATCCCGCTCCGGCCGCCCAGGGCGCCCCCGTCGCCATCAACGCCCAGTACATCCGCGATCTGTCGTTCGAGAATCCGAACGCACCACAGATCATGGCCGAAATGCGCGAGCCGCCGCAGATCGAAGTCAAGGTCGACGTGAAAGTGCGCAGCTTGGCCGAAGCCGTGTTCGAGGTCGTGCTGTCGATCGCGGCCAGCGCGACGATCAACGACAAGAACGCCTTCGTCGTCGAACTCGAGTACGGAGCGGTGGTGACGCTCGGTGCCGAACTGCCGCAGGAACATTATGGCGCGGTTCTGCTGATCGAGATCCCGCGGATGCTGTTCCCGTTCGCCCGCCAGATCATCGGCGATGCGACGCGCGAGGGCGGCTTCCCGCCGCTGCTGCTCAACCCGATCGACTTCGCCGACCTCTATCGTCGTCAGCAGGAAGCCCAGCAGCAGGCCGGGCCCGGCAACGGCAGCGCGCTCGCCTGAGCGCCGGTTCGGGCGACCGCCGTCGAGGCGCGCCCGTTCTCATCGGTTCCAGATCGCGCCCTTGATCTTGGCGAGGAACGCGGCGTGCGCCGCCGATTCCACCGCCGAGGGCGCGTGTGGGCGTGGCGCGCGCGCAATGCGCACCATGGTGGTGCGCCGTTCGACGACGATGCTACTGGTTTCCGTCGTCAGACCGAGGCCCTTCTGGCGGCCGCCGGTCAGCTCGAGATAGACCTCGGCCAGGAGTTCGGCATCCAGGCGGGCGCCGTGCCGGACGCGGGCGCTGGTGTCGATGCCGAAACGTCGGCACAGGGCATCGAGGCTGGCCTGCGCCCCCGGAAATCGACGGCGCGCCATCATGAGCGTGTCGATCGCCCGGGCGGACGGAATCGGAGCCGCGCCGATCCGGGCAAGCTCCGCGTTCACGAAGCGGAGGTCGAACTCGGCATTGTGGATGACGAGCGGGTCGTCGGCGATGAAGGCCAGGAAATCGGCGCAGATCTCGGCAAAGACAGGGGCGCCGACGAGATCGGCGTCGGAGATGCCGTGCACGGCATAGGCTTCCGGATCGACCAGCCGTTCGGGATTGATGCGCGAGACGTACTCCGCGCCCGTGCGGATGCCGTTGTGCAGTTCGAGGCAAGCGATCTCGATCAGCCGGTGGCCGTCGCGGGGGTCGAGGCCGGTCGTTTCGGTGTCGAGAACGATTTCACGCAAGTCGCCGTCTCCTTCGGCTCGGCCGGCCGGCTGCCGTCGCACGGCGCAGCACGGCGGAAAGATGCCGCCAAGTGAAGGCACGGCCGAGGCCCGTCGGCACCACCCAGTCGGCGCGCCGGCGCTTTTCGGCATCGGGAGTCTGATGCCGCAGGGTGCCGAGGAACTTGGCCTCGGTCATTCCGGGCCGGCGCAGCACCCGCTGGCGCTGCAGGAATGCCGGCGCCGAGACCACCACGACCCGGTCGCAATGGCGCTCGTTGCCCTTCTCGAAGAGCAGCGGGATGTCGAGCACGACCAGCCGGACGCGCAGCCGGCGATGGCGTGCGAGGAAGTCCCGCGACGACCGGCGCACCAGCGGATGCACGATCGCCTCCAGCCGCTTCAGCGCGGCGGGATCGGCAAAGACGATCCGCCCCAGGGCTGCGCGATCGACGGCGCCGCCGCGAACGGTCCCGGGGAACGCTTGCTCGACCGCCGGCACCGCGGCGCCGCCCGCACCCAGCAGGCCATGGACCGTGGCATCGGCATCATGGACCGGCGCGCCCATGCACCGGAACATCGCGGCGGCCGTCGACTTGCCCATGCCGATCGAGCCGGTGAGGCCGAGCACGATCAACCGGGCAGCCCGAGAACGAACCGCCGGAGATCGGCATCGACCTGCGGGGCCACGCCAAACCATTTCTCGAACCCCGGTCGGGCCTGGTGCAGGAGCATCCCCAGCCCGTCGACGATCGGGTTGCCGCGCGCGGCTGCCGCCGCCAGCAGGGGTGTCATCAAGGGTACGTAGACGATGTCGGCGACGATTGCCGACGCCGGGAGATGCGTCAGATCGAGATCCAGCGCGGGCTCGCCCGTCATGCCCTGGGTCGTGCCGTTGACGAGAAGGCCGACCCCGTCCAGCGCCCGGGCGCGGTCGACCCAATCCACGACCGCAACACCGCCGAATTCGGCCGCCAGGGTTTCCGCCCGCGCCCGTGTGCGGTTCGCGATGCGAACCTCCGCGACTCCGGCCTGCTGAAGAGCGACGACGATGGCGCGGACCGCCCCGCCGGCGCCGACGATCATGGCCGGACCGGCCGCCGCCGACCAACCGGGGGCCGCCTCGCGCAGGCTCTGGATGAATCCGAACGCGTCGGTGTTGGAGCCCTCCAGCGCGCCGTCGGCGGCAACGACGACGGTATTCACCGCTCCGATCCGCCGCGCCAGCGGGTCGATCCGGTCGAGCGCCGGCAGCACCAGCTCCTTGTGCGGGACCGTGAGATTGCAGCCGGAGAACCCGAGGATGGGCAGCGCCCGCACCGCATCGCACACCCGCTCCGGCCGGACCGCGAGCGGTACGTAGGCGCCATCGATCCCGTAGCGCTCCAGCCAATGCCCGTGGAGCCGGGGCGAACGCGAATGCGAGACCGGCCACCCCATCACCCCGGCGAGCCGTGCCTTGCCGGTCAGCATCATCGTTCGACGACTCCATGTTGGCGCAGGAATTCGAGCAGCGGCAGCAGCGGCAATCCCAGGATCGAGAAGTGATCGCCATCGATGGCGGCGAAGAGCTGGACCCCCAGCCCCTCCAGCCGATAGGCCCCGACCGACGAAAGCACGGAAGCCCCCTCGCGCTCCAGATAGCGGTCGAGGAAGTCCGCAGTGAAGGTCCGCATCGTCAGGCGTGGCTGTGCGCGGGCATGCCAGATGCGCTCGCCATTCCGCACGACGCAGACGGCCGTCGCCAGGATGTGCGACCGGCCGCGCAGCGCGAACAGCTGGGCCCGTGCATGTGCGATGTCGGGCGGCTTGTCGAACCAGGTGCCGTTGCAGTCGAGGATCTGGTCGGCCCCGATCACGAGCGCGCCGGGATGGCGCTGTGAGACGCGCTGCGCCTTCGCCAGCGCCAGGGTATCGGCAGCTGTCGCCACGTCGGCGCCATCGGCCCGCAGGCTGCGCTTGATCTCGTCCTCGTCGACGGCCGACACGACGACCTCGAAGGTGAGCCCGGCCGCAGTCAGCAGGGATGCGCGAACCCGGCTGGCGGAGGCGAGGATGACCGGGGCATGGCTGGAGCCGGTCATGGCACCGCCATTCCGTGGCGCCGGGCAAGAAGCTGCATGATGGTGGCAGCAGTCTCCTCGATCGACCGATGGCTGACATTGATTACCGGCCAGCGCTGCTGGGCGCACATGCGGCGGACGAACTGGATCTCCTGGCGCACTGCTTCCAGGTCGACATAGTCCCCGCCATCATGGTCCTGGATCATCCGCAGCCGCTGGCGGCGGATCTCCACGAGGCTCTCCGGGTCAGTCGTCAGGCCCACGACCAGCGGCCGCGTCACGCGGAAGAGTTCCTCCGGCGGCGGCACACCGGGGACGATCGGCACATTGGCTGCCTTGATCCCGCGGTTCGCGAGGTACATCGCCGTCGGCGTCTTGGAACTCCGCGACACGCCGGTCAGCACGACATCGGCAGCGTCGAGGTTCCACAGGCCCTGGCCGTCGTCATGCACGAGCGCGAAGGTCATTGCGTCGATGCGGTTGAAGTACTCCGCGTCCAGCGCGTGCTGGCGGCCCGGCTGGCCTCGGCTGCGACGCCCGAGATAGCTGGCGAAAGCCCCGATGATCGGGTCGAGGATCGGGATGGTGGGAACCTGCAGCCGTCGGCAGGCGCCTTGCAGCAGGCCGCGCAGCGCCTCGTCGACGAGCGTGAAGAGGACGACGCCGGGATTGGCCTCGATGCCGGCGATGACGCGCTCGACCTGGGCGCGGGTACGCACCATCGACCAGGTGTGCTCCACCGGCTCCACGTCCTCGAATTGCGAGACGCAGGCCCGGGCGAGACCGTGCACGGTCTCGCCGGTCGCGTCGGATACGAGATGGAGATGAAAGATCTTCACGATACCGGAGCCTAACCGGTTTTGGCGCCGCTGTGGACAATCGCGCGCGCTCCGGCGCACGGCCGACTCTGCTCCCGGATTGCCCGGACCATCCCACGGCTTCCATCCTGCGGACCAAACATGCCAGCCGGTCCGGACAGCCGGTATCGGATAGATTCCATCCCGGCTATCCCCGTATTTCGCCGACCGCCGGACGTGCAGCTTCTGGAGCTTTCGCCCGCCCTTATCGACTCCGCTCGGACGCGACGATGGGGCTTGTGGATATCCGGTGAGCGGAATCCCGAGAGCGGTAATCCCCAGTACTCACCGCGTCACTGCAACACCTACCACTTCAAGAGATTCGTTCTAGAAGGTAGAAGGCAACGGGGGACGGGGATGAAACCGACAGGAAAGCCGCTTCTCGATACGCTGCACGGCCACGTGCCGGCATGTGCCCCGGTGTGGTTCATGCGCCAGGCCGGGCGCTACCTGCCCGAGTATCGAGCGCTGCGCGCGAAAGCCGGCAGCTTCATGGCGCTCTGCCTCGACCCGGAGCGGGCGGCGGAAGTCACGTTGCAGCCGCTGCGGCGCTTCGCCATGGATGGCGCCATCCTCTTCTCGGACATCCTGATCGTGCCCTACGGCCTCGGCGTCGACCTGGCGTTCCGGGAGGGTGAGGGACCGGTCCTGTCCCGCACAGGACCCGACGACAGGCTCGGCGACCTGGACGAGGACCGTTTCGTCCACCGCACCGCACCGATCATGGAGACGGTTCGCCGGGTGAAGGCCGGGCTGCCGCCCGCCGCGACCCTGATCGGCTTCGCAGGCGGGCCGTGGACCGTCGCGACCTACATGGTCGAGGGCGGCTCGAGCCGCGAGTTTCCGCGCACCAAGCAGTGGGCCTATGGCAATCCGGACTCCTTCGCCCGGCTGATCGACCGGATCGTAGCGGCGACCATCCTCTACCTGCGCGCCCAGGCGGATGCCGGCGCCGAGGCCTTGCAGATCTTCGACTCCTGGGCAGGGGTTCTCCCCGCCGATGCCTTCGAGCGATGGTCGATCCTGCCGACGCAACGGATCGTCGCAGCACTGCGGGAAACCCATCCCTATCTGCCGATCATCGGCTTTCCGCGGGGGGCGGGCGTCTCCATTGCCGAGTATGGCCACCGGACCGGCGTTGCCGCCGTCGGCCTCGACACGGCTGTCCCGCTCGCCTGGGCGCGGGCTTCGATGCCCGGACTCTGTCTGCAGGGAAACCTCGATCCGCAATGGCTGGTGGCGGGTGGCGATGGCCTGGATCGGCAGGTTCGCCAGATCGCGTCCGCGATGACGGGGCGGCCCCTCATCTTCAATCTCGGGCACGGGATCGTGCCGGAAACTCCGCCGGAGAATGTCGCTCGGGCGGTGGCTGCGCTGCGCGGAGAGGGATGACAATGGCTCGCGTGGCAGTCGTCCTGTTCAATCTCGGCGGCCCGGACGGGCCTGCCGCAGTCCGGCCGTTCCTGGTCAATCTTTTCGACGATCCGGCCATCGTCCGGGTGCCGGCGCCCCTGCGCTGGATCCTGGCACGGGTCATTGCCCGGCGGCGCGCTCCGATCGCGACCGCCAACTATGCGCGGATCGGCGGCGGATCGCCGCTGCTGGCGAACACGCGCGCCCAGGCGGAAGCCCTGGACGCCGCGCTTGCCGACGCGGGCACCGTGCGCAGCTTCGTCGCCATGCGCTACTGGCACCCGCGAGCCGACGAAACCGCCCGCGAGGTCGCGGCCTACGCGCCCGACCGAATCGTGCTTCTGCCGCTCTACCCGCAATTCTCCACGACGACGACGGCGTCGTCGCTCGCCGACTGGGCACGGGCAGCGCGGCGGGCGGGCCTGCGCGCGCCGACGACGTCGGTATGCTGCTATCCGCTGGAGGAAGGGCTGCTGGCTGCGGAAGCGGCCCTCGTCCGGCAGGGTGTCGCGGAGGTGGAGGCCGCCGGCCCGGTCCGCGTGCTCTTCTCGGCCCACGGCCTGCCCGAGAAGATCGTCGCCTCGGGCGACCCCTACCAGTGGCAGGTGGAGCAGACGGCAGCCGCCGTGGCCGATCGGGCCGGTCTCTCCGTCGGGCAATCCGTCGTCTGCTATCAGAGCCGCGTCGGCCCGCTCGCCTGGATCGGTCCATCGACCGAAGACGAGATCGCCCGGGCCGGTCGCGACAAGGTGGCGATCGTGGTCGTGCCGATCGCGTTCGTCTCGGAGCATTCGGAGACGCTCGTGGAGCTCGACATCGAGTATCGCGAACTCGCCGCAGAGGCCGGCGTTCCGCACTATATCCGCGTTCCGACCGTCGGCGTGCGGGCGGAGTTCATCGGGGGCCTGGCCGGTCTCGTGCGCGAGGCGTTGGCCCGGCCCGCCGGATGGCTTCCGCCCGGGGACAGGCGGCTCTGTCCGCAGCGCCATTCCGGCTGTCCGATCGCCGCGGAAGTTGTGCCGTGAGCGACCTGCTGGCGGCGTGCTATCCCTGGACCAAGGGGCTGCACATCATTTCGGTGATCGCCTGGATGGCGGGGCTGCTCTACCTCCCGCGCCTCTTTGTCTATCACGCGGGTGCCGATGCCGGCTCGGCACTGTCGGAGACCTTCAAGGTCATGGAGCGCCGACTGCTCCGCGCGATCATGAATCCGGCCATGATCGCGACCTATCTCTTCGGCATCGCGGTCCTGTTCACGCCCGGCATCGTCGACTGGCAGGCGGGTTGGATCTACGCGAAGCTGGCTCTGGTCGCGCTGCTCACCTGGCACCATCATCGCCAGGCGATCTGGCGCAAGGCTTTCGCCGAAGATCGGAACGAACGGCCGTCGCGGTTCTTCCGAATGCAGAACGAAATCCCGACATTGCTGATGATCGGGATCGTCCTGCTCGTCGTCGTCCGGCCGTTCTGAACAGCCCCGGTTCCATCCCCAAAGGCTTGTTTCCGTTTGACTCCTTTCCCATGTCTGGCTAACTAGCCCGGTGCGTTGCGTGAGCAGCGCTTCTTCACCCCCTCCCTGTCATCGAACCTGTGGCCGAAAACGGCCGCGGCCCGGACGGCAACCCAGCCGGCCCCTGGCGCATATCAGGCAGGAAGACGGGTTCCTTTCTTCATTCCCGTCCAGGGTTCCCCGGATGAACCTGCAAGAACTCAAGCGCAAGTCACCCGCTGACCTTCTGGCATATGCCGAAGAGCTGCAGATCGAGAACGCGAGCAGCCTGCGTCGGCAGGACATGATGTTCGCGATCCTGAAGCAGCTGGCGGACAACGACGTTGCAATCTATGGCGATGGCGTACTCGAGGTACTCCAGGACGGCTTCGGCTTCCTGCGCTCGCCCGAGGCCAACTACCTGCCCGGACCGGACGACATCTATGTCAGTCCCAGCCAGGTGCGGCGGTTCGGATTGCGGACCGGCGATACCGTCGAGGGCCAGATCCGGGCACCGAAGGACGGAGAGCGGTATTTCGCGCTGCTCAAGGTCAACGCGATCAATTTCGAGGAACCGGAGAAGGTCCGTCATCGGATCAACTTCGACAATCTGACGCCGCTCTACCCCGACGAACGGCTGAAGCTGGAAATCGAAGATCCGACGCGCAAGGAATACACGACCCGGGTGATCGACCTGATCGCCCCGCTCGGCAAGGGCCAGCGCGGACTGATCGTGGCGCCGCCGCGGACCGGCAAGACGGTCATGCTGCAGAACGTCGCCCACGCCATCTCGCGCAATCACCCCGAGGTCTACCTCATCGTCCTGCTCATCGACGAGCGGCCGGAAGAGGTGACGGACATGGCCCGCTCGGTGAAAGGCGAAGTCATCAGCTCGACCTTCGACGAGCCGGCGCTCCGCCATGTGCAGGTCGCCGAGATGGTCATCGAGAAGGCGAAGCGTCTCGTCGAGCACAAGCGCGACGTGGTCATCCTGCTCGATTCGATCACCCGTCTCGCCCGCGCCTACAACACGATCGTGCCGTCATCGGGCAAGGTGCTGACGGGCGGTGTCGACGCCAACGCGCTGCAGCGGCCGAAGCGGTTCTTCGGCGCGGCCCGCAATATCGAGGAAGGCGGCTCCCTGACCATCGTCGCGACGGCGCTGATCGACACCGGCAGCCGGATGGACGAGGTCATCTTCGAGGAGTTCAAGGGCACCGGCAACTCGGAGATCATCCTCGACCGCAAGATCTCGGACAAGCGTACCTTCCCGGCGATCGATATCACCAAGTCCGGCACGCGCAAGGAAGAGCTCCTGGTCGACAAGAAGGTGCTTCAGAAGATGTGGGTGCTGCGCCGCATCCTGATGCCCATGGGCGTGGTCGACGCCATGGAGTTCCTGGTCGACAAGCTGAAGCATTCGAAGACGAACAACGACTTCTTCGACCAGATGAACACCTGACGGGAAGGTGGGAGCACGTTCAGCCGAACGTGCTCCACAGCATCCGGGCGGCAACGATGGCGAGGAACGCCGCGAATACCCGCCGCATGATGGCTTGCGGGATCGTGTGCGCAAGCCGGGCGCCGAGGGGCGCCATCAGCGTCTGCGCCGGCGCCAGCAGCACGAACCCGACCAGGCTGACATAGCCCAGGGAGAAGGGTAGCCGGTTCGGCTCGCCCCAGCCGGCCAGGATGAAGCCGACCGCGCCCGGGATGCCGACGATCAGCCCGACCGCCGACGAGGTGCCGATGGCGCGCCGGATCGGATAGTTGAACAGGGTGAGAAGGGGCACGGCCAGGGTTCCGCCGCCGATTCCCATGATTGCCGAGAAGCCGCCGATGCCGAGTGCCATCGGCACACGACCGACGCCGGTCGGCAGCCCGTCGGCAACGCGAGCCTCCCCGCTGACGAACGCCATATGAAGCGCCACGACCATGGCGACGATTCCGAAGACGGCGGTCAGGATCCCAGGCTTGGCGCCGCCGCCGACCAGGATACCGATGGCTGCGCCGGCGAGGATCCAGACGCCCCAGGACTTGAGGAAGGCATTGTCGACGGCGCCCTTAGCGCGATGGGAGCGCATCGAGTTCCAGGCCGTCGGGACGAGCGTGGCCAGCGATGTGGCGACGGCCGTGTGCATCCGCACCGATTCGTCGACGCCGAGCAGGCCGAGGGCGATGTAGAGCATCGGCACGATGACGATGCCGCCGCCGACGCCGAGCAGACCGGCCAGGAAGCCGGCAACGGAGCCGACGACGCCGGCGGAGGCGGCAAGCGCCAGAAGGAAGAGGGGATCTGTCATATCCGAAGGGGAACGCTCGTGAAAACGGAGGACGGCGGCGCAGTCCGTGGACTGCGCCGCCGTCCGGGTAGCACGGACTATGCCGGGCCGATCAGGGCATCAGAAGCGTCGAGCCGGTCGTCTTGCGGCTCTCCAGGTCGCGATGGGCCTGGGCGGCATCCTTCAACGCATAGCGTTGCGCGACCTCGATCTTGACCGCCCCCTTCAGCACGACGTCGAAGAGGTCCTTGGCGGTCTCCTCGAGGTCGGAGCGCTTGGCGGTGTAGGTCATCAGCGTCGGGCGAGTCAGGAACAGGGAGCCCTTGGCGGCGAGAATGCCGGTATCGAGGCCGGTGACCGGGCCGGAGGCATTGCCGAACGTGACCATGGTGCCGAGCGGCTGCAGGCAGTCGAGCGACCCCATGAAGGTGTCCTTGCCGACGCTGTCATACACGACCGGCACGCCCTTGCCGCCCGTGATCTCCTTCACCCGGTCGGTGAAGTTCTCGCGCGTGTAGACGACGGGATGGTCGCAGCCATGGGCCTTGGCCAGCTCGGCCTTGGCGTCGGAACCGACGGTTCCGATCACGGTCGCGCCGAGATGCTTGGCCCATTGGCACATGATGAGGCCGACGCCGCCGGCAGCGGCATGGACCAGGATCGTGTCGCCCGCCTGGACCCGGTAGGTCCGACGCAGGAGATAGCGTGCCGTCATGCCCTTCAGCATGATGGCGGCAGCCGTCTCCTCCGCAAGGCCCTCCGGGAGGACGATGCAGCGATCGGCGACCGTGAGGCGTTCGGTGGAATAGGCGCCGAGCGGGCCGGAACCGTAGCCGACCCGGTCGCCGACCTTGATGCCCGTGACGTCGGGACCGACGGCGGTCACCGTCCCGGCTCCCTCGAGGCCGATGCCCGACGGCAGCGGCACCTTGTAGAGGCCGCTGCGATGATAGGTGTCGATATAGTTGAGGCCGACCGCCGCGTTGCGGACCCGGATCTGGCCGGGGCCCGGCTCGCCGACCGGGACTTCCTCCCACTTCAGGACTTCGGGACCGCCGGTCTCGTGGAAGCGGATTGCATGAGCCATCGTCATACCTTTTCTTGATGTCCCGGCGTCAGCCGAGATGGGCCTGGAAGAAGTCGCGGGTCCGGCCGTTGGCGAGATCGGCCGCCGCCTTGTCGTAGTGCTGGCCGCCGATGCGGGCGAAGGCGTGATCGACGTCCGGATAGGAGTGAAGCGTGACCTGGGGATGGCCCGCGAGGCCTGCCTTGATCTTCGCCTGCGCCTCGGCAGGCACGAACTTGTCCTTCTCGGCGACGTGCATGAGCAGCGGCTTCGAGATCGCCTTCGCTTCATCGAGCAGCGCGTCAAGGCCGACGCCGTAATAGGACACGTTGCAGTCGGCGTCCGATCGCGCCGCCATCAGATAGGCGAGCTTGCCGCCGAGGCAGAAGCCGACCGTTCCGACCTTGCCACTGCATTCCGGCCGGCTGCGGAGATGGTTCATGGTGGCGACTAGGTCGTCGATCCCCTTGTCGACGTCGAACCCGCCGAACAGCTGGAAGGCCTTCTGCCACTCGGCGTCGGTCTTGTCGGTGATCTGCACCCCTGGCTCCTGCCGCCAGAAGAGGTCGGGACACAGGGCGACATAGCCGAGCGCCGCGATCTCGTCCGTGATCTCGCGCATCACCTGGTTGACGCCGAACACTTCCTGGATCACGACCACGCCCGGGCCGAGGTTGCCCTTGGGCAATGCAAGATAGGCAGTGAAGGAGCCGCCGCCGATGGCGTCGATGGAGATGTCGGGCATGGGCAAGCCTCCGATGTTGGATTGGATCGGGCGAGGGACCGGAACCCTATCGAAGCGGGCCGTCCGTGTCATCGTGCCGCGTCGCTGAGGGGGGCTCCGCCGGACCGCGGTGGCGGCCGATGCGGACCGCCGACCTGCCGGCGGTCGACCGGATCGCCGGCATCGTTCATCCGCTGTTTCCCGAGCGACCCGAGGTGCCGGCCGAGCGTCTGCGACTGTTCCCGGCCGGCTGTTTCGTCGCTGCATCGCCGGTCGGGCCGGCGGGCTATGCCGTCGCGCACCCATGGGCGATCGGAGCCCCGCCGGCGCTCGACGTCCTGCTCTGTTCGTTGCCGCGGGAGGCCGACTGCCTCTATCTCCACGATGTCGCGCTGTTGCCCGAGCTGCGCGGGTCGGGGCTGGGGGCACACCTCGTCCGCCGGCTGGCTGCCCTGGCCGAAAGGCATCTCCTCGACCGCCTCGCGCTGACGGCCGTAGGGGGATCGGCAGGCTACTGGCGACGACACGGCTTCGAGCCGTGGGGCGTGCTCGACGCGGCTCTGGCGCGGAAGCTGGCCAGCTATGGCGGGGACGCGGTCTACATGGTGTGCCAGCTCTAGAGATCGAGGAGGACGCCCTCCAGTCCGAGCAGGCGGCGCTTGGTCATTCGCCCCTCGCCGCCGCTGAACCCGCCGATGCCATGAGTGCCGGTGATGCGATGGCAGGGAATGAAGATCGGGATCGGATTGCTGCCGCATGCCTGCCCGACCGCCCGAGCCACGCCGCCGGCGATCCTGGCAAGGTCGGCATAGGTTCGGGTCTGGCCATACGGGATGGCGCACATGCCCTGCCAGACCGCCTGTTCGAAAGGCGTGCCGGCCGGCCGCAGCGGAAGGCGGAATTCGTGGAGACGCCGCGCGAAGTAGGCCTCGAGCTGGGCTTCGGCCTCGTCGAGCAGGGGCGATCGGTCGGCCCCGCTGCGGCGCCCGCGCCAGCCGCTGGCGACGATGGCGTCCCCCTCGGCGACGATTTCGAACGGACCGACCGGGGTATCGACGGTCCGATGCAGGCGGGGCGGCATCATTGCCGCTCCAGTTCCCGCCGGAGGTCGTCGGCGTCGGAAATCGGCAGCGAGCACACCGGACCGGCGCAGACGAAGGCGGCGGCGGTACCCGCCGGCGCCTCCTTGCTCTGAGCCGGATGGCCCTCCGGGAGATGGTCGCCCGGGGCGATTTCGGTCAGGACGCGGTCCGGCAAGGAGACGTCGAGCACTGCCCGGCGCAGTTCGGCACGGCCGGCGGTCTCGCCCGTGACGACGATCTGGAGCGGGCGCTCGAGGAAGGCCGCCGCATTCAGCAGCGAGGCGAACGGGAAGAAGTTCCGCGCGACGCCGCCGGAGAAAGCGCCCACGACCGCTTCCGCCCGGCTTCGGAAGGACGGCTCCCCGGTCAGGGCGTGGAGGCGCGCCAGAACCTCGACCATGACGGCGTTGCCGGACGGCACGGCGTGATCGTTCGCATGCTTGACGGGCGCCACCAGATCGCGCGTGTCGGTAGCCGCGAAGAAATAGCCGGCTTCGGCCGCGTCCCAGTGGTGGCGATCGGCGTCGGCGACATGGCTGCGGGCGCGGGCGAGATAGCCGGCATCGCCGGTCGCCTCGAGGAGTGCGAGTGCAGCGCGTGCCAGGTGGGCATGATCGTCCAGCGTCGCCGGATGGCGCGCCTGTCCGGCACACCAGCTGTGGGTGCGCCGGCCGTCCGGCCCGACCAGCCGTTCCGTGACGAAGCCATAGGCGCGCCGGGCGGCGGCAATCCATTCGGGCTCGTCGAACACCTGGCCGGCGACCGCGAGCGCCGCGACGGCCATGCCGTTCCAGTCCGCCAGGACCTTGTCGTCGCGGCCCGGTCGGATGCGCTCGGCCCGGAGCGCCAGGAGCCGCGTCCGGCACGCCGAAAGGAAGGCTTCGTCGCCCTCGTCCCATTCCATGGAGCGGCGCCGATTGAGGATCGTGTGCTCCTCCCAGTTGCCCTCGGGGGTGACGTCGTAGACCGCCTTGAAACGCGGCGCGTCACCGCCGAGCGCGCGATCGATCTCGTCCTCGCTCCAGACATAGAACTTGCCCTCGACGCCTTCGCTGTCGGCGTCCAGGGCGGCTGCGAAGGCGGCATCCTCCACCCGCATTTCGCGGAGCATCCAGGCAATCGTCTCCCGGACGCGTGTCGCATAGAGCGGCCGCCGCGTCTCCTGCCAGACCAGGGTCAGCAGTTCCAGCAGCTGGGCGTTGTCGTAGAGCATCTTCTCGAAGTGGGGCACCAGCCAGGCGGCATCGACCGAATAGCGCGAGAACCCGCCGCCGAGATGATCGTAGATGCCGCCCTGGCACATGTTGTCGAGCGTCAGAAGGACCGCATTGCGAAAGGGCTGCTCGCGCTGCCGGCGCCAGGCGCGCCACAGGAGCTGGATCACGAAGGGCTGCGGGAACTTCGGCGCATCGCCGATGCCGCCATGGAAGGGATCGATCTCTCGAACCAGCCGGCGGGCCACCTGGTCGATGGTCGCGAGCGCGATGCCCGAGCCCGGCTGCGTCCGCGAGAGCTGCCCCAGGCCCTCGCGCAGCGCGGTCACGTTCTTGGCGACCTTCTCGGGATCGCGCGCGAAGGTGTTCGCGACCGCCGTGAGAACCTCGCGGAAAGCCGGCCGGCCATAGCGCGCCGTCGGGGGGAAATAGGTGCCGCCCCAGAAGGGCTCGCCCTCGGGGGTCAGGAACATGGTCAACGGCCAGCCGCCACTCTCGCCGGTCAGCGCCAGCGCATGCTGGTAGATCTGGTCGATGTCGGGGCGCTCCTCCCGGTCGACCTTGATGTTCACGTAGAGCGCGTTCATCAGCGCCGCGGTTTCCGGATCCTCGAAACTCTCGTGCGCCATGACATGGCACCAGTGGCAGGCGGCATAGCCGACGGAGAGCAAGATGGGCCGCCCTTCCTGGCGTGCCCGCGCCAGGGCCGCCTCGTCCCACGGCTCCCACGCGACCGGATTGTCCCGGTGCTGGCGGAGATAGGGGCTGGTCTCTGCGGCGAGCCGGTTCTGGGCCATGGGGCATCCTCTGTGGCGACAGGCTTGCGCCGTCGCGTTGCGCTGCAGGCGTCGTGTCCCGATAATGTGGGCTCGCCGCGGCGGGGCTCAACCGGGCCGGTCCCCGCTCTCCCTGCCCTGCCATCCGCCTGAGAGGTGCCGGACCCATGTCGACCGCCGATCCAGCGCTGTTCTATCGCCAGCACGTCTTCGCCTGCACGAACGAACGCCCGGACGGGCATCCGAGAGGTTCGTGCAAGGCACGGGGCGGCGAGCGCTTGCGCAATTACATGAAGGCCCGGGCCAAGGAACTGGGCCTCTCCGATACCCGCATCAATTCCGCCGGCTGTCTCGACCGCTGTGAGCTCGGGCCGACCTTCGTGGTCTACCCCGAGGGGGTGTGGTATACGGCCCGAAGCAACGCCGACATCGACGAGATCATCGAGATGCATCTCGTACAGGGCAAACGGGTGGAGCGCCTCATGCTCGCCGTCGACCAGACGGAGCCGCACCCCTGAGCTATCGCGGTTCAGCCGACACCATATTCGCGCTTACGACAGGACCGGGACGCGCAAGCTTAGCGGTTGTGCGGGTTTCAGGCCCCTGCACCCGACAGATACTAAGCACGCTTACACGTCGCTCGCTGCCGCGACCGCGCATCGCTGCGCGTCGCCGCTTCGTGACCGAGGACGTCATCGACGACGGCATCCTGCTGTGGTTCCCGGGCCCGGCCAGCTTTACCGGCGAAGACGTCGCCGAACTCCATGTCCATGGCGGACGAGCGGTCTGGCAGGCGCTTGCCGGCGCGCTCGCCGCCGCCGGTGGACGGCTGGCCGAACCCGGAGAGTTCAGCCGTCGTGCCTTCGAGAACGGCAAGCTCGACCTCACGCAGGCCGAAGCGATCGCGGATCTGGTCGCTGCGGAAACGGAGGCGCAGCGTCGGCAGGCGCTGCGTCAGCTCGAGGGCGAACTGGGGCGCCTCTATGCCGGCTGGCGGTCGCGGATCCTCGATCTCATGGCACGGGCCGAGGCTGCGATCGATTTTCCCGAGGAGGACCTTCCGGACACGCTGCTGGAGGAGGTGCGCGCCGGTGCCATGAGCCTCGCCGCGGACCTCGCGCGGCATGTTGCCGATGGCGGTCGCGGCATGCGCCTGCGCGACGGCATCCAGGTGGCGATCCTCGGTGTGCCGAATGCGGGCAAGTCGAGCCTCTTGAACGCGCTCGTCGGGCGCGCGGCGGCCATCGTGCATCCTCTTGCCGGAACCACGCGCGACATTGTCGAGGCGGCGGTCGATCTGCGCGGCTGGCCGGTGGTCTACTGCGACTCAGCAGGCCTGCGCGAGACGGGCGATGCGGTGGAAGCCGAGGGGGTCCGACGCGCGCGGGCGCTGGCGGGCGGAGCGGACCTGCGACTGCTGGTGATCGATCTGTCCGATCCGGCATCGGACGAAGCGGTGGCGGGCCTGGTCGATGGTCGGTCGATCGTCGTGCTCAACAAATGCGACCTCTCTGACCGCGACGTTCGGCTGGGACCGGTGCCGCATGTGCGGGTTTGCGCAGCGACAGGCGACGGGCTCGAAGACCTCTCTGACAGGCTGTCGGCGGTGATCGCGGACCGGTTTGGCGGTGGTGGGGCGATGCCGACGCGGGAGCGGCATCGTGCGGCGGTCGCTGGATGTATCGACTGTCTGCAGGCCGCAGTCGGCGCGGAACTTCCGGAGCTTCTGGCGGAAGACTTGCGCCTCGCCGCACGGTCGCTCGGGATGGCGGTGGGGGTCGTCGGCGTCGAAGAGGTGCTCGACCGGGTGTTCCGGGAGTTCTGCATCGGCAAGTGACGTTTCATGTGAAACATCCCGCCTGGAAGCGGCGCTTTTCCTTGGCGGACGGGGCGCCGATCCATAGAGTGCCGGCCCATGCCAAACCGGGATTTCCGATACGATGTGATCGTCGTGGGTGGGGGCCATGCGGGCTGCGAAGCAGCGGGTGCTGCCGCGCGGATGGGCGCGCGCACGCTGCTTCTGACGCATCGCCGGGAAACCATCGGCGAAATGTCCTGCAATCCCGCCATCGGGGGCTTGGCGAAGGGCCATCTCGTGCGGGAGATCGACGCTCTCGACGGGCTCATGGCCCGCTGCATCGACCGCGCCGGCATCCAGTTCCGAATTCTGAATCGCAGCAAGGGGCCGGCGGTTCATGGCCCGAGGGCGCAGGCCGACCGCAAGCTGTATCGGTTGGCAATGCAGGCGCTCCTCGCCGAACAGGCCGGGCTCGATATCCGCGAGGATGCGGTCGAGGATCTGATCATCGGTGCCGACGGATCGGTGGGCGGCGTAGCCACGGCCAGCGGCTGCCACATCGGAGCTGGAGCGGTGGTGCTGACCACCGGGACATTCCTTCGCGGGATGATCCATATCGGAGAACGTCAGATCGCCGCCGGGCGGGTTGGAGATGCAGCCGCCGTGGGCTTGGCGCAGACGCTGCAGCGCGCCGGCTTTGCGCTCGGCCGGCTGAAGACTGGAACGCCGCCACGGCTCGACGGTAGGACGATCGACTGGAGCGGCCTCGAGGTCCAGCCTGGCGACGAGCCCCCGCCGCCGTTCTCCTTCCTGACCGACCGGATCACGACCCCCCAGGTGCCCTGTCACATCACCTGGACCCAGCCGGCGGTGCATGCGGCGATCCGGGAGAATCTTCACCGTGCGCCCCTCTATTCCGGCCAGATCGCCGGCACCGGACCACGCTATTGCCCGTCCATCGAGGACAAGGTGGTTCGCTTCGCCGACCGCGATCGGCACCAGATCTTTCTCGAACCCGAGGGTCTGGACGACGACACCGTCTACCCCAACGGTATCTCGACCTCGTTGCCCGAGGACGTCCAGGCGCGGATGATCGCGGGAATTCCCGGTCTCGAACAGGCACGGATCCTGCGTCCCGGATATGCGATCGAGTATGACTTCGTCGATCCGCGGGAGCTGGCGGCCACGTTGGAGACCCGCCGGTTGCCTGGCCTGTTCCTGGCAGGGCAGATCAACGGCACAACCGGCTACGAGGAGGCTGCCGCGCAGGGATTGGTGGCCGGGGTGAACGCCGCGGCCCGGCTGAGTGGCTCGCGTGCTTTGCTGCTGGATCGCGCGGATGCGTATATCGGGGTGCTCATCGACGACCTCGTGACGCATGGCGTCAGTGAGCCGTATCGCATGTTCACCTCGCGGGCGGAGTACCGGTTGCTGCTTCGCGCCGACAATGCGGATCAGCGACTGACCGGGATCGGCATCGCCGCGGGTTGTGTCGGCCGCAAGAGACAAGAGCGGTTCGAAGCGAAGCGCTTGGCCCTCGCCGAGGGCCGTGCGCTGCTGCAGGGACTGAGCGCGACGCCGTCTGCCCTGGAGCGCGCGGGATTGGCGGTCAACCAGGATGGCGTGCTGCGCACGGCAGCGGGGCTATTGCGGCAGAGTTCGATCGGCTTGGCCGACATCGCGCGCATCTGGCCGGAACTCCGGCAGCTGGATGCGGAGGTGGCGGAACAGCTGACAATCGACGCGCGGTATGCAGGGTATATCGACCGGCAATCAGCGGACGTCGCCGCCTTTCGGAGGGATGAGGCGTTGGCATTGCCATCGGACCTCGACTACGGAGGGATGGCCAACCTGTCCGCCGAGGTTCGGGAGAAACTGACGCGGGTTAGGCCAGGAACCCTGGGGCAGGCCGCGCGTGTGGAAGGGGTGACCGCGGCTGCACTGGTCGCCTTGCTGAAGCATGTGCGGCGAGAGGAGCGGCGAACCGCGTGAAGGCCCTCACCGCCGCGGGCTTCGCAGACAGCGCACGTGTTTCACATGAAACATTGCAACGGCTGGGGGTCTATCTCGATCTGCTGGCCCGTTGGAACACCCGGATCAATCTTGTATCCCAGGCGACCCTGCTCGACCCTTGGCGGCGACACATTCTCGACAGTGTCCAGCTGCAGGACGATCTTCGCGACGTCGCCGGGCCGATCGCCGATCTTGGCTCGGGCGCCGGCCTTCCCGGCATGGTGCTCGCAATTCTGGGCCAGAGCCAAGTCTTCCTGCTCGAATCCGATCAGCGCAAATGTGCCTTTCTTCGCACGGTCGCCCGAGAGACCGGCACATCCGTGACCATCCGGGAAGGGCGAATCGAGTCCATTCCGGGGGTCGGCGCCGAAGCGATCGTCGCCCGCGCCTGCGCCCCGCTTGCGCGCCTGCTCGAACTGGCCGAGCCGCATCTTGGCGCCGGAGGGCGAGCGGTCCTGCTCAAGGGGCGGTCGATCGATTCGGAGATGGACGAGGCTCGGCCATGCTGGTCGTTCGACGCCAAGCGGCGGCCGAGCCTGACGGACCCCGAGGGGTGCATCCTGCGGCTGGAGAACATCGCACGTGTCTGAGCAGTCCAGCCAAGCCACGCGTCGCGTCATCGCGGTCGCCAACCAGAAGGGCGGCGTCGGCAAGACGACGACGGTCATCAATCTGGCAACCGCACTCGCCGCCGCCGGCCATCGTGTCCTGGTCATCGACTTCGATCCCCAGGGCAATGCTTCCACGGGGTTCGGCATCGAACCGGCGGCGCGGCAGCGGTCGAGCTACGACGTCCTGACGGGGGAGCATTCGCTCGACGAAGCCTCGATGGACACGCAGGTGCCGAATCTGAGGCTCGTGCCGGCAACGCGCGACCTCGTCGGTGCGGAAGTCGAACTCCTGGAGGGGCAACGTCGCGACTCCCGGCTGCGCGATGCCCTCTTCGACGGCGCGGCGGACGCCGAGTTCGTCCTCCTCGACTGCCCGCCCTCGCTGGGCATGCTGACGGTGAATGCGCTGGTCGCAGCCGACGAGGTGCTGGTGCCGCTGCAGTGCGAGTTTCTCGCCCTCGAGGGGCTGAGCCACCTGCTGCACACGGTCGATCGCATCCGGCGCAGTCGCAACCCGGACCTCGTGATCCGCGGCATCGTGCTGACCATGTTCGACCGGCGGAACAACCTGTCGGAGGTGGTGGCCCAGGATGTCCGTGCAAATCTGGGTGACCTGGTGTTCGAGACGGCGATTCCGCGGAACGTGCGGATTTCGGAGGCTCCGTCGCACGGCTTGCCGGTGATGCTCTATGACTGGCGTTCCGCTGGAGCGCAGGCCTACATTCAACTCGCCCGGGAGCTGCTCGGCCGATACAACAGGGACCTCCCATGAGCCGCGAACCGATCAAGCGCAAGCCATTGGGCCGCGGACTCTCCGCGTTGCTGGGCGAGACGCCGGAAATGCCTGCGGAGTCCGGGGCTGGCGGTGCCGATCCGCGGACGGCGCCGATCGAATCGCTGCGCCCGGGGCGCTTCCAGCCGCGCCGACAGTTCGACGAGGTCGCCATGTCCGCGCTCGTCGAATCCGTGCGCGAGCAGGGCATTCTACAACCAATCCTTGTGCGCCGCCTCGGCGATGGATGGGAGATCGTCGCCGGCGAGCGGCGATGGCGGGCGGCCCAAGCCGCTGGACTGCACCAGGTGCCGGTTCTCGTCCGCGAACTGGACGACCGGTCGGCCCTGGAGATCGCGCTCGTCGAGAATGTGCAGCGCCAGGATCTGACGGCGCTCGAAGAGGCCGAAGGCTATCAGCGCCTGATTGACGAATTCGGGCATCGTCAGGAGGATTTGGCCCGCTCGGTGGGCAAGAGCCGCAGCCATATCGCCAACACGCTGCGGCTGCTGCAGCTGCCGTCGGACGTACGTCAACTCGTCCAGGACGGAACGCTCACCGCCGGTCATGCCCGGGCACTGGTCGGCGCTCCGAACGCAGGCGATCTCGCGCGACGAATCGCGGCCCAGGGGCTGAACGTGCGCCAGACGGAGAAGCTGGCGGCGGGAGCCAAGGACGCGCCGCCGCGCCGGCCGCCGCCGGCGGTGGATGCCGATACGCGAGCGCTCGAGCGGACCCTGGAAGAACAGCTCGGGCTCAAGGTGGCGATCGAGCATGGCGACCGCGGCGGCCGGCTGATCCTGCACTATCGGACACTCGACCAGCTCGACGACGTGCTGAAGCGCCTCGGCGGCTGACTACCGGCGCATTGCCTGTCTGGCGAGTTCGTCCAGGGCGTGCCGGCACACGAGTTCCGCCGGATAGCTCGCCCGCTTGCAGTCGGCCTCGGCGTCTGCCAGCCGGGCGATCGCGCGGGCGATCCCGGGCCGGGTCCAGCGCTGGAGCTGGGCGGTCAGCAGCGGCGCTTCCTTGAAGTGCGGCCGCGGCCGCAGGGCGTCGACGGCGGCCTGTGGCCTGGCGCCGGCCTCGACCGCGGCCGTCAGCGTCAGAAGGCGCAGGAAATGCCGCTGCAGGGCCCGCAACAGGCGGATCGGCTGCTCGCCTTCGGCAAAGACGCGGTCGAGAAAGCGCTCCAGGCGCCTTCGGTCGCCGCCCGCGGTCGCGGAGACGACGGCGTCCACGGCGATCTCGATGCTGTCGCCGACGACGGCGACGCAGTCCTCCACGGAGACGGTGCCGCCGTCTCCGACGTAGAGCGCGAGCTTCTCCGCTTCGCCGCGCAGGATGCCGCGGTCGCCGCCGAGGTGGGCCGAAAGCCAGTGCGCCGCCGCTCCATCGAGGTTGACGCGGTGCTGGGCCAGGGTGTCGCGCAGCACCCGCTCCAGCGCGGCGCCTTCGTCGACATAGCACGGCACGGCCGCCGCCGACCCGGCGCTCTCGAAGAGCTTGCGCAGGGGGCTGGTGGGGCGCAGTTCGCCTGCCTCGACCACGAGCAGGGTATCGCCGGCGGCGCCGTCCTGCAGCGCGCGGGACAGGGCCGGTGCCGCCGCATCACCGGCATCCCGGAGCCGGACCAGACGGCGCCCGCCGACCAGGGACATGGCGGCGACCTCCTCCGCCAGACGGGGTGGGTCGGCCACGACGGCAGCGCCGGTGAGCACGGAGACGCGAAACGGGTCGTCGAGATCGGCAACCGCACTACGTCCCAGCAGGTCTGCCCGCTCGCGAATCAGCCCGGCGTCGGGACCATAGACCAGAACGGCGCGGATCCCGGCGTCCGGGCGACGACAGAAGGCGTCCAGGCGGGCCGCCGGTATCTTCACCGGGTCTGTCCCAGCCGGCCCGGATCAGCCGGTCGGATCGTTCTTGCGGAAATGCAGGGCGAGACGGGTGCGGATGTCGGCACCGATCTGCCGCAGCGCCTGCTGTCGCGCTTCCTGTTCGGAGACGACGTTCGCATAATCGTTGATCAGGATGTCGAAGCTGGACAGCGTCCGGCTGCGTCCCTGCAGCACCGTCTTGCCGTCCGCCAGGGCGACCAGACGATATTCCGCCTCCACGGTCAGGTTGGTGCGTGTGCGGATATCGTCCTGCCGCAGGCCGATATCCGCGCGCTGTTCGGCCAGCCGCACATCCAGCCGGTATGTCGGGTTGCCCGGCACGCCATAGGGATTGATCTCGTCGCGGAGATAGTTGCGCAGATACTGTCCGGCGCGGTCCGGGATGTTCGCAATCCGGACGGTCGACAATGCCTGCGGCACGGAATGTCCGCCCTGTGGCGCATACAGGGGCTCGAAGCCGCAAGCCCCCGCCAGCAGCAGGGCGGCGACCGCAATCGGCCTAGACCACGACATTAACGATCCGGTTCGGCACGACGACCACCTTCCTGGCCGGCTTTCCCTCGGTGGCGCGAATGACGGCGGGCAGCGTCAGAGCCGCGGCCTCGACCACGTCCCGCGCCGAGTCGCGGGCGATATCGAGGGTGGCGCGCAGCTTGCCGTTCACTTGCACGGCCAAGGTTACCACGTCATCGACCAGCAGCGCAGCATCCGCTTCGGGCCAGGCGGTGTCGACCAGCAGGGTGTCGCGACCGAGTTCCTGCCACAAGGCCTCCGCCAGATGGGGGGTCATCGGCGCGAGCAGCTGCGCGGCGGCTTCGCAGCCCTGGCGCAGGACCCAGCCGGCACCGGCCGCCGAGGCGGGAAGGTCGGCGAGGCCGTTGACGAGCTCGCGGATGCGGGCGACCGCCTTGTTGAAGCGGAACCCTTCCAGATCCTCGGTCACGGCCTGAATCGTCTTGTGGACGAGGCGCAGGGCGGCGTCGGCTGCGGGATCGAGCGGGTCCGGGCGCGGCGCGCCCACGGGCGGCAACGCGGTTTCGGGCTCGGTCACGAGGCGCCAGACGCGGTTGATGAAGCGCCACACGCCCTCCGCGCCACCGTCGGTCCATTCGAGATCGCGCTCGGGCGGACTGTCGGACAGGAGGAAGAGGCGCGCGGTATCGGCCCCGTACCCTTCGACGATCGCCTCCAGCCCGACCACGTTCTTGCGCGACTTGCTCATCTTCTCGGAGCGGCCGACCGTCACCGGGCGACCACCCTCGACGGTGACCACCGCACCGCCATCAGACCGCCGGACCTCTTCGGGGAACAGCCACCCGCCCTCCGGGTCGCGGTAGGTCTCGTGGCAGACCATGCCTTGCGTGAACAGGCCCGCGAACGGCTCGCCCATGTCGACATAGCCGCAACGGGAGAGGGCGCGCATGAAGAAGCGGGAGTACAGCAGGTGCAGCACGGCATGCTCGACGCCGCCGATGTACTGGTCGACCGGCATCCAGTAGTCGACGGCCTTGCGGTCGAACGCGCCGGAATCCCGGGCCGAGCAGAAGCGCAGGAAGTACCAGGAGGATTCGACGAAGGTGTCGAAGGTGTCGGTCTCGCGCCGGGCCGGCTTGCCGCAGGACGGGCAGGCGACGTGCTTCCAGGTCGGGTGATGATCCAGCGGGTTGCCGGGCCGATCGAACGTCACATCGTCCGGCAGGCGGACCGGCAGGTCCGACTCCGGCACGGGAACGATGCCGCAATCGGTGCAATGGATGACCGGGATCGGGCAGCCCCAGTAGCGCTGGCGCGACACGCCCCAGTCGCGCAGGCGGAACTGCACCTCGCCGGCGCCGGCGCCGAGCCGCTCCAGCTCCTCGATGGCGCGCCGCTTGGCGGTCTCGACCGGAAGCCCGTCGAGGAAGCGCGAATTGTAGAGCGTCCCGTCGCCGGTATAGGCCTCCTCGCCGATGGCGAACGTCGCTGCGTCGCCCTCTGGCGGCAGCACCACCGGGATGACGGGAAGATCGTACTTCCGGGCGAAGTCGAGATCGCGCTGGTCGCCGGACGGACAGCCGAAGATAGCGCCGGTGCCGTACTCCATCAGCACGAAGTTCGCGACATAGACCGGCACCTGCCAGTCGGGATCGAAGGGATGGACGGCCTTGAGGCCGGTGTCGAAGCCCAGCTTCTCGGCCGCCTCGATGACGGCCTCGCTGGTGCCGAGGCGGCTGCATTCCTGAACGAAGGCGGCCAGCGCCGGATTGTCGCGCGCCAGTTCCTCGGCGAGCGGATGGTTCGGCGAAACTGCGACGAACGAGGCGCCGAACAGCGTGTCCGGCCGGGTCGAATAGACCTCGATGTCGTCGGGCCGGCCGGCGAGACGGAAGCGGAAGCGCGCGCCCTCGGAACGGCCGATCCAGTTCTCCTGCATCAGCCGGACCCGTTCCGGCCAGCGGTCCAGCCGCTTGATCGCGTCGAGCAGGTCGTCGGCGAACTCCGTGATGCGGAAGAACCACTGCGACAGGCGGCGGCGCTCGACCGGTGCGCCCGAGCGCCAGCCCTTGCCGTCGATGACCTGCTCGTTGGCCAGGACGGTGTTCTCGACCGGATCCCAGTTGACCCAGGACTCCCGGCGGTATGCGAGGCCCGCCTCCAGGAAGTCCAGGAACATCTTCTGCTCGTGCCGGTAGTATTCCGGGTGGCAGGTGGCGATCTCGCGATCCCAGTCGTAGGCGATGCCCATCCGCCGCAATTGCTCGCGCATCACGGCGATATTGTCGTAGGTCCAGGCGGCCGGATGCACCTTGCTGGCGATTGCCGCGTTCTCGGCCGGCAGGCCGAAGGCGTCCCAGCCCATCGGGTGCAGGACGTTGAAGCCGCGGGCCCGCTTGTAGCGGGCGAGCACGTCGCCCATCGTGTAGTTGCGCACATGCCCGACGTGAAGGCGGCCTGAAGGATAGGGGAACATCTCCAGGACGTAGTATTTCGGCTTCGCCGGATCCTCGGTGACGGCGAAGGTGCGGCGCTCCGCCCAGACGGCGCGCCACCGATCCTCATTCTCGCGGACATTGTAGCGGGACATGCTTTTCCTGCCGGGTTCACCCGTATGGGCGCGTAGAGGCGCCCCGAACACCCGGGGGCCCTGCCGAAAGGCCGCGCATTCTGTCGAAGCGGCGCCCAGCCCGCAAGCGGCGGCCTGCCGGGCTGGGCGCCGTGCGGGCCGTGGTTACTGGGCGGCCATGCCGAGCCGCATCTGGCGGGCCCGCGTCAGGATTGCGTCCTCGAGGTCGGTCGCGGTCTTGGCATCGACCGGCGCGTCCACCCAGTTGCCCTGGCTGTCCCGCCGCTGCCGGAAGACCGCGGCGCGGACCCCGTCGGCGCGCAGGGTCCGGTCGAGGATGAAGACGTTGACCTTCATCCGCTCGCTCGGAGCCTCCGGCGCCGAGTACCAGTCCGTGATGATGACGCCGCCGAAGGGGTCGGTCTGCGCCATCGGCATGAAAGACAGCGTGTCGAGCGAAGCGCGCCAGAGGAAGGTGTTGACGCCGATGCCGCCACTGCCGCTGCCTTCCGTGCCCGGCTCGCCCCTGCGGCTGGACCCGAAGAGCCAGACGCCGCTGCTGTCGCCCCAGATGGTCTCGCGCGGCTGATTGCTGTAGGTGATGTCCGAGGCGCCGGTGCGGCGCTCGGGATAGGCCGCCTCGGTGCGCGGGCCGGTGCCGTTGCCGCCGCATGCGGCCAGGGTCGCGAGCGCGACGGCGGCGGCCACGGTCCGGGCCGGTCGGGAGAGGTTGCGGGCAGCGATCATGTGGCCGGACAGTCCTTCTATATGGCGACCCCTTGGGACCCGCTCCGCGGCAGGGTGAAACCATGGCCCCCTCAGACGGCCAACCCTCTAGCACCACGGCACGGCGCCGTCAAAAAGCGCCGGCCATGTCGTCGTCGGCGCGGTTCCCGTACGGTGTGGCCGGACCGGGCCCGGAACCCGATGGTGCATTTCTGCCACATGTGGGGCGAGGCGACACAGCGGCGGCAGCTTCGCCTTGACGGTACTCCGGGCTTTCTCTCAGATTGCCGTGGTGGAGCCGTTCTGCGGTCTAAGCGAATTGCTCGCATACAGGTTCGAACGTGAAGGGGGACTTATGAAGAAGGTGTTGTTGGGCAGCACCGCCCTGATCGCCGCCGGCGTGCTCGCCGTGCCGGCGATGGCGCAGTCGGCTGCGCCGGGGAAGCAGCCGCAGCCGCTTCGGCTCGGCCTCGGCGGTTACTTCCAGGCGTACGGCGTCTATGTCAGCCAGCCCGACGGCGTTGGCGAGTATGGCGTCAATCGTCGCGAATTCGACATCAAGCGCGAGGCCGAGATCTTCTTCACCGGTGAGGTGAAGCTGGACAACGGCCTGACGGTCGGTGCCCAGGTCCAGCTCGAAGCGGAAGTCTGCTCCGACCAGATCGACGAGAGCTACCTGTACTTCCAGGGCGGCTGGGGTAAGCTGATCCTGGGTTCGGAGAACTCGGCCGGTTACCTGCTGTCGGTCGGCCCGCCCTCCGTGGACGGCAACTTCGACGGCCTGGACCCGAACTACCGCATCATCAACGGCATCGGCTCGGGCGCGCTGAACCGCGCGGGTGAGGCGTGGCTGACGAACATCTCCGGCGACTCGGAGAAGTTCACCTACATCTCGCCGCGCTTCGCCGGCTTCCAGGTCGGTGTGTCGTACACGCCGGACAACTCGGAAGAGGCGACGGCCGGTCAGGTTCGCGCCAAGGGTGGCTCGTTCGCCGGCATGCCGACGAACAAGCAGTCCGACACCAGCGCCGCGCGTTGGGAAGACGTGATCGCGGTCGGCCTGAACTACACGAACAAGTTCGGTCCGGTCAGCTTCGCGGCGAGCGCCTCGTATGAGCATGGCTCGCTGTCGGGCTGCGTCGTCTCCGCCGCTTGCTCGGCTTACGACGACCGTCAGACCTGGGGCGCCTATGCCAAGGTCGGCTTCGCCGGCTTCGAGGTCGGCGGCGGCTACTGGGAAGACGACAACGGCCTGCGCGGCAGCAACAAGTCGAGCGCATATGGCGGTGGTCTCACCTACGGGTTCGGTCCGGTCGTGGTCGGTGCGTCCTACCTGAACTCCGAGCGTGAGCTTCCGGGCCTGAGCGAGGACAAGCTGCAGCGCGTCCTCGTCGGCGGTCGCTACACCTACGGCCCCGGCATGGACCTCCGTGCGTCGGTGCAGTGGTACGGCCTCGACAGCTCCAAGCCGACGGCCGAAGGCGACAGCTGGGCGTTCGTGCTCGGCACGACCGTCAGCTTCTGATCCTCTTCCACTCGGAAGAGCTTCGCGGGACGGAGGGCCGAAAGGCCCTCCGTTTTGCGTTGGGGAACAGGCTGGGTCAGGCGGATCGTCGCTGCGACAGGTCCGCTTCGGCGATGGCTGCGATATCCGAGGCCATGTCCCGCATGCGCGCGATGCACGGGATCGGCTCGCGCAGCAGCAGGCGCTCGACTGCTGCCGGATCGGCCGCCTGGGCGGTTCGCGGCAACTGCTCCAGCGGCAGGGCCAGGGATCCCATGCAGCCGACTCGGCCGTCGGCGGCGATGCGCAGCTTGGCCAGTCCGCAGGGCGTGGCGCAGTGTGGCCCGACGAACGGTACGACCCAGGGCGTCAGGTTGCGAAAGCGGCCCTGCAGCACCGACGGCGGGGCGGAACTGTAGAGCGCGAGCCCCGGCAGGGCGAAGAGCTTCGTCATGTGGGCCGGCCCGCTATCCGCGAGGACGGCATAGTCGAAACCCCGGATTCCCCGCAGCAGACCGCCGACCGAGGGATAGGCGTCGATGACCGGCAACTCCGGCGGCGGGTCGAGGGCCTCGCGGTAGAGCCGGCCCTGATGCTGGTTGTCGTTGAGACACAGGCTGACCGCGCCATGCCCTTTCAGAGCGTCGATCAGGGCGGCCGTCACCGCGGGCGGCAGCGTCCGCATCGGCGTCGATGACAGCGGCATCACGGCAATGCGCAATGGCCGATCGGCCGGCAGCGGGCGGGGTTCGGCGGGATGGTCGGATGACGGCGGCAGGCCGCCGAACGCGTCGAGAAGCTCGCCCTCCATGTCGACCGGCCAGATGTCGATGTCGCGGCGGGACTCGAGATGACCGAGATCGACAACCACGTCGTAACGCCGCAGATCGCGCGCCGGCAGCCAGAGGGTGAAGACCTCGATGCCGCGGACGGTCCGATAGATGTCGGCGGCGGCGCCGGCACAGAAAACCCCCAGGCCACGCAACCGGAAGCGCTGGCGCAGCGCCGCCAGGAACAGCAGGGTGCAGACGTTCGACCCCAGCGCCTGGCTGGGCAGCAGGAACAGGACTCGCCGACCGGAGAAGTCGAACGTCGGCCAGGCCGCGCGCGGCAGGCACGGCAGCGTGGCGGCCGCCGGCTCGATCCGGAACTGCTGCGGATGGCGGGCCAGGACGTTGCGCGAGAACTGGGCCAGCGACGTATAGCAAGTCTCGCCGCCGCGGCCGGACTGTTCGGTCTCGCGATCGGTGCCGGGCTGATGGAAGCGGAACTGGGAGGCGGCGCGAAAGGCCAGCAGGCCGGTTCGCGTCTGCCCCGACCGGGCGAGGTCGGCCATCATTTCACCGCGCGCAGCACGATGTCCGTCGATCGGATGACGTTCCAATAGGTGCGCGCCGCGAACGCGAGATCCTGGGGCGAGATCTCCCGCCGGCGCAGCCGGGTCAACCAGGGCTCCTCGGCCTGCGCGTCGGCCGAGACGATCTCGAAATCGACGTCGTTCATCAAGGCGAGCGGCGTGGCAGCCTGGCCCTTGGCTTGCCATTCGCGGTTCTTGGCCTTGGAGAACATCTCCAGCCCCTGGACGGTGATCGGCCGCACATGGGTCGGGTCGGTGATAAAATCGTCATGGCGTGGATGCGGCACGGCAATGCGTACCAGCGCTCCGGGCGCGCAAACCCGATAGATTTCCCGAACGATCCCGAGATAGACCGCCGGCGACTGGCCAAGATGCTCCAGCACATGGCTGAGAACGATCTCGCTGGCGCTGCCGCTTTCGAACGGCCAAGGCAGCTGCTCCAGATCGACCAGGAGATCCGGGTCGCAATGCGCCGCGTTGTCGACGTTGAGGAAACCCTCGAGCTTGCGGCTGCCGCAGCCGAGATTGAGCTTCATGGCCTCGGATGATCCTTTCGAGAGCCGGTGGTATCATTCTTTCAACCCGCTCCGATGGTGGGGTTGGGGCAGTGTGGGGTCAAGGCGACACCCGCGAGCGACATCCGAGGAGGCAAGCGTTGGCCGCAGCCCAATCCGTCCAGACGGCGATCGAACCGTCCCGCACGATCGCCGACCGTCTGGCTGCCGTCCGCGCGGAAATCGACGTCGCCGCGCGCGCGGCCGGCCGCGAGGCGGCGTCCGTCGATCTGGTCGCCGTCGGCAAGACCTACGATGCGGACGTGATGGTCGAGGCGATCGAAGCCGGCCAGCGCGTCTTCGGCGAGAACCGCGTCCAGGAGGCCGCAGCCAAATGGCCGGCCTTGAAGGCGCGATGGCCCGACATCCGGCTGCACCTCATCGGGCCGCTCCAGACCAACAAGGTCAAGGACATCATCGGTCTCGTCGACGTGCTGCAGACACTCGACCGCGAGAGCTTGGCAGAGGCGCTGGTGCGGGCGCGCGATCGCGGCGCATCCCTTCCCGAGCTCCTCGTCCAGATCAATACCGGGCGCGAGCCGCAGAAGGCGGGGGTGGTGCCGGAAGATGCCGATGCCTTCCTTGCCCGCTGTCGCGACGGCAGGCAGCTGCCGGTCGGCGGTCTGATGTGCATTCCCCCTGCGGAGGAACCGCCGGCCCTGCACTTTGCGCTGCTGCGCGACATCGCCCGCCGCAACGGACTGGCTCAGCTCAGCATGGGGATGAGCGGCGATTTCGCGACGGCCGTGCGTTTCGGCGCGACGATGGTCCGCGTCGGCTCGGCGATTTTCGGGGCGCGAGCGGCCAAGCCCGCCTGACCCCTCACCCCTCCACGGCAACGACCGTCCGCGGCGAGGCGTCTTCGAGGAGCAACAGAAGGTCTGCCGCGGCGAGTGCGACGCAGCCCTCGGTCGGACCGTAGCCCTCGCGGGCGAGATGCACGAAGACGGCGCTGCCGGCTTCGGGCACGGTCGGGTCGTCGTTGTGGCCGATCACGACCACGAGGTCGTAAAGGTGATCGTCGCGCCACATGCGCTCATGCCGGGCCGGGTGCGGCAGCCGGACCGGTCGGTTGTAGTCCGCGTGCCCGGGGTCGTCGCACCACCCGTCCGCCGGCGTCAGCGCCGCCGCCGGCAGGCTCGTTGCCGGCATAGCCAGCCGGTCCGGCCGATAGAGCAGCCGCCGCAGTGCGAAGCGCCCGACCGGAGTCGCACCGTCGCCTTCCCGCTTGTCGGCCCGGATGCCGCCGCGCCCGATCGCGCAGGCAAAGGTCCGGCCGCCGGCGGTCAGCACGCCGCGATGTTCGCCGGCCACTCGCACGATCCATGCGTCCGCGGTCACAGCAGGTGCCCGCTCTTCAGGGCCTTCGTCCGGAGGTATCCGGCATTGTGGTCGTTGCTGGGGAAGACATGCGCGACCCGCTCGACCACCTTGACGCCGCAATGGCCCAGCGCCTCGACCTTGAGGGGATTGTTGGTCATGAGGCGCACCTTGCCGAATCCCAGCTGGCGCAGCATCTCCGCTGCCGGGACGTAGATACGCTCGTCGGCATCGAAGCCGAGCTGCAGGTTGGCATCGACGGTATCGAAGCCTTCGTCCTGCAGCTGATAGGCCCGCAACTTGTTCACCAGACCGATGCCCCGCCCTTCCTGGGCGAGATAGAGCAGGACGCCCGAGCCCTGCTGGGCGATCTCGCGAATGGCGCCGCGCAGCTGGTCGCCGCAGTCGCAGCGGAGGCTGCCCAGAAGGTCGCCGGTGAAGCACTCCGAATGAATGCGGGCGAGGATCGGCTCCTTCGGGTCCGGTTCGCCGACCATGATCGCGATATGCTCGATGCCGCCGTCGGACGGCCGAAAGGCGATGATGCGCGTATTCTCGGCGCCGGCGAGCGGAACTCGCGCCTCGCCGACCCGGGTCAGGCGACGCGCGGCGTCGGCCGGATACCCGATGATGGCCGTCGCCTCGACGACCAGCAGGCCCTCCAGGCGCGCCCAATCGTCGATCGCCCGGTCCCCGACCTGCCCGGCCGCCGCCGTCACGGCCGCCGGCAGCAGGCGCGCGATCTTCGCCAGCGCGACCGCGGCGGTGTCGGCATCCGTCGGACGCGCGGCGGTGACGGCAACGACGGTCGGTGCAACCCCGGGGCGGGACAGCGGATCGGCCAGATCCCGCAGGGACCGAGCCGACGGGTCGCTCGACAGCGCCACCCGAACCACCCCGCCGCCGCCATTGCCCAGGCCGACGAGCGCCGCCCGGCGGCCGGTCATCGCCAAGCTCGGGCTGGAGCCGGAGAGTTGCACGAAGCGCGACAGGCGCGCATCGGACAAGGCTTCGACCGCGAGGGCGAGGACCGCCCGGTCCCCTTCGCGGATGACGATCGGCTCACCGCGGCGGAAATCCGCCACGGCGCGATCCACGGCGACGCCTCCCGGCCCCTGGAAGGCGGCGCTGATATCGGACATACGAACTCTGCTGAGCGGCATGGCGTACCTGTAGCAGGATGGGATTACGTTGTGGCGTCTTCGTGCGTTCGACCCGTGTGCCTGTTCGTTGTGTCTCGGATTGCTTGGCGGCGGGAGCGACGAAGCTCAAATCGGGAGATGGGAATGCCGGTGTTCCTCGGGTACGACCAGACCGCACTGGACGAACAATATAACGCCAGGGCTGCGGTTCCGGATCACCCCTCCGTGATTCAACGGTGGGACATCGCCGGCGCAGCGGCGCTGACGCGCCTCCGAGCGGAACTCGACGTCGCCTATGGCGACGGCCTGCGCGAAAGACTGGACATCTATCGGCCGGAACCGGCCGGTGCGCCGCAGCCCGTGCTGCTGTTCATTCACGGCGGATACTGGCAATGGCGCGACAAGAAGGATTTCGTCTTCTTGGCGGAGCCCTGGGTCGAGGCGGGCGCCGTCGTCGTCCTGGTCAACTATCCGCTGGCGCCCGCCGCAGCGATGGACGAGATCGTCGATGCCTGCCGCCGTGCGGTGGCCTGGACCGTGGCGCGCGTCTGCGGCCAGGACGGGGCGGCCAGACGGCTCTGGGTCGCCGGCCACTCGGCCGGCGGTCATCTGACGGCGGAAATGCTGGCGACGGACTGGCGCTCCTACGGCTTTGCGTTGCCGCCCGTCGCGGGCGGTCTCGCGATCAGCGGGCTCTACGAGTTGGAACCCATCCGGCTGTCCTACCTGAACGCGGTGCTGGGGATGGACGAGCAGGCCGCCCATCGCAACAGCCCGGCGCTGCATCCCCCGCGTGACGCTTCACCGCTCCTGTGTACGGTCGGCGGAACCGAGACGGCCGAGTTCCATCGCCAGCAGGCGGCGCTGGTCTCGGCCTGGCGTGCCCAGGGCCTGCCGGTCGAGACGATCGACGCTCCTGGCAGGAACCACTTCACCGTGCTGGATGCGCTTGCCGACCCGACCCATGCGCTGTTCCGTACCCTGCGGCTGCGCATGGCCGCGGAGACCGACGGGCGGCCGGAATGACGGGCGCGGGCGAGCCGTGCTAGGGTCGCTTCCAATGGCCGCGGAGCGACCGTAAGCGATGACGACCCAGAAAGCCGGAAAGCGACTTCTTCTCGTCGATGACGACGATGCCCTGCGCAGCTCGCTCGCCGAGCAACTGACACTCTACGAGGAATTTCAGGCGACCGAGGCCGAGACGGCGGCCAGGGGGCTGGAGCGGGCGAAGGCCGAGCCGTTCGACCTGATCCTGCTCGATGTCGGCCTGCCCGACATGGACGGCCGGGACGCGTGCCGCCTGATGCGCCGCAACGGCGTGCGCTGTCCGGTGATCATGCTGACCGGCGCCGACAGCGAGGCCGACACCATCCTCGGCCTCGACGCCGGTGCCAACGACTATGTCACCAAGCCGTTCCGGCTCGGCGTCCTGTTGGCCAGGATCCGGGCGCAGCTGCGCCAGCACGAGCAGAGCGAGGATGCCGTCTTCCAGGTCGGCCCCTATTCCTTCCGGCCGAGCGCGAAGCTGATGACCGACGCCAGCGGCAAGAAGAAGATCCGCCTGACCGAGAAGGAGACGGCGATCCTGAAGTACCTGTTCCGCGCCGGCGACCGGGCGATCGGCCGGGACCAGCTGCTGCACGAGGTCTGGGGCTACAATGCCGGCGTCACCACCCACACCCTCGAGACCCACGTCTACCGCCTGCGCCAGAAGATCGAGCGCGACCCGCAGAAGGCGGAGATCCTGGTGACGGATCCCGGCGGCTACCGCCTCGTGCCATAGGCGCGGCGGGCGGCGACCAGGGGCAGCACGGCGACGATCGGCAGCAGCGACAGGACCGCGACGAAGCGGCCGACGCTGGTCCAGTCGCCGAACAGGGCGAAGGCCTGGGCATAGGCGATCGGGCCGCCGATCACGCCGAGATTGCGCCCGACCATCAGGATCCCGAAGGCCTGGGCCCCGGCGCGACCGGGCCCCAGGATGATTCCGGGCAGCGCGAAGAGGCAGGTCGGCGTGATTCCGGCGCCCATGGCATAGACCACGAGGAAGGCCGCCCCGACCGCGTCCGGGCCGAGCCACGGCATGGCGATCCAGACGGCCGCCTGGGCGGAAAGCCCGACGAGGATCACCGCGCCGGGCGAGATGCCGGCCCGCAATGCCCATCCGCCGACGAGATTGAACCCGCCGACGACCACGACCGGCAAGGTATAGGCGATGACCGCGCCTTCCTGGCCCAGCGCGTAGCGGTCGATCAGAAGCTGCGGCAGCCACGTCATGGTTCCGATGTACTGGCCGGACCACAGCATGAATATGACGGCCACCAGCAGGATCGCCCGCCGCTCGGCGGCCGAGGGCGGGGCGGCGGTGGCCGCTGTCGGCCGGGCGCCGAGATCGACCGCGCCCGAGCGATGCAGGACGAGGGTCCAGGCCATCGCCGCGAGCGCCACCGCGATCGCCAGCCACCACAGCGGCTGCCATTGGCCGGAGGCCAGGAAGGGGATCGCCAGCGCGCCCGCGAGAACCTGGCCGATCGGTATCCAGGTGGCGGTGAGGGCGGCCGCGATCGGCAGGTGGCGTGGCCCGGCATTGACGGTGGCGAAGGTCGGTCCCGCGATGGCGAGGATCGCGAAGCCGATGCCCTCCAGCGTGCGCGCCGCCAGCACGGTCGCGCCGTCCTCCGGCCGGGCGAGCGTCAGCGCGGTACCCGCCAGCGTCAGCCCGAAGGCCGCGACGAGGAACGGCAGGGCGCCATGGCGCTGCATCCAGCGGCCGAGGTTCCAGGACAGGACCAGCCCGGCCAGGGCGAATACCGACATGAAGCCGCCGGCGAGCACGCGATCATAGCCGTAGCGCTCGATCATCAGCGGCAGCACCGGCGGCAGCTTGAACTGCTGGAAGGCTGCGACGACGGCGATGGCGAGACCGAAGAAGACTCCGGTCCAGTTGGTGGGGCGGTCGGTCATGGGCGAGGGCGAGTGTCCGGTAGCCGGCGAGCCGGCGCAACCACGGCGATTGCCCCACCGGCCCAGACTGCTACGATGGCGGATCGAAACGATGGGCGATGCTGCGATCAAGGTCACCTTCTGGGGCGTGCGCGGCTCGATCGCATGCGCGGGGCCCGAGACGGCGGCCTATGGCGGCAACACGGCTTGCGTCGAAGTCCGGTGCGGGCCCCACCGCCTGATCCTGGACGCCGGCACGGGCATCCGGCCGCTCGGCCGGGTCATTGCCGCCGAACCGCCCGCGCCGGTCGACATCCTGTTCAGCCACACCCATCTCGACCACGTCCTGGGCCTGCCCTTCTTTGCGCCGGCGCTGATACCGGGGCGCTCGGTCGGCCTCTGGGCGGGCCATCTCCTGCCGCAGATGACGCTGGAACAGGCGATCCGCCGGCTCATGGCGCCGCCGCTGTTCCCGGTTCCCGTCGACATCCTGGCGGCCGATCTCGCATTTCACGACTTCCGCGCGGGCGAGGTTCTGCGACCGCGGCCGGGCATCGTCGTTCGCACGGCGCCGCTGCCCCATCCTGACGGGGCGACGGGGTACCGGATCGAGCATGCCGGCCGCGCCGTTGCCTACGTCACCGACCTCGAGCACCGGCCGGGTACCCTCGACCGAGAGGTGCTCGACCTCGTCCGCGGCGCCGACCTGATGATCTACGATTCCACCTATGACGACGCGGAGTTCGCCGAGCGCGTCGGCTGGGGCCATTCCACCTGGCAGGAGGCGTTGCGCATCGCCGATGCTGGTGACGTCGCCCGGGTTGTGCTGTTCCACCATGACCCTGCTCGCGACGACGCGGCGCTGGACCGGATCGCCGCGGCGGTGAATCTGCTTCGGCCGGAGACACTGGTGGCGCGCGAAGGCCAGTCCGTCACCTGCTAGGGCCCGAGCCGCCCTCCCGGATATCGGCCAGCAGCGCGTGGATCGCCGCATGGTCTGGCTGAAGCAGGTAGCAGTCCACGGCCTGGGCCATCGCTGCTTCCCGGTCGCCGATGGCGAGCCAGGCGCGCGCCAGCCAGTAGCACAGGTCCTCGCTGTCGGAGACAGTCTCTCGGCAGCGGCTCATCTCGGCCACGGCTTCCTCCGGTCGCCCGGCCGCCAGCAGGTTGAAGCCGAGGTGACTGACGAAGAGCGCGTTGTCCGGAGCCATAGCTGCCGCGCGCCGCGACGCGGCAAGCGAAGCGGCCGCGTTGCCGTTGTGGCGCTGGATCACATTGCTGAGATGCCAGAAGGCCGGGCGGCGGTCATTCCGGCGAACGGCCTCGCCGACGACCTGTTCTGCTTCGCCGAACAGGCCCGCCTCGTACAGGGTCTGAGCCAGCCAGAAATGCAGGATCGCCGCGTCGGGACTCTCTGCGACGGCCTGCCGGGCGGCGGCGAGGGCCGCTTGCCGGTTTCCGTCCAGCCGCAGCGCGACAATCTCCAGGCCCGTTCGGCCGACCGAGTCACCGGTATCGAACGCCAGCGTCTCGAGTGCTCCGAAGGGCTGATGGTCTCTCGGCGGGAAGGGAAGCCGGCGTTCGGCGACCTCCCAGATCACGACGTCCGGCCGGCACGCGTCGATCGCCTCGAACGGCAGCGCATGACCTGTGCTGATCCAATCGATCGTCGCGAACGTCGCATTGACGAAGGGTGCAAGTTCGGTCCCGAAGGAATCCCGGGCGATCATTGCCCGGCCCCAGCCGGATTCGCACCGGTAGGCGACCCAGGCCTCTCTCGCGGCGCCGCGATGATCGTGCAGCAGAACGGGCGCCACTCGGCCAATGCCGGAGATCTCCGGCACGGGCATCTCAATGATCATCTCCGGCTCGACCAGCGCTCCCATATCGCCGTAGGAACGACGAAACCGATAGGAGACTTCGCTGCTCTCCACGACCCGGCCCTGCCGATCGGGCGGCAGGGCCGTGATCAGTTCGCGATAGGCCACGAACGCGCCATAGGCCGACCAGTGGGTATCGTTGGCCTTGTAGACGTCGATGCCGCCCCGAGCCTCGATCAGCATCCGGGTCGGGTCGATAAACGCGCAGTCTGCAATATCCCGGAACCGCTCGACGAACCGTTCCGCGAGCGAGTGTTCCGGCAGCCGCACGCTTGGGGGCAGTTCGTCCGGATAGACGAAATGGGCATCCGGTCCGAACAGGACGTACAGGCTCAGCCCGCGATTGCGAAGCCGGCGGGCCCGCGTCTCCAGCGTTCGCCGCCAGCGATGCTCCAGGGCGGAGGGAAAGGGCTCGGCCGCTGTAAGCGTCGCCAGCGACGCACCTTCATAGTCCTCGTAGAACAGACGCCCGCTGCGGCCGCGGATGATCGACTTGGCCCGGCCGCGCAGAGCCAGTGCATCGAGGTCTCGTATCGGGGCTTCGATCGTCACGGCGGCGGTCGCCGCGATCCCATGATGTCTGCCATGAGATCGATCAGCGCTCCGACATCACGGGCCATCGTCGCGACCCGTTCCGGAACCCGGACACCGAGCCGCTTCTCCAGCCGGATCATCAGCATCGTGTGCGCTAGCGAATCCCATCCGTCGATGTCTTCCGCCACCGTGTTGCGGGCGATCTCGCTTGCCGAGACGCCGAACGTCTCGGCTATGACGTCGATGACGACCCCGGAGATGTCCGGATTCACCCGCCCGCTCCATCCTGCAGGAAGCGCCGACGGTTCTCGGCGCGGTGCATCTTGCCGCTGGTCGTCTTGACGAGATGGCCCGGCGGAACGGCGACGACCCGATGCGGCGTCGCCTGCAGCCTGCGGGTGATCGCCGACTTCACGGACCGGATCAGGGTGCGCGAGGCCTGCCCGTCCGCGGTCTCGACGAGGACGATGAGGCGCTCGGTCCCAATCTCCTCGTCCTCGACTCCGAAGGCGCAGATGCGGCCGGGCTTCACTCCCGCGGCTTCACCGGCCGCCGCTTCGACGTCGGGCGCATAGAGGTTGCGCCCGTTCACGATCACGATCTCCTTGGTGCGGCCGCAGACGAACAGTTCGTCACCTTCGATGAACCCGATATCGCCGGTCCGGTACCAGCCGTCGCGGAAGGCCGTGTCCGTCGCCGCCGAATTGCGAAAGTAGCCCTGGAAGCAATGGCTGCCACGCAGCTCTATCTCGCCCACCGGCAGGCCCACGCCACGTCCGCGGCTCGCGATGCGCAACTCGATACCTCGCAACGCCGGTCCGCAAGACGCGAACGCCCGACTTCCTGACTTGCCATTGCGAACCACGCGCGCGCGCGCATCCTGCTCGAGGGCCACTGCGTCGACGCGGAGCGTACGAGGCTGCGGACGCGGCGGCGCCAGGGCAGCGGCCAGCACCGCCTCGGCCAGACCATAGCAGGGTCGGATCTGGTCGCCGCGGACGCCAAGATGGGACAATGCGGTGACGAACCCCGCCATCGTCTCCGGTCGGCACGGTTCCGCGCTGCTGACGAAGGCGCGGACGGTGTCGAGGCGATAGGCCGCGTCCTCGGGCAAGGTCCGCACCGTGTGGCGGAAGGCGAAGTTGGGCATCCACACGAGGGTGGCCCGGAACCGCTCTATGGCATCGAGCAGGATCGCGGGATCAGCCGTCCATTCGAAAGGATCGAGTGCGATGATCGTGGAGCCGAACGAGAGCGGCGTGAGGAAGCACCCGACCAGTCCCATGTCGTGGTAGAGCGGCAGCCATGAAGCGATCCGGTCGGTGCCGTCCAGCCCGAGCGCCGGTCCGAGGGCCGCGGCATGCGCGGCCAGCAGCGATGCATCGGGTGCGACGCCCTTGCGCCGGCCGGTGGTGCCGGAACTGTACTGGACGAAGAGCGGGCGACCGGCGGCGATCATCGCCGGATCGCCGGCCTTCTCGGGCTCGGCAGAGCGCGCAAGCGGGGCTTCCAGCACGGCGCAGGAAATGCCGCCCAGGGCCTGTCGCATCGCCTGCGCATTGTCGGCGTAGGTGACGAGCGCGGAGGGGCGGAGTTCGGCCAGGAGGTCCGCGTACTCCGGCCAGTAGAGCGACGGATCCTGCTTCGGCGTCGGGAAGGGAATGATGGTCGGCACCGCGCCCAGCCAGACCGCGCCGAGGAAGGCGAAGTAGATGTCTGCACAGTGGGTCAGCGCGATCGTGACGTGCTGATCGGCGGCCACGCCCGCGGAGCGGAGTGCCGCCGCCCACCGGCGCGTCTCTACCACCGCCTCCTTGTAGGAGTACTGCTGCCAGTACCGGCCGCGACGCAGAATCAGGAACGGCCGCCAGGGTGTGCGGGCCGCATGGTGCAGCAGCGATCCGACGATGCCGGTTGACGGATCCACCGGCGCCTCAGGACCATCGCCGGACGAGGCGTTCGGCATACCCGACGGCGCGGCGATAAAGATCGACTTCTTCGGGCATGCGATCGAACGCCTTGGCGCGCTGCGCGTCGGTCACGCGGGTCAGCATCTCGTATCGGCCGCGTTCGAGCTCGTCGGCGAAGACCCGCTCCTCTCCGCGATTGACATCCGGCAGTCGGCCGACATAGGGGTCAGCGCGTCGGAACGCGAAGGCAGCGCCGAACGCCGTCAGTCCGGGCGCGAGAAGATCCTGGGCGAACAGGAAATCGTAGCGGTCGATCTCGCGGCCAGCGAGATGGATGGCCTGAGCGCAGCGAACATTCTCATCCGACAAAACAAAGTCGACGAGGTCCATCCGCCCGCTGCGAATGGCGTCCGATCGCCATGTCTTGCGGCCGCGAACGGCATCATAGACCTCGTGACGATATTGGGAAACCGCCCGATCGACCGGATGCCGGACAGCGGCGATGTAGCGGGCGCTCGGCAGCGCCTCTGCGTACTTCTCATAGAAGAAGTGACCGTGAATGCCCCAGAACCAGCACTCGATGAAGCCGAGATTGGCAAGGATCAGTTGCTCCGGCTTGCGCGCATTGGCGTATTCGCTGTCATAGTCCCAGAAGAGCCGCCGCCCCGATCCGAAATCGAAAACGTAGCCGAGCATCGTTCCGGCGGTTTTCGGAATATGGATCGAGACGAACATCGGGCCGTCATGCCGACGGCGCGCGGCGGCGTGGCCGCCGCGGGCTGCGCAGCACCAGCAGATCCTGGTAGCCGAACATGCAGGGGTGGATGGCCTCGACGGAGAACTGCTCGCGGCATACTTCGGCCGCGACCGCGGCAGTCTGCTTGACGTTGCGGTAGTAGGCCGGGTCCGAGACGATGCCCGAGAGGTCGGAGTTCGGGGAGTCGGGCCCTCTGCCGGTCGTCTTGTACTCGTCGAGCCAGGCGCGATCGAGGAAGCGGGACGAGAAGGCGACCGCGCTGTCGCCGGTGAATGTCAGGAGTGCAAGGCCGCCGGGTTTCAGGATCCGCCGCAACTCCTCCAGCCACGTCCGCTGCACCTCAACTGCCAGATGTGTCATCACGGATATGCCGAAGATCAGGTCAAACTGGCCGGCCCGGTAGCGCGTCGGCGGCATCAATGGCCCATCGGCAAACGTGATGTCGGCCAGATGCCGCTGCGCCCACTCCACGTTCTGGTGGTCGATGTCGATCCCGTGGAGCGGACCATTCGCTCCGAGCATCCGGAGATAGCGGGTGACGCGTCCGTGGCCGCAGCCCCAGTCGAGGACCTTCCCCGTCGCGGGATCGAAGCCATGGCCGTGGGCGATCTCGACGATCCGGTGGGCGTCGCTGTAGCCGTGGCAGACGACATTGCCGATCGTGTTGTAGGTGTGGACCCGCCGCAGCGCCGGCGAGCCTGGAAAGGTCTGCATGGCGCCGAGGTCCTTGGGCAGCAGGATCGTCGTGCGCAAGCACTCGACGGCATCGTCGCCTCGTCCACGAAAGCTGACGCGGAACCGGAACGCCGGCCCCACATGCGTCGAGTCCGCCAGGCTGATGCGGATGCGAAAGGCGCTGGCAGCCGCATTCGGCCAGTACCAGTAGACCTCGGCCGCGTGCGGATTCGGCAAGGGATAGTCAAACTCGAAGGCGATGCCCGGCGCCGCGTCGACGCGCACAGCATCCGCATCGCCCTCGGGCGCTAGGATTAGTCCAGTCAGCACAACGGCCCCCTGATCGACTGCGAAGCCGCTGATGGCAAATAGGGGAGCCTGCTGAAGGGCGCACATCTCGCCAGCCGTCAATCCGCGATGCGTGGCTCGCAGCGGCGCGGCGATCGGGCGTGCTTGCGGTTCCATTGATCGCATGGTCCCCCTTGCGCTGGCTACCCAGGATAGTAATTATCGGCTGGGTAATGTCTAGGTCATCGTAATGGACGATCGGCCGGCAACAGACCGGCTTGGCGCTGGGCGTCATTCCGACGGCGCGCAGACGTTGGCCTCGCGGCGCGAACTGTTTCGCAGCGCCTTTCAGCGCGACCTGTTCGTCCGTCGTGTCCTGCACTTCTATCCGGACGAGCCCGTCACGGAGGCAAATGCCGTCCAGATGTACGGGACGAAGCCCGCGCTCCGACGGATCAGCCCCAACCTCCTTCTGGACGAGACGTGGTATCGCGCCGGCAACCCGGACGTGGAGGCCGCCATCGGTGACGGGCGGATCTATTCCGGATTCCACCATTTCGTGTTCTGGGGATGGCGTCAGGGACGGCTTCCCAATCCGATCATGAGCGCCCAAGTGACGGACCGTCCTCTGCCGGCACTCGCCTCTACCAGCTTCGACCCGGAGTCATATCTTCACGGAAGTGCCGAAGCGCGGCTGTTCCTGCAGCATTTTCCGTTCGTCTCGGCGTTCGAGTTCTTCGACATCTACGGGCGTCGGATCGATCGGCTGCACGATGTACCGCCATCGATCCAGCAACTTCTGGAGGCAGAGTTCGACGCCGACTTCTACCGGGCGACATACCTGGCGGACGAACCCGAACGGGTCGTGGCCCAGCCGTTCCTTCACTATCTCTATGTCGGCCGCCGGCAGGGCCACTCGCCCAATCGCTGGTTCGACGAGGGCTGGTATCTGGCCTTCTATGGCGATGTCCGCGCAGCGGTGCTGCGCGGCGAACTCATGAGCGGATTCCACCATTATCTGCTGGCCGGAATGCGCGAAGGCCGATCCCCGAGCTATGCACTCGATCGGGCGCTGGAGATCGCACTGCCCGGCGTGACGCGACCGGAGCTGATGAACCGAACGCGCGAGATCGAACGACGGATCGCGCCGATCCCGGTTTCCGTCGCGTCGGACGCGCCGCGTACGCTCTGGCTGGTCGTTCCACGCCTCAATCCGGACATCGCCTTCGGAGGGTATCGAGCGCTGTTCGCATTGTCAGCGGAACTGAAACGACACGTCGCCGCCACCGGCATGCGACTGGCGATCATCACCACGGAGGAGGCGCAGTCCAACGCAGCCTACTTCGCGTGGCGAATGCGCGGCGAGGAGTGCCGCTCGCTGCTCACGGATGTGGAGGTGCGCGCACGAGCGGAAATCGGCCGCCTGGCGATCGGTCCGCGGGACCGATTTCTCGCCTATTCGACCTGGGACGCGCTCGTCGCCCAGCCCATGGCGGCGCAGACCGACGAAACGCGAATCCTCTCGCTCGTTCAGGAGTACGAGCCGCTCTTCTGCGACCACTCAGCCCTCTATGCGCTCAGCGCCAGTGGCCTGGAGGTGCCGTCCTATCCGATCTTCAATTCGGCGGTGCTCCGCGACTATTTCCGGATGCGGCGGCTCGGGATCTTTCGTGGTGGGAATCGCCCGGTCGAAGGTCGGGACTACGCCGTGTTCGAGCATGTGATCAACGTGCTGCCACGGCCGGACGCTGCAGAGCTTGCGGCGCGCGAGGAGCGCGTTCTTGCGTTCTATGCCAGGCCGGAACCGCATGCGTCCCGCAACCTCTATGAGATCGCGGAGCTGGCCCTGCGCCGGCTCTGCCAGACCGGCGCGTTCGACCGGCGGTGGCGCTTCTACGGTCTGGGGTGTCTGGCCGAGTTGCCGGATGTCGATCTGGGTGGCGGGCACCGCCTGGAGTTCGTCCGGAAGATGCAGGAAAGCGACTATGTCCGGTTCATGCGCTCGCTCGACATTGGCCTCAGCCTGATGTTCGCGCCGCATCCCAGTCTGATGCCCTACGAGTTCGCGACGACCGGCGCCCTCGTCGTCACCAACACGTTCGAGAATCGGAATCGCCGATACTTCGAACGGATCTGCCGGAACTTCGAGCCATGCCGACCCACGATCGAAGGGGTGGTGGAGAGCGTTCAGCGCGCCCTGGATCGCGTGGAGGACTTTTCCGGCCGGATCGCGGCGGCCTATAGGCCGCCGCCCCGGACGTGGGCCGAAACGTTCGACGAAGGCTTCTTCCGGCGCACCATCGCGCCAATGATCCGTTAGGTCTCACGCGGCTTCCGGCAGCCCGAAAGCCTGCCGCCAGTTGGCGGGCGTCATGGCCGCGACATAGTCCCGCTGCATCGCGGGCGTCAGCGCCTCGATCATGAAGCGGTCGTCGACCCAGACCTCGACCACGTCGAACAAGCCGCCGCGATTGCACACCCGAGCGGTCCACCCGAGACCAGCTGCCATCGCGATGATGGTCTCGGCCTCGTGCGGCACCGCGATCGCGATGTGCACGCCGGTGGCCGCGCTGGCGTCGGCCGCGGCGCCCGCCACCTCGGCAGGGCCAGGGACCAGCGCGACTTCGGCGGGGTAGATCTCCAGCTGCGTGCCGCGCTCGTCGCCGGCGAAGACGATCCACGCGCCCGGCACCGGCGGGAACGGCATGGCCGTCCCGTTCCACATGCGGGCGATGGCTGCGGCAGCGGGGCCCGGTTCGCGAGCGGGCAGCGAGGCGTGGATCAGCATGGGTGCTCTCCCGGATTGCGATTGCCCGGGTCGGTCGCCGTGGCGGGTCGTTCGGTTCTAGAGGTCCGCGGACAACCGCGCGTCCGCAGGCGGGGGCTCGACCGGATCATCGTCCACCGGTGCGCCCAGCGCGCGGAAGTTCGCCCGGGTGACGTCGTCGACCGGCAGGTCACGGCCGCGCACCGCGGCCGCCGCGCGTTCGGCGATGGTCCCGAAATCCGTGATGGTCGAATCGACGCGGATGCTGCCGGCCGGCGATTCCAGCCGCAGGTGCATCCACCCGCCCGACCGGTCGCGCTTGGTCGAATAGTAGCGCAGCCGCACTTCCGTCAGGCCATGCCATGGCAGGCGCCGCCGCTGCGGCCCGGCGATCGCGATCGCCTCGGCATCGACCGTGATGCGGGTCCGCTGCCGCTCGAAGGTGCGCCACGCGAATATCGCGAACAGGATCGCCAGGATCGCCAGCAGGCCCGCGATCCAGTCCGCGACCGGCACCAGCAGCAACGGCCCGGCCGTGGCGGCCAAGCCGGCGCCGGCGCGGGCGTAGTCAGCCCACAGGGCCTCTCCGGGATAGCGGTGCTCGCTCGTCATGCGATCCCCGTATCGAGCGTCACGACCACCGGCACATGGTCGGACGGCTGCGTCCAGCTTCGCGCTTCCTTCAGGATCGCCGCCTCGCGCAACCCGTACTTCAAGGCGGGGGCGACCCAGATATGGTCGAGTCGCCGTCCGCGATCCGCGGCCTCCCAGTCGCGCGCGCGATAGCTCCACCAGGAATAGAGCTTGCGGTCGGCGGGAACGAAGTGGCGAACGGCATCCACCCACTCGCCCGCCGCCTGCATGGCCGCCAGCTTCTCGACCTCGATCGGCGTATGGCTGACGACGTCGAGCAGCTGCTTGTGCGACCAGACGTCATGTTCGAGCGGCGCGATGTTGAGGTCGCCGACTAGGATCATGGGCTTGTCCGGCCGCCGCTCGCGCAGCATCCAGTCCCTGGCCTCGTCGAGGAACGCCAGCTTGTGCGCGAACTTCGGGTTCTCGGCCGGGTCGGGAACGTCGCCGCCGGCCGGGATGTAGAAATTGTGCAGCTCGATCCCACCCGGCAGGGTCGCGGCCACATGGCGGCAGTCGTCCTTGCCGCACCAGGCATGCCCGCCGACATTCTCCAGCGGGAGCTTCGACAGGATGGCGACCCCGTTGTAGCTCTTCATGCCGCGGATGGCGCGATGATGGTATCCCGCCTCGGCGAACGCCTTGGCGGGGAAGGCGTCGTCGATCGCTTTCGTCTCCTGCAGGCACAGCACGTCGGGCCGGTGCTCGCGCAGGAAGCGGAGCACCAGATCGATGCGCAGCCGGACCGAGTTGATGTTCCAGGTGGCAACGGAAAGCGCCATCGGACGGCCGCCGGCCTCAGCCGATGGTGATGGTCAGGTCGCCGACGCCGTCGACATGGCCTTCCAGCTTGTCGCCCCGGACCACGGCCTTCACGCCCTCCGGCGTGCCGCTGAAGATCAGGTCGCCGGCCGCGAGCGTGACCAGGGTCGAGAGATAGGCGATCGTCTCCGGCACGTTCCAGATCATGTCGGCGAGGTCGCCGCGCTGGCGCTCGGCACCGTTGACCTTGAGCCAGATGGCGCCCTTGTCGGGATGGCCGATCTGCTCGGCACGGACGAGGGCGGTGCAGGGGGCCGAATGGTCGAAGCCCTTGCCCATGTCCCATGGCCGTCCGGCGGTCTTGGCGATGCCCTGGATGTCGCGCCGGGTCATGTCGAGGCCGACGGCATAGCCGTAGACGTGGCTCAGCGCCTCGCCGACCGGGATGTCGGCGCCGCCGCTCTTGAGCGCGACCACCATCTCGATCTCGTGATGCATGTCCTTGGTCACCGGCGGGTAGGGCATGACGCTGCCGTTCGGCAGCAGCGCGTCCGCGGGCTTCATGAAGAAGAAGGGCTCCTCGCGGTCGGGATTGTGGCCCATCTCCCGGGCATGCGCCGCATAGTTGCGGCCGACGCAGTAGATGCGGCGCACGGGAAAGAGCTCGCTGGTGCCGACGATCGGCAGCGCGGGCTGAGTCCACAGGGGGATCGCGTAGGAAGCCATGGAACTCCTCGGGATGGACGGTGACGGCGACGGCATCGGAAATCGCGCGGGCGCGGCAATCTAAGGGCAGACGCTGCCGGACGCCAGAGATGGCGGCCGCCAGACATGACGACCGACAGAGATGGCGACCGGCAGCTTCAAGCGGCGGCGCGGATCTCGTCCACGATCGCCGCGGCCGCCGCCGCCGGGTCGGCCGCCGCCGTGATCGGCCGGCCGACGACGAGATAGTCGGCCCCGGCCGCAATTGCTCCGGCGGGCGTGGCCACGCGCTTCTGATCCTGCGCAGCGCTGCCGGCCGGGCGGATGCCGGGGGTGACGATGACGAGCCGGTCGCCGGCCCGCGCGCGGATCGCGGCGGCCTCGGTTCCGGCGGCGACGATGCCGTCGCCACCGCTGGCGAGCACGATGTCGGTGCGGTCGATCACCAGCTCCGACAGGCAGCGGGCATAGCCCTCGCGCTCGAGGTCGGCGTCGTCGATGCTGGTGAGGACGGTGACGAACAGCAGCTGCAGGGCGGAATCGCCGCGCCCCTCGATCGCCGCCCGGCAGGTCCGCGGATCGGCATGCAGTGTCAGGAAGGTCGCCCCCAGGCGCGCGACGCTCTCGACCGCCTTGCGCACGGTTTCGGGGATGTCGAGGAACTTGGCGTCGATGAAGACCTGGTGTCCCTCGCCGACCAGACGCCGGACGAGGTCGATGCCGCCGGCGAAGAGCAGCTGCAGCCCGATCTTGTAGAAGTTCGCGGCGGGCCCGATCCGCCGGACCATGGCCTCGGCCGCCTCGACGGTGGGCAGGTCGAGGGCGACGATCAGCCGGTCGCGCGCGTCGAGGCTGCGGATGTCTCGCATGAATTCGGTCTCCATTTCGGCTGAGGCGGTGTTTTCGCCCGATGCCGAGGCGACTGCAAGCCTGCCCGGCCGATCCCGTCCGCGCGCCCGGCTACGCCACGGCGGTGAACGCATCGGCACGAACGACCGCCGGCGGTCCGGGCGATGTGGCGGCCGCGCGGTGGACACTCTCGACGAGGGCCGGCGGGCCGGCCGCATGCACGGTCGCGCCCTCCCAGCTTGCGGCGGCGGTGCGCACGACCGCCTCGCTCGGGAGGTCGTCGACGACGAATGTCGGATGCGCCTCCGCCAACTGCCGGAGGCGTTCGGCGCCGTAGTCGTCGCCGGTGGGCGGCCGCACCCGGAACAGCCGTGTTGGGCGTTGGGGGGACGCTGCGAGCGCCGCGCGGGCAACCGACAGCATCGGTGCCAGCCCCGTGCCGCCGGCGACCAGCACCAGCGGGCCGGGATCCTCGGGGCAATAGTGTGCGACGCCGAACGGCCCCTCCAGGATGACCGGGTCGCCGGGCACGAGGCTCGCGACAGCGGCGGCAAGGCGCATGCTGCCGCCCGTGCCGAGATGGAACTCGATCCGTGGGTCGCCGGGCAGGCCCGCGAACGAGAAATCGCGCGGTGGCATGGCCGCGAACCCGACCGCGGCATACTGGCCGGGCAGGAAGGCGAGGCCGCCCGGCGGGGGATCCAGAAGCAGGCCGGCGACCTGCGGTCCGAGACCCCGAACCTCCGCGACTACGGCGGATATCCGGCGCGGCCGTGGTCGCCGCACGGGACGGGGCAAGCGCGCGATCCAGACGTCGGACAGGGCCTTGCTGCGACAGGCGAGAACGATGCCTCGCGCCCGTTCCCCATCCGACAGGGCGGCTGCGGCGTGTGCGGCCTGTTCGACCTCGCCCTGCAGCAGACGCACGCGGCAGGCGCCGCAGAGCCCGGACTGGCAGCCATAGGCCAGGTCGGCGCCGGCGGCCAATGCCGCCTGCAGCAACGTCTGGGTTTCGCCGACGGCAATTGCCGTTCCGCCGTCGATGCGGAGCGTGATCATCCGGCGTGAGAACGCAAGAACGCCCGGCCGGGGGCGGCCGGGCGTTCGGGGGGCGAGGAGGTCGGATGCGGCAGGGGGGGCGCCGCATCCTTCGCCATACCGCGATCAACAGGGAGAGAGGATCGCGTAACGACGAAATTTAAGCGCGAGCGACCCGGCTTCGTCCAACGCCACTCTTGCAATTCTGTCATGCAGCGTCGGCATAACCCGCGGTTCTGGACGGCGGCTCCCTTGTCAGGCCGCGCGCGCGGCGAGCGGCTGTCGGCGCCGCGCGCGGCCATGCACGGCGTCGGCGAACGCCTCGAAGATGCGCACGCTGTAGGGATTTTCCTGGGGCTTGTACTCGGGATGCCATTGCAGGCCGAGAACGAACCCCGGCGCGGACGGCATGGATACGGCCTCGATCGTGCCGTCAGGCGCCGTCGCCTCGACCTGGAGCGGAGGTGCCACCCGGTCGATCGCCTGCTGGTGCAGGGAATTGACGACGAGCTCGTCCACCCCAAGGAGACCACGCAGCATTCCGTCGCCGGCGAGCCGGATGGCGTGCGCCGGACCATAGTTGCGATCCATGTCCGGCGAGCGGATGGACCGGTGATCGAAGCGCCCCGGAATGGTCTGGACCCGCTGCGTCAGTCCGCCGCCCAGCGCGACGTTGAGCTCCTGGATTCCGCGGCAGATCGCCAGCACCGGAACGCCCTCGGCGATCGCCGTCTGGACCAGCGGCAAGGTCGTCGCGTCCCGCTTGGGATCGTGCAGATCGGGGGTCTCGCTGTCGCCACCCTCGTAGAGGTGCGGCTCGACGTTGGACGGGCTGCCGGTGAGGAGCAGCCCGTCCAGCCGGCGCACGACCTCATGCAGGTCGATCGACGGTCCGGCCGCGGGAATCAGCAGCGGCAGCGTCCCGAGCCAGGTCATCGCGTCGACATAGCGCTCGTTGACGCAATGGAACGTCGCATAGCGGACGAAGCGGATGCAGGACGGAATGCCGACGATGGGCGGGCTGGCAGGCAGGGTCATGCGCCGATCTCGATGACTCGTTGGAGTGGCAGCGGCCGAATTGGCAGCGGGGCGACAACCCCGGATGGCCCTATGATTGCACGGAACGGGCCAGACTGTGGAGCCATTCCATGATCGCCATTTCATGCCGCAGAATCCTCTTCGCCGTGCTGCTGGCCGTCTTTCCGGTCCCGCCCGGCTTCGCGCAAACCCCGGTCGATACGGCCCTGGTCCTGGCCGCCGACGCCTCCGGCAGCATCGACGAGGCGGAGTTCCGCCTGCAACGGGAGGGTATCGCCGCCGCCGTCGCGAACCCGCGGGTGGTGCAGGCGATCCTGGGCGGGCCGATCGGCCGGATCGCCGTCGCCTATGTCGAATGGGGTTCGCCGGGGCGGCCGGAGACGGTGGTCGACTGGACGCTGGTCGGGGACCGCGCCTCGGCCTCGGCGCTGGCCGGGGCGATCCTGGCCGCACCGCGCTCGCTCCAGAGCTACAACGCGATCGGGGACGCGATCGATCACGCAGGCCGCCTGCTCGCCAACTGCGGCTGTCAGCCGACCCGCCGGGTGATCGACATCTCGGGCGACAATGCCGACATGCGCGCGACCGTGCCGGCGCCGGCTGCGCGCGACGCCGCCGTCGCCGCCGGGATCACGGTCAACGCCCTGGCGGTGGTCGAGAACGGTCGGACCGGGCCTGGCGGCCGGCCATGGCTCGTCGAGTACTACGAGCGGGACGTGATCGGCGGGCCTGGGGCGTTCGTCATGGCGGCGTCCGATCGCGCCGACTTCGCCAGGGCCATGCTCGACAAGATGGTGCTGGAGATCGCCGGGTGGCCCCCCGGTACGATCCTCGCCGGAGCGCCCGCCCCGCTCGGCGCCGCACGCGCCCGCTGAGCGGCTCTCACCGCGTGCGCAGCTTCTCCTGCAGGCGGAGAAGCTGGCTCGCCGCCGGTCGCGCGGCAAGAGCGGCCCGCCATTCCCCCCGGGCCTCGTCACGGCGTCCCTGGGCAGCATAGACGTCGCCCAAATGCTCCCGGACCCGGGCCGGTTCGACGGCGTCCAGGTGCCGCGCCCGCTCCAGGATTTCCTCGGCCTCGGCCAGCCGGCCGTTGCGGAACAGCGTGTAGCCGAGCGTGTCGAGGACGTCGCCCGACTTCGGCTGCTGCGCCGCCGCGGCGCGCGCCTGGCGAAGGGCTTCCGGCAGGTTGCGCCCGCGGATCGCGAGGAACCAGGCGAGGCCATTCTGCCCTTGCCAGAAACCCTGGGCGGCGGACGCCCGGTACAGCCGCTCGGCCGCGGCTTCGTCGACCGGCACGCCCATGCCCTGCTCGTGCAGCCAGGCGAGCGCCACCTGCGCCCGGGCATCGCCCTGCGTCGCCGCCGCCTCGTACCAGCGCGCGGCCTGGTTCAGATCCTGCGCGACGCCGCGGCCCTGCTGATAGAGCCACGCAAGATTGCGCTGCGCATCGGCCGCGCCGGCGCGTGCGGCGCGCTGGTACCACCGCGCCGCCTCGGCATCGTCCGCGGGGACGCCGATCCCCTGCTCGTGGATCCATCCCAGCTGGCTCTGGGCAGCAATGTCGTCCTGTTCGGCCGCGCGGCGGAACCAGCGGGCGGCCTCGGCCGGGTCTGCCCGAACGCCGCGCCCTGTCTGCAAGATGAAGCCATATGCGGCCTGAGCCTCGGCGTCGCCCTGGCGGGCGGCCCGGCCGATCCATTCGGCCGCGGCCATCTCGTCGGCGACCACCCCGCGCCCCTGCTGGAACAGGCGGCCGAGCATGAGCTGGCCCAGCGGGTCGCCGCGCTCGGCGCTCTGCCGGAACCAGCGGGCCGCCTCGCGCTCGTCGCGACGCGTTCCCCGACCCTCCAGGTAGAGCAGGCCGATCGCCGTGTCGGCCGGCGGATAGCTCTGGATCGCCGCCAGCCGATACCAGCGCATCGCGGTGGCCGGATCCTGCGGCACGCCGCGGCCGTCCTCATAGAGCAGGCCGAGGCTGGTCTGGGCGGGCGCGTAGGATGCCTCGGCGGCGCGGCGGTAGTGCTCGACGGCTTCTTCCCAGCGCTGCGCCTTGTCCAGGGCCCGCCCCAGCTGGAAGTGGGCGCGGACATGATCGGGCCGCTCTGCGACGGAGGCTCGACAGGCGGTGATTGCAGCCGCCGTCTCGATGCGTGCGAAGGGAGGTCCGGCCCGGGGCCGAGGAGCCTCGTCGTGGCCGAGCCAGGGTTGCGGCAATCCCGCCAACCGGTCGCAGCCGGGGATGTCGGCGCGGGCCGCGGCCGGCACCGCCCCTTCCGCGAGGATTGCCACCCCGAAGACGGCTGCGGCCACCGCTGGCGGCATGGAACGGCGGGCACGCCAGCCCGCGGTCGCGGTCACTGGTGCTGTTGGATTCCCTGCGGCATGTCCTCCGTGAAGACGAAGAGCTTGCCGTCGAGGCGCACGTCCTGACGGGCTTCCGTCAGGGCGATATTGGTGGTGATGCCCTGTGCGTCCGTCACGGTCCATTGGCGCAGGGCGAGCGGCTCGGTCTGGAACGCCAGCTCGACCGAACCAGCGCCCGGATCCTTCGTCTGGACGAGCGTGATGCGGAGAACGCCGCCCTGTTGCTCGAACTTCGTCACCGTGATGTCGCCGGAGAACCGGATGCGCTCGCGCAGGAGAAACCAGAGCGGGGTCAGGTTGACCGGGATCTGCGTCGTCTGCTTCAGGCCGGTGTCGTAGGAGTAGACCACCGTCCCGTCGGATACGATCAGCAGGGGGGTCGGGGGATCGTATTCGAAACGCAGCTTGCCCGGCCGGGACAGGTAGAACGTACCCTCGGCATAGGCGCCGTTCGACGCGACCTGAACGAAGCGCGCCTGCAGCGTCCGCACTCCGGAGAGGTAGCTTTCGACGCGGGCGACGGTGGCCTGCTGCTCGGGCGTCAGCGCGGCGGCCGCGGGTTGCGCGAATGCGGCCCACGGAAACGCCGTACCGACCAGGAGGGCGGCGAAGGCCATCGCCAGTATGGAGCGTCGCCCTGCGGGCTGCTGCGGATCACGCATCGGTTCCTCGGCGGTACAGCTTGTTCGGAGCCCGCTTGCGGGCGGGATTGCAGCCGGCGATGAAGCCAGCGGAATGCGGCAAACGCAAGGCGCGGGCGGGGCTTTCCATGCAACTTCCGCGGGGGTCGGCGCGCGCCCGCGTCGCGCGATCCGGCAAGATCATGCTGCCGTTTACAAGGATTCCACGCCGCTGTTACGGTGACGATCCTGCGGCCTGCGGGCGACCTCCGGATATGGACGGCGCTCGCCGGGCTCCGGAGCCACGGGAAGGCGCGGACATGCCTCGTCTGGTTCTCGATCGGGTCGGCAAGGCATTCGGCCGGACGATGGTCGTCGACGGCGTCGACCTCGCGCTCGAGGAAGGCGAGTTCGTCTCCCTGCTCGGACCGTCCGGCTGCGGCAAGACGACGACCTTGCGCATGATCGCCGGCTTCGTGGAGCCGACGGCCGGTCGCATCGAACTCGACGGCGAGGTAGTGTCGCAACCGGGCTCGGTGCTGCCGCCGGAGCGCCGGCGCATGTCGATGATCTTCCAGAGCTACGCCATCTGGCCCAACATGACCGTGGCGGAGAACGTCGCCTTCGGCCTCCAGCTGCGCAAGCTGCCCACGAGCGAGATCCGCCGCCGTGTCGGCGAGATCCTCGAAGTCGTGCAGATGGGTCACCTTTCGGGGCGCTATCCGGCGGAGCTGTCGGGCGGGCAGCAACAGCGTGTGGCGCTGGCCCGGGCGATCGTCGTGCAGCCCTCGGTGCTGCTGCTCGATGAACCCTTGTCCAATCTCGACGCCAACCTCCGCGAGGAGATGCGCTTCGAGATCCGGCGGCTGCACGACGAGTTCCGGATCACGACCGTCTACGTCACGCACGATCAGGCCGAAGCGATGGCGACCTCCGATCGCATTGCCGTGATGCATGGCGGTCGGATCGAGCAGGTCGACGTCCCCCATCGCCTCTACACCCAGCCCGCGACCCGCTTCGTGGCGGGCTTCATCGGCCGGACCAACCTTCTGCAGGCCCGCTGGGACGAAGCCGAGATCGGCTTCGACGGGGGCTTCGCCCTGCCGCGCGATCTTCTCGGGCTCGTGCCGCCGGATGGTGCCGAGGCGGCTTCGGTGTCGATCCGGCCCCAGGGCATGCGTCTCCACCGGGCGACGCCCCCGGGGGGCGTTCCCAGCCTGCCGGCGTCCGTCTCCAGCCGGGTCTTCCTCGGGGAGACCTGGGACTACGGCGTCACCCTGCCCGGTAGCGGGCAGCGCCTGCGGGTCGCCGCCCCGCCGTTCGACATCTTCGAAGTCGGCGCCGGTGTCTGGATCGAATTCGATCCGCGGCAGATGGCGGTGGTGCGCTGAACATGGCCGGGATCCTGCGTGCTGCCGGCCGTCGGCGCATCCCCTGGAAGAATGGCGGCGGCGAAGCCGAGGATGTGGCCGCGCACCTGCCCGACGCCGACTGGATCACCATGGAGTGGCGTGTCAGCCGTGCCTGGATCACGGCGTCCGGCCCGTTCTCGGTCTTTCCCGGGATCGACCGGACGTTCCTGGTCGCCGAAGGTGACGGCGTCGAGCTGTCCCCGGCGGGAGCACCGGTGCAGCTCGACCAGGTTGCGGCGCCCTTTTCGTTTCCGGGCGACGTGGCGACCGATTGCCGGCTGCTTGCCGGGCCGGTCGTCGCACTCAACGTCATGACCCGGCGCGAACGCTGGCGTCATCGGGTGACCCGGCGCCCGGTGACCGGTCCGGAGCGTCTGGCGGCGACGGCGCCGGTCACGCTCGCGGTACTGCTGCGCGGCCGGGCTGCCCTTCCCGGGGTCGACGCGGATGCCGTCATCGAGCCGGCGGATGCGATCCGACTGTCACCGGGGGAAACGATCGCCCTCGATGCGGTGCCGAGCACGGTTCTGGCCTGGATCGAGCTGTCGGAGGCCGGATAGCTGCAACGCGCCGAGTACACTCACGCGATGGCTGGTCCTGCTGACGGAGCCTCGGCGCGACCGTCCGGTTGAGGAGCGCCGGGACGACGACCGTCGCCGATCGGGCCGGCGCCGGATCGAGCGTCTCCAGCGCCACGGCCATCTGGTGGAAGAGCCGGCCCGCGAGTTCCCGCCCGGCCGGCGAGAACTCGGCACCGACCACCCGGTCGGCCATGCGGTACAGCACTTCGCCGAGATCCGAGACGAGATCGGCCTCGGCGACCAGGCTGCCGACCAACCGGCCCTCCCGCAGGTCCATCCGGTCGTGAAAGAGCGCCGCGGCATAGTCGCGGATTTCCCGCCCCAGCACGTCGATGGCGAAGCGGTGCTCGGCCCGGTCGTCCGGTGCGCCGGGGCGGCCTTCGGCGATGTGCAGGAAGAGGTGTTGAACCCGATCGAGTAGACGCCGACTGCGACCGGAACCAGCGGATAGGTCGTATGTCCGTAGACCAATGTCGGCTGTGCGCGACAGGTTGAGGGACGCGATGAAGGACGTGGCGGTCGTCCCGAGATCGGCGCCGAGGGAGAAGGCGAGCGCCGTCTGCCAGTCGAGGACGCCGGACCCACCAGCCCCATCACGATGCCGATCGTCGCGGACGAGGAGTGGATCAGCGCCGTCAGGCCGGCCGCCGCGATGATGCAGTAGAGGACGCCCGCATAGTCGTCGGTCCGGAGGCCCGAGATGACGGCCATCACCTCCGGCATCGCGCGGAGCGGGCGCAGACCGGCCGTGAGCATCGACAGGCCGTAGAAGATCAGGCTGAAGCCGAGCAGCGTCTGGCACAGGTTCCGGACGGTGGCCGTGCGCGCGAACACCATGCCCAGTCCCGACAGCCCCGCGACCAAAAGCCCCAGAGGCCGAGCGGCAGGGCGATCCGGGCATTGGTCAGGGTGGTGCCGATGTTGGCGCCCATGATGACGCTGATCGCGGGCCGCAGACCGAGGATGCCCGCGTTGACGAGGCCGACGACCATGACCGTCATCGCGGTGCTCGACTGGATGAGGCCGGTGATGAGCGTGCCGGCGAGGAGACCGCGGATCGGGGTGCCGGCGATCTGCGCCAGCACGCGGCGCAGGCGGTTGACGGCCAGGGACTGGATGCCGTTGGCCATGAAGTCCAGCCCCAGCATGAAGATGCCGAGCCCGCCGATGGCCGGTACGAGAACGTCCCGGAACAGATCGACCTGCATCGCCGGCTCCGCTCGCCCCCGCCGGGGTCAGGATCATGGCATCCGGCTATCGGACCACGGATCGAGCGGGTGACGAAACCGGTGTTGCGTTCGCCCTGTCCGCGAGCGGCGGCCGGTTCAGCCGCCGTCCGAATGCTTCCACAGGACCTCGCGCTTGCCGACATGGTTGGCGGAGCTGATGACGCCGGCCGCCTCCATGCGCTCGACGAGGCGCGCCGCGCGATTGTAGCCGATCTGCAGGTGGCGCTGGATGAAGCTGGTCGACGCCTTGCGCTCGCGGATGACGATCTGCACCGCCTGTTCGTAGAGCCCGTCCGAGTCGCCGTCGTCGTCGCCGCTGGCGCCGCTGGCGCCGTCGCTGCCGATCTCGTCCTCGGTGACCTCGTCGAGATAGGCGGGCTCGCCCTGGGCCTTCAGGAACTTCACGACTTCCTCGACCTCTTCGTCGCGGACGAAGGGGCCGTGGACGCGGGTGATGCGCCCGCCGCCGGCCATGTAGAGCATGTCGCCGCGGCCGAGCAGTTGCTCGGCGCCAGCCTCGCCCAGGATCGTCCGGCTGTCGATCTTCGAGGTGACCTGGAAGCTGATCCGGGTCGGGAAGTTCGCCTTGATCGTGCCGGTGATGACATCGACCGAAGGACGCTGCGTCGCCATGATGATGTGGATGCCGGCCGCCCGGGCCATCTGGGCCAAGCGTTGGATGGCCGCCTCTATGTCCTTGCCCGCGACCAGCATCAGGTCGGCCATCTCGTCGACGACGACGACGATGAAGGGCAGTGGCCTCAGGTCGAACGGCTGTTCCTCGAAGACGGGCTCGCCGGTTTCGGGGTCGAAGCCGGTCTGGACCCGCCGCTTCCCGGCCTCGCCGCGCTTGGCCATCTCGGCGAGGCGCGAATTGAACCCCTCCACGTTGCGCACGCCCAGCTGGGACATGGCGCGGTAGCGGTTCTCCATCTCGCGCACGGTCCATTTCAGCGCGACCACGGCCTTGCGGGGATCGGTCACCACCGGCGCCAGCAGATGCGGAATCCCGTCATAGACGGAGAGTTCCAGCATCTTCGGATCGATCATGATGAACTTGCAGCGGTCCGGCGGCAGCCGATACAGCAGCGACAGGATCATCGCGTTCATGCCGACCGACTTGCCCGATCCGGTGGTGCCGGCGATCAGCAGGTGCGGCATCCGCGCCAGGTCCGCGATGACCGGGGCGCCGCCGATGTCCTTGCCGATGGCCAGCATGAGCTGGGCCGATGTCTTCTCATAGGCATCGGCCGACAGCAGCTCGCGCATCCACACCGTCTCGGCCTTGCGGTTGGGCAGCTCGATGCCGATGACGTTGCGCCCCGGCACGACGGCCACGCGCACCGAAACGGCGCTCATCGACCGGGCGATATCGTCGGCCAGGCCGATCACGCGCGATGACTTCGTGCCCGGCGCCGGTTCCAGCTCGTACAGCGTCACCACCGGTCCGGGGCGCACCTTCACGATCCGGCCCTTGACGCCGAAATCCTCGAGCACGCCCTCCAGCAGCTTGGCATTGTTGGAGAGGGCGGCTTCGTCGATGCCCGCGTCGATCGTCGGCGGGATCGGCGCCAGCAGATCCAGCGGGGGCAGCCGGTACTCGCCGTCGACGGAGAGGTCGAGCGCGGCCTGCTTGCCGCCGGTCCGCTTCGGGGCGGGCTGGCGCTTCGCGCCCAGGTCGACGGCCACGGTCGGCCGGCGCGGGTCGGGAATCGCGGGCACCGGGGTCGCGGCGGTCTGCGGAACCGCCCGCGGCGGCGGCGTCGGTCGGTCCGTTTCGAGTTCCGGTTCCGGTTCGTCCTCCGGCTCCTCGGGCGGCGGCGCGGCGCCCTGTCGCGCGAATACCGGTTCCACCCGTTCGGCGGCGGGTGCCGGCCTGGCGCGCGGTGCGGCGGGGCGTGGCGCGGCCGCGCGACCGGCTGCGGCGGGGCGTGCCGGTGGCCGCATCTGGTCCCACAGCCCCAGCAGCAGGTTGCCGAGGGCGGTGATCCCCCGCGTCACCAGCCCACCCGCACGGCCCGCACCCTTGCCGGCGCCGCTCCACTCCGCCCGTGAAAGGCCGATGACATAGGCACAGCCGACGCCGGTGGCGAGCGTCACGACGAACAGCAGGATCCCGTAGCCCACGGGCCCCAGCGTCTGCTCCAGTGCCGCCAGGCGCTGCAGCAGCAGCATGCCGGTGAAGCCGCCCCACCCGCCCTGCAGCCACCATCCGGGCGCCGCCGGCGGCAGCGACAGCATGGCCGCCAGGCCGAGGACGGTCGGGAAGAAGGCGATCAGCCGGAAGGCCGCGCGATTGACGAGCCGATGCGCCGCCAGCCGCCAGCCCCAAGCCAGCAATACGACCGGGATCAGCAGCGCCGCCAGGCCGATGCTCTGCCACAGCAGGTCGGCGGCATAGGCTCCGCTGTGGCCCATCAGATTGTGCACCGGCGCGTCGACGGCCCGATTGAAGGACGGATCGCCGCGATCGTAGGTGACGAGCGCCACCAGGAACGCCACGCCGAGGGCGAACAGCAGGATGCCGGCCGTCTCTTCCAGGCGGCGCCGGAGAAAGCGCGATACCGTCTCGGTGCCGCCGGCGGCGCGCTCCATCAGACCGCGCGTCATCGCCTCCCGGCTGAAATTGCCTCTGGCCATCGTCGCTTTCTTCGTCGGGCCGGTCCTGCGTCAGCCCAGGACGCGGACCATGCGGTCGAGTCCGGCCTCGACCGTCTCGGCGTCATGAACCAGGGCGACGCGAATATAGGGCTTGCCGACATTGCGGCCGTCGGCGTCAGGGCGCGCGATATAGCCGCCGGGCACCACCTTGATCCCGGCCTCGGTCCACAGGCGGCTCGTCGCCTCCTCGCCATCGCCCACATCGAGCCAGAGGAAGAAGCCGCCGGGCGGCCGGTAAAAGCCGTAGCGCCCGCCCAGCAGCCGCTCGGCGATGTCGAACTTCTGCCGATAGAGATTGCGGTTCTCGGTGACGTGCGTCTCCTCCTCCCACAGCGCGGTCGCCGCCGCCAGGAGCGGCATCGGCACGCTCGGGCCGCCATAGCTGCGCAGCCGGGTGAACAGCCGGATTACCTCCGGACAGCCGGCGACGAAACCGCAACGGATGCCGGGCGCGCTGGACCGCTTGGACAGGGAGTGCATGACGACGACATGGTCGGTCGCGCCGCCGAGTTCGGCCGCGGCCTCGAGCGCGCCCGACGGCGCGGCGGCGTCATAGATCTCGGCGTAGCACTCGTCGGCGACCAGCAGGAAATCGTGCTGGCGGGCCAGTTCGATGAGCCGCTTCAGGTAATCGAGACCCGCGAGCACGCCCTGCGGGTTGGCGGGCGAGCAGAGATAGAAGACGGCGCACCGCGCGAGCAATTCTTCGGGAATGGCGTCGAGGTCGGGCAGGAACCCGGACTGCCGGGTCGCCGGCAGGAACACGGGCTCGGCCCCCGACATCGCCGCGGCGGCGCTGTAGACATGATAGTATGGGTTGGGCAGCAGCACGGTCGGGCGCCGCCCGTTCTTCTCTGCCGGCACCGCGACCTGGGCCAGCATGTAGAGGCCCTCCTTGGTGCCGGACAGCGGCAGGATCTGCCGATCCGGGTCGATCATCCCCTCGGGCAGCTTGTAGCGGCGCTGCAGCCAGGCCGCCACGGCACGCCGGAAGGCCGGATCGCCCTCGTTTCCGGGATACCGGCCCCAGAGATGGGCGTTCCGGGCCACTGTCTCGGCCAGCAGGGCCGGGGGCGGGTGCTGCGGTTCGCCGGCCGACATCAGCAGCGGCGTCTCGTTCGCGAGCGGCTGGCGCCCGGCGAGCAGAGTGGCCAGCCGGTAGAATGGATTGTCACCCAGCGCGTCGAGACGTTCGTTCAGCATCGATGGCGATTCCCCCGCAACCGGCCGATCGTAGCGATCGACCCTCGGCGAAACAACCATCTGGGCCACGAAGCTGAGATGGAGGGTGCGGCTGCATGTCGGCGGAAGCGACGATCATGCGAACGGGGCGTTGCACTTCCTTTTCATGAAACGCATAGTTGGGCGACTGGTCAGACCATGCCGGAGACGCCACCATGCGCCGCGCCGCCCTTGCTCTCTCGCTGATCGCATCGCCCTTGCTCCTGCCGGCCGCTGCGGTCGCCCAGGAGCCGGGAGTGCTGCGGGTCGCGCTCAATGCGGACATCCGCACCAACGATCCCGGCGTCAATCGCGACGGCAATACCGACGCCGTCATGATGCATGTCCTGGAGGGCCTGGTCGGCCTCACCGAGAAGGGCGACGTGGCGCCGCTGCTCGCGGAGAAGATCGACGTTTCGCCGGACGGCAAGGCATACACGTTCGTCCTCCGCGACGGGCTCGTCTTCCACAACGGCCAGCCGGTCACGGCAGAGGACGTCGCCTGGACCTGGAAGCGCTATCTCGATCCCGCCACCAAGTGGCGCTGCCAGTCCGAGTTCGGCGGCAAGGGACAGACCCGGATCGAGGCGGTCGAGGTGACCGGCCCGCGCACGGTGGTCTTCCGGATCGACAAGCCGACCGCGCTGTTCCTGTCCATGACGGCGCGGCCGGACTGCGGCGGCTCGGCCATCCTCCACAAGGATTCCGTCGACGCCGACGGCAAGTGGAAGGGCCCGATCGCGACCGGTCCGTTCAAGTTCGGCGAGTGGAAGCGCGGCCAGTATGTCGAGCTGGAGCGCTTCGCCGGCTATCGCTCGCTGCCCGGCCCGCGGGACGGCTATGTCGGCGGCAAGAAGGTCGAGGTCGAGCGCGTGCGCTTCCTCGTCATTCCCGACCCGGCCGCGACCAAGGCAGCACTGCTCGCCGGCTCGATCGACGTCGCGCCCGACGTGTCCGCCGACGATCTGGAAGAACTCAAGCGGCGGGGCGACATCACGGTCGACATGGCGCCGACCATGTCCGTCTCGGGCTTCCTGCTGCAGACGACCGATCCGCTGCTGCAGGACGTGCGCATCCGCCGGGCCATCGCGCACGCCATCGACACGGCCGAGATCACCGCCGGCGTCACCAAGGGCACGGGGACTCCGAACGCCTCCGTGATCCCGGTCCCCAGTTCCTACTACAGCGCCAAGCAGAAGGAGCGGGCCAAGGCCGATCCGGCCCTTGCCAGGAAGCTGCTCGCCGAAGCCGGCTATCGCGGCCAGCCGATCAAGATCCTGACCAACAAGCGGTACGGGCCGATGTTCGATGCCGCCGTCCTCGGGCAGGCGATGCTGCAGCAGGTGGGCGTCAATGCCGAGATCGAAGTGCTCGAGTGGGCGACGCAGCTCGATCGCTATCTCAAGGGCAACTACCAGATGATGTCGTTCTCCTACTCGGCCCGCCTCGACGCCGCGCTGAACTTCGAGATGATGAGCGGCCCCAAGGCGACGCAGCCGCGCAAGGTCTGGGACAATCCGGAGGCGCTGAAGCTGCTGTCGGAGGCGATGGTGTCGGCCGACCGGGCGAAGCGTCAGGAACGCTTCGATCGCCTGCACGGCATGTTCCTCGCCGACGTGCCGATGCTGGTGCTCTACAACGGCGTCGACATCTCGGCGACCGGTCCCCGGGTCAAGGGGTACAAGGGCTGGGCCGCCGGCCAGCCCCGTCTGTGGGGCGTGACGCTGCAATAGCGTCGCGTCGCCTTTCCCTCGCCGGAGGCCGTTCGGTCCGTGTTGCGCTATATCCTCCACCGTCTCCTGATGACGGTGCCGACCGCGCTCCTCGTCGCGCTGGCGGTCTTCGTCCTCCTGCGGCTGGTTCCGGGCGATCCGGCCCAGCTCATGCTGGGTGACACGGCGACGGAAGAGACGCTGGCCGAGCTGCGGGCGCAGCTCGGCCTCGACCAGCCGATCGCGATGCAGTTCCTCTACTGGCTGGGCAACGTCGCCGTCGGCGATCTCGGGCGGTCGATCACCAACGACCTGCCGGTTCTGCCGCTGATCTTCGACCGTTTCCAGGTCAGCGCCAGCATCGTCATCGTCGCCGTGGTGCTGGCGACGCTGGTTGCGGTGCCGGCCGGCATGCTCGCCGCGTGGCGCCAGAACAGCCTCGGCGACCTCTTGATCGTCGGCGGCGCGACGATGCTGCTCTCGATCCCCAGCTTCTGGCTGGGGCTGCTGATGCTGCTGTTCTTCGGGGTCAAGCTCGGCTGGCTGCCGGTCGTCGGCTACGTGTCGTTCGGCGAGGATTTCGGCCGCGCGCTGGCCTATGTCATCCTGCCCATCGCGACCCTGACCCTGATTGAGATCGGCGTCATCACCCGCATGGCGCGGGCGGCGACGATCGAAGTGCTGCGCCTGGAATACATCACCCATGCCAGAGCCAAGGGCGTGCCGGAGGGGCGCGTGCTGTGGCGGCACGCCCTGCCCAACGCCTTTGCGCCGACCTGGACCCTGCTCGGCCTGATTCTCGGCAACCTGCTGGGCGGCATCGCGGTGATCGAGACCGTCTTCACCCTGCCCGGCCTCGGGCGCCTCCTCGTCGACGGCATCTTCGCCCGCGACTATCCGGTCGTGCAGGGATGCCTGCTCTTCGTCGCCATCATGTACGTCCTGGTGAACCTGCTCGTGGACCTGCTCTATCCGGTGTTCGATCCGCGCGTGGCGGCGGAATGAGGCGGCGGATGCGCGTGCGCGCCAATGCCGTCATCGGCGGGACGCTGATCGGCCTGCTCGTGGCCGTCAGCGCGACGGCCACCTTCTGGACTCCGTACGACCCGCTGCGCATCAACCTGCGCGCGCGCCTGCGGCCGCCGACCGACCTCTTCTGGCTCGGCACCGACGAGTTCGGACGCGACGTCGTCAGCCGCCTGATGGCCGGCGCGGCGACGAGCGCGCTCGTCGCGCTGCTGACGGTGGCGGCGGCGGTCATTCTGGGCGTCGTCATCGGCGTGCTGGCCGGCTTCGTCCGCGGCTGGCTCGACCGGGTGCTGATGGCGGTGAACGACACGCTGCTCGCCTTCCCGGGCATCCTGCTCGCGCTCGGGCTGATGGCGGTGATCGGCCCGAACAAGTGGGGGATCATCCTGGCGCTCGGCCTTGCCTATTCGCCCTCGGTCGTCCGCGTCGTGCGCGCCACCGTGCTGTCGGTGCGCGAGCGCGAATACATCGAGGCCTCGCGGGTCATCGGCAACAGCGAGGTCTACACGATGGCCCGCCACGTCCTGCCGAACTGCGTCGCCCCCATCGTCGTGCTGGCGACCAGCATGTTCGGCTGGGTGGTGCTCGCCGAAAGCGCCCTCAGCTTCCTCGGTCTCGGCGTGCCGCCGCCCGCCCCGACCTGGGGCAACATGCTGTCGGCCGCGCGGCCCTATCTCGACCAGGCGCCGTGGCTGTCGATCGCCCCCGGCCTCTGCATCGCGCTCACCCTGCTCGGCATCAACCTCCTGGGCGACGCGCTCCGCGACAAGCTCGATCCGCGCATGGGGGCGGCATGACCCAGGCTCCGCTCCTCTCGGTCACCGACCTTTCGGTGACCGCCGGCGACCGCGCGGTCGTCGACCGGGTGTCCTTCTCGCTGCAGCCGGGCGAGATCATGGCGCTGGTCGGCGAATCCGGCAGCGGCAAGACGATGGCGGCGCGCTCCGTGCTCGACCTGCTGCCGCCCGGCGTCCGGCGCAGCGGCGGCCGCATCGTCTTCGACGGCCAGGATCTGTCGGCCATGACGCCGGCGCAGATGCGCGCCATGCGTGGCCCCGGCATCGGCATGGTGTTCCAGGAGCCGATGGTCTCGCTCAATCCCGCACTCTCGATCGGCGCCCAGCTCGCCGAGGGGCTGGAACTGCACCGCCGGCTGCCCAGGGACGAGGTGCTGCGGCTCTGCCGCCAGATGCTGGCACGGGTCCAGATCAACGACCCCGACCGGTGCCTCGCCGCCTTTCCGCACGAATTCTCGGGCGGCATGCGGCAGCGGATCATGCTGGCGGCCGTCATGCTGCTGCAGCCCAAGCTGCTGCTCGCCGACGAGCCGACGACGGCGCTCGACACGCTGACCCAGCGCGAGGTGCTCGACCTCATGGTCGAGCTGACGCGCGACAACGGCACCGCCGTCATCCTCATCACCCACAATCTCGGTCTGGTCGGGCGCTACGCCGCGAATGCCGTCGTCATGGAACAGGGCAAGGTCGTCGAGGCGGGTCCGTCGCGCGACATCCTGCTGCGCCCGCAGCAGCCCTACACCCAGACGCTGGTCGGCGCGCTGCCGCGCCGCGGCCCCGCCCGCCCCGTGCCGGCGGATGCGAAGCCCATCGTCTCGGTCCGCGATCTCGAGGTCGTGTTCCCCGGCCGCAAGCGCATGTTCCGGCCGTCCCATCCGGTGCATGCCGTCAAGGGCGTCAGCCTCGATGTCCGGCCGGGCGAGGTGCTGGCCGTCGTCGGCGGCAGCGGCTCGGGCAAGACGACGCTCGGCCGTGCCATCCTCGGCCTGGTGCCGGCCCGCGCTGGACATATCCAGTTTGCCGGCACCGATATCGCGGCCAGCGACCGGGCGGCGATGCGGCGCTTCCGCCTCGCCTGCCAGCTCGTCTTCCAGGACCCCTACTCCTCGCTCGATCCGCGGATGCGCGTCGGTCCGATCGTGGCCGAGCCGCTGCGCCATGCCGAGGACATGGATCGCCGGGCCAGGGAGGCCCGCGTCGCCGAGGTGTTGGAGGAGGTCGGCCTCGCCGGCTTCGCCGACCGGCACCCGCATGCGCTCTCGGGCGGGCAGCGCCAGCGCGTCGCCATCGCCCGCGCGCTGGTTCGGCGCCCCGCCTTCGTCGTCGCCGACGAACCTGTATCCGCCCTCGACATGACCATCCAGCAGCAGGTGCTGACGCTGTTGCAGCGGCTGCAGGAGCAGCATGGCTTCGCCTGCCTCTTCATCTCGCACGATCTGGCCGCAGTGGCCCAGATCGCCGACCGGGTCGCGGTGATGGAACAGGGGCTGGTGGTGGAGACCGGCACCCGCGACGCGATCTTCGACAACCCGCAGCACGCCTACACGCGCGCACTCCTCGAAGCCTCGCCCAGGATCGAAGACCTGGCCGCATGAAGCGCCCCGCCGCTTCCGGCCCGTCCGATCCGGCGCATCGCCCGCCGGAGGGGCGGTTGGAGGCGGCGATCGGCCGGGCGGTCCGCGGCCTGCGGCAGCGCCATGGGCTCACCGTCGCCGCGCTCGCGGCGCGCGCCGGCCTCTCGGTCGGGATGTTGTCGAAGATCGAGAACGGCCGCACCTCGCCCTCGCTCGCCACCATCCAGCGGCTGGCCGAGGCGCTGGCGGTGCCCGTCACCGCCTTCCTGCGCTCCTTCGAGGAGCAGCGCGACGCCGTCTTCGTTCCGGCCGGCCAGGGGCTCGCGATCGAACGCCGCGGCACTCGTGCCGGCCACCAGTACCAGCTCCTCGGGCACGGCATCGGCAAGCGCATCGCCGTCGAACCCTACCTGATCACGCTGACCGAACAGTCGGACGTCTTCCCCGTCTTCCAGCATGCCGGGCAGGAATTCATCCACATCCTGGCGGGCGAGGTCGTCTACCGCCACGGCGCCAAGGCATGGCTGATGCGCCCCGGCGACTCCCTCCTCTTCGATGCCGACGCCCCGCACGGGCCGGAGGAACTGCGCCGCCTGCCGATCCGGTTCCTGTCGGTGATCGTGTCGGAGCGGGAGGAGCGGTAGGCCGCGATTTCCTGTAAGGAAACTTCGTTGCTTTCGATTGCGGTGTCGCCGCTAGCGCTCCTAGAATCCCCGCCATGTGCGGAATCGTCGGACTGTTCCTGAAGAATGCGGCGCTGCGGCCCGACCTGGGGCGGCACCTATCGCGGATGCTGGTGGAGATGGGCGACCGCGGGCCGGACAGCGCCGGCTTCGCCGTCTATCGCCGGCCGGCGGCGGAGGGTGCCGTGAAGATCACCCTCTTTCATCCCGATCCGGCCTTCCACTGGGAGGCGCTGGCGACGGCCTTCGGGCTGGCGCTCGACGCGGCGACCACGGCCGCCCAGAGGGGCAACCATGCGGTCCTGACCACCGCGGCGGCCGAGGCGCCGGCGCGCGCATGGCTCGCCCGCCAGCATCCGGAAGTCCGGGTGATGGGCTTCGGGCGCTCGATCGAGGTCTTCAAGGACATGGGCGGGCCGGAGGCGGTCGCCCGGCGCTTCGATCTCGCCGGCATGGACGGGACGCACGCGCTCGGCCACACCCGCATGGCGACCGAGAGCGCGGTCACGACCGAGCATTCCCACCCCTTCGCGGTCGGGTCGGAACTCTGCCTCGTCCACAACGGCTCGCTCTCGAACCACAACCGGCTGCGGCGCAACCTGGCGCGGGCCGGCATCCGCTTCGACACCGACAACGACAGCGAGGTCGCCGCCGGCTACTTCGCCCATCGCCTGCAGCAGGGCGACAGCCTCGCCGATGCGATGCGCGCCGGCCTCGACGACCTCGACGGCTTCTACACCTTCGCGGTCGGCACCCGGGAGGGGTTCGCGGTGCTGCGCGATCCCGTCGCCTGCAAACCCGCCATCCTGGCCGAGACCGACGACTGGGTCGCCATGGGGTCGGAGTGGAAGGCGATCGCCCCGCTGCCCGGCGCCGATCGCGCGAAGGTCTGGGAGCCGGAGCCGGCCACCGTCTATGCCTGGGGTCGCGCGTGATCACCGTCGATCTCGAAGAGACCAGCGTCCGCGACCTCAACCAGCGCCTGCACGACCTGCCGGGCGATACCAACGAACGCACCTGGACCGTCGTCAATCCCGGCGGTCGCCATGCGCTGCTGGCGGGGCTGACCCTGCCGCTCGCCGTCACCGTCCGGGGGCATGTCGGCTACTATTGTGCGGGCATGAACGAGGCGGCGGATGTCGTCATCGACGGCCATGCCGGCGTCGGCGTCGCCGAGAACATCATGTCGGGCAGCGTGCGCGTGCGCGGCAACGCCTCCCAGGCGGCCGCAGCCTCCGGCCATGGCGGGCTCGTCGTCATCGAAGGTGACGCGTCGGCCCGCTGCGGCATTTCCATGAAGGGCGTCGACATCGTCGTCGGCGGGTCGGTCGGCCACATGAGCGCCTTCATGGCCCAGGCCGGGCGGCTGGTCGTCTGCGGTGATGCCGGGGGCGACCTCGGCGATTCGCTGTACGAGGCAGTCATCTATGTCCAGGGGACGGTCGCGAGCCTCGGCGCGGACTGCGAGGAGCAGCCGATGGCCGACGCCGACCGCGCTGCCGTCGCCGAGCTGCTGGCCCGTGCGGGCATCGCCGGCGACCCGGCGCGCTTCCGCCGCTACGGCTCCGCCCGGCAGCTCTATCATTTCCACGTCGACCACGCCGACGCCTACTGAGATAGCCCCCATGGACGGCAACGCTCCCATTCGCCGCTCGGCCAGCTTTCCGCCCGAGACGATCCACGAGATCCAGCGCGCCGCGGCCGAGGGCATCTACGAAATCCGTGGCTTCGGCGCCAAGCGGCGCCTGCCGACCTTCGACGACCTCGTCCTGCTCGGCGCCTCGATCTCGCGCTATCCGCTGGAGGGCTATCGCGAGAAGTGCGCGACCGACGTCGTGATCGGCGCGCGCTTCGCCAAGAAGCCGCTGCACCTCAAGATCCCGATCACCATCGCCGGCATGAGCTTCGGCGCCCTGTCGGCGACGGCCAAGACGGCCCTCGGCCGTGCCGCGACGATGATGGGCACGACGACGACGACCGGCGACGGCGGCATGACCGACGAGGAGCGGGAGGCGTCGAGCCTGCTCGTCTACCAGGTGCTGCCCTCGCGCTACGGGCTCAATCCCCGCGACCTGCGCCGGGCGGACGCGATCGAGGTGGTGGTCGGCCAGGGCGCCAAGCCCGGCGGCGGCGGCATGCTGCTTGGCCAGAAGATCACGCCCCGCATCGCCGCGATGCGGGCGCTGCCGGCCGGCATCGACCAGCGCTCGGCCTGCCGCCACCCGGACTGGACCGGGCCCGACGACCTCGCGATCAAGATCCAGGAGCTGCGCGAGATCACCGACTGGCAGAAGCCGATCTACGTCAAGGTCGCCGCCGCCCGGCCGCGCTACGACGTGCAGCTCTCGGTCAAGTCGGGCGCCGACGCCATCGTGCTCGACGGCATGCAGGGCGGCACCGGCGCGACCCAGGACGTTTTCATCGAGAATGTCGGCATCCCGACCCTGCCGGCGCTGCGCGAGGCGGTCGAGGCGCTGCAGGAGCTCGACATGCACCGCAAGGTGCCGCTGATCATCTCGGGCGGCATCCGTTCGGGTGCCGACGTCGCCAAGGCGCTGGCCATGGGCGCGGACGCCGTCTCGATCGGTACCGCAGCCCTGATCGCGCTCGACTGCAACCGGCCGATCCATGTCGCCGACTATGCCGCGCTCGGCACCGCGCCCGGCGCCTGCCACCATTGCCAGACCGGCCGCTGCCCCGTCGGGATCGCGACCCAGGATCCGGCGCTCGAGTCGCGGCTCGACGTCGATGCGGCGGCGCGTCGGGTGCGCAACTACCTCTCGACCATGGTGCTGGAGGCGCAGACACTGGCGCGCGCCTGCGGCAAGTCGCACCTGCACAATCTCGAGCCGGAGGATCTGGCCGCGCTGACGGTCGAGGCGGCGGCGATGGCGGGGGTGCCGCTCGCCGGCACCGGCTGGATACCCGGCCGGTACTAGGCTGGCACGGCCATCGCATCCGGCAGGCGGTCACATCAATCTGGACAGGGGGGGGGCGAGTGATGGCGAAGGGGGCGAAGACGGTCAAGGCGGCGGACGATCTGGTGGCGATCGCACGGGAGCGCGGCATCGCCTATTTCCTCATCGCCTATGTCGACCTCTTCGGCGCCACCCGGGCCAAGCTCGTTCCGGCCGCAGCCATCGGCGGGATGCAGAAGGCGGGTGCGGGGTTTGCCGGCTTCGCCACCCATCTCGACCTGACGCCGGCCGATGCCGACATGTTCGCCGTGCCCGATCCTGCCAGCCTGATGGTCCTGCCCTGGAAGCGGGACGTGGCATGGCTCGCCGCCGACCTCTGGATGAACGGCCAGCCTCTGGCGCAGGCGCCGCGGGTCATCCTGAAGCGGAAGCTCGCCGAGGCGGCGGCGGCCGGCTATCGGATGCGCACCGGTGTCGAGTGCGAGTTCTTCCTCCTCTCGCCCGACGGCAGCGCCGTCGGCGATGCCGGCGATACGGCCGACAAGCCCTGCTACGACCAGCAGGCGCTGATGCGCCGCTTCGACGTCATTCGCGCGATCTGCGACGGCATGCAGGAGCTGGGCTGGGGGCCCTACCAGAACGACCACGAGGACGCGAACGGCCAGTTCGAGATGAACTGGGAGTATGACGACGCGCTGCTGACGGCCGACCGCCACGTCTTCTTCAAGTTCATGGCGCGCTCGCTGGCCGAGGCGCACGGGCTGCGCGCGACCTTCATGCCGAAGCCCTTCGCCCATCTGACGGGTTCGGGCTGCCATGCCCATGTCTCGCTGTGGGATCCCACCGGCCGCCGCAACCTCTTCGAGGACGCTGGTGGGGAACTCGGCCTCTCCGGGCTTGCCTATCATTTCCTCGCCGGCGTGCTGCATCACGCGTCCGACCTCTGCGCCCTCTTCGCTCCGACCGTGAACAGCTACAAGCGGCTCAACGCGCCGGCCACGCGCTCGGGCGCCACCTGGTCGCCCAACACCATCACCTACGGCGGCAACAACCGCACCCACATGGTGCGCATTCCCGAGGCCGGGCGGTTCGAGCTGCGGCTGATGGATGCCGCCGTCAATCCCTATCTCGGGCAGGCGGCGATCCTGGCGGCCGGCCTCGACGGCATCGCCCAGTCCCGCGACCCGGGCCGGCGGCTCGACATCGACATGTATCGCGACGGCCACAAGGTGAAGGGCGCGCGCCGGCTGCCGCTCTACCTGCTGGACGCGATCCGCCTCTTCGAGAAGAGCGGCTTCGCCCGGACCGTCTTCGGGGCGGACGTGGTCGCAAGCTATGCGCGCCTGAAGATGGCGGAGTGGGACGAGTTTGCGCGCTCGATCTCGGAATGGGAGCGCCGCACGACGCTCGACGTCTGATCGACTGGCCGGCCGGCCCGAAGATTGCTTCATTCGGTCGCGCGATTGCCCGATGACAGGCGCCCGGCGGCATGATTGACTCCGCCCCCGGTGCGCCCTGGGGCGCAGTCGGAGGTTGCAGCGATGGCAGAAACGGCACGGCAGCCGATTGGCGGCCCGGTGGCTTGGTACGGCAAGGATCTGGCGGCGTCGAACGCGTGGGTCCGCCACTGGTCGGATGACCAGATCGCGACCCTGGAGACCGCGCTCGCCGCGATCGATCGTGCCGGCATCCCGACGCTTTCGATCCGGCGCGAGGATTTCCCGCTCCCCGGCTTCGAGCCGCTGATCGCCGATCTGCAGCACGAGCTGGAAGACGGCATCGGCGCTGTCCGCATCTCCGGCCTTCCGGTCGCGCGCTATTCGCTCGACGACATGCGCCGCATCTTCTGGGGCTTCGGGACGCATGTCGGCACGCTCCTCCACCAGAACGCCCGCGGCGAACTCATCGGCGAGGTCCGGGACGAGTCGGGCGACCTCGAGCGCACCTATGTCGAACCGGTCGCCGGACGCGTGAAGTCGAGCCGCGCCCGCGCCCGCTCGAACGGCCCGCTGCGCTTCCACACCGACCGCTGCGACGTCATCACGCTGCTCTGCGCCCAGAACAGCATGGCTGGCGGTATCAGCAAGCTGGTCAGCATCGCGACCATCCACAACGAGATGCTGCGCCGCCGGCCCGACCTGCTCGAGGCCCTGTTCCAGGACTTCTATCGCTCGCGGCCCGAGGACGAGGACGGGCTGCACGGCGAGCGCTGGTTCAAGCTGCCGGTGTTCGGCATGGTCGACGGCAAGATCACCAGCCAGTACTCGCGCACCTATGTCGAGCAGGCGCAGGAATTCGCCGACGTGCCGCGGCTGACGCCCGCTCAGGTCGAGGCGATGGACCTGTTGGCCGAGATCGCCGAGGAGAACTGCCTGCACGCCCCCTTCGTCGAGGGCGACATGCAGTTTCTCAACAACCATGTCATCTATCACGGGCGGACCGCCTACGAGGACGACCCGGCCGCCGGCAAGGCGCGCCGGCTGATGCGCCTCTGGCTGTCGGTACCGAACAGCCGCCGCCTGCCGGTCGGGTTCGAGAATCTCTGGGGTTCGACCGAACCCGGTGCCGTACGCGGCGGCGTCACCGTCCAGCGCGTTCCGGCCGCCGCCTGATCCCGTTTCATCTGTCGAAGAGAAGCCGCCCCATGGGTCCGATCCGCCGTTCCAGTTTCCTGCGCCTCGCCTTCGGCGCCGCTCTTGCCGCCGCGGCCGCCGGCGGCGCCGCGGCCCAGCCCGCGAACAAGACCGTCTATTTCCTGACCTGGGGCGGCACCGTCCAGCAGACTCTCGAGAAGGAAGGCTGGGGCAAGAAGTTCACCGAGGCGACCGGCTATACCGTTCAGCTCGTTCCGAAGGCGACCGGCCCGGAGATCATCGCCGCCGCGGTGGCGCAGAAGGACAATCCGCAGGTCGACGTCGTTCAGAGCGACCTGCTGCCGTTCCTCTCGGGGGACGATCAGGGGCTGTTCCGGCCGATCGATGTGAAGGACATCCCGAACATCGCCAAGCTGGCGTCGGTGGCGCGCATCAACCCGAATGCGATCATGACGTACGGCGACGTCATGGCGATCATCTACAATCACGAGGTCTTCGCCCAGAAGAAGTGGGCGGAGCCCAAGGCCGAGTGGGGCGAGCTGATGCGGCCGGAGTTCCGCGGCAGCCTCGTCCTGCCGCCGGTCAACACCACCTACGGCCTCTATGGACTGATCACGTTGGCCCGCGTCCATGGCGGCAGCGAGCATGAGATCGGCCCCGGATTCGATGCGCTGAAGAAGCTGGCGCCGGGCATCGTCGAGTGGCCGACGACCTTCGCGCGCATGGGCCAGTTCCTCCAGGACGGCTCGGCCGCGGTCGGCTTCTACAGCTCCTCCTCGGCCGCCGAGATGGCGCGCCGCGGGGTGCCGGTGAAGTACGTCGTGCCGAAGCCGCTGTTCTTCACCGGCACGGCCGCCGGCATCATGAAGAACGCGCCCAATCCCGAGGGGGCGAAGGCCTTCCTCAACTGGTGGATCTCCAAGGAAGTCATGACCTTCCGGGCCGAGCGCTACGGCAACGTCACCATGAATACCGAGGTGACGAGCAATCCGATCCCGATCGCCGCCCTCAACGAGATGCAGCGGGTCGACTATGCCACCGTGAACGCCAGGCGCGCCGACTGGATCAAGGTGTTCGAGCGCGAGGTGCTGCCCCTGAAGTAGCGCGATATTCGGACAGCATCGGTGGGTGGCGCTCCCGCAGGGCTGGAGGCGCGCTCGCTCGTCAAGCGCTTCGGCGCGACGACGGCGGTCGACGGCATCGACATCGCGGTCCGGCCCGGTGAGTTCTTCACCGTGCTGGGCCCGTCCGGCTGCGGCAAGACGACGTTCCTGCGCTTGGTCGCCGGCATCCTGGCGCCGGACGGCGGCAGCATCCGGATCGGTGCTGCCGATCTGACGCAGGCGCCGATCTGGGCACGGAACATCGGCCTCGTCTTTCAGAACTACGCGCTGTTCCCGCACATGACGGTGGCGCAGAACGTGGGATTCGGGCTCGCCATGCGCCGCGTGCCGCGTGCGGATCGTGGGCCGAGGATCGCCCGGGCGCTGGAGACGGTGCGCCTCGACGGCTATGGCGGGCGGCGCCCGTCCGAACTGTCGGGCGGGCAGCAGCAGCGCGTGGCGCTGGCGCGCGCCATCGTCATCGAGCCCGACCTGCTGCTGCTGGACGAGCCGCTATCCAATCTCGACGCCCGTCTGCGCGAGGACATGCGCAGCGAGCTGGCCGACCTGAAGCACCGGCTCGGCATCACGACCATCCTGGTCACGCACGACATCCACGAGGCCTTCTCCCTATCGGACCGCGTGGCGGTGATGCGGGCGGGTCGCGTCGAGCAGGTGGGGGCGCCGACCGAACTGTACGAACTGCCGGCCAACCGTTTCGTCGCGGGCTTTCTCGGGCCGGTGAACGAATGGACCGGCCGCGTCGGCGCGATCGCCGACGGCACGGCGGAGGTCGAGTTCGCGGGGTTGCGGTCCTGCCGGGTGCCGGCCCTGGCGGGCTGGCGCGGGGGCGACGAGGCCACGGTGATCCTGCGGCCGGAGCGCCTGGGGCTGACAGCCGCGAGCGCGGCCGGCGAGGGAGCGGTGGTCGGCCGGATCGACCAGGTGGCCCATCTCGGGAATCTGGTGAACTATCGCGTGGCGGCCGGCGGCCGCGCGCTGCTGGCGCAGGCCCCGGCCGGCCGCACGGGGCGCTTCGCGCTCGGCGACCGCGTCGCCGTCGCCTGGGACGACGCCGACCTGGCGCCGGTCGCTCCATGATCTCCGGCGCCGCCGGGCGCTCGGCGCTCGGCATCCGGCTCGGCGGCAGCGTCTGGCTCTTCCTCGGTCCGGCCCTTCTGCTGATGCTCGCGGCCTACCTGGCGCCGCTCTTCGACACCACGATCGTCAGCCTGCATCCCAACCGGCCGACCGGTATCGACCGCGATTCGTGGACGATCGCCAACTACCTGCGCCTTCTCGACACCTACTACGGCGAGGTGCTGCTGCGCACGTTGCGCGTCAGCCTGCTGATCACGCTGTTCTCGGTGCTGCTTGCCTATCCCGTGGGCGTCTGGCTCGCCGGGCTCGGCCCGCGCGGGCAAGCCTGGGCGATCCTCGTCTACATGTCGCCCTGGTTCGTCAACGCGGTGGTCAAGTCGTTCGGCTGGACACTGATCCTCGGCAATCGCGGCCTCGTCAATCGCGGGCTGCAGAGCCTCGGGCTGATCGATTCGCCGCTGCGCCTGATGCTCAATGAAACCGGTATTGTGATCGGCCTGCTGCCGGGCCATTTCCTCTTCGTGCTGCTCCCCCTCTGGGCGGCGCTCAAGGGGCTCGACGGCAATCTCCGCTGGGCGGCGATGACGCTCGGCGCCCGGCCCTGGCAGGTCTTCCTCCGGGTGACGGTGCCGCTGACCCTGCCGGCCCTGCTCGCCGGCGCCATCATCAACTTCACCATGAACATGGCGGCCTTCGCGGCGCCGGCCCTGCTCGGCGGCACGCGCACCCGCGTCCTGTCCTTCATCGCCTACCAGGTCAATCTCGAAGAGCTGAACTGGCCCTTCGGCGGCGCGCTCGCGGTCGCCATGCTGGTCGTGACCCTCGGTTTCGTGATGGTGGCGCAGGGGCTGACGCGCGGCGGCCTGGGCGGGGGTCGGCGATGAGGCGCCTGCTCACCCTCTTCAATCTGCTGATGGTGGCCTACGTCGTCGCGCCGATCGTGCTGGTGGTGTGGATGTCGTTCACGCCGACCATGCTGTTCGAGGTGCCGATCCGCAGCTTCTCGCTGCGCTGGTACGAAGAACTGTTCTCCTATGACGCCTTCATCGACAGCGCGTGGCTCAGCCTGCGTCTCGGGCTGATCTCGGCCCTGGCGGCGACGGCGCTGGGGTTCCTGGCGGCATACGGGCTGGTGCGGGGCCGGCCGCCGGGGGCGGGTGCCCTCCTCGGCCTCTTCACGGCACCGCTGATCGTGCCGGCGGTGGTCTACGGCATCGCCATGCTGCAGTTCACCAACCTGGTCGGGCTCTACGGTGCCTTTCCGGCGCTGGTGGCGGCCCACGTCGTCATCGTCCTGCCCTTCGCCGTGCGGACGCTGCTCGCATCGCTCGAGGGCCAGGGGCCGGAACTCGAATGGGCGGCGATGAGCCTCGGTGCCCGTCGCCGCCACGCCGTCCTCCTCGTCACCTTGCCGCTCTGCCTGCGCGGCATGGTCTCGGCGTTCCTCTTCTGCTTCCTGATCTCCTTCTCGGAGGTCACGGTGACCCTGTTCATGGCCGGGCCCGCCCACCAGACCCTGCCGGTGCGGATCTTCAACTATGTCAGCGACCGCATCGACCCGACGATGGCGGCGGTGTCCGCCCTCGTCGTGCTGGTGTCGGTGGCGCTGGTCCTGGTCCTGAACCGGCTGGGGGCCCTGGCGGCGGTCCGCAAATAGTCCCTCAGACCGGCTCGGTCTCGAGCCCGCCCGCAACCGCGTCCTTGAAGCCGCCGAGATTGCGGACGTCGGCATAGCCCATGTCGCACAGCACCTTGCCCGCGAGCGCCGACCGTCCGCCCGACGCGCAATAGAGGACGACTGGCCGGTCCCGGCGGAAGGCCGGGTCGTGCATCGGGCTGTCGGGGTCGGCCTTGAACTCGATCAGGCCGCGCGAGACGGCGACCGCCCCCTTCACCTTGCCGCTGGCGGCGACCTCGGTGCCGTCGCGGACATCGACGACAAGGGCTCCGGCCGACTGCAGTTCGGCGGCCTCGGCGGCGGTCACGCGCGGCACGGCGGCATTGGCCTCGGCCAGCATCTGCTTCACGGACAACGGCATGGGTACGGATCCTCTTCCAGCATACGCAGGGTCGCCATCATGCACGAAAAAGGGGGCGCCGAAGCGCCCCCTTTCCCCTCGACCGGGCGACCGGCATTCAGGGCACGGTTTCCCCGTGCAGCCGGAGGTCGAGACCATCGCGCTCCATCTCCTCGTCGACACGGAGCCCCACCAACACATCGACGATCTTGAGGAGCACGAAGGAGGCAACGGCGCACCACACCGCGGTCACGAGCACGCCCACGATCTGGGCGACGACCTGACCGCCATTGCCCTCGACAAGACCGCTCGCACCGGCGACCACCGCCCCGTCGGCGCCCGTCGTGGCGCTCATGGCGCCCACGGCGAACACGCCGGTCAGGATGGCACCGGCGATCCCGCCCATGCCATGGATGCCGAACACGTCGAGCGAGTCGTCGTAGCCCAGGGCATGCTTGAGCCCGGTGCAGGCCCAGAAGCAGACCACGCCGGCGACGAGGCCGATGATCAGGCCGCCCGTCGGCGTCACGAATCCGCAGGCCGGCGTGATCGCCACCAGACCCGCGATCGCGCCCGAAATGATGCCGAGCACGCTGGGCTTACCCTTGGTGAGCCATTCGGCAAACATCCAGGACAAGCCGCCCGCCGCGGTCGCGATATGGGTGACCGCCATCACCATCGCCGCACGCTCGCCGGCCGCGAGTGCCGATCCGGCGTTGAAGCCGAACCAGCCGACCCACAGCAGCGACGCGCCGATGACCGAGAGGGTCAGGTTGTGCGGCGGGAAGGGATCGCGCCCGAAGCCCTTGCGCTTGCCGATCACGAGCGCGGCGACCAAGCCCGCGATGCCCGAATTGATGTGGACCACGGTGCCGCCCGCAAAATCGAGCACGGCGCCGACGCCGAAGGGCCCGGGATAGTCCGTGAGTCCGGTGCCGCCGAGGAAGCCGCCCGGACCCCAGACCATATGGGCGACGGGGGCGTAGACCACGATCGACCAGAGGGCGCTGAAGAGCAGCATCGCCGAGAAGCGCATGCGGTCGGCGACGGCACCGAAGATCAGTGCCGGGGTGATCGCCGCGAACGAGAGCTGGAACATGAAGAACAGCGTCTCGGGGATCGTTCCCGACAGGGTCCCGATCTCGACGCCGCCCAGGAACATCTTCGAAAGGCTGCCGACGAACGCGGTGCCCTCGGCGAAGGCGATCGAATAGCCGATGACGAACCAGACGATGCTGATGAGGCACATGCAGGCAAAGGACTGCATGAGCGTCGCCAGCACGTTCATCTTGCGGACCATGCCGGCATAGAACAGCGCCAAGCCCGGGACCAGCATCATCAGCACGAGCACGGTCGAAGTCAGCATCCAGGCCGTGTCGCCGGCGCTCAACACCGGCGGATCGGCCGCGAATGCCGGGCCGGCGCCCAGCAGGACGGCGCCGAGGATGGCCGGCGCCATCGCGGATCGCCCACTGGCGCGGCATGGCGCCGCCAGTTCGGCGGAAATCTTCTGATTGTACGGCGACCTCATCGCACCCCTCTCCTGAGCAGCTCCTTGGCCCGTTCCGCGTTCCCGGCTGCGGCCGGGTCGCCTCCGTTCCCGCCGCGGCATTGCAGCAGGGCCTCGACGGATGAGTCCAAAATTCATGCCAGATGGGCTGGCCATGGTTTCAGGACAGACAGGCCCCCAAGTGCACAAAATATGTGCAAATGTAAGCGACGTGCCAGGATTCGGGCAGTCGGGCGCCCTAATCGCGCCGGCGGGCGAAGAACGCACGCAACATGGCCGCCGCTTCCCCCTCGCCGATCCCGCCATAGATCTCCGGACGGTGATGGCAGGTCGGCTGCGTGAAGATTCGCGGCCCGTGCTCGACACCGCCACCCTTCGGGTCGTAGGCGGCGAAATAGAGCCGGCGCAGGCGCGCGAAGGCGATCGCCTGCGCGCACATCGGACAGGGTTCGAGCGTGACGTAGAGGTCGCATCCGGCAAGCCGCGGCGATCCCAGCCGGTCACCGGCGGCGCGGATGGCCAGGATTTCGGCGTGGGCCGTCGGATCCCGCTCCGCCTCGACGCGATTGTGGGCGGCGGCGATCACCGCGCCGCTCGCCGTGTCGACCACGACGGCGCCGACGGGAACTTCCCCCGCCTCCGCCGCTGCCCGGGCGAGCGCCATGGCGCGGCGCATCGGTTCAGGATCCCCGCTCGTGGCGGCGCGCCCCTTCAACGTGACGGCTTCACTGCCGGTTCAGGAACGGGTTGACGAAGCCACGGCTGCGCCGGGGCGGCAGGGCCTCGCTCAGATAGTCGAGAAACTTCTCCCGCTCCGCCCCTTCCAGCGGCGCCATTCCGTGGCGGTCCGTCATCCAGGTGAGCAATTCATCCCAGCGGTCGCGCGCCAGGCCCTGCCGGCGGATCAGCTCCGAGCTGTGGCAGGCGGTGCAGAACCAGAAGACTTCCTCCCGGGCGGGGCCGTCCGGGAGGTTCTCCGGAACGTCGGCGACATCGCGGACATAGCCGGGCGGCGGCGTGCCGGCGGCTGGCCCGGCACCTGCCGCCGGCGTCGCCGTCGATGCCGGCGGTGGAGCCGCCGCCATGGATGGGGCCGGAGCGGCAACCGGCGGCCGGACCGGCGGCTGCGGCTTGTCCCGCAGCCACCCCGCCTTGTCGGAGCCGAGCACCACCACCGTCAGAACGAGGCAGAGGATGGCGAGCTGGGCCGGTCCGAAGGTCATGTGTCGGCCGTCACGCCTTGATCAGCACCGCGACCCGGTGCATCGCGTTGCCGCCATAGCCCTGAGGGTTCCAGATGCCGGCGACCGGCGGCTGCATGCGGCCCTCGCTGTCCGTCGCGCGCACCCAGATCTCGAAGTAGCCGGCCGAGGGCAGGGTCACCTCCGTCCGCCAGTTCTGCCAGCAGTACTTGTTCGGCGGCGCATCCACCGCGCAGGACTGCCATGTCTGGCCATAGTCGATGGTGACGTCGACGGCCTTGACGGTCTCCTCGCCCGCCCAGGCATGACCGCGAAGCGGAATCTTCCGCGTGCCGTCCGCCAGTTCGCTGCCGTTGCGCAGGTTGGTGATGATCGAACGGACCGGCATGGACTCCAGAACCTTGAAGTTCTTCGGATCCGCCTTGCCGCCCGGGATCATCGGCGTGATGGGCACCCGGTACGAGGTCGCCGTCATGCCGGGGCCGTCATGCTCGCGATCACGGACCCAGATGCGCTTCACCCACTTGGAGGAGGCCGATCCGGGATAGCCGGGCGCCACGACGCGCAGCGGGTAGCCGTGCACCGGCAGCAGCGGCTTGCCGTTCATGGCGAACGCCAGGAGGGTATGCTCCTCGAGCGCCTTGGCGATCGGCAGGCCGCGCGACAGGGTGACCCGGGCCGGGTCGCCCGACAGGTGCGGGTCCGCCGCGTAGTGGCCGGTATAGACCGCGGACGGCTTGAGGCCCGCGGCCTGCAGGACGTCCTTCAGCCGCACGCCGGTCCATTCGGGATTGCCGACACCGCCGTTGGTCCACTGGTTGCCCCGCGCTTCGGGGGTGAAGAAGCTGCGCCCGTTGCCGCCGCATTCGAGCTGCATCTTGTAGGTCACGCTCTCGAAGCGCTGCTTGATCTCGCCCAAAGTCAGCTTGAGCGGCGAGTTGACCTCTCCGTCGATCGTCAGCTCCCACGAATCCGGGTCGGCCGGCGGATCAGGGATATTGCCGTTGTTGCGGATGAAGAACTTGTCCGTCGGCGTGACGTCGTCGTCCAGCAGGTGCTCCGGCGTCTCGGCTACCAGCGGGCGGTCGCCGAGGACGGAGAGTTCCGCCTTGCCGTCCATCTTGAGGGGCTTGATGCCGGGCGCCTGGGCCAATGCCGCCGGCACAAGGCCGGAGGGCATGTTGCCGGCGAACGGGATGCTGCCGCCGACGGCCGCGCCCATGGCCGCCAAGCTCACGCCCTTGAGCAGGCCGCGACGCCCCAGTACCAGCGCGTCCGCGCGCTCGGGATCCTCGGCGTAGAGTTCGCGGATCGACCGTTCCTTGCGCATCGTCTCCCCCTTCCGATTTCGGGTCAGGATTATCCGGGGCCACCATACCAATCCTTGGATGACGGACCACCGTCGGGCGAAAAGAATTCTGCCATTCCGCACGACGGAGTGCATTTGGAAGATTCAAATGCCCCGCAGCGGCGACTATTGTCGGAAACCGCGCCGCCTCGGCGGGCGGCGGCACGGTTCTCGGCAGGAGAAGGCGGCAGCGAGCGATGAGCAGCAACGCGAGCAAATCCGACGGCCTGACCGAGGAGGTGCAGTCGGCGCCGACGCCGGAACGGCCGACCCGCAGTGGCGCCATCACCGCCCTGCTGGTTGCGACCAACCTCTTCATCCTGGTGGTCGCCGGAGCGATCGGAGTCTGGCTGACCGAGCGGTATGCCGATTTCGTGCGCAATTCCGATCGGGCCGCTGCGGCGCGCGTGGTCGACGTCGCGACGCGCGAGATGCTCTGGACCAATCACCTCGGCCTCATCCAGGGATTGGCCGGGCTGATCGCGGAGAACCCGACCGTGCGTTCTCTGGTCACGGAGACGGATCAGGATCGGATCAAGGCGGTGCTGGCCAACGAGTTCGGCCGCGACCTCCTGACCAGCGGCGCCGTGCGCATGCTGGGGCTCGCCGTCTACGCTCCCGATCTCCGCAAGATCGGCGAGCGCTGGGGCGACCGCACCAGCGAGGCGCCCGCTCGCGCCGCGCCGGCCGACCTCATCGCCGCCGTCCGCAATCGCCCGGGCCGCGAGCGGTTGCGGCAGCTCGTCCATGTCTGGAGGGACGGCGGCACCCCGATCCTGACGATCGTGGCGCCGCTGGGCGGCCTGCGGGTGACGGGATATGTCTTCGTGCATGTCGATCCGCTGAATGCGCTGGGCCGCCTCGACGAGCGGGTCGGCAGCCACGTCACCATCATCGAGCACGGGGGCGACCGGGTGCTCCGGGCGCTGGAGAATGTCGAGCGGCCGAGCAATGGCGGCGCCGTCGACGAGACCCGCGTGACGCTGGCCAGTCCCGAGGGTGTGGCGTTCGCCGACGCCCGGCTGCGTCGCGACATGGGCGCCCTGGAAGCGTTCCTCGCCGCCGAACTGAACCGGTCGCTGATCATCTTCGTGGTGCTCGGCGGGCTTGCCGCAGTTCTCGGCATCGGCACCGTCTGGGCTGCCCTGCGCCGCGCCCGTCGTCGCGAGGACGCCTATGCCGCGGCCCTGGCGGAGCGCGCGCGGGCCCTGGAAGCGACCAACGCCTATCTGATGACGGCCCGCGACGAGGCGGAGGCGGCGCGGAGCGCGGCGGAGCGTGCGACACAGGCGAAGTCGGAGTTCCTGGCGAACATGAGCCACGAGCTGCGGACGCCGCTCAACGCGATCATCGGCTACAGCGAGATCCTGCTGGAGGAGGCCGAGGACCAGGAGCTGGACGATTTCGCCCCGGACCTGGAGCGCATCCGGACGGCGGGCAAGCACCTGCTGACGATCATCAACGACATCCTGGACCTGTCGAAGATCGAGGCGGGGCGGATGGACGTGCATATCGAACCCATCGACCTCGGCTTCCTGGTGCACGAGGTGGAGACGCTGATCCGGCCGCTGGCGGAGAAGAACGGCAACCGGCTGGAACTCGTCTGCCCGGACGACATCGGGCGGATGACGTCCGACAGCCAGAAGATCAAGCAGTGCCTGCTCAACCTCGCCGGCAATGCCGCAAAATTCACCAGCAACGGGACCATCCGCATCGTCGTCAACCGCAACGTCGAGGACGGCATCGGCATCGTCCGCTTCTCGATCGAGGACACCGGGATCGGGATGACCGAGGAGCAGATGGGCAAGCTGTTCCGGGCGTTCACCCAGGCGGATTCCTCGACGACGAAGAAGTATGGCGGCACCGGCCTCGGGCTGGCCATCTGCAAGCACTTCGCCGCGATGCTGGGCGGCGACATCACGGTCGCCAGCACGGTCGGGGTCGGCACGACCTTCTCGATGTGGCTGCCGGACCCGGCCCCGGGCGAGGTGGCGCCCGGACCGTCGGCGGCCGCCCAGGCCCTGGTGCGCGAGGCCTCGATCGCGGCCACCGGCGGCACCGGGCAGAAGATCCTGGTGGTGGACGACGACCCCAATGTCCACAATCTGCTGGGCGCCATCCTCGGCAAGGAGGGCTATCTCGCCCTCCACGCCTATTCCGGCGAGGAGGCGCTGGAGATGGCGCGGAGCGAGCGACCGGCATTGATTACGCTCGACGTGATGATGCCCAAGGTGAACGGCTGGTCGGTGCTGACCGCCCTCAAGGCCGATGCCGAGATCGACCATATCCCGGTCGTGATGGTGACGATCAGCGACGAGCGCGGCCTCGGCTACTCGCTGGGGGCGGTGGAGTTCCTGACCAAGCCGATCGACCGGGCGCGGCTGGTTGCCGTCGTCCGCCGGTTTGCGACCGACGCCTCGCGGCGGACCGTGCTCATCGTCGAGGACGACGATGCGAACCGCGACCTCATGCGGCGGGCCGTCGAGGCCGGCGGGCTGGAGGCGGCCGAGGCGACGAACGGTCTGCGCGGCCTCGAATGGATGCGCGCCAATTCCGCACCCTGCCTGATCCTCCTCGATCTGATGATGCCGGAGATCGACGGCTTCGGCTTCCTCGAGGAGATCCGCTCGGACCCGAGCTGGCGGGACATCCCGGTCGTCGTGGTCACGGCCAAGACGCTGACGGCGCAGGAGCACGAGTATCTCAGCCACCGCACGCAGCAGGTCGTGGCCAAGAGCGATCACACGACCGTCGATCTGGCGGAAGCGATCCGCACGGCCATCCCGTCCTAGAGGCGGTTTGCCGCGCCGCGCCGACGGTCTATATTCAAGAGCGCCCATCGGTGGCGCAGGGAGATCGCGAATGATGAAGCGTGTGGCGCTACTGGTCGCGTTCGGACTTCTCGCCGTCATGCCGGCGCAGCCGGTTGCCGCGCAGGCGCAGTCTGCGGCGGCGACTGCGCCGATGGAGATTGCCGGCGCCAAGACGGTGAACGCGGACAAGATCATCGATCTGTTCGATGCGCACCCCAACCTCGTGATTCTCGACAATCGGCGGGCCGAGGACTACGACGCCGGCCACATCGAGGGCGCGGTGCGCGTTCTCGACACGGACCTGACGGCCGAGAAGATGGCCGGCCTGGCGCCGGAGAAGGATCGACCGGTCCTGTTCTACTGCAACGGCCTCGCCTGCGGCCGCGCGGCCAAGGCCACTGCGATGGCGGTGGGCTGGGGCTATACGAACGTCCACTACTATGCCCTCGGCATGGACGAGTGGAAGAAGATGCAGCTGCCGCTGGCGACGGCACAGTAGCGTCGATTGCAGCCGGCGGGCGCGGGGCCTACATTCCGCGCCCATGAATGCCAAGATCCCCGCGACCGGTCGGCGCCCCATGATCGGGATCACCCTCGATTCCGAACAGCCGGGCGGCTATTCCAAGATGCCGTGGTATGCGCTGCGCGAGAACTACTGCGCGGCGGTCGCGGCGGCCGGCGGCCTGCCGATGCTGCTGCCGCACGAGCCCGACCGGGCTGGTGACTATCTGGATCGCATCGACGGCCTGGTGATCACCGGGGGTGCGTTCGATGTCGACCCCGCGCTGTTCGGCGCCGGAACGCGCCACTCGACCGTCCGGACTAAGGACCGCCGCACGGCGTTCGAGCTGGCCGTCACGCGCGGCGCGCTGGAGCGCCGCCTGCCCGTCCTCGGCATCTGCGGCGGCCAGCAGCTCATGGCGGTCGTGCTCGGAGGCACGCTCGTCCAGCATATCCCGGACGAAGTTCCGGGCGCGCTGGCCCATGAACAACCCAATCCGCGGACCGAGCCGGGGCATGCCGTGCGCGTCGCGACCGGCACGCTGCTGCACCGGATCGTCGGCGTCGAGGAACTGCCGGTCAACAGCGCCCACCATCAGGCGGTCCGGACCGTGCCGCCGGGCATCGTGGTCGATGCGGTGGCGCCCGACGGCGTCATCGAGGGGATCGAGGATCCCGGCCAGCGCTTCTGTCTCGGGGTGCAGTGGCACCCGGAATATGCGATCAGCGACGGCGACAGCCGCATCTTCCAGGCGTTCGTGGCCGCGGCGGGTTGAGATGAGCTCCGCCAGTCCGCCGCCGGATGCCGCCAGGGGCGACCGCATCGCCAAGGTGCTGGCGCGCGCCGGCCTCTGCTCGCGTCGCGATGCCGAGCGCTGGATTGCGGAAGGCCGGGTTCGGGTCAACGGCCGCCTGCTGGACACGCCGGCATGCGTCGTGGGCCCCGCCGACCAGATCGTGGTCGACGGCAAGCCGCTTCCGGCTGCCGATCGCACGCGCCTGTGGCGATTCCACAAGCCGGCGGGCGTGGTGACGACCCACCGAGATCCGCAAGGCCGCCCGACGCTGTTCGACATGCTGCCGCCGGAGCTGCCGCGCGTCATCTCGGTCGGCCGGCTCGACCTCAACAGCGAGGGCCTGATCCTGCTCACCAACGACGGTGCATTGGCCCGCCGCCTGGAGCTGCCGTCGACCGGCTGGGTGCGCCGCTACCGCGTTCGCGTCCATGGCTATGTCGACCCTGCGCGGCTGGCCACCCTCGAATCCGGGGTGGTGGTGGAGGGGATCGCGTACGGGCCGATCCGCGCCGTTCTCGATGGCCAGAAGGGCGAGAATGCTTGGCTGACGGTCAGCCTGCAGGAAGGCAAGAACCGCGAGATCCGCCGCGTGATGGACCATCTCGGCTATCAGACCAGCCGTCTCATCCGGGTCGCCTACGGTCCGTTCCAGCTGGGCGAGCTGGAGCGCGGGTCCGCCGCAGAGGTGCCCGGGCGCGTCCTGCGCGATCAGCTCGGCGGCGCGCCGGAGGCGGCAACCAGCCGCGTCCGAGGCGAAGGAAGTCGCGGCCGCGACCCGGAGGGCGACCGCCCGGCCGGCGGGAAGCCCCAGCGGCGGCCCCCGCGGCCGCGATGAGCCTGCGAATCGCCGGCGGCCGCCATCGCGGCCGCCCGCTGCGGGCGCTCGAGGGCACGGCCACTCGGCCGACGGCCGCGCGCGTTCGCGAAGCCGTGTTCGACATCCTGCTTCACGGCCGCCCGGCAGCGCTGCAGCCTCTCCAAGGCGCGCACGTTCTGGATGCCTTCGCCGGTACGGGCGCGCTCGGCCTAGAGGCGCTCTCGCGCGGGGCGGCGCACGCGACTTTCCTCGAGCGCGACCGGGCGGCGCTTGCCCTGCTGCGCGCCAACGTCGAGACCCTGGGCGAAGCCGGGCGCTGCGCGGTCGTCGCGGGGGACGCCACGGCGCCGGGACGGGCGCCCGAGCCGGCGGGCATCGTGCTGCTCGACCCGCCCTACGGCGAAGCGATGGTCGAGAAGGCCCTGGGCGCACTGACCGGGGCCGGCTGGATCGCCGCCGGAACGGTGGTCGTCGCCGAGGGCGCGGAGCGCGACCCGTTCGCGCTGCCGCCCGGGTTCCGTCTGGTCGACGAGCGGCGTTACGGCCGCACGGTCGTCCGCTTCCTCGCGTTCGGATAGGTCATCGGCAGGGCGCGTCGCCGCAGACCTTTCGCTTCTTCATGGCGCCGAGATAGGAGAGGATCGCATTGCGATCGGTCTCCGGCAGGTGACCGAAGCTCGGCATCTTGCTGCGCAGGCGATAGCTCTCCGGCGCGGCGATGAACGCCCGCAGGTGGTGCTGCGCCCAGTATTCCGTGACGTTCTTTGGGACGTTGAGTTCGGGCCCGGTGTGACCCCCGATCTGATTGACCGCATGGCACGGCATGCAGTTCTGGACGAAGAGGCGGAAGCCGCGCTGGGCGCGCTCGCCCGAGGCGGGGGGCGGGGCGGCCCCGCCATAGCGCTGCCCGAACGAGGTCACCGAAAGCTGGGCCAGCTTGTAGGGCCAGCGATAGTGCGGGTCGTCGCTCGCCACGTCGGTCCAGACGAGATAGTAGGGGGCGGGTGTGATCTTCGAGGCGCCCTTGGCAAAGGGCTCCCAGGGATCTTCCGGGGCCCGGTCGAGGTCGCGGGTGGCGACGACGCCGTTGCCGGACAGTGCGCGCGCCAGATCCATCGAGGGCGCATAGCCGTCGACCGCCGTCAGAACCAGTTCCGCTCCTTCCGCGGCCCAGGCATCGACCTCCGGCCAGGCCTTGCGCAGCAAGGTGGCGAGCGGATATCCCTCGAAGCGCTTGGCGGTCTTGTAGACCGGATCCTGCACCGTGACGGTCACCCGGTCGATGCCGGCGATCAGACTGTCGATCGGCACCGGCGGCGCGGAGGGGTCCGCCCGTGCCGCGCCGATGATCGAGAACAGGATGAGGAGAAGGGCGGCAGGGCGGATCATGGGCAACCTATCCGAGGGTCGGTTCGTCGTCGGCGATCGGAGGTACCGCGGTGGCGGCCGGGGCGGCCGACTTCGCGACCCCCACGAGCGCCGGTCGCAGCAACCGGTCGTACATGACCCAGCCTGCTTGCAGACACTGGACCACGGTTCCGTTGGGTTGATCCGTGCCCGGCACTTCGAACATCGCCTGGTGGCGGTTGGGATCGAAGGGCGTCCCGACGGGATCGACCCGCTCGATGCCGTGGCGACCGAATCCGGCGAGCAGTTCGCGCTCGGTCAGCTCCACGCCCTCGACGAAGCTGCGGACCGCCTCGTCGCCACGGGCGGCCGCCGGCAGGGCCTCGAGCGCACGGCGCAGATTGTCGGCCACGGAAAGCATGTCCCGCGCCAGATTGGTGGCGGCGTATTTCGCCACGTCCTGGCGCTCGCGCTCGCCGCGGCGGCGGATGTTCTCCGCCTCGGCCACGGCGCGCAGATACTGGTCCTTCAGGCCCGCAATCTCGGTCTCGAGCTGCACGATCCGATCGGCCGCGTCGTCGGCGCCGGCGTCTGCGGCCTGGGAATCGTTGACGGGTTCCGGCCTCTGGGCCGGATCCGGATGCTGTGCGTTCATGAACTTTCGACCTGTTTCAACCGATGATACGCCCGATCACCTTGGCCGTGTAGTCGACCATCGGAATGATCCGGGCATAATTGATCCGCGTCGGTCCGATCACCCCGATCGCTCCGACGATCTGCTCCCGGCTGTTGTGATAGGGCGCGATGACTACGGAACAGCCGGTGTTGGCGAAAAGATTGTGCTCGGCGCCGATGAAGATCTGGACGCCCTCGCCGAACTGCGTCGCGTCGAGGAGCTGCAGCATCGAGTCCTTGGCGTCCAGCATCTCGAACAGCGTGCGGATCTTCTCGAGATCCTCCAGCGCGGTGACGTTGCCGAGAAGGTTCGCTTGGCCGCGAACGATCAGCGCGCCTTCGTTGCGGCCGCCGGCCCAGGTGGCCAGTCCCGCGGCGACGACGCGGCTGGCCAGCTCGTCGAGCTGCGCGCGGTGGCCTTCCAGTTCGGCGGTGATCTCGTTCTTGGCTTCCTCGATGGTGCGGCCGCTCAGGCGGGCGTTGAGGTAGTTGCCGGCCCGAACAAGAGCGGAAGGCGGCATGCCGACCGGCACCTCGACGATCCGGTTCTCGACCAGACCATCCTCGGTCACCATGACGACGAGGGCCCGGCCGGGGCCCAGATGCACGAACTCGATGTGGCGCAGCGAGCGCTCGACCTTGGGTGCGAAGACGACGCCCGCGCAGCGGGACAGGCCGGACAGCAGCTCGCCCGCCTCCTCCAGCACTTGTCCGACGCTCCGTCCGGCCGCGGCACAGCGCCCGTCGATGTTCCGCCGCTCGTCCTCGCTCAGGCGACCGACCTCGAGCAAGCCGTTGACGAACAGGCGCACCCCGGCCTCGGTCGGCAGGCGGCCGGCCGACGTATGGGGCGCGTAGAGGAGCCCGGCATCCTCGAGGTCGGCCATCACGTTGCGGATGGTGGCCGGCGAGAGCTGCTGCCCCAGGCGCCGCGAAATGGTGCGCGAGCCGACCGGTTCGCCTGTTTCCATGTAGGCGTCGACGATCACGCGGAAGATTTCGCGCGACCGCTCGTTCAGCTCGGTGACCATTCCGTTTCGGAACGGTTGCATCATCCGAACAGCATTACCACTGACACCGTCGCATAACTGGGAGCGCGTCCGATCACCGTCAATGCACGAACCCTCCGATCGTGGGATACCATGCCACCAGCGGAACGGTGGAGAAAATTGAACCATGGGGACGGAGATGGGCAAGAACGACGCGGCGGTGGCGATTGCCGGCGGGCGCTTCCTGATCGTCGGAGCGGCCAGTCTCGTCGGATCGGCGACGGCGGACCTGCTGCTGGAACGGGGAGCGGCCGCGGTCACCCTGCTCGACAATTTCGCGTTCGGCTCCACGGAGACGGTCGCGCACCTCGAGAAGGATCCGCGGGTGCGCATCGTTCGCGGCGACGTCATGCGCCTGCCCCAGCTTCTGGCCGCCAGCGAAGGGGTCGACGGCGTCGTGCACCTGGCTGCGGCCATGTCGATCTCGATGGACGCGGATCCCTGGACCGGCCTCGACGTCAATATCCGCGGCGTCCAGAACATGATCGAGGCCTGCCGTGCCAACCGCGTGCGGAAGATGGTCTTCGCCTCGTCGAACGCCGTCTATGGCTACGGCCCCGGCGTTGCGGGCGATCTCGTGGAGGCGACGCCGTTCCACTCGCTGGGCGCGCCGAGCGGGGCCGTCATCTATGGCGCATCCAAGATCATCGGCGAGCAGCTGTGCCGCGATGCCCACCGCCGGCATGGCCTCGACTATGTCGTGCTGCGATATTCGACGGTCTATGGCGAGCGCCAGCACTATCGCGCGGCCAATGCGCTCTACATCATCGAGACGCTGGACCGGGTGCGTCGCGGCGAGCGCCCGCGCGTCGTCGGCGACGGCAGCGAGACGAAGCATTTCGTCTATGTGGGTGACGTCGCGCGCGCCAACTTGGCGGCGCTGGTCGCGCCGGCGACGGACGTGGCGGTGAACGTGTCCGGTCCGGCGCCGATCACCACACTCGATCTGGTGCGGATGGTGACGCGGCTGGCCGGCAGCGATCTCGTGCCCGAACATGTCGACCCGCCGGCGGGTCGCGTGCGGCTGACGTCCGGTGGGCCTTTCCGGATCGACCACGGCGCGGCCGCCGCGGCCATCGGCTGGCAGCCGCAGGTCGCCATGGAGGAAGGCCTTGCCCGCCTCATCCGCTGGCGGGATGCGACGGTCGGGCTGGACGCTCCGGCGGTCCACCGGTAGGTTCCCGGCCGAAACTCCCGACATTGACCCTGAGGACTCCGATGATGCGCCCCTCCGGCCGCGCGGCCGATGCGATGCGTGCGATCCGCCTGGAACCCGGCTTCTCGAAGCATGCGGAGGGTTCCTGCCTCGCGCGGTTCGGCGACACGCATGTTCTGTGTACCGCCTCGGTCGAGGAGAAGGTACCGCCGTTCCTGCGCAACACCGGGAAGGGCTGGGTGACGGCCGAGTACGGAATGCTGCCGCGCTCGACGCACACCCGGACCGATCGCGAGGCCGCACGCGGCAAGCAGTCGGGCCGGACGCAGGAGATCCAGCGGCTCATCGGGCGATCGCTGCGGTCGGTGGTCGACCTCGCGGCGCTCGGCGAGCGGCAGATCAAGATCGACTGCGACGTGCTGCAGGCAGACGGCGGCACCCGGACGGCCGCCGTCACCGGCTCCTGGGTCGCGCTCGCCATCGCCTGCCGGGGGCTCGTTGCCGCCGGCCGGCTGACGACGACGCCCCTGCGCGGCGGCGTGGCGGCGGTGTCGTGCGGCATCTGGCAGGGAATGCCGGTCCTCGACCTCGACTATGCGGAGGACTCCGCGGCCGAGACCGACGCCAATTTCGTCCTCACCGATGCCGGGCGGATCGTCGAGGTGCAGGGAACCGCCGAGGGTGCGCCGTTCGACGAAGCCGAACTGCTCGCCATGCTGAACTTCGCCCGCAAGGGCATCGGCGAGCTCGTCGAACACCAGCGGCGGGCGGTCGAGGCCGGCTGATGACCCGGCGCCAGCTCTCCGGCGAGAACCGCCGGCGTCTCGTCATCGCCAGCCACAATACCGGCAAGGTGCGCGAGATCGGCGAACTGCTGGCGCCGTGGGGGGTGAGCGTGGTCTCGGCCGGCGCGCTCGGGCTGCCGGAACCGGAGGAGACGGGAACCAGCTTCGTCGCCAATGCCGAACTGAAGGCGCTCGCGGCCGCGCGGACCGCCGGGCTGCCGGCGCTGGCGGACGATTCCGGGCTGGAGGTCCGCGCGCTGGGCGGGGCTCCGGGCATCTATTCCGCCCGGTGGGCCGGGCCCGAGAAGGATTTCCCGCGGGCGATGGCCGAGATCGAGCGCCGACTGGCGGGCAGCGACGACCACGCCGCGCGCTTCGTCTGCGCGCTCACTCTGGCCTGGCCCGACGGTCATGCCGAGACCTTCGTCGGCACCGTCGAAGGGTGCCTCGTGTTTCCGCCCCGCGGCGATCGCGGGTTCGGCTACGATCCGATCTTCCGGCCCGACGGCGCGACGGAGACGTTCGGCGAGATGGATGCTGCCGCGAAGCATCGCATCAGTCATCGGGCCGATGCCTTCCGGCAACTCATGGCCAATTGCCTCGCATCCGATTTGCCGCCGGGATGACGATCATCGGAGAGCCCGGAGCGCTTGCGGTCTACGTCCACTGGCCGTTCTGCGTCTCGAAATGTCCTTATTGCGACTTCAACAGCCATGTCCGCGATCGCATCGACGAGGCGCGCTGGCGCGGAGCCTACGCCACCGCCATTGCCGCGGCGGCGGCCCGCTTTGCCGACCGGCAGGTCACCAGCATCTTCTTCGGAGGCGGCACACCGTCGCTGATGGATCCGGCGACGGTGGCGTCGGTGATCGAGGCGATCGCCCGGCACTGGACGATCGACCCGGCGGTCGAGGTCACGCTCGAGGCTAATCCGGGGTCGGCCGATGCGGGGCGGTTCGCCGGCTACCGCGCGGCCGGCGTCAACCGCCTGTCCCTCGGTATCCAGGCACTCGACGACCGGGCACTGGCATTTCTCGGCCGCCGTCACGATGCCGGCGAGGCGCTGGCCGCACTGGACCTGGCAGCGCGGATCTTCCCGCGATGGTCGTTCGACCTGATCTACGGGCGCCCCGGCCATACGGCGGAAGCCTGGCGGGCGGAGCTGCTGCGCGCCCTGCCGCTGGTCGGCGACCATCTCTCCGTCTACCAGCTCACCATCGAGCCGGGCACCCGGTTCGCGGTGCTTCACGACCGCGGCGAACTGGTGCTGCCCGACGAGGAAGAACAGGGCCGGCTCTACGAGACGACGCAGGACGTACTCGCGACGGCCGGACTTGCGTCCTACGAAATCTCCAACCACGCGCGGCCCGGCGGCGCCAGCCGGCACAATCTCGCCTATTGGCGCTATGGCGACTATGCCGGGATCGGACCGGGCGCCCATGGCCGCCTGACGCTGGGTCAGACCAAGCTCGCGCTACGCCAGAAGAAGGCGCCGGAGTCCTGGCTGGCGGCCGTCGAGGCGTCCGGCGACGGACTGGACGAGGAAATCGCGCTGAACCCCGATGACCGGCTGGTCGAGCTTCTGATGATGGGGCTGCGTCTCGCCGAGGGCGTGCCGCTCGACCGGATCGAGCGCGAAACCGGACGGACGCTGGAGCGCTGGACCGCACGCTCCGGCCTGGAACGCCTGGTTCGCGGGGGCTTTCTCGCCGAAGAGCCGGCACGGCTGGTCGCGACGGATGCCGGCCGACAGCGGCTCAATGCCGTTCTCGCGGCGCTCCTGCCGCAGGCCGCGGTCGTTCGGGCTGGATGAACGGCCCGAATCCTCTATCGTGGCCGCAGTCCGTCCGGAGTCTCGATAATGGCTGATCCGCCCTCGGCCCCGCCGACGAGCCCGCTGCGAGAGCGCATCGCCGAGGCGGATGCGCGCGCGAGCGTCCGGCGCCACAGCGAGCATCTGGAGCAGCTGGCTGCCAATCTGCGTGCCCTCGGCCTCGATGAATCGGTCGTGGACCAACAGGTGATCGGGGTCTTCCAGGAGTACGAGCGCGAACTCGAACGCTACCTGGAGCGGGCCCGCGATCGGTCTCCGGCGGATCGCCGCTGAACGCCCGCGAAGGATCCGACGACTCGGGAGAGACGATGCCGCCGGACAGCACGGATAGAGAAACCGCCCGTGTCGACGCGTTGCACCGCTACGACATCCTCGACAGCCCGCCGGAGGAATCGTTCGATCGCATCGTGCGTCTGGCGCAGATTGCCGTCGGTACGCCGACCGTCCTGATCTCGCTGGTCGACCGCGACCGCCAATGGTTCAAGTCGCGGATCGGGCTGGATGCCGAGGAGGGACCGAGAAGCACCTCGTTCTGCACCCACGCCATCGACCAGGACGTGCCGCTGATCGTCGAGAACGCGCTGGAGGATTCGTTCTTCCGGAGCCACCCGGCGGTGACGGGGGAACCGTTCGTGCGCTTCTATGCCGGCGTGCCCCTGCGGACGCCGGACGGCTACAATGTCGGGACGCTCTGTGCCGTCGACTATGCTCCGCGAACGATCGCTCCCCTCCATATCGCCGTGCTCCAGGACCTGGCGCGCCTCGTCGTCGACGAGCTGGAACTGCGTCGCCTTGCCACGACGGACAGCCTGACCGGCCTCCTGACGCGCCGCGCCTTCGCTGTCGAGGCGACACGGGAAGCCGAGCGGGCCCGGCGGACGGGACGCCCCCTGTCCTGCATCGCCTTCGATATCGACCATTTCAAGTCGATCAACGACCGTTACGGACATGCCGCCGGCGATCGCGTCCTGCAGTCGGTATCCGACCTCTGCCGTCGGAACCTGCGCGCGATCGACGTGGCCGGGCGCCTCGGCGGAGAGGAGTTCGCCGCGCTTCTGCCCGAGTCGGGGTCCGATGCCGCCTTCGATGTGGCCGAGCGTCTCCGGGCAGCCCTGGCGGCCTTGCCGCTCCAGGAGTCCGGTGAGACGGTCACCGTCACTGCCAGCTTCGGCGTCGCGACGCTGCGCCCCGATGAAACGTCCGTCGAGGCGGCCCTGAACCGCGCCGACGCCGCCGCATACCGGGCCAAGCGCAGCGGCCGGAACCGCGTCGAGCGCGAGGACTGATCCGCCTCAGAGAAGGCCGCGCGCGGCAAGGAACCGGCGCAACGCCTCCGGCCCGCGGAAGTGATGGGCATGGAATCCGCATTCCGCGGCCGCGTGCGCATTCGCCGGTGAATCGTCGATGAACACGCATTTTTCGGCGGTCAGGGCGAACCGTTCCGTCAACTGCCGGAATATCGCCGGGTCGGGCTTGATGAGGCCGATCTGCCCGGACACCAGAATTCCGCGGAACCGCTGCAGGAAGGGAAACGAGGGCCGTGCCAGCGGCCAGGTTTCGGCCGACCAGTTGGTCAGGGCAAACAGCGGCACGCCCCGGTCATGCAGCTCTTCCAGTACTGCCACGGTCCCATGGATCGGTCCGTTCAGCATTTCGGTCCAGCGATCGAAATAGGCCTCGATCATGGCCCGGTGGTGCGGATGCCGCTCGACCAGAAGCGCCGTCGCTTCGGCGAAGGGCCGGCCGCGATCCTGCTCGACGTTCCAGGCGCCGGTACAGACCTCGGCGAGGAACTCCTCCATCGCATCCTCGCGCTCGAAGAGCTTGCGATAGAGATGGCGCGGGTTCCAGTCGATCAGAACCCCGCCGAGGTCGAATACGACGGTGTCCGGCGGCGGTGCCTCGGCCATCGGCTCAGCTCGGCCGGTCGTCGAAGCTCGTCGGGGCGGGCCGGATCACGGTCGGGGGCTGGCCGCGCCGGATCTCGAGGATATCCATGGCCCGCTCGGAAAGTCCGTCGCGGCGGAAGCGGAAAAGTCCTTCCACCCCGGTGAAGCCATTCGGCTGCGCGATGGCCTCGACCGAGAAGTCCGGACCGCCGGGCCGCCGCGACAGGGCGACCGCGAGGGCTGCCGCGTCGTAGGGCAGGGCGGCGATGCGGGGCGGCGGGCGGCCGTGCAGCGCCGCGAACCGCTCCATGAAGGCCGTCCGCGCCTGGGCGGGAGGCGCCGCGAACCAGGCACCGTAGAGCGCCGGCTCCCGCCACATCGTCGGGTCGTCCCAGAGCTGGGTGCCGAGGAACTTCGCCCGGGCGCCGCGCGTCTCGTAGTAGGCGTAGAGGGGGGCCAGCGTGACGGCGCGCTGCGGCGCCTCCGGCAGCACGACGAAATCCACCGGCTGCCGGGCAAGGCGCCGGGCCGTCTCCTGCGAATCGGCGCCGCCGGGATCGTAGTATTCGACGGCGACCAGCTGTCCGCCGGCCAGCGGGATGGCGTCCTCGGCTGCCTGGGCACCGCGCTGCCCGTAGGCGGAGGCCGGGGCCAGCACCGAGAAGCGCTTGCCGCCGCCGGCGCCGGCCTCGGCGACCACACGCCGAACCTGCGAGCCCGGCAGCAGACCCATTACGAAGACACCCTCCCGGGCGGCTCCGGCATCGTTGGTGAAGGCGATCAGCGCGACACCGCGCTCCTGCGCCGGTCCGGCCGCCGCAGCGACCGCGTGCGAGAAGAGCGGGCCGAGGATGAGGCTCGCTCCATCGTCCAGGGCGGTCCGAGCGGCCGCCTCGGCGCCTTCCGCCGTGCCGCCGGTGTCGACCGGCACCAGCGTCATGTCGCTGCCGCGGGGGCTGCGGCCGGCGTCCAACACCGCCATCTGGGCGGCTTCGAGCATGGCGCTGCCGAGCGCGGCGTGCTGCCCCGACAGCGGCAGCAACAGCGCGACCCGGTTGCCCGATGTTGCCGCTCGCCGTTCCGGGCCGGCGGATTCGGGCATGGCGAGCGGTTGCTCCATGGCCGGCGCAGGCGCCGGCATGCGTGCGGCCGGTTGCGGCCGCGGCGCCGGCTCCCTTACGTTGGGCGCACAGGCGGCAACCGACAGGGCGAGTGCGACACATGCCGCAGACAGCAGGCGAGCAGACGGACGGAGGCGGGCGGCGCGCACGGTCGGCACTCCCTGCAGGGGACGAAGCTGGGGGCGAGCCTATCGGCGGGCCCGCCGCAAGTAAACCGGAGCAGCCGTCGGCGCGTTCCCTGCCACCTGGCCTGCATGTGGTCGCTACCCCGATCGGCAACCGCGGCGACATCACGCAGCGCGCCGTCGAGGCACTGCGGTCCGCCGATCTCATCGCGTGCGAGGATACGCGCGTGACCGGACCGTTCGTCCGCGGGCTCGGGGCCACGGCGCCGCTGATCGCCTATCACGACCACAACGGCGCCCAGGTCCGCCCGCAGCTGCTGCGCCGGATGGCCGATGGGGCCGCGGTCGCCCTCGTCTCGGATGCGGGCACGCCGCTGGTCTCCGATCCGGGCTACCGCCTCGTGGCGGCCTGCATCGCCGAAGGGATCGCCGTCACCACCCTGCCGGGTCCTTCGGCGCCGCTGGCGGCGCTCGTGCTCTCGGGGCTGCCAAGCGACCGGTTCCTCTTCGCCGGCTTCCTGCCGCCCAAGGCCGCGGCCCGGGCGACGGAGCTGCGGGAGCTGGCGGCCGTGCGCGCCACCCTCGTCTTCTTCGAGGGACCGTCGCGCCTCGCCGACAGTCTGGCGCAGATGGCGGCCGAACTCGGCGATCGCCCGGCTGCGGTCGCGCGCGAACTGACCAAGCTCTACGAGGAGGTCCGGCGCGGCTCCCTGGCGGATCTCGCCCTCTACTACCGGGAGGCGGGTCCGCCGCGCGGCGAAATCGTGGTGGTGGTCGGCCCGCCACTGCCCGATGCTCCGCCTTCTGCGGCCGACCTCGACGAGCGGCTGCGCGCCGCCCTCGCGACGATGCACGTCAAGGACGCGGCCGCGTCGGTCGCCGCCGAACTGGGCCTGCCCCGGCGCGAGGTCTATGCCCGCGCCCTCGCCCTCCGTCCGGAGCAGGGGCCGCGATGACCTCGGCCCGCCGCATGCCCGACTCGCGGCGCGCCGTCGCCGAACGCCGCGGCCGGCGGGCCGAGCTTTGGGCGGCCTGGTTCCTGCGCGTCAAGGGCTACCGCATACTCGCATCGCGGTGGCGCGGCCGCAGCGGCGAGGTCGACCTCATCGGGCGGCGCGGCCGGGTTCTGGTCTTCGTCGAAGTCAAGCTGCGCGACGATCCGGGGCGCGCCGCCATGGCCGCCGCCGGGCGTGGGCCGGCGCGAATTGCCCGTGCCGCGGCCGAGTTCCTGGCCACCCGGCCGGAACTGGCGTCGCTCGACGTCCGTTTCGACCTGATGCTGTCGAGCCCGGGGCGGATGCCGCGCCATCTGCCGGACGCGTGGCGACCATGACGGGCGAGGAGTCGCGCGCGCGGCTGCGCGCCCTGGCCGCGGTCACGGATGACGACTTTCCCCTCGGCGAGGCTGCCCTGGCACTCGCCGCGCTGGATCGCCCGCAAGTGCCGCTCGACCGATATCGCGACCATCTGCGGGAGCTCGCGGCGTCGGTGGACGGCGGCGCCGATGCCGCGGCGCGCGCGGCCGCGCTGGCGGAGGCCATCGCAGGCCGCCACCGCTATCAGGGCGATGCCCTCACCTATGACGATCTGCAGAACGCCAACCTGATTCGCGTGATGGACCGTCGGAAGGGGCTGCCGGTGGCGCTCGGCATTCTCTACATCGAGACCGCGCGCCGGCTCGGCTGGCAGGCCTCCGGCCTGGCTTTCCCCGGGCATTTCCTGATCGCCGTCGGGGGTGCGGGCGGACGCGCCATTCTCGATCCCTTCCATGGCGGCCGGGTGTGCGCGGCCGCGGACCTGCGCCGCCTGCTGAAATCCATGGCCGGAGACGACGAGGAACTGGAGCCGGCGCACTACGCCCCCGTGCCAAACCGCTCCGTCCTCCTGCGTCTCCACAACAATGTGAAACTGCGGCGTATGCGGGCGGGCGATATCCCGGGCGCCCTGGCGGCGCTGGAGGCAATGCTCCTCTTCGCTCCGGCCGAGGCCGCGCTGTGGCACGAGGCGGCCCTGATCCACGCGCATCTCGGCAGCCTCGGATCGGCCCTGGAAGCGGCCGCCCGGGCGCTCGAACACACCGCCGATCCGGCTGGCCGGCACCGCCTGGCCGTTCTGCAGCAGGAATTGCGGTCGCGCCTGAACTGACGCCGGCTCAGCGGATCGGCACCTGGCCCGTGCAGCCGCCGACCATGACGAAGCCGATATCGAGCGGCGGATAGGCCGCGATGGCGCCGGCGGCGCGCAGCCGGCCGACGAATCCCGGCTCCCGTCCGTCGGCGATGACGACGTTGGGCAGTGCGGTCGTGCGCACCAGCGCGCCGTCGGCCGCCGCGACGGCGGCCAGTGCGGCAAGGCCGTCGGTCGCGGGGGGGAACAGCACGGCGACCGTTCCGGCGCGTTCCGGCGGCAGCGCGCCGAAGGTCAGCAGGGCGACGGCACCGATGCCCCAGCCGGCCAGGACGACCCCGGCCACCGCCATCGCCATCCGGTGCGGGCGCACGGCTGCCTCCCGCCTAGGATGGGGCGGGCGCCAGCCGGGCCGACCGCTCGGCGATCGGCAGGTGGACGAGGGCCGCGAACACGCCGAGCGCCACGCCGAACCACCAGACGAGGTCGTAGCTGCCGGTGGCGTCGTAGATGCGCCCGCCGAGCCAGACGCCGAAGAAGGCGCCGACCTGATGGCTGAGGAAGACGATCCCGAACAGGGTCGCCATGTAGCGCGGCCCGAACATGATGGCGACGAGGCCGGAGGTCAGCGGCACGGTGGACAGCCACAGCAGCCCCATTGCCGCGGCGAAGATCAGCACCGACGCCGACGAGGGCGGGGTCAGGACGAAGATGGTGATGACGATCGCGCGGCCGAGATAGATGACGCTCAGCAGCCACTTCTTGCTGTGCCGGCCGCCCAGCACGCCCGCGGTGTAGGAGCCGACGATGTTGAAGAGCCCGACCAGCGCGAGCGACCAGCCGGCGACCGAGGCCGGCACGCCGACATCCTTCAGGTAGGGCGGCAGATGGGTCAGGATGAAGGCGACGTGGAAGCCGCAGACGAAGAAGCCGGCCACGAGATACCAGAAGGAGGGGTGGCTCCCCGCCTCGCGCAGGGCCTGGCCCAGCGACTGCTGGCCCGCCACCTGGGCCGGCCGGCCGCGCAGGAACCAGGCCAGCGGCAGCATCACCAGCGCCAGGGCGCCGATCGCGACCAGGGCGCTGGTCCAGCCCAGCAGCCCGAGGAGCAGTTGCTCGAGGGGCGCGATCAGGAACTGCCCCATCGAGCCGGCCGCCGTGCCGATGCCGAAGGCCCAGGTCCGCTGCTCCGCCGGCACGGCGCGGCCGAGCGCGGCGAGGACGATCGAGAACGAGGCGCAGGAGAGGCCGAACCCGACCATCACGCCCATGGTGGCGTTCAGCATCCACGGTTCGGTGGAAAGGGGCATCAGCGCGGTGCCGCCGCCATAGAGCAGCGCCCCGAATGCCAGCACCCGGCCGCTTCCCCAGCGGTCCGCGGCCGCGGCGGCGAATGGAACGCCCAGTCCCCAGAGCAGGTTCTGGATCGCCGACGCCATCGAGAAGACCTCCCGACCCCAGCCGTTGGCCGCGCTCATCGGCTCGAGGAACAACCCGAACCCGGTGCGCAGGCCGAACGAGAAGATGTTGAAGAGGCAACCGGCGACGATGACCACCGTCGCGATCCGACCAAGCTGCGTGGCGCTCATGGCTCGCTTCCTCCGGGCGTCACGCGCCCCAGTGCATCGGGTGTCCGCGTCAGGGCGGCCCGCTCCTCGGCATATGCGTCGCCGAACTCGACCGCGATGTCCGGCGCCGTTACAGGCTCACTGCACTCCGAACAGACCAGTACAGGCATGGTCGGGCGACCGCAGCCGGTGCGGTGGACGAGCCGGACCGGTGGCCTGGCCGGGTCGCCCATCCAGCGCTGGCCCCACAGGCTCAGCGTCACCATCACCGGATGCAGCTCCCGCCCCATCGGGGTCAGCCGGTACTCGTAGCGCACTGGCCGCTCCTGATAGCGCTGCTTTTCCATCACGCCCTCCGCCACGAGCTTGGCCAGGCGGTCGGCCACGATGCGGGGCGATGCCTGGGTGAGCCGCTGGAAGTCCTCGTAGCGCCGGATGCCGAAGAACGCCTCGCGCAGGACGAGCAACGTCCAGCGATCGCCGACGATGGCGAGCGCGCGGGCGACCGAGCAGGCGGAATGGCCGATATCCGACCAGCGCATGGGTGACTTCCCTTTCGGAAGCGACGTATAAGGGCCCCGATGGACGCTCGTCAATCGCCCTCCTATAGTCGCCGCCCTTGCCGACACCGCTCTCCCGGAGCCGCCCCATGAGCCTCGCCGTCGCCATCCAGATGGACCCCATCGAGACCATCAACATCGACGCCGACTCGTCCTTTGTCCTCGCGTTGGAGGCGCAACGGCGAGGGCATGCGCTCTACCACTACCTGCCGCAGCACCTGTCCCTGCGCGGAGGGCGGGTGGTGGCCCGCTGCCGCCCGCTGCAGGTGCGGCGCGAGAAGGGCAACCACCACAGCTTCGGCGCGTGGGAGACGGTCGACCTCGCCACCATGGACGTCGTCCTGATGCGGCAGGACCCGCCCTTCGACATGGCCTACATCACCGCGACCCATCTGCTGGAGCACATCCATCCGCAGACGCTGGTCGTGAACGACCCGGTGCGGGTGCGCAATGCGCCGGAGAAGCTCTACGTCACCCACTTTCCCGAACTGATGCCGCCGACCGTGATCACCGCCGACCGGCAGGAGATTCTGGCCTTCCGGGCCGAGCACAAGGACATCATCGTCAAGCCGCTGTTCGGCAATGGCGGTGCCGGCGTCTTCCATATCGGGCCCGAGGACGAGAACCTGTCGGCGCTCCTCGAGCTCTTCACCCAGCTCTACCGGGAGCCGATCATCGTCCAGCGCTACCTACCGGAGGTGCGCCAGGGCGACAAGCGCATCATCCTGGTCGACGGGGTGCCGGGCGGCGCCATCGACCGCGTGCCCGAGAAGGGCGAGGCGCGGGCCAACATGCATGCCGGCGCCAAGCCGCAGAAGGCGACGCTGACCGAGCGCGACCGCGAGATCTGCGCCGCGATCGGCCCCGCGCTGCGCGAGGCGGGCCTCATCTTCGTCGGCATCGACGTCATCGGCGGCTACCTGACCGAGATCAACGTCACCTCCCCGACCGGCATCCAGGAGATCAACCGCTTCGACGGCGTGCGCCTCGAATCGGACATATGGGACGCCATCGATCGCCGCCTCGCGGAGCGCAGCCGCCCGCCCGCCTGACCATGATCGGCTGACCTCAGGGCGACGGCAGCACCAGCGCCGCCGCCCAGCGGCGTGCGACGGCTGCGGGCGAGAAGCGGAGCCTCACCTCCGCCTGCCCGGCCGCAATCCGCGCCAATGCCTCGGCCGGGTTGGCCAGCGCCCAGCGGACACCCTCGGACGCCTCGCCCACCCAGGCACCGCGGTCGAGCTCCCGGTAGGCCGGGATCGGCGCCGCGAGGGCGAATCGCCCCTGGCGGATCGCCTCCACCAGGCGGTTGTGCGACTTGGCATCGGCGCGGGGGTCGCCTGCCGGCTGGGGCAGCAGCACGAAATCGGCGTCGGCCAGCGCGGCCGTGACTGCGGGCAGCGACCAGTCCCGGTGCGTGATGCGCCAGGATCCCTCGACCCGGTCGATCATCGCATCGGCGAGGCGAGTGACCTCGCCGGCCGCTTCGGTCTGCGTCACGACGGTGAGAGACAGGCGGCGATCGGCCAGCCGGATGCCGTCGAGCGTGCGGGCCAGCAGACGGGCCGTCCCGGGGCCCCAGGTGCCGAACCAGACGAACCGCAGCTCGGGGCCGGGAGCGAACCGGGGTCGTGCCATCTCCTCCGTCTCGGCCGGATCCTCGACGACGAGCGGCGCGTGGTGGCAGCGCGGGCGGTAGTGGTCGGCCAGCCAGCGGCTCGGCACGACCGGGACGAAGCGCCCGAGCACGAGGTCGCGATGGCGACCGGCCGGTCCCTCGTCCGCGGCCATCAGGTCGCAGACATCGGCATGGATCGGCCGCGCGGCCGCCAGCCGCTCCAGCGCATCGAGGGCGGCAGAGCAGATCCCGGGGTGCAGGGCAAAGGTGCCGGGCGTCGGCTTGCCCAGGACGATGCGGATCGCCGGATCGCGAAGCCGCTCGGCGATGCCCGGCCGGGCGATGTCGGTCAGGGAGACGAGGCCGGTCTCGTGCCCCAGGGCACGCAGGCCGGCCGCGGGAACGAGGCAGCGCAGGCGGACGCTCGCCACCGGTGAATCCAGCACCTGTCCGGCGGCGAGCGTGGGCGCTGCCACACCGTTGACGAAGACGATCCTTGCCATGCGGCCGGCAGGCTGACATGCGGGCGTGCGACGCGCCAGCGCCACCCCGTCCCGAATGTCCGAAGACGGACCGGTGGCAGGACGGCGCGCGGGCTCCTACACTCGATCGGAGCAGAGGGAGGGGGGATGGTCGCGCGGATCGCGACGGTCGCGTTCCAGGGCATCGAGGTGCGCGCGGTCGACGTTCAGGTTCAGATGGCGGCGGGGCTGCCGACCTTCGCGCTCGTCGGCCTGCCCGACAAGGCGGTGGCGGAGAGCCGCGAGCGGGTGCGCGCGGCGCTGGCCGCGATGGGCCTCGCCCTGCCGCCCAAGCGCATCACGGTCAACCTGTCGCCGGCCGACCTTCTGAAGGAGGGCAGCCATTTCGACCTGCCGATCGCGCTTGGCCTACTGGTCGCCATGGGCGTCCTGCCGGCGGATGCGATGGCGGACTTCGTGGCGTTGGGGGAACTGGCGCTGGACGGCGCGCTGGCGCCGGTCGCGGGCGTGCTGCCGGCGGCGGTCCATGCCAACGCCCAGGGCCGCGGCCTGATCTGTCCCGAGGCATCGGGCGGCGAGGCGGCCTGGGCGGGCGAGATGACGATCATCGCCGCCCCCAGCCTGCTCTCGCTGGTCAATCATGTGAAGGGCGTGCAGCAGCTGGCGCCGCCCCGGCCGCGTCTGGCCGACGATGGCGGGCCCCTGCCCGACCTCGCCGCGGTCAAGGGCCAGGAGACCGCCAAGCGCGCGCTCGAGGTCGCCGCGGCCGGCGGGCACAACCTGCTGCTATTTTCACCCATTATATCCAAAGCCATCGAATGGCTTGGGCTGGGTGCTTCCGGCCTAGACCGAGGCACATCCTTTCAGCAGGCCGGTACCTCTAACCAACTCTTGCGGCCGGCGGGCGTGTCATTCAGACAAGGCATCGGGCTCCCTGAAGGGCCTCAACAATCTAACGACTCGGAAGCACGATGCCGCTAACGAACGCGCAACAGGACTGGTACGCGCGAGCAATCCTGGACCTCGACCCCGCTAGTGAGATCGTTCGGCTCGACCGACTAGGTAATCTGGTCCACTACTCGGCCGAGATTGCCACTGATGAGAGCCACTCCAAGCCGCTTACGCCTGAAGAGTGGGTCCATGCCCTCGCCTGTGTGTTGCTTGTCAAAGAGTTAGGCTATCCCATTGGACGCCTGGTGCACGAGCGGCGCATCGAGCACGGTTCGTCTGGGTCGAATGCCGATGAGATCGACATCGTCGTTCTAGACGGCGACGGTCGACCCTACGCAGTCTGGGAACTGAAATCCGCTGAAGCGTATGCGGGCGAGCTTGAGACGGCTACCAGATTGCAGCTATTCGGGACGGTGCCCCTGCTCACCAGTGGCGCCCCCACGTTCATCGTTTGCGCTACCATAGATCCTGGGGGTGCCGTTCCGGAGTTCAAGCAGCGCTGCATCGACTACCGCGAACACAAAGACTACGAGGCATGGCTGGCTGCGGGTAAGCCAGCGGTCCCCGCATTTCCGCGGGAGTATTTCGAGCCAGATTACCAGCCTTACACGCGCGGTGGGGCGCGGGACCTTAAAACGACCTGCACGCTTGCCGAGTTCAAGGCGGTGGCGGCTTCATTTCACAATGAGTTTTTTGCGGAACACCCCGACAACCAGCTTTTCGAAGACCTCATTCGTTGTTTGCTGGCGAAGATTTATTCTGAAAAAAACACTCAGACGGGAAGTCAGTACGAGTTCCAGGTCTTGATGCCACACGGCAAGCCCGAGTCGGCGGCGAGCGTCTTCCAGCGAGTGAATGCATTGTACGCGAGGGCGTACCAGCATTACATCGAACCCGGTCGGTCAGACGAAATAGACCCGCGTCGTTTCCCAGCCGAGCGGGTTAAATCAGTTGTACAGCAAATTGAAGGAATGGCGCTAACTAGAGGAGCGGCGCTGAACGCAGACATTATTGGTGCATTCTTCGAGGAGGTTCTCCGGTCCGGGTTCAAGCAGGACCGTGGTATGTACTTCACGCACGATAACATTGTCCGCTTTATGGTTGAGGCGGTAGGCTTGCGCGACCTGACCCGTAAGAAATGGCGGTCCGCGTCTCATCCGGAGCAGCGACTGCCTTATGTATTCGACCCCGCCTGCGGGAGCGGTACTTTCCTTCTTCACTCAATGTACGCGATTACAGATGAGATTAGGTCGAATCGGGCGTGGTTCGCCCGAACTGATAGCGACGAGGATTTTCTGAACCAGCATCTGAGCGATGCGTCGCCGAACGGCTGGGCGAAGGACTTCCTCTACGGCTTCGATCCTAAGTTCATTATGGCAATGACAGCCAAGCTGAACATGGTGCTGCATGGCGACGGGGTGGCGCACCTGTTCAAGGAGGATGCTTTTAGAACGATGGGCTCGTATCACGATGCCCGCTTGCGGCCGGTCACCGGTCCGACAAGAAGTCTACCGGAAAATGTTTACCCGCCGAAGATGTGCGAGACATTCGATGTTGTCATTTCCAATCCACCGTTCGGTGTAACGCTGTCCACAGAAACGCGCCATACCTTAAGTAAGGCGTTCACGCTGCCTCCTAATTCTTCGACTGAGGCGCTGTTCGTAGAGAGAGCGTTCCAGTTGTTGAAGCCGCATGGGCGCTTGGCGGTCGTGCTACCGGAGTCCATTCTCAATGCGGCCGACACCGACCTGCGACTTTTCTTGATGCGTATGTTTCACATACGTGCAGTGGTCACGATGCCACGCCACGTATTCGTGGACACACCTACGCTGACCAGCCTTCTATTTGCTCAGAAGAAGTTACCTGATGAGATCTCCACATGGGATCGTACCTGGGATGAGGAAAAAGCTAAGATTGAGGCGCAGGTGGCGAAGGCACGCGGCCACCTAACCGTGGCCGCCACGCGTGCTTTCTCCTCGGCGAATGCTTTGGAAACGGCGGTGCTCAACGAGCTATCCGTGATCGGCCCGCGGACCCTGTGGGTCATGAAGCGAGGCCAGAATGGAGGTCCACTGACCTTTGGCCTACCACCCCACATCGCGGCCGCACCGGATGCGGCGCGCTACTACCAGGACCTCCTCCGCTCGCCAGGATTCCTAGATTTGTCGCGACAGGCCGTGTTTAGAGGAGTTGCGGCGCGGCTGGACGCGACCTGGCCATGTTACGCGGTGGAGGAAGTTGGCTTCAAGTTGAGCAGGCGGGGCGAGAGGATACGCGAGAATCAGCTTGCTACCTTCGTCGGGACGAAGTCGGAGAGGGAAGTTCCTAATCTGCATCTTGCTACCGAGACGGTACGGGTTGTCGTCAATCGTGAGCATGCTCGGACGGTGTTGGACTGCATGGTCTCTGAAATGGTGTGGAGCTAAAATCCCCTATGTCACTCCCACTCCGTGCGAGATGCAGCCTGAGCGCCGTTGCTCGCAGCCCTACGTTCCGTATCGACGCCAAGCAGGCGGCGCCCAGTAGCGTCCAACTCGACGCCATCCTGGATAGGGTCCCTACTTTCTACCTCAATGAGTTCCTGCCCGAGCCGTTCGTCAAAGGTAGACAGCCGATTTACCTCGACGACACGCAAGACGAGGGGGCTATGGTCATCAACACTGGTGCCGTGCGTCCGCTCGGTATCACCTTCGGGCTTTGTCGCCGGATCTCGTCCTCCGACTTTGAGGGCCTCGCTCCTGCGCGTAAACTTCGAGACGGCGATGTCCTGCTCACCACGGACGGGGGCACCTCCATCGGCAAGGTCGCGGTCTTCAAGACACCCTCAGGTGAAGACGGAACTCTGATGGAGTGTGGCTTTACGGTGGACAGTCACGTGGCCGTGCTTAGGCCGTGCGGTATTTCGCCGGTACTACTGGCTTATCTACTTTGCTCGCCAATGGGGCAGATCCAGTTCCAGCGCGCCGAGAGCGGTGCTAGCGGCCAGACCGCAGTGAGTGAGGAGGATGTCAGACGGTTCCGCTTTCCCCGCGTCCCAGAGGCGGCGTTCGAGCAAGCCCGTGAGAGTTTTACGGCAGCGCTGGAGGAGGCCCGCAGGCTTGAGGCCGAGGCGTACAAGAAGCGCCAGGACGGATGGGGGGCCTTTGAGGCAATCCTGTTGCAGGCCGATGGCGAGCAGCCGGTTCGGCTCGCGGCGCGGGCTCGTCCGAACGAGAAGCGCCAAAGGCAAGCTATCGCCGGATAGGAAGCCCCAGACGCGCGCCGCCAGCAGTCAGTCCGGACGGTATGTTCCGGCTCAGAAGCGTCAGGGTCTGGCTGGTGCGCCGCTTTGACAGCCATTTCGCATCGCCGAGGTAGGCGGGACCTGGGCTCTCGCCGCCTCACCGAACTTTAGGGCCTGGGGTGAGAGCTGAGTGTTGCGCGTCAGGTAGGGCATGGCCCGCTGCCGCCCGCTGCAGGTGCGGCGCGAGAAGGGCAACCACCACAGCTTCGGCGCGTGGGAGACGATCGACCTCGCCACCATGGACGTCGTCCTGATGCGGCAGGACCCGCCCTTCGACATGGCCTACATCACGGCGACCCATCTCCTGGAGCACATCCACCCGCAGACCCTGGTCGTGAACGACCCGGTGCGGGGCACGCAGGCCGGCCGCGGGGACGAGGCAGCGCAGGCGGACGCTCGCCACCGGCGAATCCAGCACCTGTCCGGCGGCGAGCGTGGGTGCCGCCACGCCGTTGACGAAGACGATCCTTCCCATGCGGTCGGCAGGCTGACATGCGGGTGCCCGTCGCGCCAGCGCCACCCGGTTGATGCGCACCGGGACGGACGGGTGACAGGACGGCGCGCGGACTTCTACACTCGATCGGAGCAGAGGGAGGGGGGATGGTCGCGCGGATCGCGACGGTCGCGTTCCAGGGCATCGAGGTGCGCGCGGTCGACGTTCAGGTGCAGATGGCGGCGGGGCTGCCGACCTTCGCGCTCGTCGGCCTGCCCGACAAGGCGGTGGCGGAGAGCCGGGAGCGGGTGCGCGCGGCGCTGGCCGCGATGGGCCTCGCCCTGCCGCCCAAGCGCATCACGGTCAACCTGTCGCCGGCCGACCTCCTGAAGGAGGGCAGCCATTTCGACCTGCCGATCGCCCTCGGCCTGCTGGTCGCCATGGGGGTCCTGCCGGCGGATGCGATGGCGGATTTCGTGGCGTTGGGGGAACTGGCGCTGGACGGCGCGCTGGCGCCGGTCGCGGGCGTGCTGCCGGCGGCGGTCCATGCCAACGCCCAGGGCCGCGGCCTGATCTGTCCCGAGGCATCGGGCGGCGAGGCGGCGTGGGCGGGTGACATGACGGTCATCGCCGCCCCCAGCCTGCTGTCGCTGGTCAATCATGTGAAGGGCGTCCAGCAGCGGGCGCCGCCCCGGCCACGCCTGGCCGACGATGGCGGCCCTCTGCCCGACCTCGCCGCGGTCAAGGGCCAGGAGACGGCCAAGCGCGCGCTCGAGGTCGCCGCGGCCGGCGGGCACAACCTGCTGATGGTCGGCCCGCCCGGGTCGGGCAAGTCGATGCTGGCGGCGCGGCTGCCGGGACTGCTGCCGCCGCTCGCGCCCGCCGAGGCCCTGGAAGTCTCGCTGGTCCACAGCGTCGCCGGCCTGCTGAAGGAGGGGCGGATCAGCCGCCGCCGGCCGTTCCGCGACCCCCATCACTCCGCATCGCAGGCGGCGCTGATCGGCGGCGGCCCCCGTGCCCGGCCCGGCGAGGTCTCGCTCGCCCATCGCGGCGTCCTCTTCCTCGACGAGCTGCCGGAGTTCCAGCGGCCGGCGCTCGAGGCCTTGCGCCAGCCGCTCGAGACGGGCCGCGCCGTCGTCGCCCGCGCACAGGCGCACGTCACCTATCCGGCGCGCTTCCAGCTCGTCGCGGCGATGAACCCCTGCCGCTGCGGCCATCTCGACGATCCGGCGGTCGCCTGCGGGCGGGCACCCGCCTGCGCGCGCGACTATCAGGGCAAGCTGTCGGGGCCGCTGATCGATCGCATCGACCTGCATGTCGACGTGCCGGCGGTCACCGCCGCCGACCTCGCGCTGCCGCCGCCGAGCGAGAACTCGGCCGCCGTTGCCGCGCGAGTGGCCGAGGCACGCGAGCGCCAGCGCGCGCGATTCGATCGGCTGGGCGCCGTCGGGGTCGCCTGCAATGCGGAAGCCGACGGCGAACTTCTCGACGCGGTGGCCGACCCCGACCCCGACGGCAAGCGTCTCCTCGCCGACGCGGCTGACCGCCTGCGCCTGTCGGCGCGCGGCTGGCACCGGGTACTGCGCGTCGCGCGGACGCTGGCCGACCTCGAGGCGGTGGAGCGGGTTCGCCGCATCCACATCGCCGAGGCGCTGTCCTACCGCCGGATGGGATTCGCGGGCTGAGCCGCCCGGCCTCAGTGGCGGTATTCCGGCTCCTGCCGGTCCAGCATGCGCTTGATGGCGATGAAATGCCGCTCCGCCACCTTGGGCAGGTCGCCGGCCATCTGCTGGCGGGTGTGACGGCGCACCTCGTCCGGGATCGTCCGGAGTTCCTCGCCATCGGACCGGGCGAGGATCTGGAACATGCAGGCACGCTCCAGATAGTAGAGATCGTTGAAGGCATCGGCGACGGAGGGGCCGACGGCGATCACGCCGTGGCTCGCCAGCATGAGGACGCTGGCGCTGCCCAGCCCGTCGGCCAGCCGGTCGCCCTCGGACCGATCCAGCGCGAGGCCGCCATAGATCTCGTCGTAGGCGATCCGGCCGTCGAACATCAGCGCGTTCTGCTCGCACATCTCCAGGCGCATCCGCCGGCGCAGCGTCAGCGCGGTGGCATGCGGCTGATGCGTGTGCAGCACGGCGACCGCATGCGGCGCCTTCAGATGGATGCGGCTGTGGATGAAGAAGGCGCTGTCCTCGACCGGCCCCTCGCCCTCCAGGACGTTGCCGTCGGCATCGCAGAGGCACAGCGACGAAGCGGTGATCTCCGACCAGTGCCAGCCATAGGGGTTGATCAGGAACCGGTCGCCGCGGACGCGTCCCGTGGCGTCGGGAACTGCGACCGAGAAATGATTGTCGACCCCCTCGTTGAACCCCAGGCGCGCGGCCCAGCGCAGCGCCGCTGCGAGATCGACGCGCAGCGTCGCCACCAGATCGTTCGTCATGCCCTTCCCTACTCCTGTCGGCCGGCCGCGGCCCGGCCGGGCTCCATCTCATCTGCAATCGCGGCGGCGACGAGATCGACCTGCGAATCCCGCCTGCTCCAGTCGGCCAGGATGGTCCGCCGCGCCTCGGCCGAACGGTAGCGGAAGCCGAAGGCGATTGCCGCACGCAAGTGCGACGAGCGCGCACCGACCGCAACCTGCTCCAGTGCGCGCCAGCCGGGCTCGGTCGCGAACCTGGACCAGACGACGGCCGCCGCCGCACGGACCGGATCGGGCCAGCGGTCGGAACCGGCGATCTCCGCGACGAGGCGGGCCGTCGCCGGCGCGGGCGGGCCCCCGGCCCAGAGGGCGGCGAGCGCCCACATCCATTGCCAGGCATGGAGCGAGTCGGCCCGCGCGACGAGTTCCCGCTCGAACCGTTCGCGGACCGGGCGGTCGTCCATGAATTCGCGGAGATAGAGCGCCCGGATGCGTGCCGCCCAGGGCTCGCGAACGAAGGCGGCGACCGATCCCTCGACGGCCGATCCGTCGCCCCTGCGCGCGAGGTCGAGCAGCGCCCATTGCTCCGCCTTGAATCGCTCTATGCCCGATCCGGCGGCGCCCGCGAGCAGGCGGTGCGCCGATCCGGCGCGGGCGATCTCGGCGCGGATGCGGTCGGCTTCCCGCCATTCCTGGAGCAGCCGCTGCCGCGGGACGATCCGCGTCTTTCGCCGATTGGTCCGCAGTCCGAGTTCGCCCAGGCGATCGACCGCGGCCGCCGCGATCGCCTCCGCCGCGGCGAGGTTCCGGGCGGGCAGCATGGCGCTGTCGACCAGCCGGAACGACGGACAGGGGGGGTTGCCGATCGGGCGGTCGAGCGGCGCCAGCGCGATCGTGACGAATGCGCCGGAAGCCATCATATCGTGGAGAAAGCCGTTCGGGCCGATGGCCGGGTTGAGGGCTTCGTCGAGGCGATGGCCGACCTTCGTCCAGCTTTCGGGCAGGCCGGCGGCCGCCAACTGTGAGAGCAGCGGGCGGCGGGCGATACCGCGATCCGCCTGTGCCGCGTCGAACTCGACCATGTGGGTCCAGCGTCCGGCGGAGGCCGTCCGCCGCGCTGCCTGTTCGTAGCAGTGCGCCCACCAGTGGCTGTCGGCCAGCAGGAGCTTCTCGCCGGGCCGCGACGGAAGGGCCGAAAAGACACGGGCCCGGTCGAGCTGGGGCTCCAGATGCCCCATCGCCTGCGCCGCGAGCAGCAGCAGCAGCACCCGTTCCGTCGGCGCCGCCACGGCATCCGTGCGCTCGGAATAGGCTGGGGAGCAGCCGTGCTCATGGTGCAGCCACGTGTAGGGGCTGGGAGGCACGAGCGGCGTGCCGCTCAGGATCTGCCCACGGACACGGTGGAACGCGAACTGCGCGACCAGCTTCCAGTGGGGCGCGAAGACCTGCTCGCGCGACATCTCGAGCAGCAGGGTGGTCTGGGCGGCCTGCCAGTCGTCCTCGTCCAGTTGCTCGGGCCCGGCCGCCATCATGCGCTGTTGTCGCCGGCCGGCTCGAGCGCGGCCGCCACCAGGGCGATGAGTGGGTCGCGCGGCGCCCATTCGCGCAGGAGCGGCCGCCGCTCGGCGGCAGGACGATGCACCAGGCCCCAGGCGATGGCGGCGCGGACATGGCGCGAGCGGGTCGTTCCGGCCAGGCGCGCCAGTTCGGTCCAGTCGTTCCGTGTCGCAAACCGCGACCCGACCGCGGCGGCGGCGATGCGCACCGGCTCCGGCACGCGTTCGTCCGCCAGCAGGCCGAACAGCGCGCGCAGGACGTTGGCGCGCACGCGCGGCGCGCGGCGAAAGGTCGAAATGCCCCAGGACCACTGCCACGGATGGAGCTTCGGGCCGGCGGTGACGAGCATCGCCGCCATGCCGTCGCCCACCGCCGGATCCTCCATGAAGCGGGCGACATGGATGGCGAAGGTGCGTGCGGCGGCGGGCGCGTGCGGAAACCGCCCAAGCACATGCGACAGTGCGCTGGCGTCGGCGTCGGCCGCCAGCCGCGCCAGGGCGGCGTCTGCGATCGGCAGGAACCGGGGATCGTCCTCGGGCGTGGCCAGCAGCTGCGCGCGCGCCGCGTCGCAGCTCCAGGCTGCATCGGGCATCCGCGCGCGCTCGCGGCGGCGCTCCTCCCGGAACGCGGCGGTGGTCTGCAGGATGACGGTTTCCGGGGTGGCGTCGAACCCGTTGGCGGCCAGGACGGCGCCCGCGCCCTGCGCCAGGCGATCGGCGGTGGCGAGGTCGGGCGCGGCGATCACCGTGTCGTCCATCATGCGCGCGGAGACGGCGCCCGCCCCGGCGCACCAGCGGTCGATCGGCGCCAGCATGATGGTCACGAAGCCCGCGGTGACGAAGCCGGTGATGGGCAGGCCGGCCGGCCCCAGCGTCTCCGTACAGCTGCCGAGCAGGCGGCGGGCGACGGCGAGCCAGCCGGCGGCGAGCCCGACCTCCTCCAGGATCCGCAGCAGCCGGTCGCGCCCGATCCGCTCGCCGCATCGCACGACATCGAGGCGGGCGACGGCGTCGGCCCGGGCCGTGGTGCCGTCGACCCGCGCCGAGAACGCCCGCGTCCATTCCTCGGGCCGGGTGAACAGACCCGGCTGATCGGCCGCCGCCGGGCGGCTCGACAGCACGCGCTGCCGGTCGAGGACGGGTTCGCAGCGCGCGATCGCGGTCGCCGCAAGCAGCAGCCAGGCCGTCTCCTCGACGGGCTGCAGCAGGCAGTGGCGGCGCTGTGGAGCCCCGCGGTCGGAGCGGTTCGACTTCGGCACGAAGTAGGGCAGCGGCGCGGCCGGAGTGTCTGCGCCCGGGTGGAGGAGCCGGTGGCGCACGGCGGGAAAGGCCCGGCGCTGGATCGCGTCCAGGTGCGGCGCCCAGCAAGTGCGGCGCGGCAGGTCGCCCAGCAACTCGTGGTGCACGCGGCGCCAGCCGTCCTCGTCGATGTCGCCGGCGCTGGCCACGGCATGCTGCGCCGGGTTCATCGGCGCGCTCCGCTCGTGTGGTATTTCGATACCGCGTGCCCGATTCGGGTGCGACTCGCGATGATTCCTTGCCCGTTCGTCGGACGTTCCGTGATTCTCCGCCGAGTCGCGAAGCCATAAGCGATCGTGATTCGTTCCGCCTTCGTTCGGCTCACGGCGCAGTCAGTCCGGCCGCCGTCCGCCGCGGGCGGGACGGCCGCGCGGATGCGGGCTGATCCGCGTCCCCGGTCCCGAAGACGGCCAGAACCGCCGCCCGGATCGCCCGGATCTTGCCCTCCTTCTCGACCTTCAGGCCGAACACGTCCTTGACGTAGAAGACGTCGACGACCTTCTCGCCATAGGTCGAGATCCGGGCGGTCGCGATCTGGACGCTCTGGCGCGTCAGCGCGCGCGTCAGTTCGGCCAGGAGGCCCGGCCGGTCGCGCCCGTTGATCTCGATCACCGTGTGCGTCGCCGATGCCGTGTTGTCGACGAGCACGCGCGGCGCCAGGGACAGCGTGCGGGTGGCCGGCGCGAACGGCACCGGGCGACGCAGTTCCACGGTCGGCGACAGGCGCCCGTCGAGCGACTGCTCGACCATGACGGCCAGCCGCGCCAGCCGGTCCGGCCGATCGAAGGTGCCGCCGGCGGTGTCCTGGACGGCGAAGCTGTCCAGCGCCATGCCGTTCGCGAGCGTGTGGATCCGGGCATCGACGATGTTGGCGCCGGCGACCGCCAGGGCGCCTGCGATGCGCGAGAAGAGGCCCGGATGATCGGCGGTGTAGATCGTGACGTCGGTCACGCCGCGCGCGGTGTCGACGCGGGTGTCGACGGTGAGCGGCCGGCCTTCCCGCTCCGCCGAGCGGACGATCCGGGCGTGGCGGGCCTGCGTCTCGACGTCCAGGCCGAGCCAGTAGGCGGGATAGATGATGTCGGAGAAGAGCGCGAAGCTGTCGTCGTCCCAATCGGCCAGCGCGGCCCGCAGGCGGTTCTTGGCGTCGGCGATGCGGGCCGATTGCGGCTGGGTTCCGATCCCGCCCGACAGGGCCTCGGCCGTGCGGTGATAGAGTTCGCGCAGCAGCGTCGCCTTCCAGCTGTTCCATACCTTGGGGCCGACGGCGCGGATATCCGCCACCGTCAGGGCCAGCAGCAGCTTCAGCCGCTCGGGCGACTGCACCTCGGCGATGAAATCGGCGATCGTCTTGGGGTCGTCGATATCCCGCTTGAAGGCGGTGTTCGACATCAGCAGGTGGTAGCGGACGAGCCACGCGACGGTTTCGGTCTCCTCCGGGGCCAGCCCGAAGCGCGGGCCGAGCTTGAGCGCGATCTCCGCGCCCAGCACCGAATGGTCACCGCCCCGCCCCTTCGCGATGTCGTGCAGCAGCAGCGCGACATAGAGCGACCGCCGCGAGGCGAGGGTCGGCATGACCTCGCTGGCGACGGGATGGTCGCCCTTGAGTTGCCCGCGCTCGATCCGCGAGAGGATCCCGAGCGCGAAGATGGTGTGCTCGTCGACCGTGTACACATGGTACATGTCGTACTGCATCTGCCCGACGACGCGCCCGAAGTCGGGCACGAACTTGCCGAACAGTCCGGCTTCGCTCATCCGTCGCAGCACATGCTCAGGATCCTTGCGCGAGGCGAGGATGTCGAGGAACAGGCGGTTGGCTTCCGGGTCGCGGCGCAGCCGGTTGTCGACCAGCCGCAAATCGCGGGTCACCTGCTTCAGCGCCGCCGGATGGATGTCGAGCCCCGTCTCCTGTGCGGCGTGGAAAAGGCGCAGGAGGTTGACGGGGTCATCCTGGAATGCCGTCGGCGTGGTCAGCGCCAGGCGCGCGCCCTCGATCGCGAAGCCCTCGACCTTGCGGCGGCGCAGGCCGAGCCGGCTGAGGAGCGGCGGGGCGGCCTTCTTGTGCTCCGCTTCCAGGGCCGCACAGAGGATGCGGGTCAGATCGCCGACATCCTTGGCGACGAGGAAATAGTGCTTCATGAAGCGCTCGACCCCGCGCGCCCCGGCGTGATCCGTATAGCCGAGGCGCCGGCCGATCTCGGACTGCATGTCGAAGGTCAGCCGCTCCTCGGGCCGGCCCGCGATGTCGTGCAGATAGAAGCGCACCGTCCACAGCAGGTCCTGCGCCCGCGCAAATCCCTGCGCCTCCTCGGCCGAGAGCACGCCGCGATCCACCAGGGCCGCGACCTCGTCGACGCGGTAGGCGTATTTGGCGATCCAGAACAGCGTGTGCAGGTCGCGCAGCCCGCCCTTCCCCTCCTTCAGGTTCGGCTCGAGCAGGTAGCGGCTGTCGCCGAGGCGGCGATGGCGATCGTCCCGCTCCTTGAGCTTCGCCTCGATGAACCCGACGACGTCGCGGCTCTGGACCTCCTGCTCGTAGCTGCGGCGCAACTCGGCATAGAGCTGCTGGTCGCCCCACAGCCAGCGCGCCTCCAGCAGCGCCGTCCGGACCGTGTGGTCGGCCTTCGCCTGGCGGAGGCACTCGGCCACCGATCGGGTCGCATGGCCGACCTTCAGCCCCAGATCCCACAGGAGGTAGAGCAGATACTCCACGACCTGCTCGGTGTGCGGCGTCGACTTCCACGGCAGCAGGAACAGCAGATCGACATCCGAGCACGGCGCGAGTTCCGCCCGGCCATAGCCGCCGACCGCGACGATGGCGAGGCGTTCGGCCGTCGTCGGATTCGAGACGACGTGGACATGGGACACGGTCGCGTCGTGCAGGACCCGGATCACCTGGTCCATCAGGTGGGCAAGGCCGCGCGCGGCCTCCGCACCGCGCTGGTTGGCATAGAAGCGGCGCATCACCTCCGCCCGGCCCTCGTCGAGGGCGGTGCGGGCGATCTTCAGCAGGTCGGCGCGGAACCGGTCGGCCGATGCCCGGCGCGCGGCGGCGGCATCGACCTGCCGCAGCAGCTCGCCGCGGTCGATGATGGCGCGGGGTCGTGCGATCGTCGTGGTCATGGCGACGACAATATAGCGCGCCAGTCGCCGTTCGGCGCGGGTGCCCCCGGCATGAACCGCACCATCATCAGCTCGTCGACATAGCGGCCGTCCAGCCGGAAGGCGTGGGGCTCGACGCCGATGGTGACGAAGCCGCGGCTCTCGTAGAGCCGGCGTGCCGCACGGTTCTCGATGCCGACGCCGAGATAGACCATCTCGACGCGGCCCGCCGCATGCGCGAGGGCGTGGTCGACGAGCCGCCCGGCGAGGCCGGTGCCGCGCTGGGCGGGGTCGACATAGACGCCCCACAGCAGACCCTTGTGCCGGCGCTTTTCGGCGGTTTCCTGGAAGAAACCGGCCATGCCGACGGGCTCGTCATCGAAGAAGCCGGCAAAGGTGTCGCCGCGGGCAAGGCGCTCCGCGACCTTCGCCATCGACTCCGCTTCCTCGTCGGCGACGGAGTTGCCGAACGCCTCGGGGTGCGCCGCCAGCGCCCGCAGGCGCATCCGGCGGAACGCCTCGGCTTCGTCCGGGCGGATCGGGCGGATCGTCGGTTGGCGGGTCATGGGAGGAGATCCTTCAGGGCATAGAGGCGGTCCAGCGCCTGCCGCGGCGTCAGCTCGTCCAGATCGAGCGCGGCCAGCGCCGTCTCGACCGGCGAGGGGGCCGGTGGGGCCGCCATGGGGGCCGGCGTCTCGCGCAGCACCGCGAAGAGCGGCAGATCATGCGCCAGACGTGCCGCCGCTCCGGACGTCTCGCCCTTCTCCAGGGCGGCGAGCACGGACTCGGCGCGGGCGACGGCGGCCGGCGGCAGGCCGGCGAGACGGGCGACGTGGATGCCGTAGGAGCGGTCGGCCGCCCCCGGGGCCACCTCGTGCAGGAAGACGACGCTGCCCTGCCACTCGCGCACCCGCATGGTGTGGCAGCCGAGGTCGGCAAGGCGGGCGGCGAGCGCGGTGAGTTCGTGATAGTGGGTGGCGAAGAGCGCGCGACAGCCATTGACGTCGTGCAGGTGCTCGACGGAGGCCCAGGCGATGGCCAGGCCGTCATGGGTCGCGGTGCCGCGGCCGATCTCGTCCAGGATCACGAAGGAGCGCCGGGTCGCCTGGTTCAGGATGGCGGCCGTCTCGACCATCTCGACCATGAAGGTCGAGCGGCCGCGGGCGAGGTCGTCGGCGGCCCCCACCCGGCTGAACAGCCGGTCGACGATGCCGATCCGGGCGCTCTCGGCCGGGACGAAGGATCCCGCCTGGGCGAGAATGGCGATCAGGGCATTCTGCCGCAGGAAGGTCGACTTGCCGGCCATGTTGGGGCCGGTCAGCAGCCACAGCCGGTCACCCTCGGCGAGCCGGCAGTCGTTGGCGACGAAGCCGCCACCGCTGGCGGCCAGCGCCGACTCGACGACCGGGTGACGTCCGCCGCGGACGGCGAAATCGAGCCCGTCGTCGACCTCCGGCCGGCTCCAGCCGCCTTCGACGGCCCGCTCGGCCAGGGCCGCGGTGACGTCGATGCGCGCAAGCGCACCCGCGGTGGCGGCGATCCCGCCGGACAGGGCGAGCACCGCGGCGGCCACCGCGTCGAAGATCGCCAGCTCAAGCGCCAGCGCCTTTTCCGCGGCGGTGGCGATCCGGGCTTCCAGTTCGCCGAGTTCGACCGTCGTGAAGCGCATGGCGTTCGCCATGGTCTGGCGGTGAATGAAGCCCGGAGTCCCGCGCAACTTGTCGCCATGCGCCGCGCCCGCCTCGACATAGTAGCCGAGGAGGTTGTTGTGCCGGATCTTCAGGCTGGCGATGCCGGTCTCGGCGGCATAGCGGGCCTGCAGGCCGGCGATCATCCGCCGGCTGTCGTCGCGCAGCGCCCGCAGGGCATCGAGGTCGGGGTCGTGCCCTGCGGCGACGAAGCCGCCGTCGCGCGCCAGCAAGGGCAGCTCCGCCGCCAGCGTGCCCGCGAGGCGCTCGACCAGTGCAGCGTGATCGCCGAGCGCGGTGCGGCAGGCCGCCATCCCCTTCGGCAGCGGCGGAAAGCGCGGCAGGTCCAGCCGGGCGCCCAGACGGTCGGCGGCGGCCAGGCCGTCGCGCAGCGCCGCCAGGTCGCGCGGCCCGCCGCGGCCGAGCGCCAGCCGCTGCATCGCCCGCTCCAGGTCCGGGACGGTACCGAGGATCGCGCGCAACTCGCGGCGCAGATCGGCGTCCGCGACGAGCGCCGCCACCATCTCGTGCCGCTCGGCGATCGCCGCGGGATCGGTCGAGGGTGCGCCGAGATCGGCCGCCAGCAGCCGCGCGCCGGCGCCGGTCAGCGTCCGGTCGACGGCGGCGAGCAGGCTGCCGCGGCGCTCGCCGGACAGGGTCTCGAACAGCTCGAGATTGCGGCGGCTGGCCGAATCGATCTGCAGGAACGCCCCGCTCTCGAAGCGGCGCGGCGGCCGCAGCGTCGGCTGCCGGCCGAGTTGCGTCAGCCGCACATAGTCGAGCAGCGCGCCCATGGCGGCGGCCTCGGCCCGCCCGAACGCGCCGAACGCGTCCAGCGTGTCGACGCCGTAGGCCTCGCAGACCCGGCGGCGTCCGTTCTCGCTGTCGAAGCGGGCGGTCGGCAGGGGCGTCAGCCGTGCCTTCCAGTCCGCCAATGCGGTCGCCGTCTCGGCCCGCCCCAGCACCCGCTCCGACACGAGGATCTCGCCGGGCGACAGGCGGGCGATCACCCCGGCCAGTGCCGCCGGTTCCACGGGTTCGGCGGCCAGTTCGCCCGTCGACAGATCATGCCAGGCGATCGCCAGCGCGCCCGCCGCGTCGGCCACCGCGGCCAGATAGTTGTTGCGCCGGGAGTCGAGCAGCGTCTCCTCGGTGATGGTGCCGGGGGTGACGATGCGCACCACCGCGCGGCGCAGCGGCCCGCGGTTGCCCCGGCGTTTGGCCTCCGCCGGATCCTCGGTCTGATCGCAGATGGCGACGCGATGGCCCTGCCGGATCAACCGGGCGAGATAGGCCTCCGCCGCATGGACCGGCACGCCGCACATCGGGATCGGTGCCCCGGCATGGACGCCGCGGCTGGTCAGCGCGATGTCGAGCGCCCCCGCGGCCACCTCGGCGTCGGCGAAGAAGAGCTCGTAGAAGTCCCCCATCCGGTAGAACAGCAGGCAGTCCGGGTGGGCGCGCTTGATGGCCAGGAACTGGGCGATCACCGGCGATGCCGGCGCGTCGTCGCGGGCGGTGGCGGCAGTGGCGTCGGGTGCAGACATGACCAGACCTGCGATAGCACGACTTCCACCGATGCGCGCCCCTTGCGTGGATCATCTTCATCTACCTATGGGCGATCCGCCGGTCATCATCGCAATGGGTTGATCGGCGATTCGCGCTTCGCCTAAGTTTGGTGCATCGCGGCCGCGACGAGTCGCGGCCAGCCGCCGGCCCCGCGGGGGCGCGGGGTACGTACCACCGAAAGTCGGCGGCTCGGCTCGCGCCGCCTCCAGGAGGGACGATCATGGCCCAGGTCATTCTCGAAGACGGCGGCGACGTCTGGCCCGACGGCGCCAACAATGATGACGACGACACCGTCACCGGCGGCAATGGCGCCGACCTCGTCTATGGCGGCCTCGGCGATGACTCGCTGTTTGGGGAGGACGGCGCGGACAGCCTCTCGGGCGACGATGGCGACGACACGCTCGTAGGCGGTGCTGACGGCGACAGCCTCTCCGGTGGCAACGGCGTCGACACGCTATTCGGGGACGACGGCGCGGACACGCTCTCCGGCGACGACGGGGACGACTGGCTCGACGGCGGCGACGACGGCGACGTGATCTCCGGCGGCAACGGCGTCGACACTCTCTTCGGCGGCCTCGGGGGCGACTCCATCGACGGCGGCGGCAACAACGACTTCGCCGACGGCGGCGAAGGCGGCGATACGCTGCTGGGCGATCTCGCCAACGACACGCTCTCCGGCGGCAACGGCGACGATCGCATCGACGGCGAAGAGGCGGCCGATTCCATTGATGGCGGCGACGGCGAAGACACGCTCTTCGGCGGCGTCGGGACGGATGTGATCGCCGGCGGCGACGGCGATGACAGGCTCGACGGCGGCGACAGCAACGACACGCTGGACGGCGAGGACGGGGCCGACAGCGTGGTCGGCGGCCAGGGCAACGACTCGCTGCTCGGCGGCGACGATGCCGACACCATGCTGGGCGGCCAGGGCAACGACACGCTGCTCGGCGGCAGCGGCACCGACAGTCTCGTCGGCGATGTCGGCGACGACCGTCTGCAGGGCGGCAATGGCGGCGACACGCTGCTCGGCGGCGACGGCAACGACTTCGTCGACGAGCGCGACTTCGACGGCGGCAACGATTCGATCGTGGGCGGCAACGGCGCCGACTCGCTGTTCGGCGGCAATGGCGCCGACACCATCGGCGGGGGCCAGGACGACGATTCGGTGCTCGGCGGCGACGGCCAGGACATCGTCTTCGGGGAGGCCGGCGACGACACGATCTTCGGCGAGGGGGCCAATGACGCCGTCGACGGCGGCACCGGCAGCGACTTCCTGTCGGGCGGCAGCGGCGACGATACGCTCGCCGGCGGCAATGGCGACGACACGATCGAGGGCGGCCAGGGCGCCGACCAGATCGATGGCGGCGACGGCTTCGACATCATCTCCTTCGCCGGCTCGGGCTCGCCGGTCGTCATCGACCTCGGCGCCGGAACCGGCGCCGGCGGCGATGCCGAGGGCGATGTCTTCGGCAGCGACATCGAGGCGGTGATCGGCTCGGCGGGGGCCGACACACTGGCCGGCGATTCGCTCGCGAACCGGCTCGAGGGCGGAGCCGGCGCGGACCGGATCGACGGCGACGCGGATGCCGACACGATCCTCGGCGGCGCGGATGCCGACACGCTGTCCGGTGGCGACGGCGACGACAGCGTCGCCGGCGATGAAGGAGACGACGTCATCGAAGGTGGCGCCGGTGCCGACACGCTGGCCGGTGGCGGCGGCCGCGACCTCGTGTCCTATGCCGCCTCGGCCGAGGCGGTCGTGGTCAGCCTCGCCATCGACGGCGCCCAGGCGGGCGGCGATGCCGAGGGCGACCGGCTGTCCGGCTTCGAGGATCTGACCGGCAGCGATGCCGGCGACGATTCGCTGGTCGGCAATGGCGGCTCCAACCGCATCGTCGGCGGCGGCGGCAACGATACGCTGGTCGGCGGCGCCGGCGCCGACACGCTCGACGGCGGCGAAGGAATCGATGCCTTCGCCGGCGGCACCGGCAACGACCTCTACCTCCTCGACGAACTGGACGAGGTGGCCCGCATCCAGCTCGACGACGGCGGCACCGACGATGTCGTCCGGGCCCTCGGCCTCAGCTTCTCGGAATCCGACCTCGCTGCGCTCTTCGCCAAGGGCATTGAGCTGGTCCAGGATTCCAAGGGCTCCCACACCGCCCCGCCGCCGCCGCCGCCGGACGATCCGGGACCCCTGCCGGAGCCGGGCGGCAAGGCCATCACGATCACCACCTTCCAGGAACTCGACGCCGTTCTCGAGACGGACGAGATCGGGCTGGTGAACACCAGCGCCTCGGTCGCGCTGCCGGACTTCATCCCGAACCTGACCATGCAGGGTCAGGCCAACCTGAATGCCGACGGCAACGACCTCGCCAACATCCTGATCGGCAATTCCGGCAACAACATCCTCGTCTCCTACGAGGGCAACGACAGCGTCATCGGCGGGGCGGGCAACGACTTCCTGGCGGCCGGCAAGGGCAACGACACGCTGTGGGGCGACGACGTCGCCGGCAGCAGTTCCGGCGAAGACACCGTCTGGGGCGGCCAGGGCAGCGACTTCATCCGCGGCGGCCGCGGCTCCGACATCCTGAACGGCGATCTCGGCAGCGACACCATCGAGGGCGGCAACGGCAACGACCAGGTGAATGGGGGTGCCGACCAGGACAGCATGCTGGCCGGGGACGGCGCCGACACGCTGCGCGGCGGCCAGGGCGACGACGTGCTCGACGGCGGCGACGGCGACGACCGCGTCCTGGGCGACCGCGGTGCCGACACGCTGACCGGCGGCGACGGCGAAGACACCTTCGCCTTCGACGAGGACAGCGGCGTCGACCGGCTGCTCGATTTCCAGTCCGGCGTCGACCGGCTCGAGATCGCCTCCGACGTCAACGACAGCGGCATCGTCGACTTCGCGAGCTTCCTCGAACGGGTCACCGACGTCGGTGACGATGCCATCGTCGACCTCGGCGAGGGCAATGCGCTGACGCTGGTCGGCGTGACCAGCAAGGAGCTGAGCGAGGAAGACCTCACCATCGTCTGACGGCCGCCGATCCACCCGGGGCGGACCATCCGCCCCGGGTGCTCCCGCGGCATCGCGTCTTCGACCTAGGCAATCCGGCCATGCGTCGGGCAGTATGTCCGGCCGATCAATCCGAGACCTCGCCCAGGGGCCTCGCCGGGAGGAATCCGAACCGCGCCATGGAAGACGCCGACAAGCGAGTGACCGAAGAAGAGGCTTTGCAGTTCCACGCCAACGGCAAGCCCGGCAAGATCGAGATCAATCCGACCAAGCCGCTGACGACGCAGCGCGACCTGTCGCTGGCCTATTCGCCGGGCGTCGCGGTGCCGTGCCTGCACATCGAGAAGGATCCGTCCAAGGCCTACGACTATACGGCCAAGGGCAATCTCGTCGCCGTCATCTCCAACGGCACGGCGGTCCTCGGCCTGGGCGATCTCGGCGCGCTCGCGTCCAAGCCCGTCATGGAGGGCAAGGCCGTCCTCTTCAAGCGCTTCGCCGACGTCGATTCGATCGACCTCGAAGTCGACACGCGGGACGTCGACGAGTTCGTCAACTGCGTGCGCTTCCTCGGCCCCACCTTCGGCGGCATCAACCTCGAGGACATCAAGGCGCCCGAGTGCTTCATCATCGAGCAGCGACTGCGCGAGCTGCTCGACATCCCGGTCTTCCACGACGACCAGCACGGCACGGCCATCGTCGCGGCCGCGGGGCTCGTCAACGCACTCCACCTGACGGGGCGCGAGCTGCGCGACGTGCGGATGGTCATCAACGGCGCCGGCTCGGCCTCCATCGCCTGCGTCGAGCTCCTGAAGTCGATGGGCCTGCCGCACGAGAACGCCATCCTGTGCGACACCAAGGGCGTGATCTGGCAGGGCCGCACCGAGAGCATGAACCAGTGGAAGTCGGCCCATGCGGTGCCGACCAAGGCGCGCACGCTGGCCGAGGCGATCGAGGGCGCCGACATCTTCTTCGGCCTGTCGGTCAAGGACGCGCTGTCGGCGGACATGGCCCGCAGCATGGCGGACCGGCCGATCATCTTCGCGATGGCCAATCCCGACCCGGAGATCCGGCCCGAGCTCGTCCGCGAGGTGCGTCCCGACGCCATCATGGCGACCGGGCGCTCGGACTATCCGAACCAGGTCAACAACGTCCTGGGATTTCCCTACATCTTCCGCGGCGCCCTCGACGTCCGCGCCTCGACGATCAACGACGCGATGAAGATCGCCGCGGTCGAGGCGCTGGCGGCCCTGGCGCGCGAGGATGTGCCGGACGAGATCGACAGCGCCTATTCGGGCCGGCGCCTGCGCTATGGCCCCGAATACATCATCCCCGTCCCGTTCGATCCGCGTCTGATCGAGACGGTGCCGCTGGCCGTCGCCCGCGCCGCCATGGACTCCGGGGTCGCGCGCCGCCCGATCACCGACATGGGCGCCTATCGCCGCCAACTCCGCAGCCGCCTCAACCCGACGGCCGACATCGTCCAGTTCATCTTCGAGAAGGTGAAGGCCAATCCGCGGCGCGTCGTCTTCGCCGAGGGCGAGGAGGAAAAGGTCATCCGCGCGGCGGTGCAGTATGTGAACGGCGGCTTCGGCACCCCGGTGCTGATCGGCCGGGAGGAGCGCATCCTCGAGACGATGCGCGGGATCGGCCTGGAGCGGCCCGACGGCATCGAGATCCACAACGCCCGCCTCAGCCGCGACAATGCGCGCTACGCCGACTTCCTCTATGCCCGCATGCAGCGCAACGGCTTCCTGCGCCGCGATTGCCAGCGTCTCGTCAACCAGGACCGCAACGCCTTCGCGGCACTGATGGTGGCCTGCGGCGACGCCGACGCGCTCGTCACCGGCCTCACCCGCAACTATTTCGACTCGCTCGACGAAGTCCGGCGCGTCATCGACCCCGAGCCGGGCCGGGTCGTCTTCGGCATGACCGTGCTGCTGGCCAAGGGCAAGACGGTGCTGATGGCCGACACCACGGTCAACGAGCTGCCGACGCCGGAAGAATCGGCCTCGATCGCGATCCAGGCCGCGGCCGCCGCGCGGGCGATGGGGCTGGAGCCGCGCGTGGCGCTGCTCTCCTACTCCAACTTCGGCAACCCCGCCCGGCCGCGGACCGAGCGTGTCCGCGAGACCGTGGCCATCCTCGACAGCCGCAAGGTCGATTTCGAGTATGACGGCGAGATGTCGGTCGACGTCGCCCTCGACCAGGACCTGATGCGTCGGCTCTATCCCTTCTGCCGCCTCTCCGGCCCGGCGAACGTCCTCGTCATGCCGGCGCTCCATGGCGCCAACATCTCGTCCAAGATGATGCAGGTGCTGGGCGGCGGCGTGGTCGTCGGCCCGCTGCTCATGGGGCTCTCCGCCTCGGCCCAGATCGTCGAAGCGTCGGCCACGGTCTCCGATCTCGCCAACATGGCGGTGCTCGCGGCGCACGCCGCCGCCCGCTGACGGTCGGCGGCGAGCCGGAAGCGGAGGTCCGGCGGGGCCGCATGACGCCGGACCTGATATGACGCCCGATCCGATGCAGCAGAACTGGCCGACCCTGCGGCGCGTCGTGCTGCATGCGGCGACCGTCGCGGCGCCCGCCCTGACGGTCCTGCTGGTTCTGCTCGTGGTCGAGGCGATCGCGCCGTTGCCGGCCGCAGTCGCGCTCGCAGCCGTGCTGGCGGCGACGGCCGTCGTCGTCTGGCCCTATGTGCTGGGGGTCGACAGCCTGCGGACCGCGATCGACCGTCTCGACCGCGAGGGCGACGCGCCGAGCCCGGACACCGGCCCGACCGAGAGCCTGCGCCGGATCTGGGACAGCGTCCGCCGTATGCACCAGGAGAAGGAGGCCGGCCGCCGCGCGGTCGAGGAGCGCCTCCGGGCCGAGGAGGCGATCCTCGCCGCCCTGCCGGACCCGCTGCTGCTGCTCGACGCCGGCCGGCGCGTGGTGCGGGCGAATGCGGCGGCGGCCGACCTCTTCCCGAACGCCCCGGTCGGGGGCGACCTTGCCGTCTCCATCCGGCACCCGGCAGTCCTCGGCGCCGCCGACGCGGTGCTGGCGGGCGAGGCGACGCGGTCGGTGGAGTTCGTCCAGGCCGCCCCGGTGGTGCGCGAGTTCGTGGCGCGGATCATGCGGCTCGACCATCCCAGCGGGACCGTCGACGGCGTGTCGGCCCTGCTCTCGCTCCACGACGTGACGGCGATCAAGCGGGCGGAGCGGATGCGGGCGGATTTCGTCGCCAATGCCAGCCACGAGCTGCGCACCCCGCTCTCGACGCTGGTCGGCTTCGTCGAGACCCTGCAGGGGCCGGCGCGCGACGACGAGGAAGCGCGCGACCGCTTCCTCGCCATCATGCACGAGCAGGGCCACCGCATGAGCCGGCTGGTCGAGGATCTGCTGTCGCTCTCGCGCATCGAGCAGGACGAGCACACGCCGCCGTCCGGTCAGGTCGATCTCGCCGCACTCGCGCGCGCGACGGTGGAGACCATGGAACTCAAGGCCCGGTCGCGCGGCAGTTCCATCGACCTCATCGCGCCGGACGGGCTGCCGCGCGTGCAGGCCGACCCCGACCAGGTCGCCCAGGTGCTGCAGAACCTCATCGACAATGCGATCAAGTACGGCCGTCGCGGCACCCCGGTCGCCGTCGCCCTGGCCCACTCGCGCGCGCTGGCGGGGCGCGACGCCGTCGCGCTTTCGGTCGCCGATCAGGGCGAGGGCATCCCGCGCGAGCACCTCGCGCGGCTGACGGAACGGTTCTACCGCGTCGATCCGGCGCGTTCGCGGGCGATGGGCGGAACGGGCCTCGGGCTCGCGATCGTCAAGCACATCGTCGCCCGGCATCGCGGCCGGCTCGAGATCGAGAGCGAGGTCGGACGGGGCAGCGTCTTCACCGTTCACCTGCCGGTCGCCGGCGGCGAGACGGCGCTGTCACGAAACAGCAATGCGGCGGTAATATAAGCGTCCTGTCGCGGCGCTAGTTTCTGCGCCGCCCGACGGGGCGGCAACTGAGCCCCGGCCCTCCCGAGGCTAGGACAGAATCAATGCCGACCGAACATACCGTCCGCTCCTATGACGAGGAACTCCGGCGGCTCGCCAATACCCTGACTCAGATGGGTGGGCTGGCCGAATCGCAGCTGGCCGCGGCGATGCAGGCGGTCGCCAGCCGCGACGGCGCGCTGGCGGCGGAGATCGTCTCGACCGATCCCCGCGTCGACCTGCTGGAGGCCGAGGTCGAGCGCCAGGTGATCCGCATGCTGGCCCTGCGCCAGCCGGTCGGGCCCGACCTGCGCGAGATCGTCTCCTCGCTGCGCATCGCGAGCGACCTCGAGCGCATCGCCGACTATGCCGCCAACGTCGCCAAGCGCTCGATCGCGCTGACCCAGGCGCCGCCGGTGCGGCCCGCCTTCGCCATTCCGCGGATGGGCAGCTTCGCGCAGGGCATGATCAAGGACGTCCTCGACGCCTATGTCGAGCGCGATGCCGACAAGGCGGTGGCCGTGTGGCGGCGCGACGAGGAACTGGACGAGATGTATACGAGCCTGTTCCGCGAGCTCCTGACCCACATGATGGAGGATCCGCGGGCCATCGGCCCCGGCACGCATCTCCTGTTCATGGCCAAGAACGTCGAGCGCATCGGCGACCATGCCACCAACATCGCCGAGACCATCCATTACCTCGTCCGCGGCGAGCGCCTGCGCGAGGGGCGCCCCAAGGGCGATCGCTCGGCGTCGATGATCGCGCCGGCGGGCGCCGCATGAAGCCGCTGGTTCTCGTCGTCGAGGACGAAGTCCCACTACTGACCCTCCTCCGCTACAACCTCGAGAAGGAGGGCTTCCGCGTCGCGGAGGCCCGTGACGGCGAAGAGGCGCTGGTCGCGGTCAAGGACAGCAAGCCCGATCTGGTCCTGCTCGACTGGATGCTGCCGCTGGTATCGGGCATCGAGGTCTGCCGCCAGATCCGCCGCATGCCGGAGACGCGCAACCTGCCGGTCGTCATGCTGACGGCGCGCGGCGAGGAAGCGGACAAGGTGCGCGGCCTCAATTCCGGCGCCGACGACTATGTGACCAAGCCGTTCTCGCCGTCCGAGCTGACGGCCCGGCTGAAGGCGGTGCTGCGGCGCGCGCGGCCGGCGACCGGCGAGGAGATGCTGCGCTTCGCCGACCTCGCGATGGATCTCAGCGGCCACCGGGTGACGCGCGACGGGCGCAACGTCCATCTCGGCCCGACCGAGTTCCGCCTGCTGCGCTTCTTCCTCGAGCATCCGGGCCGCGTCTTCTCGCGCGAGCAGCTGCTCGACGCCGTCTGGGGCCGTGACGTCTATGTCGAGCCGCGCACCGTGGATGTCCATATCCGGCGCCTGCGCAAGGCGGTCAACGGCGAGGACGGCATCGACCTCATCCGCACCGTGCGCTCGGCGGGCTACGCTCTCGACCATCAGGACGCGTGATGCCTGTGGCCGACCGGCCATAGCCGGTCCGAATCGGCTGGTCGGTTCAAGCTTGCCGTTGACGCCGATGGCCGGAATCGGCGACTAGCGGAAGCAACTGTATTTGGTCGTGGCTGCGCCGGTCGGGCGCACCAGGCCATCGCCTGTGACCGGGGGGCTTCCATGGCGACGTTCACGCTGACCAATGGTCCGGATCTCTTTCCGGATAACGACGACAATTCCGGATCGGACATCATCTACGGTCTGGCCGGCGTCGACACGATCGACGGCGGCGAAGCCAACGATACGGTCATCGGCGGCGATGCCGGCGACCTGATCGACGGCAGTGCCGGCAACGACAGCCTGTTCGGCGACCATCCGACGACCCTGGTCGGCATCAGCGGTGACGACACCATCCTCGGCGGCGACGGCGACGACAGCATCTTCGGCGGCCAGCTGAACGACTCGCTGCTCGGCGGCGACGACGACGACTTCATCCTCGGGGAGGATGGCGAGGACACGATTGCCGGCGGCAACGGCAACGACCAGGTCAGCGGCGGTGACGACGACGACTCGATCCTCGGCGAGGACGGCGACGACTTCCTCTTCGGCGGGCTCGAGCGGGACGTGATGTTCGGCGGCGCCGGCGAGGACTCGGTCGTCGGCGGCCAGGACGACGACCTGCTATACGGCGACCAGGGCACGGATTTCCTCTTCGGCGGCAACGGCGACGATTTCCTCTCTGGCGGCCAGGACAACGACATTCTCTTCGGCGGCAACGGCGACGATCAGGCGATCGGCGGCACCGGCGAGGACTGGATCATCGACTGGGACGGCCAGGACACGCTGTCCGGCGGCGACGACAACGACATCGTCTTCGGCGGCAACGGCGACGACCAGATCACCGGCGATGCGGGCGACGACACGCTGTTCGGCGGCTTCGACAACGACACGATATCCGGCGGCATCGGCAACGACTTCGCGTTCGGCGGCAACGGCGACGATTCGATGGTCGGCGGCAACGGCGACGACATCGTCTTCGGCGGCAACGGCGACGATCTGGTCGATGGCGGCGACGGCAACGACTCGCTGTTCGGCGACTTCGTCTTCGGTGGCAACGGCGACGATGATTTCGACGACACGCTGCTCGGCGGTGGTGGCGCCGATTTCGCCTTCGGCGGCAACGGCGACGACTCGATCATCGGCGGCGAGGGCGACGACACGCTGATCGGTGACTGGGGCTATGACGACGATCCCGACAACGACGACTGGATCGAGGGCGGCAACGGCCACGACGACATCTTCGGCGGCGACGAGAACGACTCGTTGTTCGGCGGCAAGGGCAACGACACGATCGACGGCGGCGACGACGAAGATCTGATCTACGGCGGCGACGGCGACGACTCCCTCTATGGCGGCTACGACCAGGACGAGGGACCGGACTACACCGGCGACACGATCTACGGCGACAACGGCAACGACATCATCTTCGGGTCCGAGGATCGCGACCTGCTCTATGGCGGAGCAGGCAACGACACGATCGCTCCCGACTACAATCACGACGGTGAGATCGTCGCCGACGATGCCGGCGACTCCCTGTTCGGCGATTCGATCTGGGGCGGCCCGGGCGCGGACGAGATCCGCGGCTACGATGTCGGGGATCTGGGTGAAGACACGGTCTTCGACTTCACTCCGGGCAAGAACGCGGCACAGTCCGACTACATCGTGGTCGGCGGCGACTTCCGCGACCTCGACGGCGACGATCTGAGTTCGGACGGCATGCTCGACTTCGGGTCGGGCGTGGTCATGTACCTGCGCAACAATGGCGACCCGATCTCGGGCCAGATCGACGCCGACTACGACTCCGACGACGACCGCACGACGATCTGGATCCTGGACGACGACGACCTGGCGCCGGAAGCGCCGGTGATCACGTCGTTCGCGGACAACACCGGCGATACGGCGGACAACGTCACGACCGACCAGACGCTGTACATCTACGGCGAAGCCGAGGCGGACAGCACGGTCACGATCTTCCTGGAGGGGGTCGAGGTCGGTCAGACGACGACGGACGGCGGCGGGAACTTCGTGTTCGACTACACGGGAACCTCGCTGACGGCGGGGATCCACGGGTTCACGGCGACGGCGACGGACGGGTCGGCGAACGAGTCGGACGCCTCGGACCTCTTCCCGATCATCGTCCAGGGCAACAACAAGCTGACGAACGGCGACGACGTCTATGTCGCGACGGACGCGAAGAACAACATCTCCGGCAACAACGGCGAGGACCAGCTGTTCGGGCTCGGCGACAACGACACGCTGAAGGGCGGCAACGGCAACGACCTGCTCTATGGCGGGACGGAGAACGACCGGCTCGAAGGCGGCAACGACTCCGACAGCGCGTTCGGCGAGACCGGCAACGACACGGTCTACGGCCAGAACGGCAACGACTTCGGCGACGGCGGCGAAGGCAACGACCGCCTGGAGGGCGGGTCCGGCTCGGACACGATGGTGGGCGGCCAGGGTGCCGACCTGATCTATGGCGGCGCCGGCGACGACAGCCTGCTGGGCGGCGAGGGCGCGGACAAGCTGATCGGCAACGAGGGGGCGGACTTCATCCACCTCGGCGGGGACGACGGCGCGAACGACACGGTGTACGGCACCAAGGTCGCGGACCTGACGGGCGACACGCTGGCGGGCTGGAGCGGGTCGGACGGTCTGGCGATCTCGGGCATCATGGCGATGAAGCACAAGCTGCTGGACAGCGTGGCGCTGGTGGACGGCGTGCTGTCGCTGTCGAAGGTGGGCGGCGGCGAGATCCAGTTCCTGGACGATCTCGGCGACCCGCTGGAGGGCACGACGGACGTGGTGTCGATGGGCGGCAACCTCTTCCTCTACATCGTCTGATCCGGCGCGAGGGGGCCCGCCGGGCCCCCGTCCGAAGCACCCGGGGGGGCGGCCATTCAGGCCGCCCCCCGTTCGTTCGGGGCGGGACAACCGAGACGTTCGTCCGCTCCCGGACGCGCCGGCGGTGTCATCCGATTTGACCAATATGCGGGGGGTTTCCCCCAGCGCGGCGATAGGGATTGTGGTTCGGCCCCCCTTCGCCGCACCCGCACACGTTGCAAGCCGGCCACGCTCGTCAAGAGAAACCAATAACGCGTTGACTTTGCCCGCAGAGTTGCGTTGATTGACGTTGAGAATTCGCGCGGGCGGAGGGGGTCCGAATCCGTCTGCGCGCACCGGGTGTCTCGGACACGCCCGGCGGACGCACTCCAAGGGGGCTATCGATGGCGAACCTCGTTCTTACCAACGACAACGATACGTGGCCGAGCAACCCGAATGACAACAACGGGTCGGACGTCATCGAAGGCGCCGAAGGCAACGATCTGATCTACGGCGGCCTGGCCGCGGACACGCTGGCGGGCAATTTCGGCCTCGACACCATCTATGGTGACGACGGCGCAGACCTGCTCTTCGGCAACGTCGACAACGACGTGGTCTATGGCGGCCAGGGCGACGACACGATCCTGGGCGATGCCACCTACGCCGAAGACTTGGGCGACCCGAGCCTCCAGGGCGACACGGTCGAGGGCTTCGGCAACGACTATCTCGACGGCGGCACGCAGGACGACTCGATCTTCGGCGGCGCCGGCAACGACACCATCCTCGGCCAGAACGACGACGACACGCTCGATGGCGAGAGCGGCAACGACCTCGTCTATGGCGGCGAAGGCAATGACAGCGTCATCGGCGGTACCGCGCCGACGGCCGACACGATCTTCGCCGGCGGCGGTGACGACACGGTCAATATCGACGGCAGCGACCGCAGCTTGGTCTATGGCGATGCCGGCGCCGACAGCCTGGTCGGCGGCACCGACATCGACAGCATGTTCGGCGGCACGGGCCGCGACTATCTCGTCGGCGAGGACGAGGACGACTTTCTCGATGGCGGTACCGACAACGACACGGTCGAGGGCGGCGCCGACAACGACACGATCCTGGGCGATGCCGGCGACGACGAGCTGAACGGCGGCGCGGGCGACGACTCGATCGCGGCCGGCATCGGCAACGACAGCGTCACCGGCGACCTCGGCGAAGACACCATCGACGGCGGCGACGGCGACGATACCCTCGACGGCTTCGACGGCGCCGACTCGATCAGCGGCGGCAACGGCGAAGATCTGATCGACGGTGGCGTCGATGCCGACACGATCCTTGGCGGCGATGCGGCCGACACGATCGAGGGCGGCGACGGCGACGATTCGGTCCTCGGCGGCAACGGCGCCGACTACATGACCGATTCGGGCGACAACAACGACACCTATGACGGCGGCGACGGTGCCGATGCCATCTATTCGGGCACCGGCAACGACAGCGTCGTCGGCGGCAACGGCGACGACACGCTCGAGGCGGGCGACGGCAACGACACCATCTCCGGCGGCGACGGCGACGACTCGATCCGCACGGATGCGGGCGTCTTCGGCTTCGACTTGATCTCGCTCGGTGCAGGCAGCGACACGGTCTATGGCGACGCGTCGAACTTCGACCTCTTCGGCGACACGATCACCGACTTCAACACCGACTTCACCGACGACGATGTCGACCTGATCGTCTCCGAGAACGCCGGAACCGGCGACACCATCGTCGCGGCGCTCACCGACGAGCTCGACGTCGACCTCGACGGTACGGTCGACATGATCGTCACCGGCACCGGCGGCAACGGCTGGTTCTGGCGCTACACCGACGATGGCGGCAACAGCAACATCGACCTCATCCAGTCGATCTTCACCGAGTTCAGCGACACGGTGAATCTCGGCCTCTACGACCTGACCGAGATCGGCGCCGTCACCGACGCGCTCGGCGGCGACGACCTCGTCACCCTCAAGGGCGGCGACAGCGTCCTGATCCCGGATGCGGCGCTCGACGACACCTTCACTGGCGGCGACGGCAACGACACCATCTTCGGCAGCGACAATGCCGAATCGATCAGCGGGGCCCAGGGCAACGACTTCGTCTATGGCGGCAACGGGAAGGACGTCCTGACCGGCGGCGACGGCAACGACATGCTGTCGGGCGGCGATCAGGAAGACACGCTCTTCGGCGGCGTGCTGAACGACACCATCTCTGGCGGCAATCAGGCTGACTCGATCGAGGGCAACGAGGGCGAGGACTCGATCCTCGGCGACGGCTCCAACGACACGATCCTCGGCGGTGCCGGCAAGGACGTGATCGATGGCGGTCAGGGTCTGGACTCGATCCTGGGCGAGGCTGGGACCGACTCGATCCTCGGCGGCACCGACGACGACTTCATCGACGGCGGTGACGACAACGACACGATCGCCGGCGGTGCCGACGATGACTCGATCCTGGGCGATGCCGGTCGCGACCTCATCTACGGCGACGACGGCGACGACACGATCGACGGCGGGACCGAGGACGACCGGATCTATGGCGGCAACGGCGAGGACAGCCTGTTTGGCGATGCCGATGCCGACACCCTCTTCGGCGGTGCCGACGACGACACGCTTGACGGCGCCTCCGGAAACGACAGCCTCGCTGGCGACGAGGGCAACGACTCGCTGCAGGGCAATATCGGCGACGACACGGCCGATGGCGGTGCCGGCATGGACACCGTGCTGGGCCTGGACGGCAATGACAGCCTGATGGGCGGCGACGACGCCGACACGGTCGACGGCGGCGTCGGTCTCGATACGCTCCAGGGCGGCAACGGCGACGACACGGTCTTCGGCAACGACGACAACGACTCGGTGCTCGGCAACGACGGCAACGACTCGGTCATCGGCGGCGAGGGTGACGACACGGTCGACGGCGGTGCCGACGAGGACACGCTGCTCGGCAATGCCGGTCTCGACCTGCTGATCGGCGGCACCGGCAACGACCTCGCCTATGGCGGTGCCGACGAGGACTCGATCCTCGGCGGCGCCGGCGAGGACACGCTGTTCGGCGATGCCGGGGACGACACGATCCGCGCCGGCGACGGCCCGGACTCGATCATCGGCGGCGCCGGTGCCGACGTGACCTTCGGTGACAAGGGAGCCGATACCTTCTACGGCACCCAGACCGACTTCACCGACGACACCATCCAGGGCTTCTCGATCGACGAGGATCGGATCGTCATCGCCGGCGACGTGCAATTCGACGTGGCGTCCCTGATCGTCGCCAGCGCCGATACCAACGTCGGCCTGCTCGACGTCGACACCACCGGTGCGGGCGGTGAGATCTACATCACCAACCCGAACCTGATCGGCGAGGCGGTCACCACGTTCTACGACTCGATCAAGGACCAGACGATCATCCGCTGGGTCGGCGACGGGTTCTTCACGCCGGGCGACGACAGCGTGAAGCTCGAGGATGTCGACCCGCTCGTCGCCAACCGCATCGACGCTCTGGAGGGCGACGACACGGTCCTGCTGTCCAGCTTCGCGGAGCTGGCCGAGGACTCCTTCACCGGCGGTGCCGGCAACGACAGCATCGTCGGCAGCGTCTTCGACGACTACATCCTCGGCGACACGACCCTGTTCGGCTTCGGTGACACCATTGCCGGCAACAACACGCCGGGTGGCGACACCATTCTCGCCGGCGAAGGCAACGACACCGTGCTCGGTGAGGACGGCAACGACTTCCTCAACGGCAACGGCGGCATCGACTCCGTCCTCGGCGGCAACGGCGACGACGAGATGTATGGCGGCGGCGACGCCGACGAGATGGACGGCGGTGCCGGCGAGGACTCGATCAGCGGCGATGCCGGTGACGACCATCTCCATGGCGGTGACGACGACGACATCGTTCTCGGCGGCGACGACAACGACTTCGTCGGCGGCGACGACGGCAACGACAGCCTCGACGGCGGCAGCGGCAACGACACGGTCGATGGCTGGACCGGCGACGACCTGGTCGTCGGCGGCGACGGCGACGACAGCGTCCTCGGCTATGACGGCGATGACGTGGTGGTCGGCGGTGCCGGCGACGACACGGTGTACGGCGAGAATGGTGCCGACGAGATGTACGGCAGCGCCGGCACCGACCTGGTCGCAGGCGGCGCCGGTGCCGACACCGGCTATGGCGGCGGCGACAACGACACCATGTTTGGTGGTGCCGACGGCGACCACCTCCATGGCGACACCGGTGACGATCTCGTCTATGGCGACGAAGGCGATGACGAGCTGTTCGGCGACGACGGCGACGACACCGTCCTCGGTGGCAACGGCGACGACTTCATTGATGCCGGTCCCGGCAACGACAGCGCGCTCGGCGGCAACGGCGACGACACCATCGACGGTGGCGGGCCGGGGTCGGACGACACGCTGCTCGGCGAAGCCGGTGCGGACTCGATCGTCGGCGGCGACGGCCAGGACTCGATCCTGGGCGGCGAAGGCAACGACACGGTCGACGGCGGCGACGGCGACGACACGGTGGTCGGCGGCAACGGTGCCGACCAGGTGCGCGGCGGCGACGGCAATGACGTGCTCGGCCTCTTCAACTCGCAGTCGGAGGACGGTAGCGACACCTTCCTCGGCGGTGGCGGCAGCGACACCATCTATGTCGGCCCGGGCACGGACTCGGTCGTCGGCGGCGACGGTGCCGACTACCTCTTCGGCACGGCGGCGGAGCTGAACGGCGACACCTGGAGCGACTTCGATCCCTCGGTCGACCGCATCGTCATCACGGATGCGGCCGATCCGGCCGGGCTCGCGGCGGCGCTGCTCTTCAACGGCGGCACGCTGGTTCCGGGCTCGCTCACGATCCCGAACAGCAGCCAGACGCTGAACCTGCCGGGCTTCAACGGCCAGGTCTTCGACGCGACGGTCGACGGCGGAAACGTCGTCATCCAGCTGGCGGGCTCGGTCGTGCCGCCTCCGCCTCCGCCTCCGCCCCCGAGCGGCTTCGTCTCGATCACCGGCTTCACCGACGATACCGGGACGATCGGCGACGGCGTCACCACGGACACCACGCCGACCATCTTCGGCCTGGCGACGGTGGGCTCGACGGTCAACGTCATCCGCAACGGCGTGACCATCGCGACCAACGTTCCGGTCGACGGTGCCGGTGCCTGGAGCTACGCCAACGCCACGGTGCTGGCCGACGGGTTCTACACCTTCCAGGTGACGGGCTCGGACGGCGGCTCCGACTCCCTCGGCCTCACCATCGCGGCGGACGAACCGCCTCCGAGCGGTGCGACCGAAGGACCGGACCTGCTCAACGGCACGGAGGGTGACGACACCATCAGCGGCCTCGGTGGCGACGACACCATCAACGGCCTCGGTGGCGACGACATCCTCAACGGCAACGGCGGCAACGACGTCCTCAACGGCGGTTCGGGCAACGACACGCTGAACGGCGACGAAGGCAACGACACCGTCTATGGCGGTGACGGCGACGACGTCATCAACGGCGGTGCCGACAACGACCACCTCAACGGCGACAGCGGCAACGACACCATCAACGGCGGGTCGGGCAACGACGTGATCTCCGGCGGTGACGGCAGCGACGTCATCAACGGCGACTCCGGCGCGGACACGATCAATGCCGGCAGCGGCAACGACACGGTCAACGGCGGTGACGGCGACGACCAGATCAGCGGTGACGACGGTGACGACCTCCTGAGCGGCGGGTTGGGCAACGACTTCATCCTGGGCATGGCCGGCAACGACACCGTCCATGGCGACGCCGGCAACGACAACCTGAACGGCAACACCGGCAACGACAGCGTCTTCGGCGGCGACGGCGACGACACGGTCCGCGGCGGCCAGGACAACGACTCGGTGTTCGGCGATGCCGGCAACGACTGGGCGACCGGCGAGCTCGGCAACGACCAGGTCTTCGGCGGCGACGGCATCGACACGCTGCGCGGCGGCCAGGGCGACGACTCGCTCAGCGGCGACAATGGGGACGACTATCTCCTTGGCGACCGCGGCAACGACACCATGACCGGCGGCTCCGGGAGCGACTTCTTCATCTTCGAGCAGGGCAAGGAAGGCCACGACCTCGTCACGGACTTCGTGCAGGGGATCGACAAGCTCTCCTTCGACATCGACCTGCTCGGGCCGGTGAACGCGCCGACCGGTGGCACCTTCAACGGGCTGTCGTTCTTCGACCTCGACGACATCCTGGCGCTCAGCACCAACGTCGATACCAACAACGACCTGAGCGTCGATGCGATGAAGATCACCTTCAGCGATCAGACCTCGATCACGGTCAAGAACGTCACGACGGACTCGGTGCTCTTCTCCGACTTCGTCCTCTACTGAGAAGCCTGAGGTCCGGCAGCCCTGCGGGGCTGCCGGCCGCGGCAGTTCGGGGCCGGCGGGACACCGCCGGCCCCATTTCTTTGTACTGAAAATGGACGCCCCGCCGTCCTTGCGGGCGGCGGGGCGTGGGATCGCCGCCCGACGCGTGCGCCAGGCGGCGAGGGATGCGGCAGGGGGCTACAAGGCCTCGCTGCCGGTCTCGCCGGTGCGGATGCGCACCGCGTGGGTCACGTCGAGCACGAAGATCTTGCCGTCGCCGATTCGCCCCGTATTGGCCGCCTTCTGAATCGCGTCGACCACCGGGATCGCCAAGTCGTCGTCGACCGCGACCTCGATCCGGATCTTCGGCACGAAGCTGATCGCGTATTCGGCACCACGATAGATCTCGGTCTGGCCCTTTTGGCGACCGAAGCCGCGCACTTCGCCGACGGTCAGCCCTTGCACGCCGAGCGCGGTCAGCGCCTCGCGGACGTCGTCAAGCTTGAAGGGTTTGATGATCGCCATCACCAGCTTCATGAGTCGCACCTCGCGCCTACGGTTTCTTGCCCAAAAACTATTCAAGAACCATGCCGCCGGGACGGATCATGCGTCGGACCGGGCGCGGCGATCAGCCTGCTGGACAGCGCCCCCCGGGCGCGCCACCTTCCCGGCCATGACGGAGGATCGGCGGGTCGAGGCAATCATCGTCGGCGGCGGGCTGGTCGGGCTGACACTGGGTGCGGCGCTGGCCGGTGCCGGTATCGAGACGCTGGTCGTCGACCGCGGCCCCCCGCCCAAGGCACTGGCGCCGGAGTTCGACGGGCGCGCTTCGGCGATCGCGTTCGGTTCCCGCCGGATCCTGGAGGGCATCGGCCTCTGGCCCCTCCTCGCCCAAGGTGCCGCGCCCATCCGCGAGATCCGGGTCGTCGACGGCGGCTCCCCGCTCTTCCTGCACTACGACCATCGCGAGGTCGGTGACGAGCCGTTGGGCCACATTGTCGAGAACCGGCTGCTGCGCCTCGCCCTCCACCGTCTGGCCGGAACCCTGCCGCACCTGCACCACGCCGCCCCGGCGACCGTCGAGACGATGGAGCGGGATGCCGACGGCGTCGGCGTCCTCCTCGGCAACGGCAGCCGCTGGCGGGGGCAGCTTCTGATCGCCGCCGACGGCAAGGCATCGGCGACCCGGACCGCCTGCGGCATCGCCGTCCGCGCGCACCGCTATCCGCAGACGGCGATCGTCACCACCGCCGTTCACGAGGCGCCGCACCGCGACGTCGCCATCGAGCATTTCCTGCCGGCCGGGCCCTTCGCGATCCTGCCCCTGCCGCCGGCCCCCGGCGAGCCCAACCGCTCGTCGCTCGTCTGGACCGAGCGGTCGGCGCTGGCCCCGGCGCTGCTGGCGCTGCCGGAGGCAGATTTTTCGGCGGAACTGGCGCGCCGCTTCGGCGACCATTGGGGACGGGTCGTGCCGTCCGGTCCGCGTTTCTCCTACCCGCTCGGCATCCAGTGGGCCGACCGCTTCGTCGACCATCGGCTCGCGCTCGTCGGCGACGCCGCCCATGTCATCCACCCGATCGCCGGCCAGGGCCTCAATCTCGGCATCCGCGATGTGGCCGCGCTGGCCGAGACGCTGGTCGACGCGCGGCGCCTCGGCCTCGATATCGGTGCACCGGTCGCCCTCCAACGCTATGCCGCATGGCGCCGCGCCGACACTGCGGCGCTCGGCATCGTCACCGACGCGCTGAACCGGCTGTTCTCGAACGACCGGCCGCCGCTGCGCGCCGCGCGGCGGCTGGGCCTCGCGGCGGTCGAACGCCTGCCGCCACTCAAGCGGCTCTTCATGCGCCACGCCATGGGCGTCGTCGGCGATCAGCCCCGTCTCGCCCGCGGCCTGCCGCTGTGAATGGCCGCCTGCCGCTGTGGATGGCGGCCGGCCCGCCTTGAACCGGCGGCCCCGCACCTCTAATAACAGCGCCATGGACCAGCCGGCGGCAGCCTCCCTGCCCTTCCTCAAGATGCACGGGCTCGGCAACGACTTCGTGGTGATCGATGCCCGCACGGGCGGGGTCGCCATCGATCCGGCGCGGGCGCGCGTGATCGCCGACCGGCACACCGGGGTCGGCTGCGACCAGCTCATCGTCATCGAGCCGGCCCTCAGCAGCCTTGCCGACGCCTTCATGCGCATCCGCAATCCCGACGGCAGCGAAGCGGAGGCCTGCGGCAACGCCACCCGCTGCGTCGCCAGCCTGTTGATGGGCGAGCGCGACGCCGACCATGCCGTGGTCGAGACGGTGGCCGGGCTGCTCGACGCCCAGCGCCTCGGCGACGGGCGGATCGCGGTCGACATGGGCCCGGCCCGCCTCGACTGGCGCGAGATCCCGCTCGCCGAGGCCTGCGACACCCTGCATGTCCCCATCGCCCTCGGCCCGGTGTCGGATGCGGTCGCGACCAGCATGGGCAACCCGCATGCCACCTTCTTCGTGCCGAACCTGGCGGCCGTCGCGATCGCCGACATTGGCCCGGTGCTCGAACGGCATCCGATCTTTCCCGAGCGCGCGAACATCGGCTTCGCACAGCTGCTGGCACCCGGCCGCCTGCGCCTGCGCATGTGGGAGCGCGGCGCCGGCATCACGCTCGCCTGCGGGTCGGGCGCATGCGCCGCGCTCGTCGCCGCATCGCGCCGCGGCCTCGTCGAGCGCAAGGCCGAGATCGTGCTCGACGGCGGCACGCTCGAGATCGAATGGCTGCGCGACGGGCACGTCCTGATGACCGGTCCGGTCGCCACCGCCTTCCGCGGCAAGCTCGACCCGTCGCTGCTCGCCGCATGACGGTCGACGTCGTCACGTTCGGCTGCCGCCTCAACGCCTACGAGGCGACGGTGATGCGCGCCAATGCGGCTGCGGCGGGGGTGGCAGACACCATCATCGTCAACACCTGTGCGGTCACGGCCGAGGCCGAGCGCCAGGCGCGGCAGGCGGTGCGCCGGCTGCGGCGCGAGCGGCCGGACTCGCAGATCGTCGTCACCGGCTGCGCGGCCCAGATCGCCCCCGACCGCTGGGCGGCGATGCCGGAGGTCGACCGCGTGCTCGGCAATGCCGACAAGCTGCGGCCGGACGCCTTCGCGCCCGGCGCACCCGCGCTCGCGGTGTCCGACATCATGCAGGTGCGCGAAACGGCGGGCCATCTCGTCGAGGGCTTCGACGGCCGCGCCCGCGCCTTCGTCGAGGTGCAGCAGGGCTGCGACCATCGCTGCACCTTCTGCATCATTCCCTACGGCCGCGGCCCCAGCCGTTCGGTGCCTGTCGGTGCCATCGTCGAGCGGGTGCGGACGCTGGTCGCGGGCGGCATCCGCGAGGTGGTGCTGACCGGCGTCGACCTGACGGCCTATGGTGCGGACCTGCCGGGCCGGCCGACGCTCGGCCAGATGACGCGGCGCCTGCTGGCCCTGGTGCCGGAACTGCCGCGGCTGCGCTTGTCCTCCCTCGATCCGGCGGAGATGGACGAGGACATCTTCCGTCTCATCGCCGACGAGCCGCGGCTCATGCCTCATCTCCATCTCAGCCTGCAGGCCGGCGACGACCTCGTGTTGAAGCGGATGAAGCGGCGCCATTCCCGCGCCACGGCGGTCGCGGTCGCCGAGCGCGCGCGCCGCCTGCGCCCCGACATCGTGCTGGGCGCCGATCTCATCGCCGGCTTCCCGACCGAGGACGCGGCGATGTTCGCCAATACGCTGGCCCATGTCGGTGAGATGGGGCTGACCTGGCTGCACGTCTTCCCCTATTCGCCGCGGCCCGGAACGCCGGCGGCGCGGATGCCGCAGGTGCCGGGCCCGGCGGTGCGCGAGCGCGCGGCCCGGCTGCGCCAGGCGGGCGCCGCCGCCGCCGCCGCCTATTTCGTGCGCCGCGTCGGCTCCGCGGCAAGCGTGCTCGTCGAAGCCGCCGGCCGCGGCCACGATGCGCACTTCGCCCCCGTGCTGATCCAGGGCCTCGACGCGCCCGCCGGCCGCGTCGTCGACGCCCGCGTCACCGCCGCCGGCCCCGACGCCCTCATCGCGGTCGCCGCATGAGCGATACCGAACAGCCCGAAAAGCGCGGTTGGTTCCGCCGCCTCAAGGACGGACTCAGCCGCACCTCCTCGCGCATCGCCGAGGGCATCGGCGCGATCTTCACCAAGCGCAAGCTGGATGCCGCGACCCTCGAGGAGCTGGAGACGCTGCTGATCCAGGCCGACCTCGGCGTCGCGACGGCGGAGACGCTGGTCGAGGGCCTGCGGCGCGAGCGCTTCGGCCAGGAGGTCTCGCCCGAGGAGGTGCGCGAACATCTGGCGCGCGAGATCGCGAAGATCCTGCAGCCGGTCGCCCGGCCGATCGCGCTGGAGCGCCGGCCGCACGTCGTCCTCGTGGTCGGCGTCAACGGCAGCGGCAAGACCACGACGATCGGCAAGCTCGCCCGCAACTGGCGGGCCGAGGGCAAGCGCGTCGTCATCGCGGCCGGCGACACGTTCCGCGCCGCCGCGGTCGAGCAGCTCCAGGTCTGGGGCGAGCGCGCCGGCGTGCCGGTGATCGCCGGGGCGCCCGGGGCGGACGCGGCGGGCCTTGCCTTCGACGCCCTGCAGCGGGCGCGGGCCGATGGCGCCGACGTGCTCGTGATCGACACCGCCGGCCGCCTCCAGAACAAGGCCGGCCTGATGGAGGAGCTGCGCAAGATTGTGCGCGTCCTCAAGAAGCTCGACCCCGACGCGCCGCACGACTGCGTCCTCGTGCTCGATGCGACGGTCGGCCAGAATGCCCATCAGCAGGTCGAGATCTTCAAGGACATGGTCGGCGTCACCGGCCTTGCGATGACCAAGCTGGACGGCACCGCCAAGGGCGGCGTCGTGGTCGCTCTGGCCGAACGCTTCGGCCTGCCGGTCTATGCCGTGGGCGTCGGCGAGACGGCCGACGACCTGCGCGCCTTCGACGCCACGGTCTTCGCCCGCAGCCTGATGGGGTTGGAGCCGATCCGATGATGGGGCCGCGTCGATGAAGGGTCCGGGCCGATGAAGGCGATCGTCGACTACGGGCCGCTCGCGGCCTTCCTCGTCGCCTACTATCTCGGCGGCATCATGGCGGCGACGGCGGCCGTGATGGTCGCGACGGTGGCCGTTCTGATCCTCGCCTGGGTCGTCGAGAAGCGGCTGGCGACCATGCCGCTCGTCACCGGCGGCCTCGTCCTCGTCTTCGGCGGCCTCACCCTGCTGCTCGAGGACGAGACCTTCATCAAGATGAAGCCGACGCTCGTCTACCTGCTGTTCGCCGCCGTCCTGGTGATCGGCAGCATGCTCGGGCGGCACCCGCTCAAGCTGATCATGGGCAGCTTCATGAACCTGACCGAGCCGGGCTGGCGCGGGCTTGCCCATCGCTGGGCCGGCTTCTTCCTCGCCATGGCGGCGCTGAACGAATTCGTCTGGCGCACCCAGTCGACCGAATTCTGGGTCAATTTCAAGGTCTTCGGCCTGATCGCCCTGACGGTGGCCTTCACCCTGACGCAGCTGCCCTACATGCGGCGGCATGCGGTGCCGGAGCCCGGGCAGCCCGGCTGACCTTCAGGGGTGATCGACCGAGGCGGTCCCCGGCGGATTGTGCCGCGGCACCGGTACCGCCTCGCCGGCCGCCTCGCGGTGGTGGTGCAGGGCCCAGTGAACAGACGGGAAGGCCAGGCGATCCCACGGGATCTCGTCCCAGGCGAAGAGGCGCACCTCCAGGCTCTCGGGGCCGGCGGCGAAGTCCGGCTCGACCAGCCGGGCGCGGTAGATGAGCTGCACCTGGCTGATGCGCGGAATGTCGTAGACGGCCAGCAGGCCGTCGATGGCGATGCGCGCGCAGGCCTCCTCCCACGCCTCGCGCATGGCGCCCTCGGCGGTCGTCTCGTTCAGCTCCATGTAGCCCGCGGGCAGCGTCCAGAAGTCCCGTCGCGGATTGATCGCCCGCCGGCAGAGCAGGAAGCGGTCCTCCCAGGTGACGACGGCACCGACGACCAGCTTCGGGTTCTCGTAATGGACGAAGCCGCAGCCGTCGCAGACCAAGCGCTCGATCGAGTCCCCGTCCGGCACGCGGCGCTGGAAGCTGCGGAAGGGATCGTCGTCGCTCATGGCCATGCCTTCAGGATGGCGGGGGCGGCGGGCCTCGGCAAGCCCGCCCGTCAGCGCCGCTGCCGCACGATGGCACCGCGGGCCAGGGCGTCGGCGCGCTCGTTCTCGGCATGGCCGTGATGGCCGCGGACCCAGTGCCAGGCGACGCGGTGCTGCCCGACCGCGGCCTCCAGCCGCTGCCACAGGTCGACGTTCTTCACCGGCTTGCGGTCGGCGGTCTTCCAGCCGTTCCGCTTCCAGCCGTGGATCCATTTCGTGATGCCGTCGCGCAGGTACATGCTGTCGGTGTGCAGCCTGACCTGCATCGGCCGGGACAGGGACTCCAGGCCGGCGATCGCCGCCATCAGCTCCATGCGGTTGTTGGTGGTGGCGGGATCGCCGCCCGCCAGTTCCTTCTCCGTGCCGCGCCAGCGCAGCACCACGCCCCAGCCGCCGGGGCCGGGATTGCCGCTGCAGGCGCCGTCGGTGAAGAGGTCGACGGCGTCCTCCGCGCCCGCCTGGGCGGGCTCAGCCGAGCCCGTAGGAACCGACATCGCGGACTCCCTGATGAAAGCGCAGCTTGTGCAGGTACTCGAGCGGGTCCTTGGGCTTCACGAAGGCTCCGGGCGGGTGGTTCAGCCAGTCGTAGAGGCGAGTCAGCAGGAAGCGCAGTGCGCTGCCGCGGGCCAGCACCGGCAGTGCGGCGTACTCCGCCTGCGACAGCGGGCGCACCGCCTCGTAGCGGGTCAGCAGCGCGCGGGCCTTGGTGACGTTGAAGCTGCCGTCCGCCTCGAAGCACCAGGCGTTGAGGCAGATCGCGACGTCGTAGGCCAGCGCATCGTCGCAGGCGAAATAGAAGTCGATGACGCCGGTCAGCCGCTCGCCCTGGAAGAAGACGTTGTCGGGAAAGAGGTCGGCATGGATCACCCCCTGCGGCAGGTCGGTCGGCCAGGCCCGTTCGAGGTGGGCGAACTCGGCCAGCAGCTCGTCCGCCAGACGCGCGCGAACCTCGTGCGCCCTGGGCGCGGCGGCATCGAGCAGCCGCCGCCAGCCAGCGACCGAAAGGTCGTTCGGCCGGCGCCGCCCGAACCCGTCGCCCGCCAGGTGCAGCCGGGCGAGCGCATCCCCGACTCCGGCGCAATGCGACGGCTGGATCCGCCTCGGCCACAGCCCGTCGAGGAAGGTGACGATGGCGGCCGGCCGGCCGCAGAGCTGGCGCAGCGCTGCACCGTCCCGGCCCTTGACCGGCGTCGGGCAGGAGAAGCCGCGCGCCGCCAGATGCTCCATCAGGCCCAGGAAGAACGGCAGATCCTCGGCTCGCACCCGCTTCTCGTAGAGGGTCAGGATGAAGCTGCCCCGCTCCGTGCGCAGCAGGAAGTTGGAGTTCTCGACCCCTTCGGCGATGCCCTTGAAGGCGGTGACGGCGCCGAGATCGTACTCGGCGACGAACGCGGCCAGTTCCTCGTCGGGAACGTCGGTGTAGACGGCCAAACCGCCTCCGATGCGGCTGTTGCGGGGCCGCGATGCGGGGGCGCCGTCCTCGGGCCTCCCCTTGCTCGCGCTTGTCCCGGCTCCGCCGGCTCGACTAAAGTCGCCGCCGCGGGCGCCCGGGCGGCGGAACTTAGACCATGGCCTTCCGGTTGCAAAGAAGCTCCGGCCGGCGATTGGGTACCTCTCGGGTGTGCCTCTGGAAAGAACCCTGACGGCGACGGAGAATAGGCGATGGCCGATACGGTGCCGGCGCGGCTCGCGCCCTACGGTGTCACGGTGAAGGCGGGCCGGAAGTATTTCTGGTGCGCCTGCGGGCTGTCGCAGCGGCAGCCCTTCTGCGACGGTTCCCACTCCGGCACCGGCATCGCCCCCTTGCAATGGGAGGCGACGGCGTCGGAGGAAGTCTGGTTCTGCGGCTGCAAGCGGACGGCAGGCGCACCCATCTGCGACGGCAGCCACGAGAGGGCCTGATGGCATATTCGCGTTCGAACTCGTCCTCCCTCCAGCGGTTCTCCGTCCTGGGGCTTGCCGCGGTGGCCCTCGCCGGCTGCGGCAGCTGGAATCTGTTCGGTGCCTCCGAGCCGCCGCCGGCCTGTCCGCGCGCGGTCGTCGTCAACGACCTCTCCCGTCTCACGGAGTTCCGCCCGGGCGCCGGCCGCGATCTCTCGGACGTCGTCTTCAGCGCCGGAATCGAGCGGGTGGACGCGAGCTGCGAGTATGACCGTCGCCGCAAGGTGACCATGCAGACGGTGGTGAACGTCGTTGTCGAGCGCGGACCGGCCGACCGCTCCCGCCAGGCGCAGGTGACCTATTTCGTCGCCGTCGCCGATGCCGCGAACCAGATCCTGGCGCGCGAGACCTTCACGACGCCGGTGAAGTTCGAGGGCAACGTCACCCGGATGCAGGCGAGCGACGAGATCGAGCAGGTCATCCAGCTCGGCGGCGGCACCGGCGCCGGCTACAAGATCTTCGTCGGCTTCCCGCTGTCCGAGGAGCAGCTCTCCTACAACCGCGCGCGCTCGGGCTCCTGACGCAGCGGTCGCGGAGCCGTCTCCGCGATTGACTTTGCCGCCACAGGGTCTAGCTTCGCCGACAGTCCGGTTTACCCCGCGCGGGAGAGATCGGCAGGTCGCTGCACCGAAGGGCGCAGCGGCATTGGCCGGAGCCGAAGGCGCAACCGCCCCGGAAACGCTCAGGCAAAAGGACCGCGTGGGGCAGGACGCTCTGGAAAGCGGACGGGCGACCGTCCCACCGACGAGGTAAGCCGCCGGCCCGGCCGGGGGTGAATCTTTCAGGTTCTCGGGACAGAGGGGGCGGCGGCCGGTGTCTCGCGCGAGGCCGGCCCTGGGAAAACTGTCGGGTTCCGAGGCCGATGACCACATCAGGATTGCACGAGACCCCGCTCCACGCGCTCCACCTGGAGCTCGGCGGCCGCATGGTGGAATTCGCCGGATACGCGATGCCGGTCCAGTATCCGACCGGCATCCTGACCGAGCACCAGCACACCCGCGCCGCCGCCGGGCTCTTCGACGTCTCGCATATGGGGCAGATCCGGATTTCCGGCCCCGATGCGGCGGCCGTGCTGGAGACGCTGGTGCCGGGCGACATCAAGGGCCTCGCGCCGGGTCGCCAGCGCTACACCCTCCTCACCAACGAGGAGGCCGGCATCCTCGACGACCTCATGGTCACCAATGCCGGCGACCATCTCTTCGTCGTCGTCAATGCCGGCTGCAAGCATGACGACCTCGCCCATCTGCAGGCCCGCATCGGCGACCGCGTCACGATCGAGCCGCAGTTCGACCGCGCGCTGCTCGCGCTCCAGGGGCCGGCCGCGGCCGCGGTCCTCCAGCGCCTCGCCCCCGAGATCGCCGGCCAGGGCTTCATGACCGGCCGGGCGGTGGCGGTCGACGGCGTCCCCTGCTTCGTCACCCGCTCGGGCTATACCGGCGAGGACGGCTTCGAGATCGCGATTCCGGCCGAGCACGGCGAAGGCATCGCCCGCCGCCTGCTGGCCGAGCCGGAGGTGAAGCCGATCGGCCTCGGCGCCCGCGACTCGCTGCGCCTCGAGGCCGGGCTCTGCCTCTACGGGCACGATATCGACACCACGACGACGCCGATCGAGGCCGGGCTCAACTGGGTGATCGGGAAGCGTCGGCGGGCCGAAGGCGGCTATCCGGGCGCGGCCGTCGTTGCCGACCAGATCGCCAACGGCACGACGCGCCGCCGCGTCGGCATCCTGCCCGAGGGCCGCCAGCCGGCCCGCGAAGGCACCAGTCTCACCGATGCCGCCGGCAATCCCGTCGGCACCATCACCTCCGGCGGGTTCGGTCCCAGCTTCGGCGGGCCGGTCGCCATGGGCTATGTCGAGACCGCCCATGCCGGCGACGGCACCCCGCTGCAGGCGGTGGTGCGCGGCCAGCCGCGTCCGGCCCGCGTTGCCCCGATGCCCTTCGTTCCCCACCGCTACTACCGGCCATGAGGAGCCCCATGAGCGCCATCAAGTTCACCGAAGAGCACGAGTGGATCCGGGTCGAAGGCGACGTCGGCACCGTCGGCATCACCGATTTCGCCCAGAGCCAGCTGGGCGACGTGGTGTTCGTGGAGCTGCCGGCCGTCGGCCGCCAGGTGACCAAGGGCGGGGATGCCGCGGTCGTCGAATCCGTGAAGGCGGCGAGCGAGGTCTATTCGCCGGTGACCGGCGAGATCGTCGCGGTCAACGAGGCGATCGTCGACGAGCCGGCCAAGGTCAATTCCGAGCCGATGGACGGCGCCTGGTTCTTCAAGGTGAAGCTGGCCAACCCCGCCGAGCTCGACGCCATGATGGACGAAGCCGGCTACGCCGCCTTCGTGGACGGGCAGCACTGACATGCGCTACCTGCCCCTGACGGAGGCCGACCGGCGGGACATGCTGGCCGCGATCGGGGTGCCCTCGGTCGATGCCCTCTTCCGCGACGTGCCGCAGCAGGCCCGCCAGACGACGGTCATCGACCTGCCGCCGCACCAGGGCGAGCTGGAGGTCGAGCGGGCCCTGTCGAGCATGGCGGCGAAGAACGTCGCGGCCGGCTCGGTGCCGTTCTTCCTCGGCGGCGGCGCCTATCGCCACCATGTGCCGGCGACCGTCGACCACATGATCCAGCGCGGCGAGTTCCTCACCTCCTACACTCCGTATCAGCCGGAGGTGACCCAGGGCACGCTGCAGTATCTCTTCGAATTCCAGACCCAGGTCGCGCTGCTGACCGGAATGGATGTCGCCAACGCCTCGCTCTATGACGGCGCCACGGCGACCGCCGAAGCCGTGACGATGGCGAACCGCGTCACCGGTCGCCGGCGTGCGGTGCTGTCGGGCGGCCTCCATCCGCAGTATCGCGAGGTGGTGGAGACCCTGGCCCGCTTCGTCGGCTTCGGGGTCGACGCCCAGCCGCTCGACCCGGAGGGGACTGAGGATCTGGCTGCACTGGTCGATGGCGAGACGTCCTGCGTCGTCGTCCAGTATCCGAACTTCTTCGGCCGCGTGCGCGACCTGCGCGGGCTGGCGCAGGCCTGCCACGCCAAGGGCGCGCTGCTCGTGGTCGTGGTGACGGAGGTGGTGTCGCTCGGTGCGCTGACGCCGCCGGGCGAGATGGGCGCGGACATCGTCGCGGCCGAGGGCCAGTCGATCGGCAACGGCCTCAATTTCGGCGGCCCCTATGTCGGGCTCTTCGCCACGCGCGACCGCTTCGTGCGCCAGATGCCGGGCCGCCTCGTCGGCCAGACCACCGACGCCGAGGGCCGCCGCGGCTGGGTGCTGACTCTCTCGACCCGCGAGCAGCACATCCGCCGCGAAAAGGCGACCAGCAACATCTGCACGAACTCGGGCCTCTGCACGCTGGCCTTCACCATCCACCTGTCGCTGCTGGGGGAAGCCGGGCTGACGCGGCTCGCCGCCATCAACCACGGCAAGGCGGTGCAGCTGGCCGAGCGGCTGGCGAAGGTGCCGGGCGTGACGGTGCTGAACGACAGCTTCTTCAACGAGTTCACGGTGCGGCTGGCCAAGCCGGCGGCGCCCGTCGTCGACCGGCTGGCCGAGCGGCCGATCATCGCCGGCGTGCCGGTGTCCCGCTTCGCGTCCGGCCATGACGATCTGCTGATCCTGGCCGCCACCGAAACCGTAACCGATGCCGACATCGAAGCGCTGGCGACGGCGCTCGAGGAGACCCTTCGATGAGCGACTGGAGCAAGGCCCTCTCGCGCTTTCAGGGCGGCGGTGCCGCCGACGGCGAGACGGCGAGCGGCAATCGCGGCCTGCAGATCGAGGAGCCGTTGATCTTCGAGCAGGGGGCCGACGGCCGTACCGGCGTCGACCTGCCGCAGCCGCCGGCCGGCGACCGGCTCGGCGGCCTCGCGCGCAAGGGGGGGATCGGCCTGCCCGGCCTGTCCGAGCCGCAGGTGGTCCGCCACTACACCCGCCTCAGCCAGAAGAACTTCGCCATCGACAGCGGCCTCTATCCCCTCGGCTCCTGCACGATGAAGCACAATCCGCGGCTGAACGAGCGCATGGCGCGCCTGCCGGGCTTCGGCGACCTCCATCCCCTGCAGCCGCGCTCGACGATCCAGGGCGCGCTCGAGCTGATGGACCGGCTCGCCCATTGGCTGAAGGAGCTGACCGGCATGCCGGCCGTCGCCCTGTCGCCGGCCGCCGGCGCCCATGGCGAGCTTTGCGGCATCATGACGATCCGCGCCGCCCTCGAAGCCCGCGGCGACATGCGCCAGCGCATCCTGGTGCCGGAGTCCGCGCACGGCACCAACCCCGCGACCGCAGCCGCCTGCGGCTATGCGGTCGAGGCGATCCCGGCCAATGATCGCGGCCGCGTCGACCTGGCGGCTCTCAAGGCCAAGCTCGACGGCGGCGTCGCTGCCATCATGCTGACCAACCCCAACACCTGTGGGCTCTTCGAGGACGAGATCCTCGAGATCGCCGAGGCGGTGCATCGCGCCGGCGCCTTCTTCTACTGCGACGGCGCCAACTTCAACGCCATCGTCGGGCGGGTGCGGCCGGCCGACCTCGGCATCGACTGCATGCACATCAACCTGCACAAGACCTTCTCGACGCCGCATGGCGGCGGCGGCCCCGGCTCCGGGCCGGTGGTGCTGGCGGATGCGCTGGCGCCGCACGCGCCACTGCCCTGGGTGGTGCATGGGCCGGACGGCTTCCGTCTCGTCGAGCAGGTGGATGCCGCCTCCGGCACCGAGGGTACGATCGGCCGGCTCAAGGGTTTCCACGGCCAGATGGGCATGTTCGTGCGCGCGCTCGCCTATATGATGAGCCATGGCGGCGACGGGCTGCGGCAGGTGGCGGAGGATGCGGTGCTCAACGCCAACTACCTGATGGCGGGCCTGAAGGACGTGCTGACGCCGTCCTTCCAGGGGCCGTGCATGCACGAGGCCCTGTTCGACGACCGCTTCCTCAAGGACACCGGCGTGACCACGCTCGACTTCGCCAAGGCGATGATCGACGAGGGCTACCACCCGATGACCATGTACTTCCCGCTGGTCGTCCATGGAGCGCTGCTGATGGAGCCGACCGAGACGGAGAGCAAGGAGAGCCTCGACCAGTTCATCGGGGTCATCCGTTCGCTGGCCGAACGAACGCGCCAGCAGGGGGCGGCGGAATGGTTCCGCCAGGCGCCCCGCTTCACTCCGCGACGGCGGCTCGACGAAACGGCGGCGGCGCGCAAGCCGCAGCTGCGCTGGCGTCCGCCGGCGACCGCAGAGGCGGCCGAGTGATGGCCGGGCGCGGCGTCGCGGCGGCATTCGCCATCCTGCTGGTTCTCATGGGGGGCGTCCTGCCCGCCATGGCCCAGGGCTTCCCGCCGCGGGTCTTCCGCGACGCCCGCCTGAAGTCCGAGTTCCACATCCAGATCGCCATCGACAGCGTCCAGATCGTCGACAAGACGCCGGGCCTCTGCACCGTCGCCGGCCGGATCGCGCGCGTCTTCCGGGGCAACATCGCGGTCGGGACGCCGATCTCGATCGATGTCGACTGCAAGAAGGAGAGCGAGACGGTCCGAGCCGGCCAGATCATCTGGACGGACGTCGACAAGCTGATGGCCGCCAAGTACATCGAAGCCTTCGTCAATCGCGGGCCGTACGGCTTCCAGCACTCGCTGTGGCAGTTCGCGATCATCCCCGAGCTGACCGAGAAGCCCACGATCCCGCTATGACGGGGCGCGCGCTCGCGCTGCTGCTGCTCGCCTTTCTGCTCTGTGGGGAGGCGGCGCCGGCGGCGGCGCAGGCCCTGGTCCTGCCGCCCGACCGCCGCGAGGCGCTGCTGCGGCAGGTCGACGATGTCTGTCCGGATTGCCGCCGGGTGGGCTTCGTGCTCTGCGGCGGTCCGCGGGTCGGCCCGGGTCTGGCCTTCGCGCCGTCGGCCCTGCGCGGCACGCCGCCGCGAGGCTATCTCATCGGCTTCGTGATGAGCGGCGCGGAGTTGCGCGGCCTCATCCGCGGGTCGCGCCTCACGCCGCTGCTCGATGGGGTGGAGCAGCGGTTCGCCCGCACTCCCCTGCTGGTGCTGGAGGAGCGCTTCGCCCGCGTGCGGCGGGTGGAACAGTTCCCGCGGGTCACGGTCGAGGTTCCGGCACCGCTCCACGCCTGCGTCGCCAATCCGGCCAGGCCGTGGGGCTGCTGTACCGGGCGGGGCTGCGGCGCAGAGTGCTGCGAGAAATCGCTTGGCAGCCCGTCCGTCACGCTGACCTGGATCGACCCGCCGACGCGGGAGGAAATCCGTTTCGAGTTTCGCCACGGCGTCGGCGAATCCCGCCTCGTCCGCCGTTCCGGCGGGCGCCGCACCCTCTATCACTGCGCGACCGACCGGCGCTACAGCTTCCGCTGAGCCCGCCGCCAGACGGCTGCCCGCCGCGCCGCCCTGCCGGCTGCGTGGCGGATGCGGCGGCCGAGCCGGGCGGCGGGCGAGCGCGCCGCTTCGGGATCGAGGCGCAGCCCGAGGCGTTCGATCCGCCCCTCCGCCGTCTCGCGCACGACCAGTTCGGCCGCGCCGATCGGCACCGCGTCGCCGGCCACCGCTTCCCGCCCGAGACGCTCCCGGACATAGGCTTCGGCCGTCCGGCCGCGAATCTGGATGCCGGCGGGAAGTCCGTAGAAGTCGACGATCGCGCCGATGGTCGCCGCCGGATCGATCGGGAAATCGCCGAAGGCGTCGCTGGCCTCGCGATGGATCGGCCGGACCTGGGCCGCGAACAGCCGGTCGAGGCGGAACAGGGTTTCCGTGCGGCCGAGCGCCAGGACCAGATCGTCCGGCGCCAGGGGCTCTGCCGCCTCGGGGCGCAGGACGCGGTCGTCGCGCAGCACGGTCACCACCGACGTTTCCGCCGGCAGGTGCAGTTCGGACGGCGCCATGCCGACGGCGGCGCTGCCGGCGGCGACGCGATAGCCGACCAGCTCCCGCGATTGCCGATGCAGCGGGTCGAGATCGAGACGATCCTCGCTGCTGGTTTCGGGCGGCACCTCGATGCCGGTCAGGCGGGCGGCGACCGGCAATGTCCAGCCCTGCAGCACGAGCGAGACGATGACCACGACGAAGGCGATCGAGAACACCGCATCGGCCTGCGGCACCTCGTGCAGCATCGGGATCATCGCCAGGTAGATCGGCACCGCTCCGCGCAGCCCGACCCAGGCGACGAAGAGCTTCTCGGCCGGGGCGAAGCGGAAGGGCCAGAGGCTGATCCAGACCGCGAGCGGACGCGCGAGCAGAAGCAGCACGGCGGCGATGCCGATGGCGGGCCAGACGTACGGCAGCAGGGTCGAGGGCGTCACGAAGATGCCGAGCATCACGAAGAGTGCGATCTGGCTGAGCCAGCCGAGCGCGTCGGTGAAGCGGACGATGAGCTGATTGCCGCGGTGCCGGCGGTTTCCGAGCACGTAGCCGACCAGGAAGACCGCGAGGAAGCCGCTGGCATGGACGACCAGTGTGGCCCCGAAGACGAGCACGGCCCCCGCCAGGGCGAGGATGGGATAGAGCCCCGCCGCCAACTGCAGGCGGTTGATGAGCCAGACCAGCGCCAGGCCCCCGAGCCATCCCATCACGGCGCCCGCGCCCATCTCCCACAGGAACTGCAGCAGGGTGGCGAGGTCGGGGTAGAGGGCGTCCTGGTCGAGCAGGGTCGTTGCGCCGAGGACGAGGAAGATCGCCATCGGATCGTTGATGCCCGACTCCACCTCCAGCGTCGCGCCGACGCGGCGGTTGATGTCGAGCCCCCGCAGATGCAGCAGCATGAACACGGCGGCAGCGTCGGTCGACGCCACCACGGCGGCGACGAGGAACGCCTCCAGCGGCGGCAGGGCGATGAAAAGGGACACCGCAACGGCGGTGACGGCCGTGGTCATGACGACGCCCAGCGTCGCCAGCGAGATGGCCGGTCCGGAGGCGAGCCGCATGCTCGCCCGCGTCGTCCGCAGGCCGCCGTCGAACAGGATGACAGCCAGCGCGATGCTGCCGAAGAAGTAGGCGGCGGTCGGATCGGAGAACTGGATTCCTCCGGGCCCCTCGTCGCCGAGCAGCATGCCGATGCCGAGGAAGACGAGCAGGATCGGCGCCCCGAAGCGGGATGATAGCCGGCCGGCCAGGATGCTGAGCATCACGATCAGCGCGCCGGCGAAGATGATCTGATGAATGAGTTCCATGGATCCCCGCTGCCCGCCAGGAATGCTATGAGCTTGTGTCGAATCGACGGCAATGGTGGCGCCGAGCGGATGCCGGACTACGCGCTGGAGACGGAACTGGGTGGGGTCGTCGGCGGCCTCGACGAGGTCGGACGGGGGCCGTGGGCTGGGCCGGTGGTCGCGGCCGCGGTGATTCTGGATCCGCGCCGCTTGCCATGCGCGGTGCTGGAGGCGATCGACGACAGCAAGAAGGTGCCGGCGCATCGCCGGCCGGCGCTGGCCGCCGCCATTCGCGCGCATGCCTGGGTCGGCGTCGGCGCCGCCAGCACGCGCGAGATCGACCGCGACAACGTCCTGCGCGCGACGTTCGCGGCGATGGTCCGTGCGCTCGGACGGCTTCCCATGGTGCCCGATGCGATGCTGGTCGACGGGAACCAGGCGCCGCCGCTCGGCTGCCGCGTCGTCACCGTGGTCGATGGCGACGCACGCTCGCTCTCCATCGCGGCGGCCTCGATCGTGGCCAAGGTGCTGCGCGACCAGATGATGGCAAAGCTCGCCCTCCGCCACCCCGGCTACGGCTGGGAAACCAACGTCGGCTACGGCACCCCGGGCCATCGCGACGGGCTCGCCCGATTCGGGGTGACCCGCCACCACCGCCAGACGTTCGCCCCCATCACCCACATATTGAGTCCCGAGAGTCGCAAGACTCGATAAGTGGTTGTTTCATGCGAGGGATTTGACCTCGTCCACAGGCGAGGTCATGGTGCCGGCCATGGGGGACTTTTCCGGAATCGCAGTCGATGCGGTTCACGTCGGCGATTGCGTCGAGGTGATCGATCGACTGCCGGCGGGCGCGGTGGACATGGTCTTCGCCGACCCGCCCTACAATCTGCAGCTGTCCGGCGATCTGCGCCGGCCCGACAACTCGACGGTCGACGGCGTCGACGACGACTGGGACAAATTCCAGGACTTCGCCGCCTATGACCGGTTCACCGCCGACTGGCTGAAGGCGGTGCATCGCGTGCTGAAGGAGGACGGCACGATCTGGGTCATCGGCAGCTACCACAACGTCTTTCGCGTCGGGGCGCGGATGCAGGATCTGGGCTTCTGGATCCTCAACGACGTGGTGTGGCGCAAGACGAACCCGATGCCGAACTTCCGCGGCCGCCGTTTCACCAATGCGCACGAGACGATGATCTGGGCGTCCAAGCGCCGCGATGCCCGCTACACCTTCAACTACGAGGCGATGAAGGCGCTGAACGACGGGCTGCAGATGCGCAGCGACTGGTCGCTGCCGATCTGCACCGGCGCGGAGCGCCTGAAGCGGGAGGGCCGCAAGGCCCATCCGACCCAGAAGCCGGAGGCGCTGCTGCACCGGGTGATCCTGGCCGGTTCCCGTCCGGGCGACATCGTGCTCGACCCATTCTTCGGTACCGGCACCACCGGCGCGGTCGCCCGGCGCCTCGGGCGGCGCTGGATCGGCGTCGAGCGCGACCCGGACTATGCGGAAATCGCCCGCGAGCGCATCGCCCAGGTTCTGCCTGCCGAAGGCGAGGCCATCCATATCGCTGCGCGCCGGGACGAGCCGCGGATTCCGTTCGGCTCGCTCGTCGAGCGCGGGCTGGTCCGGCCGGGGGAGATCCTCTGCGACCTGCAGCGGCGCTGGTCCGCGAAGGTGCGCGCCGACGGTTCGGTCATCACGGCCGATGCGAAGGGGTCCATCCACCAGATCGGTGCGACGGTCCAGGGGGCGCCCGCCTGCAACGGCTGGACCTTCTGGCATGTCGAGCGCCAGAAGCGACTGGTCGCGATCGACGTGTTGCGCCAGAAGGTGCGCGCCGAGCTGGCATAGCCAACCCGAAGCCGACCTGGGGCCAGCCCGGGCTTGACGCGGCGGCCGATCCATGGTGTTCGGCGGCTATCCCGCTCTTCGATCCCCTGCAGGTGCGCCATGCCCGACGGCATTTTTCAGGACATGTTTCCGCTCGCGTCCGACGAGACGCCCTATCGCAAGCTGACGGGCGATTTCGTCGGACGCGAGAGTTTCGCCGGCCGGCCGATCCTGACGGTGCAGCCGGAGGCCCTGACCCTGCTGGCGCGCACCGCCTTCTCGGATATCGCGCACCTGCTGCGGCCGGGTCATCTGGCGCAGCTCCGCAAGATTCTCGACGATCCCGAGGCGTCGGCGAACGACCGGTTCGTGGCGTACGACCTGCTGAAGAACGCCAATATCGCGGCCGGCCGCGTGCTGCCGATGTGCCAGGACACCGGCACGGCGATCATCATGGGCAAGAAGGGCCAGCAGGTCTGGACCGGCGGCGGCGACGAGGCGGCGCTGTCCGAGGGCGTGCGGCGCACCTACCTGGAAACCAACCTGCGCTATTCGAACCTGGCGCCGCTCTCGATGTTCCAGGAGGTGAACACGGGCGACAACCTGCCCGCACAGATCGACCTCTATGCGACCGAGGGCGACGCCTACAAGTTCCTCTTCGTCGCCAAGGGCGGCGGTTCAGCCAACAAGGTCTTCCTCCACCAGCAGACGCCGTCGGTGCTGAAGCCGGACCTGCTGCTGAAGTTCCTCGACGAGAAGATCAAGACGCTCGGCACGGCGGCCTGTCCGCCCTACCACCTCGCGATCGTGATCGGCGGAACTTCGGCCGAACTCAACCTCAAGACCGTGAAGCTCGCCTCGACCCGCTACCTGGACGGCCTTCCGACCGAGGGCAACCGGCAAGGGCGCGCCTTCCGCGACATCGAGATGGAAGCGCGCATCCATGCGCTGACCCAGATGAACGGGATCGGGGCACAGTTCGGCGGCAAGTATTTCTGCCACGACGTCCGGGTCATCCGCCTGCCGCGCCATGGTGCGTCCTGCCCGATCGGCATCGGCGTCTCCTGCTCGGCCGACCGGCAGGCGCTTGGCAAGATCACGGCCGACGGCGTCTTCCTGGAGCAGCTCGAGGAGAACCCGGCCCGGTACCTGCCGGAGGTCGACATGGACCGCCTGGCGGGCCCCGTCGTCACGATCGACCTCAACCGGCCGATGTCCGAGATCCGGCAGACGCTGTCGCAGTATCCGGTGAAGACCCGCGTCGTGCTCAACGGCCCGATGATCGTCGCCCGCGACCTCGCCCATGCCAAGGTCCGCGAGCGGCTGGAGAATGGCGAGCCGATGCCGGACTATTTCAAGGACCGGATCATCTACTACGCCGGGCCGGCCAAGACGCCCGAGGGCTATGCCTCGGGCGCCTTCGGACCGACCACCGCGGGCCGGATGGATTCCTTCGTCGGCGACTTCATGGCCAAGGGCGGCAGCTTCGTCACGCTGGCCAAGGGGAACCGGTCGCGGCAGGTGACCGAAGCCTGCAAGAGCCATGGCGGCTTCTATCTCGGCTCGATCGGCGGGCCCGGTGCGCGACTGGCGCAGGACTGCATCAAGAAGGTCGAGGTGGTGGACTATCCCGAACTCGGTATGGAGGCGGTCTGGCGCATCGAGGTCGTCGACTTCCCGGCCTTCATCGTCGTCGACGACAAGGGCAACGATTTCTTCGCCGACATCCCGTCCTACTGAACCGGTCGACAGGAGAGCCGGTGTTCGACCCCGATGCTGCAATCTTGCGGAAGCACTCGGTCATGATCGCCGGCCATCGGACCAGCATTTCCCTGGAGGCCGCCTTCTGGGAGGGGCTGCGCCGGATCGCGGTCGGTGACGGCCGTTCGGTTGCCTCCCTCGTGGCCGAGATCGATCGCCGGCGAACGGGGAACCTCTCCGGCGCGATCCGCGTCTTCGTCCTGCAGCGCGCGATCCGGGGCGCGCTCGCCGGCAACTGAGAGCGATGATCGACGAATCCGCTGAGCGGCCTCCGTCCGCACGCCGCCCCATCCTTGCGCCCGCCGATGCGGAGATGATCCGTCAGGTTCGGGTGCTGATCGACGAAGATCGCTTCGACGAAGCCTTGACCGCGGTCGAGCGCATGTCGTCGCGCCCGCAGCTGCGCTGGGTGGGCCGCCGCCTCATCGCCGCGAGCCGTCATGCGGAGCGGCTCGGCTTCGCCCCGGCCGAGCAGACGCGCCGCGCCCTGGGCACGCTGCTGGCGGACATCCACAGCCAGGACCGGCCGGTGCCCCACAACGAAGGCGGGGCGATGATCGTGGAGCGGGCGGGGGCGGAGCAGGCGGTCATCGTCTTCTCCGGCAACGAGCATGTGCCGTTCGCCCACGTCATTCTCCAGAGCTATCTGCGACGCCGGCCGTGTCACTCGATCTATGTCACCGACCGACGCCAGCTGTTCGGCGTCGGCGGCCTGCCCGGCCTGGGGGCGGATTTCCCCGAGTCGGTTCGCAGCCTGCGTGCCGTCTGTGATCGCCTCGGTGCCAAACGGCGGTTCTGCTTCGGCTTTTCGGGGAACGGCTATGCCGCGATGCGCCATGCCGTGGAACTCGATGCCGATGGCGTTCTGGCCTTCTCGCCGCCGACCCGTCTCGACCTCGAGCCCGAGAAGGTCGCCGCCGTCGAGATGATCCGGCGCCTTCATGACCATGTGCCGCACATGGCCGAGGATCTGAAGCGCATCTACCTGGAGAGCCGGCGACTCCCCGCCACGACCATCGTCTATGGCGCGGCCAGCAATTCCGACACTCGATATGCCCTCCGGATGCGGTCGGTGCCCAACGTCCGGCTGATCCCGATTCCGGGTTTCGCCAACCATGATTCGCTCAGCGTCTCGATCGTCTCGGGCAAGCTCGCTGGAATGCTCGACCTGATGCTCGCGGGCCGTGCCGTCGATCACGCTCCGGTGGCCGGCGACGGGGCGGCCAACTAGCGCAGTCGGGCCGGATCGATCCGGAAGAGCAGCGGGTAGAAGGTCGTCCAGGCCAGCCAGCGCCGGCTGCCGGCTTCGGACACCGACCAGAGGTGGCCGTCGGCATCGAACCCGATATCCTCGATCCCGACGGCGGTCGGATAGGTGGCCAGCACCCGGCCGTCCGCCGGATCCAGCTTCAGCAGTTCCCCGATGCGGCTGGAGGAGCGGGTGATCCACATGGCGCCCGCCGGATCGAACGCGGCGCCCTGGGCGCGCGACGGGATGGGGAACGTCACCTCGACATGGCGCCCGTCGAGCGCGTCCGCGGCTTCGAGAGCATCCTCGCGCAGCGCGGACATCTGTCCCTCGCCATTGGGGTTCCACGCACCGAGCCACAAGCGCCCGCCATGGTGGGACAGGAACGAGCCGCGCAGTGGTGCTCCCAGGGGCCAGGTCCGTTCGGCTGCGGCGGTGTCGCCCTCGGCGAGGGCGCGCGCGAGGTCGAACCGTCCGAGCAGCCGCGTATCGGCGACCCACAGCCGGCCGTCGGCGCCCATCGCGATGCCGCCGGCATGGGCGAAGCCTTCGGGCAGGTCGAAGCTGCCGCGGATGCTGCCGTTCCGGGGATCGATCGCCCAGATGCGCGCCGGCCCGCCGCCGACCTTGGGATCGGTCGAGCGATAGCCGCTGACCAGCACGGCGCCGTCGGGGGCCACGGTGATCCCCTGCGGCACATATCCCTCGTCGAGCCCCGGAGCCCAGAAGCGCCGGTCGATCGCCGTGGCGTTGGGAATCTCGCTCAGCGGCCGGTCGGCATAGGTGGGTGCGGCGCCGCCCGGCGGCTGGCCGGCTGCGGGCAGCGCCGCGGCCGGCAGCAGGGCGACCAGCGCCGCGGCGAGGTGGCGCCTCACCCGATGGTCGCCCGGCCGTTGTTGAGGACGACGCTGTCCCGTTCCAGCACCCTGGCGCGGAACGACACCGCGTCGCCCTGTCGCCACATCTCGGTCCGGACCGTTTCTCCTGGATAGACCGGTGCGGAGAAGCGCAGGTCGAAACTCCGCAGCCGTGCCGGGTCCATGTCGCAGAAGGTCTTCAGCACCGCATGCGCCGCCACGCCGTAGGTGGCGAGGCCGTGCAGGATCGGCCGCGGGAAGCCGGCGTCGCGGGCGACCTTCGGGTCCGAGTGCAGCGGGTTGTCGTCTCCGGACAGGCGATAGATCAGCGCCGCCTGCGGCAGGGTGGCGATGTCGCAATGGCAGTCCGGATCGCTGTCCGGCAGGCGGTGCGGCACCGGCGCCTCGACCTTCGGCCCGCCGAAGCCGCCGTCGGCCCGGCAGAAGGTCGTGTGGTCGATGGTGGCGATCAGGCGGCCGTCGGCGGCGTCCGTCACCGTGCGCTGCTGGATGACGAGGGCGCCGCGATCCTTGCCCTTGTCGACGAGGTGGGTGATTCGGGTCCGCCCGATCACCGTTCCCTCCGCGGGAATCTCGCCATGCATGGTCAGCCGCTGCTCGCCATGGACGACGCGGACCCAGTCGATGCCGCAGTCGGGATCGTCGCGCATCCAGAAGCCCGGATAGCCCAGGACCACCGCCATGGTGGGAAAGGCCTTGAGCCCCGCCTCGTAGACGAACTGCAGCTCGCCCTCGTCTACCGGGTCGCCGCCGAGACCGATGCCGAGTGCGTAGAGGATGGAATCCCGCTTCGTGTAGCTGTGGCGCCGCTCCGGGAAGGGCTTGGCCATCAGCCGGTCATAGTCGATCGCCATCGGTGCGGCCTCCTCAGACCGGGTCCCAGGAGAAGACGTCGCCGGACCGCTCCAGCGGCACCAGCGAACTGCGGAATGCCGGGCCGACCTCTTCCGCCAGCGTCTCGGGCGTCCAGCCGCCGGAGCGGTGGAGGCCGCGGATCGGTCGCGGCTGGCTCATCAGGAAGACCTCGTTGTTGCGTACGGCGAAGATCTGCCCGGTGACGTCCTTCGCCGCGTCCGAGGCGAGATAGACGGCGACCGCCGCGATCTTGTCGGGCGTCATCTGCTTCAGCTTCTCGACCCGGGCCGCCTGCTCCGGCGTGTCGGTCGGGATGGCCCCGATCATGCGACTCCAGGCGAAGGGCGAGATGCAGTTCGAGCGTACCCCGAAGCGGGACATGTCGAGCGCGATCGACCGCGACAGGCCGGCGATCCCCATCTTGGCCGCCGCATAGTTCGCCTGCCCGAAATTGCCGATCAGGCCGGAGGTCGAGGTCATGTGGACGAACGCCCCCGCCTCCTGCTCCTTGAAATGGTTGGCGGCCGCCCGGCTGACGTTGAAGCTGCCCTTGAGGTGGACGGCGATCACCGCGTCCCACTCGTCCTCCGTCATGCGGTGGAAGATGCGGTCACGCAGGATGCCGGCATTGTTGACGACGATGTCGATGCGGCCATAGGCGTCGAGCGCGGTCTGCACCATCGTCTCGGCGCCGCGGCGGTCGGTCACGCTGTCGGTGTTGAGCACCGCCTGGCCGCCCGCCGCCCGGATCGCCTCCACCGTCTCGGCGCCGGGGCTCTGGTCCGCGCCCTCGCCGCCGACCGACGCGCCGACGTCGTTCACGACCACCCGGGCGCCGTGCTTCGCCAGCATGATCGCGATCTCGCGGCCGATGCCACGCCCGGCTCCGGTCACCAGCGCGACCTTGCCGTCCACCATCCTCGTCATCGTCTTCGTTTCCTCCCGGAGGCTCGTCAGAGCGTGGCTTCGGTGCCGAAGATGCTGGTCACCTGGCTCGACAGGACGCCGCCGTTGCCATGGACCAATGCCGTCTCCGGGTTCTCGACCTGCCGGTCGCCGGCCTCGCCGCGCAGCTGCCGCACCGCCTCGACCAGGATGAAGGTGCCGTACATGCCGGGATGGACGCAGGACAGGCCGCCGCCGTTGGTGTTGACCGGCAGGCTGCCGCCGGGCGCGATCCGGCCGCCCTCGACGAAGCGTCCGCCCTCGCCCTTGGGGCAGAAGCCGAGATCCTCCAGGAACAGGATCGTGTTGATGGTGAAGGCGTCGTAGAGCTCGAGCACGTCGATGTCGGCCGGCTCCAGGCCCGCCATCTCGAAGGCGCGCGGCCCGGATTCCGAGGCGGCGCTGACCGTGATGTCCGGCATCTGCATGATCGAGCGATGCCAGTGCGCCATGCCGCCGCCGAGGAAATAGACGGGCTTCTTCGGGAAGTCCTTCGCCCGGTCCCGGGCGACGATCACGAGCGCGCCGGCGCCGTCGGTGACGAGGCAGCAGTCGAAGAGGCCGAACGGATCGCAGACCATGCGGGCATTCAGCACGTCGTCCACCGAGAGGGGGCCGTGCATGTAGGCCTCGGGGTTGCGGTTCGCCCAGGCCCGCGCGGCGACCGCGACCTCGGCCAGTTGCTGCCGCGTCGTGCCGAACTGGTGCATGTGGCGCGCGGCCGCCAGGGCATAGGCGGTGATGGGGAAGCGCGGCTTGTAGGGCTGCTCGTAGGGATTGAACTCTGCCGCAGAGGAGATGAGCCGGCCCGACGCGCTCTTCTGGTTCGAGCCGTAGCAGACGAGGGCGGTCGAGCAGAGGCCGGCCTTGATCGCCATGGTCGCCTGCAGGATGTGGGCGACGTTCGACGAGCCGCCGATCATGCTGCCGTCGGAAAAGCGCGGCTTGATGCCGAGATACTCGGAGATCGTGACCGACGGCATGCCGTGTACCGCCGATACGCCGAATACCGCGTCGATCTCCGTCATCTTCAGGCCGGCGTCGGTGACGGCGTTCCACGCCGCCGCGCCGATCAGCTCCATCGCAGTCCGGCCGGGAGCCTCGCCGCAGCCGGCGAGGCCGACGCCGACGACGGCACTGGCGCCGCGCAGATCGTGGTGGGTCATCGCCGTCACTCCGTCACCAGGTCGAACACGACATGCGGCACGTCGCCCGTCACGATCCGCGCCTTGACCCGCGCGCCGATCGGCACCTCGGTCGGGGCCGCGCCGTCGACCCGGGTCAGCATCCGCACGCCCTCGGCGAGGTCGACGAGCGACACGTTGTGGTCGCCGCCCTTGTCCGGCCGATTGCGCACCGCGCTCGTCGAATAGACGACGCCGTGGCCCGAGGCCTCGACGCGGGTCAGCGCATCCGAGCCGCAATGCCGGCAGAACACCCGGGGTGGAAAGCTCGCCAGACCGCAGTCGGCACAGGTCTGGATCGTGAAGCGCCCGGCCAGCAGCTCCTCGCGATAGACGGCATCGGGGCCCGGCCCACGATCTTCCAATGTCATTCCCTCACTCCCGGAGATTGCGCGCACCTGTAGCGGGCGGGCATGATACTACCCGGTAGGTGCAAGACAAGCGACCGGGAGACAGGGCATGGGCGTGATCTGGGAGCCGCGGCTCGATGCCGCCGCTGCGGAGTGGCTGGAGCGTGCGCGACGCGCGACGGACGCCCATTTCGCACCGCTGGCGGCCGAGATCGACCGTGACCAGCGCTATCCGCACGAGTCGATCCCGGTCCTGGTCGAGACGGGCCTCAGCGGCATGTTCCTGCCGCGCGAGTTCGGCGGCAGCGGCTCGTCGCTGACGGCGCTGACGGCGGTCGCCGAGGCGGTGTCGGCCGGCTGCGCCACGACGGCCGCCATCATCTCGACCTATCAGCTCGGTGCCTTCCCGATCCTGCTCGAAGGGACCGCCGAGCAGAAGGCGAAGTACCTGGGCGAGCTCGCCCGCGGCAACTCGATCAGCTTCGCGCTCAGCGAGCAGGGTTCGGGCTCGGATGCCGCGTCCCTTGCGACGACGGCCGTGCGCGAGGGCTCCGGCTGGCGGCTGAAGGGCGAGAAGTACTGGATCGGCAACGGCGGCATCTCGCGCTACTACGTCGTCTTCGCGCGCACGGACCCTGGGGCCGGTGCGCGCGGCATCAGCGCCTTCGTCGTCGACAAGGAGCGGCCCGGCGTCGTCGTCGACCACTACTCGGACAAGATGGGCATCCGCGGCACGCGGACCAGCAACCTCAAGCTCGATACGGTGGTGGGGCCGGATGATCTGGTCGGCACGGAAGGACGCGCGCTGCGCCTCGCGTTCAAGACGCTCGACGTCGGCCGGGTCGTCGTCGCCGGGCAGTCGCTCGGCATCGCGCTGGCAGCCTACGCGGCCGCTCGCGACCGGTCGCTCGATCGCGTCGCGTTCGGCCAGCCGATCGTCGATTTCCAGGGCATCTCGTTCCAGCTCGCGGACGTGGCGATGACGCTGTCGGCGGCGCGGATGATGATGTACGAGGCCGCGGCGGCCTATGACCGCGGCGAGAACATCTCGACCCTGGGCGCGATGGCGAAGCTCTACGCCACCGAGGTGGCGCACCGCGCCGTCGATGTCGCGGTGCAGGTCTGGGGCGGCGAGGGCTACTGCAAGCCGAACCTGGTCGAACGGCTCTACCGCGACCAGCGCATCACCGAGGTCTACGAGGGGACGTCGGAAATCCAGCGTCTCGTCATCGGCCGCGCCATCAAGGCCGAGGCCGAAGCCGTCCGGGCCGCGTGACGTGACCGGCACGGAGCCCGTGGCCGAAGCCGAGAGCGGAGCCCGGCCGGCTGCCCGGGTGGAAGGGCGCGACGCGATCCTGGAGGCCGCGGCCGCCGCCTTCACCGAACGCGGCTATACCGCGACCACGATCGACGACATCGCCGATCGGCTCGGCGCCACCAAGGGCCGCGTCTATCACTATTACCGCAGCAAGGCCGACATCTTCCTCGACATCCACCGCTATGCCATGCAGCGGATGCTGGATGTGGTGACGCCGCTCGCGCAAGGCGGCGACCCGCCGGAGGCGCGGATTGCCGCGATGGTGCGTGCGCATGCCATCCTTCTGATGACCAGCTTCCCCTTCCAGCGCGTCTCGGTCCAGGGGCTGGAGCGCCACCTGGCGGGCCGGGTGACGGAACGCCAGCGTGCGGCCCTCGACGGCGTCATCCGCATGCGCGACGCCTATGAGGGGCTGTTCGTCCGGGTGCTCGAGGAAGGCGTGGCAGCCGGCACGTTCCGTCCGCTGGTGCCGCGGCGCGCGGTCAAGCCGATCCTGGGATCGCTCAACTGGCTGACGGTGTGGTACCGGCCGCGTCCGCGCGAGGAAGCGGCGGCGCAGGCGCTGATCGCCGACGAGATGGTGGAGTTCGTGGTGCGGGGGCTGAGGCCGTGACGAAGGCATTTTCGGCAGACCAGTGGGACGAGCGCGAGACCTGGTCGCGCGACCGGCTGGCCGCTTTCCAGACGGAGGCCCTCCGCCGCCAGCTCGCCTATGTCGAGGCGAACAGCGCCTGGTACCGCGCGCGCTTCGAGGTCGCCGGATTCCGCGCCGCCGACTTCCGCGGTCCGGCCGACCTTGCGCGGCTGCCGCTCACGACCAAGCAGGACCACCTGGCGGCGCTCGAGGCCGCTCCGCCCTGGGGCACTGCCCTCGCCTGCGCGCCGTCGGCGGTCCGCCGGGTCCACTTCTCCTCCGGCACGACCTCGCGGCCGACGCCCGATGCCTGGACCGCGGCCGACCTGGCGCGCTGGGCGGACCTCTATGCGCGTGCCGCCTACAGCCAGGGTGCGCGCGAGGGCGACGTCTTCCAGTGCCTCTTCTCCTATCCCTGGTTCGTCGGTGGCCTCGGCGCCACGGCGGCGTTCGAGCGGATCGGCTGCGCCGTCATCCCGGGCGGCAGCGGCGACACCGAGCGCCAGATCGAGACGCTCTTCGCCTACGGGACGACGGCCATCATGGCGACGCCGTCCTTCGCCGCGCACCTCGCCGAGGTCGCGCAGCGCATGGGACGCGACCTGCGGAAATCGAAGGTGCGCCACATCGGCGTCGGCGGCGAGCCCGGAGCCGGCGTGCCGGCGACGCGGGCCCGACTCGAAGACCTGTGGGGGGCGAAGGTCTACGACTGCTATGGCAGCCTGGAGTTCCAGCCGATCGCCTGGGACTGCGCGGCCCAGGCGGGCGGCCACCTGATGGAGGATTTCGCCTTCGCCGAGGTGATCGACCCGGAGACCGGCGCGGCCGTGCCGGACGGCACGCCGGGCATGCTGGTCCTGACCCATCTCGACAAGCAGGCCTTTCCGCTGGTGCGCTGGGCGACGGGGGATGTCGTCGTGCGCGACAGCCGGCCCTGCGCCTGCGGCCGCACCCACGCGCGTCTGCCGGGCGGCGTGCTCGGCCGGGCCGACGACATGATCGTCATCCGCGGCGTCAACCTGTTCCCGACCGCGGTCGAGGACGTGGTGCGCGCGATGCCGGGGCTGGCGGACGAGTACCGCATCATCCTCGACGACAGCGTCCGCGATCCCGCGACGGGCTTTCCGACCGGCATCCACCTGCAGGTCGAGGCGGTGGGCGAGGCGCCGCCGGACATCGGCCACCGGCTCGCGGACACGATCCGCACGAAGCTGCTGGTGCGCGCGATCGTCGAGGTGCTGCCGCCGATGACGCTCGAGCGCTTCACGCACAAGGCCAAGCGGCTGGTGAAGCGGTGACGGCGGTACTCGCCCCGGGGGTGCTTGGCGGCCGGGTCGCCGTAGTTACCGGCGCCGGCAGCGGCATCGGCCGGGCGATCGCGCTGCGGCTCGCGGCGCTCGGCGCGGAAGTCGTCGGCTGCGGCCGCACGGGCGAACGGCTGGAGGAGACCGCCCGCCTCGTTGCGGCGGCGGGCGGCCGCTTCCGCCATGCCGTCGTCAACGTCCGCGACCAGGAGGCCACGGCGGCCTTCATCCGGTCGGCCGGGGAGCCGGCGGGCCGCATCGACCTGCTGGTCAACAACGCCGGCGGGCAGTTCTTTGCGCCCGCGACCGAGATTTCCGCCCGCGGCTGGGCGGCGGTGCTCGACCTCAACCTGACCGCCGTATTCGCGATCACGCGCGCCGCGCATCCCTTCCTGGCTGCCGCGCGCGGTGCGGTGGTGAATATCTCGCTCTCGGGTGTCGATCGTGGATCGATGGGGATGGCGCACTCGATCGCGGCCCGCGCCGGCGTCCTCGCCGTGACGCGGACGCTGGCGCTGGAATGGGCGCCGGTCGGCATCCGCCTCAACTGCATCGGCCCGGGCACGGTGGTGACGGGCGGCCTCGCGGGGGAGGCAGGGCAGGCCATCCTCGACCGGCTGATCGCGGCGACGCCGCTTGGCCGCGCGACCGTGCCGGAGGAGGTGGCGGAGCTGACCGCCTTCCTCGCGACGCCGGCGGCCGCGATGATCACCGGTCAGCTGCTGCAGATCGACGGCGGCGCCCATCTCGGGCCCGGACTGCACCTGATCGCCGCCCCCCGCCCCTGAAGGCTGCCCATGACGAATCCGCCGCCGCTCGCCGGCATCCGCGTCCTCGACCTCTCGCGGGTTCTGGCCGGCCCCTGGTGCACGATGACCCTGGCCGATCTCGGCGCCGAGGTGTGGAAGGTCGAGAATCCGGACGGCGGCGACGATACCCGCAAATGGGGACCGCCCTTCGCCGCCGGGGAGAGCGCCTACTATCTGGCGGTCAACCGCAACAAGAAGGGTATCGCGGTCGATCTGCGCACGCCGGGCGGGCAGGCGGTCGTGCGGGCACTGGCCGAAAAGGCCGACGTGCTGGTCGAGAACTACCGCGCCGGCGCGCTCGCCAAGTATGGGCTCGACTGGGAGACGCTCGCCAAGGCCAATCCGCGCCTCGTCTATTGCTCGATCTCGGCCTATGGCCGCACCAGCCCGATGGCGGCCCGGCCCGGCTACGATTTCGTCGTCCAGGCGGAAGGCGGACTGATGGCGATCACCGGCGCGGCCGATGGCGAGCCGATGAAGGTCGGTGTCGCCATCTGTGACGTGCTGACCGGCAAGGACGCGACGCAGGCGATCCTGGCCGCGCTGATCGCCCGGGAACGCACCGGGCGTGGCCAGCTCATCGACGTGGCGCTGCTCGACTCGACGGTGGCGGCGCTGGTCAATGTCGGCAGCGCCTGGCTGGTCTCGGGCAAGACGCCGGGGCGGTGGGGCAACGCCCATCCGACGACGGTGCCCTACCAGATCTTCGCGACCGCCGACGGGATGTTGGCTCTGGCCTGCGGCAACGACCTCCAGTTCGCGGCGCTCTGTCGACGCGTCATCGGGCGACCGGAGCTCGCCGAGGATCCGCGCTTCGTCCGCAACGCGGAGCGGGTCCGGCACCGCGAGATCCTGATCCCATTGCTGGAGGGCATCTTCGCCGGCGGAACCACGGCCGAGTGGTTCGGGCGCATGGACGCGGCCGGGGTTCCGGCAGGCATCGTCCGCGACGTTCCGACGGCCCTTTCGGCGCCGGAGGTGCGGGCCCGCGGCATGATCGCGACCGTCGAGCATCCGACGATCGGGCGCCTGGAGCTGGTGGCGAGCGCGCTGCGGCTCTCGGATACGCCGGTGGTCCCGCCTACGCCGCCGCCGCTGCTCGGCCAGGACACCGACCTCGTCCTGGCGGAGGTCCTGGGCTGGGACGCGCAGCGGATCGCGGACCTGCATGCGACGGGTGCCGTTTCCCGTCCGGCGGCGGAGGGTCTATAACCCGAGCCACATCCATCGAGAGCGGGCGGCGATGTTCGGAATTTTCGGCGACAGCCTGGAGCGGCTGTTCATCAAGGAATCGCGCGGCCGCGGGATCAAGCTGCCCAAGGCTGCGACGAAGGAGTTGGTGGCGCTGGCTATCTCCTCGGTCGATCCGTCGCACCGCGCGCTCCCGGGCGACTACGGCCGCAACCTCGGCGAGGACGCGATCATCCACTTCGCGGGCTGGACTGCGCGTGTCGTCCACAAGGCCGCCGGTCGACCCGACCGCCGGACCGCGATCGACCAGGATCTCTACCCCGAGACGGCGGCGGCGATCCGCGCCATCCTCGTCAAGCACGGCGTGCTCGGGCCGGCCTCCTGACGCCGGCGCCGACAAGGAACCACAGCAGCGCCAGCACCTGCAGCGCCAGCATGGCGGCGAAGGCCCAGCGATAGGCCTCCGGCGGGTAACGCCCGTCGACCGCCGGCCACCGATCGATGATCCAGCCGATCGCCGCCTGGGCGGCAAAGCCGATCCCGAAGTTCAGCAGGTTGGTTGCGGTGTTGACGCGTGCCACCAGTTCCGGCGGGAAATGGCGGTTGAGGATCGGGAAGAAGACGATGGCGCCGTTCGAAAGCAGCCCGAACAGCACCCAGAGCAGGAGCGACGGCGCGGCGACCTGGAAGGTGATCAGCGCCTGGACCAGGATCAGCAGGACCAGGGCTCCGCCCATCACCCGCGTCAGCGCCACCCCGCGCCGCAACAGGAGGTCGGTGACGACGCCGGAGAGCGCGAAGCCGGCCGTGAGGGCGGCCGCGATGGCGAAGAGATAGCCGGCCGCCGCCTCGCGGTCGAGGCCGCCGACGTCGCGCAGCCATGGGCCGGCCCACAGGGTCTGGATCGCCATGGTGATGCCGAGCGAGGTGACGGCGGCCGGCGTGATGCGCCAGAAGTAGGGGTCGCGGTAGATGCGCCCGACGGCGGCGAACTGGTCGGCCAGCCGCCCCGGCGCCGCGGCGGCCGGCTTCTCCGGCACCAGCGTCACCACGAGGGCGGCCGCCGCGGCCGTCAGCGCGGCCAGCGCGACGAAGAGGCTACGCCAGTCGACGAACTGCAAGGCGGCCTCGGCCGGCGCCGTCGCCGCGAGTGCACCGAGCCCGCCGGTGGCCATGAAGAAGCCGTTCACGAGCGGCCAGCGCTCGCGGGGCACCCACAGCGTGATCGCCTTGAGCGAGGCCATCAGCCCGCCGGCCATCCCGAAGCCGATCACGGCGCGGGCGACGAACAGGCCGGTCCGGCTTTCCGCCTGCGAGAAGAGCAGGATGCCGGCGGCGGCGATCGCCAGCAGGATCGCCTGCACCCGGCGCGGTCCCCAGCGGTCGAGCGCGACGCCGAGCGGCACCTGGAGCAAGGCGAAGGAGAGGAAGTAGGCGGCCGTCAGGAGGCCGAGATCGCCCGCGGTAAGGCCGACCGCGGCGACGAGGTCCGGCGCGACCACCGCGTTCACCGCCCGCAGCAGGTAGGAGCAGAAATATCCGGCGGCGAACGGCAGCAGGACCGTGGCCAGCACCCGCAGCGGGCCAGGCGGTGCGGTGCCCGTCATGCGGCGCGGGCACCGGCGGACGGGAGGGTGCCCGGAACGAGCAGGATCGGACGGCCCTCGCCGTCGATCCGCCCCTGCGCGAGAAGGCGGTCGATCACCGCCGCGAAATATTCGGCCGCCGACGGCCGCTGCCAGCCCTCGAGCCAGTTCTGTTCCAGGAAGGCATGGATCGCCGGCTGCGCGAGCTCGACCTCGAGCAGGATGCCGAGCAGCGAGGCCTCTGCCTCTTCCGCGGCGAGCGCGGCCTCGTCCAGGCAGCGATCGGCGTCGGCATCGGCTTTGCGGCCGGTCTCCGGCCCGGCGCCGAGGCCGAAGTCGCGGCGGTTCCGGCGCCAGTCCGGGCTGAGCAGCCAGTGGGCGATCTCGTGCAGGACGACCCAGGCCTCGCTGCCAGTGCGCAGCACTGCGCCGTCCCAGGAGAAGGCCGCGGCCGGCGCCTCGTCGAGCGTCGGGATGCCCAGACGCCGGGCGAGGGCGATGGCCCCCGCCCGGCGCGCCGGGGAATCCTCCGGCCCGCCGAACGGCCCGCTGGCGGCGATGCGGGCGAACGCCTGCGCCGCCGCCGACCGTCCGTCGAGCATCGCCGCGAATCCGGACAGCGCTGCCGCCAGCTGCGCCGGGTCAAAGGCCGTGAGCGCCAAGCGCGGCCTCAGCGCCCCGTCGGGTCCGTCACCGCGTCGAGCGGCCAGATCGGCCGTGGGACGTTCTTGAAGGTGAAGGTCTGGAAGTTCTCCGAGCACAGCGAGCCGGAATCGACGACGACCACCTCGCGGGAGATCGGCTGGAAGGCCGCCCGGAAATGGTGCATCGACTTGACCGCCAGGGTCGCCTTGCGGGTCGGCTCGATGCCGACCGCGGTGTACTGGGCGAGATCGAGCGCCTGGCCGTTGTTGGTGATGAAGACGATGTCGATGCCGCCGACGCGGAAGACCATGCTGGGGCCGTATTCGCGGCGCACGCCGCCACCCATCGGCCCGTAGGCCCAGACCTCGCCGTCGGTCAGCACGCGCACCTTGCCGGTCAGGGTCAGCGGTCCGCCGCCCTTGGTCGGATCCCACTTGCCGCCGAAGGTCAGCGTGATGGTGCTGCCGACGCCGGCCTTGGCGCCCTCGGCGATCGCCTCGGGATCGCAGATGGCGTGGAAGGCGGCGTTCTGCAGGTCGGCGTCCACCATCGCCTTCAGCAGCGCCGTGGTGTCGCCGTAGCCGCCGCCGCCGGGATTGTCGGTATAGTCGGCGATGACCAGCGGCGCCTTGGCGCCCTGCTCCTCGGCCTTGGCCTTCTTCGCCGCCTGCTCGGGCGTGAGGAAGGTGAGGGCGGCGTAGTCGCGCGTCTCCCAGCAGCGGTCCATGAAGCGCTCGGCCGTGGTGCGGGCCGAAGCTTCGGCACCCGGCTTCTTCGCGTCGTAGGCGATGGCGACGCTGGGGCCGACGTCGGCGATGTCGGCATGCGGGAAGCCCGCGAAGACGGAGACGCTGAGCTGCTCGCCCTTCTCCTCCAGCGCGGTGCCCTCGTCGACCAGCTCCTTCATCGGCCCGCCCTGGGTGCGTCCCATGTCGAGCCCGGCCAGCATCCGCCGACGGGCGAGGAGGACGCGCGGCTCGATTTCGCCGTTCATCGCCCGCTCCAGGATCTCGGCGCCCTGCCAGGCGCGCTCGTACTGGTCGATGTGCGGATAGGTCTTGAAGGCGATGAGGGCGTTGGCGTTCTCGGCCATCAGCGGCGTGATGTTGCCGTGCAGGTCGAGCGTCACGGCGATCGGCACCTTGGGGCCGACCTTGGCGCGCAGGCGGCGCAGCAGTTCGCCTTCGGCATCGTGATGGCTGTCGACCACCATCGCGCCGTGCAGATGCAGGAGCACGGCATCGACGCCGCCGGCCTGGTCGACGGCGTCGAGGATCTGGCCGCAGATGTACTCGAAGGCCTCGTCCGTCACGGTGCCGGAGGGATTGGCGTTGGCGATGATCGGGTGGATGAGCTGCCAGCCGAACTTGTCCGCCGCCTCGAAGCTGCCGCCGAAGTTGGAGCGCGTGCCGCGCCGCACTTCGGCGATCTGGTTGCCGAGATAGAAGTCGCGACGCTTGAAGGTGTCGAGCGTCGTCAGATCCTTGCTGAACGTGTTGGTTTCGTGCGCCATCACTGCGCACAGAACGCGCCTCATGATCGATACCTCGGCAGTCGGGGGTCAGGGATCGGTGTGGGGTGCCCAAGATGTTGGCAGATCGGCGGCGCCCCGTCGAGCGTGCGGGCACTGGCGCGACGGTCCTGCGGCCATTGACGCATCGCGAACCGCAACGCTAGCGTTCCCATCCTCATCCCCTGGGCACGAGGCGACCGCCTTGGCCTACCAGTTCCAGTTCGGATCGGTCTTCGCGGGCTTCGACCAGCTCCTCTGGGGGGCCTGGCTGACCGTCGTCCTGTCCGCGGCCGGCATCGCGCTCGGGCTCGCGCTCGGCATTCTCGGCGGCTGGGGCCGCGCGCAGGGACCGCGCTGGCTCGCCTGGACGATCGCCGTCTATGTCGAGCTCATCCGCAACACACCCTTCCTGGTCCAGCTCTTCCTCGTCTTCTTCGGGCTGCCCAGTCTCGGCATCCGGATGTCGGCGGGTTCGGCGGCGCTGCTGACGCTGACGATCAACACCGGCGCCTACTGCACCGAGATCATCCGCGCCGGCATCGAGGCGGTGCCGCGCGGCCAGATCGAGGCCGGGCGGGCGCTGGGGCTGACCCGCTTCCATGTCTTCCGCTTCCTCATCCTGTTCCCGGCCTTGCGCACCGTCTATCCCGCGCTCGCCAGCCAGTTCACCCTGATGATGCTGGCGACCAGCGTCGTCTCGCAGATCTCGGCCGAGGAGCTGACCTTCGCGGCCAACTTCATGCAGTCGCGGACCTTCCGCAGCTTCGAGATCTACGCGGTGGTCACCGTGATGTACCTGGTATTGGCCCTGGCGTTCCGCGGCTTCTTCCGCGGCATCCACTGGCTCGCCTTCGAGCGCGGCCGATGATCCGCGAGTTCGGCACCGGCGACTTCCTCTACCTCGTCACCGCGATGCAGTGGACGGTGATGCTGTCGGCGATCGCCTTCGTCGGCGGCGGGCTGCTCGGGCTCGCGCTGACGATCCTGCGGGTTTCGCCGTGGCGGCCGGGGCAATGGCTGGTCACCGGCTATGTCCAGCTCTTCCAGGGCACGCCGCTGCTGATGCAGCTCTTCGTCTTCTATTTCGGCTTCGGCATCTTCGGCCTCGACGTGCCGGCGATCGTCGCCGCCTCGACGGCGCTTGTCCTCTATGCCGCGGCCTTCCTCGCCGACATCTGGCGCGGCTGCATCCAGGCGATCCCGGCCGGGCAATGGGAGGCGGCGCGCGCGCTCGGACTGCGCTTCGTGCTCTCGGTCTGGCTCGTCATCCTGCCGCAGGCGGTCCGGATCGCGGTGCCGCCCACGGTGGGCTTCCTGGTCCAGGTGGTGAAGAACACCTCGCTTGCCTCGATCGTCGGCTATGTCGAGCTGACGCGCGCGGGCCAGATCATCAACAACGCCACCTTCCAGCCCTTCACCGTCTTCCTGGTTGTGGCGGGCCTCTATTTCGCGCTCTGCTTTCCCCTGTCGCTGCTCAGCCACCGCCTCGAGCGGCGGCTCCGCACGGGCGGCGTGCCGATGCGCGCGGTGCCCTGAAGGATCCGAGGGTCGGCGGAGAACCGGCCCGCTGCTGCTGGAGGTCACGTCATGGGTCGCATTCTCTCCCGCCTGCTGCTTCCGTTCCTCCTCTCGCTGCTGGCCGCGCTGCCGGCCGCGGCCGGCACGCTCGACGACGTCGTCAAGCGCGGCATCGTCAAGGTCGGCATCGACCTCGGCGTCCCGCCCTACGGGCTGACCGATGCCAACCAGAAGCCGGCCGGCTACGACGTCGATGTCGCCGAACTCTTCGCCAAGGACCTCGGCGCCAAGCTCGAGATCGTGCCGCTGACCGGGCCCAACCGCATTCCGTTCCTGCTCACCAACAAGGTCGACGTGGTGATCGCCACCTTCGGCATCACGCCCCAGCGCGCGCTCTCCGTCGCCTTCTCCAACCCCTATGTCGCGCTCAGCCTCGTCGTGCTCGGGCCCAAGGACAAGCCGATTGCCGACATGGCGGCGACCAAGGGCTACAAGGTCGGCGTCACCCGCGGCACGACGCAGGATCTCGACTTCACGCGGCTGGCTCCCGCGGGCTCGCAGATCATCCGCTTCGAGGACGATGCGACGACCACCGCGGCGCTGTTGTCCGGCCAGGTCGACATCGTCGCCACCGCCGATCTGCTGGCGATCGAGATCGCCAAGCGCAACCCCCAGAAGAATCTCGACCTCAAGTTCACCATCCGCCTGTCGCCGGGCGCGATCGGCGTGCGCCGGGGCGACCCCGACTTCCTGCAGTGGGTCAACACCTTCGTCTATTTCCACAAGCTGAACGGCGACTTCGGGCGGCTGTTCGAGAAGTGGGCCGGCTACAAGATGCCGGAACTGCCGGTGTTCTGATTGTCGTGCGAAGGGCGGCCGCCAACCGGCGGCCGCCCTTCCGCCCGTTGCGCCGGAGCCCATGCCGATGGCCGTCTCGCCGATTTTCACCGACATCGACTATGACCGGGAAGGCCGCCAGGTCGGCTTCCTCAACCTGCCCTATTCGCCGCACAGCGACGCCTGGGGCGTCATCCCGATCCCGATCGCCGTCATCCGCAACGGCGAGGGGCCGACCGTGCTGATGATGGGCGGCAACCACGGCGACGAGTACGAGGGGCCGATCGTGCTGGGTCGCCTGATCCGCGAACTCGACCCGCGCGCGGTCCGCGGCCGTCTGATCTTCGTGCCGGCGATCAACCTGCCGGCGGTCCGGGCCGGCAACCGCGTCTCGCCGGCCGACGGCAAGAACATGAACCGCACCTTCCCGGGCGATCCCCTCGGCACGCCGACCGAGCAGATCTCGCACTATGTCGACAGCGTGCTCTTCCCGATGGCCGACGTCTTCATGGACCTGCATTCGGGCGGCTCGTCGCTGGACCTCATTCCCTCGGTCATGATGCAGCGGCCGGACGACGCCGACCTGCGGCGGCGCACGCTGGATGCCGTGCTCGCCTTCAATGCGCCGCTCACCGTCGTCATGGATACGCTCGGCGAGAAGCGCACGTCGTCGGCGGCCGCGCTCGCCCGCGGCCTCGTCGTGATCGGCTCGGAGCTGGGCAGCGCCGGGGCGGTATCGCTCGAGGGGCTGGCCGTATGCGAGCGCGGCGTGCGCAACGTGCTGCACCACCTCGGTGTCTTGGCCTGCGATCCGCCGCCGGAGCGCAGGCCGACGCAGCTCATGCAGATCGCAGGCGCCGAGAGCTATGTCTTCGCGCCGTCGGACGGGCTGTTCGAGCCGTACCACCCGCTCGGCTCCTGGGTCGAGAAAGGGCAGCCGGCCGGTCAGGTGAACTACCTCGACGATCCCGGCCGGCCGCCGCTGGTTGCCCGCTTCCGCAGCTCGGGCTTTCTCTTCTGCCGGCGCGCGCCGGGGCGGGTCGAGCGCGGCAACGGCGTCTGCGTGCTGCTGACCCCCTATCGCGAAGGCTGACCGCCGCTCAGCCGCGGCAGCCGACCCGGGTGACGATGCGGGCATTCATGGCCCAGGCGCCGAATTGCTCGGCCCGGGAAGCGTCGAGGCGGATGTCGAGCGGATCGGCGGCGCCCGGGCGGTCGGATGGGCCGAGGCGGCCGATCATGTCGGCCAGGCTCTCCGGCGAGGCGGCATAGAAGCGGCCCCGGCGCGCGGTGGCGGCCACCGCCACCCCGATGATCCGGCCTTCGGCGTCGACCAGCGGCCCGCCGCTGATCCCGCTGAGCGGTCCGTCGCCGGGCGGGCTGCGCCGCCGCTCCGTCCAGACGGTGACGGCCGCCTCGCCCCGCATGCGGCCGGAGAATCCGAGCCGGGCCCGACCCAGAAGCTGGCCTTCGACCACCGACGGGACGCTCTTGGGAAAGCCGAGCGCCCAGCCGGTCTGGCCGAGCCGGAGGGCGCCTTCACCGAGCGGCAGGGCCGGCGGCGCGCCGCGGGTGACCAGGACCGCCAGGTCCGTCTGCGGATGGAGCGCCGCCACCCGTGTCCGGACCCACCGGTCCATCCCCTCCACCAGAACTTCGCGACAACCCTCGGCCACATGCCGCGCCGTCAGCCAGATGCCGCGCGGATCGATCACGGCGGCGGTGCCCTGGGCGTCGCCGCTGCGTCCCGGCACCTCGATGATCCCGCGCGGATCGCGGGCGGATGGCGGCGGCAGCGGCCGCAGTTGGAAGGCCTCCGGCGCCGCGGGAGCCCGGAACGCCTCCGGTACGCCCCGTCGCGGCGGCGCGAAGTCGGGAGACCGCTCCTGGAAGAAGGTCGCATGCACGACCATCCCCGCAACGCCGAGGATCAGCAGGAAGCGGAACAGGCGGCCCACGGGATCAGCCGCCGACGGCGGCCGCGATCACCAGCGCCACCGCCAGCTGGACGCTGGCCAGGACGCATGCCGCCCCCTTCTCGTCCTTGGCGATGGCGTCGGGAAGCCGCTTCAGGGCAATCGCCACGACGGCGAACGCGGCGAGCTGCAGGATGAGCGCCGCCACCCCCCAGACCACGATGTCCCAGACCGCCACCGATCGCGCCATGCAGGCGGCGAGCGGGATGGCGAGGCCGAGGATGGCGCTGCCGAGCGCGATTCCGGCCGCGCTGTTGCCCGCGCGCACCAGTTCCAGCTCGCGATAGGGTGTGATCGCCTCATAGGCGAGAACGCCGGCTGCCAGCATCGCCAGGGTCACGCCCACATGCGCGAGGAATACCGGCAGGCTGGACAGAAGATTGTCGAGAAACGGCATCATGATCTCTGCGCGCTCCGGCTTCGCCTCTTGTCGGACTCGCGCGATGTTCGTCGGTCGCGGCAATCGCGGCAACCTTTCGCCGGTTTCCCGGTTGGTTGGGCGCATCCATCGCAACGGGAGCGGCGATCATGGCAACGTTCATCCTTACCAACGATGCGGACGTCCGGTTCGGCACCGGCGAACCCGACGGGATCTACGGCTTCGGCGGCGACGATCTGCTGGCCGGCCTCGGCGGCAACGACACGATCCAGGCCGGGGACGGCAACGACGCGGTCTTCGGGTCGGAAGGCAACGACGAACTCGACGGCGGCAACGGCGACGACCTCGTTGCGGGCGGACCCGACAACGACACTCTGACCGGAGGAACCGGCACCGACGTGCTCTATGGCGAGAACGGGCTGGACCGCGTCTTCGGCGGCGAGGGCAACGACATCCTCGCCGGCAACCAGGGCAACGACCTGATCGGCGGCGGCAACGGCGACGACGCCGGGTTCGGTGGCCAGGGCGCGGACTCGGTCTATGGCGACGACGGCGCCGACACGCTGACCGGCGACCTCGACAATGACCTCGTCGATGGCGGCAATGGCAACGACATGCTGTTCGGCGGTGCCGGCGACGACATGGTCTATGGCAGTGCCGGAGCCGACACGATCTTCGCCGGCCAAGGCGCCGACACCGTGCATGGCGGCGAGGGCGACGACGTCATTCGCGGCGACCTCGGCAATGATGTTCTGTTCGGAGGAGGCGGTGCGGACGTCTTCGTCATGATGCCGGGCAGCGGCCAGGATGTGGTTCGCGACTTCGACGGCAGCCAGGACGACATCGACCTGACCATGTTCGGCTTCACGGACTACAACGACTTCATCTTCTCCAGCGACATCGCCTTCACCGCCACCGGAGCGGAGATCGACCTCGGCGGCAATGCGGGCGTCACCATCGCCGGCGCGGGTTCGCTCTCGCAGGACTGGTTCCTGCTATAGCCGGGCGCGTCCGCGTCCGGGTAGGTTGGGCGATCCCCGACCTCCCGGACGCGGCCCGCCGATGACATCGCACACGGTTCTCCTCGACCTCGACGGCACGCTCACCGATTCCCGGCCGGGAATCGTCGCATGCTACCACGCGGCATTGCGGTCGTTGGGCCATGAGCCGGACCCCGCCATCGACCTCACCTTCGTGATCGGGCCGCCGCCGGAAGAGATCATGCCGCAGGTTCTGGCCCGCTATGGCGACGACCGTTCGCTGGAGGCGGTCGCGCTCTACCGCGAGCACTACGCCCAGGGCGGGCTCTTCCAGAACTCCGTCTATGACGGCATCCCCGAGGCGCTGGCGGCGCTGGCGGAGGCCGGGTGCGTGCTCTACGTCGCCACGGCCAAGCGGACGGTGTTCGCCCGCCGCATCCTCGACCATTTCGGGCTCTCGCCCGCCTTCCGGCGGATCTACGGGTCGGAACCGGGCGGCGCGCTCGACCGCAAGGGCGATCTCATCGCGCACATCCTGGCGAACGAGCCGATCGCTCCGGAGGGGACGATCATGGTCGGCGATCGCCATCACGATATCTCCGGGGCGCGGCAGAACGGGTTGCCCGCGATCGGCGTCGCCTGGGGCTATGGCGGCCCCGAGGAGCTGGAACGCGCCGGCGCCGACCGCATCGCCGGATCGCCGGCCGACCTCGCGGCCGCGGTTTCCTATCTCCGGCGGACGTGATGGGCGAGCGTGTACTCGTCGGTCCGCCCGGCATAGTCGATGTCGGGCCGCATCGCCCAGCTGTGGAGGTTGTGCAGCAGCGGCACGAAGCCGACATCCTCCACCACCTCCCGCGTCGCACGCCGCAGCACCTCCTCGGCGCGCGCGGGATCGGCCGTCGCCAGCGCCTCGTCGTAGAGAGCGTCGAGCCGCGGGTTGGAGTAGCGGCCGCGATTGCCGGCGCCGCGTCCACGGTCCTTGTCCCAGGTGAGCAGGCTGAACGTCATGAAGGATGACGGTTCGCCGGTCACGATCCCGTAGCCGGTCAGCAGGAAGCTGTATTCCAGCCGCCCGGAGGCGGGAAAGAAGGCCGCCGGCGGGACGGTCACCACATTGGTCTGGATGCCGATGCGGGCCAGCATCTGGCCGATCGCCTGGGCGATCTGGGCGTCGTTCGGATAGCGGTTGCGCGGCCCGTGCAACGTCAGCCCGAACCCGTCGGGATATCCCGCCTCCGCCAGCAGTCGCCGCGCCGCGGCCGGATCGAACCGGTCGGCCGCCAGGTCCGCGATGTGGCCGACGAAGCCTTCCGGCATGATCTGGCCGGTGGCGGCGGCATGGCCCTCCATCACGTGATCGACGATGGCGCGCCGATCGATCGCCTTGGAGATCGCCTGCCGGACCCGGATGTCGTCGAAGGGGTTGCGGTCCAGCGGCCGCCCATTCTTGTCTACGACCAGCAGCGGCTGGTCACGATGCCGATCCATCGCCAGGAAAATGATCCGGGTCGTCACCGAATCGCGCACCCGGACCTTCGGGTTCCGCTTCAGCCCGGCGACGTCCGCCAGCGGGACATAGTCGATCAGGTCGACATGGCCGGAGAGGAGCGCCGCCACCCGCGCGCTGTTGTTGGCGATCGGCACGATCACCACCCGCCGCCAGGCCGGCTTCTCGCCGTGATAACCGTCGAACCGCTCGAGGACGAGCTGTTCGCCGCGCTTCCACTCGACGACCCGGAAGGGGCCGGTTCCGGCGGCGCCCTTGCCGGCGTTGATCTGCTCGGACGTCGCCAGGAGCGGGCCGGAACGGTTCTCCGGCAGCGCCGCCGATTCCAGCGCCGTCCTCGACATGATCGAGATGCCGGACAGGTAGGACGGCAGGAGCGTGAAGAGACCGTCGGTCCGCAGCCGGACGGTGTGCGGGTCGACGATCTCGATCGCGCGGATGCGGCGGGTATAGCCGGTCAGCGGCGACGGGCTGTTCGGCACCGCGGCGACCCGTTCGATCGACGCCTTGACGTCGGCCGCGGTCAGGGGGCTGCCGTCGTGGAAGCGCACGTCGCGGCGCAGCCGAAACTCCCAGGTCGAATCGTCGATCAATGCCCAGGATTCGGCGAGGCCGGGCCGGATCCGCAGCGTCTCGTCGCGCTCGACCAGCGCGCCGTAGACATGCATCGCCGTCGCCAGGTTGGCGCTGAGGCTGGCGAAGTGCGGGTCGAGCGAGGTGGTTTCGACCTGGACGCCGATGCGCAGTTCCTGGGCCCGCGCGGGCAATGCGGTCAGGATCAGCGCCAGCAGCAGGGCGCCGGCGCGAAACGCTGCAGTCGACATGCGGAACATCCTTCGCCAGTTGTTCACGAAGCAGGCCGGCACGCCTATACGGTTCGTCTCCGCCTGTCCATGAGGGGCTCGATGGCTCACCAGCATCTCGTCGTCCGCAACGGCCTCGTGGTCGACATCGCCGGGCATCGCGCGGAGGCGCGCGACATTCGCGTACTCGACGGGCGCATCGCCGAGATCGGCGCGCCGGGCATGGAAGCGCCGGCCGACGCCGATCGCATCGACGCCACCGACCGGTTGCTGATCCCGGGGCTCGTCAATGCCCACACGCACAGCCATGCGAACCTGCCGCGCAGCCCCGGCGACAAGTGGACCCTCGAACTGGCCCTCCATCTCAATCCCTCCATCCGCGGCAACCAGACCCTGGAGGACAAATACCTCTCGGCCCTGCTGGGCGCCGTCGAGATGCTGAGCAAGGGCTGTACCGCCTGCTACGATCTCTTCTACGAATTTCCCAGCCCGTCGCGCGAAGGGCTGGAGGCGGTGGCCCAGGCCTACAGCGACGCCGGCATGCGCGCGGTGGTCGCGCCGCTGATGGCCTCGCGGTCCTTCTATGCCGCCATTCCGGGCCTGCTCGACGTATTGCCCGAGGAGGCGCGGCCGAGCGCGCGCGCCGGCGACGACGGCGCGGCCGCACTTGCCGAGGCCGAGTTGGCGTTGAAGGGCTGGCGCTTCGACCGGGACCGGGTGCGCATGGCCGTGGCGCCGACCATCCCGCTCCACTGCTCGGACGGATTCTGGCAGCGCGCGGCGGCGCTGGCCCGCGACCATGGCGTCGGCCTCCACACGCATCTCGCCGAGTCGAAGGTGCAGGCGGTTGCCGGCATGAAGCGCTACGGGCGCACGCTGACGCATCACCTCGATGGCCTCGGGATCCTCGGCCCGGACTTCACCGCGGCGCACGGTGTCTGGCTCGATGACGAGGACATGAAGCGGCTGGCCGGCGCCGGGGCCGCGGTCGCCCACAATCCGGCCAGCAACATGCGCTACGGCTCCGGCATGGCCGCGGTGCGGCGCATGGTCGACCACGGGCTCACCGTCGGGATCGGCACGGATTCGCGCACTTGCTCCGACAATCTCAACATGTTCGAGGCGATGCGCCTCGCGTCCTTCACGTCGCGCGTGCGCGGCCCCGACTACGAGCGCTGGCTCGCGGCCGAGGACGTCTTCGCGATGGCGACCGAAGGGAGTGCTCGGGCGCTGGGGTTCGCCGGCCGCATCGGCCGCATCGCTCCCGGCTACGAGGCCGACATCGTCTTTCTCGACCGCAGGAACCTCAACTACGTCCCGCTCAACGATCCGACCCTGCAGATCGTGAACGCCGAGGACGCGACCGGCGTCCATTCGGTGATGGTCGGCGGCCGCATGGTCGTGGAGGGCCGGCGGATGGTCGCGATCGACCTCGACCGCCTGATCGACCGCTGCGAGCAGGCGATGGATCGGCTGCGCGGCGCCAATGCCGATACCCATCGCACGGCCCGCGCCCTGGAGCGGCTCGTCGGGTCGTTCTGCGCGGCGATGGCGTCGGAGCCCTATCATGTCCACCGCTTCGTGGACGATCACGAGCATCCTCACTGAGAATGCGCGCGGCCCTCAGGTGGCGGATTCGAGCAGGTCGGCAAGGAAGGACCGCAACCGGCCGGCGCGGCCCAGCTCGACCAGGAGGTTGTGTGCGGCGACCCCGGCGACAGGCTGCAACCGGGCCGGCACCAGGTCCGCCAGCGCGCAGGCCTTTTCGGCGTCACGATGGCAGTCCGCGCCATAGGTCAGCCGGATCTCCGGCAAGGGACGGGAGCGGCGGGCGAGCAGCGTCTCGAACGGCGCGAAGGTCAGGCCCTTCGGACCCATCCGCGGATCCTCGAGGGTGGGGCTGGTCGCGCAGATGCCGATCCCGACCTCGGCATCCAGCCCGATCGCCGCGGCCACGGCGGCGAGCCCGCCGCCGCTGGTGCCCAGCACGATCGTCCGGCGAAAGCGGCTACGGTCGACGAGCCGGCCGAGGGCGGCCAGCAGCGACGGGAAATCCTCGGCCAGCGGCGCGATGCCCCGCAGGTAGTAGCAGCGCGAGAAATCCCGCAGGACGAGGAACGCGAAGCGGTCGGCCGGGCAATGCTGCAGGAAGACCGTGATCGGAAGCATCAGCCGCTGCGCGTCGCCGGCGAATGCCACGACGAGGGTGCGATCCTCGGGGGCGCTGGCATGATCGCGATAGAGATGAACGCCGGGCGCCAGCTCCTCCTTGCCGTAGGGCTGGATCGGCAGGCCGCTGGCGGCGAGCATCGCCCGGGTCCGCGCAATCCAGCGCATGGCCTGGAAGGGCAGCGGCTCGCGCTCGGAATGGTCGGCGATCGCCGCGAACTCCGCCGGCGGAGAGAATGTCTCGATCGAGATGTGGAGGCGGTTGAAATCGTTCTCGGTCCGACACTCGGCGAGCGCGCGGAGATAGAGGTCGATCGGGCGCACCGAAAGCGGCTTCAGGCGTGGTCGGCGACGACCCGGCGCGCGAGGGCGCCCAGCGAGCGGAAGGAATCGAGATCGTCGGGTGTCAGCGACACGCCGGTCTCGACCTCGATCGCGATGCAGAGTTCCATCCGTGCGAGGCTGTCCATGTCGAGCCGGTCGAATGACAGGTCGTCCTCCCCCGACAGGAAGGGGCCGCGGATCGCCGGCTCGTAGATCGCGGCGACCGAGCCGATCTCCAGGGCGTCGACCAGAATCTGACGGACTCGCTCGATCTCCATTGCCTCGCTATCCCCGTGCGCGTTCGTCGAAATAGAAGCCGCGAATGCGCCCGGGGCGGCAGTCGCCGAAGGTGGCGGCGCGCTCCGGCGCAAGCGGCCGGCTGTCCGCCACCGCCAGCCAGGAGCGCAGCAACAGGCGTCCGCTGTCGGCACTGTCCTGGTACGCCGTGCGGGCATGCAGCACGACGTGGTTGTTCACGAGCTGCAGGTCGCCCGGCTCCAGCCGGAGCGAGAAATGGAACTGCGGATCCTCGGCGAGGGTCTCGAACAGGTCGAGGGCCTCGCGCTCCATCGGCTGCAGCGGATGCGCTCCGGGATAGCGATGCCCGGCTTCGATCTGGAAGCGGTTGTAGCAGCAGGAGAGACGGCCACCCTCGACCGAGAACACCGGCTGGCGAAAGAACGGCGCCTGTCCCGGCACCGGCAGTTCCGGTACGCGCCAGGACAGGTCGCGATGGAGCAGCGCCAGCAGGTCCGGGCGCTCGCGGGCCATCGCGTCATGGATTGCGACGCTGCTCGCAATCTTGGTGATGCCGCCGGCCTCGGCCGGGCGGACCACCAGGAGCGCCAGCACATCGCAGCGGTCGGTGTGGAAGGTCAGGCGCTCGCGGCTGCCGTACCAGCGGCCGATCTGCTGCCGGGCGGCCGTTGCGTCGTGCGCCACGGCCATCAGATGGTCGCGTTCCCGGGTCTGCGGCAGTGGCGTCCCCAGGCTGCGGCAGAAGGACCAGAAGCGCTGCCGCACGATCTCCGACCCGCCGTGCAACGGAAAGCCGCGCAGGATGACGAAGCCGGGACCGCGTTCCAGGCGGGCAGCCGCGGCAACGGCAAGGCCGCCCCGGGCGCCGTCGGCCGGTGCGCCGTAGAGTGCCCGGAACTGGTCGGGGTCGCCGCCGTCCCCGACCGGAAGTTCCCGCTCGTCCACGGCGAACGACCAGAAGTCGGGATCGTCGGCATCGCGGGCGAGCCAGGGACGGTCGTCGACGCGCGGCACGGCAGGCCGCGCAGGCGCTTCGGAAGCGGAAATCTGGGGCGTCGGCGCGGCGGTCATGCTAGTCCCCGAAACTAGCGTCCGCGGCCGACCGGGCGCAATCGCCATCGACGACGCCCCAGATTTCCGCTCCCGAAGCGAGGGTCCGCCATGTTCATCGACCAGCTCCTCCGCCATGCCGGGCAGAGGCCGACGGCCGCCGCCCTGGTGCGGGGCGGGCAGACCGTCACTTACGCCGAACTCGCGGAGCGGGTCGAGGCCGATGCGGCAAGCCTCCGGCGCCAGGGCATCGCCCCCGGCGACGTCGCCGGACTGACCATCGGCGACGAGATCGCCCATCTCGTCGCCTGCCTCGCGCTGATGCGGCTGGGCGTGGTGCAGATCACGCTCGGGACGCAGGATCCGCCGGTGCTGCGCGATCGACTCTGCGCGCGGGTCGGCGTGACCTGCCATGTGACCGCCGGCCCGACGGTCGAACGGGCAGCACCGGCCGGCGCGCCGCCGCAGCTGCTCCCGAACGAGCGGCCGGCGATCATCCTGCCGGGCTCGGGCACCACCGGCGACGTCAAGCTGGTCTCGCTCAGCCTCGATCAGATCGCCATCCAGGCCGCGATCGCCTATGCCGACTATGGCGATGCCCGCATCCTCCAGCTCGCCCCGGTCGAGTTCAACAACGGCAAGCGGCTGCGCCTCTATTGCCTCCACCATGGCGGCGCCTGCGTCTTCCGCGATGCGCAGGACCCACCGCTCGCGGTCCTCTGCGGCGAGCAGGGCGTCACCTGGTTCGACCTCAGCGCCTACCATGCCCGCGACCTGATCGCCGCCAGCGCGACCCATGGCGGTCTCCCGGACGGGACGTCGGTGCGCATCGGGGGATCGCGCGTCTCGACCGGACTGCGCGGGGATTTCCGCGAGCGCGTCACGCCGCGCCTGTTCATCTCCTATGGTGCGACCGAGATCGGCGGCATGCCCGGCATCTGCATGGCCGCGCCCGAGCAGCAGACGCCCGACGCCGAGCTGGTCGGGCGGCCGCTGGCGGGAATGGAGGTGGAGATCGTCGACGAGGCCGGCCGGCCGGTGCCGCCGGGCACCGTCGGCGAGGTCCGCATCCGCGCGCCTGGCATGGTCACGCATTATATTGGCGATGCGGAAGCGACGCGGCGCTGCTTCCGCGACGGCGGCTGGTTCCAGCCGGGCGACCTGATGTCGCTGTCGGCGGACCGGATGCTGACCTTCCACGGCCGCGTCGACGACATGATCATCCTCAACAGCATCAACATCTTTCCGGGCGAGATCGAGCGTGCGCTGGAGGGCCATCCGCTGGTCGCGGAAGCCGCCGCCTACCCCGTCGCGTCGGGCGTCCACGGGCAGATCCCGGTGGCGGCCGTCGAACTCCGGCCGGGAGCGGCGATCGAAGCGCGGGCGCTGATGATCTATGCGCGCGAGCGTCTGGGCCTGCGGGCGCCGCGCCGGATCACCATCGTCCCGGAGCTGCCGCGCAGCGGCCAGGGCAAGGTCCTGAAGCGCGTGCTGGCCGGCCCTGCCTAGTCAGTCGCGCTCCCTGTCGGCGCACCAGCGACGCCAGAGGTCGCGCAGCGCCGCCTCGAATGCCGGCGTGAATCGGCGACCGTCGGCGAGCGGCGTCGCGGCCATCCGTGTGCGCTGGCCGGCGCGCAGCTGCGACAGCCGCTCGGGATCGGCGGCGAGCGCCGCGGCGACGGCGACATACGCGTCCTCGTCGCCGACGATCCATTCGGTCCGGCCGATCGTGGCAAGGAAGGCTGCGGTCTGCCGGGCCACCATCCGATCCCCCGCCAGGGTCACCACCGGAACGCCCATCCACAAGGCTTCGACGGAAGTCAGACCGCCGGAATAGGGGAAGGGGTCGAGCGCGACATCGACCGCGCCGTAACGCTCCAGCATCGTCCGGTGCGGGTCGCGCCCCTCCAGGATCAGGCGCTCGGCGGCGATGCCGCGCGCGGCGAAGCGCGCCCGATGGCTGGCGGCGACGGCGGGATCGCCCAGCGTCTTGCTTTTGAGCAGGAGACGCGCATCGGGCACCGTCGCCAGCAGCCGGGACCACAGCGCGACCACGCGGTCGTTGATCTTCGACAGGTTGTTGAAGCAGCCGAAGGTGGGCGGTGCGCCGGCCGCGCTCGGCGGCGGCGCCGGCTCGGGCATGTCCGCCGGCGGCGCGTAGCACATGGCGCCCGCCGCCACGCGCACCACGGTCTCGGTGAAGTGGCGCTCCTCGCCCGGCGGCACCTCGGAGGCATCGGTCAGCAGATGTCCGATCGCCGGCAGGCCGGTGGTGTCGATCCAGCCGATCCAGCTTGCCTGCACCGGGGCCGGGCGGAGTGCGAAGGCGGCAAGGCGATTGCCGGTGGTGTGCCCCGCCAGGTCGATCAGGATGTCGATGCCGTCCGCGCGGATCTGGGCGGCCAGGTTCTGGTCCGACAGTCCGGCGACCGGGCGCCAGCGGTCGACCATGCCGCGGATGCGCGCCGTGACGTCGTCTTCGGCCCGGCGACTGGAGTAGGCGGTGACGTGGAAGCGGTCGCGGTCCCGCGATGCCAGCGCCGGCATCAGGAACCAGCCGACCGGATGCCGGCAGAAGTCGGGGGAGACGTAGCCGAGGTTGAGACGGCGCTCCGGGTCGGCCGGGTTGGCGTAGGGGGCCGGCGATGCAGCACGCCCATGCTGCTCGCCCCAGCGCCGGTGGTCCCGCGCCAGTTCCTCCGGCGTCCGCTCCGGGTCGTAGTGCAGCGCGAGCAGGCGGTTGCTGGCGAGCGCGGCGTCGGCCGGCGCCAGACGTATCGCCGTGTCGAACGCGGCAAGCCCCTCCGCGATCTCCCCGACCGCGACCAGCGCCTGGGCGAGGTTGTTCCAGGCATCGACATGCCCGGGCGCCGATCGCGTCGCCCGCCGGTAGTGCCCGATCGCCTCTGCGAGCGCATTGGCGGCCTGGAGGTCGCAGGCGAGGTTGTAGTGGGCCTGGGCATGATCCGGGTCGAGGTCGAGCGCCCGGCGCTCGGCGGCGATCGCGCCGTCGCGATCGCCGGTGAGGCCGAGCGCCAGCCCGAGATCGACCAGCATGTCCGCCGTCGGCTGCAGGGCGGCGGCCCGCCGCAGCAGCGCGACCGCCGGTCCGGCATGGCCGGTCCGCAGCGCCACCGCGGCGAGCCCGTGCAGCGCCCGTGCATCGTCGCCGCGGCGGCCCAGCCGCGCACGGAAGAGCGCTTCCGCCTCCGCCAGGCGGCCGGCGCGCAGCGCCGCGTCGGCCTTGCGCAGGTCGGGCGGAAGGTCACCGGGGCGTGGCGGGCGGGCCATCCGCCGCGTCAGGGGACGAGCGGCTCCAGGAACCGGCGCAGCGGCGCCTCCCATTTCTGCCAGTCGGCGCCGCTCGCGGTATGGCCGTACTCGGTATCGATCTCGAAGTAGGCGGCGTCGACCCCGGCCGCCTTCAGCCGCGCCATGACGTCGGGCGCGATCGCCGGCGGGAACAGCACGTCGGTCCGGGCGATCACGTAGAGCACCTTGGCGCGGATGCGGTCGAACCTGCCGGTCGTGTCGAAGCGATCGGCCGCCTTGCGCAGGATCAGCAGCGAGTGGGCGTCGAAGCGATCGGCCCATGCCTCGGCCTGGGCTCGCATCCGCGCCTCGCGCGTGGTCGGGTCGAGGCCCTGATCGGCCAGCACCTCGTCGGCGCCGTAGCGCTTCAGGGTCTCGTAGCGGATCGCGCGCATCGTCGCCGTCACCCCGCCCGGCCGGTCGTAGTACCAGCCGCCGTTCCAGTTCGGATCGGCCGAGATGCGGGCCAGCAGCTCGGGATAGGCCTGCCGCGGGCTGGCCGGCGCCGTCACGACCGGCACGATCGCGTCCATGAAGTCCGGGTGGTCGACCGCCCACTGGAAGGCCTGGAACCCGCCATAGGAATTGCCGGCGACGGCGGCCAGATGCTTCACCCCGAGATGCTCCAGCATCCGGCGCTGCGCGCCGATGATGTCGGAGACGGTGATGTCGGGAAAGGTCGGCCCATAGGGCCGGCCGGTCGCCGGGTCGACGTCCCGGGCGTTGGTCGAGCCGTAGGACGAGCCCAGCATGTTGGAGGCGACGACGAAGAGGCGGTCGGTGTCGATCGCCTTGCCCGGACCGACCAACCCGTCCCACCAGCCGGGCTGGCCGCCGTTCTCGGGGTTGCGTCCGGCGGCATGGTGGCTGGACGTGAACCCGTGGGTCAGCAGCACGGCGTTGCGGCCGTCCGGCGCCAGCCTGCCATAGGCTTCGTAGGCGAGCCGTACCTTGGGGAGGTGGCCGCCCAGCTCCAGCGGGAAGTCCGAAGTCTCGAAATACTGCGTGCGCGTCGCGCCCTGGTGGCCTGGCATGGGTGGTCCCGGAGAGTTGGAGTGAATGGTCGGCCACTATAGCGCCGATCGCCGCATCGGGCCGAGCGCGCGGACGTCATCGCCGATAGGATCGGGGGGATGAAACCGCCACGGCCATCCGAATTTCCGGAGTACTCGGCCGGCGAGCGCCGCGCCGACCGCTGGGTGCACGTCCTGGGTATCGCGGGCGCGCTGGCGGGAGCGGCCGTACTGCTTTCGTCGGGCGGAGCCGACAGGCCCCGCGCGGTGACCGCCAGCCTCGCCGTCTACTGCACCGGCCTCGTCCTCATGCTGGGCGCCTCGGCCGCCTACAACCTGACGCCGCCAGGGCGGGCCAAGGAACGCCTCCGCCGGCTCGACCATGCGGCGATCTACGCCATGATCGCCGGCAGCTACACGCCGTTCCTCGCAAACCTCGTCGCCTGGCCGTGGGGGCCGATACTCCTGGCGATGGTATGGGCGGCAGCCGCGATCGGCATCCTGCTCAAGCTGGCGGCTCCAAGGCGCTACGAGCGCCTCGGCACGGCGCTCTATCTCGTGCAGGGCTGGATTCTGCTGCCCGCCATCGGGCCGATCGGCGCGGCGCTGCCCGGCCTCGTGCTCGGCCTGCTGCTGGCCGGAGGCGCCGTCTACACGCTGGGCGTCTTCGTCCATTCGGCACGGCGCCTGCGGTACCACAATGCGATCTGGCACGGCATGGTGCTGGCAGCGGCGGCGCTTCATTTCGGCGCCGTCGCTGTCGCATTCGCCGGACGGATCAGCTGAGGAGCTGGCCGCCGTCGACGCAGATGGTCTGGCCGGTCACCCATCGGGCGAGCGGCGAGGCGAGGAACATCACGACGTTCGCCACCTCCTCCGGCCGGCCGAGCCGGCCGAACGGGATCTTGCCCAGCACGTTGGCATAGAGCTGCTCGCCGGCGAGCCGGCGTTGCTCCCAGGTGCCGCCGGGGAACTCGATCGAGCCCGGCGCCACGCAGTTCACCCGGATGCATTTGGCCGCCAGCATCAGCGCCTGGCTGGTGGTGTACTGGATGACGGCAGCCTTGACCGCGGCATAGGGCGCCGAGCGCGTCGAGGCGTGGTAGCCGGAGATCGAGGAGATGTTGACGATCGCGCCGCCGCCGGCCTCGGCGATCAGCGGGATCGCCGCATGCGAGGCGCGGACCGTGGCCATCACGTCGACGGCCAGGCCCTTGGCCCAGCCCTCCTCGTCGTCCGTCGAGCCGAAGCCCGAGGCGTTGTTGACCAGGATGTCGACGCCGCCCAGCGCCGCGGCCGCCTCGGCGACCCAGCGCTTGACGGCCGGTCCGTCGGCCAGATCGCAGGACGCGGCATGGGCCTTGTGGCCGTGGCCCGCGATCTCCTGGCGGGTCTGCTCCAGCGTCTCCGCGCCGCGGGCGCAGATGGCGACGTCGGCCCCGGCCGCTGCAAACCCGAGCGCGATCGATCGGCCGATGCCGCGGCTGCCGCCGGCCACCAGGACGCGCTTGCCGCCGAATTCCAGTTGCATGGTCACCTCGTTCTCCTCGTCTGGGCCGCGGTTGCGGCGCGAATGTACTGGTCTTGCGGGGATCAGGCCGGCCGGCGCACCAGGATCTCGACCGGGACGGCTCGCCCCTCTTCCAGGCTGCGGATCGAATTGACCGTCAGATCCTGCATCCGGTCGCCCATCAGGACCCGCAGGCTGAGCGGCGGCATGCCCTCGGCCTCGATCTTGCGGCGAATGGCGCTCTGCTTCGGCACCGTCTCGGCCGCGGTGTCGCGGAAGGAGAGGATCTCGAACCCGGCCGTCAGGATGTCCGCGCGGGTCTCCTCCGCGGTCGATAGGAAGCTGGTGGCAGGGGTCTCGGCCCAGGGGACGGGGAAATGCGGCGGCCCGGCCGGGCCGGCCAGCAGGTTCGACAGGGCAGCGACACCGCCCGGCTTCAGCACCCGGAACAGCTCGGCATAGAAGCCGCGCTTGTCGGCGATGTTCATCACCACGTTCTGGGAGTAGGCGCGGTCGAAGGCGGCGTCGGGCAGCGGCAGGGCCAGCGCGTTGCCCTCCAGGATGCGGACCCGTTCCTCCATTCCGGTGGCCCGGTTCAGCTCGCGTGCCGCCTCGCAGAATGCCGGGGTCAGGTCGACGCCGGTGACGCGGCACCCGAACGTCCAGGCGATCCAGCGCGCCGGGCCGCCGATGCCGCAGCCGACATCGGCGATCTCCTCGTCCGCCTGCGGTTGCAGAAGCGCCACCAGCTCCCGTGTGGCCTGGATGCCGCGACCATGGAACTGGTCGAGCGGCGCCAGCGCGTCGGGCGTCGCCGGCGTGTCCGGCCCGCCGGCGGCGGCCAGCGCGTCCAGGATGCGCCGGGCAATGCCCGAACTCGAATAATGGTCCTCGACCCGCGGTCCTGTCGTCATGCGCTTCTCCGTCCCCGACCCGTTCCTGCGATCACCGGCGGCCGGTGCGCCGGCCGCCCGGGCGACCGCGACCTGCAGCGGAATCCCGCGGCGTCATGCGCTCCGGCGCTCCGGCGGCTCTCGGGCCCTGGCCGGACGGCCGTCCCGGTCTCGCTGCCTGGGTTGGCCGTTCGCCGGGCGTTCGTTCGGGGGTCGGGCGTTCGGGGGCCGGGCGATCGGCAGCCGATCGGCTTCGCGCCGGTTTCCCGGGCGTGGCGGCGGTGCGGCCAGGGGCTGACCCGGCGCCGGGCCGCGCCTTGTCCCGGCGGGAGGTCCGCTCCGGCCGCTCGTCGGAACGCGTTGCGGCCTTGGCTTCGGCCCGCCGCTCGCGGTTCCGCCGCGCTTCGCGCTCCCGGACGGTCGCCGCATGGACCTGCCACGGTGCCTCGCCGGCGGCCGCACAGGCCTCCTGCCAGATGCGCTCGAGGTCGGCCTTGCCGCGATGCTGCCGCACGGGCTCGTCGGGCGGCAGGCCGGAGGCGAGCGCCGCATAGAAATGCGCGCGGCAATGGGTGCGCCAGGCGGTCTCACAAGCCTCCGGCGGGACGGCGATGCCGGCCCGGGCGGCGCGGGCGATCGCGTCGGCATGCAGCTGTTCGATCGCGCGCTGATGCTCGCTGGTCGCGAGCAGCTCCTCGCGGGTGCATTCCGCGACCTTGCGCTTGAGGCCGGGCACGATGGAATCGAGGGTGATGCGGCGCATCGGGCAGACCTTCGCTCGGGAGGTGTTCAGGCGAGCCAGGCGGCGACAGCGGCGAACTGCGCCTTCCGGCTGCCCTTGAGGTGCAGGATGAAGCGCCCATCCAGCATGTCCATGGAGAATCGGCCGCCGGACGGCGAATAGTTCCATGCCGCCGACGGCAGCAGGCGGACGCGGGCGCCGGCGACCTCGCAGTCCTCTCGCAGGGTTCCGAACAGGTTCGCCGACAGGAGCGAGGTCAAGGCGAACTGGCCGCCGCCCCAGGTCCGCACGTCGCCGATGCGGAACTGGGCGTCGCCGCCCGATGCCGCGGCGCGGAAGCTGTTGCGCCGGGTTCCGAGGAAGTCACCGCCCTCGGCCGCGATGGCGTCGAACCGCGCCAGCGCGGCGTCGAAGAATCCGACGGCGGCCGGCGTGAAGCGCGCCGCCATCACGCCGAAATTGATCGCGCTCAGCCGGCCGTCATCGGGCAGGCCCCAATGGTCGAGGCCGGCCGGCGGTGGCGTCAGTGCCTCTTCGAGATAGGTGAGGGCGACGTCGAACGACTGGTCGAACAGCGGCGCGAGCTCGCGCAGCGCCAGCGCGTCGGTGTCGAGGAAGATGACGCCGCGGCGGTCGCTCTGCCCGACGCGGGCGGCGATGTAGTCGCGGTAGCTGCGGGTGCGGTCGTATTGCAGCGCAGCCGGATCGGCGAGTTCGCGATGCTCGATCGTGATGTCGGAACGATGGGCGAAGCTGGCCCCGGCATTGGTGACGAGCACGATCCGACCCGCCGGCGCGCGGCGCCCGGCGATGGCGGTGGCGAGGTCGATCATCATCCGCGGGTCCATCGCCGCCTCGGCCGCCGACTGCGACGGCCGCATCGGATGGGCGTCCAGGAACTGGTGGTAGAAGACGATGTCGTAGCTTGCGTCAGGCGAAGGAGCGGGCATGGTCGGCGCCATCATAGTGACCGCCGGCCGGGATGCCATCCTCTGCCGCCGGCATCATCTCAGTCGCGAAGCCCGCGAGGATCGCCGCGATCGGGATGTTGACGGAGACCGGGCCAGGATAGCCCGCCGGGCGCCATGCCGCGCAGGCCCTGGCCGCCTTCGCCGCCACGGCCAGCGTCAGGCGGGTCAGCATTTCTGGCAGGTGCAGTGGCGCCATCTTGCTAGAAATAGGGGAGCGGGATGGTCTAATGAAAATCCCAAATTGTTCCTTCATCGGTTGAGGCAGACTCCATGTCGTTCCCCGCCGCGATCCAGCTCTCCGATCTCAACGGGACCAACGGGTTCCGCATCGCCGGCGCCTCGGCCGGTGACCTGAGCGGCTTTTCGGTTTCGTCGGCCGGGGACGTCAACGACGACGGCATCGACGACATCGTCGTCGGCTCCTACAGAGCCGACCCGAACGGCGAGGCCTCGGGTGCCAGCTACGTGGTGTTCGGCGGCACGGGCGGCTTCCCCGCGACCCTGGAACTCTCGGACCTCGACGGGACCAACGGCTTCCGCATCGACGGCATCACGAACAGCGACCGCAGCGGCAGGTCGGTGAGTGCCGCCGGGGACGTGAACGGCGACGACATCGACGACCTCATCGTCGCGGCCGAAGGAGCCGACCCAAACGGCAACGGGTCCGGCGCGAGCTACGTGGTGTTCGGCGGCACGGGCGGTTTCGCCGCGACGCTGCAGCTTTCGGACCTCGACGGGACCAACGGGTTCCGCATCGCCGGCGTCACGAACTACGATGCAAGCGGAGAGTCGGTGAGTGCCGCCGGGGACGTGAACGGCGACGGCATCGACGACGTCATCGTCGGGGCCCACCAAGCCGACCCGAACGGCTCATACTCCGGTGCCAGTTACGTGGTGTTCGGCGGCACGGGCGGCTTCCCCGCGACCCTGGAACTCTCGGACCTCGACGGGACCAACGGGTTCCGCATCGACGGCGTCTCGGCCAACGACTACAGCGGCCGGTCGGTGAGCGCCGCTGGGGACGTCAACGGCGACGACATCGACGACATCATCGTCGGGGCGAGGGACGCCGACCCAAACGGCAACGGGTCCGGCTCCAGCTACGTGGTGTTCGGCGGCACGGACGGTTTCGCCGCGACGCTGCAGCTCTCTGCGCTGAACGGGACCAACGGGTTCCGCATCGACGGCGTCACGACCGACGACGCTAGCGGCCATTCGGTAAGTGCCGCCGGGGACGTGAACGGCGACGGCATCGACGACGTCATCGTCGGGGCCAAGTACGCTGACCCGAACGACGGGAATTCCGGCTCCAGCTACGTGGTGTTCGGCGGCACGGGCGGTTTCGGCGCGACGGTGCAGCTTTCGGACCTCGACGGGACCAACGGGTTCCGGATCGACGGCGTCGCGAGCTATGACCAGAGCGGCATCTCGGTGAGTGCCGCCGGGGACGTGAACGGCGACGGCATCGACGACGTCATCGTCGGGGCCAGCACAGCCGACCCAAACGGCAACGGGTCCGGCTCCAGCTACGTGGTGTTCGGCGGCACTGGCGGTTTCGCCGCGACGCTGCAGCTTTCGGCGCTGGACGGGACCGACGGGTTCCGCATCGACGGCGTCACGTCTGACGACCGAAGCGGAATTTCGGTTTCGACCGCCGGGGACGTGAACGGCGACGGCATCGACGACGTCGTCGTCGGGGCCTATTACGCTGACCCGAACGGCTCAAACTCCGGTGCCAGCTACGTCCTGTTCGGCTTCCGTCCGACGCCCCAGCCGACCCCGCCGCCGGCAGGTGGAAACCGCGCGCCGGAGGCTGCGGACGACGCCTGGTCGGTCGTCTGGAACAATCCCCTGACGATCCCGGCGCCGGGGGTGCTGGGCAACGACACGGACGCGGACGGGGATCCCCTGTCGGTTGCGGGCGTGGTGACGGCGCCGGGCCATGGCGTGCTGTCCTGGAGTGCCGAGGGCGGCTTCACCTACATGCCGAACGCGGCCTATGTCGGGGATGATTCCTTCGTCTACCGGGTGACGGACGGCCAGGGCGGGGCGGACGAGGCGACGGTGGCGATCACGGTGCTGCCCGACCCGACGGAGGCGCCGCGCCTGCCGGTGTGGGGCGGGTTCGGGGACGAGCGCTTCTGGGGGACGTACCAGGCCGACACGGCCTATGGCGGCGACGGGGCGGACACGATCTGGGGCGGGTCGGGCCGCGACCAGCTGAACGGCAACACCGGCAACGACCGGGTGCTGGGGGAGGGGGACGAGGACGTGGTCTGGGGCGGCCAGGGCAACGACCTCGTCGATGGCGGGCACGGCAACGACTGGGTGCTGGGCGACCGGGGCGACGACACGGTGCTGGGCGGGACCGGCAACGACCATGCCTGGGGCGGCCAGGGCGACGACTTGGTGCTGGGCGGGGCCGGCCACGACGTGCTGCATGGCGGGCTCGGAGCCGACACGCTGGACGGCGGGATGGGCCTGGACCTGCTGACGGGCGGTGCGGACGCCGACGCCTTCGTCTTCGCGGAGGGCTGCGGGCTCGACCGGGTGACGGACTTCTCCCTCCCAGCCGGCGACCGGATCGTCATCGACACGGGCGGCGACGGGGTGCTGAACGGCATCGCCTTCGCCAGTTTCGTGGACATCCAGGAGCGCTTGGTGGACGGTCCGGACGGGGTGTTCCTGTGGCTGGGCGCGGGGCCGGAGCCGGTGCATGGGGTGACGATCCAGGGCGTGACGCGCGCGCAGCTGACGGCGGACGACTTCCTCATCCTCTAGAGCGGCGGACGGGGCAGCCGGCGGGCGCAAGCATGCAAATGCATGATGACCTGGCATGAGCGCCCCATCGGCTCGGCCGGCGACCATGAGGGCGCGCGGGCGCGCATCCTCGACCTCTTCCGTCACTGGGAGGCGCCGGCCGAACTGCGCATCGAAAGCTTCCTGGTGCGCCTCGGCGAGGCCGGTAGCCTCATGATCGTGGAGACCGAAGACCTGCTGGCACCGCACCGTATGACCGCGACCGTCTCCGCCTTCCGCTTCGCGGTCGACCCGGTCTGGACATCGAGCCCGCCCTCGGCGCAGAACTGGAGGCGGTCGCCTGGCGGGCCATGCTGCCTGCGATGACCGGCCGCTGAACGGCCGTGCCGGCCCCGGCCCGACGCTTCCCCGACAGCCCGAGAGCCCAGGGACCATGACCGATACCTCCACATCCGCGCCGCGCCTGGAACTGGCGGGCACGCGGCTGTTCCTGCCATGGCTGGCCCAGGCGCGCGCCAGCCTCGCCTTCACCACCTACCAGGCCGGCAAGGTCTTCCTGATCGGCATGCGGCCCGACGGGTCGCTGTCGGTCTTCGAGCGCACCTTCCCGCGCTCGATGGGCCTGGGCGTCGCCGGGCGCTCGCTGTGGCTCGCCTCGCTCTACCAGCTCTGGCGGTTCGAGGATTTCCTCGATCCCGGCACCGTCACCCCGGACGGGCACGATGCGCTCTACGTGCCGGTCAACGGACACACGACCGGCGACATCGACATCCACGACATCCATGCCGGCCCCGGCGGCCGGCCGATCTTCGCCGTCACGCTGTTCAACTGCATCGCCACCATCGACGACCGCAACAGCTTCGTGCCGCTGTGGCGGCCGCCCTTCATCGACCGCCTCGCGGCCGAGGATCGCTGCCACCTGAACGGGCTGGCGGTGGACGGCGAGCGGCCGGCCTACGTCACCTGCGTCGGCACCGGCAACGTCGCCGAGAGCTGGCGGCAGCGCCGCCGCGATGGCGGCGTCGTGATCGACGTCGCCTCCGGGGAGGTCGCGGCGGCCGGTCTGTCGATGCCGCACTCGCCGCGTCTCCATGACGGCGTGCTGTGGCTGATCCAGACGGGGACGGGAGAGTTCGGGCGCGTCGATCTCGCGACCGGCCGCTTCGAGCCGGTCTGCTTCCTGCCGGGATTCGCGCGGGGCCTCGCTTTCGTCGGCCATCATGCGGTCATCGGCGTCTCGCGCCCGCGCGAGAACCGCACCTTCGAGGGGCTGGCGTTGAACGAGCGGCTGGCGGCGGCCGGCGCCGACCCGCGCTGCTGCATCGCCGTCGTCGACCTGCGTACGGGCGACCTCGTGCACCAGCTGATGATCGAGGGCATCGTGCAGGAGCTCTACGACGTCGCGGTGCTGCCGGGCGTGCTCCGCCCCAAGATGCTGGGCTTTCGCACCGACGAGATCCGCTTCGCGATCCGTCCGGGCGAGCTTTCCGGCTGAGCGGACCGGAGCAGGGGATGGCGCGAACCCACCGGCCGCCGCGCTGGGAGACGCTCGCCGCCGAAGGGCTGGCCCGGCGTCGGGCGGGGGACGGAGCGGGAGCGATCGAGGCCTATCGGCGTGCGGCCGCGGTGGCGGGCGCGCCGGCTGCCGTCTTCTTCAACCTCGGCAACGCGCTGTTCGATGCCGGCTGCTGGGCCGATGCGGAGGGGCCGCTGTCGCGCGCTGTCGCGCTCGACCCGGCGATGGCGGCCGCGCGCATGCAGCGCGCCCGCTGCCATGCGCGGCAGGGGCGCTACGAAGAGGCGATCGGCGAATTCGCCGAGGTCCTGCGGCGGGAGCCCGCCAACTTCACCGCCTGCCTGGAGGGGGGGCACGCGCTGCGGCAGCTGGGGCGCCTCGACGCGGCGATCGATCGGTATCGGGCGGCCGCTGCGGCCGCCCCTGCGCGGTTCGAGGCGCAACTGGCGCTGGCCCGGGCGCTGGAGGAGGCCGGACGACCCGACGAGGCGGCGCGTCACTATCATCGCGCGCTGCCGCCGGCCGAGGCGGCCGGCGCCGGCGCCTGGCAGGTCCACTGGCACATGGCGCGCTATCGCCGCGAGCGGGGCGCCAACGCGCCGGCGCTGGAGGCGCTGCGGCAGGCCCTGCTGGCGGCGGACGCGTCGGCCACGGGCGCGGATGCGGACAGCCGCGCGCGGATGACCATCGACCTCGCCGACCTTCTGCTGCGCCTGGGACTGCGGCCGGAGGGGCTGGAGGCGGCACAGGCCGCGGCGACCTCCGAGGCGACGCTGACGCTGCTCTCCGACATGCTGTTCCGCCACAACCTCTGGCAGGAGGCTCAGGCGGTGCTGGAGGAGAACCTGCGCCGGCATCCCGACAGCGCCACCGCCTGCTGGAACCTCGCCCATCTCCTGGCCGAGAGCTGGCAACTGCAGCCCGCACTGCGGCTGCTCGACCGCGCCGAGGCGCTGGGGCCCCAGCCCGGCGCGCGCGCGATGCGGGCCTCGCTCGCCGCGCGCGGCGGCGAGGCCGAGGAGGCGCTCCGGCTCTATCGCGAACTGGCGGAGGCCGAGGGCGGACATTCGAGCATGGCCTCCAGCGCCGCCATGGCGTCGCTCTACAGCGACCGGCTGTCGGCGGCGGATGTGGCCGCGCTGCACCGCCGCCTCTTCGCGCCGCTCGGTCATGACGCGCGGCCGCGGGAGAGCTTTCCGAACCCGCGGGTGCCCGACCGGCCGCTGCGGATCGGCTTCGTGACGCCGGACCTGCACGCCCAGCACCCGGTCGCGGTCTTCCTGCTGCCGGTACTCGGGCGGCTCGACCGCACCCGGTACGCCGCCACGATCTACTGCACCGGCACGATCCAGGACGAGGAGACGCGCAAGGCGCGCGAGCGGGTTGCCCGCTGGGTTCAGGCCGATGCCTGGACCGACATCCGGCTCGCCGCGCAGATCGCGGCCGACGGGATCGACCTGCTGGTCGACCTCAGCGGCCATACCGCCCGCAACCGCAAGGGCCTGTTCGGGCAGCGGGCGGCGCCGGTGCAGGCGACCTTCCTCGGCTATCCCGGCTCGACCGGCATCCCCAACATGGACTGGATCGTGGCCGACCCCGTCGTGGTGCCGGAGCACGATGCGGCATTGTGCAGCGAGCGGGTGCTGCGCCTGCCGCACGCGGTCTTCTGCTTCGCGCCCGAGGACGATTATCCGCTGCCCGATTTCGGGCGCCCCGCGGCGGTGGCGCGGCCGCTGACCTTCGGATCCTTCAACAACCTGCCGAAGCTGACGCCGACCACCGTGCGGCTATGGGCGGCGGTGCTGGCCGCGCTGCCCGAGGCGCGCCTGCTGCTGAAGGCGCCGAGCTTCCAGGATGGCGGCGCGGCCGAGCATGTGCGCGGACGCTTCTGGGCGGCCGGCGTCGCGCCGGAGCGGATCGAGTGCCGCGGCCCGACGGGTCTTGAGCAGATGATGGCGGAGTATGCCGACGTCGACATCGCGCTCGATCCGGTCCCCTACAATGGCGGCACCACGACACTGCAGGCGCTCTGGATGGGCGTGCCCGTCGTCGCGCGGCGCGGGGAGAATTTCGTGTCGCGTATGGGCGCGAGCTTTCTCACCGCTGCCGGTCTCGATGACTGGGTCGCGGAGGACGAGGCGGCCTATGTCCGCATCGCCGCCCGGATGGCTGCCGACCGGCCTCGCCTGGTCGCGCTCAAGGCGGGCCTGCGGCAGCGGCTCCTCGGCCGTCCAGCCTGGGACATCGCGCGCTACACCGAGGATCTGCAGGGGGCCTTCCGCGCCATGTGGCGGGACGCCTGCGGTATCGCCCCCTGATCGCCGGCTGCGACTGCAAAAAGGCTGCAATCCACAAGCTCGATGCGCACAGAAGGCGAACGAGGTTGGAAGCCGGGCGGCCGAAGGCGGGCTGAAAGTCGGAAGGATGGTGCCGACGCGCGGATTTGAACCGCGGACCTACGGACCAGGAACCTGCGCCGGTGGGCTCAATGCACGTCCGGACCGATCTCCTGGCGCAGCGCGCGGCGCATCGCCTGCTCGAGATCGTCTTCGTCGAACGGCTTCTGCAGCACCACCGCGCCCGGGTGGAGCCCCTCGCTCGACAGGCGCCGACCGGTGACGAAGATGTGCGGTATGAAGTGATGGCCGATGATCTGCGCGACGGCGGCGACGCCGCTGCCCGTACGCAGACCTACGTCAACGATCATCAGGTCCGGCTGGCATCGCGCCGCCGCGATCACCGCGGCCTCCTCGCTGTTCTCGACGCCGCAGACGTCGTGTCCCATCGCGGCGAGAACCTCGGCGAGCAGGACCGCGATGACCGCTTCGTCCTCGACCACCAGGATGCGCAGCGGCTTCGGCGGTTGCGCAGGGACATCCTCCGCAGCTGAACTGCTGGGCCGCTGCATGATCGCCACCTCTCTCGGCAACTTCGCAAGGATCCGGGGAACGGCGAACGGGCGCCGCAAGGGAACCTTGTTCCCGGACCGGGCGTCTGTCGCGGTGTGGTGCGTCGGTCTGAAAATACCCGCGCCGCGGCATTGTCCGAAGCGACGGAATATACCTACGGAATCGTCCGGCGCCTGCCGGGAGATGCAAAGTTCTTTGCACATTCTGGCAGTTCATGGCGCTATGGACCCAACGGGTGGACGGTCCGCGGCGATGTCGGATCGAACTTCCCTGGATCGGAGGTGGCTCTTGCGAGGCAGGCCCAGGCGATCCGTGACCGCTTCGGCTTCGGGCCCGGCCGGTAGACCGCCAGCAAAGGCATCATCCAGAGGCACGGCTCCGCACCGATCGGAGAGCCCGGATTTTCCGATCGTCGCGATCGGGGCATCGGCCGGGGGCCTTGACGCCTGCCGCAAGCTGGTGGCGAGCCTGCCCGCCGGGATCGGAATGGCTTTCATCCTCGTCCAGCATCTCGATCCGACCCACGAGAGCATGATGGTGGACCTGCTGTCCGCCCACACGTCGATGCCAGTCCGTCAGGCGACGGACGGCACTCCGCTGGAGCCGGACCACTTCTATGTCATTCCGCCCGGCCGCCATCTCTCTGTGGCGAATGGCGCCCTCCACCTGTCGCAGCCGGAGGCGCGCCACGGAACCCGGCTGCCGTTCGATTTCCTGCTGAACTCCATGGCCAGCACCTGCGCGAGCCGGTCGATCGGCATCGTCCTGTCCGGCACCGGCAGCGACGGCAGCCTGGGGCTGCGCGCCATCAAGCAGAAGGGCGGCTTCGCGATCGCCCAGGAGCCGGGGGAGGCTGGCTATGACGGCATGCCCCGCAGCGCGATCGCGACCGGCGCGGTCGACCTCATCCTGCCGGTGGAGGCAATGCCGGCGGCACTCGTCGCCCACGCGCGCGGCGACGCTGGCCGCGGGGCAACGGCCACGGTCGCTGCCCCGGAGTTCCGCCTGGGCGAGGTCGTGGACCTGTTGCGGCAGCGGACCGCCCATGATTTCCGGCTGTACAAGCCCGGCACGCTGCGGCGCCGGATCCAGCGGCGAATGGCGATGGGGGCGATCGAGCCGCACGCCATGGATCGCTACCTCGCAATCCTGCGCAACGACCGCCACGAACTCGATCTGCTCGCGAAGGACCTGCTCATTCACGTCACCAGCTTCTTTCGCGATCCCCGGGTGTTCGACCGGCTGGCCGAGACGGTCATCCCCGACCTCGTCCGGGACCGCGCGCCGGACCTGCCGTTGCGGCTCTGGATCGCCGGATGCAGCACCGGCGAGGAGACCTATTCGATCACCATGCTCTTCCGCGAGGCCATCGCTGCGGCGGGTGTCGCCGTCAAGCTGCAGGTCTTCGCCTCCGACGTCGACGGCGATGCCATCGCGGTGGCGCGCGAAGGTCTCTACCCGCACACGATCGAAGCCGAGGTATCGGCGGCGCGGCTTGCCCGCTTCTTCACGAAAGAGGAGCGGGCTATCGCGTGGCGTCGGACATCCGGGCCGCCGTCGTGTTCTCCGTCCAGGACGTGCTGTCGGACCCGCCCTTCTCGCGGATCGATCTGGTGTCGTGTCGCAACCTGCTGATCTATCTGGGGCCGGAGGCGCAGGCCAAGGTGATCGCGCTGTTCCACTTCGCGCTGCGTCCGGGCGGCATCCTGGTGCTCGGCAGCGCGGAGACGCCGGGCAATCTCGAAGGCCGTTTCACGGTGCTCGCCAAGGCCGAGCGCATCTATCGCCAGGTCGGGCGCAGCCGGCCGGGCGAGATCGGCCTGCTGATAGGCAGCGACGGTATCCGGCGCCTCGCGCGGCCAGGGCAGGCGACGGCTTCGTCGCGCGAGACCCTGCTGTCCGAACTCTGCCGCCGGATGGTGCTGGACGCCTACGCGCCGGCGGCGGTGCTGATCACCCGCAAGCACGAGTGCCTCTATCTTCTGGGCGCCGCCGACCGCTACCTCCGGGTCGCAGCGGGCCACCCCACCCATGACCTGCTGGCGATGGCACCGCCGGGCCTGCGCACCAAGCTGCGGTCGGCGATCCAGCAGGTCGGGCCGGACCATCCGCAGGTCACGATGGCGGGCGGGCGAGTGGGGACGGGTGCGACGGCCAGCCGGTTCAAGATCGATGTGCGCCTGGTCCCCGGTGAGGGCGAGGAGCTGATCCTCGTCGCGTTCATCGACGAGCCGGCGCCCGATCTGCGCCGCTATCGCGGTCTGTCGGTGGCCGAGCGCACCCGCGTCAGCGAGCTGGAGCTGGAACTCGAGGCCACGCGCACGGAGCTGCAGGGCGCCATCCACAACCTCGAGATATCCAGCGAGGAGCAGCGCGCCATCAACGAGGAGGCGCTGTCCGTCAGCGAGGAGTTCCAGTCGACCAACGAGGAACTGCTGACCTCGAAGGAGGAACTGCAGTCGCTGAACGAGGAGCTGACTGCGCTGAACGGCCAGCTCCAGGAGACGCTGGAGCGGCAGAGAACGACATCGGACGATCTGCGCAACGTCCTCTACAGCGCCGACGTCGCGACGCTGTTCCTCGATATCGATCTCAACATCCGGTTCTTCACGCCGGCGACGAAGGCGCTGTTCAAGGTGATCCCGGGGGATATCGGCCGACCGCTGGCCGATCTGCGCTCCCTGGCGACCGACACCGCCCTGCCGGCCGATGTGCGAACGGTCATCAAGACCCTGTTGCCGCTCGAGCGCGAGATCGAGACCGAGGCCGGTACCTACTTCAATCGCCGCATCCTGCCCTACCGCACGCAGGACGATGACGTGCAGGGCGTGGTCATCACCTTCACCGACATCACCGAGCGCAAGAACGCGGCCAAGGCCCTGGATGCCGCCAAGCGCCAGGCCGACGCCGCAAACGCGGCGAAGTCGCGCTTCCTGGCGGCCGCCAGCCACGATCTGCGCCAGCCGCTGCAGGCGCTGACCCTGCTCCACGGCCTTCTCGCCAAGGCCGTCCAGGGCGACACCCCCAAGCGGCTGCTGGGGCGGGTCGACGAGACGCTGGGCGCGATGACCGGGATGCTCGACACGCTGCTCGACATCAACCAGATCGAGTCCGGCACGATCCGCGTCGAGATTGCCGACTTCGCGATCGACGGCCTGCTGGACCGGATGCGCGACGAGTTCTCGTACCTCGCCGAGGCGCACGGCCTGGTGCTGCGCGTCGTCCCGAGCAGCCTGCGGGTGTCGAGCGACGCACGACTGCTGGAGCAGATGATCCGAAACCTGCTGTCGAACGCAGTGAAATACACCAAGAGCGGCAAGATCCTGCTCGGCTGTCGCCGCCGCCGCGACCGGCTCGACATCCAGGTCTGGGACAGCGGCCTCGGCATACCCGAAGGGCAACTGGAGGCCATCTTCGAGGAGTACTATCAGGTCGACAATCCGGCGCGCGGACATAGCCGCGGCCTCGGGCTCGGCCTTTCGATCGTGCAGCGGCTGGGCCACCTCCTCGCGCATCCGGTGGCCGTCCGATCCTGGGCCGGGCGCGGTTCGGTCTTCTCGATCGAGGTCGGTCGCGCGATGGCCGCGTCCGCGCTGCCGGCCGCATCGGCTGTGGTTCCTGCCGGAGCCGGCGCAGCGACCTCGGCGACGGGAACCATCCTGGTCGTCGAGGACGACCCGACCTTGTGCGAATTGCTCTCGATGCTCCTCGAAGGCGAGGGCCATCGGGTGGTGACGGCTGTCGACGGCCCTTCGGCGCTGGCGCTGGCGGAACATGCGGCGGTGCGGCCCGACCTCCTGCTGGCCGACTACAACCTGCCCGGCGGAATGGACGGGCTGGCGCTGAGCGGCCGGTTGCGCGAGACTTTCGGTCACGCGATTCCGGTGATCATCCTCACGGGCGACATCTCGACGACGACGCTCCGCGACATCGCGCGGCAGAACTTCGTCCAGATCAGCAAGCCGGTGAAGGTCGCCGAGCTGACCGAGGTGGTCCGGCGGCTGCTGCCGCCGGCCGGGCCAGGGCGAGCTTCGCCGGACGCGCCTGCCGCGCCCGTCATCTTCGTGATCGACGACGACGACGGAGTGCGAAGCGCCGTGCGGAGCGTCTTCGAGCAGGATGGCATGACCGTCGAGGACTATGCTTCGTGCGAGGCATTCCTCGAGGCTTTTGGTTCGGGCCGGGACGGCTGCGTCCTGGTCGACGCCTCCCTGCCGGGGATGAACGGCCTCGAGCTGCTGCGGCGCCTGCGCGAGGCCGGCCATCGCCTGCCGGCGATCATGATCACCGGCAACAGCGACGTGCAGATTGCCGTCGAGGCGATGAAGGCGGGAGCCGTGGATTTCATCGAGAAGCCGATCAGTACGGCCGAGTTGCTGGCCAGCGTCGCGCGTGCGCTGGAGAGGGCGCGGGACCAGAACCAGCCGCCGCCGTGGAGGACGGCGGCCATCGGCCGGGTGGCCGGCCTCAGTCCGCGCCAGCACGAGATCATGGAGCTGGTACTGGCCGGCCACCCGAGCAAGAACATCGCGGCCGACCTCGGCATCAGCCAGCGGACGGTGGAGAACCACCGCGCGGCGGTCATGCGGATCACCGGTGCCAGGTCGCTGCCGGCCCTGGCGCGCCTGGCGCTGGCCGCCTCGTGGAACGGAACCGACGCACCGGCCGCCGGGGACGGTTCTTCCGGGGCCAAGATCCGACCCGGGCGATAGCATCGCCCCCTGGCCCGTCGCCCTTCCGGCTGCATGGGTAGATTCCGAATCTATGATCTCCCGATAATGTCAAGTAGAGATTACGGCTTGGCGTGAATGCCTGATACGACCAAACACAGATGAGTATTATCGTAGCTTCTTTGCAATCCTGATGCCGACTTGGCACGCTCTGCTTTCAGCCCGTTGGCACAACGACGATACGATGTGCGTGGTTTCAGTATCGGATCTAAGTCGTTTGTCGAATCGACATTCCTGCCAATCTCGATAGCGGGAGAAACTCCATGAAGAAGATTCTTTATATGCCGTCGGTCGCCTTGCTCGCGATGGGTTGCGCCAGTCCGCCGCCCCTGGAGTACGCGTCGGCCTACCCCGCGCAACCGGCAGCCCAGCAGTATGTCGGACAGCCCGTCTACCGCACGCCGGCCCCCTATGCCATGGCGCCGAGCTATGCGCTCGTCGGCCCGGCCGGCTACACCGGTCCCGCCGGCCCTGCCGGTCCGCAAGGGCCCGTCGGCCCCCGCGGGGCGGCGGGCTATGTCACCACCGGCCCGGAGGGGGCCGTCGGCCCCTCCGGCCCCGACGGCCGCGCAGGGCCGTCCGGTCCGCAGGGCGCACCCGGAATGCTGATGGTCGGTCCGCGCGGTCCGACCGGCGCCATGGGCCCCGCTGGCGCGCAGGGCTATGCCGGGCAGGCCGGCGACCAGGGGGCGAGCTATGCCGGCCCTGCCGGTCCGATGGGCCCGCGTGGTCCGGCCGGCGCCCCCGGGATGGCGGGGCCGACGGGCGTCCGCGGCGAGACGCTGATCGGGCCGGCTGGTCCCGTCGGTGACGCCGGAACGGCCGGCGAGCAGGGAATGCGTGGCCGGGGCGGCGTCCAGGGCTATGCGATGACCGGTGCGACCGGACCGGCGGGTGATCGCGGCGAGATGGGGCAGCGCGGCATGGCGGGCCCCTCCGGCGGTCAGGGACCGGTCGGCGTGGTCGAGCAGTGGACGGACTATCGCGAGTTCACCTTCGACCGTGGCCGGTCGAGCGTGAGCGCTGCCGATCAGGGAATGTCCCGGGAGATCGCGTCCTACCTGATGCAGAACCCGTCCCTGCTGGTTGGCATCGACGGGACGACCTATGCCGGCGACCGCGGACTGGGCGGACGCCGGATCGACGCGATCCGGACCTCGCTGATGCGGGCGGGCGTGCCCAGCGGCAGGATCCAGGTCGGTGAGTTCGGGGATCCCCAACAGCGGCAGGACGGCCGCGTCGGCGTGTTGCTGACGTCCGGCGGCTGAACGGACGAGCGTCCGCCGAACCATCCGGAGCGAGCGAGGCCCCTTCCGCGGCAGGTCGCGGAAGGGGCCTATCCCTCGGCGTGAGGATGGCCCGCGGTGCTCGGCCCGACCGGGCACCGTCGTCCCGGGACCGCCCGATGGTTCGAGGGGCGACAGCGCGCGAAATATCCCATCATACAACATCTATTGCTTATCAGGCCATGAATCCGATCGATGCCAAGTAAAGGGCCGATAGACTCTCTGATCACCATTGACCCATATCAATGAATGGGTCTCGAGCGCTCTGCCAAGCTGTACACAGGAAGATCGAGTTCCCGATCTCTCCGATGATTGGTGATTGGTCGTTTTCCGTTCTCAAGCAATGCGGGAACGTCCCACCAGGAGACACGTCATGAAACACACCCGATTGGCTGCTGTCTGCCTGTTCCCCCTGCTGTCCCTCGGGGCGTGCGGGTATTCGACCGGCGACCGCGCCCTCAGCGGCGCCGGGATCGGCGCCGGAGTCGGCGCGGTCGGCGGACTGATTGTCGGCCACCCGCTCGAAGGAGCCCTGATCGGCGGGGCAGTCGGTGCCGGCACCGGCGCACTCACCAGCCCCCATCAGGTCAATCTCGGCCGCCCGATCTGGCGCTGACCGGCTCTCGCTCAGGACCCAACATCAAGACACTGGAGGTTCCCATGCTCGAATCTTCGAAGCTCGTGCGGGCATTCGGCGCTGCCCTCGCTCTGTCGCTGGCAGCCGGTTGCGCGGATCAGCCCACACCGCCCCCCACCACATCCGGCTACGCCTCCGAAGCGGAACTGGCCGGCGCTTGGTACCAAGTCTACTTCGACACCGACAGCTACGCCGTCAACGCCCGTGGCGAGATGATCGCCAAGACGGTCGCCTACGTCGTCACGAACAATGCGAACACCCGGGTGACGGTCATCGGCAAGACCGACCGCGTCGGCACGCCGGCCGCGAACATGGCCCTCTCCGAGCGCCGCGCGGAGGCGGTTCGCGACGCGCTCGTCCGAGCCGGCGTTCCCGCTGCCCGCATCGACACCACCTGGACCGGCGAGGGCAGGCAGGCGGCGGCAACTGCCGATGATGTCTCCGACCAGCGCAATCGGGTCGTCGACGTTACGGTCGTCAAGCTGGCGCGCTGACGAAACGCCGCGGCCGGCCTCGCGCAGCCTGCACCGGACAGAACCTGAGGCTCGGATACGGCCGGCCGGCATGGAAGCGATCCCATGCCTGCCGGAAGGTCGGTCCGTCCGCTGCCGATCCGCGAAGCAAGACGAGAGGGGTAGCCGAAATGAACCGCAATGCCTTGTACTTCCTGGTCGGCGCCCTGGCTGTGACGAGCGCGGCCTTGGCATATTATTTCTACCAGGAAAGCCAGAATAAGGACGGCCTGGAAATCAATGTCAACAGGGGCGGAATCTCGATCGAAAAAAAATGATGGTTGAACTGTGATCGAGACACTGCGCCAATAATCTGCCGATATGCGGAGGAGAACAGCATGTCACTAGGACTGATACTGGTCATTGTACTGGTGATCTTCCTGCTGGGTGGCTTCAGCGGCCGCTTCGGCGGGTACGGGTACGGGTTCGGCCATGGTGGAGTCGGCGTCCTCGGCGTGATCCTCATCATCGTCGTCGTCCTGCTCCTGACCGGTCGCCTGTGAGCGCGAACGGACCTGCACCGGAGGAGCGACGACGTGTCGAGCAAGGGGCCGACCGTGCTGCAGCCCGCGGGAGCCAACTGGCGGCCGGCAGAACCCTGTGGCCGGGATCGGCTCGGCAATGGCTCGGGTCTTGATCGCCCGGAAACTGGCGTCAGTAGTTCCTGGCCTGGGGATTTAGTAGATCCCCATACTTGCAATATCCATGATGTGGGCGCATATCCAGTTCGTCGAGAAACGGCAATATGAACCTCCGTGTCACGGGAATTATTCCGTTTCATCAGGTTACGTTTTCCACGAATTCGACTTCTTCGGCCCGCAATCTGGCGGGTCTCCTAAATCTATACTTACGAAAGGGTTTCCCCATGACCACGGGAACCGTCAAATGGTTCAATGCCCAGAAGGGCTTCGGGTTCATCGCGCCGGACGATGGCGGCAGCGATGCGTTCGTGCATATCAGTGCCGTGGAGCGAGCCGGCATGAGCGACCTGCGCGAGGGGCAGAAGGTGAGCTTCGAGCTCGTGTCCGACCAGCGCAGCGGCAAGATGTCCGCCGAGAAGCTCCAGTCCCTGGCCTGATCTGCCGGCATCGGTAGCACCGTCGCGAGGGCGACCGGAGGCAGACGATGCAGACCGGATCGGCGGCGCTCAGCGCCCGTCAGCCCCGCGCCTCTCCCGAGGTCGCGGGGCTTTCTATGTTCGCCCCGGCTGCCGCAGAGCGACAGGACGGAGGGCGCTGGATCTTGACGGGGTCGCCCCACCGGGATCCCGGTCACCTTCCGGCATCCCTTCAGGCCCAGCCTGTTGGCTCGTGTACGGATCCCGCCGGCACCAAGGGACTGGCGACTGTCGAGGCGACGATTCGGGGGATTCCCGGTTTCGCCTTCCTCCCGGTCAGGGCCGAGGAACGGCACGCGGCCGGAACGGACGTTCGCAACTGATCCCAAGCTGCTCGATCAGCTGGTGACGAAGGCCGTCGACCCGCACCGGCCCGAGAACCCGATCGCCGCCCGCGTCATGCCTCACTCATTGCGGACCGGAAGGCAGCCATGAATTCGATCGCCGATCTTCGCCAGCGCTACCGCGCGCTCCTGCCGGCATGGAAAGGACGCGCGTGGGGTGGCTCCGCCTGGGGCGATCCCTCGCCGATCCGGCAAGAGCTGTTCGGGGTCGAGCGGCTGGAACAGCATGCCCGCAGCCTGGCGGCGGCGCAGCCGATCGCGTCGCGGCCATCGTCCGTCCATTCCCTGCATGCCCGCCTGGACAGCAATGCCCGCACCCTCCTCGCAGCCTACCGGGCGACGGCGGCAGAGGTGCAGGGCGGGGAGGCGGTGGTGCCGGCGGCCGAATGGCTGCTCGACAACTATCATCTCGTCGAGGAGCAGATCCGCCAGATCCGCGAAGATCTGCCGCCCGGCTACTACCGGCAGCTTCCGAAGCTCGCCGTCGGTCCGTTCGCCGGCTATCCCCGAGTGCTGGGCATCGCCTGGGCATACGTCGCCCATACCGACAGCCATCTCGATCCCGAGATGCTGCGCCGCTTCATCGCGGCCTATCAGCAGGTCCAGCCGCTGACGATCGGCGAGCTATGGGCCGTCGCGATCACGCTACGCATCGTTCTCATCGAGAACCTGCGCCGGCTCGCCGATCAGATCGCCGCCGGGCGCCGATCGCGCCAGGACGCGGACCGCCTCGCCGATGGGCTGCTCGTCGCGGGAGAGTCCCGCGCCGCACTCGATGCGGACATTCGCAGCCGCCCGCCGGAGCCGTTGTCCGAGCTCTTCGCCGCCCGCCTCGTCAAGCGCCTCCGGGGCCAGGATCCCCGCACGACACCGGCCCTCGGCTGGCTGGAGGAGCGGCTGGCGGCCCAGGGTGCCAACGTCGACAGCGTGGTCCAGCACGCCCAGCAGCGGCTCGGCGCTTCCAACGTCACCGTGCGCAACGTCATCACCAGCATGCGGCTGATCTCCGACATCGACTGGGCCGACCTGTTCGAGAGCGTGAGCCTGGTCGACGACAGGCTGCGCGCGGGCAGCGATTTCGCCGGCATGGATTTCCCCACGCGCAATCTCTACCGCAGCGCGATCGAGGAACTCGCCCGCGGATCGCCAGCGTCCGAGTTGGAGATCGCCGGACTGGCGCTCGCGGCCGCGTCGGCGAATGCCGCGGGCGGGCCGGCTGGGGATCCCGGCCACTACCTGATCGCCGACGGCCGGGCCGCGTTCGAGCGAACGATCCAGTTCCGACCGCCGCCACTGTTGCGCCTCCGCCGTCTCAGCATTCGCCTCGGCATCGGTGGATATGTCGGGACGATCCTCGCCGTCACGCTGGTCCTGGTCACGCTGGGGAGCTGGGCGCTCTCTGCGACCGGCCTTGCCGGCCACTGGCTGGCGGCGCTCGCACTGGCCGGTTTCATCCCCGCGAGCGAGGTGGCGACCGCCCTCGTGAACCGGGCGGTGGCATGGATGTTCGGCGCTGTCGTCCTGCCCGGCCTCGAGCTCGCGGACGGCGTTCCGGCTGCGCTGCGAACCCTCGTTGCCGTGCCGACGCTGCTCACGAACGAAGCCGATCTTCTGGAACAGGTCGAGCGACTCGAGGTCCATTTCCTCTCCGGTGCCGATGGCGATCTCACGTTCGCACTGCTGTCCGACGGCATCGACGCCGATAGCGAGATCCTGGCGAGTGACGCGCCCCTGCTGGAGCAGGCCCTGGCGGCGATCGGGCAACTGAACCGACGTCACGGCCCCGGGCCTGCAGGCGATCGCTTCCTCCTGCTGCACCGCCGCCGCCGGTTCAATCCGGGCGAGGGCAAGTGGATGGGATGGGAGCGCAAGCGCGGCAAGCTGCACGAGCTCAACCGCCTGTTGCGCGGGGCGAACGACACCAGCTTCATGAACCTTGCCGGGCGTGCCCCGCAGGTTCCGGCGGACGTGCGCTACGTCATCACGCTCGATGCCGATACGCGCCTGCCGCGCGATGCGGCGCTGCGGTTGGTCGGCAAGATGGCACATCCGCTGAACCGCCCCCAGTTCAGCGCCACCGTGCAGCGGGTGGTCGGCGGCCATGCCATTCTCCAGCCACGGGTCACACCCTCGCTGCCGATCGGTAGCGAAGGTTCCTTCTACCAGCGGGTGACATCGGCCCCCAGCGGCATGGACCCGTACGCGGCGGCGGTTTCCGACGTCTATCAGGACCTCTTCGGCGAGGGTTCCTATACCGGCAAGGGCATATACGAGATCGACGCCTTCGAGGCCTCGCTCGCCGGCCGCATCCCGGAAAATTCGCTGCTGAGCCACGATCTCTTCGAAGGCGTGTTCGCGCGCGCCGGCCTCGCCTCGGATGTCGAGGTCGTCGAGGAATTCCCCTCGCGCTACGACGTCGTCGCCAAGCGCCAGCACCGCTGGACGCGCGGCGACTGGCAGCTCCTTCCCTGGATCCTCGCAGCGAAGGTGGACGCGAGCGCGCTCCCGCCCGTCGGCCGCTGGAAGGCGATCGACAATCTCCGGCGAGCGCTTCTGGCCCCGCTGACGTTGGTCACGCTCGCCCTGTGCTGGCTGCTTCCGCTACCGGCGGCGCTCGTCGGCATGCTGCTGGCGATCGCCACGATCGCGATCCCGGCCTTCCTGCCCATCGTCTTCGCGATCCTTCCCCGACGCCCTGACATCCACGTCCGCAGCCACATTGCGGGGCTGGCGGGCGAACTGCGGCTCGCAGCGGCGCAGACCCTGCTGTCGCTCACCTTTCTCGCCGACCAGGCATGGCGGGCGGCCGATGCCGCGATCCGGACGCTGCGGCGGCTTTTCGTGACGCGCCGCCATCTGCTGGAGTGGACGACCGCTGCGGTCTCCTCGGCCGGTCCGCGCCTGGACATCCTCGGCTTCTGCCGGCAGATGGCTGGCGGCACCGTGCTGGCCCTCGTCATGGCGGCGGCCGCGCTGACCTTTCAGCCGTCCGCCTGGCCGCTCGTCCTGCCGCTCGCACTGCTCTGGCTCTGCGCTCCCCTCGTCGCACAATGGGCCAGCCGCTCGCCCAAGACGGCGGCGCGCCGGGCGATCGCGGACGCGGACGCCCGCGATCTGCGCCTGATCGCTCGGCGCACCTGGCGCTATTTCGAGACCTTCGTCACACCGGCCGAGAACATGCTGCCGCCGGACAATTTCCAGGAGAAACCGAAGCCGGTCGTCGCCCATCGTACGTCGCCGACCAACATCGGGCTCTACCTGCTGTCGGCGGCGGCCGCCCGCGACTTCGGCTGGGCCGGCACGATCGAGACCGCCGAGCGGCTGGAGGCAACGTTCGAGACCCTGGGCAAGCTGCCTCGTTTCCGCGGGCACTTCTTCAACTGGTACGGGACGCAGGATCTCGCGACGCTGCCGCCGGCCTATGTCTCCTCGGTCGACAGCGGCAATCTCGCGGGCCATCTCATCGCGCTGGCGAACGCCTGCGAGGAGTGGGCGGATGCCGGCGTCGCAACGACCGTCCGCCAGGGCATGGCCGACAATCTGGCACTGGCACGCGCCGCGGCGGGCAGCGCGCCGGTCCCGGCGCTGGCCGAGGTGCTGGACGAGATCGAGGCCCGACTGGACGATCTTCCGGCATCGGCAGCCCTCTCTCCCGTCCTCGGCCTCCTGGTCGAAAGGGCGGCCGCTGCCGCACGCGCCTGCACGGCGACGGCGGGCGATGGCGGCGCGACGGATGTCGCCTTCTGGGTCGACGCGCTCGGCAGGGCGGTGGTCGAACACGATCGCGACCGTAGCCAGCTCGCCGAAGCGCCCGATGCCATCCAGCGGCGCCTCGTCGCGCTCGGCGGCACGGCGCGGGCCATGGCGATGGAAATGGACTTCGCCTTCCTGATCGATCCCGAGCGCAAGCTGCTCGCCATCGGCCATTCGGTGACCGCCGACGGCCTCGACCCGATCTGCTACGACCTCCTGGCGTCCGAGGCGCGGCTCGCCAGCCTGTTCGCCATCGCCAAGGGCGACGTGCCGACCCGCCACTGGTTCCGGCTCGGCCGGCTCGCCACGCCCCTCGGCAACGGTTCGGCGCTGATCTCCTGGGCGGGATCCATGTTCGAGTACCTGATGCCGTCCCTGGTGATGCGCGCGCCCGCCGGCAGCGTGCTGGAGCGGACCAGCCGCCTCGTCGTGGCGCGCCAGCAATCCTATGGCCGGTCGCTCGGCGTTCCATGGGGCATGTCCGAATCCGCCTACAATGCCCGCGACTTCGAGTTCACCTACCAGTACTCGAACTTCGGCGTGCCGGGTCTCGGCCTCAAGCGCGGGCTGTCCAGCAGCGTCGTGATCGCGCCCTATGCGACCGCCCTGGCCGCCATGGTGGACCCGCAGGGCGCGCGCGAGAACTACCGTCGCCTTGCCGACATGGGCGCCGAGGGCCGGTACGGCTTCTACGAGGCGCTGGACTTCACCCGCGCCCGGCTCCCGGAGGGCGAGCCCTTCGCGATCGTGCGCTGCTTCATGGCGCATCACCAGGGCATGACCATCGTGGCCCTCGCCAATACGCTGCGCGATGGCGAGATGCGCGCCCGGTTCCAACGTGAGCCGATGATCCAGGCCAGTTCTCTGCTGCTGCAGGAGCGGACCCCTCGCGACGTCGTCGTGGCCCAGGCGCGTGCCGAGGAGGTGCGTGCGGCGCCCCTGGACGTCCGCAGCACCCAGCCGACGGTGCGCCACCTGAGGCTGCCCGATGCCGGTCCGCCGGTCACGCACCTGCTTTCCAACGGCCATTATGCCGTCATGGTGACTGCGGCCGGGGGCGGCTACAGCCGGTGGCGCGACATTGCCGTGACGCGATGGTGCGAGGACGCCACCCGCGACGACTGGGGCTCCTTCGTCCTGGTCCGCGACCTGCGGAGCGGCAGCGTCTGGTCGCCGACGGCGCAGCCGCTGGCCGGCCGCACCGGGGAAGGCGAGGTTGTGTTCGCGGAGGACTACGCCGAGTTCATCCATCGGGACCTCGGCCTGACGACGACCATGGATGTGATCGTGTCCGGCGAGGACAATTGCGAGGTCCGGCGCATCTCGCTGACCAATGGCGGGCGGGTGAACCGCGAGATCGAGCTGACATCCTACGCCGAGCTCGTCCTGACGACGCCCGCCGCCGACAATGCCCATCCCGCCTTTGCCAAGATGTTCGTCGCGACCGAGTACCTGCCGGAGTTCGGCGCTCTGGTCGCCACGCGGCGGCTTCGGGCACCGGGCGAGCGGCAGATCTGGGCGGCGCATTTCGTGGTGGTAGAGGGCGAGACCGTCGGCGACCCCGAGCACGAGACCGACCGCGCCCGATTCATCGGCCGCGGACGCAGCATCGGCACGGCTGCAGCGATGTCGGGCGAACGGCTGTCCGGCACCGTCGGCACGGTCCTCGACCCGATCTTCTCGCTGCGCCGGAGCGTGCGCATTCCGCCGGGGAGAGTGGTGCGCGCCGCCTTCTGGACCGTGGTCGCTTCGTCGCGGGACGAACTCCTCGCCCTCATCGACACCCACCATGACCGCAGCGCATTCGATCGCGCCAGGACCCTGGCGTGGACACAGGCGCAGGTGCAGCTTCGGCACCTCGACGTGGGGGTGGACGAAGCGGCGGACTTCCAGCGGCTTGCCGCGCCCCTGCTCTATGCCGACCGACGATTCCGGTCGTCCTCCGACGCGATCCTCCGCGGCGCTGGCCCGCAATCGGGCCTATGGCAACACGCCATCTCGGGCGACCTGCCCATCCTGCTGCTGCGGATCGACGATATCGCGGACATCGCCGAGGTGCGCCAACTCCTGCGCGCCCACGAGTACTGGCGCCTGAAGAACCTCGCCATCGATCTCGTCATCATCAACGAGCGCGCCTCGTCCTACGTGCAGGATCTGCAGCTGGCCATCGAGGCGGCCGTGCGGACCAGCCAGTCCCGTCCGCCCCTCGGCACCGTCCCGACGCAGGGATCGGTCTTCGTGCTGCGGTGCGATCTGATGAGCGTGGAGTCGCGCGCGCTGCTGCAATCCATTGCGCGCGTCGTCCTGACGGCGCGCGGTGGCGCCATCGCCGACCATCTCGCGCGCCTGCACCGGCCGGCTGCGCCGGTTGCCGGCCGCCGCGTCCGGCCGCCGGCTACGACGCGCGGCCCGACGCCCTCCCGCCAGCTCCCGGTCCTCGAGTTCTTCAACGGCCTGGGCGGATTTGCCGAGGACGGCCGGGAGTACGTCACCATTCTCGACCGGGGCCGGACGACGCCGGCTCCATGGATCAACGTCGTCGCCAATGCCGGCTTCGGCTTCCAGGTGTCGGCGGAGGGCAGCGGCTACACCTGGGCGGCCAACAGCCGCGAGAACCAGATCACCCCGTGGTCGAACGATGCGGTCGTGGACCCTGTGGGCGAGGCGATCTATGTCCGCGACGAGGCAACGGGCGACCTCTGGACGCCGACTGCGCAGCCGATCCGCGACAACGGCGCCTATGTGTCGCGGCACGGCTTCGGCTACAGCCGCTTCGAGCACGAGGCGCATGGCATCGCGCTCGAGCTGCTGCACTTCGTGCCCCTGGAAGATCCTGTCCGGATCTCCCGCCTGAAGCTCACCAACCTGTCCGGCCGTGCGCGCCGGCTGTCCGTCACCGCCTATGCGGAATGGGTGCTCGGCACCTCGCGCGGAGCTTCCGCGCCATTCGTCGCGACGGCGATGGATGCACAGACGGGCGCCATGACGGCGCGCAATCCATGGAACGCAGCGTTCGCCTCGCGGATCGCATTCGCCGATCTCGGCGGACGGCAGACCGCCTGGACCGCCGACCGCACCGAGTTCCTCGGCCGCAACGGCCAGCCCGTGTCACCGCTGGCCCTGACGGGCAGGAATCCGCTCTCCGGCACGACCGGGGCGGGCCACGATCCGTGCGCCGCCCTGCAGACGACGGTGGAGCTGGGCGTCGGCGAGACCGTCGAGGTCGTTTCGTCCATCGGGCAATGCGGATCGCTCGAAGAAGCGCGCGTCCTGATCGAGCGGTATCGCACCGCCGATCTGGACGCCGCGCTCGCCGCGGTGACCGAACACTGGAACCAGGTGCTCGGCACCGTCCAGGTCAGGACTCCGGATCGGGCGATGGACATCATGCTGAACGGCTGGCTGCTCTACCAGACGATCGCCTGCCGCATCCGGGCCCGCTCGGCCTTCTACCAGGCCAGCGGCGCCTACGGATTCCGCGACCAGCTGCAGGACGGCATGGCGCTGATGCTGGCGCTTCCGGGGGAGGCGCGCCTCCATATCCTGCGGGCAGCCGGCCGGCAGTTCGCCGCGGGTGACGTCCAGCACTGGTGGCTGCCGCAGTCGGGCCAGGGGGTGCGGACCCGCATATCCGACGATCATGTGTGGCTCGCCTTTGCCACCGGCAGCTATGTGGACTGCACGGGCGACGCCGCGATCCTCGACGAACGCGTCCCCTATCTCGACGGGCCGCAACTGCGCCCGGAGGAGCATGAGCAGTTCTTCCAGCCGATGCCGGCGGACGAGGCAGGCTCCGTATTCGAGCACTGCGCCCGCGGCCTCGACCATGCCCTTTCCCGCACCGGCGAGCTCGGCCTGCCGCTGATCGGCACGGGCGACTGGAACGATGGCATGAACCGGGTCGGCGCGGGCGGCAGGGGCGAGAGCGTCTGGCTCGGCTGGCTGCTGATCCGCACCATCGCGCTGTTCGCTCCGCATGCCGAAGCACGTTCGCCCGAACGCGCCCGCCGGTGGCGCGCCCATGCGGCCTCGCTACGGGCGGCGTTGGAGCGCTCGGCATGGGACGGAGAATGGTATCGCCGGGCAACCTTCGACGACGGCACCTGGCTCGGGGCGAAGGAGAGCGGGGAGTGCCGCATCGATTCGATCGCCCAGTCCTGGGCGGTGCTGTCGGGCGGCGCCGATCCGCACCGTGCCGCAACGGCCATGGCATCGCTGGAACACCACCTGATCCGGCGCGGCGACGGGCTGGCCCTGCTGTTCAAGCCGCCGTTCGACCGGACGTCGCTCGACCCGGGCTACATCAAGGGCTATCCGCCCGGCCTGCGCGAGAACGGCGGGCAGTACAGCCACGCCGCCATGTGGGCGGTCCTCGCCTTCGCCGAACTCGGGCAGGGCGACAAGGCGCATGACCTTTTCGCTCTCCTCAACCCGATCCACCATGCCCGCACGCCCGAGGCGGCGGAGCGCTACAAGGTCGAGCCATATGTCGTCGCTGCCGACATCTACTCCGTCGCGCCGCATGTCGGGCGCGGCGGCTGGAGTTGGTACACCGGCTCCGCCGGGTGGATGCATCGTGCCGGCGTCGAAGGCATTCTCGGCATCCGCCGCCAGGGCCGCTTCCTCTCCGTCGACCCCTGCATTCCTCCCGCCTGGCCGGGGTTCGAGGCGACGGTACGGTTCGAGGGGACGATCTGCCGGATCGTGGTTCGGAGGATCGAAGGCGGAGGGGATGGCGAGCCGCACGCGACGCTGGACGGGATGGATGTCTCACCGGCCGGCGGTTCCGTCCGCATCCCTCTCGACAATCGCAACCACGATCTGCTGCTGGTCATGCGGCCTGGGCGGAAACCGTCCAGCGGAGGCGCCTCGGCACCTTCGACCTCCACTCCGGATGCGAGGTCTCCGGCTATGTGACGATCGGAGTGGATGGCACGGCCCATGACCAGGGGCCGGTACGGGGAGGCCCGGGATTCAGTGGCGCGCGAATGGAACACTGGGAGTGCGGCTGCGGAGCCGTTGCCGCAGGCATGGCAACCTTCCGGACCGGCAACCTCCGCACACTTGGCGGGCTCGGTATGGCGGGACGGAAGGGCAGGGCGGACGGACGCATCCCGCTGGAGCGGTACGCAAGCGGCGCAACCACCGAGGGAGCCGGAGCGGCATCGCCCCGGGGATCCCGAACCGGCACGGCCGGCTGCTTCCCCGTCTGGCCGATGCGGCTGGCCTGCCGCCGGCACTTCCGGGGTCCGGCGATCGCCACGGAGCTCACCGGCGAGGTACTGACCCTCGCTGGCCATTACTGCAAACGCGGACCCTAGCGGTTGCGGATGGCGGCGCTTCCGGCAGCGGGTATATCGTTCGGCCGAGAGACGGCGCCGTCCGGATCCATGCCTTTCAGGAACTTGAACAGGTCGCTGTCCGTCGAGAGGACGATTGTCGTGTTCTCGGAGATCATCGCCTTGTAGGCCTGCATGGTTCGGGTGAATTCGTAGAATGCCACCGACCCCGGACTCTGATTGTAGGCCTGTGCGTAGATTTCGGTGGCTTTCGCATCCGCCTTGCCCCGTATTTCCTCGACCTGTCGATAGGCTTCAGACTGGATCTTGTTCAGATCGCGCACACGATTGCCGCGGATTCTGGCGGCCTCGCCGTTGCCCTCCGAGAGGAACCGTTCCGCGATCTGCCGGCGTTCGCTGACCATCCGATCGTAGATCTTGGGCCGCACGCTTGCATTGTAGTTGATCCGCTTGAAGCGAATGTCGAGCAGCTCGATACCGAACACGCGCACCTTCTCGGCCGCAGCCGCAAAGATCTCCTCCTCAACCAGCTGTCGCCCCTTCTGGATCGGTACCAGCGAGCCGATGTCCTGCTCGCGTTCCGCCTCGGTCAGCAGCGTGTCGCGCAGCGGAACGCGATCCTTGGTCGTGCGGATGATCTCGATCAGTTCGTGCTTGGCGACGGCATTGCGGGTTTCGCTGCCGAGAATATCGTCAAGACGGGACTGCGCGCTGCGCTCGTCATGCAGGCGGAGGAAATACTGGAGCGGGTCCGTGATCCGCCAGCGGGCGAAGAGGTCCACCGAGATGTAGAGCTTGTCCTTGGTGGGCATGTCCGACGGGTTGCCGTCCCACTCGAGAACCCGCCGGTCGATCGGATTGACGTCCTGGATGAACGGCACCTTGAATTTCAGGCCGGCAGTGGTCACGGGCTCGCCGACGGGCTTGCCGAACTGGGTGATGATCGCCTGCTCGACCTCGCTCACCGTATAGATCGAACTCGTCGTGACGAAGGCTCCCACGGCGAGGAGCCCCGCGACGGCGATCGCTGCGCCCTTGTTCATGGCCGGCCTCCCTGCGGTGCGTCGAGATTGAGCAGGGGCAGGATGCTGCGCGTCCCCTCATCCATGATGATCTTCGAGCGAAGGCCCGGCATGACCTCCTGCATCGTCTCGACATAGATGCGTCGACGCGTGACCTCCGGGGCCTTGCTGTATTCCGTGAGCAGTGCACTGAAGCGGGCGGCATCGCCCTCCGCCTCGTTGATCCTCTTCAGGCGATAGCCGTCCGCTTCGCGGATGCGTTGATCCTTCTCGCCTTCGGCCAGCGGGATCACCTTGTTGTAGTCCCGCCGCGCTTCGTTGATGAGCTTCTCCTTCTCCTGCTGGGCCTGGTTGACCTCGTTGAACGAGTCCTGCACCGGCTCCGGCGGATTGATGTTCTTCAACTGCACCTGGTCGATGCTGATGCCCATGGCGTACTTGGTCGCGAGCGCCTGCATCTTGATCAGTGCCTCGACCTCGATCTCCTGCCGGCCAATGGTGATCACCTCGTCCACGGTGCGGTCACCGACCACTTCGCGCATGACGGACTCGGACACATAGCGGAGGGTCTCGCTCGGCTCCCGAACTTCAAAGAGGAAGTTCCTGGGATCGGATATCCGGTACTGGATCACCCATTCGACCAGGGCGGCATTCAGATCGCCGGTAACCATCTGCGTCTCCCGCGTTGCGTCGCGGGGCGACGGGCTCTGGTACGGGTCGCCGGCTCCCGGAGTCGTGAATCCGAACTCCTGTTTCAACTGCCGCTTCACGGGCACGATCGTCGTTCCATCTATTCCGAACGGCAGCCTGAAATGCAGGCCCGGCGAAACCTCCTTGAGGTATTTTCCGAAGCGCTGCACGACGGCGACGGAATCGCTCGGCACGGTGTAGTAGACCGACCATGCGCTCCAGGCGACCAGCGCCAGGACGGCGACGATGACGAGGGAGCGCGGGCCAGCGCTCGGCATGATCTGCCGGAGGCGGTCCTGTCCCTTTCGGACCATGTCCTCGAGATCGGTACCCGGCCCGGCGCCGATGCCCCACGGGCCGCCTCGACCGCCGCCAGCATTCTGATTCGACATCGGAGAGGTTCCTTATTGGACCGGTTTCCGGGGGCGGGCAGCATCTCGTCGGGGCCGGTTCGGTCGCCATAGCCGCGCCAAGGCTGCGATCCGGCGACAGGGCAAGGTGCAGCCCCCGGACACTCGCCACCATTTGCGCGCGGCCTGGACGATCCGGCCGAGTCCATTGCCGATCTCACGCGGGCGCCGATGTTGGCGGCGGTGCCGCGCGTGCGTCAGTGGGGCTGAACGATCATCCCCTCGTCTTCGGCCCGATCCATCGCCCGACGGTCGATCTCGGCCTCGCCGGGCTTGGGCTTTGCCTTGGGCGCCTTTCGCGCGGATGCCTGATCTGAAGCGGCGGCATCACGCGTCAATGCCGCATCCAGCTCGCCCGGATTGATCGTCAGAGTTCGCGAAAGGCTCGGGTGCCCGGACTTTGCGGGCAGATGGACCAAGGTCAGCACCTTGCGATATGCGTCGAAAGACAGGCCTTCCAGAAGCTCCTCGTCGATTTCCACATCGTACTGGCCCGGCGGCAGCATCTCGTCGAAATCGCCGAGCATGAAGGCGTTCGCGAAGGTCACGGTGCTCTTGGTCGTTCGTACGGTCATCGGGTGTCTCCGGTCGGCGACGGGGCCGACTGTCGGGAAGGGCAGTTGGGAAAGTGCGGCGGGGGAGTCATCGCCCTGCGTTCCGCTTTCCATGACTTCAGCGCCGGCGCGGCTTCGTCCGGCGTTCTGGCGACCTGTGCCGCCGGTTCGCCAGCGGCTGGCGCAGTCGTCGTCTGGCTGATCGGTGTTCAGAGGAATTCAAGACGTAAAAGACTTTTCAAGCTATGCCGGAATCAGACATGGAAAAATCCGATAATTATTGTCCAACTAGTTTTACATGATGCCGATAGTATCGGATGTATAGGGTCATCGTCTGATTTATCGGTTCGCGTTGAGGGAGCCGGCATGAGGTGTTCCGGAGATTGCCGTTGCGTCCTTCTCGGGGCAGGAACATGCCGGCGTCGAGGTAACCGCCTGGGCGGCATATGCCCATGACGACCGCGCGCCGCACGTCCGAGAGAGGGCAGGCGATGCGCTATCCCGCCGGAGAGCCGCTTCAGACCGCCCCTGAGGACGCCCTCTTCGATCGCGTCAGCCAGATCAGCGCCGAGATACCGACCGCTGCAGAGCAGACCGAGCCGGCGAGGATCCCGAGCTTGGCGGCGTTGAGCATAGCTGGGGCATAGGCAAGGCCCGCGATGAACAACGACATGGTGAAGCCGATGCCGGTCAGGAAGGCGCCGGCCGCTACGAACGGCCACCTCAGGCTGGTGCTTCTGGCAGCCAGGCCAAGCCTCACCGCGAGCCAGCTGAAGCCGAGGACACCAACCGGCGTGCCCAGGAACAGACCGGCGAGGATCGCCAGAGAGACCGACTGGCCCAGGTCGGCCGCGGTGATCGCGACCCCGGCATTGGCCAGGGCGAAGACCGGCATGACCACGAACCCCACCCAAGGGTGCAGCATCATCTCCAGCCGCTCCACCGGGGAAAGCGATTCCGCGACCGCTCGGCCGGCTCGCCGGAGGTCCCGGCGATCTGCGGTGTCGCCGCTCCAATGGTCGCCGGTCGGGTAGGCGAGCACGCGCCCGAGCACTGCGCGCAGACGTCGATCGCTCACCCATGCGCGTGTCGGCGTCATCAAGCCCAGCACGACCCCGGCGATCGTCGCGTGGACGCCGGAGGCATCGAAGCAGAGCCAGACCAGACCGCCCATCAGAAAATAGACGGGGATGCTTCGGACGCCGAGGCGGGCGGCGCCCGCGACGAACCCAAGGCCGATGTTCCCCAGCGCGAGAGCGGGCTAGGTCAGCGCGTCCCCGTACCCGACAGCCACCACAAGTATTGCCCCCACGTCGTCGAAGATCGCCAGCGACAGCAGGAACAGGCGCAGAGATGATGGGATGCGGGAACCGAAGAGCGCGAGGCAACCGATCACGAACGCCGTGTCGGTGGCCATCACGGTCCCCCATCCGTGCATCCCGGGATGGCCGGCCAGCAGCGAAAGATAGATCGACACCGGAACCAGCATGCCGCCCAGGGCGGCTGTGAAAGGCAGCGCCGCCGTTCGCAGGTCCCGCAGTTCACCGAGGACGAGTTCCCGCTTGAGTTCCAGCGAGATCACGAAAAAGAAGAACGTCATCAAGCCGTCGTTGATTCACTGTCGCAGCGAACGGCTGAAGTCCAGGATCCCGAAATGCAGGCCGATCGGCGTCTCCCAGAAAGCCAGGAATGGCGCCGACCAGGCCGAATTCGCCAGCGCCAGTGCCGACAGCGCGGCAAGGAACAGCAACCCGCCTGCCGCCGCCTCGATCTTCAGGAACCGCGCGAACGGCTTCGTGACCCGATCGGCAATCGCATGCGGCAGGCCCGTAGTGCTCCGATCAGTCATGGCGGTTCCTCGATCGCTCCCGGCCCGTGAACGGGCCCATGGACGAAACGCTGCTTGCCGATCGCCGCCGCTGTCAGGACGAAGAGTCGATATGGCGGCCCGATGCCATGGCTGACGATGTTGGCCGCACGGCTCGGCGGCAGGCCTGATCGGTCACCGCGGGGCCTGGCACCGCGTCGCCGGCATAGGCAAGTGCTCCGGGCGGGTTCCGGCACCCGAGGAACTGGTACCCAGCCGTGCTCATCGACCGTCGTCGTTGCTGCAGCCGCCGAACGCCTCTCCAGGGGCCACTTCCGGCATGAAATCGCTCGCGCCTGCCCGCTCGCGGGGCTGTCCGGGCTCTGGTTCTTGGATCTGCGCCGGACGGCGTTCGTTCGACTGACCGAGGCCGGCTGCACGCTGCCGGAGACGTCTGCCGTCACGGGGCATGACCTGGACGCCACGACGGCGATCCCCGAGGTCCACATGCCGCGTACGCTGCCCATCGCAACGGCGGCAATCGACAAGCTCGACGCGCACAGAATGCGAACGACGTTGGAAGCCGGGGGCCTAGAGGCAGCGCGATAGTTGGAAGGATGGTGCCGACGCGCGGATTTGAACCGCGGACCTACTGATTACGAATCAGTTGCTCTACCCCTGAGCTACGTCGGCAATGGGGGCGCTGGCGAACGGGGCGGGACCATACTCGCTACGCCCGGGAGCCGCAAGCCTGGGCGCGTGCGTCGCAACAATGCGCGGTTGCGAAGCATTTGCATCGCAGCTAGCGTCATCCGCCGATGATCGATCGCGCCCGCAACATCCTCGCCCACTTGGTCGAGGCGCACTACGAAGAGCTTCGCGCCTTCGTGCGCCGCCGCGTCGGGTCGGCGGCCGCGGCGCAGGAAGTCGTTCAGGAGACCTGGGTGCGGGTGGCATCGGACCCCCCGGCCCGCGATCCCGATCAGCCGCTGGCCTATCTCTACCGGGTGGCCGCCAACCTCGCGGTCGACCGGCAGCGGCGCGAGCGGCTGGAGGCGCGCCATCTGGTGCCGGGCGCGGCCCCGCCCGATCGCCCGGATTCCGCGCCCGGACCGGAGCGGACGGCCGCCGCGCGGGAAGCGCTGGCGATTCTGGAACGGGCCGTGGACGAACTGCCGGAGCGCTGCCGTGCCGCGTTCCTGCTCTATCGCGGGCGGGGCCACTCGATGCGCGAGACAGCTGCCGCGCTCGGCATCACGGAAAAGACGGTCGAGAAGCATGTGGCGCGGGCGATGATCCATTGCCGGCGGCGGCTTGCCGATGCGGGGATCGAGCCGTGATGGTCCCCGGACCCCGTCGCGGCTGGGGGATTGCGCCATCGCCGTACGTCCTTGAATGCGATGACGCAACGTCGGGGGCGCTTGCCGATGGCCGATGATCCGGCCGAACGGATTCCGGATGCGATGCTCGAGGTGGCGGTCATCTGGCTGATGCGCCGCCGCGAGCCCGGACGCGACTGCGGGGACGAGGCCGCCTTTCGCGGCTGGCTGCAGGCGGACCCGCGCCACGTCGCGGCGGTCGCAATGGCCAAGCGGCTCTGGGATGCCGCCGCACTGCCGGCCGCCACCGCTGCGGCGGCGGACGTCGTACGGAATCCGCCGGGGGCCGCCCGGCCAGGCCGGCCCGTCTCGCCATCGGCGGGGCGCCTCCGGCCATGGGCGCTCGCCGCAGCCGTCCTGCTCCTCGTTGCCGCGGGTGCGGTGTGGGGACCGCGCCTGCGCGACGACCTCCGGGCCGACTACCGCACCGCCACCGGCGAGCACCGGACCGTCGAGCTGGCCGACGGCAGCCGGATCGCGCTCAACACCGGAACGGCGCTGGCGTTCGATCGCGATGCCGCAGGGCGGCGGGCGCGGCTGTTTCGCGGCGAAGCCTTCTTCGCGGTGACGCGCGAACCGGCGCGGCCGTTCCGGGTCGAGACGCCGGCCGGATCGGTCGAAGTCCTGGGCACGCGGTTCAACGTCCGGCTGGCCGACCATCGGACGATCGTCACCGTCGTGGAAGGGCGGGTCGCCGCCCTTTCCCGGGCGGGCGGCATGCCGCAGCCCGTCGGTGCCGGGCAGCAGTCCGTCATCACGGCAGCGGCAGCCTCCGTCGCGGCGGAGGCCGACCCCGACGTCGCGACGGCGTGGCGACGCGGGCAGCTCGTCTTCTACCGGGCGAAGCTGTCGAACGTGGCGGACGAACTCGGCCGCTACCTCGGCGGCCGCATCCTTCTGCTGACGGGCGGGCTGGGCGACCGCCGGATCACCGGGGCGTTCGACACCGGCCGCCCCGACGCGGCCCTGGACGCGATTGCCGCGATGCTCGGGATCACCGTCCACCGACTGCCCTTCGGGCTCCGGCTGCTGCGTTAGGAAATCGTCGCCCTGGGGAATCGTCGCCCTGAGGAATTGTCACCCTGGGGAATCGTCACCTGGGAGTGGGGGATTCCGGTCGCGCCGTTCGTCACCTCAGAATTGCGAACGACTCGCACTAGCGTGGTCGTGCTGCTGGTTTCGATGGAGGGGGACGGGATGGCGGCCAGGACGAATGGTGGCAGGCGGGAATCCGCGGCCGTGCGACTTGCGTGCGTTTCGCTGCTCGCGCTGGCGACGGCCATGCCGGCAGCGGCAGGGCCGGAAACCGGACCGGCGGCGCAACTGGCCCAGGCGGCCCCCGCGCGGTTTCGCTTCGCGATTCCGACCAGGCCGCTGCCGCAGGCGATGGCGGAGCTATCGGCCGTCACCGGGATCCAGGTGATCTACACCGCCGAACGGCCGTTCGCGGTCACGGCGCAGCCGGTCCAGGGCTCCTACACGGTGGCCGAGGCGCTGGGGCTCCTGCTGCGGGGCACCGGCATCGGCTATCGCTTTCTCCGTGCCGATGCGGTGACGCTGGAGCCGCTGCCCGCGCCCGTCTCGGGCGCCGTGACGCTGCCGGGGGTCGCTGTCGAAGGCCGGGACGTCCACGCCTATGCCGTGCGCTCGGCCACGGCCGGCACGAAGACCGACACGCCGCTGGCGAAGGTGCCCGCCAGCGTCCAGGTGGTGCCGCGTGCGCTCATCGACGACCAGCAGGCGCTGCGCATCGACGAGGCGCTGCGCAACGTTCCCGGCGCGGTCTATATCGACGGCGGCGAGGGCAAGACCTTCTTCTCGCGCGGCTTCAGCGCCTCGATCTACGAGGACGGGGCGCTGCGGACGGAGTTCACGGACGGCGACAGCTATGCGACCGATCTCGATTCCTACAAGGTCGAGCGGATCGAGGTGCTGAAGGGGCCCGCCTCGGTGCTCTACGGCCGCGGCAATCCGGGCGGGGCGGTCAACATCGTGACCAAGCGGCCGCAGACCACCCCGGCCTACGAGGGGCGCCTCGTCGTCGGCAGCAATAACCGGGTGCGCGAGCAGATCGACCTGACGGGCGCGCTCGATGCCGCCAAGCATTTCTCCTACCGGCTGAACGCCGTGCATGAGCGGGCCGACAGCTTCCGCGACGAAGTCGACTCGCGCCATGTGGCCATCGCGCCGTCCTTCCAGTGGTCGCCGCAGGGCGGCACGAACGTGATCCTGGACGCGGAGTTCGCCGAAATTTCCCAGACGCCGGACGTCGGCATTCCGCGCCAGGGCGGCAAGCCGCTTGCGGGCGTGCCCTCCGACCGCTTCCTGGGCGAGCCGACCGATCGCTTCCGCAGCCGCAAGCATCAGGCGCGCCTGCGCCTGGAGCACGAGTTCGGCGATGCGACCAGCCTCAAGACCTCGGTCTTCTATTCGAAGACGCGCAACGACGACTGGTTCACGCGCGGCGCTGCCCTCCAGGCCGACGGGCGGACGCTCAACCGCTCGATCATCGACAGCGCCTTCGAGTTCGAGGATATCGGCTGGCAGGGCGACCTGACCCACAAGGTCACGATCGCCGGCATGGAGCACACCTTCCTGGTCGGTGCGGAGTTCCTCCGGCGCAACACCATCTCGATCTTCGATTCGGCGGCGGCCTCGCCCATCGACGTCTTCCAGCCCGTCTACGGCAATGCGGCGCCGACGGCGGCCTTCTCGCGCTTCCGCCAGGATGCCGAGCGCTGGCAGGCCGGCCTCTACGTCCAGGACCAGATCACGCTGACCGACCAGCTGACGCTGGTCCTGGGCGGCCGTTTCGACCATGTCCAGCAGAAGCGCACGAGCGCCGGCGCGGCGATCCCCGACAAGGAGGACCAGGCCTTCAGCCCGCGCGCCGGCATCGTCTGGCAGCCGATCCAGCCGGTGTCGCTCTATGCGACCTACGCCCGGTCCTTCACGCCGGTGAACGGCTTCCCGCTTACCGCCGGTGGCGAGATCCTGGAGGCGGAGAAGGCCGACCTCTACGAGGCCGGCGTCAAGGTCGAGCTCTTCGGCGGACGCCTCAGCGGCACCGTTGCCGGCTATCAGATCAAGCGCTCGAACGTGAACACGCCGGACCTGCAGAATCCCGGATTCCAGGTCTCCGAGGGCGAGCAGGAGAGCAAGGGCGTCGAACTCAGCCTCTCCGGCGAGGTTCTGCCGGGGTGGAAGGTGATCGGCGCCTATGCCTACACCGACGCCCGGATCACGGCCGCGGCCAACGCCACCCGGGGGAAGCGTCCGGCCGGCATTCCCGAGCACAGCGCCAGCCTCTGGTCGACCTACGAGTTCCGGGAAGGCCCGCTCGCCGGGCTCGGCTTCGGCGGCGGCGCCGTCTATGTCGGCGAGCGCTTCGGTTCGTCGGCCAACGACTACGTGCTCGACGGCTACACACGGGTCGATGCCGCCGTCTACTACCGCGGCGAGGGCTATACGCTGCGCCTCAACGTCAACAACCTCTTCGACGAGGACTACTTCCTCAACCCCACCCGTGCGCCGTTCCTCCTGCCGGCCGCACCGCGCACCTTCCTCCTGTCGCTGCAGGCGAATTTCTGATGGCGATGCCGGCCGTCCGGGGGCGCGCGCGGCGCTGGATCGCGCGGGTCCATCGCTGGCTCGGCCTGTCGCTCGGCATCCTCGCCGCCTTCGTCGGGCTGACCGGGTCGATCTCCGTCTTCCAGCCGGAGATCGACCGGCTGCTCAATCCGGCGCTGCACTACGCAGCCCCGGCCGAACCGGTGCCGATCGAACAGGTGGTGAAGAGCGCGATTGCGGCGCATCCGGGCGGCGCGCCGCAGTTCGTGAACCTGCGCCTGCCGCGCGAGGCGGGGCGGTCGGCCTCGGTGCTCCTGAAGGATCGCTTCGGGCCCGGCTCGCAGCCGTTCCACGAAGTCTTCGTCGATCCCGGAAGCGGCCGTGTGCTCGGCGATCGCCGGCCCGAAGACTCGGTCGCCGGCATCCTGGTCGCCCTGCACAGCCACCTGCTGGTCGGCGGCCACAGCTGGGGCGAGACGCTGGTCGGCTTCGTCGGTGTCGCGCTGCTGCTCTTCTGCGTCTCCGGCCTCTACATGTGGTGGCCGCGCCGTGGCGGATGGCGGACGGCGCTTCGCGTCCGGCGCGGCGAAGGCGGCTACCGGCTGGGATACGACCTGCACCGGACGACGGGCGCGCTGCTGGCGGTGCCGCTGCTGGCGGCCGGCCTCACCGGGATCGTTCTCGTCTTTCCGTCCTATGTCCGCCCGCCGCTGCGCGCGGTCATCGACGCACCGCCGCCGCCGCGCGCGCCGCGCTCCGACCCGGCCGAAGGGCGTTCACCGATCACCGTCGACCAAGCGCTCGCCGTGGCGCGGGCCGCCGTTCCGGACGCCCGGCCGACGGCGGTGCAGATTCCCCAGGGCGCCGCCACGGGCACGATCCAGGTCCGCCTGCGCCGCGCCGACGATCGGCGCCAGCACTATGCCGACGGCGGCGCGGTCGTGCATGTCGACCGCTACTCCGCGGGCGTCCATGCCGTGCGCCGGGTCGAGGAGCGGCCGGTCGGCGGCCGGCTGCTCCATGAGTGGATCTTTCCCACCCACACGGGCGAGATCGCCGCGCTGGCCGGCCGCATCCTGATGTGCGTGGCGGGCCTGGCACCGTCCCTGCTGCTGGGGACCGGGCTCTATCTCTGGCTTCGGCGGCGGCGTGCCCGGCGGGCGCGGCGGGAAGGTCGCGCCGCCGCGCCCGCGTGAGCCGCCGCGCGCTTTTTCGCCACCGTCCTATTCGTTGCCCGCGGCCAGCGGCGGCACGCGTTCGTGCCAGCGGGTTTCCTGCTGGTAGGCGTGGCCGAGGCGGAAGAGGGTCGCCTCGTCGAAGGCGCGGCCCACCGCCTGCAGGCCGATCGGCAGGCCGTTCGAGGAGAAGCCACCCGGGAAGGCTAGCGCCGGCAGCCCGAGATAGTTGATCGGGCGGGTGTTGCGCGCGACGGCGGCAGCGGCCCGGGAACCGTCGGGATTGCTGTGGGCGTCGGTCGCGGCCAGCGTCGGCACCGGCGTCGACAGGACCGGCGTCAGCATGACGTCGGCCTTGGCGAACACGGCGGCCTCGAAGGCCTGCAGCATCGGCCCGCGCAGGTTCAGCGCCTCCAGATAGCGCGTCGCCGGATAGTAGAGGCCGGGTTCGAAGCGCGACCGCACGGCCTGGCTGTAGTCGCCCGGCCGCTTGCGCAGCCATGGCCCGTGATAGGTCGCGGCCTCGACCGAGATGACGGTGTGGATCGCCCCCAGCATCAGGTCATGATCGGGCACCTCCACCTCGACCGTCGTCGCCCCGAGGCGGCGGAACAGGTCGAGCGCCGCCTCATAGGCCGACAGCACGTCGGCGTGCAGATTGTCGAGATAGTGGTTGGTCGGGACCGCGATGGTCAGGCCGGCGACGCCGCCGTCGATCCCGGCCTCGTAGTCCGGAACCGGCCGCCCGCTGCAGGTCGGATCCCTCGTGTCGGCGCCGGCGATGATCTTGAGCAGGCGGGCGCAGTCACGCGCGCTGCGCGCCAGCGGGCCGACATTGTCCATCGAGAAGCTGAGCGGCATCGCGCCGTAGCGGCTGACCCGGGTCTGCGTCGGCTTGATGCCGGTGACGCCGCAGAACGCCGCCGGCAGGCGGATCGAGCCGCCGGTGTCCGACCCGAGCGCGCCGTAGAACAGCCGTGCCGCGACGCCCGCCCCCGAGCCCGCGGACGATCCGCCCGGCACATGGGTCACCTTCCAGGGATTGCGGCAGTGGCCATAATGGTAGTTGTGGCCGGTGCCGCCCATGGCGAACTCGGACATGTTGAGCGTGCCGAGGTTCAGCGCACCGGCCGCGGACAGCCGCTCGAGCGCGCTGGACGTGGTGTCGGCCACCCAGTTGCGCCGAATCTCGGAACCGCAGGTCACGACCCGGCCGGCCCGATAATACATGTCCTTGTGGGCGAGCGGCACGCCGTGCAGCGGCCCCAGCTCGTCGCCGCGCGCGACCGCGGCATCGGCGGCCGCGGCCGCGGCGAGCGCTTCCTCGCCGTCGATGCGGATGAAGAGGTTGAGCTCGGGCTGCAGGCGCTCGGCCTCCGCCAGGCAGGCCCGGGTGACCTCGACCGAGGAGACCTCGCGACGGGCGATGGCCGCGGCGATGCCCACGAGGTCGAGATGGAGGGGGTTGGCGGCGCTCATCGCGGGCTGCCCGCTTCGAGCGCCAGCAGGAAGCCCGCCGGCTCGGCCTCGAACGGCAGGTCGAGCGCCGCCTCGCGCACCATGCGGTTGAAGGGGCCGATGGTCAGCGCGACGACCGTCGCGTCTTCCGGGCTGATCTTCACGCCCTGGGCGCTGCGCGCCACGTCGCGCACATAGTCGTCCGTCAGCGGATCCTTGCTCATCCCCTGCTCTCCGCGCTGCTTCTCGTCGAAGCTCCAGGGGATAGCATGCGCGGGGCCGATCGGCCAGCAGGCCATAAGGAACGCTTCTGCCAGGAGTTCCCCCATGTCAGAGCGCGCAGATCGCGTCCCAGGCGTCGTTGACCGCCTCGCCGATGCGGCCGCCGCGCCGGGCGTCGCCGATGACGGCGTGGCGGACACCCGCCGCTGCCAAGTCGGTCGACAGCGTGTTGGCCGGCTGGCGACCCTGCGCGATCAGTATCTGGCCCACCGTGATTTCGCTGCGGTCGTCCCCAGGGCCCTCAAGGATCGCTGTCGTCCCGTCGACCGCCAGCAGGCGGGTCTCGGCATGGATCGCGATCCGCGGGTGCGACCGCAGGCGCCCCACCAGGGTCCGGCGATAGACGAACTCGGCGCTGCGCGCGAGCTGGCGCAGCGGCGAGCGGGTGACGAGGTGGACGGGCCAGCCCTCGGCCGCCGCCGTCTCGGCCGTCTCGCAGCCGGTCTCGCCGCCGCCATAGACGAGCACCGGGCCGGGCCCGAGCGGCCGGGTTCCGGCCAGCACATCGAAGGCCGAGGCGACGATGCCGCCGATGGGGATGTCGGACTCGCGGTCGCGGGAACCGGTCGCGAGCAGGACGAAATCGGGCCTGAGCGCCAGCAGGTCGGCCGCTTCCGCGGCGTGGCCGCAGGTTACCGCGACGCCGGACTCTCCCAGCCGGCGGACGAGATGGTCGCGGTACCAGAGAAGCTTGTCCTTGCCCGGGGGGTGCGCGGAGACGTCGATGCCGCCGCCGAGGCGGGGGCCCGCCTCGAACAGCCGCACGCGCCAGCCCGCGTCCGCGAGCGTCGCGGCGCCGGCCATGCCGCCCGGCCCGCCGCCGACCACGACGGCCAGCGGCCGGTCGAGCCGGATCGCCGGGGCCGGGAGTGCGTCGCGGCCGACCGCCGGGTTCTCCGCACAGCCGACCGGGCCGTGTCCGGCGAGGCGCTGGATGCACCAGTTGCAGGAGGTGCAGGGCCGGATGGCCATGACGCGGCCGTCCCGCGCCTTGCGCGGCCAGTCGGGGTCGGCGAGGAGCGCGCGCCCGAGCGCGATCATATCGGCGCTGCCTTCGGCGATCGCCGCCTCGGCCATCTCCGGCCGCCGGATGACGCCGACGCCGATGACGGGAGCGGCGCCGGCCAGCGCCGTGCGGACGCGCCGGGCAAGGCCGAGCCGCCAGCCCTCGGGCGTGGCGATCGGGTCGACGTTGGTGTCGAGCCGTTCGGCGACGCCGGTCGAGACGTGGATGGCGTCGGCGCCGGCGGCGACCAGGGCGCGCGCGGCGGCGGCGGCCTCGTCGGCCGCGAGGCCGCCCGGGACGAACTCGGCCGCCGAGAGGCGATAGATCAGGGGCCGGTCGCCGATCGCCCGGCGCACCCGCCGGACGACCGCGGCCGGAAAGGCGAGGCGGCGGGCGAAGTCGCCACCCCATTCGTCGTCCCGCCGGTTGGTCCAGGGCGACAGGAACTGACCCAGCAGATACCCATGGGCGCCGTGCAGCTCGATCGCGGCATAGCCGGCGGCGACGGCGCGCTCGGCGGCCTCGCCGAACCGCTCCACCAGCGCCGCCACCTCCGCGCCCGGGAGCGCGCGCGGCGTGGTGCGGAACATCGGGCTTTCGTGGACCGACGGTGCGACCGGCTGGCGGCCGGCGATGAAGCGCGGGCTGGTCTGCCGCCCCGCATGGTGAAGTTGGAGGCAGGGCGCCGCCCCGGCCTCGGCGATGGCGGCAGCGAGGCGGACGTGACCCGCCGTCAGCCCGTCATGGTCGAGGGCGAGCTGGATCGCGCTGCCCTTGCCTTCGGCTTGGTCGATGCAGGTGTATTCCACCGTGACCATGGCGGCCCCGCCGGCGGCGCGGCGGCGATAGTGCGCGACCAGCGCGTCGGTGACGGCGCCCGCCGCATCGGCGAGGTTGGTCTCCATCGCCGCCATGACGATGCGGTTGGGAAGCGTCAGCCGGCCCAGCCGGACGGGCGAGAAAAGCAGCGGGTAATCCGTCATTCGGGCGACATGATACCCGGTATGTCGGCGATCGTCAGGCGTGGGCGGAGAGATCCCGGATGGTCGGATTCGTGCCGCAGAGGGGGCACTCGGGGTCGCGCCGCGCCTTGAGCCGCCGTACCGTCGCTCCCAGCGCGTCATAGAGCAGCAGCGTGCCGGCGAGACTCTCCCCCAGGCCGAGGATCTCCTTCAGCACCTCGGTCGCCTGCATCGTCCCGACGACGCCGGCGACGGCGCCGAAGATGCCGGCCTGCTCGCAGCGTGGCACCAGGTCGGGCGGCGGCGGCGAGCGGAAGAGGCAGCGATAGCAGGGCCGGTTCTCGCCCGGCTCGTGCGCCTTGTAGGTCGAGATCTGGCCCTCGAACCGCAGCAGCGCCGCCGAGACCAGGGGCACGCGGGCGAAGTAGCAGGCGTCGTTCAGCAGGTAGCGCGCGGCGAAATTGTCGGTGCCGTCGACGACGATGTCATGGGCGCCGACGAGGCGGGCGGCATTGGCGGCCGTCACCCGCTCCAGGAGCGCGGTCACCTGCAGGTCCGGGTCGAGCCGGGCGATCGCCGCGCGTGCGCTCTCGGCTTTCGGGTGGCCGATGGTCTCGGTCGAATGGATGACCTGGCGCTGCAGGTTGGACAGCTCGACCGTATCGGCGTCGGCGATGGTGAGATGGCCGATGCCGGCGGCCGCCAGATAGAGCAGCACCGGCGCGCCGAGGCCGCCGGCCCCCACCACCAGCACCCGCGCCGCCAGGAGGCGCGCCTGTCCTTCCTCGCCGACCTCGTCGAGAATGACGTGGCGGGCATAGCGCTCGAGCTGCGCGTCGGAGAGTTCGATCGTCATGGCCGGCGAAAGGTCGCACGGCGACGCCGCGCCCCGCAACTCGTCACCCCCGCAGCTCGCGGGTGGCCGCGGCGACCAGCAGCATGGCCGCGGTGAAGGCCACGGCCGCCGTGACCGCGACCGTCGCCAGCATCGGCAGGCCGCCGCCCAGCCAATGGACCGCGGCCCAGCCGCCGCCTGCGACGACCGCGAGCCGCGCCGTGCCGGCGAGGAAGGGGGCGGCGGCGCGGCCGAGGCCGAGCAGCGAGAAGAAGAGCCCGAAGCCGATGCCGAGGATCGGATAGGCGATGCCCGCCCGCCGGAGATAGGCCGCGCCCTCCGCGATCGTGGCCGGGTCGTCGGAGAAGAGGCCCATCCAGGTGCGGGGGGCACCCAGCGCGACCGCGGCGAAGAGAAGGCCGATGGCGAGGCCGATCCCGGCACCGGTCCAGGCGATGTGCCGGGCCCGGTCGAGGCGGCCGGCGCCGAGAGCGGTCGCCACCATGGCGATCACCGCCGAGCCGATGGCGAAGGTCAGCGGCACCTGCAGCAGATCGAGCCGGGCGGCCGCGCCGTATCCGGCCAGCGCCGTCGTGCCGAAGGCGGCGGCAAAGCCGGTCGTCAGGATCATCGTCGCCTGCGCCTGCACGACGTTGAGACCGGCCGGAATGCCGACGCCGAGGATGGCGGCGAAATGCCGGGCCTGGGGCCGGCAGGGCCGCAGCCGGATCTCGCCGCGACCGGCGAGGAGGTGGAATGCGAGCACCAGCGCGCCGGTGGCATAGGAGGCGACGACGGCGATCGCAGCGCCCGCGACGCCCAGCGACGGCATCGGGCCGAGGCCCAGGATCAGCACCGGCGACAGTGCGAGATGGACCGCCTCGCCGAGGATGATGGCCATCGCCGGCACCAGCATGTTGCCGGTACCGCGCACGACGTTCGCCAGCAGGTTCATCAGCCAGACGGCGACGATGCCCCCGAAGACGATAGCCGAATACTCGACGGCGGCGGCAAGGCTGGCACCCGTCGCGCCCATCGCGGCATAGAGCCAGGGCCCCAGCGTCAGCATGGCCAGGCTGAATGCGCCGCCGAAGAGGAGTGCCAGAAGCACGGCGTGGCAGGCGATCGCGGCGGCGTCTGCGGGCCGGCCGGCGCCCATGGCGCGGGCGATCCCGCCATTGACGCCGGCGCCGACGCCGCTCGCAGACGTCATCTGCATCAGCAGGAAGAGCGGGAAGGCGAGCGAGACTCCCGCAAGCGCATCCGTGCCCAGCCAGCCGACGAAGATCGCGTCGAAGCTGATGAAGGCGATCCGTGCCGCCGCCTCGCCGAGGTTCGGCAGGGAGAGCCGCAGCAAGGTCGGCGCCACCGGCGCTTCCAGGATGCGGCGCGTTCGCGGCGAGAGGCTGGGGGGCGAGTCGTCGGCCATGGCGGCCTTTGTGGCGGGTCGGATCGCGGGCAGCCTCGCAGCCGGGGATCGCCAGCGCAATGACCCGGGAGGTAGTGGCGCCGGGCGACTTGACGGCGGCGGGCGGGCGCCCGTCTGCTGGGCGGAAACCAGGAGGAAACGGACCCCCACGCCATGACCCATCCCGCGACGCAGATCCCGACCATGAAGGGCGCCCGCTACATCGCCGAGGCGGCCCTCGCCGTCGGCATCGACCATGTCTTCTTCGTCGACGCGGTGCTGCGCCGCGCCCTGGTCGAGATGGAGGAGGTCGGCATCCGCCGTGTTCTCGCGCGGTCGGAGAAGGCGGCCGCCTACATGGCGGACGGCTATTCCCGTGCCGCCCGCCGGCCGGCGCTCTGCATGGCCCAGTCGGTCGGTGCCGCCAACCTTGCGGCGGGGCTGCAGGACGCCTTCCTCGGACAATCCAGCGTCGTCGCGCTGACGGGGCGCAAGCCGCCGATCGAGCAGTACCGCAACGCCTACCAGGAGATTCCGCACGAGCCGCTGTTCTCGGCCGTGACGAAGATGTCGGCCCGCGTCGACCTGCCGGACCAGCTGCCGCTGCTGCTGCGCCAGGCCTTCCGGGTGGCGACCACGGGCCGGCCGGGACCGGCCCATCTCGACATCAACGGCATGACCGGCGACACGACGGCGATGGCCGACTGCCTGCTGGCGGCGATGCCGGAGGCAAGCTTCGGCCGAGTCCCGGCGTTCCGTCCGCCAGCCGATCCGGCGATGGTCGCGGCGGCGGTCGCGGCGATCGGCCAGGCGCGCCGCCCGGTCCTGGTGGTCGGCACCGGGGCGATGGCGTCGGCCGCCGAGGGCGCGGTGCAGGCGCTGGCCGAGCGGCTGTCGGCGCCGGTCGTGGCCGCCCTCGATGCCAAGGCGGTGCTGGTCGAACAGCATCCGCTCAACGGCGGGATCGTCGGCACCTATTCGCGCAGCTGCGCCAACCGCATCGTCGCGGAGGCCGACCTCGTGATCTTCGTGGGCTGCGACACCGGCGACCAGGTCACGAGCAACTGGGTGCTGCCGGCTCCGGGCATCCCCGTCGTGCAGGTCGACCCGGACCCGGCCGAGCTGGGCCGCTCCTACCCCGGAACGATCGGACTGCAGGCCGACGTGCGCGCGGGCCTCGAGCAACTGGCTGCCGCGCTGCCGGCCCGGCCGTCAGGGGGCTGGGCCGCACGGGCGCAGGCGCTGGTCGCGGAATGGCGGGCGGAGACGGCGCCGGCCCTCGCGTCACCCTCGACGCCGATCCGGCCGGAGCGGCTTTGCGCCGAGCTGACGGCGGCGCTGCCGGAGGACGCGATCCTGGTCGCCGACACCGGCTATTCCTCGCAATGGAGCGGGACGCTGGTCGAGTTGCGTTCGCCGCGGCAGCGTTATCTGCGAGCGGCGGGATCGCTGGGCTGGGGCTTTCCGGGGGCGCTCGGCGCCAAGTGCGCGCTGCCCGACCGGCCGGTCGTCGCCTTCACCGGCGACGGCGGCTTCATGTACCACATGGTCGAGCTGGAGACGGCGCGGCGTTGCGGCATCCACACGATCACGGTCGTCAACAACAATGGTTGCCTTGCCCAGGGCGCGCGCAGCATCGACGCGGCCTATGAGGGGCGGAACGGCAACAAGAACGAGATCTACGTCTTCCATCCGATGGATTTCGCCGCCGTCGCCCGTTCGATGGACTGCTTCGGCGTGCGGGTCGAGGACCCGGCCGACTTCCAGGATGCCTTCGCCGCCGCCGCGCGGGCCGGCCGGCCGGCCGTGATCGACGTCGTGACCGACCCGGCCGCACGGGCGCCGCTCGGCTGGCTGCCGCAGTGAGGGCCGGGTCGATGACGACGACCGCAAGGCCCGTTGCCGTGATCGGGGCGGGGACCATGGGCCACGCGCTGGCGCTGGTCCATGCACTGGGCGGCCATCCGGTGCGCCTCTACGACAACGACCCGGGCGCGCTCGCAAGGGCGCCGGGCCTGATGGAGGCGGCGCTCGCCACGATCCGCGAGGCGGGCGAGGCGCCGCCCGGCTGGGACGAGGCGCGGCTGGCGGAGGCGGTCGCGATCGTTCCCGAGATCGCACAGGCGGCCGACGGCGCCTGGCTGGTCGTGGAAGCGGTGGCCGAGGATGCGGAGGTGAAGCGCCAGGTCTTCGCCGCGCTCGACGCGCATGCGCCGGCCGATGCGATCTTCGCCAGCAACACCTCGATGCTGGACATCTTCCCGCTGGTGCCGACGCGGCGGGCGCCGCGCACGCTGATCGCGCACTGGTACACCCCGCCCTACCTCATCGACCTCGTCGACGTCGTCGCCGGCCCGGCGACGGACCCCGCGGTGGTCGAGACGGTGCGGGCGCTCTATGCCGGATTCGGCAAGCATCCGATCGTGCTGCGGCGCTTCGTTCCGGGGTTCATCGCCAACCGCATCCAGGCGGCGATCGGGCTCGAGGTGAATGCGCTGCTCGATGCGGGCGTCGCAGGGCCGGCCGAGATCGACGATTCGATCCGCCACGGCCTCGCCTTGCGGATGGCGCTGATGGGCCATCTGATGAAGGCCGACTTCACCGGCCTCGGCCTGTCGCGGAAGATCCTCGCCAACCGCTCCTACACGCCGCCGGTGCCGACGGGCCGCTGCGCCGAGCTGGAGCGCCGGGTCGATGCCGGCCATTCCGGCGTCGCGACCGGTGCCGGCTGGTACGATTATGGCGGGCGCTCGGCGGCCGAGCTGTTCCGCGAGCGCGACCGGCAGCTCTTCGCCCTGAAGCAGGCCGTTCGCGCCGTCTCGCCGCTGCCCGGAACGCCGACCGACGGCGAATAGGGGCTGCCGGCCGTTACCTTGGAGGTAATGGCCGGCCCTCCCTCGGGGACGTAGGGTCGGTCAATCGACCGTCCAGGGGAGTCGAGGGATGCAGTTTCCCGCCCGCACCGAGCCGACCGTCGGCCGCCTGATCGCCCAGTGGCGGCGGGCGCGCCGGATGAGCCAGATGGAGCTGTCCGGGGAAAGCGGCGTCTCCACCCGGCATCTCAGCTTCGTCGAGAGCGGCCGCGCCCGGCCGTCGCGCGAGCTGGTGCTGCGCCTGTCGGCGGCCCTCGCCGTCCCGCGCCGCGAGCGCAACGATCTCCTGCTCGCCGCCGGCTTCGCCCCGGCCTATCGCGAGACCGCGATCGAGGCGCCCGAGATGGCGGAGGTCGTGCAGGCGGTGACGATGATCCTGGAACGCCACGCGCCCTACCCGGCGGTGGCGCTCGACGGGCGCTGGGACGTGCTGATGGCGAACGCCGCCTATGCGGCCTCCGTCATGGCGTGCGGCCCGGAGGCGCGCGGCAGCGCCCTGATTCCGCCGCTGGTCCTGCTGCCGAAGCCGCGGCCCAACCTCCTCCGGCTGCTGTGCCATCCGGACGGCATCCGCAACCATCTCGACAACTGGGTCGAGGCGACCAGGGCCGTCCTCGGCCGGGTCCGGCGCGAGGTCGGCCGAGACGGCGACCCGGTGCGCCGTGCCGCCTTCGAGGAGGCGCTGGCCTGGCCCGGCGTTCCGCCGCTGCCGGAGATCGACGCGGCCGGCCCGTCCGACCTGATCGTGCCGGTGGCGCTGCGGACTCCGACGGGCACCCTGCGGTTCCTCAGCACCATCGCCACCCTCGGCACGGCCCAGGACATCACGCTGCAGGATCTGCGTATCGAGACCTTCCATCCGGCCGATCCCGAGACGGCCCGCACGGTGCAGGCGATGGCTGCCGGCTGAGGCGCGGGATGGGTGGCGCCGCGCGGGGTTCGGCGCCATCCTGCGCTTGAGAAGGAACCGGGGAGGAGCGAGGGTGGCTGCCGACAACGCCGCGTGGCTGGATGGGACCGTCGAGGAGGTTCTGGAGCCGGAACTGCCGATCTGCGATCCGCACCATCATCTGTGGGACGGTCGCAGCGACTATGTCCAGGCGCGCTACCTGCTCGATGACGTGCTGGCCGATGTCGGCTCCGGGCACAACGTCGTCTCGACCGTCTTCGTCGAGTGCGGCGCGATGTACCGGGCCGACGGGCCGGAGGAGCTGCGGCCGGTGGGCGAGACGGAATTCGTCAACGGCATCGCGGCGATGAGCGCGTCCGGGCTCTACGGGCCCTGCCGGATTGCAGCCGGGATCGTCGGCTATGCGCCGCTGCAGCATGGTGCGTCGATCGCCGCACGCTCCCTCGATGCACACATCGCGGCCGGCAACGGCCGGTTCCGCGGCGTGCGGGTGCAGGCTGCCCGGCACGAGAGTCCGGCCCTGCGGCGCCCACGCAACAATCCGCCGCCGAACATCTATGGCGAGGCGGCGTTCCGGGCCGGATTTGCGGAACTGGCGCCGCGCGGCCTTACCTTCGAGGCATGGTGCTTCCACCCCCAGATCCCGCACCTGACGGACCTCGCCCGCGCCTTCCCGGACACGACGATCATCCTCAACCATTTCGGCGGGCCGATCGGCGTCGGCCCCTATGCCGGACGGCCGGACGTCACCTTCGCGGAGTGGCGGCAGGCGATCGGACCGCTCGCCGAATGCCCCAACGTCGTGGCCAAGCTGGGCGGGCTCGTCATGGAGATGAACGGGTTCGATTTCCACCTCCGCCCGCGCCCGCCCTCCAGTTCGGAACTGGCGGAGGCGACGCGGCGCTACCACGAGACGGTGATCGACCTCTTCGGCGTCGGGCGCTGCATGTTCGAATCCAACTTCCCGGTCGACAAGCTGAGCTGCAGCTACGCGGTGCTGTGGAATTCCTTCAAGCGCCTGGCATCCGGCTGTTCGGCAGCCGAGAAGGCCAGCCTCTTTCACGACACGGCGGCGCGGGTCTATCGCCTCTGATGCCTAGGCCGCGGTCGCCTCGGCGACCGCATCGGCGATGGTGGGGCGGTACTCGACCCCGGGCGCGGTCACGCCATGGGCGATCAGCGTCCTCCGGACTCCGGCCGAAGCGCCGGTGATGAAGAAGCGGACGTCGCGGTGGGCAGCCTTGCGCGCCGCACCGGCCAGCGTGTTGGCCGCCGTCGAATCGAGGAACGGCACCGCCGACAGGTCGACGACGAAGGCGCGTCGCTGGTCGGCGATGCGGTCGAGGACGGAGCCGACGGTCGAGGCGGCGCCGAAGAAGAGCGCGCCGGTGATGCGGTAGACCACGACCTCGGGATTGGTGGCGAGATCGGGATCGTAGCGCGTCCGCTGGGCGGTGGTGCCGTCCGCCTCGTCCTCGGCGACAAGGGGGGCCTCGGCCTCGATCCCGGTCGCCTCGGCCATGCGGTGGATGAACAGCACCGCGCCCAGCGCGAAGCCGACGACGATGCCCTCGGTCAGGTCGCGGAACACGGTGAGGAGGAAGGTCGCCAGCAGCACCAGCGCATCGCCGCGCGAGGCGCGCAGGAGGACGGCGAATTCGTGCTTCTCGGCCATGTTCCAGGCGACGATGGCGAGGACGGCGGCCAGCGCCGCCAGCGGGATGAAGCTCGCCAGCGGCGCTGCGACCAGCATGAAGAGCAACAGGAAGACGGCATGCAGGATCCCGGCGACGGGGCCGCGCGCGCCGGCGCGGACGTTCGTCGCCGTGCGCGCGATGGTGCCGGTGGCGCAGATGCCGCCGAAGAGGGCCGAGCCGATGTTGGCCGCGCCCTGCGCGACCAGTTCGCAGTTCGAGCGGTGGCGGCGGCCGGTCATGCCGTCCGCGACGACCGCCGAGAGCAGCGACTCGATGGCGCCCAGCAGCGCGAAGGCGATGGCGTCGGGCAGGACCGCCTGCACCTTGTCCCACGAAATGGGGGGCAGTTCCGGGACCGGCAGGCTGCGCGGGATGCCGCCGAACCGGGTGCCGACGGTCTCGACCGGCAGGCCGAGCAGCGCGGCCGCCGCCGAGGCGGCGACGACTGCGATCAGCAGGCCCGGCCAGGAGGGGCGGAACCGCTTGAGGCCGGCGATGATGGCGATCGTTCCGGCCGCGACGGCGATCGCTGCCGGGTTGATCGTGTCGATCGCACCGCCCAGGACGTGCAGCTTCTCGACGATCTCGCCGGGCTCGCGGCCGGGCAGGGTCAGGCCCAGCAGTTCCTTGATCTGGCTGGCGAAGATGATCACCGCGATGCCGGCGGTGAAGCCGACCGTCACCGGATAGGGGATGAACTTGACGTAGGTGCCGAGGCGCAGGAAGCCCAGCGCGAGCAGCAGGAAGCCGGCCAGCAGCGTCGCCAGCAGCAGCCCGTCGATGCCGTGGCGGTCGACCGTGGCGGCGACCAGCACGATGAAGGCGCCGGCGGGGCCGCCGATCTGGAAGCGGCTGCCGCCGAGCAGCGAAATGAGAAAGCCGCCGATGATGGCGGTATAGAGGCCGCGCTCGGGGCCCGCGCCCGATGCGATGGCGATCGCCATCGACAGCGGCAGGGCGACGATGGCGACCGTGAGGCCGGCGACGGCGTCGCTGCGGAAGTCGGCGAGTCGGTAGCCCTCGCGCAGAACGGTGACGAGCTTGGGCGTGAACAGCTCGACGAAGCTGGGTTCGGGCGGCTGGCGCCTGCCGGGCATGGCCGATCCCCTCAGCGCGGGGTGCGGGGGGGCACCGCCTTGTCGGGCGCCTCCCGGAAGCGGACGCCGCGACCGCCGCCATCGCTGCGGCCATGGTCGCCGATCAGCTCGACGCCGGCGTGGTTCAACGCCTCCACCACCTTCGTCAGGGTGTCGACGACGCCGCGGACATTGCCCTCGCTCGCTTCCATCCGCTGGATGGTCGGCAGGGACACGCCCGAGAGTTCGGCCAGCGTGCGCTGGTCGATGCCGAGCAGGGCGCGCGCCGCCCGCATCTGGGCGGCGGTGATCACCGCAGAAGTACCGTCTGGAACATGATCTAAAATGTATGTTCCAGCGATACTGATGTCTAGAGCATCAATATAGGGGTCCGCCGCATGCCTGTGGCGCGCGGCGGACCCGGCCGATCAGAGGGCAGCGACCATGATCATCTCGACCTTGAGGTCGGGATGGCCGAGCTCGACCGCCGCACAGCAGCGCACCGGCAGGTTCTGCTGGTCGAGCCAGGGGTCGTAGACCGCGTTGACCTCCTGGAAGTAGCGCATGTCGGACAGCCAGATCTGGACCGTCAGAAGCTTCGACTTGCTGGAGCCGGCGGCGGCGAGGCGCTCCTCGGCCTTGGCAAGGCACTGCTTGGCCTGCTCGGCGGCCGACGGCGTTCCCTCGAAGGGGCGGTTGCCGGTGACGACGAAATAGACGGTGCCGTTGTGGACGACGACCTGGCTGGCGCGGTCGAGACCGGCGGTACCGGGATTCCGGCCGTGGCGGACGATGGACATGGGATGCCTCACTGGGAGCTATTGGGCGGATCGACGCCCGGCGGCGAGGCCGGCGGGAGCCGGCGACCGGGCGAAGGCAGCCTAGCGCGCCCTGGTATACCGGTGGAAGGCGCGTCGCCGGGTGCGGCCATTTGCGGCCGGACGCGGAGTGGCGCAGCCCGGCGTCGGTGCCTATATGCCGGCCCCATGGACATCTCCAAGATCTCGGCGGGCCGCAATCCGCCGCACGACCTGCATGCGCTGATCGAGATCCCGATCGGCGGCGTGCCGGTGAAGTACGAACTCGACAAGGAATCCGGCGCGATGTTCGTCGACCGGTTCCTGCACACGGCCATGTTCTATCCGGGCAATTACGGCTTCATCCCGCACACGCTGTCGGAGGATGGCGACCCCTGCGACGTGATGGTGGTGGCCAATGTCCCGGTGGTGCCGGGCGCGGTGATCCGCTGCCGGCCGGTGGGCGCGCTGCTGATGGAGGACGAGAGCGGCTTCGACGAGAAGATCCTGGCGGTGCCGGTCGACAAGCTGCACCCGTTCTATTCGAACATCCGCAGTTATCGCGACCTGCCCCAGGTGCTGGTCGACCAGATCGCCCACTTCTTCGAGCACTACAAGGATCTGGAGAAGGGCAAGTGGGTCAAGGTCGTGCGCTGGGTCGACACCGCCGAGGCGGAGGATCTGATCCGCGCGGCCATGGATCGCCACGCAGCCCGGTCCTGAAACGAAGAGAGGGCGGCCGCCTGGCTGGCGACCGCCCTCTCGTTTTCGGTTGTGCCCCCCCGTGGGGGCAGATCGCGCCGTGGCGATCAGCGGCCGTCGAAGGTCGCCGCGCCGAACTTCCCCTCGTCGAGGTTGCGGCCGTACTTGCCGTCCTCCTGGTTCGCGCCGAACTTGCCGTCGTCCTGGTTGCGGCCCAGCTTGCCCTCGTCGGCATTGGCGCCGAACTTGCCCTCGTCCAGGCTCTGTCCGTACTTGCCCTGGTCGAGGTTGCTGCCGAACTTGCCTTCGTCGAGGCCGGCGGCGGCCAGCGGGGCAGCGGCCGCGGTCACGGCAAACAGGGCGGCGGCGGTCAGGGTGCGAAGATTGCGCATCGGAGTCTCCTTCAGTTCCAGCGGGCCGGGGATCACCCCGTCGCGATGAGGAGAAGGTAGGACTCCCTCGATGAATTGATAATCCGGCGTTCGGGAGACATATTCGTCACTCTGGGGAACTAATTGCGAAAATGCTCCGCGATCCGCGCGGCGAGGCGGTCCGCCACCTGGCGCTTGGTCATGCGCGGCCAGTCCTCGACCCGGTCGGCCGCCACCAGATGCACGGTGTTGTGGTCGCCGCCGAACGTGCCGGTCGCCGGCGACACGTCGTTCGCCAGGATCCAGTCGCAGTTCTTCCTCGCCAGCTTGGCCCGCGCATAGGCGACGACGTCGCTGGTTTCCGCCGCGAAGCCGACGACCAGCGCCGGTCGTTCGGCGCTGCGCGCCAGCGTTGCCAGGATGTCTGGATTCTCGACGAGATGGAGGGATGGCGTACTGCCGTCCTTCTTCAGCTTTCCGGCGGCGACCTCCGCCGGCCGCCAGTCGACGACGGCCGCGGCACAGACCAGGATGTCGGCCGGCAGGGCGGTCCGGCACGCCGCCAGCATCTCGCGGGCCGTCTCCACGCTGACCACGGTGGCGCCGGGCGGGTCGGGCTCGGCGGTCGGACCGCTGACCAGGACCGTCTCGGCGCCGGCCGCCGCGAGTGCGGCCGCGACCGCATGGCCCTGCTTTCCCGACGAACGGTTGGCGATGTAGCGGACGGGGTCGATCGGCTCGCGGGTCGGTCCGCTGGTGACGATGGCGCGACGGCCGGTCAGCGGCCGCGACCCGGCGGCCTCCGCAAAGAAGTCCTCGATCGCCGCCACGATCTGCAGCGGCTCGGCCATTCGGCCCGATCCCACCTCGCCGCAGGCGAGTTCGCCGCTGCCAGGACCGACGCGGCGCACGCCCCGTGCCGCCAGCAGCGCGACGTTCGCCTGCACGGCCGGGTGCGCCCACATCATGACGTTCATGGTCGGCGCGACCAGCACCGGCTTGTCGGTCGCGAGCAGCGCCGTCGAGGCGAGGTCGTCGGCGAGGCCGGCCGCCATCTTGCCCAGGAGATCGGCCGTCGCCGGGGCGACGACGACGAGGTCGGCCTCGCGCGACAGCCGGATATGGCCCATCTCGCTTTCGTCGGTCAGCGAGAAGAGTTCCTGGTAGACCTTCTCCTCGCTGAGGGACGCGACGGCGAGCGGCGTCACGAACTCGGCGCCGGAACGGGTCAGGATGCAGCGCACTCCGGCCCCCCGTTCGCGCAGGCGCCGGATCAGGTCGAGCGACTTGTAGGCGGCGATGCCGCCGGCGATGATCAGCAGGATGCGCTTGCCTGCGAGCATGGGTGGGGCCTCCGCTCGTTTCGCACCGCAGCGTAGGGGCAGCGCGCGGTTGCGGCAAGCCGGCCTGCCGTCTCCACGCCGGCGTCTCTCGCGCTTGCGAAACGCCGTGCGGCGGCCCATCCTCCCAATCTTCCGCCGACCGCCGATCGAACCCATCCATGGATGCCAATGACGGGCTGCCGCCGCGAGAGCGGCGCTGGGCCGTGCTCTCGCTCGCGATCGCCATCTCGCTCGTCGTCGTCGACATGGGGATGGCGAACGTCGCCCTCCCGACGATCGGCCGCGATCTCGGGATCAGCCCTTCCGCCTCGATCTGGGTCGTCAACGCCTATCAGATCGCGATTACCGTCGCCCTGCTGCCGCTGGCCGCGCTGGGCGACATCGTCGGCTATCGCCGGATCTATATCGGCGGGCTTGTCCTGTTCACGGCGTGCGCGCTCGTCTCGGCGACCGCGGATTCGATGCCCGTGCTGATCGCGGCCCGCCTCGCCCAGGGCTTCGGGGCGGCCGGCGTCATGAGCGTGAACTCTGCCCTCGTCCGTTATGTCTTTCCTCGCGCCAAGCTCGGCCAGGGGGTCGGGATCAATTCGCTGGTGGTCGCCACGGGGTCGGCGGCGGGACCGTCGCTCGCCGCCGTCGTGCTGTCGGTCGCGGACTGGCCCTGGCTCTTCGCCGTCGCGGTTCCGTTCGGGCTGGTGGCGCTCGCCTTCGCCATCCGGTTCCTGCCGCACATGGAGGGATCGCGGCATCGGTTCGACGTCCCGAGCGCGCTGCTCAGCATCGCGACGCTGGGTCTCGTGCTCGCGGCCGTCGACGGCATCGCCCATGGCGGCGGCCTGCTGGTGCTGGCGCCGCTCTGTATCGCGATGCTGGGCGGATGGCTGTTCGTGCGGCGACAGGGCCGGTTGGCGGTGCCGATGCTGCCGGTCGCGCTGTTCCGCCGTCCCGCCTTCTCGCTCTCGGTCGCGACCGCCATCGCCGCCTACATGGCCCAGTCGCTGGCGATCGTGGCCCTGCCCTTCTTCTTCATTGCGGTGGCCGGGCGCACGCAGGTCGAGGCGGGGTTTCTCATGACCGCATGGCCGATCGCGGTGGCCGCCGTCGCGCCCTTCTCGGGGCGGGCGGCCGACCGCTATCCCGTCGGGCTGCTGGCCGGCGGCGGGCTCGCGGTCATGGCCATCGGCCTTTTCCTGCTCGCGACCACGCCCGAAGCGCCGACGACGGCCGACATCGTCTGGCGCATGGCGATCTGCGGACTGGGCTTCGGCTTCTTCCAGGCGCCGAACAACCGCGCCCTCCTGTCCAGCGTCCCGCGCGAGCGCAGCGGGGCGGCGGGCGGCGTCCTCTCGACCTCGCGCCTGCTGGGTCAGACCAGCGGTGCGGCCTTCGTCGCCGTCATATTCGGCCTCGTCGGCACCGCGCCGGGCGCGACGCACGGCGCGGTGGTGGCGCTGGCGCTCGGCGGAGCCTGCGCCGGCATCGCCGCGCTCGTCAGCTTCGTGCGGCTCGGCGGCTTCGCCCGCCGCGAGGAATAGACTAGGCTCGCCGTTTCCCCCTCTCTCGTTTCCCCGGATCGCCAGACGCGAGGTCGCCCCATGGACCGCATCGAACCTCAGCCCGCCCCGCCCCAGTCGGTCGGGTTCTGCGCCGACCGCCTCGGGCGCATATCCGCCGTCCTCGGCGCGGATGCCCAGGCCGGCCGGATCGCCGGCGCGGTCTCGCTCGTCGCCCGCGACGGCGCAATCGTCCATTGCGAGGCCGTGGGGCAGCGCGACCCGGCCGCGGGCACGGCCATGACCGTCGATTCGATCTTCCGCATCTATTCGATGACGAAGCCGGTGACGAGCCTCGCCATCATGATGCTGGCCGAAGAGGGGCGGCTCCTGCTCTCCGACCCGCTCAGCCGCTTCATCCCCGCCTTCGCCGATCTCCGCGTCGGAGTCGAAGGCGCGCCGCTGCGGCGCGAGCCGACCGTGCAGGACCTGCTGCGGCACACTTCGGGCCTCGTCTACGGCCATTACGGCGAGACGCCGGTCCATCATGCCTATCGCGCGGCCGCGATCGGCCTGCGCGCCGAGGACAATGCCACGCTGGTCGAGAAGCTGGCCCGCGTGCCGCTCGCCTTCCAGCCCGGGGAGCGCTTCGAATACGGCGTCTCGACCGACGTGCTGGGCCGCATCGTCGAGATCGTCTCGGGCCTGCCGCTCGACCGCTTCTTCGCCGAACGGATCTTCGGCCCGCTCGGGATGGCCGATTCGGGCTTCGACGTGCCGGAGGGCCAGCATCATCGCATCGCCCAGCCCGGCGTCGATCCCGGCACGGGAGAGGTGCCGGTCCTGAACGACGTCGCCAAGCCCGTCGCCTACAAATCGGGCGGCGGCGGCGGGGTCTCGACGGCAGCCGACTATCTCCGCCTCTGCCGCCTCTTCCTCGGCGGCGGTGCGCTCGGCGACGTGCGGCTGGTCTCGCCCAAGAGCGTGGCCCTGATGATGGCCGACCATATGGGCGACATCGACCGCGGGGCGAGCTACCTGCCGGGGCCGGGCTACGGGTTCGGGCTGGGCTTCGCGGTGCGCCTCGGCGCCGGGGTGTCCTACATCCCGGGAACGGCCGGCGACTGCTACTGGAGCGGCGTCGGCGGCACCTACTTCTGGATCGATCCGGCCGAGCGGCTCATCGCGATCCTGATGATGCAGGCACCCAATCAGCGTCAGTACTATCGCCAGCTGTTCCGCAATCTCGTCTATCAGGCGCTGACCGGCTGAGGCGCGGGCGCGGCCCCGGAAAGGGTGCGCACGCGCGGCACCGCCGATGCGGCGATGATCGCGGCCTGCGCGACGAAACCGGCGGCGGCCAGCAGGATGCACGGAGCGGGGCCCCAGGCGGCGCCGACGAGAGCGCCGAGGCCGGCGCCGAGCGGGCGGGCGCCGAAGGTCGCCATCGTCAGCAGCGCCGACACGCGACCCAGCAGTTCGGGCGGGGTCGCGGCCTGACGCAGGGTCGTCTGGCCGATCGTCCACAGGATCGGGCCGGCGCCGAAGAGGAAGAGACCGGCGCCCGCGACCATGGGTTCCGGCCAGGCGATGGACAGCGCCATCAGCCCGCCGGCGGCAACCGAGACGACCGGACCGACGGCGATCATCCGGCCGATCGGCAGCGCCCGCGCGACTGCCGGCGCCGCCGCTGCGCCCGCGACCATCCCGGCGCCGTAGGCGGCCAGCGAAAGGCCGATGCCGGCGGCATCGAGGCCGAGCGTGCCGGCCGCGTGGGGCACATAGGCGGCCTGGAGAAGGAACCAGGACAGGTTCCAGACGGTGGCGGTGGCGGCGATCGGGCGCAGCAACGGGTGTCGCCAGACGAAGACCGCGCCCTCGGCCAGGTCGGCCAATGGCCGGCGATGCGGCGGGCGTGCGGCGCGCGGGGGCTCCGGCAGGCCCGCCAGCAGGATCGCGGCCAGGGCCGACAGCAGCGCGGCCGCGACGAAGGCGACGGCCGTGCCGGTGCCGCCGACCAGTGCACCGGCAAGCGCGGGGCCGCCGGCATAGGCGATGCTGCGCACCAGTTCGAGCCGGCTGTTGGCCGTCGCGAGCGCGCCTTGCGGCACCAGCGCCGGCACGATCGCGGGGGCGGCGACCGAATAGGCGACCGTCCCGATGGCGGCGATGCCGGCGAACAGGCCCAGGAGCGGCAGCGACAGCCATCCGAGCCAGGCGGCGGCCGGGATTGCGAGGAGGGCCGCGGCCCGCACCCATTCCGCCTGCGCCATCAAGCGGCGGCGGTCGCAGCGGTCGGCCAGCACGCCCAGCGGCAGGGCCAGCAAGAGGAAGGGAAGCGTCTGCGCCATCGCGAGCAGCCCGGTCGCGCCGGCCTCGCCGCCGAGCGCGAGAACCGCGGTCAGCGGAACCGCGGCGAGGGCGAGCTGCTCGGCCAGCTGCGCTGCGAGGTTGGAGCGGGCGAGACGGCGGAATGCGGGCGACAGCGCGGCGTGGTCCATGGATCCTCCCGGGGATCCATGGGGCCTACGCCGTCGGCCGCCGCGCCGCGTTCCGCTTCTTGCGCGGCAATCCGCCCGGTCTCGGAAATCCGTCCGTCAGCGGCGTTGGGCGACCCGGCAGCAGGAGATCGAGATGGCCGCGCGCGAGATCAGTTCCGGACGGGTCGTGTAGCAGCCATTGCCGTCGGGCGTGCCGTCGCTGCGCAGATCCCACGCGTCGATGTCGGGAGTCGCGGTCGCGGCCGCCGGATAGGGCGCGAGCCGGGTCTCCGGCGAGATGTTGCAGCCGGTGCGGGCGAACCCGTTGATGCAGACCAGGCCCCAGGGCGCCGTCCCGGGCGTGCCGTAGATGCCGACGGCTTCCGGCGGGCCCGCGAGCAGCGAGACGCCGTGCGGCGGCACTCCGTACGGGCTGCCGCCCCAGACGGCCTGGGTGCATTCCAGCGTCGCGACGGCGGGGCGCGGGGCGGGCGGCGGCTCCGCATCGGCGCAACCGGCTAGCCCTGTGGCGAGCGCCAGTGCGATGGTCATTCTGCCCAGCTGCATCATCGCTTCCCCCGTTTCGGCCGTGGAGGCGCAGCCTAGTTCAGCCGGCCAGCGCGAACAATGCCACGGCGAGCGCCGTGACGGCCAATGCCATGGCCACGGTCGCGGTGCGCCGGGATAGCTGGGCGCGGCGGGTGTCGGGGTGGAGCCGGATGCCGACCCGCGCCTGCTCGGCCAGGCGCTCGACGGCATCGATGAGCGCCGGCAGGCGGCGCACCGTGGCGACCGCGTCCTCGAGGCCGCGGCGCACGCGCGCTTCGGGCCCGCGGTGCTCGATCATCCAATCCTCGATCAGCGGCCGGGCCAGCGTCCACATGTTGACCTTGGGGTTGAGCGCGCGGCCGACCCCCTCGGCCACCAGCATGGTCTTCTGCAGCAGCAGGAGCTGCGGCTGTGCCTCCATGTGGAACTGCTCGGTGATGGCGAAGAGCTGCCCGAGCAGGCTGGCCAGGGAGATTTCCGCCAACGGCCGGCCGAAGATCGGCTCGCCGATCGACCGGCAGGCCTGCATGAAGAGGTCGCGCGACTGGGTCGCCGGGACGTAGCCGGCGCGGAAATGGACGTCGGCCACCTGCCGGTAGTTGCCGTCGAGGAAGCCCATCAGCATGTCGGCGAGGAACTCGCGCGTGGCGAGGTCGAGGCGGCCCATGATGCCGAAATCGACCGCCACCACCGCACCGTCCGGGGCGACGAAGCAGTTGCCGGGATGCATGTCGCCATGGAAGAAGCCGTCGCGGAAGACCTGCTGGAAGAAGGCCGCGGCGGCATTCGTCAGCACCTGGTCGAGGTCGTGGCCGGCGGCGACCAGCGCCGCGCGGTCGGAGATCGGGATGCCGACGACCCGCTCGGTGGTGAGCACGCGCTGGCCGGTGCGCTGCCAGTCGACGGCGGGCACGCGAAAGCCCGGATCGCCGGCGAAATTCTCCGCGAGCTCGGAGGCGGCGGCCGCCTCGAAGCGCAGATCCATTTCCAGCCGCACGGTCTCGGCGAAGGTGGCGACGACCTCGCGCGGCTTGAGGCGGCGGCTGGCCGGAAGCGCGCGCTCGGTCATGTCCGCGAGCCAGCGGAAGAGGTCGAGGTCGCGCTGGAATGCCGCCTCGATGCCCGGGCGCAGGACCTTCACCGCGACGGTCCGGCCATCCGGGGTGACGGCGAAATGCACCTGGGCGATCGAGGCGGCGGCGATCGGCACCTCGTCGAAGGCGGCGAACAGCGTCTCCACCGGCTGGCCGAGGTCGGCGGCGATGGTGGCGCGCGCGACGGCGCCGGAGAAGGGGGGCAGCCGGTCGCGCAGGCCGGCGAGGTCGGCCGCGACCTCCTCTCCCATCAGGTCGGCCCGGGTCGAAAGCGTCTGCCCCGCCTTGATGAAGGAGGGGCCGAGGCGCTGCAACGCCGCTGCCAGGCGCTCTCCGGGGCGACCCTGGCCGGGCCGGCGGATGGCGCGGGCGATCAGCGTCAGTCCGGGGACGACGCCGATGCGCTCCAGCGGGAACAGCGCGTCGTGGCGCGCCAGGACGAAGGCGATCCAGGCCAGCCGCCACAGGTGGCGCAGGCTGCGCGCCAGCGCGATCATGCCGTTGCCCGCGCCGTCATGCGGGGCGAGCGGGCCGGGTCGCCATGCTCGGCCGACCGCGAGTGAAACGTGCCGTCACGGATCGCACAGGCTTGCGCCGCCAATTCGGGGAGGGTTCTCAGAGCCGCCAGCCGCTGTGCAGCGCGGCGATGCCGCCGGACAGGCTGGTCCAGCGCACCTGCTGCAGTCCGACGGCCGTCATCTCGCCCGCGAGGGTGGGCTGGTCGGGGAACCGACGAATGCTCTCGACGAGATAGCGGTAGGATTCGCGGTCGCCGGCCACCATCCCGCCGAGGCGGGGCAGCACCGAGAAGGAGTAGGCATCGTAGAGCCGGTCGAGGCCGGGCACCACGACGCGCGAGAATTCCAGGCAGAGAAAGCGGCCGCCCGGCCGCAGCACCCGCCGGATCTCGGCCAGCGCCCGGTCCCGGTGGGTGACGTTGCGCAGACCGAAGGCGATGGTGACCGCATCGACCGCGCGGTCGGCGAGCGGCAGCTGCTCGGCGTTTCCGGCGACCCAGTCGATGCCGGCCATGATTCCGCGGTCGATGGCGCGGTCGCGGCCGACGGCCAGCATGGCCGGCGTCAGGTCCACCACCGTGACGGTCGCCTCGGGGGCGCGGCCCAGGATGCGCAGCGCGATGTCCCCGGTGCCGCCCGCGAGGTCCAGGATGCGCTCGCCGGCCCGCGGATGCAGCCGCGAGACCATCGCGTCCTTCCAGAGCCGGTGGACCCCCGCGCTCATCAGGTCGTTCATCAGGTCGTAGCGGCGGGCGACGCTCTCGAATACGCCGCGCACCGCACCGGCCTTCTCGGCGGCCGGAATCCGGCGATAGCCGAAATCGGCCTCTTCCGCGTAGGGGGCTGCGGCGTCGTCCGGAATGCGGGTGGTCATGGCGGCGGACGATAGCCCACGACCACCATCCTGCGCTACGAAAGCGGCCATGCCCGAATTGCCCGAGGTCGAGACGGTGGTGCGCGGGCTGGCGCGCCACATGGTCGGCCGGCACATCCGCCGCGTCGAGAAGAACCGGCCCGATCTGCGCGCGCCCATGCCGGTCGACCTGGTGGCGCGGCTCGAAGGCCGCCGCGTCGCGGCCGTCCGCCGGCGCGCCAAGTACATCCTGGTCGAACTCGACGACGGGACGGTCGTCCTGGCCCATCTCGGCATGTCCGGGCGGATCACCATCGCCCTGCCGGGACAGGCGCCCAACCGGCAGGATCCGCACGATCACGTCGTGCTGCATCTCGACGACGGCACGGTCCTGCGCTTCAACGACGCGCGCCGGTTCGGCCGGATCGATCTGGCCGAACCCGGCGCGCTGGAAGCCCATCCGCTGCTCGTAGGGATCGGCCCCGAGCCGCTCGGCCCGGAATTCGACGGGGCGCTGCTCGCGGCCGCCCTGGCCGGCCGTCGCACGCCGATCAAGGCGGCGCTGCTCGACCAGCGGGTGGTGGCGGGAATCGGGAACATCTATGCGTGCGAGGCGCTGCATCTCGCCCGGCTGTCGCCGTCGCGGCTCGCCATGACGGTGGTCGGCGCCCGTGCCGACCGGCTGGCGGCGGCGATCCGCGACGTGCTCGAACGGGCCATCGCGGCCGGCGGCTCGTCCATCCGCGACTATGTCCAGACCTCGGGCGAACTCGGTTACTTTCAGCACGACTGGACGGTCTATGGCCGCGAGGGCGAACCGTGCCGCCGCTGCGCCGCGTCCGCTTCGGTGCGCCGAGTCGCGCAGGCCGGGCGATCCACATTCTATTGTGCGCGCTGCCAGCGGTAATGCTATAGGCGAAGGGCCTATGCTGCGGTTCCTGCGCCACTACGCACTCGCCGCCGCCCTCGTCCTGGCGGCCGCGCCTGCCACCGCGACGGAGTTCTTCGTCGATGGGCTCGAGGACGTGCCCTTGATGACGGGCCTCGAAGCCCTGCCCGATCGCAGCCTCGTCTTCGACAAGCCGAACGGCCGCATCGTCGAGAGCTATGCCGCCGGCGCCGTGCGCCGCGGCGACGTCGTGCGCTTCTACGACGAGACGCTGCCGCAACTCGGCTGGAGCGGGCGCAGCCCCACCTACCGGCGGGAGGGCGAGGTGCTTCGGCTCGGCTTCGACGGGCAGGACGGGGCGCTGGTCGTGCGCTTCTCGCTATCGCCGCGGTGAGTGGGGAGGCCGCGGGCCGCCCCCTCCGAACTTCCTTCCGCAACGGAGATTTCCCATGGCCTACGAGACGGTCCTCGTCGAGACGCGAGGCAAGGTCGGCATCGTCACGCTCAACCGCCCGAAGGCGCTGAACGCGCTCTCGGCCCAGCTCGTGCGGGAGCTCGGCCAGGCGCTCGACGCCTTCGAGGCCGATCCCGGCATCGGCGCCGTCGTCGTGACCGGCAGCGAGCGCGCATTCGCGGCCGGCGCCGACATCAAGGAGATGGCGACGCGCGACTACATGGACGTCTACCTGGCCGACTTCATCACCAGCGGCTGGGAGCGCATCACGACCTGCCGCAAGCCGATCGTGGCGGCGGTCGCGGGCTTCGCGCTGGGCGGCGGCTGCGAGGTCGCGATGATGTGCGACTTCATCATCGCCGCCGACACGGCGAAGTTCGGCCAGCCGGAGATCACCATCGGCACCATCCCCGGCGCCGGCGGCACCCAGCGGCTGACCCGGGCCGTCGGCAAGTCGAAGGCGATGGAGATGGTGCTGACCGGCCGGATGATGGATGCGGCCGAGGCCGAGCGGGCGGGCCTGGTCTCGCGCGTCGTGCCGGCGGCCGATCTGCTCGACGAGGCGGTCGCGGCGGCCGCGAAGATGGCGGGTCTCTCGCTGCCCGTCGTGATGCTGGCCAAGGAGGCCGTGAACCGCGCGTTCGAGACGACGCTGGCCGAGGGTGTCCGCTTCGAGCGCCGGCTGTTCCATTCGACCTTCGCGACGGAGGATCAGAAGGAAGGCATGGCGGCCTTCATCGAGAAGCGCCCCCCGGCTTTCCGCAATCGCTAGTTGTCTTGGCGGCGCCTCCGGGGCGGAACAGGATGTGAGAAGCCGGGGCGGCGGCGACCTGCCGCCGTGGCCATGCCTGTGGATGAATCCGCCGTCCCCGTATTGACGCGTGGCAGGTGCGGTTCTATAAGCCGCGCCTCATTTCTGGATACTTTGAGAGGCAGGGACCGACATGGCCCAGCATAAGTCGGCGGAGAAGCGTGCCCGCCAGACCATCCGCCGCACCGCGGTGAACGGCGCCCGCATGAGCCGCATCCGCACCTTCGTGAAGAAGGTCGAACTCGCGATCGCTTCGGGTGACAAGGCAGCCGCCCAGGAGGCGTTCCGCGCGGCCCAGCCCGAGATGCAGGGCGGCGTGACCAAGGGCGTCCTCCACAAGAACACCGTCGCCCGCAAGCTGTCGCGCCTTTCGGCCCGCATCAAGTCCATCTCGGCCTGACGAACGGCGCTTGGCGTTCCGCCGTGCGGCGAGTGCGCCGCGCGGCGCTTCCGCGCGCCTGCAGTGCGGAAGCGGGTCGGCGGAGCCGCGGAATCTTCCTCCGGTGAGTCCGTTGCGAGTCCGTGACGGGCGGGTCTACACTCCCCTCGACCGGACCGTGGACGGTGCCTGGAGGGGGAGAGGGGCATCATCCGCGACGGGCTGAAAATCAAGCCAAGCCATTGTTCTGCTTGTCGTTCATCCGAACATCTTGACCAGGGATATCGCCGGTTACGGTCGTAGAATGCGGGCCGGCGGGATCGGGGGAGCGCAATGTCCGTTAGTCCGCTGCGCGCAGCGTCGAACGAAGGTGGCGGGGGCGCCGCCTATGCCGGCGATGTGTCCTCCCGGGAAGCCTGGCGAATGCTCGCCGAGGATTCCCGGTCTGTCCTGATCGACGTGCGCACACGGCCCGAATGGATGTTCGTCGGCGTGCCGGACCTCTCGACGCTGGGCAAGCGCGCCGCCTTCCAGTCCTGGCAATGGTTTCCGACCATGGAGATCGCTCCCGACTTCGTCCAGTCGCTGGAGAAGTCGGGGATCGGGCGCGACCAGACCATCCTGTTCCTCTGCCGGTCGGGAGCGCGCTCGCGCGCCGCGGCCATCGCCGCGACCCGGGCCGGCTTCGAGCGCGCGTTCAACG